>OZ240210.1:7362500-9225684 GCA_965197495.1 Candidatus Marinacidobacterales bacterium
GACGGCGCCCCCGTGAACATTCGTCTTCGCGGCGTCGAGGTCGAGCTCTTTCGTGACAGCGCAGGCTTGCACCGAGAAGGCTTCGTTGAGCTCGATGAGATCCATGTCGTCGTTGCTCCAGCCTGTCTTCTCGAGAAGCTTCTGGACGGCCGGCACGGGTGTCATCATCACCCACTCCGGCTCGAGACCCGAAATCGCTTGGGCGACGATGCGCGCGATCGGCGTCAGGCCCCGCTTCTCCACTGCCGCTTTTGAGGCGACAACGAGCGCCGCAGCGCCATCGTTCATTCCCGGCGCGTTTCCGGCCGTCACCATGCCGTCCTTCTTGAACACGGGTTTCAGCTTCGAGAGCCCCTCCGCCGTCGTATCGGCGCGGATGGGCTCGTCCGTGTCCATGACCACGGGGTCGCCCTTTCGTTGCGGGATGTCTATCGGCAGAATCTCGTCCCGAAATTTGCCGGCGGCCGTCGCCTCCGCCGCGCGCCGATGGCTCTCGGCCGCGTGAGCGTCCATTTGCTCGCGCGATACATCATATTTCCCGGCGACCATCTCGCCGGTAACCCCCATGTGAAAATCGTTGTAGATCTCCCAGAGCCCATCGTGAACGACGGCGTCGACAAGCTCGCCGTGGCCGAGCCTCAAACCTTCACGCATCCGCGGGATGAGGTAAGGGGCGTTCGACATCGACTCCATGCCGCCTGCGACGACGATGTCCGCGTCGCCCGCGGCAATCGCTTGCCATGCAAGCATCACGGCTTTCAATCCAGAACCGCAGACTTTGTTGATCGTGAGCGCCGCCACCACCGGTGGCAATCCCGCCCCGAGCGCGGCCTGGCGCGCAGGGTTTTGTCCGAGCCCGGCCGAGACGACGTTCCCCATAATGACCTCGTCGATATTGTTGGGCTCTTCGGGCTTCAATCCTGCGCGGCTCATGGCCTCACGGACCACGAGCGAGCCGAACTCGGTGGCCTTGAACGTCTTCAAAGCTCCCAGAAATTTGCCCGTCGGCGTCCTTACGGCGCTGACGATGAATATATCGTCGATCGAATCAGGCATCGAATCAAGTTCTCCTGCGCTGCTCCTTCGCTTTCAAGTACCGCGCCGCGCTCTGCAACACGAGCTCGCGCAAATCGGGGTCTTCGATCCCGGAAGCCGGCGCGCTCAGCTCGGCGGGCGGCACGAGAGGCGCGCGCTCGCCTACCTCCTTCACCTCAGTTTGAGGCAGCCCGTGCAGACGACTTCTTTTGGTAAAGTTGATCCGCCGCACCAAAGTCATCCCCACCGCGCGGTTGAGCTTCGGCACGATGCGATTTTGCAAGCGATAGATCATTTGGCCCCAAACGACGTCGGTGACGCGCACCGTCAGGACGCCTTCGCTCAGTGCTTCCGGCTCGGAGCGCCGCGCGAGCTCCCTGCCGACGACTTCCACCCATCGTCGACTTACGAGCTCTACCGAGTAAATGTGCTCTTTCGCTACCTTCGGCAACGCGTGTCGCAAAACGTCCTTGAGCGAAGCATGTTCTCGGCGCACGTTGTTATTATGTCACGAGCATGATCGCCGCGATCGTCCTCGCCGCTGGTGAATCCCGGCGTATGGGCTCACCGAAAGCCTTACTTCCCTTCCCCGAGCCCGATGGTACGGAAAGCACTTTTCTCGGCCACTTGCTGCGGGTTTTTGGCGCGACGCCGGCGAGACCCATCGTCGTCGTGCTTGGCCACCACAGAGAGACGCTTCGTCGTGAGCTCGACTTCAGCAACGCTCGCGTCGTCGTGAACGAAAGCTATCGCGACGGCATGTTGTCTTCCATTCTTGCTGGGCTCGAAGCCTTGTCGGGCGAGCCGGTCGACGGCGCGCTCGTCTGTCCCGTCGACCATCCCGATGCCAGCCCTGCGGTCGTCGACACGCTCATCGCTCGCTTCGAGCGCGAGCGGCCTCCCGTCATCCTCCCAACGTTTGAAGGACGCCGTGGACACCCCGTCTTGTTCTCGAGCGCCGTTTTCTCGGAGCTTCACGCCGCCCCCAAGGAGGTTGGCGCGCGCCGAGTCGTGTGGGATCACGAAGGGGATCTCGTAGAAGTGGAAGTTTCGCACGGAGGTGTGACGATCGATATCGACACGCCGGACGACTACCGTGCATTCCGGGAGACATCGGTGGCGGACACACTCGCGCAATTGACATTGAACCTTTCCGAAGAGCTCGAGCGGCTCGAAGCGCGCCGCGCGCGCGAACTCGCCGCCGCGGATCGCGATCGCGATCGCACGCTTCTAAGAAGTCCCGCCAGGAGCGTTTTGACGCGCTACCACCGAGGTCTTGAAAAGGCGAAGGCCGCCCATTTGCGCGCCATCGACGACACGGAGGCCGTGCGGGGTCGCGAGATCGTGGCCGCCGAAGAAAGGCGGCGCCGCGACGTGCTTCGTGAGGAGCGGAAGTATCGCGACAGACGGCGAAAAGCGGACATCAAGAAGCGCGAAGTGACCCAGAAAGCACGGAAGAAATGGCGCGAAGCCGTCGATAAAGAACGGAAGAGCCCTCTCACGGAACGTCGCGAGTTGCGAAGAGCCGCCGACGAGGCGCTCGAAAAAGCGCTCGAGGAGGCGCGCGAGAACTACAACGAGTCCATCGAAGACGCCCGCATCGCCCACCGTGCGGCGATCCAAGACGACCTCGTGGATGAACGTCTCGCTGTCGAAAAAGCCCACCGGAAAGCCGAGCGGCTCATCACCGTCGCCGCCATTTCCCATGAACGCGCGGTGGCGCAGGAAGAAGCCCGGATGCGGAGCGCGCTCGTCCGTCATCCCGAAGCGCGGCTCGAGCAGGAAGAGCACGATCGACGCGTCTACGAGCTGCGTCAAGCATCCGACGCGGAGAAAGAATCGCTCTTCCGCACGTTCACGCGCGAGCGGCGGCAGCAGCGGGGGCCGCGCCGCCGAAAAAAATAGACCACCGTGCGCGAGCGCGATAGGATCGCGCGCTCATGAAACCTACGCCCGTGATCCTCGCCTCGTCGTCGCCACGCCGCGCTTCTTTGTTGAAAGCGCTCGGTATCCCGTTCCGCCGTGTCGCGCCCGACGTGGACGAGACGCGCCGGCCCGGTGAGTCCGTGCGCCGCTACGTGCGGCGGCTCGCCATCGAAAAAGCGCTCGCCGTAGCCAAAAGACTCCCTCATGCTTGGGTTACCGCCGGCGACACGACCGTCGTCCTCGACGACTCGCTGCTCGGGAAACCGCGCGACGCGCGCGAAGCCAGAAGGATGCTCCGCAAACTCTCCGGCCGCAGTCACCGGGTTCTGAGCGGCATCGCGCTCGTTCGCGGCGATCGCGATTCGATCCAAAGCGCGGTCTCGTCGACGCGGGTCACATTTCGCCCGTTATCGGACGACGAGATCCGCTGGTACGTGCGTACCGGCGAGCCTCTCGACAAAGCGGGTGCCTACGGCATGCAAGAAAAAGGCGGGATGCTCGTCGCTCGCATCGACGGCTCTTACTCGAACGTCGTCGGCTTTCCGCTCGAGAGGTTCTACGAGCTCTGGAGAGCGGCAGGCTTGCCGCTTCCCGTCTGAAGGCCTTGCGGCACCCAGTTCAATAGCTCGAGCCGCGGCCCGCGCCGGTTGAAACCGATCCAGCTTATCGAGCCGTTGTCGCAGGCGAGGCGTCGAAAGCTCGCGAGCTCCAGTTTCAAATAGTGCGCGATGAGCACGCGCAGCGGATCGCCATGCGAGACGACCATGAGCGTCTGCTCTGTTCCGGTTTCGAAAAGCCGCTCCGCGGCTGCGACGCTTCGATTTTGAACTTCGGCGATGGGCTCGATAGCTTCAGAGCGGTGGGTTGGGTCCTCGATCAGTCGCTCGAGATCGCTATCCCCCCGGAGCTCAGCGAGTGTCTTCCCTTTCCACTCATCCGAAAGCCACACTTCGTCGAAGCCAGGCTCGACGCGGACAGAAAGCCCGTGTGGCGCCGCGATGGGCTCGGCAGTCTGCCTCGCTCTTGGTTGCGGGCTCGAGTAAACAGCGTCGATCGCGACGTCTGCCAACGCTTGCGCAACGCACTCCGCTTGCGCGCGTCCGCGCGCGTTGATGTCGAGACCGACGCGTCCCATCAGACGGCCGTCTTCGTTCCAATCCGTGACACCGTGGCGGACGAGAACGAGGTTCCTCGTTTTCATGGCTTAAAGTCCGGAAAGCGCTCGTTGCCTTCATCGCCGGTGAGCCGAAAAAGTCCGCGCCCGTTGACGTCCATGACGAAAATATCCCACTGCTCATGGTCACCGCGCACGATGGTCGAGGCCATCGCAAGCGACAATCCGTCGGAGGAGAACGAGGGGTCGTAGTTGTGCGCGTTCGGCCGCGTCGGCACACGCCAGACGCTGCCTTCCCGCGAGCCGGACATCTGCCGAAACCATATATCCGCTTTGTCGGTCTCGAGCGTGCTCACATAGGCGACAAGCGCGCCGTCCGGCGACCATGCGGGGCGGCACGCTCCGCCGCCGCTTGTGACGCGCCGCTTCGACCCACTCGCCTTCTCACGCACGGAGACCTGCCAACGGATGAGGGTCTTCTCCATGAAAGCGAGCTCTGAGCCGTCCGGCGAGTAGGACGCCCCCAACTTGCGGGTGATAGAGCTCGTGATCCTCCGGACGCGCCCAGAATCGAGAGCGACTTCATAGATCTCCGCACGACCGCCACGCTCGCCCTCGAAAACGATGGCGCCGCCGTCGGGCGTGAAACGCGGCGCTCCCTCATATGCCGGATGATCCGTCAACTGGCGCAGGTTCCCCCCATCGGCGTCTATGAGGTAGATATCGCCCCTGCCGCTGCGCTCGGACGAGAACGCGATGAGCTCGCCATCCGGAGACCACGCCGGGTTCCGATCGGCCGCCGGGTGCTCGGTGAGGCGGACGAGACCCGAGCCGTCCGCTTCCATGCGATAGATATCCCACCCGCTCTCGCGATCGGATTGAAAGACGAGTGTTCCCGAGTAAGGCGAGCGTTCCATCTCGAGCTCATAGCCAAGCTCCGGCGGGGTCTCGCTGCCGCAGTCGAACAAGAGGGCGATCGCAAGGGCGAGAGAGGAAGCGCGAGCTCCGATCGTGATCAGTCCCTGAGCTCAGTGGAGAGAACGGTGAGCTGAAACAGCTCGAGGTTTTTCATGGCCTTCTTGAAAAAGCCCTTATATTCGAGCCCGGACGCATCCTGTTGGACCATGACGACGGTTTCTCTCCCGGCGCCGACTTCGACCGAGAACGATCGCGAGACCACGTCGACCCAGCGCTCGAACGATCGGTCACCGTCATTGACCTCGTAGAGCATTCGGATGATCTGGCGTTCCGAGCTCGCCGAGGGCGGCAAATCGATACGGAGCGACACGTCGCCCTCCTCGGCTTCGAGAACGGAGCACTGGAAGCCATCCAGAGTCTCGATGAGCAGTGCGTCGGTCGGTGAGAACGTGAACGAGTTGTAGAGCGTACTGCCGTCCACCGTGTCGGGCATCTCATCTTCGAACGTGCAGGCGCGGGCGTTGCCGATATAGATCCTCACCCGTATTCTCGTATCGGCCGCGTTGTCGCTTCCGGACTCGAACGCGTACCAGAACGAGCGGCCGCTCAGATGTAGCGAGATGACGCCGCGGTCACGTGCAATAGACTCCACGGGTACGTTTCCCGAGGCTTCTGGCCCCGTCGCCACGGACGGAACCGAAGCGCCCTCATAGTCGATACGCTGGATGTCCTTTTTCGGAATGACGAGCTTGCCGTAGGGGGTCTCGAGTGTGATGACCGTGTTGTTCGCCGCCACGAGCTCACCGTGCAAGACGTCTCCGTTGTTCAGATAGACGACCTCGGCCGGCGAGAGGCCTGCGACAGCCAAGATCAACGAGGCGGCTAAAATCGACACGATCCAGGATGCGCCACGCATTCTTGACATAGTTTTTCCTCGTCGCCGAAAACGCATTATAGCCCGTGGTAGCCTTCCGTACATGAACCGCGACCTCCAAACCATGGCGCTAGCGGCCGGCTATTTCGCTGTCCTGCTCGTGCTGGTAGAGACCTTGCGCCGTCGCGTCCATGTCGCGTCGGACGTCACGCGCAAGATCTTCCTCGTGGGGACCGGGGCTTGGGCGCTCGTCGCCGCACGCCTGTTCGAAGATAAAGGCGCCGCCGTACTCGTCTACGGCGCGCTCGCAGTGCTTCTCTATCTCTCGTTTCGTTTCGAGCTCTTCGTTGGTATCGAGGATTCTGGTCCGAGCCTAGGCCCGGTCTTTCTAGCGCTCGCGAGTGCGTCGCTCCTGGCTTTCTTCTGGAACGACCGCATCGAGATAGGCGTCGCCGCCATCGTTGGCGCGGTTTTTGGAGACGCGGCGGCGGCGCTCGTGGGGAGGCGCTTTGGGACGCGGAAATTCCGCTCGTTCGCTCACATGCGGAGCATGGAAGGCACTCTCGCGATGTTCCTCGCCTCCGGTCTCGTCATGGCCCCGATTCTCGCGGGCTCGGGCGGGCTCGGCTGGCACCAGGCCGTCGCGTTCTCTCTCATCACTGCCACCGTGGCCGCCTCGGTCGAGGCCGGCTCGGCTTACGGAGCGGACAATCTGACGGTGCCGCTCGCGGCCGCGGCCACCCTCGCGTTCCTGTTTCGGTTCACTCAATAACGCTCGACAGCAATAGTTTCTTGCTGCACCGCGATCGGCTCCGCCGCGAGGAGGACCGTGCCGTTGATGGGCAAGAAGGCCTCGTACCAGTGCTCTTTCACTTCGAGTGCAATCTCGTAATAGCCGCTTTCGTGAACTTGAAGGAGCTTGCCCTTCGCCCCTTTGACTCCGAGCGCTTCGTTGTAAACCCGTACATGACTTTGAAGGTCCATGACGTTCCCTTTCGCGTAAGCTTTATTCTGGGCTTTATCCGTAATTCTAGGCAACGGCCCAGGACCCGTCAACCGAGCTCCGCGAGTATCTTCTCCACGACGGAGAGCCCTTGGTCGATATCTTCTTTCGAGACGGTCAAAACGGGCCGGAAGCGCACCGAGCATATCCCACAGCCGAGCAGAAGCAGGCCATGGTCGAAGGCGAGCTTCAAGAAGCGGTCGCGCACGTCGCGGCTCTCGAGATCGAAAGCACACATGAGGCCGCGTCCGCGGACGTTCGAGACTTGCTCGCTTCGCTCGGCCGCGCAGGCGTGGAGTTTTTCGAGCAGATAGCTTCCGACATCGCGCGCGTTGTCAACGAGGCTGTCTTGCTCGATGATCTCGAGATAGCGGCCGAACCGCACCATATCTACGAGGTTGCCACCCCACGTCGAGTTGATGCGTGTCGATTCGGAGAATACGTTGCGCTCCACCTCGTCGATCCGGGACCCGGCAAGAATCCCGCACACTTGGGTTTTCTTGCCGAAGCAAAGGATGTCAGGCTCGAACCCAAAGTGCTGATAGGCCCACATTTTCCCCGTGATGCCAACGCCCGTCTGCACTTCATCGACGATGAACAGAAACTCGTTTTCGTCGGCGAGCTCGCGAAGCGCGTGAAAAAACTCGGGACGAAAATGACCGTCGCCGCCCTCGCCTTGAATCGGCTCGATGATGAGCCCGGCAATGTCGTCAGGGTTGTTGACGAGGGCCTGCTTGATTTGCTCGACGGCCTTTTTCTCGGCGGCGGCGACGGCCTCTACATGGTCCGCGAGCGGGAACGTGATCTTGGGGTTTCTGATGCGCGGCCAGTCGAACTTTGGGAAATACATGGTCTTGCGCGCATCGGCCGTGGTCGTCAACGAAAGCGAATAGCCCGTGCGCCCGTGAAAGGCTTCTTGGAAGTGGAGGATCTTCTGGCCCTTATCACCCGAGACGCCGTTTTTCGCGTTGAAGCGCACTTTCCAGTCGAAGGCGGTTTTCAGAGCGTTCTCGACAGCAACCGAGCCCCCCGCAACCATGAACAGATGCGGTAGGGACTCCGGAATGGCCACCCGGGAGAACGTGTCCACGAACTCCGCCATCGGGATCGTGTAGATGTCGGAGTTGCTCGGATTGTGGATCGCCACATCCGCCATCTGTTTCATGAAGTTCGGGTCGCGCATCTTGGGATGGTTGATGCCGACCGGGTTCGTTGCGAAGAAAGAGTAAAAATCAAGGAAACGACGGCCTGCACGGCTGTCGTAGATATACGAGCCCTGACTTCGCTCCAGGTCGAAGACGAGGTCGAGTCCATCGACCAGCATGTGCTTTTCGAGCGTGCCGCGTACATCGGTGGGCTTCATCGTCAACATCGTGTCACCTCTTATCTCGTGGGGATTTGCGCGGTTCGACGCCGCGCGCGGATCGAGCCTGTCAATTTCGCCTCTCCTGCCATTTCAGTGGATCCTCTCGAGGGTGAGACCGCCACAGTTTAGGTAGACGAGACTGATGAGAGCTTCGGCAGAGTGGAGTCCAAGCTGCGGTGGCTCAGCAGCCGGATTTTGTTGTTCATTCCTTCGAGTCGGCCGTTGCTGAGTCTCCACGTGACCCACGCGATGACGCCATCGAAGTGGCTGCGGATCATCTTCGCCGCGCGTTTGACGGGCTCTATCCTCGAGCTCATAGCGCGCCGCAGCCATCCTCGGAGAAACTTCTTGGCCCATGTCTCGGTTTTGTAGGTGTAGAGGTCCATGAAGTCGTCGCGCAGAAGCATGGCGCGGTAGAGGCGACGATTAGCTCGCACCTGCTCGCGGAGCACCCGTTTGTCTTTCGCGCTGCGGTTGTGTTTGACCTTGAGAAGGGGAAACTTGGTGTTCTTGAGGTTGCGTCGGGCAGTCCCTTTGAGCTCGCGCACCAGCTCGCGCCGGGTCTTATCCACGGCCTCGTTCAGATGCTTGACGATGTGGAAGCGGTCAAAGATCACCCGTGCCTGAGGAGCCTTTTTGCCGACGACAGTTATGTACGGCTCCCACATGTCCATGCTGACCGCTTCGAGCTCCGCGGCTCTTTGTGGTCCGAGCTTGCGGAAAAACCGCAGCAGCGTCTTGGCCTTGCGCTCCTTTCCCGCCCAGACGACCCGGCCGCTGAGATGGTCTATTACCACTGTTAAGTACTTGTGGCGTTTGCGGTAGCTGATCTCGTCCATCCCAATCACCCGCAATCCATCGAGCTCGCGCCGCTCATCCCGCTGCTCGGCAACCACTCGCTGGATGATCCGTCGCACCGAACGCCACGTCACTCGGAAATAGTTCGCTACGGCGCTGACGTCCGTCCTCTGTGCCAGCCACGCTACCTCTTGTTCGAAGCTTTTGGTAAAGCGGCTTCCCTTGTCGGCCCAAGGCACCTTTTCTCTGACCACTCCACACCGCCGACATACCACTCGTCGGATCGAGTAGATAGGTCCGGACTCCGAACAGGTCCAAGTGCCGCCAGTAGCGATTGTAGCGATCTTTGTTCTTGCGGACCTTTCGTCCGCAAATCCCGCACAGAGGCTTCCTCCTCCGTGGTACTACATCCACCACCACTCTGGCTTTGTCCGCCTGGAAGTGGAAACCTCGGACCCACAGGCCTTGCAATCCGATGAGCTTGTTGACTAACGTAGTAACGCGCATCGCGGGAACGCTCTTTTCTCTTTCGGAAAAAAAGATTCTAGCGTTCTCGCCGATGCGCATCTACACATGGCTTACCCTCTCAACCCACGGGCCTCACCAAATGCCACTGCCCCTCAGCGGGAGACGAGGCTGTGGGAAACGCCCCCACGGTTCTGGTCGTTCAGACCTTGCTCACGACTGAGTTCTCTTCGAAGCCTGGAAGGGCGTTTTCCATAGCCTCCACTAATCGAGCCCCCCCTTCCTTATTCCATATGAATTAATCTTTCTTGTATATATACCAGGAGGGGCCTGTGGGCGCTCGTGGGAAACGCGAAGCGTTTTCCAAGCGATTGTGGAAAACGCCGCTCCACGTTTGTACGTGCTCACAACCTTTCCCTAAACGCCTCTCTCGCCCGGAGTTTCCGGCGTTTTCCACAATCGCGGCAGCGTCCATAGGCCATGCCCTCCAACACAAATCAGATCCCCCGAAACGACAGGAGAACCTCAATTTCAATAGCGCTCAATAGCGCTCGGGCAATGATGTTTCCGGAGTTGCCGGGTACCCGATCGAAGGCTCTACGTCGCCCCGTGGAGGTAGATCTGAAACACGACCCGATTGTGCTGCTTCGTCATGGCTTACGCTATTTTAGCATTTCACGCGACCCTGGGCTCGCCCCGACCGAGCTCTCGTTTTGCGTCCGTGGCGCGGCATCGATATAATCGCGTGTTCTCAACGTTTGGCATTACCCTTGGAGCGTATGACTGCGGACGATTTTGGCGAGCTGGACGATATTAGCTTTCTCCGTGACACTGCTCTGTTTCGGGACATGCCGGAATCGGTGATCCAGACCATCGTGACAGAGGGCCGAACGATCACGTTTGGCACCGGGCAGCTGGTCGTCAAAAAGAAGACCCCGGGCGACAGCCTATTCGTCGTAAAATCGGGCGTGGTCGAGGTCGTCAATCCGGCGGAAGGCCCTCCCCTCGCCTATCTCGGGCGCGGGGAGAGCTTTGGCGAAATGGCGCTGCTTACGAGCTCCGAACGGAGCGCGGATGTTCGGGTGCCCCAGCGCGCCGAGCTTCTGCTCATTGATCGCGCGCTGTTCGACGACCTGATGACGAACCACTCGGGCTTCGCGGCCCAAATGGCGGTCATCCTCGCGCATCGGCTCGTCGCGGTCTTGGAGGACCTTCCCGACCGCGAAGTGAAGCGAGAGCTTCAGGGCGATCTCGGCTATTTCGACCTCGCTACGGTGGTGCAAACGCTCATCAGTTCTTCGCAGTCGGGTGTCATGACCCTTTCGATCGACAAGACGATGGTCGCGCAGCTTTTCTTCCAGGGCGGCAATATCTTTCGCGCTTGTTACGGACAACGTCGCGGA
Source organism: Candidatus Marinacidobacterales bacterium (assembly GCA_965197495.1). GTDB lineage: Bacteria > Acidobacteriota > Vicinamibacteria > Marinacidobacterales > SMYC01 > SMYC01. The sequence continues at coordinate 7,373,403 of OZ240210.1, forward strand.
GACGAAGCCGTGCACCATCTCTTCCAGGCGCTCCCCGGCGGCCAATTCTTGTTCGAGAGCAGAGCCGATGACGCGGTTGCGGACGGACCGGATCCTGGGATCACTGTGCCCGCCATGGCTTTGATGATGGACTCGGTGCGGCTCCAAGACGAGCTCAAGATCCTCCTCGAGGAATTGCCGGCCGACAACACGCTTCTCGAGCGCAACGCGGACAAGCTTGTCTGGACCGAGACCAAAGGCCAGGCGGACGCACACCAGATCTGGGAGTGTTTACAAGCGCCCGTGACGGTAGGCGAGCTGTTCGATCGCTCACACGTATGCCATTACCACACGGCGAGAATTGTCGCCGGCTTACTTCAGACGGAACAGATCAAGCCCGCTATGGGCTGACGACTCGGGAGACCTCCTCGTATGGACTCGAAGCTCATCGCCGCGTTTGGTTTTGCGCTCGTCATGACCACCCCCTCCGCACACGGCGAGGACCTCCCCAACAATCTCGTCGTCGACTTTCGCCTGTTCGAAGCTCGCAGCACCTCACCCGACTTCCAGGCGATGGAGTCGCTCGCCTTTTTCATCGAGACCGATGGGGCGGGGGTAACGGATCGCCAGTGGCTCGCGACCATCGCGCGCAAAGTGCCCGACTCTTTTCTCGCGACCCTGAGAACGGAAACGGTAAAGGTCGAAGGTGGCGCCGCTCATCTCAAGGTGGAAAAGAGGTCCCGGAGCTTCGAGACACGCATCGACCTCAGCGAGTTTCTCGAGCGCGGCACGTTCGAGGCTACCGTAACCGGCGAGCTCAAACGTCGGAACGAGTCGCAACGCTCGTTCGAGAAGACGATCGAGCTCCGCGCCGGCGGGACGTTCGTCGTGAGCGGCCCCGGCCTCGAGCTCTCCGCGAGCGAGTACCTGTCGCACTTTCGGGATTACAGCGACGCCGACCACCGTCGCGAGGTCTATGACCGGCTTCGGAACTTTGGCGTCTTTCTGATCTTGGCGGTGACACTTCGCCTCACAGACGAGCCGGAGGGCGAGGCTCCCGTCATGCTGTCGCTTCCACCCGATGTCGAGTTGCCCATCCTCGAGAGCCCGCTCGACGTCCGCCTCGTCGGCACGATCGAGCTCGAGCTCGATATCGATGCGAACGGCGCACCGGAGGACGTCAAGATCGTGCGCTCCTCCATTCCGGAAGTGAATCCGCGCCTTCTGGGGGAAGCTTCCACGTGGCGATTTCCGAACGCGGCGGGCACGACCGGGCGGCTCGTTCTCGAGCTGACCGCCGAGCCCTAGAGCTTCGCGTTTTTAGAGCGACGTCATATTAATGGTTCTCCTGTCGTTTCGGGGGATCTGATTTGTGTTGGTGGGCATGGTCTATGGACGCTGCCGCGATTGTGGAAAACGCCGGAAACTCCGGGCGAGAGAGGCGTTTAGGGAAAGGTTGTGAGCACGTACAAACGTGGAGCGGCGTTTTCCACAATCGCTTGGAAAACGCTTCGCGTTTCCCACGAGCGCCCACAGGCCCCTCCTGATATATATACAAGAAAGATTAATTCATATGGAATAAGGAAGGGGGGGCTCGATTAGTGGAGGCTATGGAAAACGCCCTTCCAGGCTTCGAAGAGAACTCAGTCGTGAGCAAGGTCTGAACGACCAGAACCGTGGGGGCGTTTCCCACAGCCTCGTCTCCCGCTGAGGGGCAGTGGCATTTGGTGAGGCCCGTGGGTTGAGAGGGTAAGCCATGTGTAGATGCGCATCGGCGAGAACGCTAGAATCTTTTTTTCCGAAAGAGAAAAGAGCGTTCCCGCGATGCGCGTTACTACGTTAGTCAACAAGCTCATCGGATTGCAAGGCCTGTGGGTCCGAGGTTTCCACTTCCAGGCGGACAAAGCCAGAGTGGTGGTGGATGTAGTACCACGGAGGAGGAAGCCTCTGTGCGGGATTTGCGGACGAAAGGTCCGCAAGAACAAAGATCGCTACAATCGCTACTGGCGGCACTTGGACCTGTTCGGTGTCCGGACCTATCTTCGCTACTCGATCCGACGAGTGGTATGTCGGCGGTGTGGAGTGGTCAGAGAAAAGGTGCCTTGGGCCGACAAGGGAAGCCGCTTTACCAAAAGCTTCGAACAAGAGGTAGCGTGGCTGGCACAGAGGACGGACGTCAGCGCCCCCTCTGTGCCAACATCGCTGAGACACTTCGCCCCTTGAAATTAGTGTAGAGGGCGGAGGAGGATCAATGCATAAGTATGTTGATTGAGAGAGAGACCTCGGCGGGATCGGAGGGAGCCCGTAGGGCGACTGGAGATCCCGCCGGCCGCGATGCGGCGGGGGTCCTGGATCCCGAAGTGAGCGAGCAAGCGAAGCGTCGACGCTTTACCGCGGAGTACAAGCTGCGGATAGTGCGTGAGGCCGATGCCTGCAAGGGTGACGGTGACGTTGCTGCTCTTCTGCGTCGAGAGGGCCTGTACTCGTCGCATTTATCGAGTTGGCGCCGCCAACGTGACGAAGTCGCCAAAGCGGGGTTGGCCTCGAGAAAGCGAGGCCGGAAGGCAAAGGCCGAGGATCCACGGGTCAAGGAGCTCGAGCGCGAGAACGCCCGGCTCCAACGTCGCCTGGCTCGGGTGGAGACAATGTTGGAGACCCAAAAAAAAACCTCCGAATTACTGGGGGTCCCCCTGAATCCACTCGACAGCTACGAGAACGACTGATGGTGGCGGCCGAGGAGCTGGCGGGGCAGATTGGGCAGACGACGGAAGCCTGCGAGGCTCTGGGTGTGGCTCGTTCCACGCTGTATCGCAGGCGCCAGGTGACGCCCGAACCGAAGCGGCGTCCTCGGCCGCACCGAGCCCTCGACGAGACTGAGCGCGAGGAAGTCCTCGGGGCCTTGCACTGTGAGCGGTTCGTCGACAAGGCGCCCGCCCAGGTGTGGGCCACGCTTCTGGACGAGGGAACCTACCTCTGCTCGATTCGCACGATGTATCGGATTTTGGAGGAGCACGGCGAGGTCCGAGAGCGCCGGAACCAACGGCGCCATCCGAACTACACGAAGCCGGAGCTGCTGGCCGAAGCGCCCAACCAGGTTTGGTCGTGGGATATTACGAAGCTTCGTGGCCCCGTCAAGTGGACCTACTACTACCTCTACGTCATCCTCGACATCTTCTCCCGCTACGTGGTTGGCTGGATGCTGGCTCACCGAGAAAGTGCGGCGCTCGCGCAACGCCTCATCGCCGAGAGCTGTCGCAAGCAGGACATTGAACCCGACCAGCTCACCCTTCACGCGGACCGTGGCAGCTCGATGAGAAGCAAGCCCGTGGCTCTGCTCCTGGCTGACCTCGGAGTTACCAAGACCCACTCCAGACCTTACGTCTCGAACGACAATCCCTACTCCGAGTCCCAGTTCAAGACGATGAAGTACTGCCCTCAGTTTCCGAGCCGTTTTGGTTCCGCCGAAGACGGCCGGCTGTTCTGCGGCGGTTTCTTCGACTACTACAACTACGAGCACCGGCACTCAGGAATCGGCTTCATGACGCCGGCCGACGTTCACTATGGTCGCGCCGAACAGCTCACCACCGCTCGGCGCCAGATCCTTCTCGAAGCTCATCGGACTCATCCCGAACGCTTCGTTCGCGAAACGCCACAACCTCCCGTTTTGCCTCCTCAGGCTTGGATCAACCCGCCGACGGAGAAAACGACGCTCCTGAATGCCGCACAAGCCACTCTCGCGGCGGCGTCCATACCTGGGGTACCCCCTTTTTCTGCTCCACGAAACGATATCTCGATCGATGCAGATGTGGACCGCACCGGCGCCACGAGCCTCCCGACGCTAATCGAGGCTCACTAAATGCAGCTCGCGAGTGTCTCAAAGTTGTTGACACGTACCGGCCGTAGCGAACTATTTCCGAGTGACGTGGCGTTCGGTGCGACGGATCATCCAGCGAGTGGTTGCCGAGCAGCGGGATGAGCGGCGCGAGCTCGATGGATTGCGGGTGATTGGGATGGACGAGATCAGCTACCGCAAACGCCACAAGTACTTAACAGTGGTAATAGACCATCTCAGCGGCCGGGTCGTCTGGGCGGGAAAGGAGCGCAAGGCCAAGACGCTGCTGCGGTTTTTCCGCAAGCTCGGACCACAAAGAGCCGCGGAGCTCGAAGCGGTCAGCATGGACATGTGGGAGCCGTACATAACTGTCGTCGGCAAAAAGGCTCCTCAGGCACGGGTGATCTTTGACCGCTTCCACATCGTCAAGCATCTGAACGAGGCCGTGGATAAGACCCAGCGCGAGCTGGTGCGCGAGCTCAAAGGGACTGCCCGGCGCAACCTCAAGAACACCAAGTTTCCCCTTCTCAAGGCCAAACACAACCGCAGCGCGAAAGACAAACGGGTGCTCCGCGAGCAGGTGCGAGCTAATCGTCGCCTCTACCGCGCCATGCTTCTGCGCGACGACTTCATGGACCTCTACACCTACAAAACCGAGACATGGGCCAAGAAGTTTCTCCGAGGATGGCTGCGGCGCGCTATGAGCTCGAGGATAGAGCCCGTCAAACGCGCGGCGAAGATGATCCGCAGCCACTTCGATGGCGTCATCGCGTGGGTCACGTGGAGACTCAGCAACGGCCGACTCGAAGGAATGAACAACAAAATCCGGCTGCTGAGCCACCGCAGCTTTGGACTCCACTCTGCCGAAGCTCTCATCAGTCTCGTCTACCTAAACTGTGGCGGTCTCACCCTCGAGAGGATCCACTGAAATGGCAGGAGAGGCATACTGAGCGCGTGCGCTCCATCGCCTAAAGGCGATGGGTTCACGTCGCCGACTAAAGTCGGCTTGTCCTTGCCTCGTTTCACTACTCACTGACCTTGAAAGAATCGTCGTCCTGGGGCACGGCACCCTGCAACTCTATATACTTCGCTATCACCTCATCCGTCACGTTGCCCGTTGTCACCACGAAGTAACCCCGTGCCCATAGGTGCCGACCCCAGAACTCCTTCCGCATCGTCCGTAAGTCGCGCATCAGACGATTCGACATCTTACCCTTGATCAACTGCATCACTCGACTCGGCGACAAATTCGGCGGCACGCTCAGCAACAGGTGCACGTGCTCAGGCCGCACATGACCCTTCAGTATTTCTATCTGGTTCCGAGCACAGATCTCCCGGATGAGATCCCGGAGACGAACCGCTACATCCCCTCTCAAGGCCGGCTTGCGGTACTTCGTGATAAATACGAAGTGATAGTTTAACTGGTACGTCGTGTGCGATGATTTACGATATCCTTTCACCTGGGGATCGTACCCCAAGCCTCCTAAAGGCTTCGCCTAAAGGCGTGGGATTTCAACCATCCCCGAGTGGGACATTAATATTGACCTGGGCGTCGCTTGTGGGCGCTTTCGCGCCATGTTATTTTCGGCTTAACTCTCATGGGAACGACGTTATCGCCCGACCAGCTGGTCATGGTCACTATCCTGGTCAAGCTGGGCGTCATGGCTTCGATCGCGAGCCTCTTGATTCGCTTCGGCGCCTTCAAGAGCCTTCTCTACAAAACGGAGCTCTCCCTCAAGGAAAAGCTCATCTTCGCACTTCTATCGGGGATGCTCTTGTCTTCGGGGGTCATCGTCCGTCTTCTCTTGAACTACGGCGCGGCCGACCTGTCGCTCTCGGGTACGGTGCTCGTCGGCTTGCTCGCGGGCCCTTTGACAGGAGCGGCCGTGGGTCTCATGGTGGGTGCGCCCGCCGCGTTCAACGGCGAGCTCCTCGCGTTGCCGCTCGGGGTGCTCTACGGTGTGAGCGGCGGTATCGTTCGTGAGCTGTGCCGTAAAGAAGACATCTGGAGCTTTTCACCACTCATCTTCTTGAACCTCTACCGGATCGGCAAGACGGCGATCCGAGACCGCATCTTCGACTGGCAGGTCGTCATTTTCGCGGTCACGCTCGCGCTCGAATCCTTGCGCATCTTCGTCGGTTCGGAGTTTCCCGGTCTCGTCTTCCATCTGTCCTCGCAGAATCCCTGGGTCATGCTCGCCATTTACATCAGCACGCTGGCGGCGCTCGGCATTCCTCTGAAGATTTGGAACAACGTCCGTCTCGAGCGCAAGCTCGCCGAGCAAGAAGTGCTCGTGGTCCGGGCCCGACTCCAAGCGCTCTCGAGTCAGATCAATCCCCACTTTCTGTTCAACACGTTGAACTCTATTGCGTCGGCGACCCGTACCAACCCCGAGGTCGCGAGGCGTCTCATCCGGAAGCTCTCGAGCATTCTGAGAAAGCTTCTTGAAGAGCAGGAGCACTTCGTGCCGCTCAAAGAAGAGCTCGAGTTCATCGACTCCTATCTCGACATCGAGTCGGTTCGCTTCGGCGCGGGCAAGCTCGTCGTCGAGAAAGAAGTCGATGACAACACGCTCAACACCCTCGTGCCGTCGATGATCATCCAGCCTCTCGTCGAGAACGCCGTCAAGCACGGCATCTCGACCCGTCTCGAGGGCGGGCGCATCGTGATCCGCACCCGGCGCGGGATGGGCGCCGTCATCATCGAGATCGAAGACAATGGTGACGGCCTCCCCCAAGGCGAGCCCGCCGCCGAAGGCCATGGGATCGGTATCGCGAACGTGAACGAACGACTGAACGTCATTTATGGCGAGCAGTGCAAGATCGAGCTCGTGAGCGCTCCCCACGAGGGCACCGTGGCGCGGATCGAGATCCCCGACGTCGATATCTCCCATTTGCGAGCCAGCTAGTGCCCTGTATCAGTAGTTCGTCACATAAATCTCGGGCCCTTTTGCGCGCTGGCTTCGTTGCGGCTTCTTTGCAGTTCGGCCTTCGGCCTAGCCCTCCGCTCGACAGGCTCGCTGCGGAAGGCGGCTCGGAATATCTAGATATGATGTCGTCGTCACGCCTCGCCAGCCCACAAAATGGCCTCGAGCTTTATACAACGAACCACTGATACAGGACACTAGTGAGCGTCCGTGCCCTCGTCGTCGACGACGAACAGCTCGCACGAGAGGAGCTCTGTTTTCTTCTCGAATCGGTCCCGGAGGTCGAAGTCGTTGGCCAGGCGCAGAACGGCCTCGAGGCCGTCGCGCTCGTGGAACGGCTCGCACCCGAGCTTCTGTTTCTCGACATCCAGATGCCAGGCCTCGACGGATTCCAAGTGGTGCGCGAGCTCATGGGCCGAGACGATGTCCCTCGATTCATCTTCGTGACGGCCTACGATCGCTATGCGATCAAAGCCTTCGAAGTCAATGCCGTCGATTATCTGCTGAAGCCCGTCGACAAAACGCGACTGGGCGAGGCCGTATCGAGGATCACCCACGAAAAAGAGGGGAAGCCTATTGCAGGCCAGCTCGAGCGGCTCCTCGGAGCCCTCGAGCGGACGAACGCGCAAAAGCGCCTCGTCGTCAAAGTCGGGGACCGCTTCATGCTCGTCGATGCCTCGGACGTCATCTACGCAATGGTGGAAGACGGTGTCGTGACGATCGCGACGGATCGGGTCACTGGCACATCGAACGTGCGCACGCTCGACGAGCTCACGGCCTCGCTCGACGCTGACGTGTTCTGGCGCGTCCACCGCTCGTACATCGTGAATTTGCAGCGCATCAAGGAAGTGGTCCCATGGTTCAACCGCACGATCCAGCTCAAGATGGCGGACCGGAACGAGACCGAGATCCCGGTATCGCGCTCCCACACGCGGCGCCTCAAAGAGTATTTGAACTTGTAGCGGAACCGGTCAACGATCATCCCAGTGGCGGACGCCACCGGCCCGCACGGAGTGTAATTACAGGGGTCGGTTCGTGGCACGTGCTTTGCTACTCGATCGAGCAAGGAGGAGTCCTATGACCCGTGAACTCTGGCGAGAGCCTGTATCGACCCTACCCAGCCCGGACCAGTGGGCGGCCAAAGAGAATGAAGGATGGCACCCGGTCGCGATCGAGTGGGCGCGCGAGCCCCAGCCATCGGCCGAGGAGGCGCGTCAATATCAACGCCCCGTTCCTTACGGATTACGCATTTCTGCCGACTGCGCCCATCTCGAGGTCGATCCGATCGAGAAAGAAGTCATGACGCTCGTCATCGCGATGATTGCCGGCGACCACCCGTTATCCAAGATCGCCGCGGAATTGAACCAGCGAGAATTTCGACCCCGCCAAGGGACGGAGTGGACCCAAGTGAGCATCTTCAAGTTGCTGCCGCGTATCGTCGAGTTCGGTCCAGAGATCATGTCGGCCGAGGAGTGGTCGAGCAGCAAGAAGGATGTGCTGGCCGCAGTAAGCTGAAAATCTGAAAATCTGATCAGGCGGAAGTATGATGAGGTGAGGATGAAGTCCCAACCGGTATAAAGGCGCCGCCTCTCAGATTCTTCCCCCTCGCATTACAATCACGAGAGACCGGCTACTCCTCTATCCATGCTCCATCCCCACCTCGCAAACAAGGGCACCAGGAACAGCCGTGGCCTTTAGAATCGCCTCTTGACTGAGGTATGGATAGTACTCGGATGAGCCCATATCTGTCAAGGCTGTTGTTTTCGCGTATGATGCCCTCTTGAATACAGTCCTATACGTCTCCATTGCCACTTTCGTCGTAACGCTCCTGAGCGGGCTGGCGGCGCTCTATCTGCACGACCGAAAAGCTGAAGTCTTCGCGTTTTGCGCAGGCGCGCTCATCGGAGGCGCGGTTATCGTGCTCCTCCCGGATGCGTGGCAATTGCTGGAAGACAGTGACAGCATGCTCGACTCGGACCTCGTGTGGCTGTTCTGCGCTGTTGGATTTCTCAGCTTCTATCTGCTCGAGCGCGGGAGCCACGCCAAGGGCAGAACAAGGCTCGTGGGGCTCGGCGGCGCCATCGGCCTGGCAACCCACAGCTTCTTTGACGGCGTGGTCATCGGCCAAGGGTTTCGCGCCGGCGAGGATATCGGGGTCTCGCTCGCGCTCGCGGTCCTGCTTCACAAGCTCGCCGACGGCGTGAGCGCCGTGGGCGTCATGCTCGGTACCGAGCACAACGTGCGTGAGACGATAGGAATGCTCGTCATCACGGCCGTGGCGCCGGTTTTTGGGGCTATCGCGCAGTCGTTTTTGGTACTGCCCACCTCACTCCTCGCACTGCTCTTGAGCTGGTTCGCAGGGATGTTCTTGTACCTCGCAACGAGCCGGCTCTTGCCCGAAGCGCGACGGGCGAGCGCATCCATGGCGGTCCCCGCGCTCTCGCTCGCGGGCGTCGCGGTGGCCTATCTCGCACACACTCTATCCTAGTGGCGACGAGGCTAGGAATTTTGATAAAAGTACCGTTTGGGAGGCATCCATATGAAATCTACGTGGCTCATCGCGCTGGTCCTGATTCTTTCGATCGCCTGTATGGGCTACGCGCAACGGAAAGTTCTCGGCACGATCGACATTCCGAATTCGGGCTCCGCCGAAGCCCAGGACGCTTTTTTGAACGGCCTCCGCATGGTTCATAGCTTCGAGTGGGAAGACGCCATCGAAGCGTTTCACGAAGCACAAAAGATCGACCCGGACTTCTACCTCGCCTATTGGGGTGAAGCGTTGAGCCACTACGTAGGCCATCACTTCTCGGCGACGTCGACAGATGTCTCCGCTGGCCGCGCGGCTCTCAAGAAGCTCGGGACAACGAAAAAAGAGCGGCTCGAGAAAGCACCGACGGAACGTGAGCGCGGTTACATGGAAGCGGTGGAGCTTCTCTTCGGTGCCGGCTCGCCGCAAGAGCGCTCGCTCGCTTATTCGGATGCGATGGGCCGTCTCTGGGAGGCTTATCCCGAAGACCACGAAGCCGCCACGCTCTATGCGCTGGCCTTGATGCGGACGAACGTTCGCGGCGAAGATAGCATCCGTGAAGACATGAAGGCCGGCTCCATCGCGCAGTTGGTGTTTCGCGCCAATCCCGATCACCCGGGTGCCGCGCATTACGTCATCCACGCCTATGACGATCCGATCCATGCGCCCATCGCGCTTTACGCGGCGCACAAGTATTCCGAGATCGCTCCGGCTGCCGTACACGCTCTACACATGCCGGCGCACATCTTCGTGCAGCACGGTATGTGGGATCACGTCGTCGAGCGCAACACCGAGTCCTATGACGCCTCCGTCGCACGCGCGAAGCGCAAAGGCTTGTCGCCGACGCGGCACTCGTGGCACGCGCTCTACTGGCTCCAATATGGCTACTTGCAGCAGGGACAATACGCGAAAGCTCAGGAGACCATCGAAGAGATCCGCGCCGTCTCCAAACGCGACGACGCAACGAGACGGATCGGCAATACGCTCATGCGCATGGAGTCGCTTCAGGTTGTCGAGAGCGAGCACTGGAAAGTGAACAACATCGACACCGTCCTCAAGCAAGTGCGTGGCACCGGGGAGATCGACGAGCGCGCCGCCGCGGCCGTTCTTCTCGCCAACGGCATGAGCGCCGCCAAGACCGGCGACATCGCGGCCGCGAAGAAGGCCGCTTCGGGGCTCAAAGACCTCGAAGCGAAGATGGAAGAAGATGCGCCCGGTCGCAAGCAAGTAACGATTTCCTGGAAGGAAGTGGAGGCCATCGTCGCCGAAGCCGAAGGCCGCAAAGCTGACGCTTTGGCTCAGATGAAAGAAGCGGTGGCGATCGCGGAGACGATGGTACCGCCGTCAGGACCTCCGGGTGAATCGCCGACTGACACCCCGGTGAAGCCTCCGCACGAGCTCTATGGCGAAATGCTCCTCGCGCAAGGCATGGAAGAAAAAGCGCTCGAGCAGTTCGAGATCTCTCTTCTCCGAACGCCCAACCGGGTTCGCTCGCTTCTCAGCGGCGCGCGCGCGGCCAAAAAAGCCGGCGAGACCGAGCTTGCGCGGGAGTTCTACGAAGCCGTCGCGCATCTCGCGGGCGCGGGACCGGATCTTCCCGGCCGCGACGAAGCGCAGCAATATATCGCGTCCAGTGAAGATCGTTGAGGTTGACACGCCCGAGTTTCATATCGATGCCGAAAGGCTGAAGGGCTTTCTCACCAAGATCTCCGCCTTCGGGAAACGGCCCGAAGGCGGGGTCTCCCGCCTCGGCTTCTCCGAGGCCGACGAACAGGCGCGAGCTTGGCTCGTTTCCAAGATGCAAGAGACCGGGCTCGACGTCTGGGTCGACACTGCGGGAAACATCCACGGACGGCGCGCCGGGACGGAGCCCAGCCTCCCGGTCATTCTTTTCGGATCACATATCGATTCGGTCCCCGAAGGCGGGATCTTCGATGGCACGTTAGGGAGCCTCGGCGCTCTCGAAGTCCTGAAGACGTTTTCCGAGCGAGGCCGCGAGACGCGCCATCCGCTTCAGATGGTCGTATGGGCCGACGAAGAGGGCGTTCATTTCGGTCAAGGGCTTTTCGGGAGCCGCGCTGCGACCGCGGGCCCGCGACGCGGCGAGCTCGATCTGACGGGCTCGGACGGCCAGAGTCTCTCGGACTGGCTCGAGCGCTATGGACAGCGCCCATCGGAGATCGATTCGGCGGTCTTGAACCCGAGAGACGTCGCCGCTTACTTCGAGCTTCACATCGAGCAGGGCCCCAAGCTCGATCGCCAGAGTGTTCCCATCGGGATCGTCGAGGGCATCGTCGGTATCTACCGCTTCGAAGCGACCGTCGAAGGTTTTGCGAACCATGCAGGTACGACAGACATGAACGAGCGGCGAGACGCCATGTTCTCGGCGGCGAGGCTCACGCAGGCCGTACGCGAAGAAGTGATGGCGAAGCCGGGCCGTCAAGTCGGCAATGTCGGCTGGTTGAAGGCCTTTCCCGGAGCACCCAACGTCATTGCAGGACGCGTACAGTTTTCTATCGAGCTTCGCGATATCGATGAAGCCGTCGTCATGGAGGTGCTCGAGCGCATCCGCGGCCGCAGCGCCGTCATCGGACGCGAGGACAGCACCACGATCCGTATCGAGCCCTTCGCCTCGGAGCGGCCGGCCCCGACTGATACGGGACTCCAAGAGCAAATCCATCGCGCGGCGCGTGGTCTCGGCCTCGATACGATCCGGCTTCCGAGCGGCGCGGGGCACGACGCGCAGAACGTGTCCCGCCACGACATCCCGACAGGAATGATCTTCGTGCGCAGCAAAGACGGCGTGAGCCACAATCCCAAAGAGTGGACCGAATGGGACGACTGCGCGCGCGGGGTCGAAGTTCTCTACCGAGCCGTCGCCGAGCTCGATGCCCGATAACAACGCGCTCCTGGCGCGCGCCCGCGCGTTCCTGGAGCAGGACGTCGACCCGGACGATCGGGCAGAGCTCGAATCACTTCTGAACGCGGGCGATCGTGACGAGCTGGCGGCGCGTTTCGCCGGGCCGCTTCCATTCGGGACCGCGGGTATCCGCGGGATCCTCGGCGCGGGCGAAAGCCGCATGAACCGCAGCCTCGTGCTTCGCGTGACTTATGGGCTCGTAAATTATTTGCTCGAAGTGGCGCCGGACGCAGCGCGCCGCGGTATCGTCATCGCGCGGGACGGCCGTCATCGCTCCGATGTCTTTCAGAAAGACACGGCCGCGGTCGCCGCTGCCCACGGCGTGCGCGTCCACTGGATCGAAGGGCCCAACCCGACGCCGCTGCTCGCGTTCGGCGTCAAACACCTCGGCGCCGCCGCGGGCGTCGTGATCACCGCATCTCACAACCCGCCGGAATATAACGGCTACAAGGTCTATTGGGAGAACGGCGCCCAGATCATTCCGCCCGTGGACGCGGGCATCGCCGCCGCGATCGCCGTGGCGCCTCACGCCAACGCGATCCTACGAGAAGAAAGCTCGAGCCTCGTCGCGGAAGTTGATCTTGCCGTGGACTACCTCGACGCCGTCAGCGCGCTCGTGCTCTCGAAAGAGACCGACACCTCGAGCTTCGCTGTCGCCTACTCCGCGCTACACGGCGTCGGACAACGGCTCTTCTTGGAAGCGCTCGGCCGTCGCGGCTTCAAGAAGCTCTTTCCCGTTCTTGAGCAGGCGGTACCGGATGGCGACTTCCCTACCGTTCGATTTCCGAACCCGGAGGAGCCCGGAGCGCTCGACCTCGTCCTCGGGGAGGCAGAGCGCCACGGGTGCCCGCTCGTGCTCGTCAACGATCCCGATGCGGATCGACTCGGCGCAGCCGTGCGCGATCGTGAAGGACGCTACACCGCTTTGAGTGGCAACGAGATTGGCGTCCTTCTTGCGTCCTACATCCTTGCACGCACTCGAGAGCCGAAACCACTCGTAGTCTCGACCGTCGTCTCGTCTCGCATGGTAGAGACGATGTGCTCCGAGCTCGGCGTGCGCTACGAGGACACGCTCACCGGCTTCAAATGGATCGCCAACGAAGCGATGCGCCTCGAGGCTACAGAAGGATGCCGTTTCGTCTTTGGCTTCGAAGAAGCGCTCGGCTACACGGTCGGGACGGTCGTGCGCGACAAAGACGGCATCAGCGCGGGCTTGCTGCTCGCGGAGATGGCGGCGGGGCTCGCGGAGAACGGTGAGACGCTTCTCGATGAGCTCGACCGCTTGCGCGAGCGCTACGGCCGCTTCGTGAGCCGCCAGAAGAGCTTCACGCTGACGGGTGAGGAGGGCGCGCGCGCCATCGAAGACGCCATGCGGCGGCTGCGGGACGACCCGCTCGACCAGATCGCCTCCGAGCGGGTCCGCTTTCACATCAAGGACGGTGTCTTGATCTATGACCTCGAAGCCGGGGGGCGTATTGCCGTCCGCCCGAGCGGCACCGAGCCCAAGCTCAAGTTCTATCTCGAGTTCGTCGGCGCCGACGCCGAGTCTCGACTCGATGCCATCGAACGTGACCTGCTCCGCACGGCGGGTCTCGATTCCCACTGATTCCATCGCTCCGGGAGGTTTGCCGTCCCTTCTACGGCACCACCGATAGCTCGAGGTAAGACGGGTGCGACCGTGAGCGATAGATGCTATGGGTCGACACGTGGAAATCGGATTCCTTGGCCGTATAGATATCGACGAAGGTCTGAGGGTTGCGGTCGATCTGCACCATGATGCGGTGCCCTTTCTCGAACGTATGGTTCCGGTCGCGCAGCTCGAACTCGATGGGGGTCATCTCCCCAGGAACCAAAGGCTCCGGGCGCGCGAAGCTGTTTCGGAACTTCGCACGCAACACTTCCCCCGCCAGAAGCATCTGAAAATGTCCCATGCGAACGCCCGCGGGGTTGGGGTCGTTGTCGACGTCGTCGGACTCGCGATGGAGCCGCCGGACGAGCTGGTGGTCGTAATCTCTCGTGCCGAACTCGGCGCTGACCTCCTCGCGCCAATACTTCCCGGGAGAATTTCTATAGCCCCAGCGGTTTGGGAAAAAGCAGGCGATCCCCCAGCTCAAGAGGACGGAGGCGACCGCTGGTTTCGAGATGTCCGAGCTTCCCGGCTCGATTTCGGAGCCGTGATTGAGAATCATGCAAGGAAACTGCCCGTCGCCTGGCGGCACGTACAGAAAGCCGGTGAGCTCGGCCGAAGCACTCGGGAACGTGTGCTCTTGCGGTGCCAGGGAAACGCCGCCGAGATCCACGTCGCCCCCCACTTCCCGGCGAAGGATGTGGCGCTCGAAACGGTCGATGACGGCCTGCATCTCCTCTCGAATCGCGGTGAAGTCCGCGCTTGCTCTGCGGGCCTCGAGGTCCGCCCGTTGCTCCTCCTCGGTGTGGAAGTGACACTCCCACTGCACGTCGGGCGCATCGCTGTCACCGTGGCGGACGTAGATCGTCCTCGCGGAAAGCCCGAGCGCGACCCGCACTTCAGAACCGCGCCGCCGCACCTCGAGCACGTCCCCAGCCTTCCCAGGTTTCGCAAAATAGAGGGTGCGTTCGATGATCACCCCCAGGATTCTAGCCCTTTAGCGAACGCTCTTGGTAGCGGCAACATCTCTGAGAAGAGCCCTTCGTACTCGGTCGAAATATTTGTGGCGGATCGTCGGCAGGACGACGAGCTTCATCCCGTCGGCGGGACCTGACGCGAGCTACCACGAAACGGAATCACTTCGTCTCCCTCGCTCGGACAAAATTTTGCACTTCGTGACAGTTTCTGTCGCCAGTTTTTGAAAGTACCGCCACCAACATCCGGAAATCTGGTGGCACAAGCGTTGCGTAGCCAGCGCTTTGACGTACAGGGAGACAATACGGTCAATGCCGACGCTCGCTAACCAGCGAAGTGGCACCGAGCCCAGTGGTCCGTCCGCCACGCGCGAAGCTCCGGGTTCTCGGCGCAAATCTCGTCTTCGATCGGGCACCGCGTGCGGAACGCGCAGCCTTCGGGCAGGCTGAGCGGGTTTGGCATCTCGCCCGACACAGGAAGGCTCTTCTCTCGCGCCTCGGGATCGAAACGCGGCTCGAGCACGGCGTCGAGAAGACCGCGGGTATAGGGATGTAGCGGGTGCTCGAAGAGCTCGTGCTCGTCCGCGAGCTCAACGAGCTCCCCCCATATACATCACAGCGATGCGGTGGCAGAGATGCCGGACGACGGCGAGATTGTGCGAGATGAACAAGAGCGCGAGGTCGTAGCGCTCTTGAATGTCGCGAAGGAGGTTCAAGATCTGTGCTTGGATCGACACGTCGAGCGCGGAGACGGCTTCATCGCAGATGAGAAGCTTCGGCCGCAACACGAGCGCGCGGGCGATCCCGATCCGCTGCCTCTGGCCGCCACTGAACATGTGCGGGTAGCGCTTTCGCGCGTCTAGGGCCAGACCCACGACGTCGAGCGCCTCGTCGATGCGTGCCTCGCGCTCGGAGCCGGTGATGGCGAAATTCGTGAGCGGCTCGGACAGGATCTGCTCGACGCGCATCCGTGGATCTAGCGAAGAATAGGGATCCTGCTTCGCGCGAGCCGTGCGGATGTAGTCTTCCTGAAGGATCTCGAGCATGTACGTGCGCGTGAGCCGGCCGATATAGACCATCGCCGGCACGACGAGCAGCATGAGCGGCAAGACCGCCTGGGCGGGCGTCCCCCACCCCGCCACCGGCAGAAGCGGCACCCGGACGGCGAGAAGGTAGACAAGAAAAGCCGCGAGCGCGAAATTTGGAATGGAGATCCCGAGCGTCAGGACGAGCATCGTCAGCGTCCGCGAGCGTCCCCTTGCGGCGCGCGGCAAACGTCCCGAGCCCAATTCCGAGCGGCACCGAGAGCACGAGCGCGGCGAGGGCGAGAACGGGGCTGATGGCGAGCCCTGTTGCGAGGACGTCCTTGACGGGGGTGCTCGCGAAGCGAAACGAAAGCCCGAAATCGCGACGGAGCACACCGCCGATATAGCGCACAAACTGCTCGGTGAGAGGCCGATCGAGACCGTATTCCGCCCGCCGACGCGCTTCGAGCTCGACGTCCCCCGATTGATCGCCGAGCAGAATCAGAATGGGGTCGCCAGGCACAAACTGAAGGGCGCCGAAAGTGAGAACGACCGCCACGAACAGCACGAGCAAGATGCCGAAGACCCGGCGGAAGGCGAAGCGCCACGCGGCGCGCAGTGTAGCAGCCGAAGGCTGGCAGTTGAATACCGGAATCGTTACGAGTACATTGTCACCTTCTCGGACTCTCGGAGCACGTGGCGGCTGATGGATATCAAGATCACTCTCAAAGGCGACATCCCCGTGATACGCCTGTCTGGACGCATCATCGACGGTGAGTCCGCAACCAAGCTTCAAGAAACCTTTCAAGATCTCGCGCGCGACGGGAAGATCTTCACGATCATCGACCTCGAACAGGCGACGTATTTCGATAGCTTGGCGATTGGGCTCCTTGTCGTCCACTACATCTCCGTCAGCCAGCGCGGAGGCTGCGTCCTTCTCTTGAAGGCCGATGAAAAAATCCGCGTCCTGCTGGAGATGACGTGTCTCGATGATCGATTCGGGTGGGCCACGGATTTGGACGAGGCGCTGCGCTCGCTCGAGCGAACGCGGTGAGCTCGACCTGACCCGCGAAGCAGGCCGTGGTCAACGCTCATCCAAGAACTATTGGACGGACGCCTATCTTGCTGCCGCGCACGGCAGGGATGAAGCTCGCGACGTTTGATCGAGGGTTTCGAAAGTTCGCCAAGCTCGCTTTAGTTCTTCTGAGCTGACGCGAGCCTCACCTTCGCGAACGGCAAGAAACGAAAAGCGCCCAGCGTGACGCCTTTCACGTAGGGCTTCTCGAGCGCCACCAGCATCTTCACGACCGTCGGGCACGTGCCCCAATCGTCGAGGAGCATTTTTTTTTACCTGATAGAGCTCGTAACGGCGCTCATTGTCGGGGGTCTCGGCCGCTCGTTCGATGAGTGCATCGAACGCGTCGTTTTGCCAACGGCTTCGGTTATACGTGCTAGGTCCGTACCAGACGTCTCTCAAGAAATAGAGACCGTCCGGATAGGCCGCCGACCACGCCCAAGAAAAGAACGCGACTTGCCCTGCATTCATTGCGGCGAGATGCGTGCCTCGCTCGACAACGGCGACCTCGACCGCGATGCCGAGTTCGGTCTTCAACTGGTTCGCGTAGAACACAAGCTCCATCCGATTCGGCTCCGGCGCGGAGATCGCGAGAGGCGGCATTCCCTCCCCACCCGGATAGCCCGCTTCGGCAAGAATGGTCCTGGCGCGTTCCGGGTCGTAGCTCACGGGACGGTTCTCCGGATTGTAGCCGGCGACGCCTTCTGTTATTTGCCCCGCCAGCGGCGCCGCGGTTCCGTGAAAAAGGCCGCGCGACAGACCTTCCAAATCGATGGCGCGGCAGATGGCCTCGCGCACGCGAATGTCCTTGAACGGCTCATACAGATTCTGGTTCATCCCCAGGTACTGGATTTGCGCAGCCGGTGTCATCAAGAGGTCGGGCTCGAGACGGGCGTCTTTGACGACGCGGCGAGTGAAGGGCTGCTCCACCACGGCGAGGTCGAGCTCCCCCGCCTCGTACATCGAGATCGCCGTCTCGTAGCTCGGCACGATCAGAAATCGACGCCGTCGATGGCCGGACGTCCTCCCCAATACTCATCGTGCGCCTCTAGCCGCACGACCTGGCCCCGGCGCCATTCCACGAAAGAGAACGGACCCGTGCCCGCCTGATCAAGTCAAACTCTGCGTCTCCTGAGCCACGCGCTCGACGTCGCGCCAGACGCGCAGCAAGTTCCCGCTCCAGAACTGCGCGATCTGCTCCTCGGTGTAGCCGCGCCGGACGAGCTCGAGGGTCACGCCGAAGGTCTCGCTCGCGTCGTTCCAGCCCTCGATGCCGCCGCCGCCGTCGAAATCGGAGCTGATGCCGACATGGTCGACGCCCATGATCTCGACCGCGTGGTCGATGTGATCGACGAAATCCCCGACGGTTGCCGGCGGCCACTCCTCGTCGAGCTCCGCGCGCTTGGCCATGAGCTCTGCGCGCTTCTCGTCGGAAAGCTCCGAGAGACCGCCCATCGACGAGATGCCCAACTCCGCGAGAAGCTCGTCCATTGCCGCCCGTTTTTCGGGCGGGTTCTTGACGAAAGAACCGAGTGCGACCGTCTGCATGACGCCGCCATTTTCCGCGAGGGCGCGGAGCTGCTCGTCATCCATGTTCCGCGCCACGTCGGCGAGCGCGCGCGTGCTCGAGTGCGAAGCGATCGCGGGCGCTTTCGAAAGCTGCACTGCGTCGAGCATTGCGGCCTTAGAGATGTGTGACACGTCCACCATGATCCCGAGGCGGTTCATCTCGGCGATGACTTCCTCGCCAAAAGCACTCACCCCGTCATGCTCCGATTCCGCATCACCGAAATTCTCGCGCGGTGTGGACGAGTCCGCGATGTCGTTGTGGCCGCCATGGGCGAGCGTGATGTAGCGCGCGCCGAGCTCATGATACTTCTCGAGCAGACTCAAATCCTTCCCGATGACATAGCCGTTCTCGATTCCGATCGTGGCGACGAGCTTTCCCGATTCGTGGATACGGACGACATCGTCGGCGGTATAGGCGAACTCGATCCGATCGGGATACATGTCGTCGGCCATACGGTGGATGGCGTTGAACTTCGTCATCGCATCCTGCTTTGCCTTCTCGTAGTTCTCCGGCGTACGGGCCGTCTGCCCCACATAGACGATGAAGAAGGCCGCGTTCAGACCACCCTCTTCCATTTTCGGGAGATCGACTTTGAAGTCGCCGCGGATACCTGGATCGACTTCCTCGGTGGCGTAGTTGCTCGGGATGTCGACATGGGTGTCGAGGGTCAACACGCGATCGTGGATCCCGCGAGCGCGCTCGACGAGCTCGGCTTCGGATTCGGCGGTGTCGGCCGCAGGCGCCTCGGTGCTATCCGTGGGCGCGCAGGCGACAAGAAAAGTGAGGACGATAAGGGCGAAGAATAGCTTGGTTGTCATAACGCGCTCCTATGAAAGGAGCGAGTCTAACATGACCGGCATGACCTGGGCATGACGCCGGCACGACAGAGACGCCGCGGGCTAGAGGATGTCTTTGAGCTTCAGGCCTTCGTCGCGCAGATAGGTAAGGAGGCCTTTTTTGTCGATCGTGCGAAGCGCTCGCGTGGAGAGCCGTATGCGGACGGTCCGGTCGAGCTCGGGGATGTAGATGCGCTTCCACTGAAGGTTGGGAAGCTGCCGACGCCGCGTCTTGTTATGCGCGTGGGAAACATTATTCCCCGCCATGGGGCCTTTGCCGGTGAGCTTGCACTTGCGGGACATTTTCTCGAGCTCCTTACGTTAACAACCGCGCTAGTATACGTGTTTCGGCCCCGCCTACGCAAGGCGGGGACATTGCGAAGACGGAGGAGCTCATGTTCGGGATGAAACCAAGGGGTCAGCGCGAGCCGGAGCGTGATTTGGGCTTCGGGTCCGCCCTCGCATCCGACTCGGGAGCGCGACTTTTGAATCAGGACGGGTCTTTCAACACGCGCCGAGTCGGCCTCGGCCCCCTCGCGTCCCTACACCTCTTCGACGCGCTCTTGACGATGTCATGGCCGCGATTCCTGGCGCTCGTCGCGATCGCCTACCTCGTCTCGAACGTGGGGTTCGCGCTCGCCTATATGGCGCTCGGGCCAGAAGCGCTCGAGGGTGCTCTCGACGTGTCGGCGAGCACGTTCCCCAGAGCTTTTTTCTTCAGTGTCCACACGCTCTCGACCGTGGGCTACGGAAGCATCGTGCCAGCTTCCGTCGCGGCGAACGCTCTGATGACGATCGAGTCTGTGTTTGGAATCTTTGGGGTGGCGTTAACGACCGGTCTCGTCTTCGCCCGCTTCGCGAGGCCCACGGCAAAGATCCTGTTCAGCAAGAACGCTCTCGTCGCGCCCTATTGCGGCGAGCGCGGTCTGATGTTTCGCATCGCGAACCAAAGAAGTACCCAAATTATCGAGCTCGAAGCCACCGTCGCCTTCAGTCGCATGGTGGAAGAAGATGGGCGCCGCATCCGCCGTTTCTACCCGCTCGCGCTCGAGCGGCAGAAAGTCGTTTTCTTCCCTCTTGCCTGGACCATCGTCCATCCCATCAACAGAGACAGCCCGTTCTACGACCTGACGAGCGAAGAGTGCATTCGCCCTGATGCCGAGATTCTCGTGCTCCTCAAAGGGATCGACGAGACGTTCTCCCAAACGGTGCACGCGCGCTCGTCCTACACGGCCGAGGAGATCCTGTGGAGCTCCAAGTTCTCGGATCTTTACCTGCGCGAAGGCGGGCACATCGTCGGGATCGACCTCGGCCGGCTGAGTGATTTCGAGCGCGTTAGGGCCGTCGCCTGAAGGGTGGCTGAAACAAACAGCAACAACAGGACGCGTCGTAGCATTTTGTGTGACTCCTAAGGCTCGCTGGAATCGGTCTCGATCGACCACGGCATGTCTTCGAGAGTTGCGCCTTGAAGCGCGTTGAAAAAGAGCTTGTATGTGCCTCGCGGCTGCCCTCGAAATTGCGGGCGGAACGCGAACAAAATGACCTCACCCGCGCCGAGCCCCACGCGCATGACGGCCGACTTACCGCCGATGTTCGATTCTTCCCCGAGCGCCCAGCCGCTCATGAGGATGTCTTTTTCGGCGTAGGTCACGACCGTCTCGACAGGAAGCGGCGGCGGCATCTTCACGTCTTCTTTGCCGCCTTCACGCTCGCGGCTCGGCTCGAGCGCCTCGAAAGCGCGGCTGCGGACGAAAGAGGTCGCGACCTCATCGGGCATGCCCCAAGCGAGCGGGTGAGCGGTGTCGACCGTCGCACGGATCAGAGAGCCCGGAATGAAAAAGCTCGACGAGGAAACGCCCGAGGTGACGTTTTTTACGGGAAGGCCGAACTGCTCGATGGCGAAATCACTCGCGCCGTCGAGTGCTACGAGCGTGCCGCCGTTCTCGACGAAGCGCTTCAGCGCGTAAGCGCCCGCCAAGCCGAGGCCGCCGACATATTCGTCCGGCATGGTGCCTGGGGTGTGACCGTTCAAGATACGCGCCGTGTCTTGATCGGGCAAAACGATGACATCGAAACGCGACAAGTCACCCGTGCGGACGTCGTTGTCCACGAGCGTCGTCAAATCGAAGTCGTAGTCCTCCAAAAGCCACCGCGTCCAACCCTCGTCCATGTTCGCGACCCAGGACTTGTACAGGCCCACGCGCGTGTGCTGCAGCGTGTGCATGACGACGTCCGGGCTCTCATCGATAGCATCGATGTCGAGGCCGAGCTCTTGCGCGAGCGCCGACAACCGGTCGAACGTCTCGTCGCTCGCCTCGATGAGGATGGTGCCGCGCGGATGCCCATCGAAAGGAGCGCCCGCCCAGTGAACTCTCTCGCCCATGGCGAGTAATCGGTTCGCCGCCTTCATCGCAGCGTTTTGCCGATGCGACAGCAGGTAGCCGAAGCGTCCGCGCGTGACCCGGCCCGGGCTCGGCGTGACATAGTCGGCAAGCGCCATACCTTCGGCCGTGAAAGAAGTCTCGATGCGGTCGACCGTGACCCCCATCTGCATCGGCAGGGTCCAACCCGCGAGATCGTAGGGCGGATCGGGCGGGCCGTCGGGCGTGCGCCTCCGATCGGGATAATCCTGCTTCTCCAGGAGATCGACGACATAAGGGAGGAAAGACTGGGCGCCGTAAATGATGTAGGAGCCCGCTCCGTAAGACTTCCCGTTCGCGGTGAAATCAGCTGTCGCCCGCTCGATCTCGATGCCACCCACCAGCAGAACATTCACGAGAGCGTCTGCCTCGCCCGGATCCCACTGCTCCGCCGGGATGATGTAAGCCGTGGGCTTTCCCGCCTCTCCCGTTTCGATGGCATCCCGCCCCATGCGATAGATGTCGTAGAGCCACTTTTCTTTGAGCTCAGCGGCAATGTCCAGAAGGCCCATCGAGGCCGTCAACGTGTAACGAACCGCATCGCTGAAGTGAGACTCCCCGCCCTCCCAGGGATACGGATGAAAAATATCCGTGGCCGAAGTCGGCGATGCACGGCCGCGACGCGGGTTGCCAACGAACTCGGGGCGTTTTTCCGGATCGTAGAAGCGCGGCGTCGCGGACGCATGGGAGGTCTCAGTCAGGATCCCGATCATGTTGTGGAAGTAGGGCACGGTGCGCATCCCGCCGTTCCACCACATCGAATAGACCATGTCGGAGACGACGCCTGGCATTTTCTGCATGGCGAAGCGATTGGCCATCGCCGTACCCACCATGTTGACGCCCGTCGTCACCCCGGGATGGATGTTCGGGTTGACCGGATCGGCGAATGGCGGCAAGAAGATACGCGCCCAAGCCGGCCCTGTCTGGTGGTGGTTGTAGACGATCTGCGGGAACCACTCGCGGTACAAAACTCCCGTCACCGCACGGGACTCCGGCATGTTGTTCATGAACCAGTCGCGGTTGTTGTCGTGGCCGACATAGTGATGGTAGAGCTCGGGCGGCCGCGACGTCTCGAACGGTGTCTCGAGATTCTTTCGATACCAATCGGCAACGATGTCGAGCCCATCCGGGTTCATGCTCGGCATGAGGAGCAGGATCACGTTGTCGCGGATCTTCTCCATCTCCGCGGAATCTTCGGTCACGACGCGATAAGCGAGATGCGGCATCATTTGGGACGGCGCGACCTCGGTCGCGTGCAAGCCGGCATCGAGCCAAACGACCGCTTTGCCTTCGGCCGCGTAGCGCGCGGCGGTCTCATCATCGATGCGCGCGCGCGCGAGGGCCTCGCTCATCTCACGCCACTCGTCGAGCCGCGCGAGATTGGCCTCGCTCGAGATATAGAGCAGCAGAAGCGGTTTCTCGAGGACGGAGCGCCCGATCTCACGAAGCTGGACGCGATCGCTCGCGGCGTCGAGAGCCCGGTAATACTCGATGAGCTGGTTCCATTTCGCGAGCTTGTAGTCCGAGCCTGGCTCGAAGCCGATGACGTCCGCCGGCTTCGGAATCTGGGCCGATACGAGAGTGGTCAGAAAGATCGAAATCAGGAAAATGGCTATGCGTGGCAAGGCGGCCTCCTCAATCTCAAAGCTAGAATGTGCCGGATTGTATCAAACGGCTGACGCGCACGTGAATCCAGGGAATCGTCCATGCGGCCGCCGCGATGACCGCATCGGTCACATCGGGCGAGCGCCCCGGGACGAATATTTGAAGCCACTCCAAGAAGAGAACCGACAGGAACACGACCCCGATGCCGGCCGCCGTGACCCGCTCGGGACGACTCGGCTGCGCGCGGATCGCGAGAAAGCCGAACGCGAGAAACGGCCACACGGTGTCGAGGACGTCTTCGATACCCGTCAAGTCGTTGACGAGATGGCTTCGAAAAGGAATCCAGTTGAACGCCGAGAGGCCGCTCGCGCCGCCGCCCGGCCGAAGCTGGTCGAGGACGATGGCGCCCGCGATGGCCGCGAACGCAAGGGTCGAGGCGCGCTCCGACTCGCGCAAGAAGCCGACGACGACCAACGCCAGCCCGGCGCCGACGAGCGCTTCGAGCGAGAGCTGCTGGCGGACAACTGGGACTTTGGCAAGGAGCACGCAACAAAAGAAAGCGCCGACGAAGAAACGCCGCCGGTATTCCGGCCGGAGCGCCGCGGACAAGATAATCGAAAGGCCCAAGATGGCGAAGGCATAGCCGAGCGCGCGCGACGGCTCGAAGGACGCCGAGCCGCGGAGGATGTGCCACACGGGTCGCAGCCCCGCGCGAAGATTGCCGACATCGGGAGAAGGTACGAAGGGAAAGAGCTGCCCCGCGGCCCAGACGAAAACGACGGCCACACCGAGCCTCGCGACCGGCCCATCGTCGATCACATCCTCCGCCGTCCGCCGAATCCAGGGGCCGAGCGCCGCGAGCTGCCGGTGGACGAGCGCGCCACCAAACGTGCCGAGCGTGTTCCACCCCCAGTCATAATAGGAAGGAACGCGGAGCGGAAGAAAAGCCTGAACATACTTGACCCCAAAGCTGAGAAGACTGCCCGCGAGCGTGGCCAGCAGCACGCCGCGCACGCATCCGGCTCCCGCGAAAACGCGCACGGCGAGCCAGCCGAAAGGCATATAGATGATCACGTTCACGACGACGTCCGTGCGCGAGAACCGGCCAGGATCGAGAAACTGCTGCCACGCGCTGACGTCGGACGTGCCCCACCTCACAAAAGGAAACAGGCTGCCGTAAACGAGAAGCGCGGTATAGCCAATGAGAAGGGCGCGAATCACGGCATCGAGCCTAGGACCACGGTCACATCATCGTAGTGGCGGCTCGCATCTTTCGGCGCGTCCGGGTCGAGATAGTAGGGGGTGATGGTGGCGCGATAGTCCGAGCCGTCGCGATGCTCGATGGCGACGCCGACATAGCCGTGACGATGGTTCCCTTCGGGATAGATGAAGCGGGAGAAACCTTCTTGCCACACCGGGTTCTCGACCGGGCCGCGCAGACCCGTCGGGTCACCAATGGTCGGGAGCACGTAATAATGAATGTTACCCACGACCGAACGCTCGTAAGCTTCATCGTGGCCAGAGAAGACGGCATCAACTTCGTAGAGCTGAAAAAGCCCGTCGAGCTTTCTCAGCGGATAGCCGGACTGCTGCTCGTCCGGCGCCCCGTGAACGAAAGACGAATACGGCGCTTGATGGTTCACGACGAAGATGAAAGCAGATTCGCGGTGCGCGGTCTCGAGCGTCTCGGAGAGCCACCTATACTGCGCGCTGCCTTCGTGGATGTCCGGCGCCCAGCTCTTGCCACCGTCTTCCGGGGGCTCGCTCTCGCCGACAAGGCGATGCGAGCGATAGCGCCCTGTATCCTAGTCTTCCCTCGAGTCGTTGTTGGTATCGAGCACGATCACGCTCACGGGACCGTATTGCAGAAGGTAGTAGCGCTCGTGCCGCGGATCCGAGCTCGGATGATCGTTCCCCGGAAGCGTGAAGTACGCGCGATATTTGGCAACACCGGATTCGGCATGAGGCTGCGCATAAGGCACACGATTGCCGCCGAGCGTCGTGTCGAGCCCGTCATAGTCGTGATTGCCGAGCGCGGGATAGACGGATGTCGTGGCGGCGAAACCGGACATGTCCGACCAAAACGCATCCCAGTCATCTTGGGCGTTACCTTGATCCACGAGATCGCCCGCGTAGAGAAGAAAGCGCGGCTCGCGCGTCGCGATCTGATCGAGAACGGCCCGATGCGTGAGGTTGCGCACCGGCTCGGTCGCTTTCGACTCAGGATCGGCAGCGACCGCGAAAGTAAAATCCGTCCCGAGCTCGACCGCGGTTGTGAAATGGGCCGCCTGCGCCGTCCCACCTTGAAGGACCCGATAGAAATAGCGCGTGTTCGGTTGGAGTCCGGCGAGGCGCACCTCGTGCCGAAAGCCAGGCACGTGGTCGAACGATTCGGTCACGCTCGAAACCCGCTCGCCATCGCTTTCGGAAAGTCCCCATTCGAGCGAGCCGGGCGTGTCGTCCTCCGACCACCAGACAACGCGGATACCGTCGGTCGTCACGAGCTGAACGTAGGGCCCGACGGACATGACGGACAGCGCGAGGAGGAAAAACGTCAGCATTAGAGAAGCACCGCCGCGGCGACGATTACTGGGACCACGGCGAGCGTCACGACGCCGCCAAGCCGCGCGTAGTCGGAAAACCGATAGCCGCCGGGACCGTAGACCATCAAGTTCGTCTGATAAGCAATGGGCGTCAAGAAAGACGCGGAAGCGGCGACCGCCACCGCGAGGGCGAAAGGACGCGGCGCAACGCCGAGCGACGAGGCCGCGGATACGGCGATCGGGAACATCAAGACCGCCGCGGCGTTGTTCGTGATGAGCGAGAGCAGCAGGATGGTGGCGGCGATGAGGCCAACAAGGACGCCGACGGCGCCGAAGCCCCCGAGTGCTATGACGAGCGAGCTTGCGAGAAACGCCGCGAGACCCGAGCTTTCCATGGCAGCACCAAGACCGAATGCCGCAGCAATGACGACGACGACGTTCAAATCGACGGCACGACGCGCATCCCAAGGCGTGAGCACCCCGGTCGCTACGAGCGCGAACGCGCCCAGAAGCGACAAATGCAGAATGGGCATCAGCCCAAGCGCGGCGCCACCGACGATGACGGCGGCGATGACGCCAACCAGCCACGCCTTTCCGCTCGGAACCGGCGGCGCACCGCCCAAGCCCGAGACGAGCAAAAAATCGTTCCGATCCCGCCAACGATCGCGAAAGCTCGGATCGCCCAGGATCAGGAGCGTGTCGCCGACGCGCAGCCGCACTTCGCCGAGCTTGGCTTTGACACGATGACCCGAGCGATGTCTGAGGTCTTTGGCCCCGTGAATAGCACCTTTTCCAGGTTCTGCATACACCGTGCAGAATCACCTATAGTGGCGGCGAGTGGGTGCCCCAGCACGAGCTTCTCGCCTGCGCCCAGTGCGGCTGTTTCGCATTTTCGTACTTCGAAGATTTTGCGATTAGGGTTAACAGTGGTAATAGACCATCTCAGCGGCCGGGTCGTCTGGGCGGGAAAGGAGCGCAAGGCCAAGACGCTGCTGCGGTTTTTCCGCAAGCTCGGACCACAAAGAGCCGCGGAGCTCGAAGCGGTCAGCATGGACATGTGGGAGCCGTACATAACTGTCGTCGGCAAAAAGGCTCCTCAGGCACGGGTGATCTTTGACCGCTTCCACATCGTCAAGCATCTGAACGAGGCCGTGGATAAGACCCGGCGCGAGCTGGTGCGCGAGCTCAAAGGGACTGCCCGGCGCAACCTCAAGAACACCAAGTTTCCCCTTCTCAAGGCCAAACACAACCGCAGCGCGAAAGACAAACGGGTGCTCCGCGAGCAGGTGCGAGCTAATCGTCGCCTCTACCGCGCCATGCTTCTGCGCGACGACTTCATGGACCTCTACACCTACAAAACCGAGACATGGGCCAAGAAGTTTCTCCGAGGATGGCTGCGGCGCGCTATGAGCTCGAGGATAGAGCCCGTCAAACGCGCGGCGAAGATGATCCGCAGCCACTTCGATGGCGTCATCGCGTGGGTCACGTGGAGACTCAGCAACGGCCGACTCGAAGGAATGAACAACAAAATCCGGCTGCTGAGCCACCGCAGCTTTGGACTCCACTCTGCCGAAGCTCTCATCAGTCTCGTCTACCTAAACTGTGGCGGTCTCACCCTCGAGAGGATCCACTGAAATGGCAGGAGAGGCGAAACTTCTTTGGGTGTTTTCCCGACGAGTGGAGACACTTCACCGATGACGGCCTCGAAAAAAGTATGGCGCGCCGAGTCGAGGCCACCCGTGTGCTCGCGCTCGGTCGAGACAAGACCTCGCATCCCTTGGAGATCGACGACCAAATCCGCCTTCCCGACGAACACCAACCGGTCCTGACCGCGAAGAACGGTTGTCGGCTTGACGGGCGCGATAAGCTCCCCTTCCCGTTCAATCTCGACAAGAAAGACGCCTTGAAGGTGGCGAAGACCACCGTCCTCGACCGTCTTTCCATCGAGCGGGCCACCTTGCTTCACCAGCATGTTCAGAACGAACTCGCGGAACTCCTCATCGAGATCGCGGCGCGCGCCGCGGCGCTCCGGGATGAGAAGAGGCGCTAAAGCGACGACGACGAAAAGTCCCACGACGGCGACGGGAACACCAACCGGTGCCATCTCGAACATGCCGAGCGGATCTTCTCCTGACGCTTCGAGCAAGCCGGAAACCACGAGATTCGTCGACGTGCCGATCGTCGTGGTGACACCGCCGAGGATCGCCGCGAACGAGAGCGGCATCAAATAGCGCGAAGGCGACTGGCCGCGCCGCTCAGCCCAATCCGTCACTTGCGGCACGAGCATCGCCACGATGGGGGTGTTGTTGAGAAAAGCGGACGCCGCCGCGGTCGGCACGACGAGCCGTAGAAGCGACCCGCGAGCGTGGGCGCCCTTCGCCCTTGCCAAGGGTGGCGGCCACCAACGGCTGAAGGGCGCCTGTTTTCTCGACAGCGCGCGCGAGCACATAGAGCGCGGCCACCGTGATGGGCGCGGGATTGCTGAAACCAGCGAAAGCCTCCTCGGTCGTGACGACCCCGAAGACGAGCAACAAAACGACCGCGCCGAGGATGGTCGCGGGCGGAGGAACTTCGACGAAAACGAACAGTTTCGGCTGATCGAAGCGGGGCTCGCAAACCTCGATCGGGCGGGAGCACAGAAGGTTCGTGCGTTTCGGGCCGGCAGCTTCGCGAGCAACAGGGATACGCTCGCGGCTGTAGGCCATTCGGGGCTAGCTTTGGACAGTAGCTTCCGACTCCGAATCCCTGACTCTGGAAAGAGGCCATTGATTTTCGATCGTTGTGTCACCCTGAACGGAGTCAAAGAGTATCCTCTTGCAACCTACGAGGATTGGCCGGGTCATCTACGTCACGTGCAAATTACCGCCTGTTCCGCAACGGAGTTCGAGTTCGTCTTCGAACAAGCACGAGCGCAGCATTGGGACGCTCTGGTCGTACTCTCCCATAGCGCCGAGCTTTTGAATGCCGACCGGTCACGTCCTGACAGACTCGTCGTGCGCCGATTCGAACGAATTTGCAGATTCCTCGCAGATCACCGCCCTCTGTGCCAACATCGCTGAGACACTTCGCCCCTTGAAATTAGTGTAGAGGGCGGAGGAGGATCAATGCATGAGTATGTTGATTGAGAGAGAGACCTCGGCGGGATCGGAGGGAGCCCGTAGGGCGACTGGAGATCCCGCCGGCCGCGATGCGGGGGGGGTCCCGGATCCCGAAGTGAGCGAGCAAGCGAAGCGTCGACGCTTTACCGCGGAGTACAAGCTGCGGATAGTGCGTGAGGCCGATGCCTGCAAGGGTGACGGTGACGTTGCTGCTCTTCTGCGTCGAGAGGGCCTGTACTCGTCGCATTTATCGAGTTGGCGCCGCCAACGTGACGAGGTCGCCAAAGCGGGGTTAGCGTCGAGAAAGCGAGGCCGGAAGGCAAAGGCCGAGGATCCACGGGTCAAGGAGCTCGAGCGCGAGAACGCCCGGCTCCAACGTCGCCTGGCTCGGGTGGAGACGATGTTGGAGACCCAAAAAAAAACCTCCGAATTACTGGGGATCCCCCTGAATCCACTCGACAGCTACGAAAACGACTGATGGTGGCGGCCGAGGAGCTGGCGGGGCAGATTGGGCAGACGACGGAAGCCTGCGAGGCTCTGGGTGTGGCTCGTTCCACGCTGTATCGCAGGCGCCAGGTGACGCCCGAACCGAAGCGGCGTCCTCGGCCGCACCGAGCCCTCGACGAGACTGAGCGCGAGGAAGTCCTCGGGGCCTTGCACTGTGAGCGGTTCGTCGACAAGGCGCCCGCCCAGGTGTGGGCCACGCTTCTGGACGAGGGAACCTACCTCTGCTCGATTCGCACGATGTATCGGATTTTGGAGGAGCACGGCGAGGTCCGAGAGCGCCGGAACCAACGGCGCCAGATCGAAGACTTCCTTCTTCATTTCTACGCGGGCCGCTTCTTTGCGCGCGCGCGATAACTCCATCTCTGAGGGAAAGAGCCATCCCGCCATCGTCCCATGCTCCCTCAAGCGACGTGTGAGCGTTCTCGTGTCGATTCCCGTGACAGCCGGAACCCCTTCTTCTTCGAGCCACGCACCGAGCGACCGCTTGGCGGCATAGTGACTGTGCTCGCTGACGTAGTGCTGGACGACGAGACCCTGCACTTGGATCTGGCTCGACTCGTAGGGGCGGTCGATGCTTTTCCGGGGTCGGGCGGCCGGGACACCGTAGCTTCCGATCAAGGGGTAGGTGCAGACGAGAATCTGCCCCCGATAGGACGGGTCCGTGAGGGTTTCGATGTAGCCGGCCATCCCTGTATTGAAGACGACCTCGCCTGCTACGGGCTTCACCGCGCCAAACGCCGTACCCGTCATTTCCGTGCCGTCCTCGAGGACGAGCTTCATCTTCGCTTGATTCACTAGTTATCTTGCCCTGTGCTAACGCTTATCATATCCTGATCCTAGGGTCCGTTCCCGAACGTTCGATGTTCGCAAGCGAATGAATATTCTCGGAATCTCGGCTTTCTACCACGACAGTGCGGCTTGCCTCGTTCGCGGCGGCGACATCGTCGCCGCGGCCCAGG
Organism: Candidatus Marinacidobacterales bacterium; assembly: GCA_965197495.1. Classification (GTDB taxonomy): domain Bacteria; phylum Acidobacteriota; class Vicinamibacteria; order Marinacidobacterales; family SMYC01; genus SMYC01. The sequence goes on from OZ240210.1 coordinate 7,403,827, forward strand.
AAGAGCGTTTCACAAGGAAGAAGCACGACTACTCCTTCCCAAAGCACGCAGTGGATTACTGCCTCAGTGAAGCAGGACTCTCGCCGGACGAGCTGGATATCGTCGCGTTCTACGACAAGCCACTGCTCAAGTTCGACCGCATCCTCGAGACCTATCTCGCTTACGCCCCTCGGGGCTACAAATTGTTCCTCAAGGGACTGCCCCTCTGGCTGAAGGAAAAGCTCCACACGCCGAGGGAGCTAGACCGCGGCCTGAACGGGCAGTATCGAGGGCGCTACATCTTTACCCGCCACCACGAGTCGCATGCCGCTAGCGCTTTCTTCCCTTCCCCGTTCGACAAGGCCGCCATCCTGACGCTCGACGGCGTGGGCGAGTGGACGACAGGCAGCATCGGCGTCGGCGAGGGGAACCAAATACGGCTCCTCAAGGAGCTCCGCTTTCCGCATTCGATCGGGCTTCTGTACTCCGCCTTCACTTACTTCTGTGGTTTTCGTGTCAACAGCGGCGAGTACAAGCTCATGGGGCTCGCCCCTTATGGCGAGCCGAAATATGTCGACCTCATTCGCGACAAGCTCATCGATTTGAGACCCGACGGCTCTTTCCGCATGGACATGTCCTACTTCGCCTATTGCTACAAAGAGGTCATGACGTCGGAGAAGATGAACAAGCTCTTTGGTGGCCCGCCGAGAGCCATGGAGGGGCCACTTACGCAGCGTGAAATGGATATAGCCGCGTCCATCCAGGAAGTCACCGAGGAGATCATGCTCGGGGCGGCGCGTTACGCTCACGAGCTGACGGGGCTCTCGAATCTCGTCATGGCCGGTGGCGTTGCTTTGAACTGCGTCGGGAACGGAAGAATCCTCCGAGAGGGTCCGTTCGAGAACCTGTGGATCCAGCCGGCCGCCGGGGACGCCGGTGGTGCGCTCGGGGCGGCGTTCCTCGTTTGGTATCAGCTCATGAACAAAGAGCGCACTCCGCTCGAAGAAGGCGATCGCCAGAAAGGTTCTCTTCTGGGACCTCGCTATTCCGACGAGCGCATCCGTTCGTTCTTGGACGCGTCGGGCGCCGTCTACCGTTATTTCGATGAGGAGTCCGAGCTCGTCGCCGAGATCGCGAGGCTCATCGACTCCGAGCACGTCGTCGGGCACATGGAAGGGCGGATGGAGTTCGGGCCGCGGGCGCTCGGCAGCCGCTCCATCATGGGCGACGCGCGCTCGGAAAAGATGCAGTCGGTCATGAACCTAAAAATCAAGTTTCGGGAGTCCTTCCGACCGTTTGCACCTTCGATCCTGCGGGAGAGAGTCGATGAGTATTTCGAGATGCGGCCACAGGAAGATAGCCCCTATATGCTTCTCGTGGCTCCCGTGCGGAAGGAGAAACGGCTCGCTCTGAGCGAGAACGGCTTCGATGGACTCGACAAGCTCAAGCAGAAGCGCTCCGTCGTTCCCGCCATTACGCACGTGGACTATTCGGCCCGGGTACAAACGGTCGACGCCGCCCGGCACCCTAGATTCCATCGCATCCTGGACAGCCTGAACGATCGGGCCGAATGTCCGGTCGTGATCAACACGAGCTTCAACGTGCGGGGCGAGCCGATCGTTTGCACACCGGAAGATGCCTATCGCTGCTTCATGGCGACGAACATGGATGCTCTCGTGATCGACAATTTTCTACTCTTGAAAGAAGACCAACCGCACGTGCAGCACCACGAAGCGGACGCGTACCTCGCACAGTTTCAACTCGACTAGACGCCATGCTCGCTCAGCTGAACTTGCAACCGACGACGAAACAACTGAGGCAGTTCGGCGTGATTGCCGTTGTTGCTTTCGGTGTCCTCGGCGGTGTCGTTCAATGGAAAGGTGGGTTGTTCGGGTTCGATTTCGGCGAGTCGAAAAAGACGGTGGTGTACGCGTTTTGGCTCGCAGGTGGGCTCTCCGGCCTCTTTTCTTTCGTTTGGCCCGCGGCGAATCGACCTTTGTTCACGACCCTCAGCCTCGTCGCATTTCCCATCGGATGGATCGTGTCTCACGTCGTTTTGGCGTTTCTGTTCTTTGGTATCTTGACACCATTGGCGCTCTTCTTCCGGCTGATGGGTCGCGACCCGCTGACACGATCGTGGGAACCCCACCAAAGAAGCTATTGGGTGGATATGCCCCCACCCCCAAACAATCGCGACTATTTCCGGCAATTTTGATTTCAGGAGTTTGACGTGGAAGATCGAAACGACGATGTCACCCAGCTCGCTCAGGAAGGCCGCCAGGGCCTCGTTTCCGAGTTTTGGGACTTCTTGAAGCACAACAAGAAGTGGTGGCTGCTCCCGATCATCATCGTGATCTTGGCCCTCGGAGCGCTCGTGTTCCTGAGCGCTAGCGGAGCGGCCCCGTTCATTTACACGCTCTTTTAGGTTCGCAAGATCCTTGACATTGAGACCCAGAGCTGATACAAGGTCGTCTCCCTGTTCCCAACCAAGGGTAATAAATATGGTTCTCCTGTCGTTTCGGGGGATCTGATTTGTGTTGGAGGGCATGGCCTATGGACGCTGCCGCGATTGTGGAAAACGCCCTTCCAGGCTTCGAAGAGAACTCAGTCGTGAGCAAGGTCTGAACGACCAGAACCGTGGGGGCGTTTCCCACAGCCTCGTCTCCCGCTGAGGGGCAGTGGCATTTGGTGAGGCCCGTGGGTTGAGAGGGTAAGCCATGTGTAGATGCGCATCGGCGAGAACGCTAGAATCTTTTTTTCCGAAAGAGAAAAGAGCGTTCCCGCGATGCGCGTTGCTACGTTAGTCAACAAGCTCATCGGATTGCAAGGCCTGTGGGTCCGGTACGTGTCAACAACTTTGAGACACTCGCGAGCTGCATTTAGTGAGCCTCGATTAGCGTCGGGAGGCTCGTGGCGCCGGTGCGGTCCACATCTGCATCGATCGAGATCTCGTTTCGTGGAGCAGAAAAAGGGGGTACCCCAGGTATGGACGCCGCCGCGAGAGTGGCTTGTGCGGCATTCAGGAGCGTCGTTTTCTCCGTCGGCGGGTTGATCCAAGCCTGAGGAGGCAAAACGGGAGGTTGTGGCGTTCCGCGAACGAAGCGTTCGGGATGAGTCCGATGAGCTTCGAGAAGGATCTGGCGCCGAGCGGTGGTGAGCTGTTCGGCGCGACCATAGTGAACGTCGGCCGGCGTCATGAGGCCGATTCCTGAGTGCCGGTGCTCGTAGTTGTAGTAGTCGAAGAACCGCCGCAGAACAGCCGGCCGTCTTCGGCGGAACCAAAACGGCTCGGAAACTGAGGACAGTACTTCATCGTCTTGAGCTGGGACTCGGAGTAGGGATTGTCGTTCGAGACGTAAGGTCTGGAGTGGGTCTTGGTAACTCCGAGGTCAGCCAGGAGCAGAGCCACGGGCTTGCTTCTCATCGAGCTGCCACGGTCCGCGTGAAGGGTGAGCTGGTCGGGTTCAATGTCCTGCTTGCGACAGCTCTCGGCGATGAGGCGTTGCGCGAGCGCCGCACTTTCTCGGTGAGCCAGCATCCAGCCAACCACGTAGCGGGAGAAGATGTCGAGGATGACGTAGAGGTAGTAGTAGGTCCACTTGACGGGGCCACGAAGCTTCGTAATATCCCACGACCAAACCTGGTTGGGCGCTTCGGCCAGCAGCTCCGGCTTCGTGTAGTTCGGATGGCGCCGTTGGTTCCGGCGCTCTCGGACCTCGCCGTGCTCCTCCAAAATCCGATACATCGTGCGAATCGAGCAGAGGTAGGTTCCCTCGTCCAGAAGCGTGGCCCACACCTGGGCGGGCGCCTTGTCGACGAACCGCTCACAGTGCAAGGCCCCGAGGACTTCCTCGCGCTCAGTCTCGTCGAGGGCTCGGTGCGGCCGAGGACGCCGCTTCGGTTCGGGCGTCACCTGGCGCCTGCGATACAGCGTGGAACGAGCCACACCCAGAGCCTCGCAGGCTTCCGTCGTCTGCCCAATCTGCCCCGCCAGCTCCTCGGCCGCCACCATCAGTCGTTCTCGTAGCTGTCGAATGGATTCAGGGGGATCCCCAGTAATTCGGAGGTTTTTTTTGGGTCTCCAACATCGTCTCCACCCGAGCCAGGCGACGTTGGAGCCGGGCGTTCTCGCGCTCGAGCTCCTTGACCCGTGGATCCTCGGCCTTTGCCTTCCGGCCTCGCTTTCTCGACGCCAACCCCGCTTTGGCGACCTCGTCACGTTGGCGGCGCCAACTCGATAAATGCGACGAGTACAGGCCCTCTCGACGCAGAAGAGCAGCAACGTCACCGTCACCCTTGCAGGCATCGGCCTCACGCACTATCCGCAGCTTGTACTCCGCGGTAAAGCGTCGACGCTTCGCTTGCTCGCTCACTTCCGGATCCGGGACCCCCGCCGCATCGCGGCCGGCGGGATCTCCAGTCGCCCTACGGGCTCCCTCCGATCCCGCCGAGGTCTCTCTCTCAATCAACATACTCATGCATTGATCCTCCTCCGCCCTCTACACTAATTTCAAGGGGCGAAGTGTCTCAGCGATGTTGGCACAGAGGGCACGGAGGAGGAAGCCTCTGTGCGGGATTTGCGGACGAAAGGTCCGCAAGAACAAAGATCGCTACAATCGCTACTGGCGGCACTTGGACCTGTTCGGAGTCCGGACCTATCTTCGCTACTCGATCCGACGAGTGGTATGTCGGCGGTGTGGAGTGGTCAGAGAAAAGGTGCCTTGGGCCGACAAGGGAAGCCGCTTTACCAAAAGCTTCGAACAAGAGGTAGCGTGGCTGGCACAGAGGACGGACGTCAGCGCCGTAGCGAACTATTTCCGAGTGACGTGGCGTTCGGTGCGACGGATCATCCAGCGAGTGGTTGCCGAGCAGCGGGATGAGCGGCGCGAGCTCGATGGATTGCGGGTGATTGGGATGGACGAGATCAGCTACCGCAAACGCCACAAGTACTTAACAGTGGTAATAGACCATCTCAGCGGCCGGGTCGTCTGGGCGGGAAAGGAGCGCAAGGCCAAGACGCTGCTGCGGTTTTTCCGCAAGCTCGGACCACAAAGAGCCGCGGAGCTCGAAGCGGTCAGCATGGACATGTGGGAGCCGTACATAACTGTCGTCGGCAAAAAGGCTCCTCAGGCACGGGTGATCTTTGACCGCTTCCACATCGTCAAGCATCTGAACGAGGCCGTGGATAAGACCCGGCGCGAGCTGGTGCGCGAGCTCAAAGGGACTGCCCGGTTTCCGCCGCCCGCGGTTTTTCAACAACACGCGACGTGTGCTCGAGCTCGCGGCGGCCCTCGTCGGGCTCGTGCTCGCTATCCCTTTGGTGTTGCTCGGCATGCTTCTGATCGTCCTCGAGGACGGGTTTCCGGTGTTCTTCCGGCAGGAGCGCGTAGACGAGAACGGCAAGACCTTCACGCTCTACAAGCTCAGGTCGATGCGGCGGGATGCGGAGAAAGCCGGCGCCGTTTGGGCTTCGGCCAACGGTGACACGCGTGTCCTCGGCGTGGGTCGATTCCTGAGAATGTCACGTATCGACGAGCTTCCCCAGCTCTACAACGTCCTGCGCGGCGATATGAGCTTCGTCGGACCCCGTCCGGAACGGCCTTGCTTCGTCGACGAGCTCGCGGCGCTCATCCCATATTACGGGGAGCGCCATTCGGTCAAGCCCGGCATCACGGGCTGGGCGCAGGTTCGCTACGGCTACAGCTCGACCGTCGAGAAATCCGAGGTCAAACTGCACTACGATCTCTATTACATCAAGAACATGAGCTTTTGGCTCGATCTCCAGATCGTCCTCGATACCCTGAAGGTCATTCTTTTCGGGCGCGGCGCGCGTTAGACTTAAGATTCAACCTTCCCTTCCCGTAGGAAACGCCATGCTCGACGTGTCTTCTTTTTTCGATAAATTAAAATCCGGTGGCGCGCCCATCGGCGTCGTCGGCCTCGGCTATGTAGGGCTGCCTCTGGCGGTCGCGCTCGCGAAGCATTTCCGCGTCATCGGTTATGATGTGTCGCCGGAGCGCATCGAGCTCTTGCGGCAGCATTCCGACCCGTCTCAAGAGCTGACCACCGACGAGCTCGAGAGCGTCTCCATCGCTTATACGAGTACGCCCGGGGAGCTTTCGGAGGCAGACTTCATCATCGTCGCCGTCCCCACGCCCATCGACGACAATAAGAACCCGGATCTGACACCGCTCGAGAACGCGTCACGCGCGATCGGGGAGCATCTCACCGAAGGTACGATCGTCGTGTACGAATCCACGGTCTATCCTGGAGTTACCGAGGAGATTTGCGGACCGGAGCTCGAGAAGGCTTCGGGGATGCGCGCGGGGCGGGATTTTTTTCTCGGCTATTCACCGGAGCGCATCAACCCAGGGGATCGGAAGCGCACCATCGACAAGATCGTGAAGATCGTCTCCGGCCAGACCCCTGAAGTGCGCGACATCTTGGCGAAGGTCTACGGAAGCATCGTCGACGAGGGCATTCACGTCGCGAGCTCCATCCGCGTGGCCGAAGCGGCCAAAGTCATCGAGAACGCGCAACGCGACATCAACATCGCTTTCGTCAACGAGCTCGCGATCATCTTCGACAAAATGGCCATCGACACGCGCGATGTGCTCGAGGCAGCGGGGACTAAGTGGAATTTCCTGAAGTTTCGGCCGGGGCTCGTCGGGGGGCACTGTATAGGCGTCGATCCTTACTACCTGACGTTCAAAGCTCAGGCTCTCGGGCACAGCCCGCAGACCATCTTGTCCGGGCGCCGGATCAATGACGGGATGGGGCGCTGGATTGGGCGCAAGCTCATCAAGATGCTGATCGACGCCGACAAGAACGTCAAGAGTGCCCGCGTTCTCATCTGTGGGCTGACGTTCAAAGAAAATGTCACCGACGTGCGGAACTCACGGGTCAAGGACATCGTAGACGAGCTCCTCGACTACCATGTTGACGTGTTCGCCTATGATCCGCACGTTCCGGCGGAGACGGCCCAAAAGGAGTTTGGCGTGCGGCTCGCTTCCGAGGACGAGCTTCACGATTTCGATGGCGTCATCATGGCGGTCGCCCATGACGCGTTCAAGACCCTTGGCGTGAGCGAGCTCGCCGATATGGTTCGCAGCCAGCCCGCGCCCTTGCTCGATATCAAGTGGCTCTACGACCGCTCGGAGCTCGAGGCCGCCGGCTTTCACTACTGGCGGCTCTGAGGCTAAGCTGGGGCCCGGTCTTCTTTCTTGATCGATAGCTTGTCCATCAGCTCGTAGAGCGTCGGGCGGCTGACTTGCGGTCGGCCGCGGTGCGCGTCATGTTGCCGTTGTGCCGCGCTAAAGTACGCAGGACGAGCTCGCGCTCGAGCTCTTCACGCGCCTCTCTCAGGCTCACGCTCTTGTAGCCTTCGCCCTCGCCATCCGCTAGCTCCAGGTCCTCCGGGGTCAATTTGCGCCCCTCGGCCATGATGACGGCGCGCCGGATGCGGTTTTCGAGCTCACGCACGTTTCCCGGCCAATCGTGCGTCTGCATGGCCGTAATCGCGTCCGCGCCGAATCCGACGAGGTTTTTCTTGCTCTCCGCGCCGTAGCGCTCCAGGAACACTTTGGCGAGAATCGTGATGTCCTCTCCGCGGTCTCGAAGCGGTGGCAGAGTCACCCCCACGACCGCGAGCCGGTAGTACAAGTCCTCGCGAAACTGCTCCGCTTTCATCGCCCGCTTGAGGTCCGAGTTCGTCGCGGCAATGACACGGACGTCCACATCGATCTCCTGGCGGCCGCCGACGCGCTCGACGCGGTGCTCTTGCAGGAATCTGAGCAGTTTCACCTGCAACGCGAACGGAAGCTCCCCGATCTCGTCGAGGAACAGCGTTCCCTTATGTGCGGTCTCGATGCGCCCCTGTCGGCGGGCATGCGCCCCGGTAAACGCGCCTTTCTCGTGGCCGAAGAGCTCGCTCTCGAGCAGGTTCTCCGGGATGGCGCCGCAATTGATCGTGACGAAAGGACCCTCGACGCGGTGACTCAATCGGTGGATCGCGCGGGCGACGAGCTCTTTCCCCGTCCCGCTCTCGCCCCCCACGAGAACGCCCGCGTCGGAGCTCGCGACCCGGCGCACCGTCTTGAATACGCTCTGCATGGTGGGGCAGAACCCGATGATGCCCTGGAACGAATCGTCCGAGCTCTTTCGCTGAAGATCTTGGTTCTCTCGCTCGAGCTCGTGCACGTAAAGGGCCCGGCGCAGGACGACGTTGAGATCGTCAATCTGGATAGGCTTATTGAAGTAGTCGTAGGCGCCGAGGCCGATCGCGCGGAGCGCGTGCTCTCGCTGCCCCTGCCCGGTGATGACGACCACCTTCGAATCGCGCTGCTGCTGCAGGATCTCGTCCAGAACGAGAAAGCCTTCTTCGACACCGTTCGAGTCGGGCGGAAGGCCCAAATCGAGCGCGATTAGTGGCATACCATGCTCTTCGAAAAGCAGCATCGCCGACGGCCGGTCTTCGGCTTCGAAGACCTCGTAGTCTTCGGAAAGCGCCCACTTCATCTGAGTGCGGATGTCTTCGTCGTCATCCACGATGAGTAACTTTGATTTGTCCATCCTCTAACCCTGTGTCGCGCGGCTCTCAGAAGGAAGCAACACCCGGAAGGTGCTCCCCGCCCCCTGCTGGCTCTCGACTTCGATCCTTCCCCCGTGGGCCCCGACGATCTGCTTGCTGTGGAAAAGACCGATGCCGAGTCCCTGTTTTTTCGTTGTCTGGAATGGCTTGAAGAGCGCGTTTTGAACGAACTCTTCGCTCATCCCGCACCCGTCGTCTTGGACGCTCACGAGAACCCAGCCATTCTCCAGGGAGGTGCGCACCGCCACGTGCCCATCGCCGCCAACCGCCTCCTGCGCGTTCAACATCAAGTTCGTCAACACCTTTTGGATCTGCTCGCGATCCAGCCGGACCTTGGGAATCTCTTCGAGCTCGTCCGACAGGCTCGCCGTCATCGAGCCGTTCAAGGCCTCGAGCGTTTCCCGCACGAGCTCGTTCACATCACATTCCACCGGGCTCAGCTCCATCCCTTTCGTGATCGACGACAGGCGCGCGGTCATCGAGTCGATCTTGCTCACGCTCTTCGCCATCGTCGCGAGTAGATCCTTCCGAAAGTCCGGATTGTCGAAATGGACGGGGAGGTTCTGCAACGCGAGAGAGAGCCTAGAGGCGAGATTCTTCAAGTCGTGCACGAAGAAGGTCGAAAGCGTCTGGAACGCCTCCATCTCCTTCGCTCACTGGAGCTCCTGCGTCATGCGGCGATTCGCCACGATGGCAGCCGCTTGATCCCCGAACGTCTTGAGGAGCGAGAAGTCCTCGACGCTGAAAGGCTCTTTCGTGATCCGCTCGTTGAGCGTGAGGAAGCCGGTCGGCTCGTCTCGGCCGCTTCCGAGCGCGACAACGTAGCGGGCTCCCATGTGGCGGCAAAGCTCGCGCGCCGCATCGGACATCGTTTGTTGGTTGAGGTCCACCGCTTTCGTGGCGTTTGGCTCCATGATGTCGATGAGCGCTCGACCATCGTCATAGTCGCGCAGGATCTCCCGGGCGCGCGCTTGCGGGAGTGCGGTTGTCCCGCCGAGCGCGATCTTGCGCTCTCCGGGTTTCACGAGCCAGATCGTCGCCACCGAGCATCCGAAGGTCTCCGCCACCGTTTTGGTGATAGCGGCGCATAGGGGCTCGATCTCGACGATCGAGCTCGTGTGTTTCGTGAACCCCACACTTGCCGGTAGTCGTAGGACGGGCGCTGCAGGTGCCGGTTCACGAACCGGCGCACACGTTGACGCAGTTCGGCCGACAGCAGGAGCGTCGCGAGCCCGAGGATCGCCACGAGCACGACAAAGGCCACGATCGGCGCGCGATGGGTTCCACCCCAAGCGTCGATGACGTCGACGAGGCCGGCGACGACGAGCAAGTACACCCCGACGACGAGAAGTGTCAGCGAATTGAACAGCAGGGATTCCGACGGGTAGATCTCAAGCGAGCCAGCCCGGCGCCGGACGAAGGCCACCACGACGAGAGCGCTCCCGAGCAACAGCGCGCTCGAGCCGAACGGGAATAGCGGTGTTTGAATCCAGGAATAGAGAAGCACCTGGCTGTGGAGAAAAAGCTCGACGCCGAAGACCACACCGATCGCAAGCACGAGAAACTTGATTTGCCAGAGCACGCTCCCTGTCGCCGAGCGGAGCGTCAATTCCAGATTCATCAAGACGACAACGGCGGCCAACAGAAAAAGGCCTCTCCTGCCATTTCAGTGGATCCTCTCGAGGGTGAGACCGCCACAGTTTAGGTAGACGAGACTGATGAGAGCTTCGGCAGAGTGGAGTCCAAAGCTGCGGTGGCTCAGCAGCCGGATTTTGTTGTTCATTCCTTCGAGTCGGCCGTTGCTGAGTCTCCACGTGACCCACGCGATGACGCCATCGAAGTGCCTGCGGATCATCTTCGCCGCGCGTTTGACGGGCTCTATCCTCGAGCTCATAGCGCGCCGCAGCCATCCTCGGAGAAACTTCTTGGCCCATGTCTCGGTTTTGTAGGTGTAGAGGTCCATGAAGTCGTCGCGCAGAAGCATGGCGCGGTAGAGGCGACGATTAGCTCGCACCTGCTCGCGGAGCACCCGTTTGTCTTTCGCGCTGCGGTTGTGTTTGGCCTTGAGAAGGGGAAACTTGGTGTTCTTGAGGTTGCGCCGGGCAGTCCCTTTGAGCTCGCGCACCAGCTCGCGCCGGGTCTTATCCACGGCCTCGTTCAGATGCTTGACGATGTGGAAGCGGTCAAAGATCACCCGTGCCTGAGGAGCCTTTTTGCCGACGACAGTTATGTACGGCTCCCACATGTCCATGCTGACCGCTTCGAGCTCCGCGGCTCTTTGTGGTCCGAGCTTGCGGAAAAACCGCAGCAGCGTCTTGGCCTTGCGCTCCTTTCCCGTCCAGACGACCCGGCCGCTGAGATGGTCTATTACCACTGTTAAGTACTTGTGGCGTTTGCGGTAGCTGATCTCGTCCATCCCAATCACCCGCAATCCATCGAGCTCGCGCCGCTCATCCCGCTGCTCGGCAACCACTCGCTGGATGATCCGTCGCACCGAACGCCACGTCACTCGGAAATAGTTCGCTACGGCGCTGACGTCCGTCCTCTGTGCCAGCCACGCTACCTCTTGTTCGAAGCTTTTGGTAAAGCGGCTTCCCTTGTCGGCCCAAGGCACCTTTTCTCTGACCACTCCACACCGCCGACATACCACTCGTCGGATCGAGTAGCGAAGATAGGTCCGGACTCCGAACAGGTCCAAGTGCCGCCAGTAGCGATTGTAGCGATCTTTGTTCTTGCGGACCTTTCGTCCGCAAATCCCGCACAGAGGCTTCCTCCTCCGTGGTACTACATCCACCACCACTCTGGCTTTGTCCGCCTGGAAGTGGAAACCTCGGACCCACAGGCCTTGCAATCCGATGAGCTTGTTGACTAACGTAGTAACGCGCATCGCGGGAACGCTCTTTTCTCTTTCGGAAAAAAAGATTCTAGCGTTCTCGCCGATGCGCATCTACACATGGCTTACCCTCTCAACCCACGGGCCTCACCAAATGCCACTGCCCCTCAGCGAGAGACGAGGCTGTGGGAAACGCCCCCACGGTTCTGGTCGTTCAGACCTTGCTCACGACTGAGTTCTCTTCGAAGCCTGGAAGGGCGTTTTCCATAGCCTCCACTAATCGAGCCCCCCCTTCCTTATTCCATATGAATTAATCTTTCTTGTATATATATCAGGAGGGGCCTGTGGGCGCTCGTGGGAAACGCGAAGCGTTTTCCAAGCGATTGTGGAAAACGCCGCTCCACGTTTGTACGTGCTCACAACCTTTCCCTAAACGCCTCTCTCCCCCGGAGTTTCCGGCGTTTTCCACAATCGCGGCAGCGTCCATAGGCCATGCCCTCCAACACAAATCAGATCCCCCGAAACGACAGGAGAACCAGAAAAAGAATTTGAACCACGAAACCGGCGGGGCCGATGGGCACGAGCCAGCTCGGGAGCGGGAATGGAGGGTCGATCAAGAGGAGCGATTGCCACCATCCGATCACGATGGCGAGGGGTATGACGAACGAAGCGACGATGCCGAGGCGCCAGCGGCGCGATAGCTCGGACGCATTCGCGCGCGCGAACGTCAGGCTGAACAGAATCCAGAGTCCAGGAACGAAGGCCTCGGCGAGAAGCCGGTATCGATGGAGCTCGAGCGCGTCCGTCCTAGAGAACGCCTCGACGGCGAGCGTGCCCACGACTTCGCGCGTCGCGAGCACGAACATGCCGAGGGCGAAGGCGACATAAGCGGCGCGGCCCCGTTCTCGCCAAAGCATGGCGAGACCGAGCATGACCGCGACCGCGGCGGCCAGATACGCAAGCCCGCTCTCGACTGTCAATTTCGGCGCACCCTCCTAACTCATTGCGTTCAAGGTGGTTAAACCTGTCGCCGACGCTTGCGGTTGGGGGCCTTTGCCGGCTCTAGGAGTCAGTGTCGGGATGCTGTCATTTGTTCAAGCTGAGGCTATCTTTGTCAAGTCAAGGGTTTGCGGCGGATCTGCGGTAACATGCAGTAACATGGCGCCTTAATGCGACGCCGACTCTCGATCCTTCTCGGCCTCGTTTTCTTGCTGATTCTACTGCGTGGGCTTTTCCTCGTCGGCTACGAGCCCGCTCGCTCCGATAGCTATCTCTGGGGAGCGTTTCACGTTCATTCGACGCTTTCCGACGGGCTCGCGCCGCTCGAGGAGATTGCGCGCCACGCCCGCGAGGCGCGCGTCGATTTCGTGTTCCTGAGCGATCACGGCGCGCCCCATCCCGAGGCGACACTTCTGAAAGAGACGGTCGGCGGCGTGCGTTTCATCGGCGGCTCCGAGGTCGGCATCCCCGAAGGTCACCTGATCGTCTCGGACGTCGCGTTCTTGCCAAAATACCTCCTCCCTCCCTTCCCTCCCGACGCGGCCGCGGAGGCTCGTGCGTGGGGCGGCTTCTCCGTTCTCACCTATCCGGAAGACCCGACGCACCGCTGGCTCTACTGGGATGAGGATTTCGTTTCGGACGGGATCGAGATCATCAACGTCACGTCCTATTTCCGTGCAAGCTCTCACTGGACCAAGCTCGCTTGGGCGGTGTTCTCGCTGTTCAACCGCTTCTACTACGTCAGCAGCTTCGAGCCTCCAACTTACGCTCTCGCGCGCTGGGACGCGCTTCTCGAGCGTGGTGACGTCTTCGCGGTCTTTGCCGCGAACGCCCATGGCGGCTTTCCCCTGACCGAGGATCTTACAATCGGCGTTCCGTCCTACGAGACAGCGATGGGGTTCGTCGGGCTCGGGATCGAGCCGCGTTTCAAGGACGCTCCCGAGGAGGCGATCCGGCAGGGGAAATTCTTTGCCATCGTGCGCGCCGCGGGCGAGCCGCGTCGATTCGAGTTCACGCGATCCGATGACACGCTGCGCATCGTCGTGGACGTGGACGAGCTCGCACCTCGCCTCGTGCTCAAACAGAACGGCACCGTTGTGGCGGAGATCGGAGAAGGCGAGCTCGTGCATCGCGCGCGCGAGCCCGGCATCTATCGCGCGGAGGTCTACCTTCGCGATCACAAGCTCCTCGATCCATCCGTCCCTTGGATCCTCTCGAATGCAATACGCGTCGACGCGGACCCCGTTATCCCCGCGCCCGCCGTGCTCCTTTGCGACGCGGTCGACGCGATCGATCTTGCGGAGCTTTCGGTCGAAAAAGACGACGCCTCGACCGCGAGTCTCGAGGGCTCGCTCGAGCTTTCCTATGACCTCTCGCAGGCCACCGCGGACGATGTCAATCGTTGGGTCGCGCTCGCGCGCCGAAAGCCTTTCGATCTCTCCGCCTATCGTGGCATCTATCTCGAAGCCGCTTCACCGGAGCCCATGCGGTATTGGCTCGAGCTCCGTGCCGGCGAGAGAAGCCACTACGCGTCGTTCAAGCTCGAAGGAGACGGCGTCGACCGCGTCACGATTCCTTGGCGCCAGTTCTACGCGATGTTCGGGAGCCGTGGAGAGATACCGCTTTCGGAGATCGATGCGCTCTTCGTCGCGGTGAACACGTCGAACTCCAGGACGGGGTTCTCGTCCGAGCTCCGCCTCCAGAAGCTCGGCGCCTGTCGTTAGCGGCTAGCGTGTCCGAACCCTCACGACTCGTCCGCAAGCGCTTCGTGCATCTTGGTCAAGAGATCCTGCGCGTGGTCTTCGGTAAGCTCGGTCGGGCTCCACTGAAATTTCAAGCCATCTCCCGCGACGCGCGGGATGATGTGAAAGTGTACGTGGAAAACCGCTTGCCCCGCCTCGCTGCCATTGTTTTGGAGAACGTTGTAGGCCGAAGCGCCGGTGGCCCGCATTACGGCCCGGCACAGTCGTGGAAGCACGCGTCCGAGCGCAGCCGACGCGTCGTCCGAGAGCTCGTGCAAATGCGCTATCGATTCTTTCGGGACGACGAGTATATGGCCGTGGCTCTGAGGGCTGATATCGAGAAAGGCGTAGACGTGGTCGTCTTCGTAAACCTTGTAGCTCGGGATTTCCCCACGGATGATCTTGTCGAATAGGGTCGGCGCGTCGCTCATGGTCGGAGAATTTAGCGCCTTTCTGGCTCCGCCTCAAGCTCAGAGTTCCCTATTCCTCGATGGAGTCACCCAAGAAAGGAATTGCTCCCGGAGGTTTCCTCTCCGTTTTTTCGTCTATACCTTGCTAAGGGAGGTGCAGATGGGCCACGATCAGCGGTTCAAAGAGTTCCTGCAGCTCTTCCTCCGGGACTTTCTGAAGTTGTTCTATCCCGAGGTCGAGGAGCGACTGGATTTCGAGACGCTCGAGCTCATCGATAAGGAGCTCTTTACGGATTTCCCCGAGGGGAGCCCTAGGGAAGCGGATGTGGTTGCCAAGCTCCGAAATCGTGAAGGAAACCCGGAAATCGTTCTCATCCACGTCGAAATTCAATCGAGGTCGGAGCGGGATTTCGAGGTGCGGATGTTTGGGTATTACGCCATGCTCTGGCTACGATACCAGCTCCCGGTATTCCCCATCGTGGTGTACCTTCGCGGAGGCAAGAAAGGACTGACCACCGAGGAATACCGGACGACCCTCTTCGGCCAGGAAATTCTTCGGTTTCGGTACATGGCGATCGAGATGGCGCCTCTGGATGCGGAGGTGTATCGTGAAGGTGGCGGTCCAGTGGGAGCGGCGCTGTCGGCGCTAATGGATCACCCGAAAACAGCGGATCCGGTGGAGCGCCGGTTTTCGATGATGAAGCAGGTGGCGGAGAGCGAGCTGGCCGCTCTCCCGAAGTTCCTGTTGGTCCATATCATCGCGGTGTATTTCGAGCTTAGCGCGGAGGAAATGCAGCGCTACCGGCGTCTGGTATCGAGAAAGGAGCATAGGAAAGTGCAGGAAGTAGAGTTGACGTGGGCGGACAAACTCAAGGAGGAAGGGCGTCAAGAGGGACGTCAAGAGGGACGCCGGGTTGGTCTAATAGAAGGGAAACGCGGGACTCTGTTGCGGCTTCTGATGGCGAAATTTGGCCCTCTTCCCGAGGCGACGTCGTTGAGCGTAGAAGCCTTGGAATCCCTGGATGAGCTCGATAGTTACCTCGACCGAGTCTTGAAAGCGAGGTCGCTCGAAGAAATGGGCCTCGAGAGCTGAGAGTGTTTCGCCTTCCCCGGACACCAAACGAGAGCAGAGGCCCGGGACCAACACTCAGAGGAGCGGAGAGCGAGCTGGACGCTCTCCCGAAGTTCCTTTTGATCCTATCATCGCAGTGTATTTGGAGCTTGCCGCGCGGAGGAAAAGGATCGCTACCGGCGCCTGGTGGCGAGAAGGAGTATCAGAGGGTGCAGGAAGCAGAGTTGACGTGGGCGAGCAAACTCAAGGAGGAAGGGCGTGAAGAAGGGCGTCGAGAGGGACGCCGGATCGGTTTCATCGAAGGGAAGCGCGGGACCTTGCTGCGGCCTCTCATGGCGAAATTTGGCCCTCTTCCCAACGCGACGTCGTCGCGTGTAGAGGCTTTGCAATCCCTGGATGAGTTCGACAGTTATCTCGATCGCGTCTTGAAGGCGACGTTGCTCGAAGAGGTGGGACTCGAGAGCTGTGCAGGTTTCGCCGCCCCCGACACCCGACGACAGTAGCGCTCACGCGAGACGGCCTCCTCACGGCGCGGCTCTCAAGCTAGAATTGTCGCCATGCGCCATTATCAATTTTCGTCCTTTGGACTCGACCAGCTGCAAATCACCGAGAGTGAGCCCCCGGCAGCCGGACGTGGCGAAGTCGCGATCGACGTTCGTGCGTTCAGCTTGAACTATCGTGACTTGCTCGTCATCAAAGGTCGCTACAATCCTAGGCTCGCTTTGCCGGCGGTGCCCGTGAGCGACGGGGCCGGCGTCGTGGCTTCTGTTGGGGAAGGGGTTACGGATGTCCGCGAAGGGGATCGCATCATGACGCAATTCGTCGCGGACTGGACGGAGGGTTCTTTCGAGGCGCGCCACGCGGGCTCGACCCTCGGCACCCCCGGTCCCGGCCTCGCGGCGGAGTGCGTCGTGTTGCCCGAGCGCGCGGTGGTGCCGATGCCGGACGGCTACGATTTCGCGCAAGCTTCGACGTTTCCGATCGCGGCGCTCACGGCGTGGAGCGTGCTCGTCACCGAAGGCAAGATTCAAGAAGGCCAGTGGGCACTCACGCTCGGAACGGGCGGCGTTTCGGTCTTCGCAGTTCAGCTCGCGAAGGCCCTCGGCGCCAAGGTCATCATCACCTCGTCGAGCGATGACAAGCTCGTGCGCGCGAAGGAGCTCGGCGCGGATCACGGTATCAACTACAACGACAACCCGCGGTGGGACAAAGAGGTCCTCGAGATCACCGGGGGCCGGGGCGCGGACGTCGTGGTCGAGACGGCCGGCATCGCGACGATGACCACGTCAATGAAGGCAACGGCCGCGGGGGGCCTCATCGGTGTCCTCGGAGGCGTCACTGGTCTCTCCGGGGAGATCCAAATTGCACCGCTCGTCATGAAGCGGCTACGGGTCGTCGGGGTTCTCGTCGATTCACGAGCGCATTTCGAAGAGCTCGCGGCTTTTCTCGGCAAGCATTCGATCGAGCCCACGATCGATCGGAAATTCGGGTTCGACGAGCTACCCGCGGCGCTTCACCACATGGAGTCGGGCGGACACTTCGGGAAGATCGTGGTTGAAGTCTAGCTATCTAGTTCCTGTCCAGAAACACCATAACTTGTGGTGTGCGAGAGACCTACCGAAGATGTGGGTATTATACGTTTTCGGAAGGGGCTTCGTGGGGTTGAGAGCGAATGAAAATCTTGGACGAAACGAGAGGCGAATTGTTAGCCCTAATCGAACAATAATTCATGACGCTAGCGCGAGTTCGATTCTTTCAAAGAGTGTCTGAGTGGAGGAGTTTGTGGCCATTCGGAGCGCGTTTCGACCACTAACGCGAACGAGGCGGCCGGCTTTGTTGATGATGCGGAAGCGGATGGTGCGGATGGTGTGCAGCAGATGGGTGCATGTACGCTTTCGAGAGATGCCTTTCGTTTCAGCGATGGTGTCGAGCTGAAAGCTGCGACACAGGTTGTGTGCGAGCACGTTCAACTGTTGCCAGGCGCTATTGGCGGCATAGTTTTTAGTGGGCACGACGTCGAGAGCGAACTGGCTGCGCAATTCGGCGAAGGTTTTCTCTTGGCCGCCTCGCCCAGCAGCGAAGTACCAAAGGCGTTGGACGGTGAGCGATTTGTTGGTGGCGACGGCTGAGTACTCGAAGTAGCCGTCGTCTGGAGAAAACAGGTCGAGCTGGAAGTTCTTCGCCGTTCGATGTCGAACTCGCTTCCGATAGATCGCGATCCGGACGGTGATATTCCAGGGCTCGATGAAGTGTTTGATGGAGAAGCCGTCGATTTCGTCACTCACGCGGTGCCATCGCTTGCGCCCAGCGACGACCTCCTTTAGGCCGAGCCACGGCCAGAACGGAGCCTTGATCGCGAACTCGCTTCGGGAGCGCTCTAGCCTCTTGAGAATCTTTTCGTTGAAAAACGCGGCGTCCGTGCGGAATTCCAGCTTTCGAGACCGACCGAACTGGCCCCGTAGCTCGCCTATCAGTTCCCGTAGAAACGCATCGGCACCCTTGGAGTCGTGAACGTTGCCAGGACGATTTCTGGATTTGAGAATCTGGCCCGTCTGAGCCAGGTGAGCGAACAAAGGGTAGTAACTTTTATTCTTCTTGCGATGAGGATTGAATCCTCGAAACGCCCATCCAACCTGATTGCCTGCCTGAACCACGGTGCCGTCCATATCTACCGTCAGACGGTTCAGACCCAATCGCTCGACCTGCTCGTGGACCAATACACCGTTCAACTCCGATAGGCCCTTGAGCCGCTCTCCCGTGAATTGCTTCAGCCAATTCACGATCGTCGGACGGCTCGGTAGTCTTCTCAACCCACAGAAGCGAAGCAGCATCGGGTCATCACAGACATACTGCAGGTGCTCTAGACGACGAGCTCCCACGAGCAGCATCCCAACCAACACCAGAACCAGTCGGACGCTCCCGTAGTCCGACCGAATGCCTTTTCCTCTGCACGCCTTTCCTACCCGGCGGCTTAGCTCAACGCGGCGCAAATATCGTGAAAACAGTTCCAGTCCACCAAACGAGCTCAGGTTCTCTTGTGGCCGTAGAGAGTCTCGGGCCGGTCTTTGCGAATAATGTCGGTGTGTTCTTCGAAGATAGAAACGACCTTTTCCTCCGCAGGCACACGCTCTTCGTCGATCACTCGGCGTTGGGTTTGGTTGATGACTTTCTTGGTGAGGACGAGAAAGTGCTCAAAATCCGCGGCGATCCTCTCCGCGCTCGCTCGCTTCACCGGCTCGGTCAAGCCCGACTCTTCCAACTGTGCTGCAACGCGTTGAGCGGAGCGATAGGTTTCTTCCGTCACCTTCAGTAGATCTCGATAGACGCGACGCCTTTGTTGCTTATCCTTCGCGTTCAGAACTCCCAGTCGACGTCTCTTCGCTCGACGCGTTCGATTGCCGAAGACCACTACTGTACCCAGCAGTTCGCGAGCTCGGCACATCACGCGAGTGAGAACCCGAACACAGTCATAAAGAAGCTCGGAGTCTGTAGGCGGATGAATGTTTGATTCCACTACCGTGCAGTCCACTCGTACTTTTCTTCCCTTTTCGATCCCAGCATCCTCGGCAACGCTCACCAGCTCTCGGTTGATCTGCTCCAGCGTTTCGAACTTCACGGCTTTGATGTTTGCTGCTAGGGTCGACTTCGACGGGGTCGGCTCTATGATGCCGAGCTGGCAAAACGTCCGATAGCTTCGAGAGTCTGCCAAGTGAAACGCCAGCTCCCGATAGGTGAACTGATTCAGCTGCTTCACCAACAACGCCCGGAGAACCTGCTCCGCGCTCATTCCCCCACGACCAACATCGCTCCCTGCCGGTGGGGTGACCGACCTTAGGTCTTGCAGTACCAGCTCATTGAGCTTAGGATGGGCATCGAGTAGCGACGAGATCGTTTCGAGCTCGCGTGCGTGCTCCGGCTCCAGCCAGGGCTCACGTAGATTTGGCTGTGGGTTGATCGTTTTTCGCATTTAGGGCTGGTCTCCTTTGGAGTTAAGTCATTTAGAATCGGATGTTTTCAACGACACGATCCTAATCGACACCCCCTCAGAAGACTAGCCCTAAATTTGCGATTTCTCCTTTTTTCTCAATCCCTTACAGGCTTCAGGACGGGTACTAGCTAGCCATCGGCTACCTGCTCTCGGCTATCGGGAATATTAAGGCGTCGGCGGCAGTAGAATACAGCCGCGTAGAAAAACGGCGTATCCAGTAGGGCAAAGATCCATTTGAACATCACGCCGTTCATGAAGAGCTCGGGGAAGCGTTCCCACGTCACCCCCGGGGTCCCCAGAGCTGCCAGGAGGCCGTTCACGAGAGCCGTGTCCACGACTTGAGAAGCGATGGTGCTCGCGTTGTTCCGAAGCCACAAGTGCTTGCCCTTCGTGAGCCGTTTCCAGAAGTGGAACAGGTGGATATCGAGGTACTGCGCGCCTAGATAGGCCACCATCGAGGCGCTCACGCCGGCCCACTGGAGGCCGAAGACTTTCGAGAACGCCGCGTCATCGACGGGGCTCCACGAGGTCGCTTCCACGAGCGACGAGAGGAGCACGAGGCCCGTCACGAAGAGGCTCGCAACGAGGCCGCTCGTGACGACGCGGTCCGCCCGTTGTTTGCCGTAAATCTCAGAGAGGATGTCCGTGACGAGAAACGTCACGGGGTAGGCCAAGATCCCCACCGACTGCTGGAAGATCAACGGCTCACCAAACCACGGGATCTCCCAGGTGAAAAACTTCTGGAAGATCAGATTGCAGGCGATGAGCGCCGCGATGAAGATCGCGGCGAGGATGAGATAGAGCTGCTCGTAAGCGGCGCTCGTGTTGGTGTCGGGCTGGCTCACGTGAAGACGGCTTCCGTCTCCTTGTTCACCAAGACCCAGAGACCGTAGATCCCGAGCGCCGTACCAAAAGGAAAGTTCAGCAAGTTGAGCGCCGAGAGGATCAACCCGCCGATGCGAGCCCAGCTCTGAAACTTCACGAGCCCGATACCCACCGCGAGGCCCGGAATCGACAAGACGGCGATGATGGTGAAGAGCATGACGGCCAGGACACCGAGGATCGGCACGGCAACGGCCGCCTCCGGCTCTTGCTCCGAGACTATGCTCACGACCCCGGCGGCGCCACCGAAAAGCACGAGCATCGCGACCGCGGCAACCATCCCGAGCACACCAAAGGCAATGTAGAGCACACCGAGTATCGAGACATGCTGTTTCATCGTTCACGCACCTCTAAAGGGAAAAATATCAGGACTTCATTCCCAGCTTATTCCCACTTTATTCCCACTTATTCCATGAGCGTGCCGCCGAGAAGCGCCTCGAAGGTCCGGCGCGTCACGAGCGCGAGGACGAGCACAGAGAGCGCCGGGATCAGGCTGACGATCCCGGTATCCTCAGTCACGAGATTTACTTCAAGAATTCTTCAGCCCAGCGCTCGAACACCATCAGTGGGAAGAGCTGGTGGGCGTGGTTGCGACTTCCAGCGACGTGCTCGCGCCGCAGGCGCGCGACTTCGGCCGGTTCGAAGACTCCGCGGGCGCGGATGCGCTCTTCGCTCAGAAGCTCGTCCATGAGCGGTCTCAGCTCGCGGCGGAGCCAGTTCTTGAGCGGGATGCTGAAACCTTCTTTGCGCCGGTGCAGGACGGCGTCCGGTAAAACGCCCGTCATCGCTTGCTTCAAAACGTATTTGCTCGTGCCATCCTCCCGGAGCTTCAGATGCCCGGGCATGCGGAAGGCGAGCTCGATGACGTCCCGATCGAGAAAGGGCGCCCTCGCTTCGAGTGAGGTGGCCATGCTCATGCGGTCGACTTTTACGAGGATGTCGTCGGACAAGAAGAGCTTGAAGTCAGCGAAGAGCTGGCGGTTCAGCAAATCGTCGCCACCCGCCCCGAGCGTTTCGAGCACGTGAAGTTTCGGGTCGTAGCTCGCGAGCGCCTCGGACAAGCTCGCGGTGTAGAGCCTCTTCTTCTGCTCTACAGGAAGGTGCCAGAGCCAGCGATAATGCTCGAGCTCGGGTGCGGCCTGGGTTCCCTCCAAGAAACGCTTGGCTTTGTTGACCAGGCCTTTTTTCTTCTCGCTCGGCGGCACCCATTCGCTCATCGCGTGGAGCAGGCGGAGCGCGTTCTTACCGGGAAAGCGTGCGAGCTTTTGGGCGAGCCGGTCGGCAACGTACCAATCGTAGCCCGCGAAAAGCTCGTCGCCACCGTCTCCCGACAGGACGACTTTGACTTCTTTGGCCGCCACTTGTGAGACGAGATAGGTCGGGAACAAAGAAACGTCGGCAAAGGGCTCGTCGAGATGGACGATGAGCTTGTCGAATAGCTCGGCGACATCGGCCGCGACCAACTCTTCGTGATGCTCGGTCGCAAAGAGCGATGCGATCTCGCGGGCATAGGCCGACTCGTCGTAGCTACTCTCCTGAAACGCGATCGAGAAGGTCTTGATCGGCCGCTCGGACGCCTCCGCCATCATGGCCACGACGGTGCTCGAGTCGATGCCGCCCGACAAGAACGCACCGAGAGGCACGTCCGACATCATCTGCGAGCGCACCGCGCGCCCGAGCGTTTCCCGAAGCTCCTCGATCCATTCGCGGTCACTTCGTCCGTCGACGACTTGGGCCGGCGGGCTCCAGTAGGGCCACGTCTTTACCTCGCCGTTCTCGACCGACATCGCGTGCGCCGGCGGCAGCTTCGCAACACCTTTGAAGATCGAGAGCGGAGCGACGATGAACTCGTAGGTCAAGAAACAGTCGAGCGCTTCCGGGTTCAGCTCACGCGGCACGTCCGAGCGCGCCAGGAGCGATTTGATCTCCGAAGCGAAGACGACGTCTTCGCCGCCGTCGTAGTAGTAGAGAGGCTTCTCCCCTGCTCTGTCGCGCGCGGCCAATAGACGCCGACGCGCACCGTCCCAGAGCGCGAAAGCGAACTGTCCGTTCACCCGCTCGGTAACGCGGTCGCCCCACTCTTCGTAGCCGTGGACGATGACCTCCATGTCGGAGCCCGTCCGGAAGCGGTGGCCTTTGCCCAGAAGCTCGTCGCGCAGCGCGCGATAGTTGAATATCTCGCCATTGCCGACGAAAGTGATCGTCTCGTCTTCGTTCTGAATCGGCTGGCGTCCGCCGGCAACGTCGATGATCGAAAGCCGCTTCAGGCCGAGCGCGACGCCGGGGAGCGTGATGGTACCGGTGTCATCGGGGCCCCGGTGGTGAAGCTTTTCCACCATCCGCTCGATGACGGCAAGATCGGGTCGCCTCGTCGCGTCGCGAGCCACGACGCCCGCGATGCCGCACATAAAGGATCAGACCCCGTTGCTCGAGAAGCGGGCGGCAAGTTTTTCGCCACCGAGCTCCGCGACGAACCGGAGGTAGGGAAATACACGCTTCATCGCGGCCGCGTTGACGAAGCACGGGCTCGCGCAGCTCGGACAGACTTTGTCGAGCACTTCCTGGCGCATGGCTAGATTCTTCCGGTCGTAGTAGAAGTCTCTCGGGTCACCGTCGCGCACGTTCCCGATGACGCGGCTATTCTCGCAATAGGTTATCTCGCCGTTTGGGTTCAGGAGAAGCCCCTGGTCCATCGACGGGCACGGCATCGTGCGCTTCATGCCGTTTTGGAACATCTTGACGTAGGCCTGGTACAAAAGCGCGTCCCCGTCCGCAAGGCCGGATTCCCGCACGCGCTTGCGAAAGAAATCGACGAGCTTGGGAAAATCCTCCTCCTTCAGATCCGTCGACTCGACGAGATCCATGTTCCCGAAGGCAAGCTCCGAGTAGCGCGCGATCGCGAAGACCACGCTCAAGTTCTCTTTCTTGCAAAGCTCGTAGATCCGGTTGCCCTCTTCGAGGTTTTTGGCCGTGAACGTAAACGAGACCCCGAAGTTGAAGAACTTCTTCTTCTGCAGCTCCTGCATCTCGCGGACCGTGTCCATGGCGCGCTCGAAGGCGTGCCACACACGACGGATGTCCTCGTGCGCGTCGCCCACGCCGTCGAGGCTGACCCGGGTTCCGAACATGAAGCCCCGCTCGTTGGCGACGTCGATGATGCGATCGAGCGTCGAGACGACACGGTCCTTCACGAAGCCGTTGGTGTTGAGGGTCATTTTCCGGAGCTTTGGCATGTTGTCCGCCATGATACGAACGATCTCGACCATGTCCTTCCGGAGCGTCGGCTCGCCGCCGGTGATGCCCACATATTCGACCGAGCGGAAGAGCTCGCTCGAGAACGCTTTTCGATATTCGTCCGTCGTCAAGTCGTCGTGGTACGGGAGCTTCCACGAGTTGCACATGACGCATTTGGAGTCGCACTTGTAGGAGACGTTGAAGATGAGCACGGTGGGCGCAATGGCTTTGAATCGGCCCACGACCTGCGTCTTGAAGAAATCGGCCGGAAGCGACGGAAGGCTCGTCTTGAGGAGCTTGCCTACGTAGTGATTGTTTCCAAACATCAGCTTTTATTTGATTGGCGTCTATCGCGTACCAGCTTCGCGGGAACGCCGGCCGCGACGTAATAGGCGGGTACCTCGTCGAGTACGACCGCGCCCGCGCCAATAATAGCATGCTCGCCCAAATGAGCCCCGCCGCCCACGACCGCGTGGGCTCCGAGCCAGCAGCCGTCGCCGATCCGGATGGGAAGGCCGATGCGGCCCTGCTGCGACACAGGGATGTCGACACGGTCGTGCATGTGGTTGCCGCCCACGAGGTAGACATAGGCCGCGAGCATGACGTCCTTCCCAACCGTGATCTTGTCCGCGGAGAAGATTTCGCAGTTGAAGCCGATATTGGCCCGCTCTTCGAGGTGGATATCCCCGTTCTTGCACGAAAGGATCGTGTTCCGCCCGATGAAGACCCCGTCGTCGAGCTGGATCCCCGTGTTGTCGACGCCCTTCGCGTCGAGGAGCACGTTGTCGTCCACCACCACGTCGTTTCCGATGCGGATTTTTCGCGGGTGGCGCAGCACGACATTTTGCCCGAACACGACGTTCCGGCCGCAGGCGCCGAGAAGACGCGGGTAGAGCTTGCTTCTGAGAAACAGCCCAAGGGCCCCCGGGACCCAAGCCGACAAGAGCATCACGAGCTCGTAGCCGACAATAGCTCCGAGCCCCGTTCGGCCGATGACGAGCTCGCTGTATTTTTGGATCTTGCTCTTATTGGCATCCGAGAGCTCTTTTTGGGCGATCGGGATACGCCCGTCATTAGGTTGCGTGGCTGAGTCCATTCCAGGCCATATTAGACCCACCCGGCCTTTCGGTACCACTGAAGCGTTTGCTCGATGCCGTTCTCGAGGTC
Organism: Candidatus Marinacidobacterales bacterium; assembly: GCA_965197495.1. Taxonomy (GTDB): domain Bacteria; phylum Acidobacteriota; class Vicinamibacteria; order Marinacidobacterales; family SMYC01; genus SMYC01. The sequence goes on from OZ240210.1 coordinate 7,428,723, forward strand.
GACTTCGGGCGCCCAGCCGAGCTCCTTCTTGGCTTTGTCGATTTTGAACGCGCGATGCTTGAGAAAAAAATCGAGCCGGCGTCGGTAGAGCGGAGGCTCGATGCCGAGCGGCCGGCAAACATCCTCACAAATCGCCGCGACGGCGTAAAGCGGCATCGACGGCCAGCGGAAGCGCGGCGGCGCGACACCGGCCTTTTTCGCAATGAGTGCTATGATCTCGCGCACGGTGGCGTATTCGGAACCGGCAAGAATGAACGCTTCGCCAAAGGCGCTCGGGGTATCACTTGCCTGGATGAAACCGCGCGCAACGTCCTCCACATGCGTCAGGTGGTAGAACACATCTCCTTTGCCGATCATCGGAAAGCGTTTCTTGGCAACGCCTCGAAAGAGCTTCAAAAAGCGGCGATCGCCGGGACCGTAAATGCCCACCGGCCGCAGCACGACCACGGGTAAGCCGCGATCCCGATGAAGCGCGAAAACGACCCGCTCGGCTTCCACTTTCGTCTGTTGGTAGATGTCACCGGGATTGTAGGGAGAGGCTTCGTCGGCCGGAGGCTCCACTTCGCCGTGCACCCCGCAAGTGCTGCAATAGAGAAACGGGATGCCGCCTTCCCCGAGCGAGGCCTCGGCGAGAAGGCGCGTGCCTTCCACGTTGACCTCCCGGTAATAGCTATCCGGAAGCTTGGCTTGCCGGTAGACGGCGGCGATGTGGAAGATACGCTCGACCCCGGAAACTGCCGCGCGCAGACTCGCCGGGTTCGTAAGCTCGCCTTCGAAACGCTCGACATCGAGGCCTTCGAGGAGCGACCGATCGCTCGAGCGGCGGATGAGGGCGAGGACCTCGTGGCCGGCCTCTCGGAGCAGACGGGCTAAGTGGCTTCCTGTGAACCCGTTAGCACCGGTGACGAGAACTTTCAGTTGAGTCTCCTGCCGGCATTATAGGTGGCAAATGGGTGGCTCTCACCAATCATCCTGTGATAGTCTACGCAATTTGGTCGGTCAATACGTAGGTTTTGCCGTGTCACTTGCGTGCTGGGCCACAACTCGACGCGGAGGTAGATCGACCCCTATGAGCACCCAACGACTTAGACGCTTCAGCTTTGGATTCTTGCTCGCTCTGGTTGCCACCGCCATCGGCTGTGGCAGTGGCAACAGCAATAGCGGCGGCGGTACGAGTGCCACCGTCACGATTTCGGCGCCGGGCATCGTCAGCCCGAACACAACTTCCCCGATTGGAGATAATCCTCCGACGCTTACCGTAAGCAACGCCACCGCGAGCAACGGAAGCGCAGTCAACTATACTTTTCAGGTCGCGACCGACCAAGCCTTCACAAGCGTCCTCCGTCAAACCGACGGCATCGCTCAAGGGTCGGGTCAAACCAGCTGGACGCTCGGCTCCGCGCTCGGCCTCGGCACCTACTTTTGGAGAGCGCGCGGCGCCTCGGGCAGCACCGTCGGCGCATGGTCTGTCGTCGCGCAGTTCGTGCTCGGTACGGGGGCGGGCACCGGTCCTGGCGAGACCGTCGTGGTCACCGACGCTCTGACAAACGGCATGACGGTCGGCCAGCAATTCGGCGGCGGCTTTACGCCGGACGGGTGGCGCGTCAACACCAACGGCGACTTCATTCGCTACGAAATTCCCACCGTCACGAACGGCTATGTGGAATGGCAGAACGTGGGCCTCACACCGCGCAGTGCCAACGACGCCTCCCACATGCTGATGGGCATGTGGGACCCTTCGGCGGGAGGGTTCCGTTCGAACCCGTTCCGCGTCCACGTGCAAAAGCTCTGGAACAATCCGCACAACCCGCCTTTCATGCGATTCCGCTGGATCTCGCAAGGCCGGGAGGAAGAGGCCGGCACCAACTTTACCGACTGGAACCCGGGCCAGGTTTACACCTTTCGTGTGGACTGGCGCCCGTCCGGCGCCGCCAACCGGGCTCGCGTCTTCCTCGATGGCATGGAGATCATGTCTCTGGGTTACAACCGCACCTACGCGCCGAATACTCACTTCATCGAGCTCGGCATCGGCGAACGCGGCGAATCGGTTATCGACGCCATCTATAGCAACTTAATCATCGTGCGCCGGAACTAGTAGTCAACGAGGAGCCAGCATCATGATTCGACAACTGAGCGTTTTCGCGATGCTCGTCGTGGCGGTTTTTTCTCTTTCCGCGTGCAGCAACAGCGACAGTGGTGGCGGCGGCTCTACCGGAGCAAGCGTCACCATCACGGCGCCCAGCCCGGTGAGTCCGGCGAACGGCGCGCAAGTCTCCGGCCAAGTCACGCTCACCGTCTCGAACGTGCAAGTCACAGGTGGGAGCGGCGTCGCGACGTACACGTTCCAAATCGCCTCCGACAACGCGTTCGCCGCCATCGTCGCCCAGGCGAGCAACATTCCCCAGGGTTCCGGTCAGACGTCTTGGACGGCTGACTCGGAGCTCGCCAGCGGACAGTTCTTCTGGCGCGCCCGAGCGAGCGTGGGGACGACCACCGGCGCTTTCTCGAGCGTAGGGAATTTTTCGTTCCAGGGCGGGGCGAGTACGCGGGGAAGCACCGATCAAGTGCTGCTTTTCGATCCTCTCACCGGCGGCTCGAGCTTGGGCGATATCGGCGGCGGTGAGTTGACGCCAGAAGGTTGGAAAGTCATCGCGAGCTCGAACTTCATCGTCTACGACATGCAGACGATCGAGTCCGGCTTTCTCGAGTTCGACATCTCCGGTCTCGACATCCGTAACCCGACGCGCGACCCCCGGCATTTGTTCTTCATGTGGGATCCCAGCCTCGGAAGCAACATGACGAGCAACCGCTTTCGCGTCAGCTTGCAGAAGCTCGACGGCCGGAGCTCCATCAACGACCGATGGCTCCGACTGCGTTTCATCACCCAGGGCCGTCAAATCGATGAAGGAAGCACTTTCCGCAGCTGGGAAGTCGAGAACACCTACCGCATCCGCCTGGAGTGGGGACGCGAAGGAGAGGCTCTTGTCTGCCGTCTGTTCATCGACGATCGCCAGATCTTCTTCTTCCACTATCCACGCGCCTACAACCCGGTGACCCACCGAATAGAGCTAGGAGCGGCCGGCCGCGCCGAAACACCGGAAGGCGCGGTCTACTCCAACGTCGCCATCGGAACGCGCTAAAAGCTAGAAAGATCTAAAAAAAACAAAAAAGATCAATAATAAAAATGCGTAACGCAAAGGCGCAAAGGCGCGAAGACGCAAAGGAAAAAAAAGAAGAAAAGCCTTCCGGCTCGAACTCTTTCGCGTAAGAGGCACGTGTCGCCGCCTTCGGATTCACAAGGCTCAACGTCCCCGTAGGCCCGAAGGCTCTTTTCTTTTCTTTTCTTTTCTTTTTTTCTTTCTTTGCGCCTTTGCGGCTTTGCGCCTTTGCGTTACGCTTTTTTATGCCTCTCCTGCCATTTCAGTGGATCCTCTCGAGGGTGAGACCGCCACAGTTTAGGTAGACGAGACTGATGAGAGCTTCGGCAGAGTGGAGTCCAAAGCTGCGGTGGCTCAGCAGCCGGATTTTGTTGTTCATTCCTTCGAGTCGGCCGTTGCTGAGTCTCCACGTGACCCACGCGATGACGCCATCGAAGTGGCTGCGGATCATCTTCGCCGCGCGTTTGACGGGCTCTATCCTCGAGCTCATAGCGCGCCGCAGCCATCCTCGGAGAAACTTCTTGGCCCATGTCTCGGTTTTGTAGGTGTAGAGGTCCATGAAGTCGTCGCGCAGAAGCATGGCGCGGTAGAGGCGACGATTAGCTCGCACCTGCTCGCGGAGCACCCGTTTGTCTTTCGCGCTGCGGTTGTGTTTGGCCTTGAGAAGGGGAAACTTGGTGTTCTTGAGGTTGCGTTGGGTAGTCCCTTTGAGCTCGCGCACCAGCTCGCGCCGGGTCTTATCCACGGCCTCGTTCAGATGCTTGACGATGTGGAAGCGGTCAAAGATCACCCGTGCCTGAGGAGCCTTTTTGCCGACGACAGTTATGTACGGCTCCCACATGTCCATGCTGACCGCTTCGAGCTCCGCGGCTCTTTGTGGTCCGAGCTTGCGGAAAAACCGCAGCAGCGTCTTGGCCTTGCGCTCCTTTCCCGCCCAGACGACCCGGCCGCTGAGATGGTCTATTACCACTGTTAAGTACTTGTGGCGTTTGCGGTAGCTGATCTCGTCCATCCCAATCACCCGCAATCCATCGAGCTCGCGCCGCTCATCCCGCTGCTCGGCAACCACTCGCTGGATGATCCGTCGCACCGAACGCCACGTCACTCGGAAATAGTTCGCTACGGCGCTGACGTCCGTCCTCTGTGCCAGCCACGCTACCTCTTGTTCGAAGCTTTTGGTAAAGCGGCTTCCCTTGTCGGCCCAAGGCACCTTTTCTCTGGCCACTCCACACCGCCGACATACCACTCGTCGGATCGAGTAGCGAAGATAGGTCCGGACTCCGAACAGGTCCAAGTGCCGCCAGTAGCGATTGTAGCGATCTTTGTTCTTGCGGACCTTTCGTCCGCAAATCCCGCACAGAGGCTTCCTCCTCCGTGGTACTACATCCACCACCACTCTGGCTTTGTCCGCCTGGAAGTGGAAACCTCGGACCCACAGGCCTTGCAATCCGATGAGCTTGTTGACTAACGTAGTAACGCGCATCGCGGGAACGCTCTTTTCTCTTTCGGAAAAAAAGATCCTAGCGTTCTCGCCGATGCGCATCTACACATGGCTTACCCTCTCAACCCACGGGCCTCACCAAATGCCACTGCCCCTCAGCGGGAGACGAGGCTGTGGGAAACGCCCCCACGGTTCTGGTCGTTCAGACCTTGCTCACGACTGAGTTCTCTTCGAAGCCTGGAAGGGCGTTTTCCATAGCCTCCACTAATCGAGCCCCCCCTTCCTTATTCCATATGAATTAATCTTTCTTGTATATATACCAGGAGGGGCCTGTGGGCGCTCGTGGGAAACGCGAAGCGTTTTCCAAGCGATTGTGGAAAACGCCGCTCCACGTTTGTACGTGCTCACAACCTTTCCCTAAACGCCTCTCTCGCCCGGAGTTTCCGGCGTTTTCCACAATCGCGGCAGCGTCCATAGGCCATGCCCTCCAACACAAATCAGATCCCCCGAAACGACAGGAGAACCTTTTTTATTATTGATCCTTTTTGTCTTTATTTTTCTCCCCCAGCACTTCGCGGATCGCGTATGTTGTCTGATTCTGGAGCGCGATCGTCGAATCTACCGGTTAATCACCGCTGAGGATTTCGCGGATGGCATAAGATGGGCGCGTGCGGCTTTCTTGATTCAGTCTGACCAGAAGCTCCCCGACTAGGCCCAGGCTCACGAGTTGTAGGCCACCCAGCATCAACAAGCTTGCCAGCAACAAGAGTGGGCGTCCACCAATCGGCTGTCCCAGCCCGAACTTGACCCAGGTCAAATAAGCTCCGAAGGAGACACCCACGAGGCCCATCAGAAGGCCTGCGGAGCCGAAGATTTGGAGGGGGCGGCTCGAATAGCTTAGAAGAAACTTTACGGTCATCAAGTCTAGGATCACGCGGAAGGTTCGGGATATACCGTATTTCGACTCACCCTGGCTTCGCGGGCGGTGGCCGACGACGACTTCGTCGATCGAGACACCGATGCTGCTCGCGACGGCGGGAATGAAGCGGTGCATCTCGCCATAAAGATGTAGGTTCTTGACAACGTCCGAGCGGAACGCTTTGAGCGTGCAGCCGTAGTCGTGCAGACGCACGCCCGTCGTGACCGAGATCAACCAATTGGCGATCGTCGATGGCAGGATGCGTGACACGAACGGGTCTTTCCGATCCTTCCGCCAACCGCACACGATGTCGAAGCCTGCGTCAAGCCTCTCAGCTAAACGAGGGATATCCGCGGGCTCGTTTTGTAGATCCGCATCGAGGGTCACGATGACCGGCGCGCGCGCTTCAGCAAAGCCGGCGGCGAGAGCCGCTGTTTGCCCGAAATTTTTTCGGAAACGGACGACCCGAACTCGTGAATCCTTATGATGTAGCGCGCTCAACAGCGCAAAGCTCGCATCCGTGCTGCCGTCATCGATGAACACGATCTCGTAAGCGCGCCCATAGGGCTCGAGCACTTCGGTGATCTCGCGATAGAGATTCGGTAGGTTCCCCTCTTCGTTATAGACCGGGATGACGAGAGAAATCTCAGGCATGGTCACGGGTTTCGACGCGTGGGTGGACGGCGTTCGCGTCTCCGTCTCGGAAGTCATAGCGAAAGTATATACTAGCGCTCCACAGGAGTAAGTATGGACAAGCTCGACGATCGCGAAGTGCGGAAGCTCGCCGAGCTCGCGCATCTAGCTCTCTCGGACGAGGAGCGCGCGGGCTTTCGAGGGCAGCTCGAGGCATTCCTGGGCTACGCCGAGCGCATCCAAGCGCTCGACACTGAGGGTGTCGGGGTCGAACCGACGTCCAGAGCACTTCTCGAAGCCGGGCCGGGCGGGAGCCAACTCCGCGACGATCGCCCGAGAGAGAGTCTCGACCGAAACGCCGTTCTCGACCAAGCTCCCGACGCGAGCGACGGCTTGTTCAAAGTGCCCAAGGTGCTGCCTTGACGCTTTGGCAAGAGACGGTCACTTCCCTGTCGCGAAAGCTTCGAGCCGGCGAGCTCTCTGCGGCAGAGACCACGCGAGCTTTTACGGAGCGCATCGAGAGCATCGATCCCTCCCTCGGCGCGTTCCTCGAGCCCATGACCGCGGTGGCCACCGAGCGGGCACAGGCACTCGACGCCCTCGACGAGAGTAAACGCGGCCCGCTCCACGGCGTTCCCATCGCCGTCAAGGACATCATCTCCGTCGCGGGAAGCCGCTGCACCTGTGGCTCGCGCATTCTCGAGCATTACGTCCCCGTCTATGACGCCACCGTCATCGAACGTCTGCATGCTGCCGGTGCCGTCGTGCTCGGAAAGACCAACATGGACGAGTTCGCGATGGGCTCGTCGACGGAGAACTCCGCGTTCCAAACAACGAAGAATCCCTGGAATATCGAGCGTGTCCCCGGCGGCTCGAGTGGCGGCTCTGCAGCCGCGGTGGCGGCCCGCCTTGCACCTGCGGCCCTTGGAACGGATACAGGGGGCTCTATCCGCCAACCGGCCGCGCTCTGCGGCGTCGTCGGGCTCAAGCCGACTTACGGGCGCGTGTCACGCTACGGTTTGGTGGCTTTTGCATCCTCGCTCGACCAGATCGGACCCATGAGCCAAACGGTTGAGGACGCCGCTCTTCTTCTCGAAACGCTCGCGGGGGACGACCCGAAAGACGCCACCTGCGCCACCCGCCCGGTTCCGAGCTATTCGCGAGAGCTCGACGCCGACGTCGCGAAGCTCCGCCTGGGGATCCCGAAGACCGCGACGAGCGAAGGTATCGACGACAGCGTCCGTGCGTGCTTCGACGACGCCGTGCGGCTTTTCGAATCCCTCGGTGTCGAGACCGAAGCCATCGAGCTCCCCTCTGCCGAGCACGCGGTCGCCTGTTACTATTTGCTCGCCACTGCCGAAGCGAGCTCCAACCTCGCGCGCTACGAAGGGGTGCGCTACGGGCTCCGCAAGGGCGCCGGAAAAGCCCTTCGCGAGATGATGGCCGAGACGCGGGCGGGAGGGTTCGGGCCCGAGGTCAAACGCCGCATCCTCCTCGGTACCTTCGTTCTCTCCGCGGGCTACTACGACGCGTATTACCAGAAGGCGCAGCGCGTTCGGAGCTTGATTGCGAAGGACTTCGAGAACGCTTTCGAGCGCGTCAACGCCGTTCTCATGCCGACGACGCCGACGCCCGCTTTTCCGATTGGCGACAAAGTCGACGACCCGCTGTCGATGTATCTCACGGACATCTTCACGATCACGGCAAACCTCATCGGCGCCCCGGCATTGAGCCTTCCCGCGGGGTTCAGCGAGAACGGTCTACCGGTAGGAGTCCAGCTCGTCGGACGGCATTTCGACGAAGCGACGATCTTGAAGCTCGGACACCACTTCCAGCAAAGCTCGGATTTTCACTGCAAAGAGCCCGACCTCCCTCGGTGAATCCAGACATAGACGGGCACGCCCAACATCAAGAGCAAAAAGCCCCAATACACGATTTCCTGACCGGCCCCGGCAATCGCCCATAGAGAAAAGGCGAAGGCGAGAACCGAAACGCCTGAGACTGAGACTGAGAATGACGCGCGTGAAAGCTTGCGGCGGATCATGAGCTCGGCGAGCGAGCAGAACACGTAAGGCACGAGTGTGTGTAAAGTCGCGAGCAAGATGATGAACGTGAACTGCTCTACAAGGCTCTTGGAGTAGTTCATTATCAGTAGCACGCTCGCGAGAGCGCTAGAGAACACGAGCCCATGAGCGGGCGTGTCATATTTCGAGATACGGTCGAATACTTTCGGAAACAGACCATCGCGTGCGGCAGCGAGAGGTATCTGACCTTGAAGCAGGAGCCAGCCGTTCAAAGCGCCGAAGCAAGAGACGACCGCGCCCGCGCCCACCGCATATCCCGCCCACGACCCCCACATCGCACGCGCTGCTTCCGCGTAAGGCGCGTTCGATCCCGCCAAATCGGCAGGCGCAATCGTTCCCATCACAGAAACGGTGCCGAGGATATAGATCACGGCGGTACCCAGAGTGCCGATGATGGTCGCGCGCGGAATCGTCTTTTCGGGCTCGTGAACGTGCTCGGCCGGGGTCGTCCCCGACTCGAGTCCGAGAAAAGCCCAAACCGTGAGGGCGACGGTGGCGGTGACGGCGGAGAACGCGGACTGGCCGCTCGGATTGAAAGGCTGGAAGTTCGAAAGATCCACAAAAAATAACCCGAACAATGCGATCGCGAGGAGCGGGAGCACCTTCAGCACCGTCGTGACGAGCTGTACGACGCCCGCGGTAACCACGCCGAGAACGTTGACCCAAGTGAGCCCCCAAATGGTCGCGAGTCCGAGTCCGACCGCGAGAACGGCGTTCGCACCGAGCGCCGGCCAGAAAAGCGTCATGTAGCTCACGAAGGCCACCGCAATCGCGGCATTCGTCGTCCAAATGGAGATCCAATAGCCCCACGCGACAAGAAACCCCGCGAAGTCCCCGAATGCCTCGCGGGTATAGACGTAGGGGCCGCCCGATTTCCGAACGAGGCGCGAGAGTCGAGAGAAGACGAGTGCCAAGAGCGTGGCGCCGACGGCGGAGACGAGCCAGCCGACGATGCTGATACCGCCAAAAGTCCCGAGCGATGCAGGAAGAAGAAAGATGCCGGAGCCGATCATGTTGCCGACGACGAGCGCGGTCACCATCCACATGCCGAGCTTGCGCGTTGCCATGGTCAGCTTCGTCTCTCTTGAAAGTGATCCCAACCGCTCGTGCGCAGCGGCTCTACCGATCCGTCGCGCCGCACGAGCTCGACAGCGTCACCATCCGACGTCATTTCACCGATACGCGTGATCGCTATGTCGCTGGTATCCCGAAACGCTTCGATGGCGGACGCATCGCGCGCGGTGAAGAGGAGCTCGTAATCCTCGCCGCCCGAGAGAGCGGCGTATACGGGGTCGCGGCCGAGCTGCCGTTCCCACGCCAGCGCGCCGGGCGCCAAAGGAAGCGCCTGTTCTTCGATGCGCGCGCCGGTGCCGCTCGCGCGGCACAAGCGATGCAAATCGATACTCAACCCGTCCGACACATCGATGCAAGCGGTGGCGAGGTCGCGCGCTCTGAGCTCTCTTCCGAGCGGGAGGCGCGGCTCCGGGTCGAGATGCGCCCGAATACAGGGCTCGGCGAGCGGAAGCGGCCCCTCGCGCAGCGCGTACGGCCCTGCAGCCGGCCAAGCCGGCCAAGCCGGAAAGACAAGACCTCCCGAGGGTGACAAAGCCACGCCTTGCTGCAAAAGCCAGAGGCCCACGGCACTCGCCCCAATCTTGCCCGAGACGTAAATCGCGTCGCCCGCGCGGGCGCCTCCGCGACGGAGCGTCTTGCCGGCCTCGGTATGACCAAAAACCGTGACATCAACGACCGCAGGCCCATCGGAGCGCGCCAGGTTGCCGCCCACAAGGCCCATCCCGAGCTCTCCGCAGCGCTCCGCGGCACCGTCAACGATCTGCCATAGGGTTTCCACCTCGATGTCACCGGAAACACACAAAGAAAGAAGCACCCCGAGCGCTAGGCCCCCCATCGCGGCGATATCGCTAGCGCTGACCGCAACGGCCTTCCGTCCAAGAAAAAGTGGCGGCGTCGTCTCCCACAAGAAGTGCGTGCCTTCAACAAGCGTATCAACGGTAAGAAGCACGAGCTCACCATCCGGCACAGAAACCGCAGCCGCGTCATCCCCAATCCCAATAGAAACGTGCTCGGAAGGTGGAACCCGATTCTGAAGCTCCCTGAGAAAAGCGTCTTCCCCAAACGCGGCAAGCTTCATAGAACAGCGACGGAATGCCGAATGCTGAATGCTGAATCCTGAATGCTGAAAAAAGACCCCGCTTTGCCGTGTGAGGGAATCTATTTGAACCACCCGCAAAGGTGGGCGACCCTTCCTGCGTCCTTCGCGAACTCTCGAGGAGCCATGCTCCGATCCGCCGGGGGGGTCTCCCCTTCAAATAGACGTTGGCTCAATAGTGATTCCCTATCACGCGCAAAGCAGGGCACTTGACTCAATTATAGCGCCGGAGAAGTCTCTGTCGGCTCGGGTAGAGACTCTTCGAGCGTTTTCGCAAGCGCCGAGGCGCGGCGCGCGAGCTCCTCGTCAACGTCGCGCGCCTTCTCCTCTGCCTTGAAGAGCTCATCAGCGATGTTCAGCGCTGCGAGAATGGCAACCTTTAGAGGCTCCGCTTGGCCCGAAGCATCGGCGATCGTCGCCATCTTGGTATCCACGAAGCGCGCGAGCTCTTCGATATAGGCGACGTTCTCTTCCGCTCGTACCTTATAGGTCTGTCCCATGATGACCACTGGGACGAGACTCGAATCCGCTTGACTTCCACCGCTCATAGGGTCGTTATTGTAGGTGACAGAGCCAGCTCGCTCAAGGGCTCGCTTCGAGCTTTCCGATCCGCGCGAGAAGCTGCTCCACCTTGGTGCGGATTTTCTTGCGCTCTTCGTGGAGCGCGGCAAGCTCGCCGTGAAGCTCGGCGGTGTCCTCCGAAGGGGCGGTGGAGCTTTCCCCGCCGGCAGAGAGCAATTCCACCTGCCGCTTCAGCTCGGTGACTTCGCTTTTGAGCGAGTAGTTGGATTCGCGAAGCTGTCCGATGAGGGCGGTCGCTTGCTCGACGCGCCCCTTCAGAGCTTTCAGACGGCGCGACATCTTGGGCGCGGCGCGTTCCGTCTCATTCATAGCAGGCATTGCAGGCATTGCAGGCACTGCAGGCGCTGCACTCAGCTCGCCAGGGCTTCTTTCGCGACGCCAACGAGCTCAGAAAACGCCTTTTCATCGGCGAGCGCGAGCTCGGCGAGTTGTTTCCGGTTCAAGGCAACGCTTGCTTTGGACAGCCCCGCCATGAACGTGCTGTAGGACATGCCGTTCAAGCGCGCGCCCGCCCCGATGCGGATGATCCACAGACGGCGAAAATCCCTTTTGCGGGTGCGCCGGTCGCGATAAGCATAGGACAAGGCGCGATCCACCGACTCCATGGCGGAGCGGTAGAGCTTGCTTTTGGTGCCTCGAAACCCTTTCGCGAGCTTCAGGACTTTCTTGCGGCGATCGCGCCGGTTCGAACCTCGTTTGACTCTGGGCATTTCTCGATAACTCCGCTACGATATCAGCCTAATACGGAATCAGCGGCGCGATGAACTTAGCGTCAGCCTTCGAAACAAGGCCCGACTTGCGCAGCCTGCGCTTCCGGTGGCGGTTTTTCTTCGTCATTATGTGACCGGCATTAGCGTGGCTGCGTTTGAGTTTGCCGCTTGCCGTCTTTCGAAAACGTTTGGCAGCCCCGCGATGCGACTTTGCTTTCTTTCCCACTTGTGAGTTACTCCTTCTGACTCGCCACGAGGCGAGGGCGCTACGTCACGCCGATTCCGGCTGTTTTACGTCGCCTTCCTCTTTCGCGGCCTTCATCTTCTCGATGACCGCTTTTCTGGGCGCCAGAATCTGATGCATCTGGTTTCCTTCCATCCTCGAGCGCGACTCGACGTTCGCAATCTCCTCGAGGTCCTTCGACAATCGATCCAAAATCTTTACACCGAGCTGGTCGTGGGATCGCTCCCGACCTCGAAACATGATCGTCGTCTTGACTTTGTTACCCTCCATCAAGAATCGCTCGACGTGGTTTTTCTTGAATCCGTAATCGTGGTGGTCGATCTTCAAGCGAAATTTGATTTCTTTGACTTGAATTTGTTTCTGGTGCTTCTTCGCTTCATGAGCGTGCTTGTTCTTCTGGTACAGGTATTTGCCGTAATTCATTATCCGGCAAACTGGCGGGTTCGCTTTCGCGACGATCTCCACCAAATCCAACTCTTTCTCGCGAGCCATCCGGAGCGCGTCTTCCGGCTGAACGATGCCGACCTGCTCTCCGTTCTCGTCGATCAACCGAATCTCTCGTGCGCGAATCCGCTCGTTTACGCGAGTAGATCTATCGATGTGTCACCTCCTTCATTCCCGCCTCATATTCATCCAGCTATTATGCCTGGCCCGTCGTCTCGATTGCCACTGTGAATACCACAACAGGAGTGATTCAATACCATAACTCAAGGCGTTAGCGCTCGTTCCCGGACCAAGGCCTGAACCGCTTCGATGAAGTCCGGGATCGTCTCGGCCCCCTGGTCGCCGTCCTTTCGGTTGCGTACGGACACCGTCTCACCCTCGATTTCCTTGTCCCCGGTAACGAGCATGAAGGGGACTTTCTGAAGCTGCGCCTCGCGGATCTTTCGTCCGATTTTCTCGTTCCGGTCGTCGACGTCGACGCGCAGACCCGCCGCCTTCAGCTTGTCCGCGACCTTTTGGGCGTAGTCGTGATGTTTGTCGGAGATGGGGAGCACCACCGCCTGCACGGGGGCTAGCCAGACCGGTAGAGCGCCTGCCGTGTGCTCGATGAGCACCGCTATGAAGCGCTCGAGCGAGCCGAGAATCGCGCGGTGGATGAGCACCGGCCGCTTGCGTGTCCCGTCCTCGGCGGCGTAATGCAGGTCGAAGTTGTCGGGATGCGCGAAATCGAGCTGGATCGTCGCGCATTGATGCGTGCGCCCAATCGCGTCCTGCACGTGAAAATCGATCTTGGGGCCGTAGAAAGCTCCGTCACCGGGATTGACGCGATATTTTGTGTTGGTCGCCTCGAGGCCGCGAGCGAGGGCCCCCTCGGCCTGCTCCCACTGCTCGTCCGTCCCCACGGTCTTGCCCTTTTCCGGCCGCGTAGAAAGCTCCACCCGTACACCGTCGAAGCCGAAATCGGCATAGACCTCGTCGGCGAGCGCAATGAGGTCCACGATTTCCTGCTCGATTTGCTCGTAAGTGCAATAGATGTGGGCATCGTCCTGGACGAAGGCCCGCACCCGCGTGAGCCCCGAGAGCACCCCCGAGCGCTCGTAGCGATGACAGTGGCCGAACTCCGACAACCGCAGCGGGAGCTCGCGATAGCTCCTCAGAGCGGACTCGTAGACGATCGCCGCGCCCGGGCAGTTCATCGGCTTCATGACGGCTTCCATGTCCTCGGACTCGACGAAATACATGTTCTCTTTGTAGTGCTCGTAGTGGCCGCTGCGCTTCCAAACGTCGACGTTCATGATGATCGGCGTTTTGATCTCCTGATAGCCGCGCTTGTCGAGCTTCTCGCGCATGTACTCGATAAGGCCGTTGACGACTTTCAAACCTTTTGGAAGCCAAAAGACTTGGCCGGGCGCCTCGGGCCGGATGACGAAAAGCGAAAGCTCCGTCCCAAGCTTACGATGGTCGCGCTTTTTGGCTTCTTCGAGCCGCTTCAAGTGCTCCGCGAGCGCTTTCTTGTCGTAGAAGGTCGTGGCGTAGATGCGCTGCATGGGCGCGTTCGCCTCGTCGCCCTTCCAATAGGCAGCGGAGCTCTTGAGAACTTTGATCGCCTTGATGACGCCGCTATGCGGCACGTGCGGCCCCTCGCAAAAATCGTAGAACGCCCCGACGCGGTAGCACGAGACGACGTCGCCGCCCTTTTCGCTGACGAGCTCTTCCTTGAACGGCTGACCGAGCTCCTCGAACTTCGCGATCGCCTCCGGCTTGGGTATGTCCTCTCGCTCGTACGGGAGGGCCTTCTTGGCGAGCTCCTTCATCTTGTCTTCGATCTTCTGTAGATCGTCCGGCGTGAAGGGCTCGTCGACCGCGAAGTCGTAAAAAAAACCGCCATCGATGGGCGGGCCGATCCCGTATTTTGCGTTCGGAAAAAGCTCCGTGACGGCGGCCGCCATTAAATGGGCCGAGCTGTGGCGAAATATCTCGAGCGTCTCCTCGTCTTTCGGCGTGAGGATGCGCACCTCGGCATCTTTCTCGATCGCTCGACTGAGATCGTACGGCTCTCCATCGATGAGCGCCGCAATCGCCGCGGAGGCAAGGCCCGGGCCGATATCCTCCGCGATCGTGCGCGGGGTCACGCCGGCGTCATACTCCATCGCCGTCCCGTCTGGGAGCTTCACCGTAATTGGCATAACGAAATCAAAAACGTCCCCCTGTACTAGCAATGGTAGGCGCGGGCGGATTTGAACCGCCGACATCTACCACGTCAAGGTAGCGCTCTCCCACTGAGCTACGCGCCTAGTGACTTTAATCCGACGTGAATAGTAGCAACGCCACCTCACGGTGTCAAGACAACAAACTCCTCTCTGAGTTAGAGATACACGCATGAGGGAGGTTCTTGGGTCTTTTTCTCGTCCATTGACTGGAGTAAGAGGTGAGGTGATAATTGCGTAGGAGAAGTTTTTCCGTCCAGAATATGGCTAGCGCGCCGCGTCGCCCGACCGCCCCAACCACCGAGTCCAGCTCGATCCCGGATCTCGTTGAAATCCTTAAAGTTCAGGGGCTCCTGACAAAAGAAGAAGAAGACCAGGTCCAGCGCTACATCCAAATGCAGCAGCTCAGCGAAGAAGCGGCCATCCGGAGGCTCGGCAAGTACGGCGAAGACGAGATCACGCAGGCGGTCGTAAAACACGCCAAGCTGCCTTACCTCAAGATCAACCCCCTCGATCTCGACCTCGATGTCGTCACCGCAGCGCTCCTCGCGCCCTTCGCGAGGCGTCACACGATGTGCGCGGTGTCGAAGCACGCTAACACCGTGACGCTCGCGATTGCCAACCCGTTCAACCGGGCGCCGCTTCGAGACCTGCAGCAATTCGGGGGCATGGAGGTCAAGCTCGTCGTCGCGTCGCGGTCGGACATCGAGGCCGTCAACAAGGGCTTTTACGATCTCAAAACGTCCCTCGAGGCAGCGGAGTCCCAGCTCACCGACGGCCGGCTCACATCCATCGACGTGACCAACCAGGAATTTCTCTCCGGTCCATCCGTAGAGATGGACCGACGATGCAGCCCGTCGTCACCGCACTCGACAACATGTTGACGCATGCCTTCGATCAACGCGCCTCCGACATCCACATGGAGCCGAAGCGCAACATCGCGCTTGTCCGCTTGCGTATCGACGGTGTTCTGCATGACGTTCACGTCATCCCGAAGATCGTCTACCAGGCCGTGGTGAGCCGGGTAAAGATGCTGAGCGGGCTTAATATCGCCGAGAAGAGGCGGCCTCAAGACGGACGCATCAAAAGAAACGAAGGCGGTAAGGAGATTGAGATTCGCGTTTCCACGATGCCGACGGTGTTCGGCGAGAAAGCCGTGCTGCGTATCTTCGACCCGGACATTCTTTTGAAATCGATCGAAGAACTCGGTTTTTCCGAAACGGACCTTCCGCGCTTCTTACCTTTTCTCGAGAACCGGGAAGGCATCGTCCTCGTCACCGGCCCCACGGGAAGCGGCAAGACAACGACGCTTTATTCCGTCCTGAAGCATCTCTCGAAGCCCGAAGTCAACATCGTCACGATCGAAGATCCCATCGAGCTCGTCTATGACGACTTCAACCAGGTTCAAATCCGACCGGATATCGACGTGACCTTCGCCAACACCATCCGCACCGTGCTCCGCCAGGACCCGGACATCGTAATGGTAGGTGAGATTCGCGACAGCGAGACCGCAGACATGGCCATCCAGGCCGCGCTCACCGGCCATCTTGTCTTCTCGACCCTCCACACGAACGACGCCCCGTACGCCGTGACGCGTTTGTTGGATCTAGGAGCGCCGCCCTTTCTCATCACATCAACGCTCGTGGGCGTGATCGCCCAGAGGCTCGTCCGCACGTTGTGCCCGAAATGCATCGAAGACGTAAAGCCTACGGAGGAGGACGCCTTCGGTTTGAGCGTGCCCTTCGAAAAAATCCGAGGCCTGACGTTTCGCCAGGGGCAAGGATGTACCAACTGCCGCCAAACCGGTTATCTAGGCCGGAGCGGCATCTACGAGATCATGCCCGCATCGCGCAAGATAAGAAAACTGATCGTCTCGAAAACCGAGTCCCCCGAAATCCTGAAGACCGCCCGCGAAGAGGGAATGCGCACATTGAGAGAATCGGCCATCCAAAAACTGGTAAGAGGCGACACGACCGTCTCGGAAGTCATAAGAGTCACGGGTCGCTAACTCAATATTAGGAAAAGTGTAACGCAAAGGTGCAAAGGCGCAAAGGAAAGAAAAGATCGCTTGGGAGACTTTCTCATCGGTCTAGGGGGCTCGAAGGCGCTGGCTAAGTCGTAGGCTCGCGCGCCACAGCCTGAGCAGTCCTTCTTCTCCATCGCTGTCGGTGACATTCTGACGCCACCCGTTGCCTCCGTTCCCTTCAAACCGCTCCTGTTTTTGCACCTCTTCGCCTCGTCGAATATTCCTCGGTTCTGACAAGTGCGGGCCAAGAATTTGGCGACATAGCGTTTCCTCTCATCTTCCTTTCTTGTCTTTTCTTTGCGTCTTTGCGTCTTTGCGCCTTTGCGTTACGCTTTTTTTAGTTTAGTATTGATCGAGCGCGCCGCGCCTCAGTCGACTTCTTCAAAACGGTCCGTTTCGAATCTTTGGACCACCGTGTCGGCGCTCTTCCAACTGTCTTCCGGGAGGCCGGCTTTCAGGCAGGTCTCAGCCAGGAAGCGATCGCGGGTCCAGTTTCGTTCAGAGGCGACTTCAGGTAGCAACAACCCTCGGACACCGTCGCGCTCGACGATGAGGCCGTCACGGCCCGACCTCGATCGCGTCGATCTTGTCGATGGGCTCTGGCATGGTCAGAATGGAAACGCTGATGCGCAGTCGCGACACCTCACCTGGCTGCACCTGCTGGAATCTCGGATCGCCTGTCGCAGCGGCGACGACCGCGCTCGCGATTAGCTTCGAAAGCTCGGCCGAGCGGCGGACGTAGCCGATGCAGCCTCTGAGCTCGCCATCGAGTCTCAACGTAGCGAAGACTCCTCCCGACTCGATGGCAAGATCCAACTGCGGCTCGGGACGCTGACGCGCCGCGAGAGCGAAATGATCCTCGAGTGCATAGCGCGCGCCGCGCAGTAGGGTCGCTCGCTGCTCCTCAGTGAGTATACGCGTCATGCCCACGATCGCCTTGGCATGGGAGGCTCACGCTTCCATACCTTCCGTAAACGCGGCGGAGGCATAGCCTACGACGCCAGCCATATCTCCCGTGACATCGCCTGAATCTCCGTAGGCGAGCACGCGTGATTGCGACGCGCCGAGGGTGCGGGCCGCCTCGAGCACCGCGATCATCGGACCGCCTCCGCAAGCGTGATCGGGACGTGCCTCGAGAAGCTCGGCGAGCCCGCGAGGGTCGAAACGCTCGAGACAACCGACGACTTCGGAGTCGAGCTCACGCGCTCGGACGCGCGGCTCGAAATGAGACAGGTCCGAGCTCGCGACGAGCAGCACGGAACGTCCCGATTGTTTCACCGCGCTCTCGATGGCATGGATCGCGATGGCGATCATGCCACTCGTTTGATAACCCATCAACATGGGCGCAATGGGAACGTCAGGAAGAAAACGCTGCAAGAACGGGTATTGCATCTCCAAGCTGTGCTCGTCGAGATGCACTTCGGGCGCGAAACGGATGCGGGACGATGAGCGCTCGAGCGTCGCGACGAGGTCCCAGTCGATTTGAACGACGCCGAGCGGGGTCTCGATACCTCCTCCCCGAATCAGAAAAAGGCCGTCGCCCCCTTGATGGCACGTTCCGAGTAACAGCACGCTGTCGAAACGCTCACGCTCCAAGAGACCATAGGCCGCGGCGGCAATGCGCCCCGAATATCGAATCCCGGCATGCGGCACCACGAACGCACGCAGTTTTCCCGTGACGTCACAGGCCGCAGTGTTGGCGACACAGCTCTCGAGGAGCGCACAGAGCGCGCCCGGCTCGGCGGGGTACCACGTTCCCGCCATGCGCGACGGACGGATCGCTTCATCCATCGGCTTTCAAGAGAGGCCGACGACGCTGACGCAGGAGGAAAATCCCGAAAGCGATGGCGAAGACGAGGAGCGTCCCCACGAGAACGGCCGATGCGTTGTCTCTCAAATACACGATCGCGACGTCGCCGAAACGCACCGCCAGAAACGCTTCTCCGAAATAGCGAATGGAGCGGCCGAGGAGGATCGCCAACAAGAAGCGGCGATAGGGAAGCCCCAAAACGCCGGCGGAGAGAACGAAAATCTTGAAGGGGAACGGTGGCGGCAAGATCGCGGGCACGGCGACGGCGAGCGCTCCGTAGCGCGCGAACAAACGAAACACGGAATCGATCTTCCCGTCGGAGAACTTCTTCTTGAGAAAGCCATATCCCTTCCATCGCGCGAGCCAATAGAGCAGGCTCGCGCCCAAAGCGGAGCCGAGCACGGTCATGAAAGCATAGTAATAAGCGTGACTCGGGAAGCGTGTTCCGAAATAGATCAACAGAAGGTCGTTGATCTCAGGGAGCGACAGAAGCGAAGAGTCGAAAAACGCGACGACGAACAGACCGAGTCCGCCCGTAAAGCTCCCGAGGCCGCGTACGGCCCCTACCAAACGCTCGGCTATGCTTCCCATCCGGCGATACCGCCGGCATTATAGATCTTTATTCGAGCTGTACCGGAATCCAGAGAAAGCTCGACTGCTGGCCTCGCACGACCCGCTCGATGCGCAAGAGCAAGTCACCGCCCGCGGGGACTTCACCGATGAGCCGCTGCAGGTCGTCCACGTTGCGCACGGGCTGGCGGTTCGCTTCGATGATGATGTCGCCGCGACGAAGCCCGCCGTCCTCTCCCGGCCCGTCCGGGTCGACATCCATCAGCACGACGCCGGCCGCCGAGCTGGCGCCGAGCTCGCTCGCGAGCTCATCGGACAAGTTCTTACCGCTGATGCCGAGACGACCCCGGTCTTCAGTCGGAACCTCGGGCGCAATATTCGCGTCCCTGGTACGAAGCGCCATCGTGACGTCCGTCGTCCGAAGCTCGCCGTCACGGAAGAACTTCACCGGAACCGTCTCGTCGGGCCGCACATCCGCGACGATGTGGACGAGGTGATTGTTGGACTCGATGGGCACGCCGTTGAACTCGACGATGATGTCACCCGCCTTCAAGCCCGCTTTGGCCGCGGGCATATCGGGACCGAGAATCTCGGAAATGATGGCGCCCTTTTGTCCCGTGAGACCAAAGCTTCTCGCGAGCTCCGGCGTGAGATTCTGGATGCTCACGCCGAGCCATCCGCGCGTCACCTTCCCGACCAAGACGAGCTGGTCGTAAATCTTGCGCGTCATGTCCGACGGGATAGCAAAGCCAATCCCCATATTGCCGCCGGAGTTCGAGATGATGTTCGAGTTGATGCCGATGATCTCGCCACGCATGTTGACGAGAGGCCCGCCTGAATTGCCCGGATTGATGGCGGCATCCGTCTGGATGAAATTGTCGTAGTTGCCCTGGCCGATAAGACGCCCTTTGGCGCTCACGATCCCGGCAGTCACCGTGTGGCCGAAACCGAACGGGTTCCCCATGGCGAGAACCCACTCGCCGACCATCGTGTTCTCGGAGCTCCCGAAGCCAACATGCGCGAAAGTGCGATCGGCGTTGATCCGCAGGACGGCGAGATCCGTCGCCGGGTCCGTGCCGACGACTTCGGCCTGGTAGCGGGTTTGATCCGAGAACCGGACCTCGATTTCGTCGGCATTCTCGATCACGTGGTTGTTGGTGACGACGTAACCTCTCGGATCGACGATGACACCGGAGCCGAGGCTGCGGCGTCTCTGTCCTTCTGGCTGGTCGCGAAAGAACCGCTCGAAGAAATCGTCCAACGGTGTGTCGGAAGGCGGCCGCTGAACGCGCTCGGTGCCTTCAGTGAAGATGTTGACCACCGCGGGCTCGAGCTTGCTCGCGACGGCTGCAAAAGCGCGAGAGAGCTTGTCGACCTCGGGGAAATCGTCTGTATCGACGAGCGGCCGTTCTACCGGAGCGGCGGTCGGCGTTGCGCGCACTTGAGAAGGCTCCTCGAGCTGGACCGACGAATTATCCGCGGGTGGGGTGGGAGCTCCGGAAACACTACGGCCCACGGCGACGGCCAGAGCGATCAAAACGCCGATGAGGCCGAACCCGAGCGCGGCCACGCGGCCCAAGTTCGAGTGCTTCCGCCGTTCGCGTCCCGTTTCGTGATTGTCGGTCATTTCTCTCTCCACAAACTTAAGCTTGGCTAAGATTCCCCATTTGATGCCAGGTGCACCATTATAACAAGTCCGCTAGAAACGCAGATTGACACCGAAACTGGCTTGATGAGATGCCAAATCGAAGCTTCCGAAACCGCGAAAGTCGCCGCCGTGCGTCCCGCGCGCCCAGTGCCGGCGATACTCCCCGAAGACGAAAATCAATGGGCTGACACGCGCCTCGACGCCGCCGGCAAGGTAGGCGCCATAGGCCAGACCGCGATCCACGAAGGCATCGATGAAGATGTCGAAGTTCGAGAAGTCGATGAACTCCCCCTCCTCTCGGTACTCGTAGAAGTAAAAGCCCGCGCCGCCGGACACATAGGGAAAGACGCGATGAGATTTGCCGATCGGGAGCACGCGCACACCAGCGGTGATTGGCGTCGTGCGGAGACTCAAATCTTGTATGACCTCGGTGCCGTCATCGCGCACGAAATCACGATAGGACGTGAACGCGGTTCGTGAGCTCGACTCCACGCCGAAAGCGAGATCGACATACTCGTTGAGCTCGAGCGCGACTTCGACGCCGCCGATTAATGCATCGAAATCCCCGCGCTCGCGCGTGAACGTGTCGAGGTTGTACGCCCACAGAGAACTTTCGATTCGAGGTGCGAACCGCCCGAGCCGAAAAGCTACCGAATGCGCCGCCGCGAGCGGGACCGGAAGAAAGGAGATGAGACCGAGCATTGCAGCCAGTCGATAAATCATTGTGCTCCTCTTTTCTGGCGGCGGTCGTCGATCGTTATTGCATGCTACGTGCCAATAGAGAACGGGAAATGGAGGCTCGACCGTCCTGTTTACAGGACACGCGAGCCGAACTCAGGAGAGAATCGCGAGCATCTGATCGTGCAGACGTCCGTTCGACGCGACGATCGCTTTTTGGGAGTAGTGGAACGAACCGCCCGTCATTCCCGTAACCTGCCCGCCTGCTTCCTGAACGAACAAAGCGCCGGCGGCGGTGTCCCACGGGCCGAGCTTCTCTTCCCAGAACCCATCGAAGCGTCCGGCAGCGACGTAGCACAAATCGAGAGCGGCCGAACCGTCTCTCCGGATCGCCCGAGCTGTCCCCATGAATTTCTTGAAAAGCCGCAGGTTCCCTTCGGAGTCGTCTTTGAGGCCGTACGGAAATCCCGTCGTGAGAAGCGCGTGCCGGATCTGAGACGTCGCCGACACATCGAGCTTCTTGCCGTTCAAAAAGGCGCCGCGCCCACTCTCCGCGGTAAAGAGCTCCTTATGCACGGGATCGTAGACGACACCCGCGCGTACTTCACCATCTTCCTCGTAGCCGATGGAGACCGCGAACATCGGATAGGCATGGGCGAAGTTCGTCGTCCCGTCCAATGGATCCACGACGAATCGCTGGAACGCGTCGCCGGTCGGGCCACCGCTTTCTTCCGCGAGAATGGAAGCGTCCGGCATACGCGCGTTCAAGATCGAGAGGACCGTCGCTTCGGACTCGAGGTCCGCTTGGGTGACCAGATCGAGCTCGCCCTTGAAGGAGATCTCGAAAGCGCCGCCGTAGTAGGACTCGAGAATAGCGCCGCCGGCAAGCGCGGCTTCAATGGCGACCGACAGTGCTCGCATCTCTCGTCTTTGGTTAGTGCTTAGTGCCTAGGGCCTAGGGTCTAGTGCCCAGTGCCTATTCGACCCGTTTCATCATCGTGACGCGGGTGCCCTGGTTGGGCTCGAAATGATAGCTGACCTCGTCCATGAAGTTCTTCATGAAGAAGATCCCGCGGCCGCTGGGGCGCAGCAAATTCTCTTCCGCGAGCGGGTCCGGAATTTCGGC
Organism: Candidatus Marinacidobacterales bacterium; assembly: GCA_965197495.1. GTDB lineage: Bacteria > Acidobacteriota > Vicinamibacteria > Marinacidobacterales > SMYC01 > SMYC01. Next base: position 7,451,173 of record OZ240210.1, read on the forward strand.
CGGGTCGAAGCCTTCTCCTTCGTCTTGCACGGAAACGCGCAACTCACTCGCCTCGTATTCGAAGCGAACGATCACGCGTTTGGACACGTCGAGCTTATTCCCATGACGGACCGCATTGGTCACCGATTCGCGAATCGCGACGCTCATCCAGTGGGACGCGTCGGCATCGAAGCCGACTTCAGCCGAAACCGACTCGAAGACGACCTGCACCAAATCGACCATCTCGAAACTGCTCTGGATATCGACCTGAACGCGATTCTTCTTCGTCTTCACCATCCCTCCGGCCGGGTAGGCTACAAGATTCAACGAGTTGAAACAACCCACACTCGCTCGATTCCGAGCCTACGTGCTACCATCTTATCAATGTCACCGCACTCGAGGGTTAGGCTGCGGGGTCACTTCGCACCACCTGGGGACAAATCCATAGGTCACCGGCTGGCGCTCTTAGGCGCGATCGCGCACGGGCGCACGCGCATCGAAGGTTTCCCACCCGGCCGGGACTGTGAACGCACCGTAGACCTCGTTCGCTCGCTGGGCGTCGAGGCCGAACAGCAGGATACCGTTCTCGAAATCCTAGGCGTCGGCCTTGACGGGTTACGCGCACCCGAGCAGGACCTCGACGCGGGGAACTCGGGCTCGACCGCGCGCATGGCGTGCGGCTATCTCGCACCGCAGCCTTTTGAATGCCGCCTCGTAGGCGACGAGAGTCTGTCGCAGCGGCCCTTCGACCGCGTCGTGAAGCCCCTGGCGGCGATGGGCGCTTCCATCGAGACCTCTAGCGGCCGGCTCCCGCTCACAATCCATGGCGGTCGCGAGCTCCATGCTATCGACTACGAGCTACCCATCCCGAGCGCTCAAGTGAAGACGGCACTCCTCCTTGCCGGACTCTACGCGGCGGGCACGACGCGCGTGCGAGAAACGCGCCCATCGAGAGACCATACGGAAATCGCCCTCCGTGGGTTTGGCGCAGAGCCTGTCATCGACGACGGCGTGGTGTCTTTACGCCGTGTCGCGCGCCTCAGTGCGGGGCACTTTCGGGTTCCCGGAGATTTTTCATCTGCAGCGTTTTTCGTGACCGCGGCGGCGTTTCTGCCCGACTCCGATCTCGTCGTCGAGAATGTCGGGCTGAACCCGACCCGATCCGCGCTACTGGATGTGCTCCTCGACATGGGTGCGGATATTCGCGTCGAGCCTCACGAAACGCATGACGGCGAAGAACCGACCGGTAGTATTCGCGTGCGGGGTCGCGAGCTCCACGGAGCGGTCGTTCCGGCCGATAAGCTTCCGGCGATGATCGACGAAGTACCCATACTCGCGGTCGCAGCGGCCTTCGCCGACGGCACGACGCGGGTGGAAGGTGCTTCGGAGCTCCGTGTGAAGGAGAGCGACCGCCTCGCCGCCATCATCGAAGGCTTGGAGGCTCTCGGGGCCAACGTGGCCGCGATTCCGGACGGATTCGTCGTAACGGGCGGCCGTCAACTCTCCCCGGCATCTCTCGAGACCCACGGCGACCACCGCATGGTGATGGCTTGGGCTATCGCTTCACTTGGAGTGGACGGAGACTGTACAATTGATCATCTGGATCAAGTGAAGATCTCCTATCCAGGCTTCTGGGAGGCGCTCGACTATTTGGCGCGGTAGACGGCCAATGACGTGGTTCTTCCTCGTGGGATTCATGGGCACCGGTAAGACGACTTTGGGAAAGGCGGTAGCCAGTCGGTTGTCGCTTCCTTTCTTCGACTTGGACCGTGTGGTCGAACAGGACGCCGGTGCGAGCATCCCGGATATTTTCGAGACCGAAGGAGAAGAGAGTTTCCGCAAGCGTGAAACGAAGGCCTTGCTGAGAACGCTCGAGCAACAAGCGGAGGGCGTGCTCGCCACGGGCGGAGGTGCGTTTACGATCGAGGAGAACCGACGAAACATGATGGAAGCGGGCATTTCGGTCTGGCTCGACGTGCCTGCGGACGAGCTGGTCGCACGGGTGAGGGGCGACGGCCGCCCGCTGTGGAAAAACCGTGCGGAAGCCCGCGTCCTAGCAGAGCGGAGAAAAGCGTATTACCGTTTAGCCAACTTGCACTTGGAGCTCGGCGACCAATCTATCGAACAGAATTCGACGCGCCTATACCGGCTGCTCGCGCCTTATCGAAGTGATTCATGAGATATCTCGTACTGAGCGACATCCACTCGAACCTCGAAGCGCTAACCGCGGTGCTGCAGCGCGTGCGCCGCAAGCGCTTCGACCAAACCGTCATCCTCGGCGACCTCGTCGGCTACGGCGCCGACCCGAATCCGATTGTGGACAGAGTCCGCAAGCTCAAACGTTCGGTCATCATCCGAGGCAATCACGACAAGGTGTGTAGCGGCATCGACAACGGCGAGATGTTCAACAAGGTCGCGCTCCAGTCCGCGCGCTGGACCGAGGATCAGTTGCTCCCCCGGCACCGCAAGTGGCTCCGAGCGCTCCCAAAAAGACCCGTCACAGTGAGTGATGTTCTCTCGATCTCCCATGGAACGCCGCTCGACGAAGACGCCTACATCTTTGGAGAGGTCGAGGCTCTCAACATGTTTCAGTACTTCGAGACGCCCATCTGCTTCTTCGGTCACAGCCATTTTCCAGTCGTCTTCGGACTCGACGACGAAGCCCTAACGACCCACATTCCGCGGACCAATGGCAGCGACAACTGCCGAATAAAGCTCGACAAAACAAAGCGCTATCTCATCAACCCAGGCTCGATCGGCCAGCCCCGCGACGGCGACAACCGCGCTAGCTTCGGCATCCTCGACGACAAACGCATGACCATGACCACCTACCGCGTAAACTACCCCTACGAAAAAACGCAACGAAAAATCCGCGCCGCCGGCCTCCCCGCCCCGTTGGCCGACCGATTGGCCCTAGGACGGTGAGTCCGTAATTTGGGTTGCGAGGTCCGTAATTCGGGCTGCTATTTGCTACCGGCTACCTGCGCGCTCCCAGCGCGAGCTCGTACGGTAGCCAGTAGCCGGTGGCAGATAGCAAACATCGGATCGCACTGAGCGCGTGCGCTCCATCGCCTAAAGGCGATGGGTTCACGTCGCCGACTAAAGTCGGCTTGTCCTTGCCTCGTTTCACTACTCACTGACCTTGAAAGAATCGTCGTCCTGGGGCACGGCACCCTGCAACTCTATATACTTCGCTACCACCTCATCCGTCACGTTGCCCGTTGTCACCACGAAGTAACCCCGTGCCCGTAGGTGCCGACCCCAGAACTCCTTCCGCATCGTCCGTAAGTCGCGCATCAGACGATTCGACATCTTACCCTTAATCAACTGCATCACTCGACTCGGCGACAAATTCGGCGGCACGCTCAGCAACAGGTGCACGTGCTCAGGCCGCACATGACCCTTCAGTATTTCTATCTGGTTCCGAGCACAGATCTCCCGGATGAGATCCCGGAGACGAACCGCTACATCCCCTCTCAAGGCCGGCTTGCGGTACTTCGTGATAAATACGAAGTGATAGTTTAACTGCTACGTCGTGTGCGATGATTTACGATATCCTTTCACCTGGGGATCGTACCCCAAGCCTCCTAAAGGCTTCGCCTAAAGGCGTGGGATTTCAACCATCCCCGAGTGGGACATTAAAACACATTGGATCGCACTGAGCGCGTGCGCTCCATCGCCTAAAGGCGATGGGTTCACGTCGCCGGCTAAAGTCGGCTTGTCCTTGCCTCGTTTCACTACTCACTGACCTTGAAAGAATCGTCGTCCTGGGGCACGGCACCCTGCAACTCTATATACTTCGCTATCACCTCATCCGTCACGTTGCCCGTTGTCACCACGAAGTAACCCCGTGCCCATAGGTGCCGACCCCAGAACTCCTTCCGCATCCTCCGAAAGTCGCGCATCAGACGATTCGACGTCTTACCCTTGATCAACTGCATCACTCGACTCGGCGACAAATTCGGCGGCACGCTCAGCAACAGGTGCACGTGCTCAGGCCGCACATGACCCTTCAGTATTTCTATCTGGTTCCGAGCACAGATCTCCCGGATGAGATCCCGGAGACGAACCGCTACATCCCCTCTCAAGGCCGGCTTGCGGTACTTCGTGATAAATACGAAGTGATAGTTTAACTGATACGTCGTGTGCGATGATTTACGATATCCTTTCACCTCGGGATCGTACCCCAAGCCTCCTAAAGGCTTCGCCTAAAGGCGTGGGATTTCAACCATCCCCGAGTGGGACATTAAAACACATTGGATCGCACTGAGCGCGTGCGCTCCATCGCCTAAAGGCGATGGGTTCACGTCGCCGGCTAAAGTCGGCTTGTCCTTGCCTCGTTTCACTACTCACTGACCTTGAAAGAATCGTCGTCCTGGGGCACGGCACCCTGCAACTCTATATACTTCGCTATCACCTCATCCGTCACGTTGCCCGTTGTCACCACGAAGTAACCCCGTGCCCATAGGTGCCGACCCCAGAACTCCTTCCGCATCCTCCGAAAGTCGCGCATCAGACGATTCGACGTCTTACCCTTGATCAACTGCATCACTCGACTCGGCGACAAATTCGGCGGCACGCTCAGCAACAGGTGCACGTGCTCAGGCCGCACATGACCCTTCAGTATTTCTATCTGGTTCCGAGCACAGATCTCCCGGATGAGATCCCGGAGACGAACCGCTACATCCCCTCTCAAGGCCGGCTTGCGGTACTTCGTGATAAATACGAAGTGATAGTTTAACTGATACGTCGTGTGCGATGATTTACGATATCCTTTCACCTAGGGATCGTACCCCAAGCCTCCTAAACTGAAGTTCCTTGCTGAAAAAACCAAGATCCGGTGTTGATCCAATAAGATAGATGGAATCAATGGTGCTGGCTTCTGTCTACACGGTGATACCTTTGAGCAAGTCGTAGGCTCTCTGCTGTTTCGAGTCCGGAGTTGTCGTGACATCGAAGGTGGGCTCGTCGGGTCCGGCTTCCGGTCGCCGACATTTGTTTCGGACGATGTTGCTGAGAAGGCGCAGCAGCGTGCGGAAGCTGGAAGCTGGTCTCCCATCGTCAAGCTTCTTGGTTTGTATCTTGCGCAGGGCTGCGTCGGAGCGTTGCGCCGGAGCGACGGGGTCACGCTCGGCCTTCGCCTGCTGCTCCTCGTCAGAGAATACTAGCGGGCGCCAAACCTCCATCATGTGCCACAGGACGTAGTAGGCCAGCATGCACAAGAAGATGTGCGCCCGGACTCGGTTTTCGCGCCGGTGACGAATCGGCCGCACCTTTAGGTCCATGCTCTTGAAGGAACGAAACGCCCTCTCGACCTGGGTCAGCAACTTGTAGCTGCGCACTGTGTCGTCGGTTTTCATCCGCTGCTCAGCAAGACTGGTGCGGATCACGTAGATGCCGTCAAGGGCAGCTTCCGTAGTGACCTTTGTGTCGTCGATTTCGAAGCTAAAGCGGTCGTCGCGAATGTCCAGCTTGAAGTGCTTGCCGACTTTGTACTTGTTGAGAACTTTGCCTACCCGCACACCGATTTTATCTTTACCATGCAGCTGGCCTCGCCCGATCCGTTGGCGAATCCGTTCCAACTGCTTAACGATCGTCCCCATGTGTCGCTTCCACCGCTGGAGCCGTTTGTTGGCGAGCTCAGAGTTGCCGTTGGCGAGGCGCGAGGCGTCGGCAGCCATCGTTGTCTCGTCTAGCTCGAAGTCGAAACCGTCGTCACGGATGTCGAGCCTATAGTACTTGCCGACCTTGTACTTGTTGAGGAGCTTTTTCACCGTAGCACGGATGTCCTCCTTGCCGTGCAAACGGCGCCGCTCGACCATCCGACAAACCTTCTCCAGCTCCTTGCAGGTTGCTTCGAGCAGAGCACGACGCTTGTGACGCCGCCTCTCGGCCAGCTCCGGATTGCGGCAAGCGACCAGCCTCTCGTTGGGAAAATCCGGGTGCGTCAACTCAAACAGGTTCCGCCTGTCGAATAGCCCCATCTGGATCACCCCATCGTTAATGAGCTTGCGAATCGGTTCGGGACGCAGAGCGGTAATCCAGTCGATACCGTCCATCTCCCGTAACTCGTCGATCTGGGTCTGGGTGATCATTCCGCGGTCGCCCACCATCACAAACTGCTCGATGCCGAACCGCTCTTGCGCATTTTCTACCTGAGGCAACAGCGTTTTGGGATCGCCCGTGTTGCCCTCAAAGACGGATACCGACACGGGGATACCGCGTTCGTTGGTCAGCAGGCCGTAGTTGACCTGCAGCTTGCCTTTCTTGCCGTCACGGTTGTATCCGAGCCTGGCCAGCGGACAACTCACCCCCTCGAAGCAGCTTGAGGTTAGGTCATAGAGCGCGAGGCCGTCGTTTTGGAGATGGCGCGCCGCGAGTTTCTTTTCGATGACCTCCTGGCGTTTGAGAACCCAGTCCATAGCGGCATAGAGATCGTCTTCGCGGGCATCGCTCACCCCCAGGATTTCGGGCAGTGTGGTTGTGTGCCACCACAGGCTAGTCGCCAGCTTCGACTGCGGTTCGAGGATCCGGGCGACTACCATGGCCACGACCAAATCCCGCTCTGGTGAGTGTCGAGAGCCAACGAGTTTTTCGAAACCGAGCTGTCTCATGGCACTGAGCACCGCGTCGACGTGGCCATGGTGCCGGGAGCCGTTCTCGACGATTTCGAAGGCGTCTTCGAGCGAAACGAGCTTTTGCCCCTTGAGTATGCGTCGGATGGCATCGACCTGCTCGCTCGGCAGTTTGGACAGGTTGGCAAGTGTGCGCTTGCGCGGTTTCTTGCTCTTGGCATCCCGATAGGACTCACGGAGCAAAACGGCGGGTTTGGAGTTGCGGTTGGGCACGATATCGATATGCATGGCTACTATATACACTATATAAACATATATAACAACAACAAATACAATACAACATGGCTACTAATTGCAGGCAAAAATCACACCTCTAGCGCTGTAACTCCATGCGACTAAAGGTGCTTTACCGAAGCGTGGGAGGACTTACTGGGCAGAACTTCAGCCTAAAGGCTTCGCCTAAAGGCGAGGGATTTCAACCATCCCCGAGTGGGACATTAATAACAATCGAAACCCCCGATGCTGGCGGGCGGGGGCCAGCACCGAGGGTTTCTTGAGTGGCGAGCAGTTCTTTTTATTGTGGGGAAAAACTATTCATTGACAGCGCGATTGATCGCTCGTCGCAGGCCGTGCTCGCCGGCACCACGTCCCTCGTCAGAGGGCGTCGTCCCAAACCGCAGCACAAAGCGTCCTCCCGTGGACAGCGAGAGGTTGTCAATCAGCTTGCGCGTCAAATCCTGCCACCGCCAGCTTCGCTTCCTGCCCAAGAGCGTCCGAATAGACTTCCGGAGCTCTTGGTCGGCGGCAGAGTACGTGACTTCGCCTTCGGCGGCACGAATGCCGATATGGAAGCGAATCTTGCCTACGCGCTCTGAACCACGTGAATGCCGATCCCGAATTCCTGCTTGTCCAGCAATACCATCGTCGCCATTTTCGTTGACTCCTTTGTTGGGACCCGGCATTTTCAGACCCCGTCAGAGTTGTTGTTTAGTTGATGTACCGAGTCTAGCCCGCAAAAAGTGTGCCCAAGTGTGTGTTTTTGACGGACCACACAATCGAGGGGGTTCCTCCTGGCAACCACTAGGGGTTGGGGCGTTTATAGGCGCGACTAGCCCATGTTTACCCTTTATGAGCACCCTAACGCTCGTAAGTGACTGAATTCAAAGGAACGGGGGTTGAATTTCGCCCAAAACGTAGAGACAGATATTGTGCTTTGAGCGCCATTAATACGTTGTAATCGTGGACAATGACATGTAGTATGCGTGAGGACAGGTTATGTTCTTCCGCATCGTTCGGGCCGCAGGCGGCAAAGGGGTTCAACATGGGTATGTCCGCCTGGTCGAGTCGTATCGGGAGCACGGCAAGCCGAAGCAACGCGTAGTGTGCAACTTGGGGCGCAAGGATCTCCTAGTTGCCAATCTCGACTCCCTCAATCGGTTGCTTGGGGCCGGTGAACCGGCCGACACCGAGCGAGCAGCCGAGCAGGTCGCGGGGGCAGACGCGTGGGATTGGGGTCCGATGCTGGTGACGGCGACGCTGTGGCGCGAGTTCGGGCTGGAGCAGATTCTCGACCGGCTCGGGGGCCGCGGCAAGCGGGACGGAGTGGCGCTAAGCGAGCGAGCTTTGGTGCTGGTCGCCAACCGGCTATGTGCTCCGTCAAGCGAGCACGGTCTGGCGCGCTGGCTCGAGACCGACTTCGTCTGCGACCGGCAGGGGCGGCGGTGGGTGCCGCAGTGGCGCGATGATGGGGAACGGCGAGCGAGTCGCTCCCCGCGGGTTCGCGTGGAGTTTCGCCAACTCAAGCAATGGTACCGAACGCTCGACCAGCTGCATGCCCGCAAAGAACAGAAAGTACGTTATTCAAACCGAGGAGCAAAACCTCTCTCCGGTCGACGCCGTGCGTCTTTACAAGGACCTAAACGAGGTCGAGCGAGCCTTCTCATGCCTTAAGGATGTCATTGAGATGCGTCCCGTTTACCACCAGACCGATGAGCGTGTGGAGGCACATCTTTTCGTAGCTACGCTGGCCTTCCTTGTGCATCGGGCTCTTGAGAAAAAGCTCAAGGTCGCCGAACTCGACCTGTCCGCAACCGAGGCACTACAAGCGCTACGCTCGGTCCGGGTCGTCTGCACTCGGCATCGTTGAACGCGACCCGCCAGCCTTCTCCGAGGAGGTGCTGTCAGCGTAGAGACAAACCGCCGATCTCGATCCTTTGTTTTCAATGACTTAGACACCTAAAAGGGAAACATGGGCTAGGCCCGGCATTGCATTGCGCATGGTTTAAAGGGTTCGTTGTGTAGGAATTTCCCTACGAGCGCTGGGGGGCGGCCCCTCTAGCCCGTTAAGCGTTGATTCAACACTAGTAACGGCTGTCTTTGAGCGCGCGTGTAAAACCCCACACTGCTCCCGGAGAAGCCCCCGCCTCGACGATGCGCACCGAACGCCCTCGCGGCGCCCACTGTCGCGGATCGGTGGAACGGAACAGTGCTAACGTAGGGGCGCCTGCGGCCGCCGCTAGGTGACCGACACCCGAATCGTTGCCGATGAAAACGGCCGAAGAAGAGAGAACGGTAGCAAGATCGCGCAGCGGAAGCTCTGCCGCGACCGGCCCCGGCACGGCGCGCACAAGGCTCGAGACGACTTCGTGGTCAGCTTCACCCTGGATCCAGAGCAGGCCTTGCCCCGCGCCGCGGGCGCAACGCGCAAACTCGGCGAACCAATCCGACGGCCAGTTCTTTTTTGGACTGCCGCTCGAAGGATGGATAGCAACAAAACTCTCCGGCGTGAGGCCATAGCGGTCAAGGAGCGGACTGGGGTCGCCGAAACGAAGCTCGGGCGGCGTAACGGGCGTTTGGAACCCGAGCCCCCGCACGGACGCCATCAGATGGTCGCTCGCGTGCACGGCTTCGGGTGGATTCGGCGACGTTTCGAGATAACGGAGCTGCAGCCGGCCGGCTTTCACGCCGAGCAGCGGAAGGCGCGCCCAGGCAACGACTAAGTTGAAAGCTCCGAGAAACGCGAGGAGCTCACCATCCTCGGCGCGCACGTCGAAAAAGGCACGGAACCGAGCGCGGTCGATCGAGTGGACGTCGTAGGCCAGGCCCGGCGTTTTCGCGAGCTCGGTGTAAGGCAGCGTCCCGAGGAGCTCGACACAGTTGCCCGGAGCCGCCAGGGCCGCAATCGCGGGAAACGTGAGAATCGTATCCCCTAGCGAGCCGGCACGAATAGCGAGGATGTGCTGTCCTGGTTCCCTTGCCAAACGACCCATTGCTAAACGACCCACTGCTAAACGACGCTTCGCGCCGAGCATCCTTCAGGAGCAGTGCCCACCGAATAAGCGTCCGGGCAAGAATAAATGCCGATTCTAATATCCAGATATATGCCTCACACATACGACAAACGAAGCCAGACCGGATGCAGCGTCCAAGAATCCGTAGTTATTCTTGCCCAGGCCCTTAGTGCCCGAACCCGCTAATCCTGCCGTGAATTCCTGGCCCTTTTCGGCGCTGACTGCGTTGCGGCATTATTGCAGTTCGGCCTTCGGCCTAGCCCTCCGCTCGACAGGCTCGCTGCGGAAGGCGGTCGATATATCTCGATATGACATCGTCGGCTCGCCTTGTCAGCACCCAAAAATGGCCTAGGACTTCACCGACAGGATTAGCGGGTTCGAGCACTAGGGGCCTATTTCCTGGCGACGAGCTCGTACTGCTCCTGATACATGTTGTGATCGGAGCGGAGGTCGACGTCGTTGTGCAGCATCGATTTGAGCTCTTCCATGGCCGGAGCATCTTTGCCACGCAAGGCGCGCGCCAACTCGGGGTGCACCCGTAGCGTGAGCCCTTTGGAATATTCGACGAAGTCCTTGCGGACCTGGTCCACGATTTCGTAAGCCAGGGTGGTCGGCGACTTGATCCAGCTGCTTCCCTGACAGGAGGGACAGGGCCGGCACAAGACACGCTCGAGCGAGCGCTTGACACGTTTGCGCGTGAGCACGATGAGCCCGAACTCGTTGATCTGGATGCTCTTGGTGGGCGAGCGATCTCTTTTCAACGCCTGTTCCAGAGCCGAGAAAACTTTGTTCTGGTTTCTTCGCTCTTCCATGTCGATAAAATCGATCACGATGATGCCGCCCAAATCCCTGAGCCGCACCTGGTGAACGATCTCCTCCAGCGCTTCGAGATTGATGCGCGTGATCGTGTCTTCGAGCCGGCGGTCGCCGGTATAGCGTCCGGTGTTGACGTCGATGGCCACGAGCGCCTCGGTCTGGTTGATGACGATGTAGCCGCCGGATTTCAGCCAAACCTTGCTGCGTAGCGCTTTGTCGATTTCGGACTGCACGCCATACTCGTCGAAGATCGGGTAATTCTTCGAGTAGTACTTCACCCGATGCAGGATCTGCGGCTGGATTTGGCGCACGTAGTTCAACACCTGATCGAAGAGCTCCTCCGAGTTGATACGAATAGCAGAGAACTCCGGGGACAAAACATCGCGGATGTACTTGAACACGAGGCCGAGGTCTTTGTGGATAAGCGAGGGCGCTTTGACGTGCTCGGACTTCTCCAAAATCTCGACCCACTTGTTCTCGAGATAAGTGAGGTCGGCGACGATGGCTTCATCGTCTTTCCCCTCCGCCGCGGTGCGCACAATGTAACCGCCAGGGCGCTTTTTCGTATTCTGGATGAGACGGCGAAGGCGGGAGCGCTCCTCGGCCGATTCAATCTTGCGCGAAACACCGATGTGCTCGACTGTGGGCATGTAAACGAGAAGCCGCCCAGGGAGGCTCACGTAAGAAGTGATCCGGGCGCCTTTGGTGCCGAGCGGTTCCTTGGCCACCTGCACGAGGACCTCTTGCCCTTCTTTCAATAGCGTGTCGATAGACTGGTTGCTACCGCCCTTCGCCGCTCGGATCTCCCGCTCCGTCTCGACGATCCTCTCCTCCTCTTCGCTGAGATTGTCCTCGTCGTCAATAACGTCCGAAACATAGAGAAACGCGTCCCGCTCGAGCCCGATATCGACGAACGCCGATTGCATACCGGGAAGCACGCGGTTCACACGGCCTTTGTAGAGATTACCCACGACACCGCGGCTTCGCTCGCGCTCGAATGCGACCTCTGAAACCACGGAATCCTCGACGATCGCGAGACGCGTCTCGAGCAGGCTGTAACTGATGATCATTTCTTTGTCCGGCATAGTAAGCCTCGGAGGAGGCATGCCGAAGAAGGGCGGCTGAGGACGGAACTTCTGCGGACTACACGTTTACGGTCAGCGCGCCAAAAGCGCCCCGATCGATGTCTCGTCTTTACCCGAAAATGAAAGCGTTATTGCCAAACCAACAAAAGTCCTTAGGGCCTTTGAGCAACGCCGCGACACAATACGGTCACAACTCGCCAAAAGCAATACCAAAAGTCCCTCGCGCAGGGAAACACCCTTCGCGCTCCATTCGAGCCGGCCCAATCCTAGGCGCAGCCTCCTTTTGCAATATCAGGAGGGAACGTACCCTCCGAGAAAAACAACAAAACGGTTAAGCACCACGTATCGAAAAGGCGCTCCAATTAGACTGTATCACAGACCAGCAATTCAGCATTCAGAGATCAGCCTCCGGCATCCGGCTTCCAGGAAGCAGGTAGCTGAATGCCTAATTGAAATTCAGTTAACAAACCGCCGCATCCTCACGTTCAAAATCAGGCCGAAGCCGACCAGGGTGGCCAGCAACGACGAACCTCCGTAACTCATCAACGGCAGGGGAAACCCCTTGATGGGAACGAGCCCCGCCACCATGGACAAGTTGTAAAGGGTCTGAAACACGAACATCGACAAAACCCCGAAGACCAGATAGATCCCGAGCCGGTCGCGAGCGCGCCTGGCGGTCTCGAGGGAACGCAGCGCGATCACCAAGTAAAGAATGATGACCGTCACGACCCCCACGAAACCGAACTCCTCCCCCACGACCGCGAAAATGAAGTCGGTATGCGGCGTCGGGAGGAACTGCAGCTGGCTCTGAGTGCCCTTGAGCCATCCTTGGCCGACGAGCCCCCCGGCCCCGACAGCGATCATCGACTGGATACTCTGATAACCGGCCCCCCTTGGATCGCGCCCTGGGTCGAGAAACGAGTACACCCGCTCCTTCTGGTAGTCTTTCAGCGCGAAATTCCACGCGAGCGGGACGGTCAGAACAACTACGAAGACACCGAGTAGAAGGAGTTTGGTCCGAACCCCGGCGAGCAGTGCCATCGCCGCAAACACGATCCCTATCGTGGCCGCCGTCCCGAGATCCGGCTGGAGCGCAATCAGGATCAACGGGACCGCGGCGAGGAGTCCAGCAATGACCACCTCGGAGGTTCCGAGCTGGTCCTTCCGCACACTGGAAAAGTACTTCGCGAGGAACACCACGACGGTGATCTTCGCGAGCTCGCCAGGTTGAAGTGTCCCAAAGCCGAGCTCGAGCCAACGATTCGTGCCCGCGCGCAATCCGCCGAAGAGCACGAGGTAAATCAACAGGCCCACGATTAAGACATAGAGGAGCTCTGCCCGGTCGACGATCGTGTGATAGTCGAAGAGCATGACCACGAACATCAAGATCAGCCCGATGAGAAGTCGCGCGATCTGGGATCTGTAGAACTCCGGCGTCGGCCCGGCCTGGCTTGCGCTGTAGATGACAAGCAGTCCGAACCCCGCAGCCACGAACAGCCCCAGGATCGTCAACCAATCAATGGAGCGCCATAGTTGTCTGTCGAGCACGCTGGTTCCTCTGTTCCAGCTTTCCGTCGAAATAGGCCTTCATGACCTGTTGCGCGATCGGAGCCGCTGCACGGCCGCCACCACCGCCATGTTCCACGAGCACGGCAATCGCAATCTCCGGATTCACCCTGGGCGCATAGCCGATGAACCAGGCGTGGTTGCGCAAGTGCTCCGGCCGGTCCGCGTCCTTAGACGCGGCCAGTCGGGCGCGTGAGGCGACTTGGGACGTCCCCGTCTTTCCGCTCACATCGATGCCACGAATCCGGGCGCGGCGCGCCGTCCCGACGCCGTTCACCGCCTGGAACATTCCTTCTTGCAATGCCCGCCAATATTCGTCGCGCAAGCCGACATGTCGGGTGGCGGGCTCGAGCACCATGTCCGAGTACGGCTCGGGAGCAGCCCCGGCGGGTAATCGCCGCAAGAACAGCGTGGGACGGTGCACATCGCCGGAGCTTCCTACCGTGGCCGCGAGCTGCGCCATCTGGAGCGCCGTCACGAGCACCGCTCCCTGTCCGACGGCCACGGAGATGGTCTCCCCCGCGTACCACGGCTCGTTGCGCGCCCTCTTCTTCCACTCCGGGTCAGGCACTAGTCCGGATACTTCATGGGGCAAGTCGATGCCTGTGGGAGTGCCAAAACCAAACAGCCGCGCGTAATGAGCGATGGTCTCGATCTGCAGCTTTTGGCCGAGCTGAAAGAAATAGCTATTGCACGACTGCGCCAAAGCCTCGATCAAGCTCACGCTGCCGTGCCCTCCGGCACGACTGCAGTGAAACACATTGCCGTAGAGCCGCACCCAGCCTTTGCAGCTCATTTCCGTTTCCGGGGTCACGATCCCCTCCTCGAGTCCGGCCGCGGCCACCACAATCTTGAATGTCGAGCCAGGAGCATAGCGGCCCTGGGTAGCGCGATTCGTAAGCGGGAACTTCGGATCGTTCGTAAGAGCGCGCCACGCCTCACCGTCCATCGCCCCGGAAAACCTGTTCGGATCGTAGGCGGGAAAGCTGCCGAGAGCTAGCACTTGGCCGTTTCGCGGGTCGAGGGCGACCACCGCACCCGCCTTGTCGGCGAACGCCTCTTCCGCGGCTCGCTGGAGATCGAGGTCGATCGAGAGCTGAACCGACTCCCCCCAAATAGGCGGGATTTGCTCGAGCACACGCTCACGTCTCCCGCGGCTGTTCACGACAAAACGCTGCACACCGTTGGTGCCCATCAAAGGTCTGTTATAGATCCGCTCGACACCTGACTGCCCCACGTAGTCGTTGCGCCCCGCGCCCGCAAACTCGTCCGAGCCGAGCTGCTCTTCGCTCAGTCGTCCCACATGGCCTACGATGTGGGCCGACAAGCTCCTGGCAGGATAGTAACGGCGCGGGACGAACTGTATCCGCGCCCCCGGAAGCTCGAGTTGGCGCGCCTCGACCTTCGCCACTTCTTCAATGGGAAGGTCCTCTTTGACGAGCGCCGGTCCCAAGCGCGCACGCCGCAGATGCTCCTCGAAATCCCCGTCCTCGGGGAGCGCCACGAGCCCGTCGAGTGCTACGAGGGTCTCCGGCCGGTCTTCTTCGAGCGTCAAATTAAAGGAGGGGCGATTCTCCGCGATGATGCGGCCGTGGCGGTCGAGAATCAGCCCTCGCGGTGCGGCCTCGGAAACGGGCCGCACGTGATTGGCCTGGGCCTGGCTCTCGTAGGCGGACGACCGCACGACTTGCAGCTGCCAATAGCGCAGCACGAGCCCGGCAAACAGAAGGATGAGGAGCGCACGCCACCAAGCGAGGCGACTTTGAAGCGGCCTCAAATCTTCATAAATGTTCATCGCGGAGAGCGGGTTACACCATGTCAGAGGATCGCTTCCGATCCACTCGTCCTAATAAGAGGATACCAGTGATTGCGTTCCCGACACACAAATAAAGCGGGGTCAAGCCTTCACCGAGAACCCGTGGTTGTTCGGCGAGACGACTGACCCCCGCAAGGATCGCCATGTCGAGCAGTGTCGCCCCTACGAAGAAGAGAAGGCGCGTGGACCATCCCCGGATGATCAAGTGGTGGCCCGCGATACCGGCAAGATAACCCACGGTGGTCTTCGAGATCCCGTTGAGCCCGAGCAAGCCTCCGGAGAACGCGTCCTGCAGCAGTCCAGCCGCGGTGCCGGTATAAAGCCCCACCATCCGTCCCCGGATAAGGCCGAAGGTCGCCGCAATCACCGTGAACAGGTCGAGGTAGACGTTCAGGAAGGCGAAGTAGCGCCCGAGCACAGTCTGGACGAGGAACGCGATCAGAATCGCGAGAGCGATGTCCAGAAACTTCACTCGACCTGTTCGGTGATCTCGATATCGCCGACAGCAGGAAGGATGAAAACCTCCTCGAGGCGCGCGAGTCTAGCAGCTGGTTCGACGGTGATCGTTTTGAACAGACGCGGCCCGTTGCGCACGGAGGCGACGCGCCCGATGGCGATGCCCTTGTGATAGATCCCGTCGATTCCTGACGTCACGATGGGATCCCCTTCGACCACGTCCTCGAGATTGCTGACGTAGTTCAACAGGAGGCCGGACGGGCTGGACTGCTCCCCGCTTCCTGCCACGATGCCACGGTTCCGCGTGCGCGTGAGGAGCGCGCCGACGGAACAATCCCGATCGGTCAAGAGCTGAATTTGAGCGACATCCGGACCCAAGGAGATGACGCGGCCGACCAAGCCTCCGGCGGCGATGACGGGCGCGTTCAGCACCACGCCGCGATTCTTGCCTTGATTGACCGTGATCGTGCGAAACCAGGCGCTCGCGTCAAGGCCTATCACCTCGGCAACGATCGGCTCATACGGAAGGCGCTCGGCGAACTCGAGCACACCAGAGAGCCGACGATAGCTCGCGACGAGATCGCGCTCGAGCCACACCGCTTGCTCGAGCCGCGCGACCTCTTCGCGAAGCCGCTGATTGTCTTCACGAACTCCGCGCAGATCGACATAGCCGTTCCACGTGGAGCGAGCGCCGACGACAACAGCGTCGGCCCCGCGCTGAAACGGTGACAGTAGCGCGACGATGAACCCGCGCAACGCCGTGTCTCCCCGCTCCGTCGTCACTTGCGACGACAGTAGAAGCGCCTGCACGACGAGGACGAACAGAAAGAAGAAATGTCCTCCGCGGGAGCCCAGCGGGGCGTTTACAATGCTAGCCATGAATGATTAAGGTTCGCGTGGAAGGCCGAGCTTTCCACGGGCAGGTTCTCGGTGTCGTCCTCAGTCCTCAGTCCAGGCAGACTTTCCTGAGTAGCTTGACGTCTTCGAGCATACGGCCCGTGCCCAGGACGACCGAGGAAAGAGGGTCCTCTCCCATCGAGACAGGAAGGCCCGTCTCTTCGCGAAAACGTTTATCCAGGTTCTTGAGAAGGGCACCACCACCCGTTAGGACGATGCCACGATCCACGATGTCCGCCGAGAGCTCGGGCGGGGTCCGCTCTAGCGCGACGCGCACCGCACTGATGAGAATGCTGACGATCTCTTCGAGCGCCTCGCGGATCTCCTCGTCGGAAACAACCAGCGTCTTGGGAATGCCCTCGATCAGGTTGCGCCCCTTGATTTCCATCGTCACGGGTTTGTCGAGCGGGTAAGCGGAGCCGACTTCCATCTTGACGTGTTCCGCGGTGCGCTCTCCGATGAGCAGGTTATATTTCTTGCGGAGGTACCTGATGATGGCCTCGTCCATCTCGTTGCCCGCGACGCGGACGGAGTTCGAATAGACGATTCCCGCCATGGAGATGACCGCGATGTCCGTCGTGCCGCCGCCGATATCGACGACCATGTTCCCCGAGGGCTCCGTGATGGGAAGACCGGCGCCGATGGCGGCCGCCATCGCTTGATCCACGAGAAAGACCTCGCTCGCCTTGGCACGAAGCGCGCTGTCCTTGACGGCCCGCTTTTCGACTTGCGTGATCCCGGACGGGATGCCGATGACGATACGGGGCGCGACCCAGACCTTGCCGTTATGGGCTTTCTGGATGAAATAAGCGAGCATTTTCTCGGTTATCTCGAAATCCGCGATGACCCCGTCCTTCATGGGCCGGATGGCGGTGATGTGGCCGGGCGTGCGCCCCAACATCTCCTTCGCCTCTTTGCCGACCGCCTCGACTTTCGTCGTGACGTCATTGATGGCAACGATGGAAGGCTCGGAAACGACGATACCTCTATTCTTCGCGAAGACCAGCGTGTTCGCAGTCCCTAGATCAATGGCGAGCTCGTTGGACATGAAACTGAAAATAGAGCGAATGTTCATTCGACTCCGACTCGAATCTGCACCGTTGAATATCAAGGTTTCTGACTGTCTAAAGATGAAATCAACTGGCGAGACAAACTGCGTCTTTACCTTGTTCCTTAACACTATACATTGCTTGGTCCGCCTTTTGCGTAAGATATTGAGGGCTACGCCCATGTTCCGGGTAGATACTTACGCCGAAGCTCGCGGAAAGCTGCTCCTCGAGCCCGAAATCCTCGAGAAACAGGTGGGCGTTCAGTGACTCGCGAATGCGCTCCGCCACCGCTAAAGCACTGTCGCCATCGGTCTCGGGCAATACCACCACGAACTCGTCGCCGCCGTAGCGGCTGACGACGTCCTCCTCGCGCACGGCCCGCCGGATGAGCGTCCCGACTTCGAACAAGCTGCGACTGCCGCAGAGATGGCCATGACGATCGTTGATCGATTTGAACCCATCCAAATCGAGAATATGACAGCCAGACGCCCATTCTCCTTTTCGGCGCGCGCGATGGACTCCTCGAGAAAACTGTTCAGATAGCGGGAATTGTACAACTTCGTGAGGTCATCGGTCACCGCCAAACGCTGCGTCTTTTGGGACAAGATGGCGTTTTCGAGCGCGATCGCGGCCGGCCCGACCATCGTGAGAAGCAAGTTCATGTCCTTGCGAGTGAACCGTCCTCCCTGAGCGCGGTTTATGATCTCGACAACCCCAATCGTCCGTCCACGTGACGTCAGCGGCGCGCAGAGAATCGCCCGCGTTTGAAAGCTTGTAAGCGCATCGAAGCGATGCTGGAACCGACGGTCCCGTCGAACGTCGTTCACGATGGTCGGCTCGCCCGTCTGAGCGACCCAACCCGCGACGCCTTCTCCCATCTTGATGCGGGTCGTCGCCAGGTCCGCGCCTTTTTCTCCAAGCGCCATCTCGAACGTGAGATCGCCCGTTTCCTCGTCGACGAGCAGGATCGACCAGGCCTCCGAAGGGATGAGCTCCTGAATTTGCGACATGATGACGTTCAGCACGTGGCGCGGCTCGAGCACGGAGTTGGCGGTCGAGACAATGTCACCGAGCACTTGCAACTTGCGCGACGTCTCGCGCAACCTCCGCGAGAGCTCCGTCGCTTTTCGGCCGGCCTCGTGATGGCGCTGCGCGTCGCGGATGATGGAGCTCAAGACCGCACGCTCTGGCACGCGGTTCAGATGCAGCGCATAGATCGATCGCGCATCGGGCGCCGCGTCACCACCATAAGCGATGAGCGGAACGCCGGGGTTGGACTTTCGAAGCCATCGAACGAGGCCATTCTCGGCGACTTTTCCCTGCTCGATGATGATCGCGTCATAAGGCGCCACGACCCAGTCCTCTTTCGTAAAGCGCGACGGGTCGAATTGCGTGAGCCCGGCGCGAACGATCCCCGAGAGCGCGCGCTGAAGCTTGGGCGAGTGGCTGAATAGCGCCAGCCGAAGAGGCGGTGTCGTCTTCTTAGCACGAGAGCTCTTCGTGCGACGCTTCGTCGTTTTCTTGCGGGTTGCTCGTGGCACGTTGCCTTGCGACGGGTAAGATGTGGTCTCGGATTGGGTACTGGCGGGGCGCCTCGTCGTGTCGCGTCTCACCAACGAGATCAGTCCTGGCCTAACAGGGAGGACATCCCTCACCGTTAATCGGTTCCTGTTTCCGCGTAGACGGTCTTTTCGGCTACGCCCCCTCCGTCTCGTGCGCGCGCTTTGACGATCACGGGGTGTCGGCCGACGCTCTCGACCAGAAATCGGTAAATGAAGGTACCATCGCTTTTGACTTGCACGCGGTCGTCGCCCATGCCGTAGTCGACGGTCACGACAGAATTAACGTCGGTCCGGCCTTGAACCGTGACCAAGCCATCCACTGAAACCGAAGGTTTGAACACCGTCAAGTCGAGAGTGGCGGCGCGCGCGACGACTTTGCGCACGGTGAACTTGGCTAGCGAGCTCGGCGCGCCGCGGCGGGCCTCGCGATCGATCGCCGTGACTTGCCAAAAATAAGTCCCGGGCTCCAATCGCGAATGCAGCACGGACTCGCCGGACACGTTGCTTTCTGAGAATGGGGTCGAGAAAATTCGGCGAGCGGTCGAGCACGACGTTGTACTTTCGGGCGCCGTCGACGGGGTTCCATTTGAACTCCGTCGTCTTGCTCACCGCCAGGATCTCAAGGTTTGCGGGTTGTATCAAAAGGGGCACGCCCGGAAGCTCGATGATATCCGTGAAGCCGCTATCGGCGGTAACGTCCACGGCTTGAGACGCACCGAGGCGCACCTGTTGGTCCCCCGAACGCACGGCCGAACCGCCGCGGAAGATGGTGAACCCCGACAGACGATTCGACGTGTCAAAGCTCACATCCGCCGTCGTGTTCTCGTCGAAGCTCGCCTCCGCGCCCGGCGTCACCACATCCGAACGCGAGCCCGGGACGTTGCGCCCCGGCGTGTTGAGGGTGATCTGACCAGATTCCAACTTGACGGCAACGTGTTTGGCCCTCGTTTCCGGATCCTCGTAGGCTTTCTCGATCACGAGAATGGAATCCGGTTTGAGCAAATACTCCGTCCCGTCGAAAAGGCGCACTTGCGCGGTCGAGCCGCCCACCGTCTTGATCATGTCGTCGCGGTTGAGGGCCGTGCCCATCGTCGCATTGACCCACTCGTAGGTTCCCGCATGGCGTACCTTAACGGTACCGTCGAAGTCGAGAAAACGAGCCGTATTATCGGTCTCAGGTGCTTGTTCGAATTCGGGCTCGCGCTCGACAAATACTTGGGAATAAGCGTAGAGGCCGGCGCCGCACAGACCGATCGCGGAGAGGGCCAGAGCGTAGATCGTGCTACGCTTCACGGTAAACCACTCGATGTGAACGCCCGTGTTCGTCTTATACGGGTTCTGCTTCGCCATTGTCTACACCGCTGATTCTAAAGCAGTTTAACATATCGGCGCGCTACTTTGCAACGCCGGCTTGATTGCGCCGAAGGGTTTCGATAGCATGATTCGATCGAGGTTCATCGAATGCTGAAGTACTTTCGCAATAGGAAGAGCGTGGGCTGGTTCTTGGGAGCATTCCTTCTCGTGCTAGTGATCGTCGCTTTCGTCGCGCTCTACATCCCGGATTTCATGCAACCATCGGGCGTCGCTGGATCGACGGGCGATGTCGCGTGGGTGGATGGCGACCCGATTTCGTCCCGGGCGTTCAGCCAAGGCTACCGTGTGCAGGAATCGATGTACCGGCAGCAAATGGGCGAACAGTACAACCCGGACTTGCTCCGACAGCTCGGTCTCGACAATTACATCGTCCAGCAGTTAGTGCAAGAGAAAGCTCTCACGCTCGAGGCGAGGCGCCTGGGAATGAGCGTAAGCGACGGCGAGGTCAGCGACAGCATCCAGAACGATCCCAGTCTTCAGCAAAACGGTCAGTTCATCGGGCGCGACGCTTATCTGAGCGTGCTCAACGGCGCAGGTTTGACGCCGGCCGATTATGAGCAACAAGTTCGCGAGGGCCTGCTGCGAGCCAAGCTGGAGAATCTCGTCAAAGACGGCGTCGTCGTAAGCGATGCCGATGTCGAGGAGGAGTATCGCCGGCGCAACGAAAAAATTCACATGGAATATGTGGTCGTGAGCAAGTCCGACTTCGGCGGGGACTACGAGCCGAGCGACGACGAGATCCGCGCCTTTTACGATGCGAACCCGAACGAGTTCGAGCGGCCAGTGCAGCGCAAAGCCCAGTTCATCGCCCTCACGTCTCAGCTCTTCACGAGCGCCGTCACCGTGACCGACCGGGAGATTAAGCGCTACTACAACGAGAACCTTCCGCGCTTCTCGACCCCCGAGCAAGTCCAAGCGAGCCACATTCTGTTCAAGACAGGCCCGGAAGTAGACGAAGCCGCGATCCGCGCGAAGGCCGAATCCGTGCTTGCCCAGGCCAGAAGCGGGGCCGATTTCGCAGAGCTCGCGACAGAGCACTCCGAGGACACGACGGCGGAAAACGGCGGCGACCTCGGCTTTTTCGGCAGGGGACAAATGGTCCCGGAGTTCGACCAGGCTGCGTTCACGCTCCCGATCGGCGACATCAGCGATCTAGTCCAGACCCAATACGGGTTCCACATCATCAAGGTCACGAACAAGCAGGATCCCATGACGCAGCCTCTCGACGGGTTGCGCGAACAGATTCGTGGCACGCTGACGCAAGAGAAAGCTTCCGCCCAGGTCGACAAAGCCGTGGAGAGCGCCGAGGAGAAATTGCACGCAAGCGGATCCATCGACACCCTGACGGCCAAGTACGAGCTCCTCGTGCCGCAAGAAACGGCGTTTTTCGGCAGGGCTGACAGGATCCCGCAACTGTCGGGTTCGCAGGCCGCGGCCAACCTCGCTTTCGAGACCGACATTGGGGATATCACACCGGCCATCCCGCTCGGTTTCGGCCGCGGCTACGCTTTCTTGCAGATCCTCGAAGAACGGAAGGCCGGCACCGCTGATTTCGACGAGGTTCGCGTCGAAGCGGCGGAGAAACTGCGTAGCAACCATGCGATGAGTCTCGCGAACGCGCGCGCCAACGAGATACGCGAAGCGCTGCTATCGGGGACTACGGCGGACGTCGAGCTCCAAACGAGCGAGAACTTTTTTCGAGGTACAGAGCTACCCGGAGCCGGGCGCTCCGTCGCCGCCCAGACGAAGGCTTTCGAGCTCTTGCCGGGAGCGGTCTCGAGGCCTCTCGAAGCTCAAAACGGTTACGTCATCATGCGCATCATCGAGAAATCCGGCTTCGTGCGTACCGAGTTCGAGGAGCAGAAAGCAGGCTTCGAAGAGCAAATTTTGAGCGAGCAGCGCAGCCGGGTCTGGAGCGCGTTCGTCGCCAAATTGCAATCGAGATATAGCGTCGAGGTCGACTGGCAAGCGATCCGAGTGATCACAGGTTGAGCCCACACGGGGAAAGGTCATGAAACTAGATCTGCGGGAGAAAGACGGGATTAGCATTCTCGTCCTTGGAGGACAGCTGACCGGAGGTGGTGGTCACGAGCAATTTCAAGAAGCCATCGACACGCTACTAGCTGGCGGCCGCAATCAAATCCTCGTCGACTTCACCGAGATCACCTTCATGGACAGCGCCGGGATGGGCGAGCTCGTCTCCGGCCACCGCACGGTCGAACGCTTCGGCGGCCAGCTAAAGCTCCTAAACCCCAACGAGCGAGTCCACAACTCCCTCACGATTACGAAGCTGTTACCCATCTTCGAAGTCTTCGACGACGAAGAAAAGGCCCTCGCAAGCTGGACCCAAAACACCTAGCGACCGCTCGAAAAGACAACGCAAAGGTGGAGCTTCAAAGAGATCAAATAATTCAAGAGATCAATAATAAGAAAAGGGCCACAGAGGCACGGAGACACAGCGCGGCGGAGCCGCAACCAAATTGGAGGACGGCTCCGCCGCGAGCGGTCAGCGGTCAGCATTCAGCGGTCAGCTCGTGGTGCTCGGCGCTTCGCGCCTCGGTCCCATTCTCAGTGTGCGCCGTCCCAATTCTTCGCCGCGGTGTCTCTTCTAACTGATTTACCCTCTTGCGGATCCGGCCGCAGCCGCTCAAATTCTTGCAAGAAATAGAAGCTTTTTCGGGTTAGTAGTACAGAGAAAGCGAGAGTGACGGGAAAATCTCATCGCAGCGGATGCGGTGAGTGTTTTCGAATCTCTGTGTCTCAGTGTCTCTGTGGCCCTTTTCTTGTTATTGATCTTCTTGTCTTTTGTCTTATTGTCTTTGCGTTGTCTTTTCGAGCGCTCTAGAGGCGTCAGGGCGTTATTCGTGGCGGAGTGCTTCGACGGGGTTTTGTTGGGCGGCTTTTAGGGCTGGGTAGATTCCGAAGCCAATGCCCGTTACTACCGCTAGGGTCATGGCGGCCAGGACGGCGCGGAGGCTGAGGGCTGTTGGCCAGTCGGCGTAGCTCGAGACGGCGTAGGCCGCGACCGCGCCTAGAACGATCCCGGCGAGGCCACCGCTACCGGTGAGCAATAACGCCTCCATCAAGAATTGCTGCACGATGTCGTTGCGGCTCGCACCGAGCGAGCGGCGCACGCCGACCTCCCGTATGCGCTCGGTGACGTTGGCGAGCATGATGTTCATGATGCCGATGCCGCCGACGACAAGGGAGATGGCAGCCACCGCGCCTACGATGACATTGAACTGGAAACGCGCGCGTTCATAGCTGGCGATGAGCTCTTGCGGCACGACGAGCTCGAAATCCCGAGCACCCCGATGACGGCGCGACACCACCGACTCGATGAGTCTCGCCGAAGCGCGCACCGCTTCCGCTTCGTCGATACGGATGGCGATTTCGTCCACCCGTCCGGTGGGCTCGGGAATGACGGAAAGCGGGATGAAGGCAACGCGATTCACATTCCTTCCGGCGAGGCGCGAGCCCCGGCGCGAGCGCTCCCGCGGCTCGAGCGCCCCCACGACCGCATACCACTCCAATTCGATACGGACGCGCGAGCCGACGGCGTTCTCGTAGGGAAACAGCGACGCCGCAAGGTCGTGACCGAGCACGATGACGCGGTTCGCTTCACGCACATCGGTATCCGCGAGAAAGCGACCCTCGCGCAGCACGAGCTCCTCGGTGCGGATATAGGAGGGTGTCGTCGCCACGACCGTGGCCTCGCTCCGGTGCTCGTCGCGCACGATTTGCTCCGAGAGCTCTCGTAGCGGCGCGAGGCTCACGATGGTCGGACAGACCTCGACGATGGCTCGCGCATCCGCGATCGTCAGCCCAGGCGATTGAAGCGCTCTCGCGTCGTGCTCCGTCTCTTCGGACAGCGCTCCGGCGCGCACCGACACCCTTGTTACGCCGAGCCTTCCGACCTCGGCGAGGATCTCGCGACGCGCACCTTCGCCGACCGACAACATCGCGATGACGGCCCCCACACCAAAGACGATGCCGAGCGCCGAGAGCGTTGACCGCAATTTGTGCTGCACCAATCCTCGCCACGCGAGCCGCGTCAACGCGCGAGGCTTCACGCCGCACCGTCCGTTACACTGTCGCGCACGAGGCGGCCGTCCGAAAGCTCGATGACGCGGTCAGCGCGCGCGGCAATGCTGGCGTCATGGGTCACGAGCACGAGGGTGCGCCCTTCGGCGACGAGGCCTTCGAGAAGCGCCAAAACCTCCTCGCCGGTTCGGGAATCGAGATTCCCTGTCGGCTCGTCGGCGAGAAGAAGCTCGGGGTCGTTGACTAGAGCGCGCGCGAGCGCGGCGCGCTGAGCTTCGCCTCCCGAGAGCTCCGTGGGACGGTGCGAGCTGCGTTCGAGAATTCCGAGACGATCGAGCAGGCGTTCCGAGCGCGCGCGCCATTCTTGCTCGGGGCGGCCGCTATAAAGAAGCGCCGTCTCCACGTTCTCGAGCACCGTCATCTGCGGAATGAGGTTGAACGACTGGAACAAGAACCCGATGAGGCGGCTCCGGAGCCGGCTGGCCGCTTTGTCATCGAGCTCGCCCGTGTCCGTCCCCTCGAGAAGGATTTGGCCGCGGGTCGGCTGGTCGAGGCAGCCGAGCAAGTTCATGAGCGTCGATTTCCCCGATCCGGAGCGGCCGACGATGGCCACGAAGCTCCCGCGCTCAATATCGAGGCTCACGCCTCCGAGAGCGGCAAGCTCGATTCCGGCGCGAGGGTAGATACGGTGGACGTCGACGGCTCGAACGAAGGCGGTCAAGAGCTTAGGGGGATGGCGCGACGACATCGAGAAATCCGGGGAGAGCGTCGCCACCGAGCGGGTTCGCGGCGTCGTTCGGATCTCGCAATAGAACCCGGTCCCCCGGCTCGAGCCCGGTCTCGATCACGGTGTGGTTCTCGTTGCTGGGCCCGACGAGGACTTCCTGCACTTCGGGCGAATGACCGCGCATGACGTAGGTATAATGCCGGCCGCCGCGCACGAACACCGCTTCGAGCGGCACGTAGCGGGCCTTTTCGAGTCGCTCGACGAGTAGCTCCACACGGGCCGACATGCCCGGCCTCAGCCTCGGGTCGGCTTTTTCGACAAGAATCGTGACAGTGAAATACTTGCCTCCCCGGCGCGCTTGGTCTTCTTGCGCGAGCGTCCCGATGAAGCTGACCTCACCCTCGAGCGTGAGCTCGGGATAGGCTTCCACCGAGATCAACACCTGCTGGTTCTTTTCGACTTTATAGATATCCGTCTCGCGGACCTGTGTCTCGACCGTCATTTGAGAGAGGTCGGGAAGCATGATCAACGGCTGATTGGGCCAGACCTGATCGCCGACCTGCACCCTCCGCTTCTCGCTCCCGAAGAAGACCTCCTTGTAGATAACGAGTCCCGAGACGGTGGCTAGGATCTCACAGCGGTTCAAATTCTCGCTCTGGAACTCGACGCGAGAGACGAGCTCGGAATACTTGCTGCGTGCGAGATCGAGCGTCGCATCCGCTTGCGAGAGGCGAAACGTATTCGCGCGCTGGGTCTGGCGGAGCCTTTCCTTACTGTTAGAGAGCGTCGCACGCGAGCCCTCCATTTCGGCGGGCCGCGTGTACTGCATATAAGTGCGATGTTTGATCTCGAGAAGCTCCAGGTCTTCGGCTGCTTTCTCGACGGCTTGCTTGGCGCGGTCGAGTTCGAGCTTCGTGATGAAGCCTTCCGCGAGGAGCGGCTTCAAATCCTCATAGCTCGCTTCGGCCTTTTCGAGCTCCCGCGTCGCTTGAGCGAGTCGAGCCGCGGACTCGGCTTCCGCGACCTTGCCTTTGCCTTCGATAACGCTTTCGAGCTCGAGCTCAGCAAGCCGCACTTTATCCGTCGACTGGGTCTTTTCGTCCTTGGCGGCGATGAGTAACAGCTTGTGCTCTTCGGTTGCCTTGACGAGCTCGGCTTGCGCCTGAGCGAGCTGTGCCCGGGTTTGCTCGAGCTCCTCGGCAAAAGGCTGCGAGTCGAACTTCACCAGCATGTCTCCGATGTCGACATGTGCACCCTCGGAAACGATTTCCAGAATTTTCGCCTGGCTTCCCGGGATCGCAGAGGAATAGGTCACCGAGCGGAGCGCCTGAAGCGTCCCGCTTTCGACAATCTTCACCTCGAAAGGGCCTACCTCGACGGCGGCCAAAAGCATCGTCCCCGGCGAGCGCGTTGACTGGATGACAAGGCCAATCGCGAAGAGCCCTAGCGCGAGACCGCCGCCCGCAAAGAGAGCGCGGCGCGGATCCACCATCAGCCACGAAACGAGCGCGCGCGACATGCTGCTCCGGGCCTCACCCGGGGTCTCGACCGGAGTCTCGACCGGAGTCTCGACCGGGGTGCTGCGACGGAAAGTGCCTGTCGTCTCCCTCACGGATGATGCCTCGCGCTCGGAAGAAAGCTGCCAGGTGCAAATTCCGTTTCGATGTCGAGCGTTCCGGTGACGCGCTTCAACCGCATCTGCGAGACGTGATAATCCGCGAGGAGCGACACGTAGTTGCTGCGGGATTGAATCAAGTTGTTCTCGGCATCGATGATATCGAAGTTGCTCGCTAGCCCGCGCTGATAGCGCAGCGTCGCGAGCCGAAGCTGCTTTTCCGCAAATTCGATATTTCGTTCCTGGAGCAGGATGCTCTTTCCGACGCGCTCGACGTTGCGTGCGGCGGCTCGAACCTCGTTGGCCACGTTGTACTCGACAAGTCGGAGCGAGCGCCGGCGCGCGTCGACATCGATCTGCGACAAGGCAAAAGAAGCGTTCTCAGAAGATCGGTCGAGCGCGTAGCTGGTCGACAGGAAAACGTTGAACGCGCTGTCCTGAAACTGCAGGCTCGAGTAGAACGACTCTCCGACACCCCGCTGCTCGTAGCGCATGTTCAAATCGAGCAGCGGCAAAAGATTTTGCTTCGAGATCGACAACGATCGCTGCGCGTCCTGGATGCGATCCTGCTCCTCGCGCACCTCGATGCGGTTTTGAAGGGCGAGGCGGGTGAGCGTGTCGACGTCGATCTCGACCGGCTGATATTCCGGCTCGACCATCTCCAGAGAGACCCGCTCGAAAGGGCCGAGTCCGAGGTTGAACTTGAACGCGTCGTTGGCGAGCTCGAGCGCTTCCTGTCTCGAGATGACGCCTTCTTCGGCTTGCGAGAGTTGGAGCTCGGCGCGAAAGACATCGAGCTTCGACGCAAGGCCGACCTCGAGCCGCGCTTCGGAAGCGCGAAGAAGCTCTTTGTTCCGCTCGAGAGACTTCTGCGCGACCTCCACGAGTCCTCGCTGTCGAACGATGTTGTAGTAGCTCGCAACGATGTCCACAGCCAGTCTTTGACGCGCGAGCTCGAGATTGCGCTCGGAGCCTTGCAGGCTCCGCCTCGAGTTCTCGAGCTCGAACACCGTCGCTTTCTTGCCGAAGCCCCGCAGAAGAGGTTGCGTCACGCCGAAGGAGAGCGCGGAGTTGTTGAAGTTACCGAAATCGTAGCTGGCGGAGTCCGCGCGATAGCTTCCCGTGATCGTCGTGCCGAACGGCAAAAGCTTCGACGCGTCGAGCCCGAACCTCTGGTCGACGACTGTTTGCTCTCCGATGCCTCGAGAGTAGGACGGCGTGATTTTGAGGTTGAATCGCGACTCGGCCAAGTTCTCGGAAATAAGAGCGCCCTGGACGGCGTCCACACTCGACATCAGATGCAAGTTATGGATCAGGGCGAGCTTGACGGCCTCTTCGAGGCTGATCACACGCTCCGCTCGGCCCAGATCCTGAGCGACGCCGTACGCTTGGCTTGCCAAGAGGACGACCGCGCATACCACCCCGCCAACTAGCCGCACAGGCCTATTTTACCACTGCTTAGTGCTCGTTCGCTCCTTGAGCAAAGTCCGGTGAAAAGAGATGTGGGGATACAAGGTACAGCAAAAGTAGAGACGCGAGCGGACGACCTCCTCCGCCGGATCCACGAGCGCCGTGAGGACCGGGATGGTCGACTTGGGCGGCTTGGAAAGGAACCCCTTCTACCGTATCCTATTGGGACGCCTATCGCCTGAGGTTTCTCCTCCATTGAGCTCAAAACGCAGTTTTAGCATTGACATTGATATTGATATTGCCACGCTCGCCGACCGACTCGAGGGACGCGTCGTGGGCGATTCTAGCCGCAAGCTCAAAGGCCTAGCGTCTCTCGCCGAAGCGGGTCCGAACGATCTCGCGTTTTACTCTGACGTGCGCTATCGCGCGGCTCTGAATGCGACGAGAGCGGGTGGGCTCATCACCAAAGAGCCCGTTGAAGAGCTGGCGATCCCGCAAATCGTGCACCCGGATCCGTTTCTCGCTTTTGTCGGGCTCGTGGACGTATTCTTCCCTGAAGACACGGTGGCGCCAGGGGTTCATCCTTTGGCGCACGTGGACGGTTCTGCTCGAGTCGGGTCCGACGTCACGATATTCCCTTTCGCTTGCGTCAGCGAGAACGCGCGCATCGGCGCCGGCAGTGTTCTGCACTCCGGCGTCTTTCTCGGGCGCTCGACCACCATCGGTGAAGCGTGCACGCTCTGGCCGAACGTCGTCATTCGTGAGCGTGTCTCGCTCGGCGCGCGCGTCATCGTGCATCCCGGCGCCGTCCTCGGCGCGGATGGCTTCGGCTTCGCTAGACGCGAGGCTACGTTCATCAAAGTGCGACATGTGGGCTCCGTCACCATCGAGGACGACGTCGAGATCGGCGCCAACGCGACCATCGATCGCGGCACGTTGGGCGATACGGTGATCGGCCGCGGTGTTAAGATCGACAACCTCGTCCACATCGCGCACAACGTCCAAATCGGTGAGGGCACAGCGATGGCCGCGCAATCGGGCGTCTCGGGCAGCACCGTCATCGGCAAACGCGTTCTGATGGGCGGCCAAGTCGGGATGGTGGACCACCTCAATATTGGCGACGATGCCGTGCTCACCGCGCAGTCCGGCGTCATTGGCGACGTTCCCGAGTCTGCCATGGTGTCCGGCTATCCAGCACGTCCTCATAAACAGGTCATGCGATCGACGGCGGAGCTACGGGGGTTGTCGAAGCTTCGAAAGAGAGTTCACGCTCTCGAAGAGCAAATACGCGCCCTCACTCTCGAAGCCGAGCGCAAGGAGTGAAGAGTGATTCCCGTCGATGAAGCGCTCGCGCTCGTGCTCGACAATGTCGACCCTCTGCCGGCGGAGACGATTGATTTCACCGAGGCCTGTGGCAGGCTTCTCCGAGAGGACGTCGCTTCCGATATCGACATGCCGCCCTTTCCGAGATCCGCGGTCGATGGTTTCGCGCTGCGCGCCGAAGATGTGGCCAGCGTTCCCGCGCGCTTATCGGTGGTCGGCGAAGTTCCGGCGGGCACGCTTCCCGACTTTCGCGTTGGCGTCCGGGAGGCTGCGCAGATCATGACGGGCGCGCCCGTACCTGTAGGCGCGGACGCCGTCCAGATGGTGGAAAACTCGAGATGGGTCGACGCCGATGTGGAGATCCTCAGGCCGGTTACATCACATCAAAACGTGGCGCCAAAAGGCAGTGAAGTCCGAAAGGGCGATATCGTCCTCCGGCGTGGCACGCGGCTCGACGCACCCGCGGTCGCCGTGGCCGCCACCGTGGGCAAGACACGTCTCGAAGTGGGCCCGCGCCCTAAGGTCGCAGTGATCGCCACCGGGGATGAGCTCGTGGCTCCGTCCGAGACGCCGGGGCCTGGCCAAATCCGCAACAGCAACGGCTTTTCTCTCGTCGCACAATGTCGGTCTGCGGGAGCCGCGACGAGCTTTCTCGGCGTCGCGCGCGACGATGAAGCGTCACTCGAAACGCTGATCCGTGAGGGGCTCGACTTCGACGTCCTGCTTCTTTCGGGCGGAGTTTCCATGGGCCGTTTCGATCTCGTCGAAAAAGTGCTCGAGACCTTCGGCGTTCGCTTCCTGTTCGACGCCGTTCGGTTGAAGCCCGGTAAACCACTGGTGTTCGGGCTCGGAGATGGTACGCTGGTATTTGGACTTCCCGGGAATCCCGTTTCGACGATGGTCACCTTCGAGCTTTTCGTGCGAACTGCACTAGCGCGCCTCGAAGGCGCCGAGGATCCGACGCGCGCGCTTCTTTCCGCGACGCTCGAGAAAAAACTTGGAAACCGTGGGGTTCGGCGCGCGTTTGTTCCGGGCTGGGTCCGTACCGGGGAGAGCGGCGAGCTCCACGCCTTCCCAATCGCCACGCGAGGCTCGGGCGACGTCGTGGCGTTCTCGAAGAGCAACGCGCTTCTGATCGTGCCGGAGGATATCGACAAACTCGAAGCAGGCGACGACGTCCGCTTCTACCCCCTCGACAGTTTTCTAATCAAAGAGGACATATGGCAGGCCGGACGAAACCTGAGCTGAGTCACCTGGGCGAAGGCGGCGCCGCGCGCATGGTCGACGTGCGCGCCAAACAGGACGCCGATCGTGAAGCCGTCGCGGCCGGCGACATTCGGATCGCTCCGGAGGCTCTCGAGCTCGTGCGCAAGGGTAAGACGAAGAAAGGCAACGTCATCGAGACAGCGAGGCTCGCCGGGATCCTCGCGGCGAAACGTACGTCGGATCTCATCCCTCTCTGCCATTCCCTGGCCATCGATTACGTCGATGTCGACATTCGTGACCACTCGAGTGGGCTCGCGATCGAGGCCACCGTGCGCTCCCACGGACGCACCGGCGTCGAGATGGAAGCCCTCACCGCCGTCTCTGTCGCGGCCCTCACGATTTACGACATGGTGAAAGCGGCCGACAAGACGATGGTCATCGAGAACATACGGCTCATGCGCAAGCTCGGGGGCAAGAGCGGCCTCTACGAGCGGGACGCGTCCCAATCTCAAACCCAATCTCGAAATGGCTAAGAAGCTTCCGCGTCGTCCGGGCAGCAAGAAGTCGCTGCCACCCCCTTCAAGAAAAGGACCGAAGCCCGGAGGCGCGGGTAGGGCGGCGCCGGCGCGCCCCGGACCGCGCAAGAAGGCGCCTAGTCGACGGGCACGAAGCGGAGGCGGCAGTGCCTCGCGCCCGCTCTTCAAGTTACTCTTCCTCCTCGTTTTCCTCGTCCTGCTCCTCGCCGGGAGTGTCGCGGGTTACTTTTTTTATCGCGGCCAGCAGTCGCTCCCGCAAACGGAGGGCGTCGCGACGCTTCAAGGGCTGACGGCTTCAGTCGAGGTCCAGCGCAACGAGCGCGGCGTGCCGCATATTCGTGGAGGCGACGTCCGCGATCTCGCGCGCGCTACCGGATTCGTCCATGCGCAAGATCGCTATTTCCAAATGGAGCTCGCGCGGCGGATGGGCACGGGCCGGTTGGCGGAGCTTCTTGGCGCCGAAGCCCTCGACCATGACCGTCTCGTGAGAACCATCGGGCTAGGCGCGGCAGCAGGACAAGAGCTCGACCGGATGGCACCCGAAGGCCGCGAAATCCTCGAGGCCTATGCCGCTGGCGTCAACGCCTATCGGAGTGCGCATCTCGAAAAACTCCCTCCCGAGTTTCAGATTCTGGAGCACATCCCGGAGCCGTGGAGCGCGGTCGACAGCCTCGCGGTCTCTAAATCGCTGGCGTTCAACTTGTCTTTCAATGCACGCGCGGAGCTCTTGCGCGGAGAGCTCGTTGACGTGGTCGGCGTGCAAGACGCCTACAGGCTCACCGGGCTCGCGGCGCCGCCACCTCTCGAAGACGAAGCGGGCCAAGAAGCGCGGAGAGGTTTTCGACTCGCCGCGCTTCCGCCACTCCCAGAGACCGTCCGCTTTGGAGCTAGTAATTCCTGGGTCGTGGCGAGCGAGCGATCCGCCTCTGGGCGGCCTTTGCTCGCGGCCGACCCTCATTTGAGCCTATCGATGCCGTCCGTGTTCTACGAGATCCATCTCTCGGGTGACGACTTGGAGGTCGCCGGTGCGAGCATCCCCGGCCTTCCGCTCGTTCTGTTCGGCCAAAATCAACGTATCGCCTGGGGCATGACGGCGCTTGTCGCGGACGTGCAAGATGTCTACCTGGAGACGGTAAACCCACAAAACCCATCGCAATATGCCTCCGGCGAGACGTGGCGCGATATAGACGTTCTCCCTGTGAGCATCCCCGTCAAAGACGGTCCAGCCATCAAC
This sequence comes from Candidatus Marinacidobacterales bacterium, assembly GCA_965197495.1. Lineage (GTDB taxonomy): Bacteria > Acidobacteriota > Vicinamibacteria > Marinacidobacterales > SMYC01 > SMYC01. The sequence continues at coordinate 7,483,733 of OZ240210.1, forward strand.
GCAGAAGTTCGCGTCACGCATCACGGTGTCATCGTCGGCGAAACGGACGACGGACGACTGCTCGCAGAGCGATGGGATGCCCTCTGGAACGGGGACCACGTGACGTCGATACTCCAGATCAATCTCGCCGGGTCGTGGGAGGAATTCACCGAAGGGCTTCGCTCTTGGTCCTCGCCCGCTCTTTCGTTCGTCTATGCAGATGTGGAGGGCAATATCGGTTTTTTTCCCGCCGGCGACGTGCCGGTACGTGTCGGCTTCGATGGCGTACTCCCCGTCGATGGCAGCGTGGAAGCATTCGAATGGCAAGGCAACGTGCCGCACGAGCTGAAGCCGATGATCTTCAACCCGGAAGAGGGCCTCATCGTCAGCGCCAACCAACAGATGTTGCCAGAGGACACGCCCTATCCGCTCGGTCCCGACACGTTGGCCGATTACCGCGCGCGTCGCATTACGGACTTGCTGCAAACGAGTCGCTCGATGAGCCTCGATGACTTCGCCCATATTCAGCAAGACCGCTACGATCCGTCGACGGAGCCGGTGCTGCGCGTCGCCGTGGCGCTGTCGCCTTCGGGTGAAGCTCACAAAAAAGCGCTCGATTATTTGAGAAATTGGAACGGCCAGATGGACCGGGGCCCCGCTCCCGCGATTTACTATGCGCTCTATCGCCACCTCGTCGAGAATACGTTTCGAGACGAGCTCGGCGAAGCGTTGTTCGAGAGGTTTCTGGAATTTCTCGAGGCAGGGCATGCGGGCGGTCTACACGCGATCATCGAGGACGAAGCGTCGCCCTTCTGGGACAACAAGAACACGCCGGACCCGGAGACGCGTGCACGCATTTTCGAGCGTAGTCTCGATGGCGCCACCGCCGCCTTGACCGCACGACTAGGCGAGGACATGGACCGCTGGGATTGGGCCACCTTGCACGGCACGATGTTCCAGCACCCTTTGGGCCGCGAGGAGCCGTTCAGTTGGCTCTTCAGCCGCGGGCCCCTGCCCTTCGGGGGCTCGACCTATACCATCGCGAATGCGGTGGTTTCGCTGCGCTCGCCCTACGACGCGCCCGCCGGCACGGCGTTTCGCTTCTTGGCGGACCTTTCTGATTTGACGCGGTCGCGCTCGATCGTTCCGACCGGCGCCTCCGGCCATCCCCTGAGCCCCCACTACTTCGACCAGAACCGCAGCTGGCTCTCCGGGGATAGTGGCTCGCTCCTCGGGGGCGCCACGTCGAGCACGCTCAACCTCCAACCATAGCGCAACTCTCGAGCCGAGCGCTATAATCCTCGCTGCGACGATGGCTGCCGATTACCCTTTCTGTCCCGCGTACGATTTCGACATCGAGCTCGACGAGTTCGATGTCGACCGCGGAGAACGCATTGGCTGCCCCGAATGCGGCGTTACGTTAACAGTGCTTAATATATCGCCCATCGAGCTCGACATCGCTGACGAGGAAGTCCGCGAGTGGCGTGATAGCTAGTACCCAAGATGACTATCGAGACCGAAGCTCACGTCAAACGCGACAGCCTGCAGGTCATTCTCGGTGAGATGCGCTCCGTCATCGTAGCCTTCAGCGGCGGTGTCGACAGCTCCTACCTCGCGGTCGAAGCGCAGCGAACGCTCGGTGATCGCGCGCTCGCGGTGACGGGCGAAAGCCCGAGCTATCCCAACTATCAGCGTCAAATGGCTCTTGACGTCGCTCTAAGGTTCGGCCTGCGCCACGAGTTCGTCAAGACCGAGGAGATCACGAGCGCCTCTTATCTCGCGAACAACCCCGACCGCTGCTTCCATTGCAAAACCGAGCTCTATTCACGTCTCGAGCGGCTCGCGAAGGAAAACAGCATCTCGGTCATCGTCGACGGCGCCAATGCCGACGACCTCGGCGATTACCGTCCCGGACGTCAAGCCGCAAAGCTTGCAGGCGTTCGCAGCCCGCTCGAGGAAGCAAAGCTCACGAAACAAGAGATACGCCTCTTGTCGCGGGAGCTCGGTCTTCCCACCGCCGACGAGCCTGCTTCCGCTTGCCTGTCCTCTCGTATCCCGTACCAGACGCCCATCACGATCGAGAATCTCTCCACGGTGGAAAAAGGCGAGTCGGTGCTTCGCAGCCTCGGCTTCCGCCACATGCGCGTGCGCCATCACGACGCTCTCGTCCGTCTCGAGTTCTCCCCGGAGGAGCTCCCCCGCGCTCTCACCGAGACCATGAGGCGCGACCTCACGACAGCATTCCGAGCACTCGGCTACAAATTCGTGACGATCGACCTCGAAGGCTACCGAACCGGAAGTCTCAACGAAGTCCTGTAATTTGTTGTTTGCTCCCTGCCGCCCGCTACCTGCTGCCAGCTCCGTGCCCGCTAGTCGGCACCCAGGTAGCAGGTAGCAGGGCCCGAATTACGGGCTAATATTGATGCATGCGCATCATCTTCCTAGGGACGGGGAATGCTTTTGCCAGCGGGGGGCGTAACGCGATGGCCATTCTGCTGCTCGCGGACGGGCTCGGGGTATTGCTCGATTGCGGCCCCACGACCCTCGTCGCGCTCAAGCAGCTCGGGCTCTCACCTTCCGATATCGACGTCATTCTTTTGTCGCATCACCACGGCGACCACTTCGCGGGCGTACCGTTTCTCGTTCTTCACGAGTGCTACGAGGGCTCACGGACGAAGCCGCTTTTGGTGTACGGCCCCGACGGTACGCGCGAGAAATTGACGCAAGGTCTCGAATGGTTGTTTCCCGGCATCGGCACGCTCCCCTTCGCGCTCGAATATTGCGACCTAAAGCCCGGGGACGCGCTGCGCTCGGGCGCGCTCGAAGCGCAGCCTTTCGAAGTTGACCACTATTCCCGCGGCACAGCCTTCGGCTACCGTGTGAGCCTCGAAGGAAGTATCGTCGTTTTCTCCGGGGATACAGCGTGGACCGAGGCGCTCGTCGCTCAGACTGCGGGCGCGGATTTGTTCATCTGCGAATGCTCGAGCTTCGAGCGGCCCGTGGAAAAGCACATGACACATCGAGAGCTCGAGCGGCATCGCGCGCGCATCGGCGCCAAGCGAACGCTTCTCGTCCACCCGGGCGACGACGTTCTCGAGCACGAGCAGGATCTCGTTTTCGAGCTCGCGTATGACGGGATGGAGGTGACGTTATGATTTCGGCAATATTGTTGGCCCTTACGCTACTCCAAGCGCAAGAGGCAGAGGAGACACGGATCGATATCGACGTGAAGGAGGCCGACGTCCTCGATATGCTGCGTTTGTTCGCCGAGATCGGAGATTTCAACCTCGTCGCCGATCCGGACGTGTCCTGTCACGTGACACTCAAGCTCCAGTCGGTGCCGTGGCCGCAGGTGCTCGAGATCGTTATCCGAACGTGCCGGCTTGCAGAGGATCGAATAGGCGACAACTTGGTACGGGTAGCAACGGCCGAGCAGATCCGTCGTGAGTACGAAGAGCGCCGAAAGTACGAGGAAGAGAAAAGACTCGCCGGGCCGCTCGTGACAACCTACAAGAAGCTCGCTTACGGTAGGGCTCGGGACCTGGCGCCCGTATGGGAGAGATTCTTGTCGCCGCGAGGCTCCGTCACGTTCGACGAGCGCACCAACACCCTAATTATTGTGGATGTCGTACGCTAGACCGGCTAAGCCTTCGATTCCTCGTTGCTTTTGTCTTCCGGTACATCGTCGCCAGAACCCTTGATCGACTTCTTGAAGTTCTTGATGCCTTCGCCGAGCCCCGAGCCGAGCTGAGGAAGCTTGTTGGCTCCAAAGATCAAGAAGACGATGGCCAAGATGATCAACATCTCGGGCAACCCCAGCGTACCGATCAAAAACGGGTGCATCGACATGACATTCTCCTTCGGACGCGAAACCGCCCGATCTCAGGGCTACTATACCACGTGAGCCGTAGGCGGCCAACGGGACCCGGAAATCGCTATCATTGGTGACCAAGGCTCTTTCGGATGAAGTTGTCGCCGACCAAAGCCGTGCTCGCGGCGATACGGGTCGAGAAGGCACGCGATTCGTCGCCTCCTGCGGCAATCGGCGAGGGAGATCGACGCGCTCCTTTGATCCTTTTGGCCTGACGTCGTACGATGCTCTTCGTCATGGCAGCGCCTAATAAGCCTCTCACCGTGATCGAAGAGCGGGTACACATCGATCGTGCACCGCTGGATGTTTTCGCATTCTTTGACCGCCCTCGAAACGTCCAACGCGTGACACCGAAAACGATCGCGGTGAGCCTCGAGTGTCATCCCGAGGACCTCCGGCTCGGAACGATTTTCGCTTATCGCCTCAAACGCTGGCCGGTGGACCTCGCCTGGGACGTCGTCGTCTCCGAATACGAGCCGCCTCGAGGATTTACCAACGTCAAAGCGAGAGGCTTCTTCCCGAAATGGGCCCACCGACACACAATCCTTCCCGACGGTGACGGAACCGAGCTCCTCGTCTCGTTGGAATACGAAATGCCTTCAGGCCTCTATAACGCGCTCACCAACCACTACGTGATTCAATCCGCTATGAAAGAGCTCGTCCAAGAGCAATCCCGCGCTATCGTGCGCACGCTCGACCAGCACAAGGGGTAGCCGGTAGCGGGAAGCGTCCTGCATCGGCAAGGTACCGAGCCCAATGAATCTCTTCGGGTGCGCCTCGACGAGACCCGCAACGTGGTCATTCAAAAATCGAGCAAGGTCGTGCCCGTCCTTCGGCTCCGCCCAATAGCTAAACATGACGGGAACCGCCGAGAGAACCTGAACGTCAACCCCGTGCGCGTCGCACTCCGTAAGCCGCGTGCCCGCATCGTAACAATTGGCCTGCACTTCGCGAAAAAGCTCCCCGTCCCGCATCATCCGCGCACACCCAGACTGATGATGCTCGAGTTGCATGAACCCTTTCAAATGACGCCGTAGCGAGTTATCGTTGTCCCGTGACGCGCGACGTTGGTGCGTCCAACGACCATGAAAACCACAGTCCTCAGAGCCGCCGGATTTCTCGTCGCCTATTTTGCGCTCGCGGAGCTCGGCGTTCCGATGCGGATGGACGCGATCAACGCGTCTCCGATCTGGCTTCCGACGGGGCTCAGTCTCGCGGCGGTATTGTTGTTCGGCTGGCGTTTCTGGCCCGTGGTGGCCCTGGCCGTAACCGCCCGAACGCTCGTCAGCGACCTACCGCTGACGGCGGCTATCTGCTTGGGCCTTGCTAAAGCTGCCGAGGTGCTCGTCGGCTCATACCTGACAAAGGGGCCTGGAGGATTCAAAGGTGATCTCGACAGCGTGCGGGCGGTCCTATCTCTCGTGCTCGGCGCGGCCGTGGCCGGCTCGATCGTCGGTGCCCTCACCTCCACCGCGTCGCTTTGTAGTCTAGGACTCGCGCCCTGGTCCCGTTTCTTCGAGCTCTCGAGCATCTGGTGGCTCGGTGACGCGATGGGGGTTCTCATCGCGGTGCCCGCCATCTTGTTGCTCTCGCGCCAAAAACGCTGGTCGCTCGACCGGAGCGCCGCATTCTCCGCGGTCACGATAGCACTCCTGCTCCTGGCCACTGGCGAGATGGCTTTCGGTTCCTTGTTTCCGACACCAGGCCTCCCAATCGCCTATCTGTCCTTTCCGTGCATCTTCTGGGCGTCCTTACGTTCTGGCGCAAACGGGGCCGCCCTTTCGTCGGGGCTAGCCTCTTTGCACGCAACGATCGGCACACTTCGCGGCTACGGGCCCTTCGTGCGCGAGTCGGCCGTGGAAAGTCTCGTTCTGCTGGGAACGTTTCTTGCCGTCGTCGTGGTAACGAGTCTGCTTCTCGGTGCGGTCATCGCGGATCGCCGCAAAGCGGGCCAAGCTCTGCGAAAAAGCCAGTTCCGCTGCAACTTGGCATCGGCGGCGGGGAGCGCTGGTGTGTGGGACTGGGAGCTCGCGACGAACGAGCTCTACGTGGACCCCGTGTTCAAGCGCATTCTCGGATATGAGGAGCACGAAATCAGGAACCATCTCGACGACTGGAGACGCTTGGTGCCCCCGGAGGACGCGGAAGCGGTACGGGCCGCGACGACACGCCACATCAAAGGTGAGACCGCGCGGCTCGAAGTCGAGTACCGCATCTTTCACCAAGACGGTAGCCTGCGATGGTTCGTGGTGCGCGGCGAAGCGCAACGGGACGCCTCCGGACGCGTCTTTCGCTGCACGGGGACCGTGGTCGACATCACGGAGCAAAAGCTCACGGAAGAGGCACTGAAACATGGAGAGCAAACGATCCGCCACCAGCTCGAAGAATTGAATCACCTTTATCAAACGACCCCGGTGGGCCTTTGCGTCATGGATCGAGAGCTCCGATACGTGCGCATCAACGAACGTCTCGCGGCCATGCATGGCAGAACGGTAGAGGAGCACTTCGGCCGAACGATTTTCGAGCTGCTCCCCGAGCTCGCGTCGAAAGTCGAGCCGATCTATCGCAATGTCTTCGAGACCGGAGAGCCCGTCATCGATCTCGAAGTTCGTGCGCCTGACCCAAAGGATCCGAGCCTCAAGCGGTACTACCTTGCGAGCTTCTACCCGCACATCGATGACGGCGAAGTGCGCACGGTCTCGAACGTCGTCCAAGACATCACGTCGCGCAAGTGGATTGAACAGGCGCTTCAGGAAAGCGAGCAGAAGGCACGTAGTCAGCTCGACGAGCTCGAGCATGTGTACCGGACCGTTCCGATCGGGCTCGCCTTGACCGATCGGGAGAATCGCTTTGTGCGCATCAACGAACGTCTCGCGACGATGAACGGTCGTTCGGTGGAAGAGCATATCGGCCACACCGTGCGTGAAGTCATACCCACGATTGCGGATATCGTGGAGCCGAAGCTCAATCATGTGCTCGAGAGCGGAGAGGCTCTTGTCAGTGAGTTCGATGCGAACCTACCCGATTGGAAAGGAAGCGCTCTCGTCGGACACTATCCGCTGAAAGGAGCGGACGGCGAGGTCCAGAGCGTCGGGGTCGTCGTCCAGGACGTGACCGCGCTCAAACGCGCGGAACGGATGCAGACGGCCAACAACCGCGTTCTCGAGCTCGTGGCCCAAGGGAGTGACTTGTCCGAGGTCATGAGCCTTCTCGCGGAAAACGTCGAGACGCAAACCGAGCGGGGGTGCATCGTACGACTCATGGAGCCGTCGGGTGACGCTTTGCGCGTCATCGCTGCGCCGAGCTTGCCCGCGGATCACGACGCATCGCTCGACGTCCTTCCCGTCGGGTCGCAAGGGGGAACTTGCGGACGCGCCGCTGCCGAGCGAGGACAGGTCGTGACAATGGACATCACGAAGGAAGCCTCGTGGAAAGACTACGCGTCCGCCGCGACCGCGGTCAAGATCCGCAGTTTCTGGTCGGTGCCGATCCTGTCGAACTCAGAGGGGGTCCTCGGCACGGTCGGCCTTTACTCTGATGAGTCGCGCGAGCCGGACGAGCAGGAAACGGAAGTTGCACGAAACGCGGCCCATCTTGCAAGTGTGGCGATCGAACATGCGCGTGCGCGGGAAGCCCTCACGAAGAGCGAGGCGTCACTTCGTGAAAGCCACGAAGAGATTCGACATCTCGCCGCCCGCCTCATCGCCGCGCAGGAACAGGAACGCCAGCGGGTTTCCAGAGAGCTTCACGACGGGCTGAATCAAGAGCTCGCCGCGCTGTCGTTCGAGATCGGAAGGCTCCGCACCCAAGTCCCGGAGGCGCAGCCCGGCATCCGCAATCGCTTGGGGGAGCTCCAGGCGCGCGCGATCTCTTTGATAGATGATGCCCGCCGGATGTCGCACGAGCTCCATCCGTCGACGCTCGAACATCTCGGCCTCGTCGCGGCGATCCGGGCCTATTGCGACGAGGTCAGCCAGCGCGGCGAGACCATCGTGCGTTTCGATTCCATCTATCCGCCGGAGCGCATCGCGCCTCCCGCCGCGCTTTGTCTTTTCCGCGTCGTTCAGGAAGGCGTACAAAACGCCGCCAAGCATTCGAGCGCAACGGTCGTCCAGGTCACGCTTCGAGGCGCCGACCATAGCCTCACGCTCGCCATCTCCGATGACGGCCGCGGGTTCGACACCGAGCGTAAGAACGGAGGACTCGGGCTCGTCAGCATGGCCGAGCGCGTCCGCGTCATCGGCGGCGAGTTCAGTATTCGCTCCTCGCTCAACAAAGGAACCCGTCTAGAAGTGCGGCTTGGTCCGTCACCAGTCACCGACTAATCGCAGCCACTTGCCGGTCGAACGCGGCAACTCGTAAGAAACGCGCCTCCTTCTATTCCTCGAGGAGCCGGGAGAGCTCGTTCTCGTGGGGCGTCCCGACCTGACGATCGTGGACCGGGAGGAGAGGAGGGAACGTCGAAGCGAAGCGGGACGCCAACGGTCGTCGAGGTCGAGCTCCCGATCGGAGCAGAAGTGAAGCGAGAATCTGTCGAAAGCTCATTCCCGCCTCGGCCATCAAGGCGTACTCCTCACTGCCGAGGGAGCTTTGAGAAAAGGGAGCTCCCGATTCAGACGCCTAGCTTCCTGCTTGGCGATCTTGGCACCGCAACGTTTGCATCCCTTTCGGTCACCCAACTCCTGGTAGATCTTCAAAGCCTCGGGCCAATCACCGAGCCTTTCGTGAGTCCGGGCGATCTTCTTTTTCGGGGGCACGGGTGACTTCGAATAAACTATCAAGGCTCTCGAGAAGTCCTTGATCTTGAAGCACAGATCTCCAGCCGCCACGTGATTCCCCGATGCCTCGTGACTCCGTATAGCTCCTTCAAGATCTCCGCTCATCTCGTAGAAGATCGCCGCATCCGATGCATGACCGCGACTTTCCAGGATCTCCGCCCCTTCCAAGAACCTTTTCGATTCCGCGAAGAACAACCGCACGTCATACGTTCTATTCGAGTCGAAATAGAACTCGACGGCCGTCATGTAGTGGTCCGACTCCTCGAAGAGCCTCGTGTTGTCCTCCGTTACATCTAGATTTACGATCACTCGGTGCAGGTCTTCCTTCCTGGATAAGAGGACGTAGCGAAGAGCGAGACCGCCGTGGTCGGCCCGGCGCTCACACGCGGACAGCTCACGATCAAACATCTGCAGATCCTCGTCCAGTCTCTCGTATCCTGTAATCCTCTTGTTCTCCATGTAGGCGAAGCATCCGTTGTAGTCGCCGGCTTGTTCCAGATAACGCATGATGACGGGGCCATTCTCGAAATCGACCTCAGAGTGCATCAGAGTCCTGGCCCAACGCTTCATCATCTGCCTATCCTTGCAGTTCTCCAGATAGTGCTCCACCGCAGCGAAAACATAGGGACACTGCTCGTCTCTCAACTGCAGATGGCCTTCCGATCGGGGTGTTTCGAAGGCGGCTTGAAAGAGAATCCATTCACCTGCCAGCTGAGACTCGCCACTCTCGGCCGCGCGGCGGGCGATGATCTCGCAAGTCTCGACGGAAGGATAATAGCCCCATTGCGACTTGGCTCTTTCCTTGTCACCCAGTTTTGCGTAGCAAAGGCCGGCGGCGGCGGGATCGTAGGACAAAGAGTAAAGAAGCGCTGCCGGCTCGAGCTCTCCCCCCTCGGCAAGCTTTCGCCCCAAATCGTGAACCCAGCTCAGGTCGGCCTCTCTGAGGAGTTTTCTCGCCTTCCTATAGTCGACTTTCTTGTCCTCCTCGGAGCGCATGTAGCATTCGATGGCCCGTTGAGGCTGTTTGTCTTTTTGGTAAGCGTTCCCAGCGGAAAACATATCGCCCGCCATCTCGTAGGCTCTCGCCGCTTCCGCGTAGTTTCTCAATCGGTAGCAGCTCTCGGCGACGCCGGCGCGGTTTTCGGCGACGTGGTATCGGATCCAAGCCGAAAAGTACTTTCGCTTCCCAAAATAGAAATCAGCTTCGGCGGTCAGATCGCTCCGGTGCAAGGAACGGAGAACACGAACCGATTTCTTGAAGTCCTTTTCTTTCTCGTAGATCTTGAGCAGTTTTTCGGGCTGGCTGGTCTCGCTGTAGAGACGGACCAGGTTGCGAACGTCCTTCAGGCGCTTCCAGAGCTTTTCCGCTTGACTGTAGTCCGCCGCTTTGAAATAGAGCTCCGCCGCCTTGTCCAAACGCTTTAGCCGCTGGGTGAGCTTTCCGGCTTGCTTGTACTGCTGTGCTCTCTCGTAATGCTCCGCGGCCTTTTCCGGTTGTTTCAGAACGCGGTCATAGATCGTCGCGGCACTGGCCCACTCGCCGGCGAGGGCGAAGTGCTCGGCGGCCGATCCGAAATCTTTGATGGACTCGTATAGGCGAGCCACTTGTCCGAACTGCGATTGTCCTTTGGCAAGCTCGATTTGGCAGCGAATGGTGCGACTCTTGCGCCGTAGCTTCTCCCAGAGGGCCAGGGCTTCGTCGAAACGATCGGCTTTCTCGTAGCTCTCGGCCGCCCTCTCCCAGTCTTTGATCCTCTCGAAGTTCAGAGCCGCCCGGTGATAATCCCCCTCCTGCTCGTAATGATAGGCCGACGCCTCGGCGAGTCGCTCGTTACGGCCGGCATTCTTGAAGCACTCCATCGCCGCCTTGAAATAACGCCGCTCGAAGAAATAAGTCCCCTGCTCCGACCACTCCTCCGGTGTCGATAGGACGTTCCAGATGCCGTCGAGATAGCTCTGGTCATCGGTCACGAAAACCTGCCCGGCGATGCCAGGCTCCTTCCAGATCGAGGAATGCTCGGCGCCGTCGAAAACGATGAGATCTCTTCTCGCTCGGGTAATCCCCACATATAGCGAGTTGATCTCGTGCCGGATCCTCGCTTCGTGAACGCGCCTGGCGCTTTTTTTGAGGATGACGTCCCAAACATCACTCGACGATGGATCGCCGCCGAACTTCCACAGGAGCACGGTATCGAACTCCAGTCCCTTGGCTTCGCCCAACGTGAAGACGATCTCCGTTCCGAGAACCTTTTTGAGCTGCTCCCGCTCCGTGTCGGTTCGCACCAGGATGGTTCGGTTCGCGCCGGAACGGCTCACCCGATCGAGCATGGCGGTCTCGCTGACCCCGGAAACGACGACCGGAGGCCGCCCCTTGTATTTCCAATCTTCCTTGTTCTCCTCCGCCCGGACCCCGAGGAACTCTCGCTTGAGCTCCAGTAGGTGATTCGAAAGCTCGACGATGTTGCCCGAGCTCCGGAAATTCAGCGTGAGCAGGCGCAGGTCCGGAACCGAAAGGTCAAGAAGAGCTTGCTCTTCTGTCGAAGGCCCTTCTTGAGGAGGTAGTAAACGAGAAGGGTCGTTTTGCCGCTTCCGGCGGTGCCGGAGATGATGAGCGGGGGAGCAGCGCTCAAGATGCGCTCTTGTTCGGAAGAGAGGCTCATGAACAGATCGAAGTCATCCCTCTCGTAGCGCAGAATGCGATCCCACTCTGATGGATCCACTCGATGCCATCTCTGCGCGGCGGAATCCTCGGAGACTCTCGCCGAGATCGTTTCCTGAGTGAAATAGCTATCGGACAGCGCTTCCAGGTCGAGCTCGTCGAAGATCTCTTCCCTATAATCCGTGAAATGGAGGAAAGGAACCTCGGAAGGCAGGATGCGCCGCATGGTCCGGGAAACAGCGTCGTGAACCACGACTCCCCAGACATAGACCATGAGCTCCTCGGTTCCCTCCGAGCTGTCCTTGCCCAGCGAAAAGAGGATCCGATTGCCGCGGTCGAGCCGTGCCTCGAAGATGACTCTTGAAGAGACCCCCGCTAACTTCTTTACTTTGAGTCCGCTATCCCAGATGCCGCTTTCCAGGAACTCGAATTTATCTCGAATCTTGACGCGAAGCTTCCGGGGCTGTTTCAGGAAGTACCTCTTGACGACGTCGTTGATAAGAACATGGCTCATTCTCGCAGCTATCCCTCGCGAGAAGCCTATTACAGGTTGAGAGCCGGCGAAACGGGCACTTTGACCCGGCAGAGGGATAGCCGCTCCACGAGGGTTAACGGCGTGAATACAGAATGGAATACTATGGTATTCCTCCATGTGTTAACATGGTTCATGAAAATAGGCGTATCGATTCCAGAAGAATTGATCGCTTTTGCCGACAAAGAGGCGAAGCGCCGCGGACTGTCCCGCTCAGGACTGCTGGCACAGCTCCTCGAAGGCGAGAAGGTGCGCGAGCAAACAAGGCGCTACATCGACCAATACGGCTGGGACGTTGCTGAAGGCGAGAAAGCCTGGCGTTCTCATCAGAAGCGACGAATGGCGGAGGAGTACTCTGACGACCAGTGGTGATCCTCTCCCGAAGCGAGGTGAGGTCTGGTGGGTTCGGCTCCACAAACGCCGTCCGGCGATCGTGGTGCAGACCGACCGCGTAAGAGAGCCGCGCGTGCGCTCTTTCCTCGTGGTTCCGCTGACGAGCCGCCTTCATCTGGAAGGGCTCCCTGGGAACGTCCGACTGCATCGGCGAGCGACTCGCCTACCCAAAGCTTCCGTCGCGAATGTCTACGACGTCCAGAAAGTGCTCCGACCGGATCTTATTGAACGCCTGGGTTCGCTCCCCGAGGCCGCTCTCTCTGCTCTCAACGACGGCTTACGACTCGCCCTCGATTTATAGCGGAAAGTCGCGCATCCAGGCCTTTCCTACCGCGCCCGTTTGGCATTCAGCCGCCAAAACGCGCTGACGGAAAGCGCATCGAGCTGCGCTCCGAAAGGAATCGACTCGCGTCCGGTATAGAGCACCACTCCCCGACGAAACCGGGCACCCATCGCTTCTTTCAAGAATCTCAGTCCCTTGAAATCCGTAGTTTTCACGGAGCCGGCGGCTTTGACTTCGACGCCGACGAGATCGCCGCTCGGATCCTCGAGCACGAGGTCGACTTCATGGCCTATGTGTGAGCGAAAATGAAAAACCGAGACGCGGCGGTCGCTCCACGTCGCCTGTTTGAGGATCTCCGTTGCCACGAAGTTCTCAAGCAGCGGCCCGAGGGTGTCGGGACGCTCGCGCAGCCGCTCCTGCGTCAGTCCCTGCAGGTGGGCCATCAACCCGCTATCCGTAATCGTGAGTTTGGGCGATTTCACGACTCGAGTGCGGAGGTTCGCGGACCAGGCCGGGATTAAGTGGATGAGAAAAGTCATTTCGAGGAGCGCGAGGTACCGCCTCAGCGTGGTGTTGGGAATGTCAGCGAGCCGCGCGATGTCCGCGGTGTTGAGAAGACCGGACGCTCGAGCCGACAAGAGCGTGAGCAGTCGAGGCAGCATGGTGAGCCCTTCAATCTGTGCCATGTCGCGGACATCGCGCTGGAGTATCGTGTTGAGATAGGAACCGAACCAGGCCGCCCGTCGCCCGGCATCCTCGCGCGCCACCACCTCCGGGTAGCCGCCCCGAAGAATTCTGCCAACGAGCTCGTCACGGGTCTCGGCCGGTACATTCACTGAGGAGACATCGTCAGCAAAGACAGCCTCAATGAATCCTTCGTTGCGCCGATCGATTTCTCCCTGAGAGAAGGGCATGAGCTTGGTCACTTCCATGCGCCCGGCCAGGGATTCCGAGATGCGAGGCACGAGCAGGACGTTGGCCGAACCGGTCAACAGAAAGGAACCCGGAGTTTCCGGCGTTTTCCACAATCGCGGCAGCGTCCATAGGCCATGCCCTCCAACACAAATCAGATCCCCCGAAACGACAGGAGAACCACAAATATAAAGACCGACTTTTGCATAGGCGGTGTCGAAGACGGGATAGCCGAGATTGCCGGGCTTGAAGAAGTATTTCTCCCAGAAGCCCGAGGTGTGCGGAAGGTGGTTCTTACGGTACGTCCCGAGATACTTGCCGTCCGCGTCGATGATCGCGGCCGAGTTGTAGTAGACCCCGGCCTGCGCGCGCTCATAAAGCGGGATGATGAGAACCATCTCGTATTTCTGGGCGTAGGGCGTGAGCGCTTCGGTCGTGGGGCCCGGTATGGGCTCCGCGGCGTCGTACCAGCGCCCATCCTGCGATGGACAGAAATAGGGACCGTTGAAGATCTCCTGCAGGCAGAGAATCTGCACGCCTTCCTGGCCGGCGTCCTCGATGAAAGGTATGTGCTTTTCGAGCGCCGCATCCTGGATTTCTTTGACGGTGCGATCTTCGTCGTGATGGGGTTGCTGCACTGAATGAGACCGCCTTTGACGAGTCTGGGCGTCGTTTCATGCTCCTTTTGTGTAAGGCTCGCTCGCTCTTCGCTCGCTCGCTCGGGCTTTCATCGGCGCATTCGCGCAGGGCGGACCGCTCTTCGCGGCGCCCTGCTACGCTGCTCGCAGAAGCATTTCTCTTGTCGCGCCCGCCACGCTATCAAACGTCGCCGCCTCCGAACAAGTGTTAACATCTTTACGATGATCGGGGAAACCCAGCGTGCGGCGCTGCGCATCGACCGCGCGCGCTTGATGCACCGTCTCGACGAGCTCGCGAAGCGCGGCGCCCGGGACGATGGCGGCTGCAACCGGCTCGCTTTTACGGATGCCGACAAGGAGGGCCGCGATCTCGTCATCGGGTGGATGCGCGAGCTCGGGCTCACGGTCGAGATCGACGCCATCGGCAACGCCGTCGCCACCCGCAGCGGAACCGAAAACGGCCCGCCCGTGATGTGCGGTTCGCACATCGACACCGTCGGGACCGGAGGCCGCTATGACGGGAATCTCGGTGTCCTCGCCGGGCTCGAGGTCATCGAGACGCTGAACGATCGCGACCTCACGACGCGCCGGCCGCTCGCGGTCGGTTTCTTCTCGAACGAAGAAGGCGCGCGCGCCGCACCCGACATGATGGGAAGCCTCGTCTATGTCGGCGGGCTCCCTCTCGACGAAGCGCACAGCGCCGTGACGATCGACGGCAAGAAAGTGGTCGACGAGCTCGAGCGCATCGGCTATCGGGGCACCGCGGCCTCACCAGGTCCCGCGCCCTACGCCTATGTGGAGCTGCACATCGAGCAAGGCCCGATTCTCGAGGCCGAGAAGTTTGGGCTCGGCGCCGTCACGGGTGTGCAAGGGATCTCTTGGACCGAGGTCACGGTGGATGGGCAAGCCAACCACGCGGGGACGACGCCGATGTCCTACCGACATGATGCGTGCTACGTCACGGGCGAGACCGTCGCCTTCGTGCGCCGGCTCACGAAAGAGATGGGGGGCGCTCAAGTCGGCACGGTCGGCGCCATCGATCTCGACCCGAACCTCGTGAACGTCGTCGCGCGCAAAGCGGTCTTCACGGTCGATCTTCGCAACACCGAAGAAGCGCTCTTGCAGGAAGCCGAAGCCCGGCTCGCCCGTCACCTCGAGGAGATCGCCGAAGCGGAGGGCGTCGCGATCACGACGCGGCGTCTCGCGCGCTTCGAGCCCGTCGAGTTCGACCCGCGCGTCATCGATCTCGTCGAAGACACGGCGCGCGCCGAAGGCCATAGCGTGCACCGCCTTCCCGCAGGCGCGGGCCACGACGCGCAGATGTTCGCGCGCGTCTGCCCCACCGGCATGGTCTTCACCCCGAGCGTGAACGGCATAAGCCACAACCCTAAAGAGCACACCGAGCCTGCCGACCTCGAAGCCGGCGCGAACGTGCTTCTCGAGGTCCTCCTCACTCTTACCGAAACCGACGCCATCCCGGAGCGGTCATGAGCCGGGAGCTCGTTATCGGGGCCGCGCAGCTCGGCCCGATTTCCAAGAGTGACGGTCGCGAAGCCGTCGTCGAGCGCTTGCTCACACTCTTGCGGCGGGCGAACGAGCAAGGATGCGAGCTCATCGTCTATCCGGAGCTCGCGCTCACGACGTTTTTTCCACGCTGGCACATCGAGAGCCGAGAAGAGATCGACGCCTATTTCGAGCGCGACATGCCGAACGAAGTAACCGCGCCTTTGTTCGACGAAGCAAAGAAGCTCGGGATCGGATTCAGCCTCGGCTACGCCGAGCTAACACCAGATGGGCATCATTACAACACGCAAATTCTCGTCGAGCGCGATGGAAGCGTTGTCGGCAAGTTTCGCAAAGTTCACATTCCGGGCCACGAAGAGAACGAAGCCTGGCGCAAGTTCCAGCACCTCGAGCGCCGCTATTTCGAGCCCGGTCCGGACGGCTTTCAAGTGTGGCGCGCTTTCGACGGCCTCGTGGGGATGGTGATTTGTAACGATCGCCGCTGGCCAGAGACATACCGTGTCCTCGGCTTGCAGGGAGCCGAGCTCATCCTCATCGGCTACAACACGCCCATGCACTATGCTCCCGATCCGACGCAAAACGTGCTACAAGGTTTTCACAATCACCTCGTGATGCAGTCCGGCGCTTATCAAAACGGCACCTGGGTCGTAGGCGTGGCGAAAGGCGGCTGCGAGGAAGGCGTCGACTCGCTCGCGCAAAGCGCCATCATCGCACCCTCGGGTCAGATCGTCGCGCAGTGCCGCTCCGAAAGTGACGAGCTCGCGGTCGCGCGCTGCGACCTCGACCTCTGCAAGAACTACAAGGAAACCCTCTTCGACTTCGAGCGCTACCGGATGCCCGAACACTACAAGCTGATTACCGAGCGCCGCGGCGCTCGAGCACCGGAGTAGAGTCATGAACTTCAAGCTCAACGGAAAAGCCGCCGAGATTCGAGACGAGCACCCTCACCTTCTAGCCGCGCTCCGCGAGGAGCTCGGCGTGACATCGCCGAAAGACGGCTGTGCGCCTTCGGGTCAATGCGGATGCTGCCTCGTGCTCGTGGACGGGCGTGCCGTCACGAGCTGCACGCAATCCTTGACCTCGGTGGAAGGCAAAGACGTCCAAACCCTCGAAGGCCTGCCCGCGGAAGAGCTCGATCGCTACGCGCGCGCTTTCGCTGCTAGCGGCGCCCTCCAATGCGGCTCCTGCACCCCTGGGATCGTCATGCGCACGAAAGCGCTCATCGATATGAAAGGCGACGCTCTCGAGAGGGACGAGGCTGCACGCTTCCTCGGAACCCATCTCTGCCGCTGCACCGGCTACGTCAAAATCCTCGACGCGATCGAAACGCTCGCGAAAGGCGACGACGTCGCGGTAGAGCTTCCGCGCGGCGTAGGAACGTCCGGCATTAAATATGAGGGCTGCGAGCTCGCCGTCGGCCGGCGTCCTTTTATCGACGACATGAAAGCGCCCGGCATGCTGCACGGCGCGCTCAAGCTCACCGATCACGCCCGCGCTGAAATCGTGTCCATCGATGCAACGCGCGCCCTCGAAGAGTCCGGGGTCAAGGGTGTGTTTACCGCAGCCGATGTGCCGGGCGAGCTACGCGTCGGCCTCATCCATAAAGACTGGCCGGTCTTCATCCCGGTCGGCGGTATCACGTCTTATCTCGGCGACGTGCTCGCAATCGTAGTGGCCAAGGATCGCGAAACGGCGCGCCGCGCGGCTGAGCTCGTCGACATCACCTATCGCGTGATGCGGCCGATCACCGATCCCGTCGCGGCCATCGACGATTCCGACAACGCGGTGTGGACACTCGACGGCAACGTGCTGTCACGCTCCACCTATCAACGCGGCGACGTGGAAGAAGCGCTCGCGAACTCGGCGCACGTCGTGCACGAGACGTTTCAAACGCAGCGCATCGAGCACGCCTTTCTCGAGCCCGAGTCAACGCTCGCGATCGCGGCTCCCGGCGGCGTGCTTCAAGTCTATTCCGGGGGCCAAGGCATTTGGGACGACCGTAACCAGATCGCGTCGGTCCTAGGCGTCCCGCAAAACGCGGTGCGCGTCGAGCTCGTCTCGAACGGAGGCGCTTTCGGCGGCAAAGAGGACATGGCGAACCAGGCGCAGACAGCGCTTGCGGCTTATCTTCTCGGAAAGCCGGTCAAGTGCACGTTGAGCCGCGAAGAGTCCCTCCTGATGCACCCGAAGCGGCATCCGATCCGCATGGAATATTGGGCGGGCTGCGATACCGACGGCAAGCTCACGGCCATCAAGGCACGCATGATTGGCGACTCGGGACCCTACGCCTCGGTAGGCATGAAGGTGCTCGAGCGCGCGGCGGGCCACGTGATGGGCCCGTATCACGTGCCGGTGGTCGACGTGGAAGCGATCGCGGCTCGGACGAACAATCCTGTATGCGGCGCTTTCCGCGGCTTCGGCGCCAACCAAGCGCACTTCGCTGTCGACGGCGCGCTCGACCGTCTCGCGGAGAAACTCGACATCAGCGGTTGGGAGATTCGCTCGCGAAACGTCATCGAGCCTGGCAAAGTTTGGGGACCGGGACAGATCATGGACGACGGCTGTCTGGGCGCACGCGTGTGCCTCGATGCGGTGAAGCCCGCCTATGACGAAGCCGTCGCTGCGGGTAAAGCGGTGGGCGTCGCCCTCGGGCTCAAGAACTCCGGTCTCGGGAACGGCTTTCTCGAGATCGCGAAGGCCGTCATACGCTTTGAGGCCGACGGAAGCGTCGAGGTCCGCCACTGCTGGACGGAGATGGGCCAAGGCGTCCACACGGTGGCGCTTCAAATCGCCGTGGAGGAGCTCGGTGTCGAGCCCGACACCGTACGGGTCATCGTCGACACGTCACGTGAGCTCGGCGCGGGACAGACAACGGGCTCCCGCGGCACATTGATGACCGCCGGGTCGGTCAAGAATGCTTGCGCGGCCGCGATCGCGGACGGACGGAAGGTCGGCATCGATTACGACGGTGAGTACCGTGTCGACTGGACACATTCAATAAATGACGACGTCGAGAACCCGATCATCCACTCGACCTTCGGCTACGCCGCACAGCTCGTCATCGCGGATCGCGATACGGGGAACATCGAGAAAGTCGTGGCCGCACACGACGTGGGACGCGCCATCAATCCACTCTTGTGCGAAGGTCAAGTCGAAGGCGCGGTGCACATGGGCCTCGGCTTCGCTTTGAGCGAAGACTTCCCCGCCGACGAGAACGGCCGGCCAAAGAACATGACGATCCGGAGCCTCGGCATCGTGCGCCCCGCGGACATGCCCGAAGTCGACGTAAAGCTCATCGAAAGCCCGCAGCCCGACTCCCCCTACGGCATCAAAGGCGTCGGAGAGATCGGGCTCGTGCCCACGGCAGGCGCTGTCGCCGCCGCGCTCCACGACGTGGATGGGACGTGGCGAACCACGCTCCCGATGGCGCGACGCGGTAAATGACGGCGACAACACCCGGCCTCGTCTGCGGCCACCATCATCTTTATTCGGCGCTCGCGCGAGGCATGCCCCCCCGCCCCGAGCGCCGAAGACGTTTCAAGAGATCCTCGAGCTCATCTGGTGGCGCCTCGACAAAGCGCTCGACCTCGAGATGATCGAGTGGTCCGCCAAGCTCGGCGCGCTCGAAGCGCTCGAGCGCGGGACGACGGCCATCATCGATCACCACGCGTCGCCGAACGCCATCGAAGGATCGCTTTTTGTGATCGCAGATGCCTGCGCCGAAGTCGGCGTGCGCTTGTCGACGTGTTACGAAGTCACGGACCGCAACGGCCTCGAGGAAGCGAAAGCGGGCCTCGACGAGAACAAACGCTATCTTCAAGCCGGCGGCCGCGGCTATGTCGGCGCACATGCGTGCTTCACGCTCTCGGACGACACGCTCGATGCAGTCTGCGCCCTCGCGGCCGAGCTCGGTGTGGGCGTCCATATCCACGTTGCCGAAGGCCCGGAAGACATCGACGCGGGCAAGCGGCTCGAAAGCCGCGCCCAAGACGACTGGCTCCTCGTGCATGCCGTCCACCTCGACCGCGAGCTCGCGGGCACGATCGCGCACAACCCGCTCTCGAACATGAACAACGCGGTCGGCTACGCTGCGCCGGCGAGCCGCCCGAACCGGATCGTGCTCGGCACGGATGGGATCGGTGGCGACATGATCGAAGCGTTCCGCATGGCTTATCTGAGGGCGCGCGAGAGCGACGTCACGTTCTCGCCGGAGACTGCATGGCGGTGGCTCGAAGCATCCTGGGAGCTGTTCCCGGAAGTAAAGAGCGACCGCGTCACGTGGTCTTACGAGCGGATGGAGCCCTGGCACCTCGCCTTCACGCCGGGCGTTCGCCCACTCGATATCGAGATCGACGGTGAGAAAGTGCTTGCGGACGGAGAGCCTACACGCGTTGATGCCGCCGAAGTGCGCGCGAAGGCGCGCGAGCAAGCACAGCGTCTCTTTGCAAGGCTCGGATGACGACGGTTCATAGGAATACGAGGACAGGCCCGCTCCCCGACACGTTCCGCACCTCGCGCGAGCCCATCGCGTTTCACGAGAAGCTGCCTCTCTATGCAAAAACGCCGCTCGTCGACACACCCGCGATCGCGGAACGACTGGGGCTAGGCCGTGTCTCAGTGAAGGATGAATCTCAGCACTTCGGGATGCCGTCGTTCAAGCTGCTAGGCGCGTCCTGGGCCACCTACCGTGCGCTCGTGGAGGTGCTTGGAGGCGAGCCGGTTCCATGGAGCGAGATAGCCCAGTTTCGCGAAGCATGCGCGCGACTCCGACCCTTCGCGCTCGCCGCCGCCACGGACGGCAATCACGGGCGCGCCGTCGCGCGCATGGCGAAGCTTCTGGACTTCGAAGCTCGCATCTTCGTTCCAAAGGGAACGACGGCAGCCCGCATCGAAGCCATCGAAAGCGAAGGGGCCACGTGCACGATCGTGGACGGCGACTACGACCGAACCGTCGCGCGCTCGGCGGAGGAAGCGCGTTCGCACTGCCTCGTCATCGACGACACGTCCTGGCCCGGCTACGAGACCGTCCCCCGCCGGGTCGCCGAAGGCTACGGGACGATCTTCTATGAGATCGCGGAGCAGATGCAGGAGACCCCCGACGTCGTTTTCGTACCGCTTGGCGTGGGAGCGCTCGGCGCGGCAGCGACCGATTACTTCAAACGCAACGGCGGCGCAACCGTCGTGGGCGTCGAGCCCGACAGCTGTGCTTCTGTGCTGGCTTCGCTGCGCGAGGGGGACATCGTCACTGTTCCCGGTCCCCACCCCTCCATGATGGCGGGGCTCAACTGTGGCACACCGTCGCCCGTCGCCTTCCCAACGTTACTCGCCGGTATGGATGCGTCTGTGGCGATCGCCGACAGCTATGCGGAAGACGCGATGCGAACGCTCGCCGAGTGCGGCATCGTCTCCAGCGAAACAGGAGCGGCGGCGCTCGCGGGACTCGAAGCGATAATGGCGGCGGGAAACGAGCTGGAGCTAGACGGAAGCACGACGGTGCTCGTGATCTCCACTGAAGGCGCCACCGACGCGCAAGCTTACGAACGCATCGTCGGTCATCTACCGGCGTAGCGCGCGCCGAGTCGCCCGTTTGGACGTTTCCGCGGGAACGCCGCTGTGGAAAACCCCGACGCGGTGTGTGGAAAACCTGTGGAAAGTAGGTCTCACGTGAGTCACGACTTAAAGTATTACTTGAGGTTTTGCCCACGTGCTGTTTGTCGCAGTCTGGGTTTCTAGTGGATGTAACCTTTCTGACTCCTCGCGCGTGATGAGTGTGGAGGACGGAATGAACGACACGAAAAAACCAGTCGTCATCGTTGGTGGCGGTCTAGCGGGACTCGCCACCGCAGCCTATCTGGCCAAGGCCGGAAGGCCGGTCACGGTATTGGAACGGGGTAACGGGCTCGGGGGACGGGCGGACACGCACGTGTCCAAAGGCTACTTCTTCAATCTCGGACCCCACGCGCTCTACGCGAAGGGGGCGGGGCGGGCCGTGCTCGACGAGCTTGGCGTCGAGATTTCGGGTCAGGCGCCGCCGACGCACGGTCTTTTTGCCGTGCGGGGCGGGGAGCGTCACGTGCTGCCCACTGGTCCCGGAAGTCTCTTCCGTACCACGCTTCTCCCCTGGCGGG
Organism: Candidatus Marinacidobacterales bacterium; assembly: GCA_965197495.1. Classification (GTDB taxonomy): domain Bacteria; phylum Acidobacteriota; class Vicinamibacteria; order Marinacidobacterales; family SMYC01; genus SMYC01. Next base: position 7,505,430 of record OZ240210.1, read on the forward strand.
ATAAGCTCGAGATCTTGAAGCTTTTGGCAACGCTTCCCAAGCTCGACGTCTCCCGGTTCGAGACTCCGACGATACGTGAATGGCTCGACCGCGAGCTCTCGGGATCCCTCGCGCGTGAGCTTGTCGAGGCCCTCTTGCGACTGTCCACTTACGCGAACGCGCCTGATATTGCCGGGGTGCGGTCCGCGCTCGCTCAGCTTCAGCTAGGGGTTCACGGCGCCGTGCTCTATCTCGACGGCGGCTGGCGCACGATCGTCAGCGGGCTGGATGCTGCGGCGCGTAACGCAGGGGCGCACGTCGAGACCTCCCGCGCCGTGGCGGCGCTCGAGGAAGACAGCGTGGTGCTCGGTGATGGGCGAAAGTTGAAGGCGTCCGCGATCGTTCTCGCGGTCGCGCCTTTCGAGGTCGCGCGGCTCACGGGTCACGTGACTGAGCTCGAGCCTATCCGCGCCGGGTGTCTCGATGTCGCGCTATCTCGCCTTCCCGATCCCACCACCAACTTCGCGCTCGGGATCGATGAGCCCCTCTACTTCTCCGTGCACTCGTCCGTGGCCAAGCTCGCGCCGGCCGGAGCGGCGCTCATCCACGTGGCGCGCTATCTCGCGCCTGGCGAGATCCCTGACGTCGACCGTCTCGAAGCTCTCCTCGACTTGATGCAGCCCGGCTGGCGTGAGGTCGTCGTCGAGAAGCGTTTCCTGCCTAAGATGACGGTGACGCACGCGGTCGTTCCTCCCGGAGGGCGACCGACCGACGTCGATATGCTCGCGATGCAAAACGTCTATGTGACTGGAGACTGGGTCGGCCCGGTCGGGATGCTCTCCGATACGTCGCTCGCGAGCGCGCGCCGGGTCGCGGAGCATCTCGGGGCGGTCGAGACCAAAGCTGCTGCATGACGGATTATCAGGAGGTCTATGGTGAGCACGGCGATTTTCTCTGGGGGTATTGCTATCGCCTGACGGGAAGCGCGGCCGACGCGGAGGACCTCGTTCAGGAGACTTTCGTCCGCGCCATCGAGCGGCCTCCGGTCGATGTGGACAAACCTTGGCGGCCATGGCTCGTGCGTGTCGCGACGAACCTTCGCCACGACGCATGGCGCAAACAGAAAGTGCGCGAGTACAAGGGTCCGTGGCTTCCTTCTCCTATCGAAACGGCGGGAGAGGCCGCGCCGAAAGTGCTCTCGGGGCTCGACGCCGAAGCGCGTTACGAAACGCTCAAGAGCATCTCGTTTGCTTTTCTTCTTGCGCTCGAGGCGCTGACGCCGCAACAACGCGGTGTTCTCGTTTTGCGCGATGTCTACGACTACTCCGTCGCCGAGACCGCGGAAGCGCTCGACCTCTCAGGAGCGAACGTCAAGACCACCCTTCATCGCGCACGCAAAGTGATGGACGGCTACGACCGCACGCGGCGCCCGCCGACGCGTGAGCTGACCGAAGAAACGCGCGCCATGCTCGAGCGGTTTCTTCAGTGCTTCATGCAACAGGACGCTAAAGCCATCGAAGAGCTCCTCGCCGCGGACGTCCAATCGATTCACGACTTCGCGGGCGAGTTCATCGCGGCCGGCATACCAGTCACGGGACGCGAGAAAGTCGCGCTCTTCTACTCACGCATCGTACCGAAAGAAGAACTTCGGACACACTTCACGATGCTGAACGGGCAGCCGGCCGTCATCACCGAGCGACCCGACGCTCCCAAAGGTCTCGCCCCTCGATGGATCTACACGATCGATTTGGATGCCGAGGGAAAAATCCGTCGAAGCTACGCCGTATTCGCCACGGAGAAGCTGACGGCCATCGCGTTTTGAGCGTAGAATCGGGCGCATGAAGGCTCGAACGTTCGTACTTCTTCTTTCCTGCACCGCATGCGCGACCGGCGCGAGCGCCCAGGATTTCGACATGCTCGACATTCTCATTCGGGGCGGCCACGTCCTCGACGCCCGTAACGATATCGACGGTGTGATGGACCTTGCCATCGATGACGGCGTCATCGCCGAGGTCGCCGCGTCGATCGATCCCTCGCGCGCCGAGACCGTTGTCGACGCCGCCGGGCTCTACGTCACGCCCGGACTCGTGGATCTTCACACGCACGTGTTCTTCGGGACCGAGCCCAACGCCGCGTACAGCAACGGTTACAACGCGTTGCCTCCCGACGGTTTCACCTTTCGCGCCGGCGTCACGACGGTGGTCGACCTCGGGGACGCGGGCTGGAGGAACTTCCTTCAGTTCAAAGAGCAAGTCATCGACCGATCGCGGACGTGGGTGCTCGCTTTTCTGAACATCGTCGGCTCGGGCATGAAAGGCGGACCGGTCGAGCAGAATCTTGCGGACATGGACGCGAAGCTGACCGCGATACGCGCCGCTGAGTTTCCGGAGCTCATCGTCGGGGTCAAAGTCGCGCACTACGCGGGCGACGAGTGGGATCCCGTGGACCGCGCCGTGGCGGCGGGTGAAGCCGCAGGCCTACCGGTCGCGGTAGATTTCGGTGGCCACGTGCCGCCACTGTCGCTCGAGGATCTGTTCATGACGCATCTGCGTCCCGGGGACATCTTCACCCACACTTACGCGAGCGTGCGCGGCCGTATCTCCGTCGTCGACGACGGGGGAAACCTGCGGCCCTTCGTGCGGCGGGCGCGCGAGCGGGGCATCGTCTTCGACGTCGGTCATGGCGCGGGGAGCTTTCTCTTCAGCCAAGCCATCCCGGCGATGGATCAAGGATTCCCTCCGGACACGATCAGCACCGATCTCCACCGCGCGAGCATGAATGCCGGCATGAAGGACATGCTGAACGTGATGTCCAAGTTTCTCGTGATGGGGATGTCGCTCGAAGACGTGATCCATGCGTCGTGGCGTGCCGCCCAGGCGATCCATCGTGACGATCTCGGGCATCTGAGCGTCGGGGCCGAAGCGGACGTCACCGTGCTTCGCCTGCGCGAAAGTGATTTCGGCTTCGTCGATGTCGGCGTCCGCAAGCTCGAAGGCGACCAGAAGCTCGAATGCGAGCTGACGCTGCGCGCCGGTGAGGTCGTTTGGGATTTAAACTGAAGTTCCTTGGTCGAATGAACCCACTGACAGTGTGAATCCCCAATGATTACGCGTCTTTAGGGACGCCGAGAGGCTAATTTTGGGTTGCAATATGTAGGCATGTCTAAAACCTTTTAGGGTTTGATACATATTGACACATAGGATACTATGGTGGGCATGCATACCCACATCATCCCCAATCGCAACTCTACCCCCGCGGTCCTGCTGCGTGAGTCCTATCGGGTGGGCGGAAACGTCCGCAAGCGCACGCTCGCTAACTTGTCCAAATTGCCCATGGACGCAGTCGACGCCATCCGACGCATTCTCAAAGGGGAAAAGCTCGTCTCGGTTGAAGTCGCCTTCAAAATCGTCGAGAACGGCTCCCGGCACCATGGCCACGTCGACGCGGTGCTCAGCGCCATGAGACAGCTCGGTTTCGAAAAGCTCGTTGGTTCTCGACACTCACCAGAGCGGGATTTGGTCGTGGCCATGGTAGTCGCCCGGATCTCGAACCGCAGTCGAAGCTGGCGACTAGCCAGTGGTGGCACACAACCACACTGCCCGAAATCCTGGGGGTGAGCGATGCCCGCGAAGACGATCTCTATGCCGCCATGGACTGGGTTCTCAAACGCCAGGAGGTCATCGAAAAAAAACTCGCGGCGCGCCATCTCCAAAACGACGGCCTGGCGCTCTATGACCTAACCTCAAGCTACTTCGAGGGTGTGAGTTGTCCGATCGCCCGCCTCGGATACGACCGTGACGGCAAGAAAGGCAAGCTGCAGATCAACTACGGTCTGCTGACCAACGAACGCGGCATCCCCGTGTCAGTATCGGTCTTTGAGGGCAACACGGGCGATCCCAAAACGCTGTTGCCTCAGGTAGAAAAGGTGCAAGAGCGCTTCGGCATCGAGCAGTTTGTGATGGTGGGCGACCGCGGAATGATCACCCAGACCCAGATCGACGAGTTGCGGGAGATGGACGGTGTCGACTGGATTACCGCTCTGCGTCCCGAACCGATTCGCAAGCTCATCAACGATGGGGTGCTCCAGATGGGGCTATTCGACGAGCGGAATCTGTTTGAGGTGACGCACCCGGATTTCCCCAACGAGAGGCTGGTCGCTTGCCGCAATCCGGAGCTGGCCGAGAGGCGGCGTCACAAGCGCCGTGCTCTGCTCGAAGCGACCTGCAAGGAGCTGGAGAAAGTTTGTCGGATGGTCGAGCGGCGCCGTTTGCAGGGCAAGGAGGACATCCGTGCTGCAGTGGAAAAGCTCCTCAACAAGTACAAGGTCGGCAGGTACTACAGGCTCGACATCCGTGACGACGGTTTCGACTTCGAGCTAGACGAGACAACGATGGATGCCGACGCCTCGCGCCTCGCCAACGGCAACTCTGAGCTCGCCAACAAACGGCTCCAGCGGTGGAAGCGACACATGGGGACGATCGCTAAGCAGTTCGGAGGGATTCGCCAACGGATCGGGCGGGGTCAGCTGCATGGTAAAGATAAAATCGGTGTGCGGGTAGGCAGAGTTCTCAACAAGTACAAAGTCGGCAAGCACTTCAAGCTGGACATTCGCGACGACAGCTTTAGCTTCGAAATCGACGACACAAAGGTCACTGCGGAAGCTGCCCTTGACGGCATCTACGTGATCCGCACCAGTCTTGCTGAGCAGCGGACGAAAACCGACGACACAGTGCGCAGCTACAAGTTGCTGACCCAGGTCGAGAGGGCGTTTCGTTCCTTCAAGAGCATGGACCTAAAGGTGCGGCCGATTCGTCACCGGCGCGAAAACCGAGTCCGGGCGCACGTCTTCTTGTGCATGCTGGCCTACTACGTCCTGTGGCACATGATGGAGGCTTGGCGGCCGCTGCTATTCTCTGACGAGGACCAGCAGGCGAAGGCCAGGCGTGACCCGGTTGCTCCGGCGAAGCGCTCCGAGGCCGCCCTGCGCAAGATACAAACCAAGAAGCTTGACGATGGGAGTCGAGCTTCCAGCTTCCGCACGCTGCTGCGCCTTCTCAGCAACATCGTCCGAAACAAATGTCGGCGACCGGAAGCCGGACCCGACGAGCCCACCTTCGATGTCACGACAACTCCGGACTCGAAACAGCAGAGAGCCTACGACCTGCTCAAAGGTATCACCGTGTAGACAGAAGCCAGCACCATTGATTCCAACTATCTCATTGGATCAACACCGGATCTTGGCTTTTTCAGCCAGGAACTTCAGGTTAAACGGCCTGTCACGATAAGGTCACATCATCACTAAAACCACGAAGCCGCATGGGATGCGCCTGTGTCCCAAGAATGGGTGGTTGTTCTTGGGCCGTAAAAGCAGTGACCAGTGGTCAGCCTAGTCTCCCAAGCTCCGCCACCAACGCATCTGATTCTCGTCCAGAATTTTGGCGCGGAGCTCGAGCGTCTCGTTCCCAACAACCAGTAGGGTCGTTCGAGTCAGAACACGACGAAGTGCGCGATAGCGGCAACCACCGGAAGTGCTATGGCGGTCCGCACGAGGAAGATCGCCGCGAGATCTCCCAGACGCAGCGGGATCGGCGACTTCAATAATAGAATGCCGACCTCAGACATGTAAATCAGCTGCACGATCGACATGCAAGCGACAACGAATCGTGTGAGCTCGCTCTCGATGCCGCTCGCGATGACCGCGGGTAGAAACATATCGAGAAAGCCGACAAGAAGCGCCGGCGCCGCGGCCGCAGCCTCGGGGAGGCGCAAAAGCTCGAGCACGGGAACGAGCGGGTAGGACAGATAGCGCATCACGGGCGTGTACTCGGCGATCATGAGGCCCAGACCTCCGACCGCGATCACACCCGGTGTCAAGCCGAACCAAATATCGAGAACGTTCGCGACCGATATGCGCGCGAGCGCTTTCGGGCCCGGCGCCCTTTCCGCGCGCTCGCTCGCTTGACGCCATCCCCAGCGAAAGAGCGATACGTCGTCCGGCACGTCTTCCGAAATCTGCTTGCCGACGCCTTCGACGTAGCTGTCCGGGATCTTCGCGAGCGGCGGGAGCCGCGGCACGACCCACGCGCAAACAAGCCCCGCGACGCCGACGGTAGCGTAGTAAGGGAAGAACAGATGCCCGATACCGATCACGGTCGCGATGTATAGCGCGAACGGGATGGACACGATCGAAAAATTCGTCGCGATGACCGATGCTTCGCGCCTCGAGTAAAAGCCGTTCTCGTATTGCTGAGACGTGATGAGAATACCCACCGCCGCGGCGGCGAGCCACGAAGCCATCGCATCGATGGCCGAGCGGCCCGGAACGCGAAACACTCGCCGGAACACTTTTCTCAGGAACGTTCCGACAAGCTCCATCAACCCAAAGTCGGTGAGAAAAGGCAGAAGGAACGCGGCGAAGAAAAAGATCATCAGGATGTCGGAAGCTAGATCGAGGATGGTGCCGCCTGTTTTCTCGGACCACAGGAGCTCCGGCCCGGTCTTGGTCACGGTCGCCCAGGCAAGGAGCGCCGCAAACACGCGTAGCGCCACCCATATCGGGCTCACGGCGAAGAGCCGCTCACGCAAGCTGCCTTGAGGCGCACCTTTCCAAGTGAACCACGGCGAGAGCAACGCCGACGTCGTCAGGATGGCGACAACGGCGCCGACGAGATAGTCGGCGAGCGCGTCATTGGCCCAATCGATGAGGGCGGCGAGTGGGATCGTCCAAGCGTCCCCGACGCGGATGGGCGTCAGAAAGAAAAAAACGCCGACGGCCGACGGCAGGAGAAAGCGAAGAGCGCTTCTCATGTACTGGCTATTTGCGGGAGCGAGACTCGGCCAGCAAACAAAGAATCTCGTACATCAGCGTCGCCCCGACGAGCGCCGTGTTGCCGCTCGGATCGTATGGCGGCGCGACTTCCACAACGTCCCCACCAATGAGGTTCATACCGCGCAATCCGTGCAGGAGCCGCAAGCCCTCGCGGGTCGTAATGCCGCCCACTTCCGGCGTCCCCGTTCCCGGCGCATAGACAGGGTCGAGCCCATCCACGTCGAAAGAAACATAGGCCGGGCGATCGCCGACGACGCGGCGCACTTCTTCGAGAACCCCCTTAACCCCCAGATCTTCGAACTCCTCGATGAAGACGACCCGCATGCCGCTCTCGCGCGAGTAGTCCCATCCTTCCGTCGTGTTCTGTGCGCCACGGATGCCGATTTGAATCGTGCGTTTCGGATTGATGTGCCCGCCGTCGCAGGCGAGGCGGAAGGGCGCTCCGTGATGGAATTTCGAGCCTTGGAACGGCCCCCACGTATCCGTATGGGCATCCACGTGGACGAGCCCCAACGGCTCTTTTTCACCGAGCACCTTCAAGATCGGATACGTGACGGAGTGATCGCCCCCAGCCGCAAGCGGTGTCACGCCTGCGTCGGCGAGTGCCCGGTAGAAATGCTCGATCGAACCGATGGACTCATCGAGGTTATAGATGTTCTCGAAGCGGACATCACCGACATCGCCGATGCGACACGCTTCGAAAGGGTTGAAGCGCGTCACGTGGTGGTTCGAGCGCATCATCGTCGACATGTTCCGGATCTCGCGCGGCCCGTGGCGCGCGCCCGGGCGATGCGTGACACCGCCATCGAAAGGGATGCCGACGAGTGCTACGTCCACGTCGTCGAGAGAACGCGCGAGCGGCGCGCGCATGAAAGTCGCGATCTCGGTGTGGCGGAGCGCCTGTTGAGGCTCGTAGGTCTCGCCGGTAACAGGGGACGTCCACTCGTGTTTTGGATCCGACATTCTTCTCCTCCGGGCACCTATACTACACGCCACGAAGAGTTACGGAGATGACATCATGAGGCTAGGCCCGACGCTCGCCGAAATGCGCGAGCCCTGGACTATCGAGAGCTCCACACGCAAGCGGGCCCTCGCCGCGAAGCAAGAAGATCCGCTCGACCCGGTGAACCTCTACAACATCACGTGGTATGACGCCGAAGATGAAATCAATTCCTTCGTCATCCCGGAAGCGGTGACGGGCATCGAAACCCCTATCGTCGTGATCTATAGCCGCGACTTCCCGACGGGGAGTCACAAAGTCGGCGCCGCGTACTCCGTTCTCGCCGAGCTCATCCTCACGGGTGACGTCGACCCGGACAAGCACCGTCTCGTGTGGCCGAGTACGGGGAATTTCGGCGTCGGCGGCGCCTGGGTCGGCGGCCGCGTCGGCTGCGACAGCGTCGTCGTGCTCCCCGAAGGGATGAGCCGGGAGCGGTTCGAGCTCATCGAGAGCTTTGGCGCAGAGGTCGTCAAAACCCCCGGCAGCGAATCGAACGTCAAGGAGATCTACGACAAGACGTGGGAGCTCCGTCAGGAACCCGACATCCGCGTGCTCAACCAGTTCGAGGTCATGGGGAACTACCGCTTCCACTACGACGTGACTGGAAACGCGGTGGCCGAGCTAGCGAGGCGCCTCGAGAAACAAGGTATCGGCGCCGGGCGCGCTTCCGCGTGGGTGTCGTCGATGGGAAGTGCGGGGACCATAGGCGCGGGCGATCGTCTCAAACAACTATGGCCCGAGCACAAGATCATCGGCCTCGAGCCGATCCAGTGCCCGACGATCTTCAACAACGGCTACGGCGCCCACGAGATTCAAGGCATCGGCGACAAGCACGTCACGTGGATCCATCACGTAACCAACATGGACGCGATCATGTGCATCGACGACATGGCCTGCGTCTGCGGGCTGCAGCTGTTCACCGATCCCACCGGACGACGTGTCCTCGAAGGCCGCTTCGGTCTTCTGTCGGACGAAGTCGAGATGCTCGCCTCGATCTTCGGTATCAGCGGCATCTGCAATCTATTGGGCGCCATCAAAACCGCAAAATATTACGGCTTCGGTCGAGACGATCTCGTGGTCACGGTCTGTACCGACGACATCGGCCGCTACGGAAGCGTGATGGATTGGCTGAGCTCCAAAGAAGGCCCTATGGACGAAGCGGTCGCGACCGCACGCATGACGAGCATTCTTCACGGCGCGGGGCTCGACTGGATCCAGGAAGGCACGGTCGAGAATCGCAACCGCTGGCACAACTTGAAGTACTACACCTGGGTCGAGCAGCAAGGGAAAACCGTCGAAGAGCTCGACGCGCAGAAGGATCCCGAATGGTGGCTCGAGCACCAGCAGCGGATCGCGAACCTCGACGAGAAGATCCGAGCCGCGCGCTAGCAGCCGCGGGGAAAGAAAACCCGCGTCGTTGACCGGATCTTGCGCTATCATAGCGTCTTCGATGAAAACATTACGGCTTGTGTTTTTGGCCGTGCTCGCCGCCTTGGGCTCGAGCTGCGGCAGCATCCCCGGCCTCCCCAACCTGCTGGACGACGGCAAAGCGGATCTCATCCCTCTTCCCGCCGCCGGCTTTTGCCAGAACGGCGGGCAGTTCCTCGTCGTCATCCGCAATCAGGACGCCGCGAAGGCGGACGCGTCGACCACACGCGTCACGTTCTCTCGCGGAAGCGCGGTGGACCTAGCAACACCGGAGATCGATGGTGGCCGGATCGTGACGCTCGATCCCATCACCATCCCTGCGGAGTGCTTCGCTCCGGACTGTGTCGTGACCGTGACGGTCGACTCTCGAAACGACGTCGACGAGTCCAACGAGAACAACAACGTCGTCGAGGAACGCTGCTCTCTCGGCTCGAGCTGATCGGTAGCTCAAGGCCAGTCTGGAAAGACGCTGTGATCGCAACGAACGTGAATGCCTCGACCGCCTCGCGCGGTCACGAGCTCTGCCGTCTCTTCGATCGTCTCCGGCCGTCCCTCGGTCGCCGGCGCGCCGCGTGTGCTGCGGCCCGTGCAATAAACGGTCGCACCGGCTTCACCGAGTGCCACGGCGATACCTCGTCCCGCGCCACGGGTCGCGCCCGCAACGACCGCGACTTTGCCCTCGAGTGTCATAGCTTCTACTCCGTAGTGATTAGCCGTCGAACGAGCCCCGACACGAGCGCGTCCTCGGCCTCGGCCGCAGTCGAACCGAGAGCAATGACATCGAGCTTCCCCGATCGCGCGAGCGGTCCAACATTGTAGAAAACAAAGCGGCCTCGGTGCGTTTCGGGAACGTATAGGTCGTCGCCCACGCGTCGCAAGATGTCTTCGAACGATGCGCTCACGAGCGCTTCGTGCACGAAGTCTTGCGCGCGATAGGGTGGCCGCTCAGACTCGACGAGTCGATCCACGAGCGCCATCGGGATGCTCGTCCCTCCCCATCGTCCGTTGCATTCCGTAAAGCGCGGCTGTCCATCCTCCGGGACGATGAAGTCGAACGAGCAGCGTCCGACATAGCCGAGCTCTTGGAGCTCCGTCGCCACGCGCATGGACGCTTCTCTGAGCCGCTCGTCGATCGCGTGCGTCGAGGGACGGCTGCCGACGAAGACTTTTTCCGGCCCTTCCAGGATTTGCTCGTAAACACCTTCGACGAACGGAACACCTTGGCCTCGCGGAGGCAGCCAGCACTGCGTCGATGGCGAGAGCTCGCTCTCCTCCCACGCGACGGCAAGCACGTCTTCATCCCCGTCCCACTCCGTCCGCTCGAGAAATGCCCGTACCAGAGCGTCCGGATCGCCGGAGAGGACCTCGGAAGCATCGAAGACAGCGTTCCCCATGGCGGACGCGCAGCGCGTGCGTTTGAGCCCGACACGCTCGCAGCTTCGCGCGATGTCGACGAGGTATCGCGCCAAGTCGCGCGGCGTCCGCGCGACCTCCGTACGCACGAGCCACTCACCACCCAGCGTTTGCTCGACGAGCTCACCGAAAGACTGCTTGTCGTTCGCGATCCAAGTCACCGGAGGGGGCGGTCCGATCACATTGACGGCAACACGAGCGTCCCGCGCCACGTGGCGCGCGAGCTCCCACACGGACTCGATGCTCATGTAAGGGTGCAGGAGCAGGCCGCCCGCCGCGCGCGCATGCTCCACGATCGTGCGCAACGCGGCACCGTGGCAACAGGCTTCGGCCACCGCCAAGGGTGTCCGCCGATTCTCGGCGAGCACGAGCTTTGGGCTGCCGAGATTCAAGACCTCACGACAATAGGTCTCATAGCCTTCGACGACCGGCGTGACCGCGGCGAAGAGATCGCCGTCCCCTGCACGGACCCGCGCTCGGTGTTGATACTCCTCGACGCCCGCGATATCGACGAGAAAGGGAATGTCCGAAACGTCGTCGAGATAAAGCGTCGGGTAAGAATCTTCCCCACGCCACACGTGGTCTGCGTAGGCCTGCGGCATTGAACTACAATCCTAGCACCATGAAACGAGTCGCCCTCTACTTGCAAGACGCGCATCCGCTCGAAGACTGCATCCGCTACGCAAAATATGCCGAGGAGAAAGGCTTCGAAGCCGTGTGGCAAGCGGAGAGCCGGCTCGTGCGCGACGCCATCGTGCCCATGGCCGCCTATGCCGCGGTCACCTCGCGCATCAAGATCGGCTCGGGCGTCATCAATAATTGGACGCGCAATATCGGGCTTCTCGCCGCGACCTATCTCACGCTCGACGATCTCGCGCCCGACCGCATCTTGTGCGGCATCGGCGCGTGGTGGGATCCGCTCGCGAAGAATGTCGGGATCGAGCGGCGCCGGATGCTCCTCGCGATGCGGGAGACCGTCGATTTGTTCCGCCGGCTGCTGCGCCTCGAGAACGTGAGCTTCAACGGTGAGTTTCACCATGTCACGGGCATCGAGCTCGATATCGTGCACGGCCGTCGCGAGCCGCGCAACGTGCCGGTTTTCATCGGAGCTACCGGCGAAAAAATGCTCCAGCTCACCGGAGAGATCGCGGATGGCTGTCTTCTGAACTACTGTGTGCCGCCGTCCTACAACGACCGCGCGATGGAGCTCTTGGCAGCGGGCGCTCGCAAAGCCGGCCGAAGCCTCGACGCCATCGATCGCCCGCAGCTCATCGTCTGCTCTGTCGACGCCGACCGCGACCGCGCCATCGCGGGCGCGAAGGAGCTCATCACCCAATACCTAGCGCAACAGCCCCACATCGCCAAAGCCTCGGGTGTGTCGCATGAGACCGTCGAAAAAATCCAATCAATCCTGGGATGGCCCGCCACAAAGGACCAAATCCAAAAAGCAATGCAATACGTCCCCGACGAGCTAATCCTGGAGATCACCGCAACCGGCACCCCCGAAGAAGCAAAGACCCGAGTAAAGGAATACATCACCCGAGGCTGCACGTGCCCCGTGCTGTACCCCTTAGGCGACCCGCACCTAATGATCGACACCTTCGCCAGTTAAAGATGAGGAAGCAGAAAGCCGGCAGCAGATAGCAAACCCGAAACGCGGACTACCGAATCATCTCCCTCCCCGACTCCCCCGAGTAATTGATGAAGACCGTCTTGAGCTCGGTGAAGAAGTGCAAGCCTTCTTCCGACATCTCGCGGTCTCCGACGCCCGTCGATTTCACGCCGCCGAAAGGAAGCTGCGCTTCCCCGCCAATCGTCGGCTCGTTGATGTGGACCATGCCCGTCTCAACTTCGTCGATGAACTTCATGACGTGGTTCACGTCTTGCGTGAAGATGGACGTGGTGAGACCGAACTCGACCGAGTTGGCCACCTCAAGGGCTTGTTCGAGGTTGGTCGCGGTCGCCACGGAGAGCACGGGCCCGAAGACCTCTTCCTGAAAGATCCGCATCTCGGGTTTCACGTCGTCGAAAATCGTCGGCTCGACGAAATAACCGTCCCCGAGCCCTTCCGGCTTGCCGCCGCCGGTCACGAGCGCGGCGCCTTCGCCCTTTGCAATCTCGATATATTCGAGGTTGGTATTGAACTGACCTTCGTCGACCGCTGGCCCCATATCGACGCTTTCGTCGAGCCCGGAACCGACTTTGATGTCCTTTGCGAAGGCCGCGAGCCGCTCGACGAGCTCTGCTTTCACGGACTGGGCGGCGATGACGCGGGAGGTCGCGGTGCAACGCTGACCCGTCGAGCCAAAGGCACCGTCACGAATCGCAACCGCCGCCTTTTCCAGATCGGCATCCGCCATGACGATGACGGCGTTCTTTCCGCCCATCTCGCACGTGACTTTGGCACCGCGCGACGCCGCTTTGACATGAAGAGCGCTGCCAATCTCGTTCGAGCCGGTGAACGAGATGATCGGGATGTGCGGTGAGCTCACCATGACCTCGCCGACTTCTGAGCCCGAGCCGATCACAAGGTTGAAAACACCCGGAGGCAAGCCCGCTTCTTCGTAGATCTCGGCCAGCACCGCCGCGGTTGCCGGCGTGAGCGACGCGGGCTTGAAGACGACGGCGTTGCCCGCGACGAGCGCCGGCGCCGACTTCCAAACAGGGATCGCCCAGGGAAAGTTCCACGGAGAGATGAGCCCGACGACGCCGACGGGCTGCCGGATGGTATAGGTGAAGGTGTCCCGCACTTCCGAGGGGAGCGTCTTGCCGCCCATGCGAAAGCCGGCACCCGCGTAATACTCGATGAGCGAGATGCCTTTCATGACTTCGCCCCGCGCTTCGCGGAAGATCTTCCCTTCTTCGCGCGTCATCAGGCGGGCAATCTCGTCGACCCGTTGGCGGGCAATATCCGCCGCGCGCCAGAGAACGCGGCCCCGCTCCGGACCCGGCGTCTCCTTCCAGCCGGCGAAAGCCCGCCGCGCAGCGTCGATGGCACGCTCCGTATCGGCGGCCGTCGCCATGGGAAACTCGGCGATCACGTCCTGGATATCCGCAGGGTTGATATTCCTGACGAGTCGTTCCGATTTGGATCGAAACCACTTGCCGTCGATGTAGGAACCACTATGCATACGAACCTCCGAAGCCGCGTAGGTTACTACAGTCTGTTATTCGCTGTTGCTGCCTGCGGCCTACTACCTCTTCCCGCTTGTTGCAACGGCGGCAGTGGCACGCTTATTCTCTGCTCATGAAGATAGACACCGTCATCAAGGGTGGGACGATCGTCACCGCCGAGGACACTTATCAGGCCGATATCGGCATTGCCGACGGAAGGATCGCCGCGATCGGGCTCGCGATCGAAGGGGAAGCCGCGATCGATGCGTCGGGAAAGTACGTCATGCCGGGCGGGATCGATGTGCACACGCATCTCGACATGCCGTTCGGAGGGACGACGACGGCGGACGATTGGGAGAGCGGCACGGTCGCAGCAGCCTGTGGCGGCACGACCACGATCATCGACTTCGCCATCCAGGATTTTGGGAAGACGCTGCACGCCGGCGTCGACGCTTGGCACCAGCGAGCGGACGATCGCGCGGCGATCGACTACGCGTTCCACACCATCGTGCGCGAGCTCCACGACTCCCATTTGAAAGAAATGGACGAGCTCGTCGGCGAGGGCATCACGAGCTTCAAACTCTTCATGGCCTATCCCGGCATCTTCATGGTCGACGACGCGACGATCTTCAAGGCCATGCTGCGCACGCGCGACAACGGTGGGCTCATCTGCATGCATGCCGAGAACGGCGGTGTCATCGACACGCTCGTGGAGCGCGCGCTCCGCGAGGGGCATACCGAGCCGAAGTGGCACGCGCTGACGCGACCGATGAGCGCCGAGGCCGAGGCCACGCGTCGCGCCATCGCACTGGCCGAGATGGCCGACGTTCCCGTATACATCGTGCACTTGTCCGCGAGTGACGCGATGGAGGAGGTACGCCGCGCGCGGGAGCGCGGCCTTCCGGTTTTCGCCGAGACCTGTCCTCAATATTTGTTTCTGTCTTACGAAGACTACGAAAAGCCGGGCTTCGAAGGGGCGAAGTACGTGATGTCCCCTCCCCTTCGTCCGAAGGGGAACGAAGAGCGCCTCTGAAACGGCCTTCAGACCGGCGCGCTCCAAGCGGTCTCGACCGACCATTGCAGTTTTTGCATGAAAGAGAAGGAGCTCGGCAAAGGCGACTTCTCCAAGATCCCAAACGGCGCTCCCGGGATCGAGAACCGCATGATGCTGCTCTATGACGGCGGCGTCAACGGAGGGCGCATCAGCGCCAATCGTTTCGTCGAGCTCGTCTCCACCCGCCCCGCCAAGATCTTCGGACTCTACCCGCGCAAAGGCTCCATCACCGTGGGCGCGGACGCAGATCTACTGCTGTGGGATCCGAAGCGCAAATGGACGATCAGCGCCAAGACCCACCGCATGAAAGTGGATTACAGCGCTTACGAAGGCCGCGAAGTCACGGGCATTCCCTACAAAGTGCTTCTACGAGGCAAAGTCATCGTGGACGACCAGAAGCACGTCGGGAGCATCAAAGAAGGCACGTTCGTGAAACGCGAGCCAGGCTCGGCGCGCACGCCCGAGGGCACGGGCTGAGTCTGCCATAGAAGTTTGCTACATCTCGAGTACTTTGCCTACGCCTTTGGCACTTCCCGTCTCGTAGACGTGTTTCGCCACGGCTACGTCTTCGATTGCCAGTCCCTGCGACTCGAATAGTGTGATGTCGTCCGGGCTTCGACGTGCTGTGACATTGCCAGAGGCAACGTCCGCGATCTCGTGCACGCCGTCCCAGGACAGCTTCTCCGCATCCACGACCGCCGCCAAATCGCCGCATTCGATTTTCGCCTGCTCGATGGAATCCGCCGCGATGAAGCTCATACGGGTCACGGCCTCTTCGTCGATCTCGAGCCGACGAAGCGCGTTCGATCCGATGGCGTTCACATGCTGCCCCGGCTTCAACCACGCGCCGCGCAAAACGGGCTCGCGCGCATTCGTCGCCGTCACTACAATGTCGGCGTCTTGCGGGACCTCCTCGGGTGTTTCGACCGGACGCACTGGGATCCCGAGCTCCTCGGTCATCTCGTTGCAGAACTTTTCCCGGCGCGCCGCATCACGCCCGTAGGCGACCATCGACACGATCGGCCTCACTTCGGCAATCGCTTGTAACTGTGAGCGCGCCTGCCACCCCGTGCCATAGATACCGACGCGCGTCGCGTCCTCGCGAGCCATATACTTTGTCGCGACACCGCTCGCCGCGCCGGTGCGAATCTGACCCAACCGATCCGCTTGCATCATCGCCACGAGCTCACCGCTGCTTGAGTTGAAGTGCAGGAAATAGAACCGCGCACCATTGGGGCCGGTCGTATAGGCCTTGAGCCCGACATAGCCGAGCTCGCCGCTCCCCGCGGGCAGCATATGCAGCAAGAGCTTGTCGACGCGGACACGCTGCCGCGGCAGGTTGACGGCTTTGTCCTCCGCGAGCAAGCGAAGCGCGCGCTCAACGCACGCGACGGCGTCGCCCATCGGAAGAAGCTCCCCTACGTCCTTCTCTGTATAAAAGCGGGTCATGTCGTTTTGACTCCTCCGGGAGCGAATGATAGATCAACGTGGACCCATGAGCTCAACTTTCGATAAGACGCTCGAGTTCCGCTATTGCCCCAAATGCGGTGCCGAGCTCGTAATCAAGCGTCTCAAAGATCACGAGCCCGAGCGGATGGTCTGTAAAGCGTGCGATTTCATCTTCTTTCAGGATCCCAAGCTCGCGGCGGGGACGGTGTTCGAGAGTGATGGCGGGCTCGTTCTTCTGCGGCGCGCCATCGAGCCGGGCTATGGAAAGTGGGTCTTTCCGGGAGGTTTCGTGGACCGGGGTGAGCGTGTTCCCGATGCCGCGATACGCGAGACCCGCGAAGAAGCGAATGTCGACGTCGCCATCCGTGAGCTCATCGACATCTATTCTTATGCCGGCTCACCGATCGTTGTGATCGTCTATGCTGCCGAGATCTGCGGAGGGGAGCTCCGCGCCGCGGACGAAACGCTCGAAGCGAAGGTTTTCGAGCCGTCCGCCATCCCTTGGGACGAGCTCGCCTTTCCGAGCACGCGGGACGCCATCACTGCTTACATAGAAAGGTTTCTTTAGAACATGCATCGATTTGCCGAAAAAGTCGTTCTTGTCACCGGAGCGAGCCGCGGGATCGGCCGCGCGATCGCCGAGGCCTATCTCGAAGAAGGCGCCAAAGTCACGCTTCTCGCCCGCACACTGCCCGAGCTCGAATCTCTCGCCGACGCGTGGAATCAAGGTCGACGCCGCGCCCTCGCACTCGAGTGCGACGTCACATCGCAGGAGTCGGTCGAGCGCGCGCTGCACGAGCTCGCGACGAGTTGGGGTACGCTCGACATCGTCGTCAATAACGCGGGCATCTCCGGAAGAACTCCCATCGACGAAGACGCCCACGAGCTCTGGCAAAAGATCCTGGACGTGAACCTTACCGGGAGCTACCTCGTGAGCCGCGCAGCCCTCGAGCTCATGACCTCCGGGGGCGGCCGCATCATCAACATGTCCTCCGTGCTGGGACGTTTCGGCGTTCCCGGATACGCCGCCTATTGCGCGTCCAAGCACGGCATCTTGGGCTTCACGCGCGCCCTCGCGCTCGAGCTCGCGCCGCGCGCCATCACGGTGAACGCGATCTGCCCCGGATGGGTCGAGACCGACATGGCGGACAAGGGGATTCGCGAGACGGCGGAGGCGCTCGGCATCACTCCCGACGAGTTTCGCGATCAGGCCATCGCGGGCGTCCCGTTGAAACGCTTTCTCGATCCGAAAGAAATCGCCAAGCTGACCCTCTATCTAAGCTCGGATGAAGCCTCCGCCATCACCGGCCAGACCTACAATATCTGCGGCGGACAAATCATGAACTGATCATGACCGAGCGACGCGTTTCGGTTTTCTTCTACGGGCTCCTTCATCAATCTCGACGTGCTGAAGCAAGCCGATCTCGAGCCCAAAGGCTTTCGCGTGGCTCGGCTTCACGCTTGGGACATCCATATCGGGCCGCTCGCGACGCTCATGCCCAAGGAGAATGGCGTCGTCTACGGCATTGTCGTCGAGTGCACCCACGCTGAGCTCGACCGACTCTACGCCCAGGACTGGGTCGGCGCCTATTTGCCCGAAGCGGTGCTCGTAGAAGTCGATGCTACGTTCCTTCCCGCCCTCACCTACGTGAACTGGGACTTCGGCGAGGGCGGGGAGGCCGCCCCGCCGACGCCGGAATACGTCGAGCGGATCGCCGGTCCCGGAGAAATGATCGGCTTTCCAGAGTGGTATATCGAGCACATCCGGAGCTTCATCTGATACGATCGGCAGCTATGGCAGATCCGATCAAAATCTACGGCAAAGCGGGATGACTCTACACCACCGCGGCCCGTGAGGCCTACGCGACCCGGGACATCGAATATTACGACGTCAAGGCAAACCCCGCGCACATGGAAGAGATGCTCTCTGTCAGCGGCGGTGAGCGCGCCGTCCCCGTCATCGTGGACGGCGACAACGTGACCGTCGGATATGGCGGCACGTGAGCGGTTTGACGCCCGGCAGTTCGCCGAGCCCGAACCAAGAGAGTCCGATGGCGCGTCCCGAGTGGAAGCACACCATCGGCATCATCGGGGGCCTCGGCCCCTACGCGCATGTCGAGTTCGAGACATTGCTCTTGAGCGCTACCGAGAAAGCACTCGGGGGTGCGGCGCTCGATCAGGACTACCCGTCGTGGGTGCTGTCTTCGATGCCCACTACGCCGGACCGCACAGCCGCACTCTTGAATGGCGCGGTATCGCCCGTCGACGCGCTCGTCCGAAGCGCGGAGCGCCTCACCGAAGCCGACTTCGCCGTCATCCCCTGTAACACCGCCCATGCGTTTCTCAGCGGTATCCGCGCGCGGGTCGCCATCCCCATCCTCGACATGATCCAAGCGACGGCGGAGCGGGCGCTCTCGCATGTCGGCAAGACGGGCTCGATTGGCGTTCTCGCCGCGTCGGGGACGCTTCAATCCGGGCTCTATACGAGCTGGATCCGAAGGCTCGCCCCTGACGCGAACGTGATCACGCCTCTCGAGATCAGAGGCGGCGAGAAGCTACAGGAAGAGCTCGTGATGGAGCCTATCTTCGGCGAGCGCGGGATCAAGTCGGGTGCGTTTCGTGACCTCGATCGCAAAGAGGAGCTCGCCGAACCCCTTCGCGAAGCTGCGCGCACGCTCGCACGCGCGGGCGCCGAAATTGTGCTCACGGCTTGCACCGAGATACCGCTCGCGCTCGGCCGTGACTGCGTCGACGCGATCCCGCTCCTCGACCCAATGGCCGTTGCCGCCGAGGAGTCCATAGCCGTAGCACTCGGCCGCCGGCCCTTGCCTTCGTAAGCTCGCGCAGCAACCGTTATACTTTTTTCGATGCACATATTGACGTTCGCGGAAATGCGCGAGGCGGATCGCCGAACGATCCAGGACATCGGCGTCCCGGGTCGCGTGCTCATGGAGAGCGCGGGTCGCGGCGTCGCGGGTGCGATGGAAGAGCACCTCCCCGAGCTCGCCGACCAACGGATCCTCATCGTCTGCGGCAAGGGCAACAATGGCGGCGACGGCCTCGTGCTGCTGCGGACTTTGGTCGGGCTAGGCTACGACGCTCGTGCGGTCGTGTTGTCGCCTTTCGAAGATCTCGGCGCCGATGCGCTCGACAACTTGCAATCCGCGGTCAAGCTCAACCTTCCCGTCGATGCCGCGGCCGACGAAGCCGCATGGCAGACCGCATTCCGCGAGATGTGGGATGCTGATGTCATCGTCGACGCTATCCTCGGGACCGGGCTTACGAAAGGTGCCCGCGGACTGCCCCTTCGCGCGATCGAAGATCTCTCCGGGCTCGACGCGTTCAAGGTCGCTGTGGACATCCCGTCGGGGCTATCGTCGGACTCAGGGAGCCTGCCCGGCGCCGTGCTCGAGGCGGATCTCACCGTCGCGCTCGCGGCCCCCAAGGTGTGTCATTTCGTTTCGCCCGCGTGCGAGCACTGCGGCACGATCGAAGTCGTCGAGATCGGCATCCCGCCCCCATTCCTGGAAAGGAGCGCGCCGCACCTCGAGACCATCGAATCGATGGACGTCGAGCCTTTGTGGCCCGCGCGGCATGCTTCGGCGCATAAAGGAAGCTTCGGCCATCTGTTGATCGTCGCCGGCTCCGTCGGTAAGACCGGCGCCGCGGTCATGGCGGCTGAAGCCGCGCTCCGTGCGGGCGCCGGGCTCGTGACCGTGGCCTCCGCAAAGAGCGCCATCCCGATGATGGCGCCCCATCTGCCCGAAGCTATGTGGGAGCCTCTCGAGGAGACCGCAACGGGAGCGATCGCTTTCGGCGCTCTCGAACGACTGGTGGAGCTTGCCAACAAGCGTTCGGCAATCGCGATAGGT
The DNA here is from genome assembly GCA_965197495.1 of Candidatus Marinacidobacterales bacterium. Lineage (GTDB taxonomy): Bacteria > Acidobacteriota > Vicinamibacteria > Marinacidobacterales > SMYC01 > SMYC01. The sequence goes on from OZ240210.1 coordinate 7,525,568, forward strand.
CCCGGGCTCGGCCTTCACGACGATACCGTCCGCCTCGTGCGGGAGCTCTTACAAAAGCTCGCGTCGCCGCTCGTCGTCGACGCCGATGGGCTCAACGCATTAAAAGGCGCCGTCGACGAGCTGCCTTCGCATGTCGATCTCGCTTTGACACCGCATCCCGGCGAGGCGTCCCGGCTGCTCGGGGTGGAAACGGCCGACATCCAACAGGATCGCCTCCGTTACGTGCGCGTGCTCGCCGCCCGCACCAATGCGGCCGTTCTGCTCAAAGGTTTTCGGACGCTCGTTTCGGACGCTGACGGCAATGTGAAGGTGAACCTGACCGGCAACCCGGGCCTCGCATCCGGCGGCTCGGGCGATGTGCTCACAGGTATCGTCGGTGGGCTCCTCGGGCAAGGCGTTCCCGCCTTCGAAGCGCTCACGCTGGCCGCGCACGTGCACGGGCTCGCCGGCGACCTTGCCAAGAACGACGTCGGCGAGACCGCCCTCGTCGCTAGGGACGTGCTGCGGATGCTCCCCGCCGCCATGCGAAAGCTGGGGGCGGATTGACGACCGAAGCCGTCCACGACACGAAGACCCCCGACGAAACCCTAGCCGTCGCAAAGGCGCTCGCCAAGCAGCAGCCCGACTGTCCGGCCTACTACCTCGAAGGCGAGCTCGGCGCGGGCAAGACCCTCTTTGCCAAAGGCCTCGCAGCCGCCTACGGCATCGACACCGCCCTCGTCGTGAGCCCGACCTTCGCCCTCGTCAACCGATATAGTGGCGGCTCGCGCGATCTCTACCACCTCGATCTCTATCGCATCGAAAAGGAGCGCGAGCTCGACGAGCTCGGGATCGAGGAGATGGAGGAAGAGGGCGCCTTGGTAGTGGTAGAGTGGGCGGAAAAGCTGGGACGCTGGCACCGCCGAGACGACGCGACCGTCGTGCACTTCGACGTCCTGAGCGAGACCGAAAGACGACTCCGTATCAAGGCCTGGCCGCGGGCCTGAATCGAGATGACGAAGGCGCTCAAAGGCATCATCGCCGCCATTCCTACGCCGTTGTATGTGTGGATATCGAAGAAGCCTTCCGAGCGGGGAAGTTCGAACGGGCTCGAGAGCTCCAGGGGCGCCTCGTGATCTTCTCCCGGGTCTTGATTGGAAAGTATGGGATCCCGGGTGTGAAGGCGCTTCTCGAAAAACAGGGATTTTACGGAGGCCCGTGTCGGATGCCTTTGACTGCGCTCCCGAGCGGAGCGGCGGACGAGCTCGTCGCCGCCTTTGCCAACATTTCCGCCGACGTTTCTGATGAGACGAGTCTGTAGTGAAGAGAATCATCGTCGTTTTGTGCCTTTCGATGCTCGCCACCTGCAGCGGTTCCGGCAAGTCCGGTCTCGAGCCCGTCCATACCAATGCCGGCATCAACGTTCTCTTGATCACGGTGGATACGCTCCGCGCCGATCATTTAAGCGCCTACGGCTATCCACGGAGCACGAGCCCCAGGATCGACGAGCTCGCCTCGAAAGGCGTGCTCTTCGAGACAGCTTTCACCTATTGGCCGAAAACGCGCGGGAGCTTTGCTGCGCTCTTCACCGGCCTCTACGCGTCCCAGCACGGGCTCACGGTTAAAAACCGCGACCTGCCCGATTTCAACCAGACCCTCGCTGAGACGTTCCAACAAGCGGGCTACCGCACTGGCGCGGCCCTTGACAACGGTAACCTGGACCAGGCTCTCGGCTTTGCTCAAGGCTTCGAGACCTACGAGCAGACGTGGCTCACCGGCGAAACGGAGCTCGAGCGGACCGAAGCCATCACCAAGTTCGGGCTCGACTACCTATCCGCGACCGATGACGAGCGTCCGTTCTTCATGTGGCTCCACTATGTCAACCCGCATACACCTTACGAACCACCTCAGGAGCTTCTTTCGCACTTTCGCGGGGACGGCGTCATACCCCGCGGGCCCGAGCTCGAGAAAGTCACCGGCTATCACGGCGGGGTCAACCGGCGCCTAGCCGTAGACGGTGAGACCCATTGGGGCGACTACGTGGATCGCTATGACGCGGAGATTCTCGCCGTCGACGCACATATCGGCCGCGTGCTCGACGGGCTCGCAGCGAGCCCGCATGCCGGAGAGACGCTCGTCGTCTTCACCTCCGATCACGGAGAGAGCCTCGGCGAGCACGACTACTATTTCGACCACGGTTTCGATCTCTTCAACCCGTCGCTCTGGATCCCGCTCATCGCATCGTTTCCCGGATTTCTTCCCGCGGGCGAGCGCATCCATGGGACGGTCTCGACCCTCGATGTCTATCCGACGATTCTGGATCTAGCGCAGGTATCGTTCCCCGCAGGGCTCCAGGGAAAATCCGTTTTGCCGCTCGTGCGCGGTACGACCAGCCGGCTCCACCCTCAGATATTTTTCCAGAACGACCAACATCTCATGGCGATCACGAACGGTCGGTTGAAGCTCGTCCGATATCCCGAGACGGAGGATAGGGGCGCACGATTCCGGCTCCTCAACATGTATCGCGATCCCGCCGAGATCGAAAATCGCTACGAGGGATCCGAGGCCCGCATCGCTCCGTTCGAGGCACAGCTCTCGAGCTTCCGGACGCAAACCGTCGCCTGGCAGCAATCCACCGACACGAAGCGGGCCGGCCCCTCGATCGGAGACGAGGAGCTTCCCGAACAAACGCGCCGAAGCCTCGAATCCCTCGGCTATATCGAAAAGTAGCCTTCGGGCTACGCCTGCTCTTTGATCTCCGTGATGATCCACCGAGACATCGGCGTGAGTGTGCTCTCCGTGTTCGAAAGCTCGTAACGTCGCAGCATGAACACGTAGCCCTTCTCCGCCGAGCCATCGTTCACTTTGAGATGGAGCTCCTTGCCTTTCACGTCCCCAGCGAATTTCTCGTTGATGGAGGTGCTCAAGGAAAGCCCCGCCGCGGATTTCAGGACCGTTATGATCGCATTTATCTCTTTCTCTTCTTCCTCGAGCTTCGACTGCGCTTCCATGCGCTTTTCCCACTCTGTCTGAAACTCACCGAGCTCGCCTTCGAACATGGCGTCGGCATCCTCGGCTTTTTTCTTCTTGTACTCATCGAACAAGTCGCGATGATCGCCGGCATAGTTCGCATTGGTGCCGTTCTCAATTTTGATCTCGCTGCGTTTTTTCATTAACTGCTCATGGAGCCCGGGAAGCTCGAACGGCGCGACCGATTCCGGCCCCATGTCGACGAACTCCCAGGACTCGACCGCTCCTTCGAACGCCGCCAGCGAGACGCGCGCCAAGGCGGCCTCGTCGCCTCCTTGTACCGCCTGGAAGAAGTTGCTCAAGACCTCTTGCTCCTGGCCAGCGCAGGACGCAAGAGCGACAATGGCACACGCGAACGACATCTTTCTCAAGCTTCGCACAAATCCCTCCTCTCGAATCGGGCCGCCAGCCCATGGGGCACCTCGAGGCGAGGGGCCGTGCTTTCGACTGCCGCGCTACAGGGGCAACTTCCAGGGCCGCGTGTGGCGTCGGATGCCCAGGAGCAGGTGACCACCGTGGGTGCATCGTAGATCCGTTCGCTCCCGGACGCAAGCACCTGGTACCCTGTCTCAGTAAAGCGTTTGGTCTTCGCCGCGCACGCGGATCAACTCTTCATAATGTTCCAGGATCAGACCGCGGCGCGCCCAAACGCCGTCTCGCTCTACGTTTCTCAAGATGTAAGAGAGCTTCTCGTCGAGGACTTCCCACGTCAAAGACTGAAGTTTCTCGAAGAGCTGCCGGTTGCAGCGCATCAGCCAACTAGGTTTCCGGATGTTGGGCCGGCGCCGGAAGGCGCGGCTGAAGTCGATGGCCCAGATTTTCCAATCCTTCGTGATGAGGAGGTTTCCCTGGTTGCGGTCGGTGTCGTGGATGAGCTCGTTGAAGACACGCAGACGATAAATCTGCTCGCTCCAAGCCTTCTGGTCGGGAGCTTTCAGACCTTTTTCGTTCATGGCCGCTTCGTCCATAAGGACGTCGTCGACCCACCACGTCAGCGCACCCCGCTTCCCGCGCCACGTGCGCTCGACAGACACGGGCACCATGCGCGCGAGGCCGAGAAGCTCCGCTAACTCGTAACCCGCGATGTTGTAACGATAGGAATCGACGAAAGCGAATTCCACGGTGCCGTCCGGGTGGGTCTTCTTGGCGGCCCACTCGTCGACAGATTGGAAGCTCGCGTCATGCGTGAGGTGTCGTCTTTCAACGTCAGGCGCCACGTTTCGGTGACGCCCTTGCTCACAACTTTGGCTTCCGTGATACCGGCGTTTTTAAGGAACTCCGCCTGACGCACCCGAGGCGTCTCTGTCTTCACGGGGGCGCTCAGAAGGCTCGCGACGACGAGCGCGAGAGGCAGGCCGACGACGATTGGAAAGCTCACGGCGTGCCATCATGCCACGTATGGTAATCTTTCGCATCCTTTTTTGGGGGCCTGGAATTTCATGAAAGCCCTTCGCGCTCTTTCGATCATCGGAGCACTCGCCTCCGCGCTCCCAGCCGAGGCGCAAGTCACGAAATATGTCCGCTATGCCCACGACGCCGGGACGTCGTACGGCGTGGTCGATGGCGACCAGATCCGCCAGCTCGATGGCGCGCCTTTTCTCGGCGGCAAGCCGACTGGAGAGACAACGCCGCTCTTAGGCGCCGATCTTCTCGCCCCAGCCGAGCCGGGCAAAGTCATTGCGATCGGGTTCAACTACGGAAGCCATCTCGGCGATAGCGAGCGCGCTCCCCATCCCGGTGTCTTCATCAAGCTTCCGAGTGCTATCGTCGGCATCGGGGCCGAGATCGTTTTTCCCGAAGGTGCTTCGAACGTGCACTTCGAGGGTGAGCTCGTCCTCATCATCGGAAAGACGGCTTCGCGCGTGTCCATAGAGGAGGCAGCCGATTACATCTTCGGTATCACCGCGGGAAACGACGTGAGCGAGCGTGACTGGCAGCGGGACGATCTCCAGTGGTTCCGCGCCAAAGCTTCCGATACGTTCGGCCCGCTTGGGCCGTATCTCGTCACTGGCTTGAACTACGGCGACCTGTTGCTTCAGACGCGGCTCAACGGCGAGGTGATGCAGAAACAGCGGACGAGCGACCTCTTGTTCGACTGTCACGAGATCGTGAGCTACGTCAGCCAGTTCGTAACGCTCGAGCCGGGCTCGGGATCGAAGAGCGGCCATATCGCAAAGCAGCCGAGCGCCACCATCACCGTCACCGCAATCCGCGGCGCGTCTCGAACGAGAAAATCACGCACAGGGTAGCTGCGCTCCATGAACGTAAACCAAGTGAGGGCGAGTCCCACCGGTGCTACCAGCGCAAAGGATTTGGACAAGCACGCGATTCCAAGAGACATACCGATGCCCACCCAGAGCGCGAGCCGATCCCGGTACCGACGCCCGAGAAGCAGGATCGCGAAGGACAGAAACACGAACAGGGATTCCAGTTGGTTCGTCAGAAAAGGCCGGCCGTATTGAAAGCTCGAATAGAACCCGAGAAAGGTCAAGCCACCGACTGCGCCGCGCACGCGGTCTTTCGTCAGCCGCTCGGTCACGAAAAAGACGAGCGCCGCCAAGAGAAACGTGCACAGGGCGATGGGCAACCTCAATCGAAAGAGCGTGAAGTGACGTCCCCAATGGGTCGAAGCGATCCCAATCCAATAGAGAAGCGGCGGCTTTGTGTTCTCGAGCCCGGGCGCGGTCTTCAGCGGAAGCCAGGCGCCGCTCGCGCCCGTCAGACGCGCGATTTCAATATAGGGCGCTTCGTCCCCGATATGCGGGATGTAAAGACCGTCGAGCGCGTACAGATAGGCCGCGAGGGCGAGGACAAAGACCCCCACCCACCAGAAGCGCGCGGGTTTGTCATCTCTCAGTGGCTCTCACTCCACGCGCAGCGCCTCGATAGGATCGACGCGGGTGCTTTGACGAGGCTGAAAATGGCCGTGTTCGCGCCAATGCCCAGCGCCAGCGTGAGAAGCACCACGACGGAGAACACCGGCTGGCGAACGAGTGTGCGGAACGCGTATTTCAAATCGTGCACATCGAGCAGAGAATATCACCCAGGCCATTGGGTCGCGAGTCGGCTCGTGACTTCCGAGGCCAAGGACACTAGAATCCACGCCTATGAATCTTCGACACGGTCTCCTCACCGCTATCGTCGTGCTCTCGAGCTCCGCGCTATCGGCTCAACATGGAGCTCAAAATGGAGAGTGGCTTCATTACGGAGGCGACCCGGGCAGCACGCGCTACGCGCCGCTCGACCAGATCAACCGAGACAATGTCTCGGAGCTCGAGATCGAATGGCGCTGGAACGGGAACAATCTCGGCCCCGGCCCGGACATCAACTTCCGAGCGACGCCCATCATGATGAACGGTGTCTTGTACACGACCGCCGGCACGCGCCGCGCCGCAGTAGCGATCGACCCCGAGACCGGCGAGACGCTCTGGATCTATCGCTTCGAAGAAGGCGAGCGCGGCAATAGCGCGCCGCGTAAGACTTCGGGCCGCGGATTGTCGTATTGGACGGACGGCGAGGACGAACGCATCTTCTTCATTACGCCGGCGCACTTCATGGTAGCGATCAACGCGAAGACAGGACAACCCTACCCAGATTTCGGGCGGGACGGGATCGTCGACCTCAGAGAAGGCCTGGATCAGGACATCGACCTCATGAACGATCCCGTCGGCTCGAGCACGCCTGGGATCGTCATCGGAGATGTCATCGTCATCGGCAACGCTTTTCCGGCGGGCGGCGTGCCGCCGACCAAAGAAATGCCCGTGGGCCACATCCGAGGTTACGACGTGCGGACCGGCGAGCGGAAGTGGATTTTCCACACCGTCCCGCGACCTGGCGAGGAGGGGCACGACACTTGGGAAGGCGATTCTTGGAAATATACGGGGAACGTTTCCGTATGGACGTCCATGTCCGCGGACCCGGAGCTCGGCTACGTGTATCTTCCGACCGAAGCGCCGACTGGAGACTATTACGGAGGTCATCGACACGGCGATAATCTTTTCTCTCAAAGCCTCGTGTGCTTGGACGCGAGAACGGGAAGGCGCGTCTGGCATTATCAATTGGTCCATCACGGTATCTGGGACTACGACCTTCCGGCCGCGCCCGTGCTCGCCGACATCACCGTCGACGGCAAGAAGATCAAAGCCGTCGCCCAAGTCACAAAGCAAGCATTCACGTTCGTTTTCGATCGAGAGACGGGCGAGCCCGTTTGGCCGATCGAGGAGCGTCCGGTCCTGCAGACTAAAATCCCTGAAGAGAAAACGGCGCCGACCCAGCCCTTCCCGACGAAACCCGCGCCTTTCGATCGCCAAGGTGTGAGCGAGGACGATCTCATCGACTTCACTCCGGAGCTCAAAAAAGAAGCCCTGGAAATCGGCGCGACCTACACGCTCGGCCCTCTTTTCACGCCGCCGACCGCCGTGACCGAGACCAACAAAGGCACGCTCAATTTACCGGGCTCTCAAGGCGGTGCGAACTGGCAAGGCGCCGCCTTCGATCCAGAGACGGGCTATCTCTACGTCTCGTCTTCGACGGTTCCGACGCCGATTGGTCTCGTGCATTCCCCGAATTTGTCCAACATGGACTACGTCCGAGGACGACGGTTGCGCCTACCGGAAGGGGGCGGTCCGCAAGGGCTCCCGCTCATCAAGCCTCCTTGGGGCCGCATCACTGCCATAGATTTGAACACGGGTGAGCACGTGTGGATGATGGCGAACGGCGAGGTCCCGGACTATGTCCGAGAGCACCCCGCGCTCGAAGGTGTTGCGCTTCCACGCACTGGGCGGCCGGAGCGCGTCGGCTTGCTCGTCACGAAAACACTCTTGTTCGCTGGTGAAGGCAGCGGCCTGTTCGGCATGTATGGCGGCGGCGGCCCGCTTCTTCGAGCACACGACAAGGCCACGGGTGAAATCCTTGCGGAGCTCGAGCTACCGGCGCACCAGACCGGCGTGCCGATGACGTACATGCATGAAGGCGTGCAATACATCGTCGTCGCCGTCGGAAAGCGCGAACACTCCGCAGAGCTCGTAGCGCTCCGGCTACCCTGAGCGTTAGTCGGACCTTCCACGGATGAACAAGCGTAAGTGTGGGCATCATTGGCTTTGTTTTTGAAGAGAGGTGTGTGTACTGCTTACATCGTGCGGGGGTTGATTTCGAGCAGGTTGAATGCTTTGTGCTGCAAGGGTGTGGGGCGAGTGATGCTGACGAAGGACAGGCCGCGGGCTTCGTTTTCGACCTGATTTTTCGTGACCGTAGCAAGATCAGAAAGAAGCGTTCTGAAACTGTGGACGGGCAACCCGTCGGGAGTCTTCTTGGTAGAAGCCTTTGCCTGGGCGGAGTCTGAAGGCGTTGCTGGGCTGACGATGGATGAGCGTTTGGCATGGGCACCGTCAGGGTCGTCGTCGTCAAACAAGATCGGGACGAGGGCTTTTCGCATGTGCCATTCCACGTAGTAGGCGAGCATGCAAAGAAAGATGTGAGCTCGAACTCGCTCAGCGTTGTAGTGATAGATGGGCCGTACTTTCAAATCCACGGTTTTGCAGCAACGAAAAGCGCGTTCAACGACTGCCAAGCCTTTGTAGGTCCTGACAGCTTCGTCTGCGGAGATGGCCTCTTCGGTGAGGCTTGTTCGGATGATATAGATGCCGTCGAGGGCCGCCTCACGCTCGATGTTTTCGTTGTCGCGCTCGAAGTCGAAGCCGTCGTCCGTAATGGTGTAGCGAAAGTACTTGCCCATCTTGCTCCGAGCGAACACTCGACCCAATCGTATGCCGATGGTATCTTTGCCTCGCAAAGGACGTTGGTCTCGCTTCGTCGCTTTGCTAATCACTTCTAGCTTTGACTCCGTCGACACAAGCATCTCTTCTCGCTTCCGCGCCCGCTCGGTAGCAAGAAGAGGGTTGCGGCAGGCGATGAGTCGCTCACCAGGGAAGCTAGGATGGTGGATCTCCGCTAGGTCGAGTTCATCGAACAGAGAAGGCTGCAGCATTCCGTCTTTTGCAAGTCGCTGAATCTGAGGGGCACGAAGTGAGCTGATCCACTCGAGACCTTCCTCCGGTCGAAGTTCCTCGCGAATCCGGGCTTCGGTGATCATCCCTCGGTCACCTACGAAGACGATACTGTCAAGCTCAAAACGTTCTCGGACTTTGTGAATTTGGCTCCCCAGTGTTGCGGGATCTCCGGTGTTGCCTTCGAACACCTCTACCCCGACCGGCCGACCATCACGCTCACACAGTAAGCCGAACACGACCTGCAACTTGTTTTTCTTGCCGTCTCTCGAGTAACCGAGCTTCGCCAGAGGGCACGACCGACCTTCTACCCAAGTCGACGTCAAGTCGTAGAGAACCAGGCTGCCCTGCTGCAGATGGCGTTTTGTGATTTGTCAGGATCATGACCCCACTTGAGGGCGTGTTTTTCAGAAACATTCCCCACCCCATTTTCAGAGACATGACCCCGGCAAAGGGGTGAGTTTTTCAGAAACATGACCCCACTTTTCGGAGTCATGACCCCACCCCTTTGAGGCCGAGCTCGGCTGTGCGAGCCTTCTTGGAAACAAGGAGGTCGTATTGGCATACAGGGAGCACGGTATGTGGGAAGTTCTGGATGTTCTGAAACGGCACCATCGAGGGGAGAGCCAGCGAAGGATAGCTGTAGCCACCGGTCGGGGCCGGAAGACGATTCGCGCGTATATACGAGAGGCGAAGAAACTAGGCTGGTCGAAGGAGGTTCCACCGGATGACGAGTTCGCGTCGCGGGTGGCGCAGCGACGCCAGCCGGGCCCGAGTTCGAGCGAGGCTTCTGCATCGGAAAAGGCGCTACGCGCCCATCATGATCGCATCCAGCAATGGGTGGAAGGCCCCGAGGGAGAGAGGGGCCTGAAGCTCACCAAGGTCCATGAGCTATTGACCCGCGAGGGAGTCGACGTTTCTTACAGCTCGGTGTATCGCTACGCGGTGGAGCAGTTCGGTTTGGCACGGTCCAGGCTGACACTGCGCCGAGCCGAGGTTTCACCGGGTGAGCTCGCCGAAGTGGATTTTGGTCAACTCGGCAAGATCTACGACCCGGAGTCGGATCGGAAGCGACTCGTCTGGGCGTTGCTCGTCACTCTCGGCTTCAGCCGCCACCAGTACGTTCACGTCAACTTCTCTCAGAAGCTGGACGTTGTCATCGATGGACTGGAAGAGGCGTGGGAGTTTTTCGGAGGTGTGCCTGAGCGGGTCGTCGTCGACAACATGAAGACGGCGGTGGTGAAGGCGGACCGCTATGAGCCTAGTTTTCAGCGCACCATGGAGCAGTATGCAGAGCTCCGAGGCTTTGTCATCGACCCGGCAGTCGTACGCCAACCGAAGGGCAAGCCGATCGTCGAGAGAGGGGTGCCGTACGTTCGAGAGAGCTTTTTCCGCGGTGAGCAGTGGCTCGACCTGGCTCACGTCCAGCGGGAAGCTCGACGTTGGTGTCTGGAAGTCGCGGGCCGGCGTATTCACGGGACCACCCAAAAACGCCCTCTCGTCGTCTTCGAAGAGGTCGAGCTTGCTTGCCTTCGGCCCGTGAACGGGCCTCGATTCGATACGCCTCAGTGGGCCGAGCCGTCCGTTCATGACGACCACCACGTGAAGTTCCTCAAGGCCCTGTACTCGGTTCCCACGGTCTACGTGGGAAAGCAGGTCACGGTACGAGGCGATAAAGCGCTCGTACGCATCTACTACAAAGGCGAGCTCATCAAAACCCACCCTAGAAAACCAGCCGGAGGAAGAGCGACCGACTACACAGACTACCCCCCAGACCTCGAGGCCTACGCCAGGCGCGACCCGGAGCGTATGGTGCGCCAAGCCAAGAAACTCGGCAACAACATCGGCCGTTTCATGAGTCTGCTCCTCAGCGGCGTCTTTCCATGGGCCAAGCTCCGACAGGCTCAGAAGCTCATGCGCTTGGCCGACAAGTACGGCCATGCTCGCGTGGAAACCGCTTGCCAGCGAGCCCTGGGCTTCGATCTCATCAATGTCCAAAGGGTGGAGCGCATTCTCAAGAATGCCGTCGCGCCGTCGGACGACCCACCACAAACAGGAGAGCTGGTCTCGATGCCCTTGAGATTCCTTCGCCCCAACGAAAGTTTCTCTCATGAACCGAAACGAAAGGAGAATCCAGATGGAAATCAAAAACTCACTGAAAACGATTCTGAAGAGGCTCAAGCTCTCGGGGATCCTTGCGACGCTGCCGGAGAGGATCGCCTACGCTCAAAAGGCAAAACTACCGAGTGAAGACCTCCTGGAACTTATCCTGCAGGACGAAGTGGACCGACGCGACCAAGTCAATCTGCAACGGCGTCTCAAACGCGCCTCCTTCACCGAGGAGCAAACCTTCGAGAATTTCGACTGGGATGCCCCGGTGGGCTTCGATCGCCATCGCGTTCGCGACCTCTTCTCGCTCAGTTTTATCGAGGCCAAGCAAGACGTTCTCTTCATGGGAAGCGTGGGCGTCGGCAAAACCTTCCTCGCTCCCGCTCTCGGCCATGCAGCCTGCCGGGCCGGATACGACGTGCTCTTCATCCGCGCCGATCAGATGTTCCTCGAGCTCAAGCAGTCTCGTGCCGACTACTCTCACGAAAAGGCGCTCAGACGCTTTCTCGCCCCCGACCTGCTCATCCTCGACGACTTCGCTCTGCGTCGGCTCGATACCACACAGTCCAACGACATCTACGAAGTCGTCATCGAGCGCCACCGCCGTTCGTCCACGATCCTCACCTCAAATCGACACGTCGACGAGTGGATTCCTTTGTTCGATGACCCGATTCTTGCCCAGAGCGCTCTTGACCGTTTGTCCCACAACGCTTACCAAGTCCAGATCGAAGGCGAAAGCTACAGGAAGGGACAACGTCCCGACCTCTTGGCCTCGAAACTCGAAAATGTCCACCAAACCTGAAAAGGAGTGAATCTTGCGAATCCAACCACCGAAGCGCGAACACAAGCTCCACCATCGCCCGACAACAGCCTCCCGTGGACCGGCCCATACTTGCGGTACCCCCCTCGGCGCCGACATCCGGGTTGTCGCCGGAACCCCTGCCGCATCGCGGCCGGCGGGATCTCCAGTCGCCCTACGGGCGGTAGCGGGCGAGGAGAGATCGGTATTCCGAAGCCTTGAACACGGGATAACCCAAGCTCGCGAAGCGGACGAGCTCCTCGGCGGTCGGGAACGTAAAGTAGTTCCCCGCATCCGGCGTCTGTGGCCGCATCTCGAGAGCTTCTCCCGCCGTGAGCCTCGCGATCGCTTTTTCGACGAGTCGCGCGCCGGGCTCGTAGAGACTCAGGACGTGGCCGAACAAGGACCCATTCGCATCGACTGGGACGCGCGCTTCATCGACGATGGGCCCGGTATCAATGGTCCCGTCCGAAATGAAATGAAGCGTACAGCCGATTTCGTCGTCGCCCGCGAGAAGAGCTTGGAACGTCGCGAGGACACCGCGATAGCTCGGCAGCAGGCCAGAATGCAGATTGAGCACGCCGAGCCTCGGGACGGCGACGAACGCATCCTTGAAAATGCGTCCATAGCGGATCGAGATGACGAGGTCGGGCGCGAGGACTCCGAGCCGCTCGATGAAGGCAGGCTCATTCGGTTGATGAACGGTCTCGAGAGGCATCGCCAAGCGGCGGCCGAGCTCCGTGAAGCTCAGAAGCTCGCCGGGCTCGTCGACGCCGGGATACACGTGCTCATTCAGTATGTCCTGCTCGATGAGGCGCAGAAGATCGAGCGTCTCGTGCCAGGGCGCGCGGCCGACCTTATCGGACAAGAAAAGCGAGACCTCATGATCCCGAAGCACGTCCGCCAGGTGGTTCAACGCTACGTTCGCGTGGATGTCGCGGTTGAGGAAAAAGGCGATCTTCATGGCCCGGCAAGCATACCGCGCCCAGCGGATCACGCGCGCCAGGCTCAAAAGGCCCGCCGCGAGATCGTGCCTCTCGGCCTCCAGGCGCTTCAAATGCACGAGGATCTCGGGTTCTTGCCGCGGATGCGACTCTCTACCTCTCATTGAGACGACCGGTTTGCTCCTGTTGACCCGAATCTGACACTATTCTCCCGGCCAGCATCGTCGTCGTGTTTCTTATGATTACGGTCCTTAGATGGAGGAAGTTATGACTGACAGCGTTTACAAGGTCGTCGAATTGGTGGGCTCGAGCAATGTTTCCTGGGAGGAAGCCGCTAAGAACGCCGTGGAGACCGCTGGTAAGAGTCTGAAAAACTTGAGAATCGCAGAAATCAACAAGCTGGACGTCGTCATCGAGGACGGGAAAGTCGCCTCGTACCGTGCCAGGGTGAGCCTGTCTTTTAAGTACGAACATGGCTAATGAGCGGGCAGACAGGAAGAAACTGCCGAAGAACTTGGACGCGAACCTCTCGGGCCCCACGCGCGAGAAGCTCAAGAAAAAGATCTATAACAAGGCCCTGGCAGATTTTCAGATCGAGCTGGTCAAGCTCCAGAAGTGGATTCAAGACAAGGGGCTCCGCGTCGTCGTTATCTTCGAAGGCCGCGACGCCGCCGGCAAGGGCGGCGCCATCAAGCGCATCACCCAGAGCCTCAATCCACGCGTCTGTCGTGTGGTAGCCCTCGCTACGCCGACCGAGCGGGAGAAGACCCAGTGGTACTTCCAGCGCTACGCTGCTCATCTCCCCGCCGCTGGTGAGATGGTGCTCTTCGATCGGAGCTGGTACAACCGCGCCGGCGTGGAGCACGTGATGGGATTCTACAGCGAGGAGGAGTACCGGGAGTTTTTGCGCTCGTGTCCGGAGTTCGAGCGCATGCTGGTTCGCTCCGGGATCAAGTTGATCAAGTATTGGTTCTCAGTGAGCGATGAAGAGCAGGAGTCTCGCTTTAGACAGCGCATCAACGATCCGATCCGCCAGTGGAAGATCAGCGCGATGGATCTCGAATCGCGGGCAAAGTGGGTCGAGTATTCCAGGGCCAAAGACAAAATGTTCGACCACACCGATATCAAGCAGGCCCCTTGGTTCGTGGTCCGAGCAGATGACAAGAAGCGGGCGCGACTCAACGTCATCGCACATCTACTGAGTCAGATCCCGTATGACGAGCTCGAGGACCCCGAGATTAAACTGAAGTTCCTGGCTGAAAAAGCCAAGATCCGGTGTTGATCCAATGAGATAGTTGGAATCAATGGTGCTGGCTTCTGTCTACACGGTGATACCTTTGAGCAGATCGTAGGCTCTCTGCTGTTTCGAGTCCGGAGTTGTCGTGACATCGAAGGTGGGCTCGTCGGGTCCGGCTTCCGGTCGCCGACATTTGTTTCGGACGATGTTGCTGAGAAGGCGCAGCAGCGTGCGGAAGCTGGAAGCTCGACTCCCATCGTCAAGCTTCTTGGTTTGTATCTTGCGCAGGGCGGCCTCGGAGCGCTTCGCCGGAGCAACCGGGTCACGCCTGGCCTTCGCCTGCTGGTCCTCGTCAGAGAATAGCAGCGGCCGCCAAGCCTCCATCATGTGCCACAGGACGTAGTAGGCCAGCATGCACAAGAAGACGTGCGCCCGGACTCGGTTTTCGCGCCGGTGACGAATCGGCCGCACCTTTAGGTCCATGCTCTTGAAGGAACGAAACGCCCTCTCGACCTGGGTCAGCAACTTGTAGCTGCGCACTGTGTCGTCGGTTTTCATCCACTGCTCAGCAAGACTGGTGCGGATCACGTAGATGCCGTCAAGGGCAGCTTCCGCAGTGACCTTTGTGTCGTCGATTTCGAAGCTAAAGCTGTCGTCGCGAATGTCCAGCTTGAAGTGCTTGCCGACTTTGTACTTGTTGAGAACTCTGCCTACCCGCACACCGATTTTATCTTTACCATGCAGCTGACCCCGTCCGATCCGTTGGCGAATCCCTCCGAACTGCTTAGCGATCGTCCCCATGTGTCGCTTCCACCGCTGGAGCCGTTTGTTGGCGAGCTCAGAGTTGCCGTTGGCGAGGCGCGAGGCGTCGGCATCCATCGTTGTCTCGTCTAGCTCGAAGTCGAAACCGTCGTCACGGATGTCGAGCCTGTAGTACCTGCCGACCTTGTACTTGTTGAGGAGCTTTTTCACTGCAGCACGGATGTCCTCCTTGCCCTGCAAACGGCGCCGCTCGACCATCCGACAAACTTTCTCCAGCTCCTTGCAGGTCGCTTCGAGCAGAGCACGGCGCTTGTGACGCCGCCTCTCGGCCAGCTCCGGATTGCGGCAAGCGACCAGCCTCTCGTTGGGGAAATCCGGGTGCGTCACCTCAAACAGATTCCGCTCGTCGAATAGCCCCATCTGGAGCACCCCATCGTTGATGAGCTTGCGAATCGGTTCGGGACGCAGAGCGGTAATCCAGTCGACACCGTCCATCTCCCGCAACTCGTCGATCTGGGTCTGGGTGATCATTCCGCGGTCGCCCACCATCACAAACTGCTCGATGCCGAAGCGCTCATGCACCTTTTCTACCTGAGGCAACAGCGTTTTGGGATCGCCCGTGTTGCCCTCAAAGACCGATACCGACACGGGGATGCCGCGTTCGTTGGTCAGCAGACCGTAGTTGATCTGCAGCTTGCCTTTCTTGCCGTCACGGTCGTATCCGAGGCGGGCGATCGGACAACTCACACCCTCGAAGTAGCTTGAGGTTAGGTCATAGAGCGCCAGGCCGTCGTTTTGGAGATGGCGCGCCGCGAGTTTTTTTTCGATGACCTCCTGGCGTTTGAGAACCCAGTCCATGGCGGCATAGAGATCGTCTTCGCGGGCATCGCTCACCCCCAGGATTTCGGGCAGTGTGGTTGTGTGCCACCACTGGCTAGTCGCCAGCTTCGACTGCGGTTCGAGGATCCGGGCGACTACCATGGCCACGACCAAATCCCGCTCTGGTGAGTGTCGAGAACCAACGAGCTTTTCGAAACCGAGCTGTCTCATGGCGCTGAGCACCGCGTCGACGTGGCCATGGTGCCGGGAGCCGTTCTCGACGATTTTGAAGGCGACTTCAACCGAGACGAGCTTTTCCCCTTTGAGAATGCGTCGGATGGCGTCGACTGCGTCCATGGGCAATTTGGACAAGTTAGCGAGCGTGCGCTTGCGGACGTTTCCGCCCACCCGATAGGACTCACGCAGCAGGACCGCGGGGGTAGAGTTGCGATTGGGGATGATGTGGGTATGCATGCCCACCATAATAGCCTATGTATCAATGTATATCAAACTATAAAAGGCTTTAGACATGCCTACATATTGCGACCCAAAATTAGCCTCTCGGCGTCCCTAAAGACGCGTAATCATTGGGGATTCACACTGTCAGTGGGTTCATTCGACCAAGGAACTTCAGATTAAACTGCCCCGGAGGCAAAAGAGCGTCGGTTACGAACGGCCCCCGATGTCGGACCAAACGTTCGTGCCGGAAGTGTTCTAGACTTGGATTTGAACGAGCTCCGGCTCTTCGACGCCTTTGCACACGCGGCACGTCTTGGACTCGAGCACGTCCTCCCACATCGTCTCCCGGAGCCGGCGCCATTTGGGCCCGGTCCAGATCTCCTCGATGGATTGCTCGTGGACGTTTCCCATTGCGAGCGTGCCTTCGTAATCCGTGCAGCACACGGTCACGGTTCCATCCCAGAGAATCACGAACTGCTCGTTCGGCGCCGGGCAATAACCGTCGACTTTCTGCTTCACTGACTCACCCTGAATGATGTTGCCCCAGGTGTGAAGCTCCTTCCAGAGAATGTCGACGCCGGGAAGGATCTCGTAACGGCCCGTATCCGCGTCGTGATCGAGAAAACGAAAGCCGCCATCGACGAAGTTGAGATCGTGCTTTTTAGGCTCGAGCCCGTATTTGCGCTCGATGGAGCGCGCGAAGGAGATCCAGTCGAGCATGACTCGATCCGCCTGGCTGTTCGCCCCGACGATCTGGATGCCGGCAGAGCCGAGCGTATTCATGATGTCGATTTCGAGCTTCGTCGAAGCACCTGTCGCGATCTTGCGCTCAACGGCCATTCTCACCTTCTCGAGATAGATATCGAAGGTGAGCTTCTTGTTCTTGACCTTGCGCGTCTCGAATGACTCCGCGTCGGGCGTCTGGTAGCTGAGGATGTAATTCGTGAGCCCCGCGCCGTACAGGCCGTCGACGAGCTCGGGCGTCAGGAGGCTGCAATTGGTGTTGAGCTCGATGGGAAGGCCTTTCTCCTGTTCGGCATAGCGCACGATGTCCACGAGCCGCGGGTGGATCGAGGGCTCGCCCATTTGATGGAGCTTGATGGGATAGAGCGGGCCGAGACGGTCTTTCTCGCGCGCGACCTGGTCGAAAATCTTGCACGCGTCCTCGAAATCCATCAGGCCGCGCTTGCGCTCCATGATCTCGTCCGGGCAGAACGTGCAGTGGAAGTTGCAGAGGTTCGTGATCTCGACGAAGAGCCACCAAATGGGATAGACGCGCTCGGGAGACTTTCGAATCGACGGGAGAGGCGCGAGCTCGGTAAAGCCCGTCATGTCCTCGGGGAGCTCGCTCGAGACCGCCACGCGGCCGATATAGAAGTCCTGGCGAATCTCCATCCGGAAGGTCGCCCCGACATTCTGTGAGCGAGCCCGTTTGCCATCGCCATCGCCATCGAAATCGAAGTCGAAATCCTCAACAACGAATCGCGCGCGCTTCCACATCGGCTCTGCGGTCGTAACGCCGTCCCAGCGCTGCTCGGCTTCCTTGTAAAGCCCGCCATAGGGTGCGCCCTCATCGGTCGAGACATATTGCAGCCGGAACGTCGCGAACTCGCGGCCGAAATAGTCGACCTCGATGACGGCGCGCGGCCCGAGCTTTCGTTTGAGCGCATCGCTCAAGCGAAAGTAGAGATATTGCGACCAGGCTTCCGGCGTGACGGCAGATCGACCCGCTTTGTCGACGATGTCGTAGCGGCCGTCACCCTCGTTGGCGAGCTCGATGGCGCCGTCGCCGCTCGCGACGCTCGGGAGGACGAGCTCGGCAACCTGCGGGCCCGCCGGACGCCCGAGAACACGATCGATCAAGGTTGCCATCTATTCGTCTGTCTCCATCGTGGATTCCGAGCCAAAAAAACTCCGGACGATCTCATCGATCCAGGGCTCGATAGCATGGTACACCCGATTGCGAGTGTTGAACTTATAAATGAAGCTTTTCTCGTCGTTCACGAAATAAACCGTGCGCTCGAGATGACTGGCGAGCTGAGTCTCGACGGCATAGAGCGTCGAGATCGCGCCCACGTCTTCCATGACTTGGTGCTTCAGGAGCCGATAGGTGTCGCCGAGAAGCTCGGCGCGCTCGGCATAGAAACTCTCGACGGTGACTTCGGGCCCGACTCGATTCACCGTTACCTCGAGCGTCGCGTGGACCGTCATACCGTCTTTTTCGACGGCGAGCGGCGTGCTGCGAAAGCCGACGAAGAGCGACTCCCCCGCTTTGGCGGCCGCGTGGGTGCGCGCCCAGCTACGGGGATGTTTGATCACGATGTCGCCGCCCGGCGCTTCATAGACGTCGAAATACTTTCCCTGCTCGAGCGAGAACTCGCCGTACATGCGGGTGACGGCATCGCTATAAGCTTCGAGGGTGCGCGCCTCGCCCGTGACGTAGAGGCCGTAGAGCCGGCCATCCACATCGGTAAGCATCAGCTTCGAAGCTTCGTCTTCGTCCTCGGAGAGAAACGACCAGAACTTCCCTTCATGGCCGTGTAACGCGTAGGTCTCTTCGCGCTCGATCTCGAGCTCGCGGCGAAACCGCGCCGCCACGTCGTCCACGGCGCCGTCGGGCATCGGACCCGCCAAAATCTGCGCGCGAATACCCGGCCGATCGGGAACGTCGACAGAGCGCCCGGTGAAGGTCTGCATGTGAAAGCCGGCCTGCATGACGGCCTCGTCCGCCGTCCAACCTTGCGGCAGAGGGAAAGAAACTTGCTGGGTCGAGCTATAGACCGTGATGGGCGCCGGCGGCGTTCGCAGCTCGCAGCCACTGATGCCGACGCCGACGCCGATGACACCGAAGGCGACACAAAAACCCGAGGCCCACTTACCGAATCGTTGCATGCTACTACTCGAGCTGATAGTTCGGTGCTTCTTTGGTGATGATGACGTCGTGCACGTGGCTTTCCCGATGACCCGCTGCGGTGATGCGGACGAAGCGCGCTTTCTTCTGCAAGTCCTCGATGCTGCCCGCACCGCAATAACCCATCCCGGAGCGGAGGCCGCCCACGAGTTGGTCGACCACACCCTGGAGGGCGCCTTTGTACGGCACCCGTCCCTCGATGCCTTCGGGCACGAGCTTCGAAGCTTCCACTTCCTGCTGGAAGTAGCGATCCTTGGTCGTGTCGCCCATAGCACCGAGCGATCCCATGCCGCGATAGGTCTTGAAGGTACGGCCCTGGTAGAGAATCGTCTCGCCCGGGCTCTCGGCGGCGCCGGCAAACAGGCTTCCGATCATGACGCTCTGCGCTCCTGCCGCAATCGCCTTGACGACGTCGCCGCTAAACTTAATCCCGCCATCGGCAATGAGAGGCGTGCCATGCTTCGCCGCGACCTCGGCGCAATCGAATATGGCCGTGATTTGCGGCATGCCCGCGCCTGAGACGATCCGCGTCGTGCAAATCGAGCCGGGTCCCATACCGATTTTGACCGCGTCGACGCCGGCGCGGATCAAGTCTTCGGCCGCTTCGCCGGTCCCTACATTGCCGGCGATGATGCCGATGTCTCTGACCATGCCGCGAAGCCTCTCTACCGTTTCGAGAACCCCGCGGCTGTGGCCGTGCGCCGTGTCCACGACGATGACGTCCACTTTGGAATCGATGAGGCGCTTCGCGCGCTCGATAGACTCGTCACCCGTTCCTATGGCCGCGCCCACGAGGAGCCGTCCCAAGTCGTCCTTGGCGGAGTTCGGGTACTTCATCGCCTTCTGGATATCTTTGACGGTGATGAGCCCTTTCAGCTGGTAGTCGTCATCCACGACAAGGAGCTTTTCTACCCTATGTTCGTGAAGCAGTGCCCGCGCCTCATCGAGGGTCGTACCGACAGGAACGGTGATAAGGTTTTCCTTCGTCATGACCTCCGAAATCGGAAGGTCGTGCCGCGTCTCGAAGCGGAGGTCGCGGTTCGTGAGGATCCCGAGAAGCCGTCCCCCCTCAGTGACCGGAACGCCCGAGATGCGGTATTTCGACATCACCGCCAAGGCGTCGGAGATGGGTCGGTCCGCGGTCATTGTGATCGGATCGACGATCATCCCGCTCTCGGAGCGTTTGACCTTGTCGACCTCGTCCGCTTGGACCTCTGCCGTGAGGTTACGGTGGATAACCCCGAGCCCGCCGAGCTGCGCGATGGCGATCGCGAGCCGTGATTCGGTCACCGTGTCCATGCTCGCGCTCAAGATCGGGATCTTGAGGCGGATCCTCGCGGTGAGCTGGCTGGAGACGTCGACCTGGGACGGCAGAACGTCGGATTCTTGCGGAACGAGAAGAACGTCTTCGAAAGTCAGAGCTTCTGGAAATTTCTGGGGGCTCACAATTTCCTTTTCATTTGAATAGCGGTGCGTCTAAACATTCGCGCCGTGACATTTCTTGTATTTCTTGCCGCTGCCGCAAGGGCATGGAGAGTTCCGTCCAACTTTGGCCTCGGTGCGTTTGATGGTCGTCACCGCCGCGTCCGCGCCCCCCTGCGACTCTCGTCTCGGGCCCGCGGCTCGCGGCGCGTCGAAAGCCGAAATCATGGCACTCGGATCGTTCAACGATAGGCGCGCGGGCCGCGCGGCCGGGCGCCGTTCGAAAGCCGGTTCGCGCAGCGGGCGCAGCAGGAACAAGAGCCGCACGATCTCTTCTTCGATGCGATCCCACATCGCCTCGAACATGCTGAAGCTTTCTTTCTTGTACTCCATGAGGGGGTCGCGTTGCCCGTAGCCTCTGAGCCCGATGCCCTCTTTCAAGTGATCCATCGCGTAAAGATGGTCCTTCCACTGCGAGTCGACCACCTGGAGCATGATGATGCGCTCGTGGGTGCGCATCAGCTCGGGACCGACGACTTGCTCCTTGCTTTCGTAGCGCCCGCGATTCTTCTTCGCGAGCTCTTCCCGAATCTCGTCACGGTTCAGACCGTCCCAGTCGATAGCGGAGAGCGTCCCGCTATCGAGGCCGTATTGTCCCTGCAGCGCTTTCTTGAAACCGTCGAGATCCCACTCTTCGACGTCGATTTCTGCAGACAAGTGCTGGTCGAGAAGATAGTCGAGAATGTTGTCGGCGAGTTCGAGAATGTAGTCGCGCTGTTCCTTCCCGTCGAGGATTTCGCGGCGCAGCCGATAGATGGCAACGCGCTGCTTGTTCATCACGTCGTCATATTCGAGCAGATGTTTGCGGATGGAGAAGTTCTGCCCTTCGACTTGCTTCTGAGCGCGCTCGATGGCGTTAGTGACCATCTTGTGCTCGATGGGAACGCCCTCCTCCATGCCGAGCCGTTGCATCAGACCGCTGATGCGATCGCTCCCAAAAATACGCATCAAGTCGTCTTCGAGGGACAAGAAAAAGCGCGAGCTTCCCGGATCGCCTTGACGTCCGGCGCGCCCGCGGAGCTGGTTGTCGATGCGCCGTGACTCATGGCGCTCCGTCGCCAGGATGTGCAGCCCACCGGCTTGGACAACCTCTTCATGCGCTTCCACTGCTTCTTTTTTAGCCTTTAGAAGCGCAGCGTCCCACACGTCGGGCTCGACCTCGAGAGGATCGAGCTTTTTCTTCTTGAGGGCGAGGCGCGCCGCATATTCGGGGTTACCGCCAAGCAGAATATCGGTGCCACGGCCGGCCATGTTGGTCGCGATCGTGACCCCGCCTGGACGACCCGCCTGGGCGACGATCTCGGCTTCCATCTCGTGATATTTGGCGTTGAGGACGACGTGCTTGACGCCGCTCCGCTTCAACCGCTGCGATAACGTCTCGCTCTTTCCGATCGAGGTGGTGCCGACGAGCACCGGCCGTCCGTCTTCGACGAGCTCTTGGATCTCTTCGGTGATGGCGTTGAGCTTCTCGCGCTCCGTCCGGTAGACGAGATCGGCATATTCGTCGCGAATGAGCGTGCGATTCGTGGGGACCGGTATGACCTCGAGCCCGTAAATTTTCTCGAACTCCGTCGCTTCTGTCTCCGCCGTACCCGTCATACCGGCAAGCTTGTCGTACATGCGGAAGTAGTTTTGGAAGGTGATCGTCGCGAGCGTCTGGTTCTCGCGCTCGATCTTGACGTGCTCTTTGGCTTCGACGGCCTGGTGGAGCCCGTCCGACCAGCGGCGGCCTGGCATGAGGCGGCCCGTGAACTCGTCAACGATGATCACCTGATTGTCCTTCACCATGTAATCGGTGTCGCGCTTGTAGAGCGTGTGCGCGCGCAGTGCCTGATACACGTGGTGGAGGATGTGCATCTGCGAAGGCTCGTAGAGATTGTCGACGCCCATCAGCTTTTCGACGCTAGGAACGCCCTCTTCGGTAAGCGTCACCGTCTTGGTCTTCTCGTCGACGGTGAAATCGAGATCGCGCCGGAGTTTGGGGATGATGCGATCGACGTTGTAATAGAGGTCCGTCGACTCCTCGGCTGGGCCGCTGATGATGAGCGGGGTGCGGGCCTCGTCGATGAGGATCGAGTCCACCTCATCCACGATCGCGAAGTGGAAGAGCTTTTCGACTTCTTTCCCGTCCGCGTCCTTGGTGATCTTCGGAAAGAGGCGATGCACGAAGAGCGACGGGTCGAACTTCATGTTGTCGCGCAGATAGTCGAAGCCGAACTCGTTATTCGTGCCATAGCTGACGTCGCAACGATAAGCCTCTTGTCGCTCGGTGTCAGTCATGTCGTGCTGGATGATGCCGACGGTGAGACCGAGGAACTTGTAGAGCTGGCCCATCCACTCCGCGTCGCGCCGAGCGAGATAGTCGTTGACGGTGACGATGTGAACGCCCTGACCCGTGAGCGCGTTCAGGTAGACAGGGAGAGTTGCGACGAGGGTCTTGCCTTCGCCCGTTTTCATCTCGGCGATGCGGCCTTCGTGGAGCACCATCCCGCCGATGAGCTGCACGTCGAAGTGACGCATCTCTAAAACGCGCCAGCTCGCCTCGCGGCACACGGCAAAGACCTCGGGAAGGAGCTCGTCGAGCGTCTCCCCTTTTTCGCGGCGCTCTTTGAACTCCGCGGTCTTCGCGTGAAGTTCTTCGTCCGAGAGCTTTTTGATGGACGGCTCGAACTCGTTGATGGTGTCGACGACAGGCTGCATGCGTTTGAGCTCTCGCGCCGAGCGGCTTCCGACGATTTTCGTGAGGATGGCGTTGACGACAGACATAATTTGAGTTTACGGACCCAGTAAAATGTCTCAGTTTAGCAGAGGGGTTTACGGCGGGCAAACCTGCTGAAATCTATCAAGGTTCGACCTGAAGGCTACTTCTTGGAAAGAAGCTCGCTCACGGGCAAACTTCTACCGCGAAAAACGACGCGCGACAGCGGCCGTTACTAGGGCCCCGCGGCGTTGGCGATAGGTCGGTTTCTCGGGTCGAAGGAGCGGTAGTACTCGAGGATGTAGTCGAGCGGATGAACCGTCGTGTCGTCGACCCAAACTTCGTAGTGGAGATGCGGGGCTCGGCTGCGGCCGGTGCTCCCCACGTAGCCCACGATGTCGCCCCGTTTGACGCGGGCGCCGGCGCGGACGTTGAACTTGGACAAGTGCGCGTAGCGGGTCATCATCCCGAATTTGTGATCGATGACCACGATGTTCCCATAGGTACCCCGGCGCGCCGCATAGAGGATGATGCCATCCGCCGTGGCAACGACCGGCCGTCCGATGGGCGTCGAGACATCGATGCCGTAATGCATCGCGCGCTCGCCCGTGAACGGATCATTGCGTTGGCCGTAGGAGGACGAAAAGTAGCCCCGAACGGGCCAAATCGACGGCGTCGAGGCGAGCATCAGCGTGTTCTGCTGGTAGAAGCGCTCGAGGACGCGACCACGCTCCTCGAGGTGCGAGAGGTCGCCGCGCATGCGGTCGAGCTCGTCCTTCACCTGCCCATAGGCGCTGGCGGGAGTCGAGAGGTCTAGGTCCAAAGAGCCGCCGACGCCAGCATCCGCGAGCTGGGGCGTCTCGTCGAGCCCCGCCATGACCGATAGCTTCATGACGAAGTCTTGGAGCGAGGCCACCTGCTCGTTCAGGTGCTCTACGGAGACTTCGTAATCGATGTTCTGCCGTTTGAGCTCGGTATTCGCCAATCTGAGCTCACGAAGATTCGTAAGGCCTTGGTAGAAAGCAACGTAGTGCGCCACTAGCACGCCGGTCGCGATCAGAGCCACGCCAGCGAGAACGGCCAACGCCTTCACTACCCCAGAAGAGAAGCGCCATTTGCGAAACTGCTCCCCTGTGTGCGGCACGAGGATCACTGTATATAACTGCTTCATCATAGCGGACTCGACTGGATAAGAGCGTGCAAGATATTTTTTTTGAAAAATGATTTCCAGCTCGAGATAGCTGTGAAAGGTCACCTGGCCAGAAATTGGGGGAGAAACTACTACGGCAAGATACTAGAGTCAAGTATAACAGTGGTGTGGAGGTTTTTCAACCCCTTGGGGGCGCAGAGGTTGGACTCAGCGAATGTAGCCGAGAGCCCGAAGTTCGCGTAGAACTTCTTCATCCACAGGACTTTCGCGAGTCCCCCCCTCTCGCGCGCCGGTGTCGTGGGAGGCGATGAAACCCACAGGGCGAAAAGCCAACAGTTTCCGGTCCAGGGCTTCCGTAAGGACGCGGCCGTCCATATCACGCCCCTGGGGAAGCCCCATCAGATACAGCGCAGTCGGCGCCACGTCGAAAAGCGACGGCGTCTCGAGACGCACGCCGGCACGCACGGGCCCTCCCCACAGGAATATCACGCCAGGAGTTTCGCGGACGCCCCCGCGGCCGTCGTC
Organism: Candidatus Marinacidobacterales bacterium; assembly: GCA_965197495.1. Taxonomy (GTDB): domain Bacteria; phylum Acidobacteriota; class Vicinamibacteria; order Marinacidobacterales; family SMYC01; genus SMYC01. The sequence goes on from OZ240210.1 coordinate 7,550,477, forward strand.
GTAATGGTTGAAGCCGTAGTTACGAAATTGAAAGCCGTGATCGGACAGCACGATGAGCACTGTGTCCGACTCCATGCGCTCCATCAACCGACCCAAACGCGCATCCTCGTGTACGTAAACGGGCTCGAGCACGCGCGCATAGGCTTCATCCATCGTGCTCGAGATAGCCTGAGTCACGGGCTTGCCTTCTCCGCGAAGCTCGTCCCACACACGCTGCGCGACGCGCCGCTCGATGAATCGCCACATGAAATGTGTGTAGACATCGGCCGTCCGGAAGAGTGCAGCGACGAGATCCGCTTGCCCGCGTGTCTCGAGCAGGTGGTTCAAGCTCCGCTCCGTGATCATATCGTCGTTGAAGACGCCGGCAGCCGTCTGGAAACGCGCCCGGAAATTGGTCGAGGGCATGAAGGCGCTATCCGCGAGCTCCCGAGAAAAGACCGGCATCCCCGCCGCCGCGAGCTCCACATTGGCTGCCTCCCGCCCAGGAAGCCCGAGCGCGGCGAGCTCGTCCGCCAGCTCCTCCGGGTGAGTCACTTCGGCGACGTCTTTGTGGAGCGAGCGCGGAAAATGATTGGAGACGATCTCACCTAGCACTTCTTCCGCAGACCACGTCGCCCACCAGTTGAGGATCTGCACCGATTGGTTCGCGGCTGTCGCGATGTTCCAAAACGCTTCGGTGCGACGCGATTGGCCAGAAGCCAGCACTTTGCGCTGCCCGTCTTCGGAGAGCAGCTGCCAATCCACAATGCCGTGCTTTTCCATCCGTTTGCCGGTCGCGACCGAAGTCCAGAGTACGACCGACTTCGTCGGCTTGAACGTCTGGCACGCGGAGAAAGCACCTTCGTCGATGAGCTTCTGAAAGTTCGGGAGCTTGCCTTGCGAGAGAAAATAGTCGAGGAACTCGGGGTCCATCCCGTCGAAACCAAAAATTGCGACCTTATAAGAAGATGCGTCCGCGTCAGCCTCATCAGGGGCATCGGGCGTCGTCCCTCCCAGGAGAACGACGAGCGTCAGAACAATGGCGGTTCCCGAAATCCACAAGCGCATCACGGTCTTTTCACTCTAGCTCACGAAGGTCCATCGTCGGAACATCTTCGTGAGGTCGATGAGCGCGCGGGCGCAGATCAAATGCAACACGGCGTGGGCATCACTGGCCGCGGCCCGCGCCCGGGCCCGCGCCTCGGCGACGGCGAAGCGCAGCAACAGGCGCGGCGCCGAGTTCTCGACATACAGGGTCAGCTGATCACGCACCTGGAAGTACAAGCGCCCCCCGTGCACCCGGGCATGGATGCCACCGGATGGTAGGACCTCGGCCGTCGCAGCGCGCAAGGCGGCTGTGGTTAGTGATTCGGGCACCTTCTCGCCACCACCTTGCAGGTAGGCGCTCAGGGCCCAGGTCGGCTCTGGCGGTGGTTGCAGCAGCCGCACCTGCACCAGCGTCGGACCATCGAGGGTCTCCAGGAGAACCGGGCCGCCCGCTGCCCGCTCGGCGCGTAGCAGGGTGCCCTCCAGGGTGGCGACGCCGCCGCGCGCCGCGCGCTCCACAATCGACCAGCGCGCCAGCCGGCGCACGTCACAGCGGTCGTCCATGCGCTGATACGTCTCCAGGCGCACCAGGTCCTCGCGCCCCGAGATGGGATCGAAGCTCGACACCAGGGTCAGCCTTCCCGGCGCCACCGCCTGCACGAGAAGGCTATGCTCGCCGTTCGCGTCCAAGGACTCCGCCATCTCGCGCAACGTGGTGCGGATTCCCTCCGGGCTCGCGCCGGAGCAACGCCGGGAAGTGTAGCGGCCCGCCTGGCCGGAGCCGGGGGCGTCTTCGGCCGGCACGCTCGGCCGCAGGATCAGCGCCCCTTCCCCGAGCGCACGGCGCAGTCGCGGCCACAACAGCCAACGGAAAGGCAAGCGGCCCAGCAACCAGAAGCTGCGACGCGGGAGCACGAAGCCGGGCGGGATCGAGACTCCGGTCCTCGACAACACGGCGAGGTACCCCGCCTTGCTACCGATACGCGGGATGTCGCGTGCCGTGTATCCGTCAAGCCGACCCCCGATTCGCTGGCGAAGGCGCCGCCGGAGCGCTCGCGCAACAGCGATCGACGCCGCGACCAACAGTAGCGGGCCGATCGTCTCAGCCTGGGAGTGCGGTAGCCAGAAGAAGATCGCCGTCGAGAAGGCGAGCAACAGAGTGTAGAAGAGCGCGGAAGCGATCAGCGCGAACACCGGCAGGTTGAAGCCTGAGACGAGCACCGTGCGATTCTAGCAGCTCAAATGAACTAGGCAAAGATGTCGTGCGCGGGGTGCGATGCGGCTATCATATGCGCCATGCCCGAGCCCGGCGCCGCCCGCCGTGGGCCCCATGCTACCTTGGCCTGCCTTCCTTGTGGCCGCCCTGGCCACGCCCGCGTTCTGGCCCACCAAGCCCGGTTGGAGCGCGTGGGTCACGCACTTGCTCAGCCTCGGGGCCCTCTACCACACGGTCCTCGCTGCCTGGCCGAGCGTGGTACGACCGCTGCTGAAACGGTCGTGGGGACGCCGGGCGCTGCGTGCCGGGAAGGTGGTCCTGTGACTCGCTCTGCTGCCCCACCTGGCGTTCGTGCACCTCCTCACGTTTGCCGTCTGGCTTGGGATCTCTCCGACCCAGGTGATCGTCGTGGCGCTGCTAGAGGTCGCTCTGGCGTTCACCACGCTGCGCCGCCAGCGGCGCGCGAGCGAGCCGGTGCGCATTCATTTCAGCCCGGCGAGGCTGGTGGGGCTCATTGTCCTCGCCAACTCCCTCTTCTACCCGGCGCTCTGCCACTGGATGTGGGCCCCTCCCTCCGACGCCACCTGCCGCGCACTCGAGCGCCCGGGAGGTGTCCCGCATCTCCCCCGCCGCCTGGGTGGCAGATCCGTCGCAGCCGTACGACCTGCTCTACGTGCCCAGCGAGCGCCTGCTAGTGGCAGCCTTCAAGATGGCCGGCAACATTACATTGGAGTACTGGAACAACACCGCCGCCAATCGCCTCTTCGTTGCCCGCATAGAGGGCGAGCCGCCATATGCGTGGGCGCAGCTGCCGATGCCGGGGGTGCCGATGCCCGAGTTCATCGAGTACGACCCCCGGCGCCGGCAGGTCCTCCTCACCCGGTACGGCAAGGACGAGCATAGCGTGGACATCATCGACCTGGCCGACTTCCCCCGGCTGCGCAAAGTCGGCCGCATATCGCTCGGGCTGGATCAGGAGCCGAACGGCATCGCCCTGCACCCCGACGGCGAGACGCTCTCTCTCTTTACGTTCTATGGGCATCGGAGCTGGACACGCTTCGCCCGCGCAGATCTGTCGCAGATCGATGAGCCTCCCCCGCTCGAAGCAGGCCTCAGTACGAACCACATTTGGCACGATATCGGCGCGCCGCGCGCTTATCTGTCAATTTTCGGCCGTGAGCTGCTCGAGCTACAACTCGATCGCCTGGAGGTGAGGCGCGCCGCGGTGCCGTTCGGCGGAGGGGACATCATGGTCTCTCCCGAGGCGGGGCGCATCTTTCAGACCGACTACCTCTTCGGCGCCATTAACGTGGTGGATCTCGAGAGCATGACCCTCGAAACCCGGCTGAATATGGACTTCAACGTGCGCGCCGTGCACGCCGACGCGGCGCGCGACCTGCTCTTCGTAGGGAGCTGGTTCGACGGCAACGTTCATGTCTACCGCCTGTCCACCCTGGAGCGCTGGCCGCTGCCGCCGGTCCCGGTGGGGCCGTATCTGCGCTACTTCACCTACGACGCCCAACGCGGCGACCTCTACGCGAGCTCGAAGTGCGGCGTCTACCAAGTACGGGTCAGCGCTTTCGGGCTGCCCTCGCGGCACCCGACGGTCGAGCCGCCGCCTTGACGCAGCCCCGCGCCGCGGGCGATACTCGACGGCGCGAAACCGCCCGCGCTCAGACGCGGAGAGTCGCGGACGACGCAAGTGAGCATGGACATCAGCATCGAAACGCTGCGGGGTCTCACGGATCAGCGCGGCGTTCTAACCGAGCTGGTGACGCGCGCCGAGTTCGCCGGTAACCCGCCGCCCTTTGGCAGCATTTATGTGGCCACAGTGGAGCCGGGCGGCGTGCGCGGAAACCACTACCACCGCGCCCGCGAGGAATACCTGCTCATTTTGGCCGGCGAAGCGCTCGTGGTGCTAGAAGACCCGCACACCGGCGAACGACGAGAGGAGCGCGTGTCGACTTTGCCGTCCGGCGAGCCGACCCGCGTACGCATCGGCCGCGGGGTGGCACACGCTGTGGAGAACGTTGGGCCGACACTCGTGATTCTCTGCGCCTACTCCACCACGCCGTACGATCCCGACGCACCGGACGACTTCCCGTACCTGATGCGGTGACGCCAGCGGCCGCGTGAGATGCGCTTGTCCCTGTTGATCCCGGTGTACGGTTCCGAGGCGATCCTCGAGGAGGGTCACCGCGCTTACACGGCCGCCGCGACCGCGGTGGTGGGGAGCGACTACGAGATTCTGTACTTGGTGGACGGAAGCCCGGACAACAGCGCGGCGCTTTTGGGCCGCATCGCTCAGCGCGATCCCAGGGTGCGGGTCTCGGCCCGGCGGCCTGCCCGGGGTCTCGGCGCGACCCTACGCGAGCTCATCGCTCAGGCCTCCGGGGAGCGGTTGGTGTACCTCGATGCCGACGCCTTCCGCTGCTTCGACCTTTCCGCACTCCCGATCGCGGTGGCGCTCGGTGATCGGGCCGACGCCGTGGTGATGTCCCGATATAACTGCGAGGCGAAGCTGCCGGTACACCGGCGGCTGGCGAGCTATGCTCACTGGCTGCTCTGCCGGTTGGCCTTCGGGACGCGGGTGCGCGATCTCGGCTCGGGCTTCGTGCTGTTACGGCGCGAGGCGCTGCAAGGGTTGGAGCTTTGCGCCAAGGGTTTCGAGATCCACGCCGAGCTCTTCGCGGAGCTGCGCTGGGCCGGGCGCCGGGTGATCGAGCAGCCGGCCTCCTACCGCCACTGGGAAGGAGGGTCGTTCAGCGTGTGGCGCCACGGGCCGGGGTTGCTGCGGGGGATCGCGCACTTGTGGTGGGCAAAGCGACGCCGTCGCCGTGGGAAAGACCGAGCTAGCGGTCAGATGGAGTGTTGATGCCCCGAGAGGGATACTCCTGCCAGCGACACCGCTCCAATGACGAGCCTTCCGAACACGATTTCTCGTCTCCAGAGTTGCTTCGCGATCACCCGCGGGCGCAGATAGAAGGCTCGCATCAACCGACCGCTGCACCCGTTCCAACTCGATATTTCCGTCGCCCCAATTCACTGAGGTCAGTGAGGCAGGGTCGACATTCGCCTCCGCGCGTACCCCGTAGGCCCCGGCATATCGCGTCTGAATACCGAAACTCGCGACGTCCAACGGCAGCTTCGTCGCGAGCCGCGCCATTGCATCGTAGTCGCTCGCGTTCTGCTCAGACATCCCGATGAGGAACAGACCGTAGCTACGCAGACCGAGGCGGTGGAGGGTGCCCACAGCTTCTTCGATGTCGTAGATCGGCTGCACTTTCTTGGCCCTACGCAGAACATCGGCGTTCGGCGACTCCCTACCTGGAAGAGTCGCGTGGCTTCACGCCGAGGAGCTGCTGGCCGCCTTCCGGGCGACTCTCGCAGAAAAGGACATCGTTCGGACCGCCCCATGAACGGCGGTACTTGCACCGCCCAAATCCTCCGTCGTGTCCACGTCGCAGACGGACCGAAAGGAAGCGCGTACTTTTGGGCCGATCCCGATCTCCTGCTCGGCCACGAAGCGACCGTCGCTCTGCTGCTCGACCGCCTAGAAGAAGCAGAGCGCAAGGGTCTCCCCGCGGTGAAGTATCCGGAGAGGTGTCTCTTCGCGGCCGACCACTTCGTACCGCCGGCAACGACGGAACGTGCCGCCATCCTTCGCCGCTACGTCGACTTCCTTCAGAGCAGAGGCTTGGACCGAGGCCAACTCTTCAACGGTATCAGCCACCAGCTCATGCTTGAAGATGAGCGTGTTCGGCCCCGGTTTGTTCATCGCCGGAGCCGACTCCCATACGACTCTCGCCGGAGCATTGGGATGTGCCGCTGCGGGCTTTGGATCGACGGACATGCTCGCCGCTTACGTTTTCGGCCGCGTCGCCGTGCGTGTCTGTGACGCCGTGCGCCTCGACGTCGTCGGTAGCGCCGGTCCGTCTGTCGGCTCCCGGGACCCCGCCCTGGCTCTCATGAAACTCTTCGGTGAAGGGGGCCTGGCATACCGCTCCCTCGAAGTATTCGACCGCAGCGCGAGCCGGCTCGACATGGCGACCCGCGCCAGCCTTGCGAACCAGGCCGTCGACGCCGGTGCGAAATTCTGCATCGTCGTCCCCGACGAGGACACGGCCGAGTTCCTCACACGTCGCGACGGACGCGAGCCGGATCGCCAGGCCTGGATCCTGCCCTCCGAAAATGCGCAGTACGTTGAATCGTGCACGCTCGACCTGTCCCGTCTCAAGCCTCTTATCGCCCGTCCCCCCAGCCCGGCAGATGTGGCGCCCGTGGCCGCCTGCGCCGGCGAGAAGATCCACCAGGCCTTCGTCGGCTCCTGCGCCGGCGGACGATTGGAAGATCTCGCCGAAGCTGCCGAAGTCCTCGCCGGACGAAAGGTGGCTCCGGGAGTGCGCCTCGTCGTGACGCCTGCGAGCCGCGCTGTCTATCTCGAAGCGCTCCGCGAGGGTGTGATCGAGTCGCTCGTCGAAGCTGGCGCACTCGTGACGGATTCTTCTTGCGGAGCCTGCGGTGGAATCGACAAGGGCCTACTGGCAGCCGACGAGGCTTGCGTGTCTACGTCGAATCGCAATTTCCGCGGACGCATGGGACACAAAAACGCCAGAATCTTTCTGGCTTCCGCGAAGACGGCGGCCGCAAGCGCGATCACCGGCCGCATCACCGATCCAAGGGAGATCGAACGGTGAGCGCGATCATACACGGACACGCCCTCGTTCTGGGCGACGATGTCAACACCGACGAGATTCATCCGTCGTGTTTCTACTCGCTCGATGACGACCGCGTCCGCGCCGGATTCCTCGAGGCCGTCCCCGGACGGGATGCGCGAAGAGAGTTCGACGATCCCATCGTCATCGCCGGCAACAACTTCGGATGCGGCTCCAGCCGGGAGACCGGGGCTCGTGTCTTTCTCTTGAAAGGTGTTCGTGCGATCGTGGCGAGGAGCTTCGCGCGAATCTTCTTTCGCAACGTGATCAACCTGGGTCTGCCGGCATTGACCTGCCCTTCCCTGAGTCACGACGTCGCCGAAGGCGAGACCGTCGTGCTGAATCTCGATGCCGCCGAAGCCACGATCGGTGACGACGTGCTGCCCCTGGCGCCGCTCGACCCGCTGCACAAAGGCATCCTTGCGGCAGGCGGACTGGCTCCCTATCTGGGACTGGGGCGGTGAGCCAAGCAGATCGATACGACTACGATGCGGTCGTGATCGGCGCGGGACCGGCCGGCATCTCGGCCGCCATTCGCCTTCGTTGGCTGAAGACCTACCACGCGCTCCCCGCCTCCGTCGCTCTCGTCGATCCCGAGCCGCCGGGTGGCCTCGCCGCCATGGGCGGATGCGTGCTCACCGGTCCGAGCTTCGCGCTCGACGCAGAGGGAATTCTGGAGCCGCTCCTGTCGGATCTCGAAGCCCTTCGCATCCCTCGCATCGGGCAGAGGGCGGTCGAGCTGGCACGCGATGGAGAGCTGCTCCAGGCCCGTTTCCGCTTCCTGCGCGGGCCACGCTGATTGCCCTCGGATCGGACGCGGACCTGGAGGCGGCGTTCTCCGGCCTCGAGTCGAAAGCGACCCGCGCTGCCGCTCTCGCGCGCAAGAGGGTAGAGGTGCTAGGCTTTCGTGAGAGCCTCTCACTCGATGCTGTACACGCCGACGAAGCCCTCTTCGAGGCCATGCGCCATCGGGCATTGACGCTCCACCACGTAGCCGATCCGGGCGACGAGGCCGGATCGCGATGACGGAAACACAGTCCCCTTTGCCACCCCCGATTCGGGCGCTCACGGCACGCGTCGCGGAAGAGATTCAGGCTTCGTTCGAACGAGCGATCCATCTTGAGTCGCCGTGCACGTGGAACGGATGGGCCTGGTTGTTAGGGTTCGTGATTTCCCAGACCTCGGTAGCGCCAAGGCGGATCCGCGCGTCGATGATCGACATGTCCATCCGCTTCCCGTTGATTCCAAATGGGTTGGCGTTGAGCTCGAACGTCCGTGGGCTCCCCGCGTTCCGAGCTTCGGACTCGGGAATCGGGGCCACGACAGCCAGGCGCTCGGGGAGCGTGAGAACGGCGCCGGCAGTGGCCGACCCGACCCGGATCTTGAGCAGATCGAAATCCGCGCTGTCCCAGGGATCCTGGAGCCGAAACGGAACGAAGGTCGTGCCGTTGCCTCCGTTGAAACTGCGCAGGCTGAGCGTCCGTCCTTCGTCGGCGCTCAGGTCGACGAGAATCTCGGCCCGCTCGGCAGGGGCCAAGACCAGTCGGAACATCGGCACCGGGCCGGCAAGGAATCCGCCGTCTGAGACGACTTGATGGAAGGTCCGGTTGTCGCTGAAGCCCAAGTTGTAGACGCGCGCGTTCGAAGCGTTCAGGATGCGAAGGCGAACGACCTGGGCACCAACGTCCAGGACGGGACCTTCGGTGCCGTTCACCAGGAAGTGACCGCCCTTCCGAAGCGCGGGATCCGTGGCGGCGTTGAAGTCGCTGGGAAAGTGCATCAGGGAGCCGTCGTCATTAAAACGTCGGTCCTGGAGGATGAGCGGGATGTCGTCCTGGCCGTACGACCGTGGCAACGGGAGCGTGTCCGACGTGCCGTCCTCGACGATGAGCATGCCTGCGAGCCCTTCGTAGACCTGGTAGCCGGTTCCCATCGGGTCGAAGATCGCCCCCCGCCCCAGCGAGGCGTGCGGGTGTGGGTGGTACCAATACGTCGCGGCGCGGTTGAGCACCGGAAACGAGGCCGTCCACGTCTCCCCGGGCTCGATCCTCTGGTGCGGGCCGCCGTCCATGACCGCGGGCACGTGCATCCCGTGCCAGTGGGTGGTGCTGGTGACACCGATGTTGTTAGTCACGTTGAGGGTAACGTTGCTCCCCGACCGCACGACCAATGTCGGACCGAGGAAGTTGCCGTTGTAGCCTTTGGTCGGCGTGAGCAGGCCGGGCAGGAACTCGCGTTCGCCACGTCGCATGTTCAGGTCAAAGACCGACCCTTCCAGCCGTTCTGGAATGGGCAGGATCGGTCGGCCGGTGGTGGAGTTGGGAGGAAGCTGGCTCCGGGCGCGGACGGCCACGCTTTCGTGCGAGCCCATCAAGAGCCCCGCCGCCGCTGCCGCAGTGAGCTTCAACATCCGCCGCCGGGAGATCGGGTGCATGTCAGAAGCTCTCTCGAACATCATTGGCCTATCGGGCATCTTCCGCCTCCCATAGCGGATCCGCACTATCCGGCTGGGAGCTCTCGCCAAGAAAACCGTCATTGCCGACCGGCGAGAGGTCGGTGACCAACTGTCCCCCGCCTTCGTCGAATTTCCAAAAGCCGACCAGGCCGGCGGAGCTCGCATCTACTCCGGAGCTGAAAACGGCCGCGATCTCGGCGTCGGACAGAACGAGGCTCCACATGGCCGGCTCGTCTATGAGCCCAGGAAAAAACCAAACGGGGGGCTCCCGGCCGCCGGGGGGTGGTCCGATCGTGCCAAAGGTGCATCCGATCGACAACACTTGAAAGTTGTTCGACGAGGGCACGCCAGTTCCCTCGCAGCTTGCTCTCCTTTCGCCGTCGACATAGACACTCAGAGCTCCCGACCCCTCACGCGTGACGGCGACGTGGTGCCAGACATCGTCGGCCACAAAGAGATCTCCCCCGCTGCACGAGCCGAGTGGCGTGCAGCTGTTCGCCGGATAGCAGTAGTTGTTCTCTCTGGAGTCTTCCAGCATGACCTCGAGGGTTCCGTCCGACAATACGTAGAGCTGCCAGCTCAGATTGAAGGAGTTGTCATCCTCGCCTCGGGCGAAGATGGCCGCCCGTCCACTCGGCGGCGCGAGCTTGATCCAAGCGCCGAAGCTGAAGACCTCGGTCGGAAACGTTGGACTGTACGGAACCGTGACGCGATCATCGAAGCCATCGAATCTGAGCACGCTCGGCTCGCCGGGTCCTGCCGAAACGGTCGCGACAACTACCGGTGCAGTCTCCACGACCTCCGGTCCGGTTGGCACGGCGTCGTTACCGTTGTCTCCGCAACCGAGGAGCGCGATCACCAAAAGATGGACGGAGACTAGCGGAATAGCCCTCTGCATTCGATACGCTCCTCAGTGTGCCTAGAGTCATCCTAGACAGCTCGGACTCCCCGAGTCGTCAAGTGTTCGAAAAAGTTTTGTCAAGAATGTAAAAGATGGGTGAGTCGTCATTCGTAGTCGGATGCGCGCACCCCAGCTCTCCCCACTCCGATTCTCCCTAGCCTCCCGACCGGCGACGTACAGCTAGCGTGGCCTAACTCTTCGCCGCGCCGCTCACTTCCAATCGGCTTCACGTGGCCTACACGGACGCGTCTTCACGAAGAAAGTCGTCGAGCGACTGTGCGCTACGAAGGTGACGTCGTGCTCGCTGTCGATGCGAACTGGAGCCGCCTTTATTTGAGCGTCACCAACGTTTCCGCCTCCCCGGCCCACGAAGGGAAGGGGCTCGAGGACGTCCTCACCACCATCGAAGCCCGGTTCGAGATCGAGGATCCAGCGAACGTTGGACTACGGGACGTTTCTGGACCATGGCCGGACCATCGCGGCAGCGCGCCGCGGCAACATCATAGTTGCCTGAAAGTTTCTCCGCTCGCACGATAGACCACGGCCTCCTGAAGATGCGACGGCTCGATCGTCTCGGTTTCCGCGAGATCGGCGATCGTTCGTGAGACTTTCAGGATCCGGTGGAAAGCGCGCGCCGACAGACCGAGACAATCAACGGCTTGTTTCAGAATAGCTTCGCCGCTCGGCTCGAGCGCGCAGTAGCGTGCGATCTGACGGGGCGTCATGGCGGCATTCAGCTTCGCCCGCCCTCGGCGAAAGCGCCGCTCCTGCGCGCGGCGCGCCCTCACGACCCGGCGTCTCACGTCGTGAGAGCTTTCCCCCGTCCCCCGTCGCAACAGGTCCTCAGATGAAAGCGCGCGTACGGGAACGCGAAGGTCGATGCGATCGAGAAGCGGCCCCGAAATGCGAGCCTGGTATCGACGCACCATGCCCGGCGTGCACTGGCATGGCCGCGCCTCTGCGTCCCGATAGCCGCAGGGACAAGGATTCATCGCGGCGACGAGCGTGAACCGGGCCGGCAGTGAAGCGACCCGTTCCGACGCGTCGGATACGAACGCGTCCGTCCTCGAGCGGCTGGCGCAACGACTCGAGGGCAGAGCGTGAGAATTCCGGGAGCTCGTCGAGAAACAAGACGCCGCGATGCGCCAAGCTCGCTTCGCCCGGCATGGGCCCGCTCCCGCCTCCCACCATCGCCGCGGTCGAGAGCGTGTGGTGGGGTGAGCGGAACGGCGGCGCTTCGACGAGCGCGCCGTCGTCGAGAAGGCCCGCGACCGAGTGGATCTTCGTGACTTCGAGCGCTTCCGCGGGCAAGAGCGGCGGGAGAATCGACGGCAGTCGCATCGCTAGAAGACTCTTGCCCGCTCCCGGCGGGCCGGACAGTAAGAGGTTGTGGCCGCCGGCCGCAGCAACCTCGAGGGCGCGCTTCGCGTGACGTTGCCCTTTGACGTCGGACAGATCGAGTGCTACGGATGGTCGCGAACGGCTGCGCGTCGCTTTGTTCGGATGAAGCTCTTCGGCTGTCAGAAACTCGACGGCCTCTCGCAAGCTCGAAACCGAGTACACTTCTGCAGCCTTCACGAGGCAAGCTTCAGCCACGTTGTCTTCGGGCACGACGATGCGGGACACGCCTTCCTGCACCGCCTGCGAGACGATCGGCAGAACCCCGCGAACGCGTCGCAAGTCGCCGCCCAGGGCGAGCTCTCCGAGAAACAGCGTGTCGCCGAGCCGCCCGGGCGGGGACTGTTCGAGCGCCACGACCAGGCACAGCGCTACCGCAAGGTCGAAGCCCGAACCTTGTTTCTTTACGTCGGCGGGCACGAGGTTGACCGCGATCGCGCGCTCGCACTTCCCGAATCCGCTATTCGCGAGTGCCGAGCGCACGCGTACTTGCGCCTCGCGCACGGCCGCATCGGGTAGCCCAACCACACGAAACGCGGTAAGTCCCGAGCCAAGATCGACCTCGACCCGGATCACGAGCCCGTCGACGCCGGTGACGGCGCCGGAATACGTCCTAGTCAACATGATGACTATGGACGAGTTCAGGTCGGTGAATCCTCCCTCTCGCTTCCGTATTTTGTGAAACTCACGCGTCTAGGTTATGTTCTGAACGGAGACCGAGAAACACGCAGGAGCACAGCAGCGACCGGAGCAGTCGCCCGATGGGGTCCGGATTCACGTGGAGATAGGAGAAAAACGCGATGACGGTCCTGCGTCGATTTGTGGGCGCCCTTTTTGCCGCCGGAGCCCTGGGAATTGGCATTGAGCTTTGCTTCCTCGGCCATACAGAAGATCGCTGGCAGCTCGTTCCGCTGGTGCTGCTCGGGCTCGGTCTGCTCGCGCAGATTTGGCTCGTATGGCGTCCGAACTCCGCGAGCGTTCGCGTGTTCCGATCCCTGATGCTTTTATTCGTGCTCAGTGGTTTGGTGGGCCTCTACTTGCACTACAGCGCCAATGTCGAGTTCGAGCTCGAGATGTATCCGTCGCTCAGAGGACTGAACCTGGTTCGGGGAGCCTTGACAGGCGCTCTACCGGCGCTCGCTCCCGCGACCATGATGCATCTCGGGTTCTTGGGATTGGCGTCGACTTACCGATATCCGAAAGGAGTCACACAATGAAGATAGAAGCTTCGCTTTGGTCCGCCATAGCGCTACTCGTCGCCTTTACCGCCGCACAAGGCGTCGCCCAGGTCGGTAGGAACGACGGTGTGATCAATCCGAACCTCGCCGGGAAGGACGAGCTCCTTCGCGTGGAACATCTCGACGAGACCCTGGTCGAGTCGATCCTCGGGCGATGTCCGTCCATCGGCATGCTCGATCTCCACGGACTTCTGAAACCATCTTTGAGCGAGGAGGCGCTCGAGCAGCTTTACGCGCAGCTATTCGTCCCGATCAATCTCAACACGGCGAGCCGCGAAGAGATCCTTCTCGTCCCCGGTGTCGGCCCCCGAATGGCCCACGAGTTCGAAGAATACCGCCCCTATCGGGCCATGGCGCAATTTCGGCGAGAGATCGGCAAATATGTCGACGACGACGAGGTCGCGCGACTGGAGCAGTACGTTTTTGTCCCCATCGATCTCAACACGGCGAGCGAGGACGACATTCTCAGCATCCCGGGTGTCGGACAGCGCATGCTTCATGAGTTCATGGAGTACCGTCCCTACCGCAGCATCGCACAATTCCGGCGCGAGATCGGCAAGTATGTCGACGACGACGAGCTGAACCACCTCGCGCGATATGTGACGCTTCGAACCGAGTGACCGCGCCTCTTCTGTAAAAGCTAGGTGATACCGAGCCGTCGCTTATCGGGAAGCCGGGCCTCCTTTGGAATGGACTTCATCCACTTGGAGACACGGGCGACTATCCGGTCTTTGGTTTTCTCTTTTTCAAGCGGGTCTGGCGCCTCGTGTAGGTGGATGTCGAACTCGATCCTGCCTGCGGCCGCATCTGCGTAGACACTTCTCTTTCGGGACCATTTACCCTTTACTCGCCACAGCCTGTCTCCACCCATCCACCCCTTTTCCTCAACCCATTTGAGGCTGTGGATTCTCATGAGGCTCACTTCAATTTCTCGCTCAAACAGCTCCCATCGTTCGGGATCGTAGTTCGTCTTCACAACGCCTCCTCGGGAAAACGGCTGGAGGAGAGCTCACACGCTTGCGCCTTGGTCCGCTCATGCGCCTCGGTCAGCTTGGTCCAGGCAAATTGATTCTCTGACACAGCCATCCAATTTAGCATATCTTGCTGTTCTGGGATTCTGGTCCAACGAAAAAAAGAGCATTCCGCCGACGTTTTCGAGACCTCGATGATTCCGTCCAATTCTCGCAAAAGAAGGCTTGACAAGAGCATCGTTTTGAGGCACTTACAGCCGTTCCCCTCAGGACCGGAGCAAGGATTGTCATTTTTCGAAGCCGAGGCCGGCACAGCAGCACGGCGCTTTCTCTATTCCTCCATCTTTTGGCTGCTGCTTCCGGGGGCCTTTGGCTTGGTTCTCGCGTCGCTTCTCTATGTGCCCGAGCTCCACGACCGGCTCCCGATGGCGGTCAAGCCTTATCTGAGCTTCGGCCGGCTGAGGCCAACGCATGTGAATTTGACGGTTTTCGGATGGCTTTCGATGGTCTATTGCGGCGCCATCCTCTATATCTTGCCCCGGCTCACGCGGACGCCGCTCTATAGCGAGCGGCTCGCGCAAGTGAATGGCTGGCTGTGGAATCTAATGATGCTCGGCGTCCTCGTGACCCTGCCCATGGGGCTGACCCAGGGACGCGAATATGCCGAGCTCGTTTGGCCGCTCGATCTGCTCTTCGTCGCCAACATGGTCCTCCTCGGGATCAATATCTGGGGCACGGTGTTGAACCGTCAGGAACGGAAGATCTACGTCACGCTCTGGAACTTCATGGCCGCCGTCGTCATCATGCTCCCCATCTATGCCGTTGGAAACAAGATCTGGGACCCCTCCGGCGCCTATACGGGTATGAACGACAACATCAATTACTTCTACGTCCATAACCTCTTCAACGCCTGGTTCACGACCGCCCGCATCGGGCTCGCGCTCTATCTCCTTCCCCGTCTCACAGACAAGCCCCTCTATAGCCATCGTCTGGGGCTCTGGGGTCTTTGGAGCGTTTGGACCGGCCGGCACCACCAGTTCTACAGTCCGGCCCCCGACTGGCTCGAGTACCTGACCATCGTCTTCAGCATCCTCGCCGTGGTTCCGACGACGGCCTTCATGATCAATTTTTTTATGACGATGAAATCTCGCTGGCACCTGGCTGGAAGTGACGTCGCTTTGCGTTTCTTCGTAACGGGGGCCATCGCCTGGGGGCTAACCTGCCTCCAAGGGCTGTCCCACTCGTTTCGAACGTTCTCGATGGTCGTGCATTTCACAAACTGGGTCGTGGGCCATAGCCACTTGGGCTTAGGGTCCGGGCCCTTAGACTGAAGTTCCTTGGTCGAATGAACCCACTGACAGTGTGAATCCCCAATGATTACGCGTCTTTAGGGACGCCGAGAGGCTAATTTTGGGTTGCAATATGTAGGCATGTCTAAAGCCTTTTATAGTTTGATATATATTGATACATAGGCTATTATGGTGGGCATGCATACCCACATCATCCCCAATCGCAACTCTACCCCCGCGGTCCTGCTGCGTGAGTCCTATCGGGTGGGCGGAAACGTCCGCAAGCGCACGCTCGCTAACTTGTCCAAATTGCCCATGGACGCAGTCGACGCCATCCGACGCATTCTCAAAGGGGAAAAGCTCGTCTCGGTTGAAGTCGCCTTCAAAATCGTCGAGAACGGCTCCCGGCACCATGGCCACGTCGACGCGGTGCTCAGCGCCATGAGACAGCTCGGTTTCGAAAAGCTCGTTGGTTCTCGACACTCACCAGAGCGGGATTTGGTCGTGGCCATGGTAGTCGCCCGGATCCTCGAACCGCAGTCGAAGCTGGCGACTAGCCAGTGGTGGCACACAACCACACTGCCCGAAATCCTGGGGGTGAGCGATGCCCGCGAAGACGATCTCTATGCCGCCATGGACTGGGTTCTCAAACGCCAGGAGGTCATCGAAAAAAAACTCGCGGCGCGCCATCTCCAAAACGACGGCCTGGCGCTCTATGACCTAACCTCAAGCTACTTCGAGGGTGTGAGTTGTCCGATCGCCCGCCTCGGATACGACCGTGACGGCAAGAAAGGCAAGCTGCAGATCAACTACGGTCTGCTGACCAACGAACGCGGCATCCCCGTGTCGGTATCGGTCTTTGAGGGCAACACGGGCGATCCCAAAACGCTGTTGCCTCAGGTAGAAAAGGTGCAAGGGCGCTTCGGCATCGAGCAGTTTGTGATGGTGGGCGACCGCGGAATGATCACCCAGACCCAGATCGACGAGTTGCGGGAGATGGACGGTGTCGACTGGATTACCGCTCTGCGTCCCGAACCGATTCGCAAGCTCATCAACGATGGGGTGCTCCAGATGGGGCTATTCGACGAGCGGAATCTGTTTGAGGTGACGCACCCGGATTTCCCCAACGAGAGGCTGGTCGCTTGCCGCAATCCGGAGCTGGCCGAGAGGCGGCGTCACAAGCGCCGTGCTCTGCTCGAAGCGACCTGCAAGGAGCTGGAGAAAGTTTGTCGGATGGTCGAGCGGCGCCGTTTGCAGGGCAAGGAGGACATCCGTGCTGCAGTGAAAAAGCTCCTCAACAAGTACAAGGTCGGCAGGTATTACAGGCTCGACATCCGTGACGACGGTTTCGACTTCGAGCTAGACGAGACAACGATGGATGCCGACGCCTCGCGCCTCGCCAACGGCAACTCTGAGCTCGCCAACAAACGGCTCCAGCGGTGGAAGCGACACATGGGGACGATCGCTAAGCAGTTCGGAGGGATTCGCCAACGGATCGGGCGGGGTCAGCTGCATGGTAAAGATAAAATCGGTGTGCGGGTAGGCAGAGTTCTCAACAAGTACAAAGTCGGCAAGCACTTCAAGCTGGACATTCGCGACGACAGCTTTAGCTTCGAAATCGACGACACAAAGGTCACTGCGGAAGCTGCCCTTGACGACATCTACGTGATCCGCACCAGTCTTGCTGAGCAGCGGATGAAAACCGACGATTAGAGAGAGGAGAGATGAAGAACCTCGTACCGCTTCCCTACCGACGCGTCAGCGTCCAGCCCTATGAGTCTGCGATGACGGAAGCAGCCATTCGCGCCCACCTCATCGGGAAGGAGACGTATCGGCGTACGGACTTCGTGGTCCTGACGAAGGGGCCCGAGACGGCCGTCGTCGCCGTGAGCGCACCGGATCGCGAAGCTCTGTTTTGCCCCATCGATTCGGTGAAGGTGGTTTCCCTCCCGGACACGACCCGTTTCGTAGAGGCCCCCGAGATCGACCCCTCGAACCCTTCGGCCCTGGCAGCCAAGGCTCGTGAAGTCGGCGTCGGGGCGGAGGAAACGCTGGTGGTCCGCGGCCGGTATGCGCACGTGAACTTCATCCACCGGCCCGATCCGATGGTCATTCGCATCCTCGAGGTCGCGCCCCCCGATCCTCCGAAGCTCTTCGGATTGGCGGAGCACGTCTTGAGTTATGCCGAGCTCCCCCCCATCCGGTTCGAGCTCGAGCGCATCGATTTGAACGATCTGACCCAGGATTCCGCGCCGGATGCGTTCCTTGTCCCCTGCCGCTCCGGCGGTCTCGACGCTTTGAGCGCGCCGGTCCATTTCCTGGACGAGCGGCCGAAGCGTCGGGATTGGACGCTCATCGGCTGCGAGCGGAGCCTGCAGTTCCACCGTCATTTTTATGGGGACGAGCCGCCCCGGATCGAGATGTGCCCCCGGGCGCTCGCGGGTCATCCCAGCGAGCCGACGCTTCTCAAGTGCTGCTTGCTCGAGTTCGGGACGGAGCACGATGGGAACGTCACGGTCACGCCATGGGGCTCGGATCTCAAGATGGTCGAAAACGCGATTAGAAGCCTCCTCCCCGAAGGGGAGAACGGGACCCACAACGGGAGAGAACGGACATGACGAAAGCCTGGCGATCGATATTTCCTCAACTGGCTTCTCGGCCCGCGAAACCGCGCAGGACCCGTATCACGATGGTGCTCGACAAGTGCCAGGGACCTGGGGCGACCCAAGAGCTCCTGGCCCTCTCGGGAGACTATATCGATCACTGGAAGCTGTCCTATGGGACCTCCGCCCTTCTCGACGAGACGCTCTTGCGCGACAAGGTCGAGAACATCCGGGCCCGGGACGTTCTCGTCTATCCGGGCGGGACGCTGGCCGAGTACGCCATCGTCCAGGGTGTTTGCCGCGACTATATGCGCCACGCCGTGGAGCTAGGCTTCAATGGAATCGAGCTCTCCGACGGCACGATCGAGCTCGCCCCCAAAGCGCGTCGGGACACGATCCGCTTTGCGCGCGATCTCGGGCTTACGGTCGTCGCGGAGGTTGGAAAAAAAGACTCCGACAAGCAACCCCCCGTCGAGGCCCTGGCGGAGCAAGCGCTTGCCGATTTCGACGCCGGAGCTTCCTGGGTGACGGTGGAAGCCCGCGAATCGGGACGGGGCGTCGGTGTCTTCGATGAGGACGGGATGGTCATCGAAGAGTATGTGGAGAGGCTCGCGGGTCTTCTCGAAGGCCACACCGATCGTATCCTCTGGGAAGCACCGCTGAAGCGGCAACAGGACTACTTCATCCACCGCTTCGGGCCGAACGTGTGCCTTGGCAATATCCAGCCTCGCGATGTTCTCGCTGTGGAAGCGCTTCGAACGGGGCTTCGCTTCGAGACCTTCCAATCCGTGGCAGAACAACTGGAGGTCACGGCAGAAGACACTTCGACGGAATGACCGACGAGCCAGAGAAGACGCCGCCTGCGGACGAGCTCATTCGGACGGCCTACGCTAGGGAGACGGCGGACGCTTCTATCCTTTATGAAGGGATGAGCTTCGCCGACATTGCGCACGTCGTCTCGCTCATCGAGTCGAAGGTCATTCCGGAGCAGGCGGGGGGTGAGCTCCTCGCGTCGCTCCTCGACATGCACCCGACCCGACCACTCGACTTCACCGTGGAGCCCGCGCAGGGCGACCTCTATTCGAATCGCGAAGCCTATATCCAGATGTTCACCCCTAAACTAAAACGGTCGGTTGGCTTAGAACGGGAAGGCCGCGGCGCGAGGCCACGACCATCGGCTACCGGCTTGCGGTGCGCTCGCGCCTTCTTTCCCTCTCCTACGCGACCGAGAAGTGGCTCGAGCGCTGCCTCGAACGCGCCGAGGAGCATCGCGCGACGCTTTTTCCAGACTACACCTATCTCCACCCCGCGCAGCCGACGGCCTTCGGCCACTACCTCCTGACCTTCGTCTATCCCGGTCTTCGCGACCTCACACGGATGCGCGTCGCCTTCGAGCACGTGAACAGCAGCCCCGCGGGCTCGGGAAGCGTCAATGGAAGCCGTCTCCCCCTCGATAGGGCCGGCCTCGCCGAGCTTTTGGGTTTCGACTCAGTGATCCCGCATACGCGCGACGCGATGTGGCAGGCCGACGGACCCATCGAGATTGGAGCGCTAACCGCCGCGCTCCTCGTCAACGTGTCCCGCCTCGCCGAGGACCTTCAGATTTTCACGACGGCGGAGTTCGACCTAATCGAGCTCGACGCATCCCACACGCGCTCGAGCGTCATCATGCCCCAGAAGAAAAACCCCTATTCCCTCGCCTATCTGCGGGGCGTCGCGGGTGAGGCTATCGGAACGCTCGCCGCCATGGCCGTGGTCGGAAGAACCCCTTCGGGTCAAATCGACAACCGCATCTTCGCTTACGGCGACGTGCCTCGAGCCCTAGATGCGGTCACGAACGCGCTCTTCTTGGCGGCGGGAGTCGTCCGAGGTCTCAGCGTCAAGAAAGATGTCGCCGGGCGCCGCGTGAAGGAGAGCTTCTTGGGCGCAACCGACTTAGCCGACGTTCTCTTGACGGAGCGCGGCATCGACTACCGAACCGCTCATCGCATCGTGGCCAAAGCGGTGAACGCCGCAAAGGACCGGGACCTAGACCAGCTTAGGGCCGAGTTGCTCGACGAAGCGGCGGAGGCGGTGATCGGCAGGAAGCTCGAGCTGTCCCCGGAAACGATCGCGGAGACTTTGGACCCCGACGCCATCGTCCGCACCCGTACCGGTCCGGGAGGCGCAGCGGAGTCCTCCATCGAGGAGATGATCACGAGCTGTCGTGGTGAGCTCCAAGCCCATGGCAACTGGCGGAGGCAACGGGAGACGAACATCGGTGAATCGCAGTCGCGACTGCTCGCAAAGGCCGGTTCTCTGAAACGCGAGCCGCAAACGGAGGAACCGGCACACCCGGTAAACCCGGTAAACCCGGTAAAGAAGAAGCGAAGCCTCAGCGACTTCGAGAAGGAATTCGAAGGACTGCCCACGATGCCGCGCGGCCGACGCCCCTGGGAGCGCTAGTCCCCCATGCCGAGCCATATTTCGGACTCGCTCATTTATGGCGGCTCCTGGGGCACGGCGGAAACACGTGCGCTCTTCGACGACGAGCCGCGCACTCGTTCGTGGCTCCGCGTCCTCGCCGTCCTCGCCGAGAGCCAGGCCGAGGTCGAGCTGATTCCGAAGGAAGCGGCGGCCGACATCGCGCGCACCTGCCGCGAGCTCCCGCTCGACGATGCCTTCTTCGCCGAGGTCCGGGAGGGCTTCGAGGCAACGAACCATACGATGCTAGGGCTCATCCAGACCGTCCAGAAACGCTGCCCGGGAACGAGCGGCGAGTGGCTGTATTACGGCGCCACCGTTCAGGACATCACGGATACCTGGACGATGCTCGTCCTTCAAACCCTATCGGGCATCGCGAGGCGCGAGCTCGAAGCGATCGAGAGCCAGCTCCTTACGCTCGCCAAGAAACATCGCGACACCGTCATGCCCGGACGGACCCACGGCCAGCCCGGCCTCCCCCTCACTTTCGGATACAAAGTGGCGGTCTGGGCTCGCGAATTTCGCAGACATCTTCAGAGGCTCAAAGAGATGCAGTCGCGATTGGGAGTCGGCCAGCTGTGTGGGGGCGTGGGAAGCCTCTCGTCCCTCGGCCCCCGCGGCTTCGAGCTCCAGGAAAGCTTCTTTGGACGGCTCGGCCTGAGGCCCCCGGACATCTCCTGGATCGTCGCCCGCGACGTCCTCGTCGAGTGGTTCCATTGGATGAGCCTTGTTTCGGGCACGGCGGACAAGCTGGGCCACGAAGTCTATAACCTGCAACGCGCGGAGATCGGTGAAGTGAGCGAAGGCTTCGTCGAAGGCACGGTGGGAAGCATTACGATGCCCCACAAAAGAAACCCCGAGATCTCGGAGCACCTGGGAACGCTCGCACGCGTCGTCCGCCACAACACCGCGCTCATGGCCGAGAGTCAAGTCCATGATCACGAGCGGGACGGGCGCGCGTGGAAGTCCGAGTTCGCCGTGTTCTCCCAAAGCGCCATGGCCTTTGCGAAGATTTTGGAGCTCGTAAAGTCTCTGGCCGCGAACCTGGTGGTGCACCCGGAGCGAGCGATGGCGAACCTCGAGGCCACGCGTGGATTCGTTTTGTCCGAGTCGGTGATGCTCGCTCTCGCGAAGAAGGTGGGAAAGCAAACCGCACATCGGCTCGTCTACGACGCGGCCATGAAAGCCCATGAGGCCTCTGAGCCCTCTGAGGATGCCCTCTCACTCAAAGAGGCGCTACTCGAGTCGGAAGCCGTCCGCGAGCACCTTAGCGACGACGCGATCGAGTCTTTGCTGGACTATCGTGCGAACACTGGATTGTGCCGGGAGTTCGTGGACCGAGTGCTGAACCTGTCGAAGGTCGAACGCGATGATGAAGGTGAAGACCGATGAATTGGAAGGCGTTCCTCCTGACAGCCTTTGTCCTCCCCGCTTGCGGCGGGAGCGCCGTCGTCGAAGTCGTTCCCGTACCTCCGGGAGACGCCGAGCGTGGCCGCGAAGTCTTTCTCAGCACCTGCCGCGAGTGCCACGGCGCCGATGCGAAGGGGATCCCGGGCGCCGGAGACAATCTCACGGTGAGCACCTTGATCCCGTTGAAGAGCGATGCGGAGCTCGTCGCTTTCGTGAAGACGGGCCGCATGATGAACGATCCGATGAACAAGACCGGCATCGCGATGCCGCCCTATGGATCTAATCCGAAGCTCACGGATCAAGAGATCGTCGACGCCATCGTCTACATTCGCTCGCTCGCGGTCGAGCCCCAGCCGGCCGCGAATGGAAGCGACGAGGAGGAGAATTGTTCATTAAGGATCAGGCACCGTTCAAGGGAAGAGCACAGCCCGTGGCATACGATCTTCTCGCAGCCCCAAAAACTCGAGCGGTAAATCAAGGTCCTCGAGCCCAAGTCTCGAGTCCGAACGCCATGAGCCCAAGACAGTGAGTTTGGAAGCGAAACTCCAGCGTCGCGTCCAGCGCTATGGCTGGGACATCGCCGCCAGCCCTTACGAGGGCTATTGGCGCACGCAGCTCAAGCCCGCCCATAACCGACTTCTCGAGATGACAGCGCTCCGGCCCGGAGAGAGCGTCCTCGAAACGGCCTGCGGGACCGGGCTCGTCACCTTTCGAATTACCGAAGCCGTGGGTGAGAAGGGCGAGGTCCTCGTCGCCGTCACCAGCATCGGACCCCAATCCCACGCGTCTGCCCCCGCGACCTGCTCGGCTGCTCGCTCGGTGTCGGCCGGTTCACCGGCCCCAAGCAACCGATTGAGGGAGTCGAGATTGGCAACTAGGAGATCCTTGCGCCCCAAGTTGCACACTACGCGTTGCTTCGGCTTGCCGTGCTCCCGATACGACTCGACCAGGCGGACATACTCATGTTGAACCCCTTTGCCGCCTGCGGCCCGAACGATGCGGAAGAACATAACCTGTCCTCACGCATACTACATGTCATTGTCCACGATTACAACGTATTAATGGCACTCAAAGCACAATCTCTGTCTCTACGTTTTGGGCGAAATCCAACCCCCGTTCCTTTGAATTCAGTCACTTACGAGCGTTAGGGTGCTCATAAAGGGTAAACATGGGCTAGGCGGACCTTCCACGGATGAACAAGCGTAAGTGTGGGCATCATTGGCTTTGTTTTTGAAGAGAGGTGTGTGTACTGCTTACATCGTGCGGGGGTTGATTTCGAGCAGGTTGAATGCTTTGTGCTGCAAGGGTGTGGGGCGAGTGATGCTGACGAAGGACAGGCCGCGGGCTTCGTTTTCGACCTGATTTTTCGTGACCGTAGCAAGATCAGAAAGAAGCGTTCTGAAACTGTGGACGGGCAACCCGTCGGGAGTCTTCTTGGTAGAAGCCTTTGCCTGGGCGGAGTCTGAAGGCGTTGCTGGGCTGACGATGGATGAGCGTTTGGCATGGGCACCGTCAGGGTCGTCGTCGTCAAACAAGATCGGGACGAGGGCTTTTCGCATGTGCCATTCCACGTAGTAGGCGAGCATGCAAAGAAAGATGTGAGCTCGAACTCGCTCAGCGTTGTAGTGATAGATGGGCCGTACTTTCAAATCCACGGTTTTGCAGCAACGAAAAGCGCGTTCAACGACTGCCAAGCCTTTGTAGGTCCTGACAGCTTCGTCTGCGGAGATGGCCTCTTCGGTGAGGCTTGTTCGGATGATATAGATGCCGTCGAGGGCCGCCTCACGCTCGATGTTTTCGTTGTCGCGCTCGAAGTCGAAGCCGTCGTCCGTAATGGTGTAGCGAAAGTGCTTGCCCATCTTGCTCCGAGCGAACACTCGACCCAATCGTATGCCGATGGTATCTTTGCCTCGCAAAGGACGTTGGTCTCGCTTCGTCGCTTTGCTAATCACTTCTAGCTTTGACTCCGTCGACACAAGCATCTCTTCTCGCTTCCGCGCCCGCTCGGTAGCAAGAAGAGGGTTGCGGCAGGCGATGAGTCGCTCACCAGGGAAGCTAGGATGATGGATCTCCGCTAGGTCGAGTTCATCGAACAGAGAAGGCTGCAGCATTCCGTCTTTTGCAAGTCGCTGAATCTGAGGGGCACGAAGTGAGCTGATCCACTCGAGACCTTCCTCCGGTCGAAGTTCCTCGCGAATCCGGGCTTCGGTGATCATCCCTCGGTCACCTACGAAGACGATACTGTCAAGCTCAAAACGTTCTCGGACTTTGCGAATTTGGCTCCCCAGTGTTGCGGGATCTCCGGTGTTGCCTTCGAACACCTCTACCCCGACCGGCCGACCATCACGCTCACACAGTAAGCCGAACACGACCTGCAACTTGTTTTTCTTGCCGTCTCTCGAGTAACCGAGCTTCGCCAGAGGGCACGACCGACCTTCTACCCAAGTCGACGTCAAGTCGTAGAGAACCAGGCTGCCCTGCTGCAGATGGCGTTTCGCCAGTTTCTTCTCTATGGCTGCTTGGCGGCTCAAAAGCCAATCCAGGGAATCATACAACTCATCCTCGTTGGTGTCTTCAACTCCAACACACTCACCCAATGACGAAGTCAAGGTCTGTTTCGATAGACCACGGGCCGTGGCCAACTTGGAGCCCGGCTCTACGATTCGCGCCACAATCATCGCCACGACGAGGTCACGCTCTCGGCGCTGGCGGCTATGGATGATTCGCTCGAGGCCAACTTTGCGCAGCGTTCCCAGCACGGCCGCAACATGTCCGTGAGGCTTGCTTCTGGTGATCTCGAACTGCTGAGCCTCACCCAAATCCACGTTGCCCTTCAGCAACTGGCGAAGAGCTTCAATTCGCGCGGGCTTCCACTTCGAGATGTTGGCGACGGTCCTCGTTTTGGGCGCACCGCCTTCGCGGTAGCTTTCGCGGATGAGAATCGCTGGGGGCGAGTTGCGGTTCGGCACCTTGGCGATGTACATGCGCCGACTATACAGGATTAAATCAGTAAAATAACTGTTCTGTCACTATTACATGCTTACACATTACATTTAGAACCGCCGCATCTGCTTTAAACGTACGGGTTTACATGCGTCTAGCCGGCGGAAGTTCCGGCTAGGGAAGAGGCGTCGAAGCGCGGTGTGAGCCAAGTGCGTTTCGAGAGGCGGGACGCCGAGGCGCTCGGAACAGACGAGGCAAGATTCGACGCGGCGCTTTGTGCTCTCGGGCTCATGTACGTGCCCGATCCCGTGAACGCCCTCGAGGAAATGTTTCGCACCTTGAAACCCGGGGGGCGCGCGGTGGCGGCCGTTTGGGGCGAACGAAAGCGTTGCGGCTGGGCAGACATCTTTCCCGTCGTCGATGCACGCGTCTCCTCGGAAGTCTGTCCGATGTTCTTCCAGCTGGGGACGAGGAACGTCCTCGAGATAACGTTCGAAAAAGCCGGATTTACCGACGGTCCTCGAGCGTCTCGACACCGTCCTTCATTACGGGTCCGGTGAGGACGCCTGTGGCGCGGCCTTCGCGGGAGGCCCAGTGGCGCTCGCCTATTCCCGTTTCGACGAAAAGACGCGAACCGAGATCCATGCCGAATATCTCGCGACGATCGAATCCTTCCGCGACGGAGAGCGTTATGCAGTTCCGGGTGAGTTCGTCGTTGTCCGCGGCACGAAATCCGCCTAGCCTGTAGCGAGCTAAACCTGAAAGCGTTTTGAACCGCAGGGGGGAAGCGATCCTGCGTGAATCCCGACTGCTCGTGAAAGGGCCCGCAGTTTTTGCTGACGGTGATCACGAGAACCGCAGCCCGGCGGACCCTCAGATCCAAGCCTTCCGTCAAAGAGCCTACGGGCGTCAGCGAGGCACGTCACCGCCGTTTCGTTGGTAGATAATCATCCCCTCCGTGTCCTCGGGACCCGAAACGTGGGGCAGGAGCCCCAAACGCTCGCGCCGTATGGCGTTGACGACCTCGAGGCCTGCGGACGGCTCACGGCCGAGATTGCGATCGTTCTTGTATCGAGCGAGTGCTTTGGCGGTCGAGGCGTTCAAAATACCCCGCGCATTGCCGTCTTCGTCGAACGCGCCGCGGTCGTCGGGCGAGAGGTAGCTGAGTTCTGCGAGGGAGGCTTGAAGCCACTTCACATCCTTGCCGCGGCTTTGCCCCATGACCCTGAATCCGGGCTCCTGGTTTCGGATGGACCGCCACCGGTAATAGAGCTTCTCGAGCTCGTGGATCGCTCGGGTGCTGTCGTCGATCCGAAGGTTGACGTAGTCGTCGGTGTTTTGCGGGCCCAGACCGCCAGGGCGCTTCTTCTTGACCACGAGCGTCGCTCCCATGCGTCCGCGGGCGTCGCCGCCGGCGCGGTCCGCGGCGACCAGGGCTTCGAGTAGCCGCTCGGCGAGCGGCATACCGGAACCCTCCGTTCGCTCGAACGTCTCCGCGAAACCATCGACGACTTCCGGGCCGGCGAGGATGTTGCCAGAGGTGGCGTAGTTCTTCCCGAAGCGATGCCCTTTCCACATGCTCTCGGTGCCGGTCACCGAGATGCTTCGTCCCTTGACGTCCACGATATTGATTTGTCCGCCGCCCCACCGATCGCCGTAGCGATCGCGGAGTCGCTCGATCACGCCTTCGGGGGTTTCGCCATCCTCGAGCCACCTGAGCATCTCGTCCGCGTCTTTGTACGGCGAGCCGCCCATGGTGGCGATCGCGCCAACGTCGGCTCGCACGTGCACCGCGATGGGCGCCACCGCGAAAAAACGCGACGCCATAGCGATACCCACTTCACCGGTTTCCGGATCGTAGCCGGCAATCGACAGGCTGCTGATTCTGCGGCTGTCCGGCTCGAACGATGCATCCGCCGACTTCCAGAACGAGCTCGCGCCGCGTCCCCGAGACCGATCTCGAAGAAGGGAGATCATCTTGATGACCGTCTCGCGGTTCGCGCTCCTGCCCTCTCCCATGTCGTGATCGCGCTTGAACGCGACGACCGCCTCGGCGGTAGCATCGTTGAAGATGCCTCGAGGCTTTCCGGTCTTGTCGAAGAGCTCGCGATCGTCGCTCTCTGCGTAGCCGAGCTCGACGAGCCAGCTCTGCAAGCGGGCGACGTCGGCGCCGCGAGTCTGCTGGATCATCCGGCTTCCGTACTCCTGAGCACGTTCTACTTTCCAACGCTCGTAGAGGTCCCGAAGCTCGGTGACGGCGTGTGGGCTGTCATCGACGCGGAGGTCGACGTGGAGGCCGGTGCTCCGGTAGCCCGCCCCGGGTTTATACACCTGAAGGACCGCACCCATCTGTCCGCGCGCATCGCCTCCCGCGCGCGTCGCTGCTTCGAGAGCTCGCATGAGTCTCTCGGCCAGGGGAAGCCCTGAGCCCTCCGTGCTCTCGAACGAGTCGCTGAAACCCGCGATGACGTCCGGTCCCGCGAGAATGTTGCCGGACGTCGCATAGTTCTCGCCGACGCGCTGACCATGCCAGTCCGAGAGGTTCGGGTTCTCGGTGGCGGCCACGGAGCGACCCTTCGCGTCGACGATGCTCATCTGACCGATGTGGTCGTAGCGTTGGCGCAACCGCTCGAGAACTTCTTCGGGGGTCGCGCCATCTTCCATCCAGTCGAGAATGAGAGGCCCGTCTTTGTAGGGAGCGCCTCCCATCGTCGCGACCGCCCCGACGCCGGCCCGCACGTGCGCCATCACGTAGCCGACGGCAAACACGCGCGAAGCACAGGCCACACCGACTTCCCCTGTTTCTGGGTCGAAGGCGGCAATTCCGAGACTGCCCATGACGTGGTCTTCTCGTGTTGCGTCTATTTGAGAGAACGCAGGCGTGACGCCGAGCCCTAGGAGGACGAGGAGGGCGACTAGAGTCCAGAGCTTTTTCATCGGGCTCATCGGACACCTCTTATACGCTGAACCTCTTGCTTGAGCCTCTTCAGCATGAATTGTACGAGGTAGGCTCCTTCGTCCAGTCCCGCGGCATTCTTCCAACGCGTCGTCGCCTCGGCCGTCGCATCGTTGAAAACGCCGAGCGGCGCACCCTGCTCGTCGAACACGTCCCGACGGGTTTCTTCGAGAAAACCCAGCGTGCGCAAGTAACGCTGCAACTGCTGGACGTCGCGGCCGGTCGTTTGCGCGATCGGTTGGAAACCGACCCCATAAAGATGATGGAACTTCCACTCTTCCCAGAGCCGGCGAAGCTCTGGGACGGCTTGCGTGCTGTCGTCGACTCTCAAGTCCACCACTAAATCGGTTCCGCGAAAGCCCGCGCCTCTTCGATAGACCTTCAGCTGAGCTCCTTGCTGGCCGCGCGCGTCGCCTCCCACGGCATAGGCGGCTTCGCACGCCATCAGCAAGCGCTCGGCGAGAGGTAGTCCGGAGCGCTCAGTGGTCTCGAAGACGCTTGCGAAAGCATCGACCACGGCCGGGCCGGCGAGAATGTTCCCGGACGTCGCGTAGTTCTTGCCGTAGCGCTGGCCCTGCCACGACCTTCCGCGTGGCCCGGTTGCGGAGATACTGCGACCCTCGGTATCGACGATGTTGATCTGTCCGGCATCGGGTAGCGTCTCCCGCACGCGGCGCACAACGTCGAGCGGGCTCAGGTTTTCTTTCTCCATCCAATCGAGCATCTCTTCGCCCATCGGAAACGGGCCGTTCTGCATGATGGTGATGGAGCCCACCCCCGCGCGCGTAAACGACGCGACGGGCCCAACTGCGAAATATTTCGACGTCATGCAATTGCCGACGTCGCCGGTCTCGGGATCGAATCCAACGATCGAGAGAGACGACATGATGTCCTCTTCCCGTGTCAGGTCGAGATGCGCGGTCGTCGCCGAGGGCGAGGCCGACCGAGCCTCGTCTGACATGCCGGCTCGTGTAAGCTCTCGGCGCATCGAGGTGACGGTCTCGAGACCGGCCGATGCGGTTCGGCCGAGCTGGTGCTCGATTTTGTAGCGCGCGACCGCGTCGGCGGTGACGTCTTCGAACAAACCGTTGGGCTCCCTATTCTCGTCGAAGACCGTCGGCTCGTCCCCGTTCAGGAAACCGAGCGCTTCGAGGCTTCGCTGTAGCCACATCACGTCGCGCCCGCGGCTCATCTCCATAGTGCGGAAGCCTGGCGTCTCGGCGTGGGTATCTTTCCAGCGCATGTAGAGCTTTCTCAGCTCGATGATGGCGCTCCGGCTGTCATCGACTCTCAGGTTCACGAGATAGTCGGTGCCGCGAAGACCGCCGCCCTTGCGCATCACAATCAACGTCGCACCCATGCGGCCCCGCGCGTCACCCCCCGCGCGGTCGGCGGCTTCGAGCGCTTGCAGGAGACGTTCCGCGAGCGGCAGGCCCACTCCATCCGTACCTTCGAAGCGCTCGGCAAACGCATCCACAACCTGAGGCCCCACGAGGATGTTTCCCGCGGAGGCATAGTGTTTGCCGAAGCGATGACCTCGCCACATACGCGCTTGGGTGTGACTCGTCGTGGAGACACTGCGCCCCTTCGCGTCGACGATATTGATCTGGCCGATGCCCTCGGGGTAGCTCTCGCGCAGCAGGTCGAGTGCTTGCTCGGGAGTACGGCCGTCCTCGAGCCAGTCGAGGAGTGTTCCGCCTTCGTTGTGCGGCGCACCCCCCATCGTCGCGACCGCTCCCACATCGGCGCGAGCGTGCGCGGCAATCGGCCCCACGGCGAAGAACTTCGACGCCAACGCGATTCCCACATCACCGGTCTCCGAATCGAATCCCACGATGGACATGCTGCTCATGTCGTCCTCGGTCGTGCTGGCGGCCGAGACGTGGTGGCTCGCGAATGTGGCCGTCAACACGAAAACGACGTTTCGGTGAAACCTCATAAATTCCCTTTCTGTTCGTGCGAGCCTGCTACATCCGTCCGAGTTTCCATTGCAGGCCGTTCGACGCGAGGCCCAGTCTACTCTCTGAAGGGCCCCGTCACGAGCGCCGCCGTCATCTGACGCAGTTGAGGAGCTCTGAGACTCCTACTAGTCTTCCGAAAAGAAGCGTGCGCGGAGAAGAAAAGGGAGCCGAAACGGCTTGCAGCCTCGGAGTCAACGAAATCCCGGATTTACCTCTGCGTTCTCGGCGTCTGTACGGTTCAAACGCAGATTCACTTGGTATTAGGAAAGCGCCAGAACGAAACGGTTCACGAAGTTGAAGAGGGACGCCACCGTCGCGATTTCCAGGATCTGCGGATCCGTATAACCGTGGCTTCGGAGAAGCGCATGATCCTTCTCCGTCACTTTGTAAGCGTTTCGAGTCACCTTCACCGCGAAGTCGAGGGCCGCCTTTTCCGCCGGCGAAAGCTGCGCGCTTCGATGGTCGCGGCCTAACGCGCCGATGAGCTCCTCTTCGAAGCCCATCGCTCGAAGAACCGAGCTGTGACGATCGACGCAATACTGGCACGCATTGGTCTCGGAGACGACGACGGCAATGAGCTCTTTCAGGGGTCGCGCAATGGTCGACTCCCGCAGCATCACCGTCTTCGAGCCTTCCCACATCCACTTCGAGAGGTCGTAGTCGAGACTCGCGCATCGATAGAGGTTGGGCACTTCCGAAAGACCCACGGTCTTCACGATCTCCTCGTGGAGCGCCCTGAGCTCCGCGGAAGCCTTTTCGCCGAGCCGCGTTTCGAGATAAGGCATCGAGGACTTCTCCTTTCCCGTGTGTTGACACTCAGCCGAAGCGAAAACATACCCGAACTGGGCCACTCACCGCCAACAGTAGCAACCGCCCGCATAGATCAATATTAAGAAAAGCGCAACGCAAAGGCGCAAAGGCCGCAAGGCGCAAAGAAAAAAACGAAAGGAGAGGAGATTCGAAGGACCCTCTTTGGATCGGCCTGCGTAATCTTTAGGGTTGGGATACGAGCCTTTGCGTCTTTGCGCCTTGGCGCCTTTGCGTTACGCTTTTTTATTATTGATCTTTTTTCAGCTTCCAGTTTCTTGTCTCATTGGACCGACCTCGGCCGGAAGCCCCGGCTAGTTCGTGCCGGCTTGGACGTAAATCGTAAGGCGCTCTCCGGCCACGATGCGATCCGAGCCCATCTGGTTCCACCGCCGAATCTCTTCGACGGTGACGCCGAAGCGGCGGGCAATCGTCGAGAGTGTATCGCCACGCCGAATGCGATACCGCGTCGCCCCGGATGTGGAGACCTCGGCTGGTACCGCCGTCGCTACACGGACACGAAGCCTCTGACCCGCATAGATCCGCGTGCGGCGGCTCGAGAAGCCGTTCAAGCGCCGCAGCACCGAAAGGCCGAGGCCGTGTGCTTCGGCGATGTGCCCAAGCGTGTCTCCAGTCTGCACGATATAGATGTCGGTGGCGCTCGGCGCCGGCGCCGAGATCGACGCCGAACGCATCTTGCGCGAGGCTTGCTCGGTGACGATGAGCCTTTGACCGGGATAGATACGGGTCGAGCGCGGCCGAAATCCGTTCAGCTCGCGCAGCGCTCGAAGCGACATGCTGAACGAGGTGGAGATCTCACCGAGCGTGTCGCCCCGTTGCACGACGTAGACCTCCTGACCGTTCTCGGCCACCGCTTCTCGCCTCTGCACGGCACGGATACGCTGGGCGCCCGTGCCCGGAGGCACGGGAACGGTGAGCACTTGTCCAGGATGGATGAGCGAGCGCCGGCTGATGTTGTTGGCGGCGGTGAGCGCGTTCACGGTCGTGCCATAGCGGCTCGCGATCTGGGACAGCGTGTCGCCGCGGCGGACGACGTGCGTCCCGAAACGCACCCGCTCCGCTTCCGGAATATTCGCGAGAGCGGCGCGAAACACTTCGGAGGTCCCTTTGGGGATACGCAGGGCGTAATTCTTGCTGTCGAGCGGAGTCACCCAGCGGCGGAGCTCGGGGTTCAGAAACTTCATGTCTTCGACGCTCACGCCCGCGGACTTGGCCGCCGTCGCAAGATCCACCGGATATTCGACGCGCTCGACATCATATTCGAGCGGCATGGTCGTGGGAGGATCGAAGCCATAGGCCTCGGGATTCTTGGCGATTACGATCGCGGCGAGAATGAGCGGCACATAGCTGCGCGTTTCGCGCGGCAGCACGCGGCGCTTCGCGTGCACCCAGAAATCACGGCTCCCGGTGCGCCGGATCGCGCGCTCCACACGCCTAGACCCGGAGTTATAGGCAGCCATCACGAGATACCAATCGCCAAACTGTTCGTAGAGGTCCTTCAGGTGGCGCGCCGCCGCGCGCGACGCTTTTTCCGGATTGAAACGATCGTCGACCCAAAAATCTTGCCGAAGGTCGTAGCGCCGTCCGGTGCCGCGGATGAACTGCCAGATGCCTCGCGCACCTGCTCGCGACATCGCGCGAGACTTGAAAGCGCTCTCAACCATCGCGAGGTAGAGGAGGTCCTGGGGCATGTCTTCTTCGGCAAAGATCTCTGCGATCATCGGTCGGTAATAACCGGAGCGGTCGAGGGCCTCTTGGAACCAATCATGGCGGCGAAGCTGATACATCTCGATGATGGAGCGCACCCGCGCGTTCATGTCGATCGGGATGTCGTAAGTCGTGGTGGGCAGATCGGCATCAACCGCCGCCTCACCGATGTCTTCGGGGAGCTCCTCGAGCGCTTCGCGCGTCAGCTCATCGACGGCCGCGAGCTCGAATTGTTCCTGCGCATCCGCATCAAGGGCGCCGCGTTCCGTTTCCTGGATGGTCGCGATGATGTCGTTAAAGAGACTCTCCGACTCCGGGGAGGCGGCGAGGCCTCCGGGGATATCGAGAAGAAAGTCGACCGCCCGATCGAAAGCGTGCCGCGCTTCGCTCCATTGACCGCCATGCGCGAGCTCCTCGCCTTTATCGAGCTCGATGCGCGCTTGGCGCACCGCCTCACGCTGGAGTGACGCTGTGACTTCCGCGCTCGGCGGCGGCTCGGGTCCAGATGCGGTTTTTTTGGACGAGCACGAAGCGGCCAGCAGTCCGAGTGCACAAAACCATATCCATCGCCAAATCCATTGCCAAATCCATCGGTGGGAAAGCTCCGGCACGCGCAAACCTCCAAGTAGTCTTGCTTTCACACCCGCACGAAAATATTGTTGTCATTCCCAAGCTCACGCGCCGATGGCGTGATGACCGTCGCGGGACCTACGGGCAGCTTTCGCCCGTTGCTCACGGCACCGCGTACATCGTCCTCCGAAACGAACTCGAGTGCAACCACCGCCGGGGCCGGCGCTTCGCTCGACGACACTTTCGCAGCCGGCCCGGACTCACCTTCGAAAGAAGCATCGGCGCCACTGCTCCGCGGCGGCATCACGCCGCGGCTTTCGAGAAAGGAAGAGACGCGAGACTCGAGCGGGGCGGTCGAGGGCACGGCCCGAGGCGGCGGCGCGGTGATCTCCCCCGTATAGCCGTAAGCCTCGAGCGCTTTGGCGACGTCGACGGCGCGAATCTCATAAGCGAGCCGCTTCACGTTGATGAGGTGAAGCGGCGTGATGTTGTCGGCGGTGATATTCCCTCCGTAAGAGCCGCAGCCGAGAGTCATCGCGGGCGCGAGCCCTGTGCTGAAGCCCACCGCGCCATGAGTGGCCGACGAGTTGGCCACTATCCGGGCGGCGGGCTTTTGAAGCGCAAACTCGCGGATGATGTCATCATTTTTCGAGTGGATGGAGAGGGTGTGTCCCATACCTCCGTAGCGGAGCACTTGCTTCGCGCGCTCGCAGCCCTCCTTCCAGTCGTTAACGACGTAGAAAGCCAAGATAGGCGAGAGCTTCTCGATCGAGAGCGGATAGTCGCGGCCCACTCCGTCGAGCTCGACCACGAGCACGCGCGTGCCTTCAGGCACTGAGCCTTCGGACACTGAAAAAGAAAAGCCCGCCAAGTCGGCAATGAAGCGCGCGCTCTTCCCGACGATTTCCGGATTGGCGAGCCTCGACGGCAAGACGGCGAGTTGCGCGAGCGTCGCCGCCTGCTCTTTCGAGAGAAAGTAGCCGCCTTGATTTTGCACTTGCTCCCGCACCTCCCGCTCGATGGCGCGATCGCAGATCAACGCCTGCTCGGAACAGCACAGGGTTCCGTTGTCGTAGCTCTTGCCCGTGATGATGTCGCGCACCGCTTTGCGAACGTCGGCCGAGGACTCGACATATGCAGGCACGTTTCCAGGACCGACTCCGAATGCCGGTTTTCCCGAGCTATAAGCGGCGCGGACGAGCCCCATCCCGCCCGTCGCCAGGATCACGGACGTGCGGCGATGGCTCATCAGCTCTTGCGTTCCTTGCAGCGAGACCTCGCTCAAGCAGGCCACGAGCCCTTCCGGAGCCCCGGCAGCGATGGCGGCACGCTTCATGACTTCAGTCGTCTCGAGAATGCAGTTCTTGGCCGCCGGATGCGGTGAGAGCACGACGCCGTTGCGTGACTTGAGAGAGATGAGGATTTTGTAGATGGCGGTCGAGGTCGGGTTGGTCGAGGGGATGATGGCCGCGACGACACCAACCGGCTCCGCAATCTCGTACACTTTGCGCTCAGGAATCTCGCGGATGATGCCGACCGTCTTCATGTCGCGGATGAACGCGTAGACGTCTTCGGCGGCGAATTTGTTCTTGATGAATTTGTGCTCGACGACGCCGTAGCCCGTCTCTTCGACGGCGAGCTTCGCGAACTCGTACGACGCGTCGGAAGCCGCTTTCGCGCAAGCGGCGACGATGCGGTCGACCTCTTCCTGGCTCGAATGCGCGTAGCTCTCCCAAGCCTCGCGGGCGGCGAGCACCAAGTCGCGCGCCTGTTGTATCGAACGGAGATCTTTGTCGCTGGCCATTTCTGAGCTCGCGTCTCTCAGGGCTTGGGTAACACCCCTTCGACGTCGCCATAAGGTCTCGGGATGACGTGCACCGCGATGAGCTCACCGACGCGGCGCGCGGCGGCGGCGCCTGCATCCGTGGCAGCCTTGACCGCAGCGATGTCTCCGCGCACCATGACCGTCACATAGCCGGCGTCGATCGTCTCATAACCAACGCAATCGACGCGTGCCGCTTTGACCATCGCGTCCGAAGCCTCAATCGCGGATATGAGGCCGCACGTTTCCACCATGCCGAGCGCGTCACCCTTTACAAATTGATGAGCCATTTAATTGGATGTGCTCGTCGCTAAGTTGTTCAAATGTGGTCCCTTCGATTCGCGACGACTATAGCAAAGCGGTCGAAACCAGGTCAAGAAAAGGAGTCCTCACACCCTGTCGCGCGCGGGATTCATTGACGGAGGCGAGCCGCTGTGACATACTTCTGGGTTTGCTTCCTGAGATACAGACGAAAGCCCCAACCCATTCGGGGGCGATCCAAAAAGAGGAGATTTGTAGCGCATGAAAACACAGCAGTCGAGATTCGAGATCTTCCGCGCGACGATCTTGGTACAGAGCCTCGCCGGCCTGGTCCTGGTCGCGTGCGGTGGAAACGAACCCACCGAGAGCCGGCCCATTACGGCGAGCGTCGAATTCAACAAGCCCCGGGCGCCAATTGGTAGCCCCATCGAGATCACGTATAGCTTCGACATCGCCGCTGACTCCGAGCCGATTTCGAAAGACTATACCGCGTTCGTTCATTTTCTGGACTCCCACAACGCCCAGCTCTTCACCGACGACCATCTGCCCGAAATATCCACGAGCGAATGGAAGGCCGGATCGAAGGTCGAATATAAGCGGACGCTCTTCATCCCGCTATATCCTTATCTCGGCACGGCGACGGTGGAGGTCGGTCTCTACCTCCCCGGCGAAGGCGGCGACCGCCTCGGCCTCGACGGCGCCGACAGCGGGCGCCTCTCCTACCGAGCCGGGCAGCTCGAGCTTCTAGACCAAAAAGAGAATATTTTTCTCGTCTATAAGGAAGGCTGGCACCAGCTCGAATCCGCTCCCGAGAACCCCAACTTGGAATGGCAGTGGACGAAAAAAGAAGCTGTCTGCTCGTTCCGGAACCCGAAAAAGGAAAGCGTTCTCTATCTCGAAGCCGACGCGAACGTGGAGGCCTTCGAGGAGCCCCTGAACGTTTCCGTCTTGATTGGCGAGACCGAGATTGCCGCGTTCGAGGTGACCGGAAGGGATCCGTTCCTGCAGAAGCTCACCATCCCGGCCGACGCCCTCGGGGACGAGGATTGGGTCGACCTGCGAATCGTGAACAGCACGTCGTTCATCCCGTCGGATGCGGGATTGGGAGACGACACGCGTGATCTAGGGCTTCGGGTTTATCACTTGTACATCGATACGTTCACCGGGACCTAGATCAGGATTCAGGATTCGGGATTCGGGATCTAGCTGTCGGATTCGGTTAGGTCGAGCTCTAGGCGCAGGCGCGTTTTGGTGCCTTCTTCTCGGGGCGGGAGTTCGACTCGAATCGCTTTCAAGACCGTGTGGGGCGTGTCGTCACCCACGAGCTCGAGGTCGACGACGACGCCCGACGTCTTTTCTAGACTGAAGTTCTGTCCAGTAAGCCCTCCCACGCTTCGGTAAAGTACCTTTAGTCGCATGGAGTTACAGCGCTAGAGGTGTGATTTTTGCCTGCAATTAGTAGCCATGTTTTATTGTATTTGTTGTTGTTATATATGCCTATATAGTGTATATAGTAGCCATGCACATCGATATCGTGCCCAACCGCAACTCCAAACCCGCCGTTTTGCTCCGTGAGTCCTATCGGGATGCCAAGAGCAAGAAACCGCGCAAGCGCACACTTGCCAACCTGTCCAAACTGCCGAGCGAGCAGGTCGATGCCATCCGACGCATACTCAAGGGGCAAAAGCTCGTTTCGCTCGAAGACGCCTTCGAAATCGTCGAGAACGGCTCCCGGCACCATGGCCACGTCGACGCGGTGCTCAGTGCCATGAGACAGCTCGGTTTCGAAAAGCTCGTTGGCTCTCGACACTCACCAGAGCGGGATTTGGTCGTGGCCATGGTAGTCGCCCGGATCCTCGAACCGCAGTCGAAGCTGGCGACTAGCCTGTGGTGGCACACAACCACACTGCCCGAAATCCTGGGAGTGAGCGATGCCGACGAAGACGATCTCTATGCCGCCATGGACTGGGTTCTCAAACGCCAGGAGGTCATCGAAAAGAAACTCGCGGCGCGCCATCTCCAAAACGACGGCCTCGCGCTCTATGACCTAACCTCAAGCTACTTCGAGGGGGTGAGTTGTCCGCTGGCCAGGCTCGGATACAACCGTGACGGCAAGAAAGGCAAGCTGCAGGTCAACTACGGCCTGCTGACCAACGAACGCGGCATCCCCGTGTCGGTATCCGTCTTTGAGGGCAACACGGGCGATCCCAAAACACTGTTGCCTCAGGTAGAAAATGCGCAAGAGCGGTTCGGCATCGAGCAGTTTGTGATGGTGGGCGACCGCGGAATGATCACCCAGACCCAGATCGACGAGTTACGGGAGATGGACGGTATCGACTGGATTACCGCTCTGCGTCCCGAACCGATTCGCAAGCTCATTAACGATGGGGTGCTCCAGATGGGGCTATTCGACAGGCGGAACCTGTTTGAGTTGACGCACCCGGATTTCCCCAACGAGAGGCTGGTCGCTTGCCGCAATCCGGAGCTGGCCGAGAGGCGGCGTCACAAGCGTCGTGCTCTGCTCGAAGCAACCTGCAAGGAGCTGGAGAAGGTTTGTCGGATGGTCGAGCGGCGCCGTTTGCACGGCAAGGAGGACATCCGTGCTACGGTGAAAAAGCTCCTCAACAAGTACAAGGTCGGCAAGTACTATAGGCTCGACATCCGTGACGACGGTTTCGACTTCGAGCTAGACGAGACAACGATGGCTGCCGACGCCTCGCGCCTCGCCAACGGCAACTCTGAGCTCGCCAACAAACGGCTCCAGCGGTGGAAGCGACACATGGGGACGATCGTTAAGCAGTTGGAACGGATTCGCCAACGGATCGGGCGAGGCCAGCTGCATGGTAAAGATAAAATCGGTGTGCGGGTAGGCAAAGTTCTCAACAAGTACAAAGTCGGCAAGCACTTCAAGCTGGACATTCGCGACGACCGCTTTAGCTTCGAAATCGACGACACAAAGGTCACTACGGAAGCTGCCCTTGACGGCATCTACGTGATCCGCACCAGTCTTGCTGAGCAGCGGATGAAAACCGACGACACAGTGCGCAGCTACAAGTTGCTGACCCAGGTCGAGAGGGCGTTTCGTTCCTTCAAGAGCATGGACCTAAAGGTGCGGCCGATTCGTCACCGGCGCGAAAACCGAGTCCGGGCGCACATCTTCTTGTGCATGCTGGCCTACTACGTCCTGTGGCACATGATGGAGGTTTGGCGCCCGCTAGTATTCTCTGACGAGGAGCAGCAGGCGAAGGCCGAGCGTGACCCCGTCGCTCCGGCGCAACGCTCCGACGCAGCCCTGCGCAAGATACACACCAAGAAGCTTGACGATGGGAGACCAGCTTCCAGCTTCCGCACGCTGCTGCGCCTTCTCAGCAACATCGTCCGAAACAAATGTCGGCGACCGGAAGCCGGACCCGACGAGCCCACCTTCGATGTCACGACAACTCCGGACTCGAAACAGCAGAGAGCCTACGACTTGCTCAAAGGTATCACCGTGTAGACAGACGCCAGCACCATTGATTCCATCTATCTTATTGGATCAACACCGGATCTTGGTTTTTTCAGCAAGGAACTTCAGTCTAGAACTTTGGTTGGAACTTCGACAACCGCAGCGCCTTCGACCAAGACTACCTTGCCTTGTTTGGGCCCTTCCTTCTTTTTGGCTTTGGCGGTACCGAAGGCCATCTCGCGAAGATTCGACAGCTCTCGATCGATGTGGATCTTCGACCGTGTCGGGATGCGCAAAGGTTGCAACCCGGATAGGGTTTTGGAGGTGTCGATTTTCTCCCTCTCGGTTCTTTTCGCGGCGAACTCTATCTGGACCTCGGACGTGTCGGCGCCTAGCTGCGTGGTTGCCGCGGGAGGCCTTTTTTCTCCGCCAGTCTCGGCCGCTTCGAGGTCGACATCATCGAGCTCGGCAAAGGGCGCCCCGGTAGATGCGCCCGTCGTCTCGTCGCGGGCCGGCTCGTCGACGTCGATGACGGGCAGCGGAACATGCGCCCCTATAAGGGTTTTCTCCGTCGGTGTTTCGGGCGGCGACACACCGGCCTTGACGGGCGTCTCCTCCACCGCCTCCGCGGCGGGCTCCAGGCCGGAGGCTCCGACGAGCACGGGCTCTTCCTGCGTCCCAGAGATCTTTCGGTGCACCGCGGCCAGTGTTTTTTTGGAGATCGTCTTGAGCGTTTCGAAGACGCCAACGCTGTGGAGCGCGGCCCCCTCCAAAACATCGTAGCCATCGTGGTTCAAATGCCGGTCCATGGCTTCGACGGGCAAGATGTTTCGAAGATCGCGCTTGTTGTACTGGAACACGAACGGAATCTTGTCGAGAGGCTGGTTCAGCTCTTCGAGGTTCTGCTTCAGGTTGTGGAAGCTCTCGATGTTCGCGTCGAGCGCCACTTCCTGAGAATCCGCGACGAAGACGATCCCGTCGACGCCCTTGAGCACGAACTTTCGCGTCGTGTTGTAGAACACCTGGCCGGGAACGGTGTAGAGCTGCAAGCGAACACGCATCCCTCCAATCGTACCTACCTCGAGCGGCAGAAGGTCGAAGAACAGCGTTCGATCCGCCTCGGTCTCGAGACTCACCATCTCCCCGCGTGAGTTCGGGTCGGTACGCTTATGGATTTGGTGCAGATTGGTCGTCTTGCCGCAGAGTCCTGGGCCGTAATACACGATCTTCGCAGACACTTGCATCGTCGTGTAACTGAGCGCGTGCGCTCCATCGCCTAAAGGCGATGGGTTCACGTCGCCGACTAAAGTCGGCTTGTCCTTGCCTCGTTTCACTACTCACTGACCTTGAAAGAATCGTCGTCCTGGGGCACGGCACCCTGCAACTCTATATACTTCGCTATCACCTCATCCGTCACGTTGCCCGTTGTCACCACGAAGTAACCCCGTGCCCATAGGTGCCGACCCCAGAACTCCTTCCGCATCGTCCGTAAGTCGCGCATCAGACGATTCGACGTCTTACCCTTGATCAACTGCATCACTCGACTCGGCGACAAATTCGGCGGCACGCTCAGCAACAGGTGCACGTGCTCAGGCCGCACATGACCCTTCAGTATTTCTATCTGGTTCCGAGCACAGATCTCCCGGATGAGATCCCGGAGACGAACCGCTACATCCCCTCTCAAGGCCGGCTTGCGGTACTTCGTGATAAATACGAAGTGATAGTTTAACCCTAATCGCAAAATCTTCGAAGCACGAAAACGCGAAACAGCCGCACTGGGCACAGGCGAGAAGCTCGTGCTGGGGCACCCGCTCGCCGCCACTATAGGTGATTCTGCACGGTGTATGCAGAACCTGGAAAAGGTGCTATTCACGGGGCCAAAGACCTCAGACACGGTGACGTTTATTTGCAATTAGGGTTAACTGCTACGTCGTGTGCGATGATTTACGATATCCTTTCACCTGGGGATCGTACCCCAAGCCTCCTAAAGGCTTCGCCTAAAGGCGAGGGATTTCAACCATCCCCGAGTGGGACACTGAGCGCGTGCGCTCCATCGCCTAAAGGCGATGGGTTCACGTCGCCGACTAAAGTCGGCTTGTCCTTGCCTCGTTTCACTACTCACTGACCTTGAAAGAATCGTCGTCCTGGGGCACGGCACCCTGCAACCCTATATACTTCGCTATCACCTCATCCGTCACGTTGCCCGTTGTCACCACGAAGTAACCCCGTGCCCGTAGGTGCCGACCCCAGAACTCCTTCCGCATCGTCCGTAAGTCGCGCATCAGACGATTCGACGTCTTACCCTTGATCAACTGCATCACTCGACTCGGCGACAAATTCGGC
Organism: Candidatus Marinacidobacterales bacterium; assembly: GCA_965197495.1. Lineage (GTDB taxonomy): Bacteria > Acidobacteriota > Vicinamibacteria > Marinacidobacterales > SMYC01 > SMYC01. The sequence goes on from OZ240210.1 coordinate 7,590,998, forward strand.
GGCACGCTCAGCAACAGGTGCACGTGCTCAGGCCGCACATGACCCTTCAGTATTTCTATCTGGTTCCGAGCACAGATCTCCCGGATGAGATCCCGGAGACGAACCGCTACATCCCCTCTCAAGGCCGGCTTGCGGTACTTCGTGATAAATACGAAGTGATAGTTTAACTGCTACGTCGTGTGCGATGATTTACGATATCCTTTCACCTCGGAATCGTACCCCAAGCCTCCTAAAGGCTTCGCCTAAAGGCGTGGGATTTCAACCATCCCCGAGTGGGACACTGAGCGCGTGCGCTCCATCGCCTAAAGGCGATGGGTTCACGTCGCCGACTAAAGTCGGCTTGTCCTTGCCTCGTTTCGCTACTCACTGGCCTTGAAAGAATCGTCGTCCTGGGGCACGGCACCCTGCAACTCTATATACTTCGCTATCACCTCATCCGTCACGTTGCCCGTTGTCACCACGAAGTAACCCCGTGCCCATAGGTGCCGACCCCAGAACTCCTTCCGCATCGTCCGTAAGTCGCGCATCAGACGATTCGACGTCTTACCCTTGATCAACTGCATCACTCGACTCAGCGACAAATTCGGCGGCACGCTCAGCAACAGGTGCACGTGCTCAGGCCGCACATGACCCTTCAGTATTTCTATCTGGTTCCGAGCACAGATCTCCCGGATGAGATCCCGGAGACGAACCGCTACATCCCCTCTCAAGGCCGGCTTGCGGTACTTCGTGATAAATACGAAGTGATAGTTTAACTGCTACGTCGTGTGCGATGATTTACGATATCCTTTCACCTGGGGATCGTACCCCAAGCCTCCTAAAGGCTTCGCCTAAAGGCGAGGGATTTCAACCATCCCCGAGTGGGACATTAAAGAAAACCACGGACTGGCTGTACCCTTATTCCTTGAAAATCAGACAGATAGGGATATCTGAATCTTAACTGGCCGACGGTGAAGCGTCAAACAGCTCCGAGCAACGAGGGCGCGGAGTCTTGTCTATGGCTTCAGGATCGCATAAACCGGAAGACCCACACCTTCGAATCGCTGGATAACTTCACGAGCCGGCGAGGCCTCCGGGTCTTCCGCTCGGAATTTGATTTTCACGTAATCGTCGAGACGTGCGAGCACGTCCGGGTCTTCGAACGTGGTCTTGTCCATCGTGAGACAGTTCTTGCACCACGAGGCCCAGATGTCGACCAGCACCATTTTGTTCTCGGCCTTGGCCTGTGACAACCCCGCTTCGAGTGAAGGCACCCAACCCGAGTCGATCTTCGCCTGAACGCTGTCCGCGACGGCCGCGCCGTCCACCCAGCGCTGGCTCACGATGTCATAGCCCAGGTATCCATAATAAGAAGCGAAGCCCAGGATCAAGACGCCGAAAGCCTGTTTGACCCGAACCATCCAAGCACCCGGCTTCGGAAGCAGCGAGATACCCGCACCCGCGATCGGCCACGGGATGGCCATGCCGATGCCGAGAAGAAGCGGCAGCGCGAGGGCTGCAACTTGGCCTTTCGCATATAGATCGCTCGAGAAGATGACGACTTGAATGACGACGGGCGCCACACAAGCGCCCGCGAGAAGTGCCGCGACCGCGCCCATACCAAACGCCACGAAGAACTTTCCCGTGCCGGCGGAAAACTGAACCTTGGATTGAAGGCTCGAGAAATCGAACGTGATAACGTCGAACATCGCAAGCGCGAGCACCACGAAAAGAATCGCAATCCCAAAGTTGAACCAAGGGGACGCGTTGATCGTTCCGAAGGTTCCGGCGGTGAGGATGACGACGAGCCCGAGAGCGCCGTAGACGACGGCCATCGCCAAGCCATAAGCACCGCCAAGCGCAAAACCGAGTGCTTTGCTGCCCGCGCGAGCGCCGGCCCCGATGATCCCCAGATTAATGGGGACCATGGGAAGGACGCAGGGCGTCAAGTTGAGCGCGAGGCCACCGAAGAGCACAATAGCGACGATGGCGAAAGACCCCTTGCCCTCGAACCATCCTTTCCGAACGCGGCCTGCCTCGGCGTCATCGATGAACTCGATAAACGCGTCCTTACCGAGAAACCCGCCGGTCGTGCCTGCAATGGTGAACGCGTCGACGAGCTCGAGCGTGTTTCCGTCGCCGGTCCCCGCCGCAGCGACCACTTCATTCAAGTCGAGCTCGGGCGGCTCCTCTAGCATCTCGACAGGGCTCGTCTTCGAGAAGTCGAACGCGTCGAAAACGCCCGCGTATTGGGGCGCGGCCGGCTCGTCGGGCGATCCGACGCGAAGCGCAATCTGCACTGGTCGCTTATCCGGCCGATAGCAGACGTTCTCGTCGCAAGCTTGGTAGTTGAGCTGGCCCAAGAGCACGTGCTCGCCCGGCGCCACGCTCGCGTCGATCGACATCAATACGCCGATCGCAAACTCTTTTTCGAACACCGCAAGCGGTGTCTCGGATCCGCCAGTGACGAGGTGAAAGGCTTCAGGATAGGCGAGCGAATCGATGCTCACACCCTCGAGCGGCGCGAACTGCAGCGAAGTCGGGATGAGGTACTTCTCGAGCGGCGCGTTCGAGTTCACGTGAAAGCCGTCCTGCAACCGAACCTGAACCGCAGCCCGAACCGACTGTCCCGAATAAAGAACATCCGCCTCAACCACGGGCGTCAAATCCACCTGAATACGCCCCGACTGCCCCCAAACACTCCCCGCCCACATGACCAACAAAACCGTGCCCAACACTTTCCGCATAACACTTCATTTTACTCCAAGCGTATGTGCCCCACTGTGAAGATCCGCATTCCGGGTCGGTTACCTGCTCCCTGCTACCAGCCTGGTAGCGTGGTAGCCGGTAGCAGGAAGCTGCCGCGAAACACGGACCTGTGATATCTTCCGGCCGCTCATGCGGTTCGCCGTCGACATCGTTCTTGGGGTTCTTGCGCTCTCCGTCAGCGGCTGTGGCTTTGACGCGGGCGCATCGCCGGCTCAGCCGATCGCGTTTCCTCACAAGCTTCATGCGGACAACCAAATCGATTGCGCGTTTTGTCACGAGTTCTACGATCGACAAGCGGCGGCCGGTATCCCACGAACCGAGCTCTGCGGCGCGTGCCACATGGCGATGTCTCAGGAAAGCGAGGCCACCCAGAAGCTCATGGAATATGTCGACGCCGAGGCGCCCATCCCGTGGGTACGTCTTTACAAGCTTCCGCAATTCACCTATTTCCCTCACAAGTGGCACGTACGGGCCGGGCTCAGCTGCGAGACGTGCCACTCGGATATCGGACAAAGCATGACGGCGGTCCGCCACCAGGTCCTCGAGATGGAATGGTGTATCGAGTGCCACGAGCAGGAACAGGTTTCGGTGGACTGCGTTCTCTGCCACAAGTAGGCCGATGGATCGACGCGAATTTCTCAAGGGCAGCGTCTTTGCCGCGACCGCCGGGCTCGCTCTCGACGCATGTGCCCCCGATTCTTCCCAGCTCATCCCGATTCTGATCCCGGAAGAGCCCTTCATCCCCGGTGAGGAGATTTGGACGCGGTCGACTTGCTTCGAATGCAACTCGGCTTGCGGCATCGAAGTTCGCAAAATCGACGGGCGGCTCGTCAAAGTCGAAGGCAATCCCGAACAACCGATGAGCCGGGGCGGGCTCTGCCCGCGCGGCCAGGCCGCGCCGCAAGCGATGTACCATCCGGACCGCATCCGCACGCCGATGGTGAAGCAAGATGACGGCTCCTGGAACGAGCTGACGTGGGACGCAGCGCTCAAGCGCGTCGCTTCCGCACTCGGCAGTTCTGATCGCACCGCCTCTGCCTCTGCCTTTGCCTTTCTCAGTGGCACACTCACGGGACATCGGCGCACGATCGTCGAGCGATTCTTGAAGGCGTTCGGATCGTCGGACCACATCCTTCACGAGCCCTTCTCGACCACGACGCTCGAGCGCGCGAGCGCGCTTGCGACCGGCCACGAACGGCTCGCCGATCCGGATCTCGAGAACGCAGGCTACGTCGTATCTTTCGGCGCAGAGATGTTGGAAGCAGACGTCTCGCCGGTGCGTTTTCACCGCGGGCTGGCCGAGCTGCGGCAAGGCCGTCCCGGACGCCGCGGCAAGTTCGTGATGGTCGGGCCGCGCCTGTCCCTGACCGCGGCCAACGCGGACGAGTGGATCCCGGCACGTGCCGGCGATGAGATTGCCCTCGCGCTAGCCATCGCCCATGTGTTGATCCGCGATGGCCGGAATGCTGCGTCGGAACCCGGGGGGTCCGAGGGTTTCGAAGCATTCCGCGCCCTCGTCAAGGACATCGAGCCGAGCGCAACCGCCGAGCGATTGGCGCAAGAGATGGCCGAGCACGGCCCAACGATTTGCCTCGCTGGAGGCTCGGCGGTGCGGTCGGGAGCGGGGCTTGCCCTCGCTCTAGCGGTGTCCCACCTGAACGCGCTCTTAGGCACGAACATGAAGCCGGCCGAAGCGCCGCCTTTCGCTCCGTGGCCCGCGATCGAGGGACCCGAGATCAAAAAGCGTGCTCTGACCGAAGCACTCGGCTCCGAGCCTCCGAACGTTCTTTTCATCGTGGACACGAACCCGCTCTACAGCTTACCAGCCGCGTTCGAGGCCGAAACCTGGCTCTCCTCCGTCTCGGTCCGGGTGAGCTTTAGCGCGTTCATGGACGAGACGACCGCGGCAGCCGACCTCGTGCTCCCAGAGTCCATGTCGTTCGAGCGTTTCGAGGACGCCGTCCCTGATGGCGCTCCCGTTCCCATAGCCACCCTCGCACAGCCGCTCCTCGTCCGCACACTCTACGACACGCGGTCGATGCCGGATGCGCTACTCGCTATCGCAAAGAGCACGGGTCGAGCGGACGAGTTTCCGTGGAGCTCCTACGAGGCGGCGCTTCGCGAAGCTTGGGCCGGCCTCGACACTTCCTGGAGCGATGCACTCGCCCGCGGAGGGTTTTGGAGCGCGAAAAGGGCGGGCGAGCCCGGACGCTACCGCTTCGAGACAGCGGCTATCAGAGAGCGTTCCCACCCGACGCCAGGGCTCGAGCTCCACGTCTACGCGTCGAACGCTCTAGGTGACGGCCGGAGCGCTCATCTCCCCTTCCTTCAAGAGCTGTCGGATCCGATCACAGGCATCCGTTGGGGGAGCGTGATCGAGATCAGCGCGGATCGCGCCGACGAGCTCGGTATCGCGAGCGGAGACCTCGTCGAGCTCCGATCCGAATCTGGAGCCATCGAAGCGCCCGCACATGTCACGCCAGGTCTTCATCCCGATATGGTCGCGATCGCCGCCGGGCAAGGCCACACCGGTTACGGCCGCTACAGCGAAGGGCGCGGCGTGAATGCCTTCGCGCTACTGGACCCCGCATCGGATACCGATGGGGCGCTGCTCGCGGGGACGAAAGTTACGGTGCGCAAGCTATGACCGAATGGGGCATGGCCATCGACGTCGACCGCTGCACGGGCTGCGAAGCGTGCGTTGTTGCGTGTCGCGGCGAGAACAACGTTCCTGTCGCGGGGCCGGTCGAATCTTCGCGCGGCCGCACGACCGAATGGCTCCGCATCGAACGATTCATGGAGGGCGCCTTTCCCGACGTCAGGATGCGGTTCAAACCGGTCCTCTGCGTTCACTGCGACAACGCGCCTTGCGTCAAAGTGTGCCCCGTATCGGCAACCTACGAAACGCCCCAAGGTCTGAACGCGCAGATCCACCCGCGTTGTATCGGCACCCGGGCTTGCGCCCATGCTTGTCCCTACACCGTCCGTTTTTTCAATTGGTCCGAGCCGAGCTGGGAAGCGCCGCTCGAGCAGACCATCAACCCTGACGTCGCCGTACGCTGGAAAGGCATCATGGAGAAATGCACGTTCTGCGTGCAGCGCATACGGCGCGCCGAGGACGCGGCCAAAGAGGAAGAGCGGCCGGTCAGAGACGGCGAAGTCGATCCCGCTTGCGCTCAATCCTGCCCGACCCACGCCATCACGTTCGGTGATCTCGAAGATCCGGATTCGGTCGTAGCGCAGCTGTTCAACAGCCCGCGCGCAGAGCTTCCGCTCGCCGATCTGGGTACGGGCCCGCGCGTCGCCTATTTGAAAGAAGGAGAGTGGCGTGGAAGCGTCCGAGCGCGATCGCAAGATTGAGGACTCGCTTCTCCGTCACGTCTTCGAAACGGGGAGAGGCTTCTATCTCATCGTCTTCGTGCTTTTGACAATTATTGCCTTCGGTGGGCTCGCGTGGATGGGGCAGCTCCGCGGGGGTCTCGGCGTCGCCGGCATGAACCAGCCCGTTTATTGGGGCCTCTACATCACGAACTACATCTTCTTCATCGGCATCAGCCACGCCGGTACGCTCATCTCCGCGATCCTGAGGCTCACCGGCGCCGAGTGGCGCCGTCCCATAACAAGGGTGGCCGAAGTCATCACCGTAGTCGCGCTCATCATGGGCTCGAGCAATATCCTATGGCATCTTGGACGGCCCGAGCTGATCTACTTACCGATGATCGAGCCACAGTTCTTGTCCCCATTGATTTGGGACGTCGGTGCGATCTCGCTCTACATGGCCGGCAGCATCGTGTATCTGTATCTGCCGCTCATCCCGGACCTCGCATTGCTGCGCGATCGGAGTCCACGACTGCGAGGGCTCTACAAGTTTTTAGCACTCGGATGGACCGGCACCGAACGCCAACATGCGCGTCTCGAGAAGGCGATTTCTATTATGGCCGTCGCCATCATCCCGATCGCTGTGTCGGTGCACACCGTCGTGTCCTGGACTCTCGCGATGATGCTCGTTCCGATGTGGCACACCGCCATCTTCGGGCCGTACTTTGTGGTCGGTGCCATCTTCAGTGGCATCGCTGCTCTCATGATCGCGATGGCTGTCCTGCGCAAAGTCTTCCATCTCGAGAAATTTATTGGGGCCCTACAATTCAACAACTTGAGCCTACTCCTCGTCACGATGAGTTGCCTCTGGGCTTACTTCACTCTTGCCGAGCACCTCACGGCCTGGTATGGACACGAGCATGCCGAGATGGCGGTCTTGTCGAGCCGCCTAACAGGCGCGTTCGCCCCTTATTTTTGGGGAATGGTGCTCGCATGTTTCGTCATACCGCTCGCTATACTCGGGCCGAGGAAGACCCGGACGATTACAGGCTCGGTCGTGGCGTCGACATTTGTTTTGATGGGGATGTGGCTCGAGCGGTTCATCATCGTCATCAGCTCGGCCTCCCATCCGCGCTCGGAGCAGATGTGGGACGCCGGCACCTATAGCCCATCGACGGTCGAGATCGCGATAACGGCGGCCGAGTTCGCCGCCTTCATTCTTTTCTACGTCCTCTTCGCCAAGCTCTTTCCGCTGGTCTCCATCTGGGAAGTGAAGGAGGCGCCCGACGAGGTCGAAGCCGTTTCTTCCGATGCCGAAGCAAGCTCGGGAGGTGTGTTGGTATAATGACGTTCTTGAAGGAGGCGAGAGGCGGATGCGGAACGTTCTGATCGCGATTCTACTGGTAAGCACTTGCGGGCTCGGGCTCGCGGTAGCGCAAGACAGCACCTGGGAAGTCCCCGACGAGGCCAAGGCCGTCGAGAACCCGGTCGAGGCGACGGCGGAAGCCGTGACCGCCGGTGGGGCGCTTTTCAAAAAGCACTGCACGATGTGTCACGGCGAGGCCGGAAAAGGTGACGGCCCCGCAACCCAGTTCATCAAACCCGCTCCCGCGGACATCTCGACCGCCGAAGCGAAAGAGCGGATGTCGGACGGAGAGATATTTTACAAGATCACGAACGGCAAGAGGCCCATGCCCCCCATGACGCGCAAGATGAACGAGACCGAGCGCTGGCAAGTCGTCCTGTTCGTCCGGACGCTTCAACCGGAGTAGCCTTTTTATGAGCGGAAGGTGGACATGCCTGGTCCTCGCCTTGGTGGCCGCGCTCGGGTGTCAGGAGCCGGTCTCCGAGTCCGAGTCGAGCGAGCCCGGCAAGCATGCCGCACCCTCTCTCGTCCTGACCAAGATCGATGGTAGCGGGACCGTGTCGCTCGCCGAGAACCAAGGCAAAGTCGTCCTCGTGGATCTCTGGGCGACATGGTGCGTTCCGTGCATCGCAGAGCTCCCGCATCTCCAAGAAATGTCCGACTCCTTCGGGGAAGACGATTTCTTGATGCTCGGGATCGTGCTCGAATCGGGCGAGCGGGAAGAGGTCTTGGAGTTCGTCGCGGAGAAGAACGTCACTTATACACAGGTCATGGGCGAAGAAAACACGAGCGAAGCCTTCGGACCTTTTCTTGGGTACCCGACGAAGTACTTGATTGACCGTCGAGGCAACGTCGTCAAACGTTACTTCGGCATCGTGGGCGAAGAACTCTCGGACGACGTCCAGACCCTCATCGAAAACGGTGTTCTCGAGGACGCCGACAACTGACCCGCTGGCACTTCCCTTCTTCGCAGGGTATATTTTTAAGTAGGCATCCACCATCGTCAATGGTGTCTTCAGTCCTGATTTTGAAAATCCTAGTTCGAAGGCCTAACTTGCCCAGCGCGGCCAATTCGCACGAGTAAAGTCGGGGAGCTTATCAAAGTGGTAAACGATGAGACGATCCTGGCGGCTAAAGCGAGCTTCAACGGCAAGCTCGAAGGCGCCAATATTACCCTTCAAGGTAAATTCCGTGGCGATCTCAAGGCAACTGGACTCATGCGCATCCTCGAAGGCTCGGACGTAAACGCCAGAGTCGAGGCCAACGCCGTCGAGATCGGCGGCCGCTTCCAAGGCGACGTGCACACTGAGTCGCTGCGGCTTCTCGGTCCTGCCCGAGTTACCGGCACTTTTCGCGCGAAGAAGTTGACTGTCGAGGAGGGCGGCCAGCTCGACGGGGATTTCGAAATCGGTGAAGGCCCACCGCAGCGCTTCGCGCAGAAGACACCCGTCTTACAGGACACACCGCGATAAAGGACCTCGATCGAGTGTCAAAAACGAAAAAGAAGAAGAAGGCGGCCACAAAAAAACGCGCCGCGGCGAAGCCCAAAGACAACTCCACCGAGATTGTCTTCTCTTACGGAGAGATCGATTTTCTGCGTAAGATCACTGGGAAGGACGCCGACGGCTCGACATCCAAGGACCGGCGCGCGCGTCTTTCGCTTCGCGACAAGCTTCTCGAGATCAACTTCGGCGCTCCTGAGGCCGGAGGCGGACTCATCGTCCTCGAGCTCGTCCGACCCGAAGTCGAGTTCCTCCAGCGGACCACGAAAGAAGTCTACAGCTTCATCACGGCGGAGGAGCGCCGCGCGCGGCTCATCCTCCGCGAAAAAATCCTCATAGCCGTCGAGAAAGTGACGGGCAGGAAGACCCTTCCGGAGTAGCCCTTTGGACTTCGGCGACACGAGTGGGACTAGCGTTCGGTGAATCGGCAGTAATCGGGCTCGTAATCGAACGTCACGGAGGTGGAGTCGTCGTTTTCGGCCTTCAGGACTTCGAGCTCGACCGCGCCCTCCGACCCGCGAAAGATGGCGGCTAGGTCCACGTCGCGAAACGCGAGCAAGGTGGGGTCGGTGGTGGCCGCAAGTATCAACGAATCGCGCGAGTCTGCGAGCGTCTTCAGTTGGGACATGACATCCTGAGACGACCGGCCGCCGCGCATAATTTTATCGAGTGAGTCGATCACGACGATGCAGCTTTCGTCGCCGCTATCCGTGAGCAGCTTGTCGACGAGCTCTCCGGCAAACACAAGATCCAGTTCACCATCCACTTCGTAGACGAACACCCGCTTGAGCCAATCCGCCGCTCGACGTCCCTCAGCGTCGAGCCGCTGCCACTCGGGGGAGTCCTTCTTGAGCCGACCCCGCTCGAGATCGGAGATGGGAACAGCCGCAAGACGCGCTAAAGTGCGCAAACGAAGGACTGCTTTGGGAAGCTCGTTAGCGAAGTACAAACAGCGAAAAGTGCTGCCACTCGCGAATTGGTCCGTCACTTGCTTCATGAAGTTTACGCGGCGCTGGCTGTCTTCGTCCATGAGGAGCATCAGACCGGGCTTCACGCCGCCGAGCCCCTTGTCGAGCTGCTCGAAACCCGTCTCGAATCTCGGCCCCTCGCTCCCTGCAAGGCCGTCCATATAGCTCTCCCAGTCGTCTGCTTCCGACGAGAGAACCGCATCGGCCGCTTTCGGAGCCGGCGGCGGTGGTGTCGGCGCCGGCGGCGGCAGCACGGCGGGAGCCGATTTTTCCTGCACGGTCTCATGAGTTCTCGGTGGCGGGACCGCTATCGCCTTGAAAACCTGGGAAGTGCTCGCCGCTTTGATAGGCTTCTCGACCTTTCTGGCCATCAAATCGGGGTTCGACTGGCGTTTGTGTTCTTCCGCGAGCCTCTTCTTGATTTCGCTCACCGAAGCGATTTGCGTCTCTTTAGCTAGACTAGTTCCTGTCCAGAAACACCATAACTTGTGGTGTGCGAGAGACCTATCGAAGATGTGGGTATTGTACGTTTTCGAAAGGGGCTTCGTGGGGTTGAGAGCGAATGAAAATCTTGGACGAAACGAGAGGCGAATTGTTAGCAATCCATGGCTATAAGGGGCGGAAGAGTAATAGTTGTTATCGTAATAAGTGTCTTGCCATCATCAGTAGGTTGCAGGTGATGATGGAACTCCATACGTACGATTTAAAAGAAGGCAATGAGCGCCATGTGCATCGGTCGAGACCAAAGACTCGTTTCAAGAACGAAATGACGCCTTCGATTCCGCAGCGAAATCGCCGCAGGCGTTGATAGACCCAGGAACTCTTGACCATATCGGTCACCACGAAATGAGCCTTGGTAAAGGCAACATCTTCAACTCCCTTGCCTTTGATGGCTTCCAAGTTTGCCTTTGAAGAAAACGCGCCATCGTAGGCAACCTGGCGCGGGGCCCGTTCGTAGAGTTCGACTTGACGGTCGATCATGGTTTCCGCGAGAGTTGAATCGGACGGATTCCCATCCAAGATCACGCAATCCAAAATCATCGAGGACGAGCCACCAGTCATACACACCTTGTGGCCGTAGAGAGTCTCGCGCCGGTCTTTGCGAATAATGTCGGTGTGTTCTTCGAAGATAGAAACGACCTTTTCCTCCGCAGGCACACGCTCTTCGTCGATCACTCGGCGTTGGGTTTGGTTGATGACTTTCTTGGTGAGGACGAGAAAGTGCTCAAAATCCGCGGCGATCCTCTCCGCGCTCGCTCGCTTCACCGGCTCGGTCAAGCCCGACTCTTCCAACTGTGCTGCAACGCGTTGAGCGGAGCGATAGGTTTCTTCCGTCACCTTCAGTAGATCTCGATAGACGCCACGCCTTTGTTGCTTATCCTTCGCGTTCAGAACTCCCAGTCGACGTCTCTTCGCTCGACGCGTTCGATTGCCGAAGACCACTACTGTACCCAGCAGTTCGCGAGCTCGGCACATCACGCGAGTGAGAACCCGAACACAGTCATAAAGAAGCTCGGAGTCTGTAGGCGGATGAATGTTTGATTCCACTACCGTGCAGTCCACTCGTACTTTTCTTCCCTTTTCGATCCCAGCATCCTCGGCAACGCTCACCAGCTCTCGGTTGATCTGCTCCAGCGTTTCGAACTTCACGGCTTTGATGTTTGCTGCTAGGGTCGACTTCGACGGGGTCGGCTCTATGATGCCGAGCTGGCAAAACGTCCGATAGCTTCGAGAGTCTGCCAAGTGAAACGCCAGCTCCCGATAGGTGAACTGATTCAGCTGCTTCACCAACAACGCCCGGAGAACCTGCTCCGCGCTCATTCCCCCACGACCAACATCGCTCCCTGCCGGTGGGGTGACCGACCTTAGGTCTTGCAGTACCAGCTCATTGAGCTTAGGATGGGCATCGAGTAGCGACGAGATCGTTTCGAGTTCGCGTGCGTGCTCCAGCTCCAGCCAGGGCTCACGTAGATTTGGCTGTGGGTTGATCGTTTTTCGCATTTAGGGCTGGTCTCCTTTGGAGTTAAGTCATTTAGAATCGGATGTTTTCAACGACACGATCCTAATCGACACCCCCTCAGAAGACTAGCCCTAAATTTGCGATTTCTCCTTTTTTCTCAATCCCTTACAGGCTTCAGGACGGGTACTAGCTAGTTAGTTCCTGTCCAGAAACACCATAACTTGTGGTGTGCGAGAGACCTATCGAAGATGTGGGTATTATACGTTTTCGGAAGGGGCTTCGTGGGGTTGAGAGCGAATGAAAATCTTGGACGAAACGAGAGGCGAATTGTTAGCAATCCATGGCTATAAGGGGCGGAAGAGTAATAGTTGTTATCGTAATAAGTGTCTTGCCATCATCAGTAGGTTGCAGGTGATGATGGAACTCCATACGTACGATTTAAAAGAAGGCAATGAGCGCCATGTGCATCGGTCGAGACCAAAGACTCGTTTCAAGAACGAAATGACGCCTTCGATTCCGCAGCGAAATCGCCGCAGGCGTTGATAGACCCAGGAACTCTTGACCATATCGGTCACCACGAAATGAGCCTTGGTAAAGGCAACATCTTCAACTCCCTTGCCTTTGATGGCTTCCAAGTTTGCCTTTGAAGAAAACGCGCCATCGTAGGCAACCTGGCGCGGGGCCCGTTCGTAGAGTTCGACTTGACGGTCGATCATGGTTTCCGCGAGAGTTGAATCGGACGGATTCCCATCCAAGATCACGCAATCCAAAATCATCGAGGACGAGCCACCAGTCATACACACCTTGTGGCCGTAGAGAGTCTCGCGCCGGTCTTTGCGAATAATGTCGGTGTGTTCTTCGAAGATAGAAACGACCTTTTCCTCCGCAGGCACACGCTCTTCGTCGATCACTCGGCGTTGGGTTTGGTTGATGACTTTCTTGGTGAGGACGAGAAAGTGCTCAAAATCCGCGGCGATCCTCTCCGCGCTCGCTCGCTTCACCGGCTCGGTCAAGCCCGACTCTTCCAACTGTGCTGCAACGCGTTGAGCGGAGCGATAGGTTTCTTCCGTCACCTTCAGTAGATCTCGATAGACGCCACGCCTTTGTTGCTTATCCTTCGCGTTCAGAACTCCCAGTCGACGTCTCTTCGCTCGACGCGTTCGATTGCCGAAGACCACTACTGTACCCAGCAGTTCGCGAGCTCGGCACATCACGCGAGTGAGAACCCGAACACAGTCATAAAGAAGCTCGGAGTCTGTAGGCGGATGAATGTTTGATTCCACTACCGTGCAGTCCACTCGTACTTTTCTTCCCTTTTCGATCCCAGCATCCTCGGCAACGCTCACCAGCTCTCGGTTGATCTGCTCCAGCGTTTCGAACTTCACGGCTTTGATGTTTGCTGCTAGGGTCGACTTCGACGGGGTCGGCTCTATGATGCCGAGCTGGCAAAACGTCCGATAGCTTCGAGAGTCTGCCAAGTGAAACGCCAGCTCCCGATAGGTGAACTGATTCAGCTGCTTCACCAACAACGCCCGGAGAACCTGCTCCGCGCTCATTCCCCCACGACCAACATCGCTCCCTGCCGGTGGGGTGACCGACCTTAGGTCTTGCAGTACCAGCTCATTGAGCTTAGGATGGGCATCGAGTAGCGACGAGATCGTTTCGAGCTTGCGTGCGTGCTCCAGCTCCAGCCAGGGCTCACGTAGATTTGGCTGTGGGCTGATCGTTTTTCGCATTTAGGGCTGGTCTCCTTTGGAGTTAAGTCATTTAGAATCGGATGTTTTCAACGACACGATCCTAATCGACACCCCCTCAGAAGACTAGCCCTAAATTTGCGATTTCTCCTTTTTTCTCAATCCCTTACAGGCTTCAGGACGGGTACTAGCTAGTTCCTGTCCAGAAACACCATAACTTGTGGTGTGCGAGAGACCTACCGAAGATGTGGGTATTATACGTTTTCGGAAGGGGCTTCGTGGGGTTGAGAGCGAATGAAAATCTTGGACGAAACGAGAGGCGAATTGTTAGCAATCCATGGCTATAAGGGGCGGAAGAGTAATAGTTGTTATCGTAATAAGTGTCTTGCCATCATCAGTAGGTTGCAGGTGATGATGGAACTCCATACGTACGATTTAAAAGAAGGCAATGAGCGCCATGTGCATCGGTCGAGACCAAAGACTCGTTTCAAGAACGAAATGACGCCTTCGATTCCGCAGCGAAATCGCCGCAGGCGTTGATAGACCCAGGAACTCTTGACCATATCGGTCACCGCGAAATGAGCCTTGGTAAAGGCAACATCTTCAACTCCCTTGCCTTTGATGGCTTCCAAGTTTGCCTTTGAAGAAAACGCGCCATCGTAGGCAACCTGGCGCGGGGCCCGTTCGTAGAGTTCGACTTGACGGTCGATCATGGTTTCCGCGAGAGTTGAATCGGACGGATTCCCATCCAAGATCACGCAATCCAAAATCATCGAGGACGAGCCACCAGTCATACACACCTTGTGGCCGTAGAGAGTCTCGCGCCGATCTTTGCGAATAATGTCGGTGTGTTCTTCGAAGATAGAAACGACCTTTTCCTCCGCAGGCACACGCTCTTCGTCGATCACTCGGCGTTGGGTTTGGTTGATGACTTTCTTGGTGAGGACGAGAAAGTGCTCAAAATCCGCGGCGATCCTCTCCGCGCTCGCTCGCTTCACAGGCTCGGTCAAGCCCGACTCTTCCAACTGTGCTGCAACGCGTTGAGCGGAGCGATAGGTTTCTTCCGTCACCTTCAGTAGATCTCGATAGACGCCACGCCTTTGTTGCTTATCCTTCGCGTTCAGAACTCCCAGTCGACGTCTCTTCGCTCGACGCGTTCGATTGCCGAAGACCACTACTGTACCCAGCAGTTCGCGAGCTCGGCACATCACGCGAGTGAGAACCCGAACACAGTCATAAAGAAGCTCGGAGTCTGTAGGCGGATGAATGTTTGATTCCACTACCGTGCAGTCCACTCGTACTTTTCTTCCCTTTTCGATCCCAGCATCCTCGGCAACGCTCACCAGCTCTCGGTTGATCTGCTCCAGCGTTTCGAACTTCACGGCTTTGATGTTTGCTGCTAGGGTCGACTTCGACGGGGTCGGCTCTATGATGCCGAGCTGGCAAAACGTCCGATAGCTTCGGGAGTCTGCCAAGTGAAACGCCAGCTCCCGATAGGTGAACTGATTCAGCTGCTTCACCAACAACGCCCGGAGAACCTGCTCCGCGCTCATTCCCCCACGACCAACATCGCTCCCTGCCGGTGGGGTGACCGACCTTAGGTCTTGCAGTACCGGCTCATTGAGCTTAGGATGGGCATCGAGTAGCGACGAGATCGTTTCGAGCTCGCGTGCGTGCTCCAGCTCCAGCCAGGGCTCACGTAGATTTGGCTGTGGGTTGATCGTTTTTCGCATTTAGGGCTGGTCTCCTTTGGAGTTAAGTCATTTAGAATCGGATGTTTTCAACGACACGATCCTAATCGACACCCCCTCAGAAGACTAGCCCTAAATTTGCGATTTCTCCTTTTTTCTCAATCCCTTACAGGCTTCAGGACGGGTACTAGCTAGCTCGGGTACGAAAGAGCTATCGCGGCCTACGACGCATTGCTCGAAGAATATGGCGATCTCCCTGAGATTTACAAGGAACGAGGCCGGGCAAAGGTGGCGTCGAGCGACGTCGAAGGAGGTCTCGCCGATTTGAAGCGGTCTCATAACCTTTCGCCGGAAACGTCCGCGATCGCCGAAGAGATCGGAGACGTTTACTATTCGCACGGAAATATCTCGGAAGCCATCGACTACTACGAGGAAGCTTTCGACGGTTACGAGGGCAGCGCAGATTCCCGCTACCGGTTCGCCGTCGCACTCGTAGAGCGCGGCGAGGGCGACGACGCCGTCGAGCACCTCGGCGCAGCTATCAAAGGCAACCCCCGACACGGCGAAGCTCTTTTTCTCTACGGGCAACTCTTGAACGAGCGCGGCCGGTTCGATGCCGCTGAAAGAGCCCTCCGTAATTCCGAAGGGCACACGGATGCGGGCGCGGACTATCCCGCCCAGTTGATCATCGCGCTCATCGGACAGGAAAAGCTCGACGAAGCCGAGGAGGTCGCGCGGAGATTCATCCGAAGCTATCCGACGAATGCAGATGCTCATGCGCTTCTCGGCGAGGTCTACCTGAACCGCAAACAGTACGAGCCCGCGAGAGCCCAACTGATTCGGGCCCTCCGCAATGATCCCAACCTGCCACGGGCCCAGATCGCCCTCGGGCGGGCGTGGCTCGCCATCGGCAGAAACCGGGGCGACTTGCGCGATCTCGCAAAAGCCCGCCAGGTATTGACCGAGGCGAAAAACGTTCACGAAGGCCAGCGCCTCATGGCGCTCGGCCAGGTAGCGCTCGCCGAAGGCGACTTCCCCACCGCAGAACGTCTTCTACACCAATCCCTCGAGGAGGGCGCCGAAGCGCTTCCCGTCTATTTGTCGCTCGCCGAGTCCAAAGCGCGCGGCGAAGATCTGGTCGGCGCCGCCGAGGAGCTTCAACGTGCCTCAGGGCTCGCTCCCGACGACGCCGCGATCACTCTCTCGCTCGCCATCGCCTATGCGCAGTTCGAGGACGTGGACCGGACTGCGGCTCACTTCCTCAAGACGATTCAGGCGATCGGGCTCGTCACGCCAGCGGGCGAAGACGACGGCCCCATCCTGTTGCCGACACCCTATATCCCCGTACCAGAAGATTTCGACGTGAACCAAACGATCCGCAATGCTTATGATGGCGTTCTGGAGCTTAGGGAAGACGACCCCGCGGCCATCGAGCTCCAAACACTCGCGGAGTCGACGACGTTCATGTTCCGCTAGAGCTGATAGGTCAAGGTTTCGACGACTACTCCGTCATCGCCTGGATCGTCTGGCGCCTCGCACGCGAGCGCGCCTGAGCCGGGCGCCGGCTCCCCCCCTCGAGGCCACTCCCCCAGTTCAATCGTATGCACATGCGACGATGAGCGCAGCGCAAACGTGCGCCATTTTTTCGGGACCAACCGTACCAATGAAAGTGCCCAATTCGTGTTTCGTGACTGCGAAGAGATTGCAGAGGTTTGCGCAGGAGGTCTGCTTCAGCCCTGCGTCCACGCCCAGTTCCACCTCGGTCGGCGAACCCCGTAATGTCGAAGTGATCGCGACGACCGTCACCGTGTGGAGTGCTCGAATGAGCGAGGGCCGACTCAGCACGAGCACGGGACGTTTTTTATCGGGTCGAGCACGGTCGAGCAGCCAGATCTCGCCCCTCTCTACGGCTCGGGCCCTGCCTGTTCACCCATGAACCCTTCGATCTCGTCCAGCATGGCGTCGGCATGACCCTCGTAGGCACGTTGGATTTGCACATCCGTCTTGCGACGCCTCTTCGCGCTTAGATAGAACTCGACGGCAAAACGGATAAATGCGGAACGACCCCGCTCTTTGGCTTCTGGATACCGATCGATTCGGTGCAACAACTCGGTGTCCATGGAAATCTGGATCGGCTTTGCCGGCATCTTGGGTCGTACCACCATCGATGTTATAGTGTCAACTATTGCATACGAGCTAATCTATTTATTATAAATACGTTGCACCCTATTTTGACTGACATCCGGATCTAAAATCGGAGCTCGAATCCGGAAAGTGGTGCGAGCCTTTTCGCGCGTGGAACGCTACAACAGTAACGAGGAGGTGTTACTTATATGAGCGTCCAACCGAAAGTCGCGGTCGTGACCGGAGCGGGCACGGGCATCGGCCGCGCGGTCTCGTTAGCTCTGGTCGAAGACGGCTATCGCGTCGTTCTCGCGGGACGTCGCCAGAAAAGGCTCGAACAGGTGGCCGCCAGTGTCATGTCGGCCAAGGGTCGACCTCTTCCCGTGCCGACCAACGTTCGCGATCCGCAATCGGTCCGAGCGTTGTTCGAAAAGACTGAGGAAGCTTTCGGGAGGATCGATCTTCTCTTCAACAACGCGGGTATCGGTGCTCCCGCCGTGCCGCTCAAGGAGCTCGACGACGAACAGTGGCGGGCCGTAGTCCAGACGAATCTAAACGGATTCTTCTGGTACACGCGGGAAGCGTTCCGGATCATGAAGCATCAGAACCCACGCGGGGGCCGCATCATCAATAACGGCTCCATCTCCGCCCATGCGCCGCGCCCGCACTCGGCGCCCTATACGGCGACGAAGCACGCTGTGACCGGTTTGACGAAGTCGACGGCGCTCGACGGCCGGAAATACGACATCGCTTGCGGCCAGATCGATATCGGAAACGCCGCGACCGAGCTGACGCAAAAAGTGGAGAGCGGGGTGCCGCAGGCCGACGGGTCGATCGCGGCCGAGCCCATTATGGACGTCGTCAACGTCGCCAATGCCGTGCGTTATATGGCAAGCTTGCCGCTCGACGCCAACGTTCCGTTCTTGACCGTGATGGCGACGAAGATGCCTTTCGTCGGCCGCGGCTAAGCGGCGAGCTCCTGTCCTGAATGGCTAAAATAGTGTCCGATATGACACAGCAGGGACGTCTCGAAGCCATTTGGGTCAAGCGTTTCCAACGCGGGCCCATGGACCCCCAATCGGAAGC
This sequence comes from Candidatus Marinacidobacterales bacterium, assembly GCA_965197495.1. GTDB lineage: Bacteria > Acidobacteriota > Vicinamibacteria > Marinacidobacterales > SMYC01 > SMYC01. Next base: position 7,609,455 of record OZ240210.1, read on the forward strand.
CACCTTGGTCGAAGGCCGCGGCATCGAAGGTAACGCCAACCAGGGCGGCAAGCGCCAAGTCACCATCCTTTCCCAAGAAGCGTGGAAAGAGCTCATGGAGCAAACGAACGGCGACGCCGACCCGTCGTCGCGCCGCGCCAATCTCATGGTGAGCGGTGTCGACCTGAAAGACGCCAGCGGACGGGTTCTCGCCATCGGCGCCGTACGCATACGCATTTACGGGGAGACGAAACCCTGCGAGCGGATGGACGAGGCGCATCAAGGTCTCAGGAGCGCCATGCGCTCCGAGTGGCTAGGCGGCGCGTTTGGCGAGGTTCTCGATGACGGCAAGATTGCGGTTGGCGATCCTGTGGAGTGGCGCGAGCCCTGAGCACGTTGCGCGACAATATCAATATCAGTATCAATCTCGAAGAGCCTCTACCTCAGATTGCGGCGGTGCTTCGTGAGGCGGGTGGGCGGGCATTTCTCGTTGGAGGCTACGTTCGCGATCGCCTTCTCGACATCCCTTCGAAAGACGTCGATATCGAAGTCTTCGGCCTAGAGGTGGAGCGCCTCCAAGCGGTGCTCGCGCGCTTCGGCAAAGTTGTCCGTGTCGGTCGCGCCTTCGGTGTGCTTCGTGTGAAGGGCATCGACGCCGACTTCTCCCTGCCGCGGAAAGACAGCAAGGTCGCCGAAGGACATACGGGGTTCGACGTCACCTACGACCCCGAGATGAGCTTCGAGGAGGCCGCGAGGCGACGCGACGTCACCGTTAATAGTGTTGGCTACGACCTCGGGACCGGCGCTCTTGTCGACCCTTTCGGCGGGCGGGACGATCTCGAGGCCAAGGTCCTCCGGGCCACCGACCCATCACATTTCTCGGAAGATCCGCTTCGCGGCCTACGTGTGGCCCAGTTCGCGGCGCGTTTCGGGATGACACCGGACGGCGAGCTGAAGCGGCTTTGCGCAGCACTCGACCTTTCGGAGCTTTCGGCGGAGCGGGTCTTTGCCGAACTCAACAAGATGCTCTTGATGGCGGAGCGGCCTTCGGTCGCGTTCGAGTTTCTTCGCGAGACGGGGCTGCTTCGGATTTTTCCCGAGATCGAAGCGATGATCGAAACGCGGCAAGACCCGGAGTGGCATCCCGAAGGAAACGTCTTCGTCCACACGCTGATGGTGATCGACGAGGCGGCTCGGCTCCGTCAAGGCGACGAGAACGATCTCGCGCTCATGTATGGCGCGCTTTGCCACGACTTCGGGAAGCCCGCAACAACCGAGGAAGTCGACGGCCGGATCCGCTCGCACAAACACGACATAGAAGGTGTCCCCATCACGGCCGCGTTTCTCGAGCGGTTACGCGCCTCAACCGAGCTCGTCGACCGCGTCAGTGTGCTCGTACGCCACCACCTCGCGCCGGGCCTTTATTTCAAGAACGGCGCGACCGCGAAAGGCTATCGCCGTCTCGCGCGCGATCTAAAAGCGGGCGGAGCAACGATGGAGCTTCTCCTGCGCGTCGCGACCGCCGATCATTTTGGTCGCACGACGAAAGACGCGCTCGCACGGCACTACCCCGCCGGGGAGCACTTTCGGCAGCAGATGGAGGCGCTCGAGCTCGTGGCGGAAGCGCCGACAGACGTCGTTCTCGGGCGGCACTTGATCGCGCGCGGTTTGCGTCCTGGAAGATCCTTTGGCGATATACTCGCACGCTGTCGCGAAGTCCAGGACGCGCATGGATGGGACGACCCCGACAAAATTCTCGATGCAGTGTTGACCGAAGGAGACCCCGAATGAAGAAGTGGCTCATCTTGGCATTGCTTACACCGGCGCTCGCCACCGCGCAGAAATACCAGACTTCGGACGGCAAGATCCGCGTTGCCCCCGTGAAGATGCCTTATTCCGGCGCACGCAACGTCCCCGAGCTTTCGGGAGGCCCCGACTATCTCCAAGAGGGCGGCATGGTTCAGCTGATCGAAGAAGCCGGCGGCACGGTGAAACTGATCCCCACCGTTGGGCCACCGCCGTCATCCGCGCCGGTTCGCTTCGTCGATGTTTTCTCTGAAGCCATGCTATCTGCCCGCGGGCCGACGCGTCGAGACCACGGTGCAGACCATCGACTTGATGCCGACGCTGCTCGAGCTGAGCGGACTCCCCGCATCCGAGGCGGCCTCTTCGAAGAAAGCGGCGAGGCGCGGTGGAATCGTCCCGCCATCACGGAAATGCTGCCCAACTTGCGCCTCGACTCGGTCACGCGGTCCGTCATCTCCGACGGATGGAAGCTCGTGCGCTTCGACGACGCAGAGGAGCCGAGATTCGAGCTCTACCAGCACCGCGACGATCCGCTCAACCTGAACGACGTGGCCGACGAGCACCCCGAGATTGTGGAGCGCCTCGCCGAAATGCTCGACAACTGGCGTGACTTCGCAAAGGCGGCGCGCCTCGACGACGAAGCAGCGACGAGCGGGATGGACTCCGCCGAGCGGCTCCGCAGCTTGGGCTACATCCAGTAGCCGCTAGCGCTGGCCCATCGCCCGGCCCGTTGAAATACTCAATATTGTGAGTAAAAATACTCAGGATATTGAGTAATCGGTATGACTTTTTCACGTCCCCATCAGTGCGGCTCTCGCAATCCGGTAGAGAAGGTTGAGTGCACGCATATTCATGTTTCACCTCACTTCGTGGGTTCGATGTTCGTGTTGAGCTGGAAAAAATTCGTCGGATCGTATGCGTTCTTCAGCTTAACCAGGCGTTTATAGGTGTCGTCGCCATAAGCGGCCTTGACACGGTCCTCGCCCGTTTCGGCGATCACGTTCTCGAGCTCGACCTCACCCAGGTCGTTCGCGTAGCAGTCGTCCTCAACGAAGGGCTGCATCGCATCCCAGCACTCGCGCGCCCAGCAGATGTTCTTCTCCGAATCCTCCGGCACCTCCCAACTGGCGACCGGGATGAAATTGTAGTGATCGTAGCGATGCACGAACGCCGTATCGGTGGGCCCGACGCGGCCGGCCGCGCCGTGCAATTGCTGTAGCACTACGAGCGACATGGGCGATGCCTTCTTATTGGCGTGCTCGACCAACGTTTCGATGGACGAGTCGGTCAGCTTTCGAAGCAGACTCGTCTTCCAGTAGTAGTGCCGGCCGGGCGCAAAGGCTTCGTCGAGCATTGCCTGGAGCGCCACGTAGGGCATCGAGCTGACAAGGTCGGCTGCCGGTGGGCCAAACGCGCGCAGCGGCTTCAGTACCTTCTCGCCCTCCGCCGCGGGTCCGCAGTAGCAAATCGCGATGGCGATGATGGGGTTGCCGTCCGGATCGCTCAAGAGGGCGCATGCCGTGGTGAGCTCGTCGGGTGCCGCGGACGCGAACTCCTCGTAGAAGCGTAGAACTTTGGCGGCGCTCGTCATTGGGTGGATGACCATGCCGCCCAGGATCGAATCGACCGGATGGAGCTGGTACTCGAACGAGGTCACGACCCCAAAATTGCCGCCGCCCCCGCGAAGCCCCCAGAAAAGCTCTTCGTTCTCATCGGCGCTCGCGGTCAGAAAGCGCCCGTCGGCGGTGACGATGTCCGCAGAGAGCAGGTTGTCGCAAGCGAGCCCAAACTTGCCGGCGAGCCAGCCATAGCCGCCTCCGAGCGTGATGCCTGCGATGCCCGTATCGGTGACAATCCCCATGGTCGTTGCAAGTCCAAAGGCTTGGGTCTCGGGGTCGAAGTCCCCAAGCTTGAGGCCCGCCTGCGCGCGGGCCGTGCGCGCGACCGGATCGACGCGTATTCCCTGCATGGGGGCGAGATCGATCACGAGGCCGCCATGACACATCGATTTCCCAGCGATGTTGTGACCGCCGCTCGAACGGCCACGAGGATGTCATGAGTGCGGGCAAAATCGACCGCGCGCAAGACGTCGGCCACTCCCGCGCATCGCACGAGAAGAGTGGGCTTGTGGTCGATCATGCCGTTCCAGATCGTGCGGGCCGAATCGTACCCGTCGTCGCCGAGCCGAAGAAGCTTGCCCCGCAGGCCGCTCTCGAACGGCTCGATATCGGCTTGTTCTAGAACCGTCTCACCTCCGGTGGTCGTGACTGCTTTCAAACCCGCCATGAGTGTCCTCCTTCACGGTGAAAAGGGATGGACTGAGCGCGTGCGCTCCATCGCCTAAAGGCGATGGGTTCACGTCGCCGACTAAAGTCGGCTTGTCCTTGCCTCGTTTCACTACTCACTGACCTTGAAAGAATCGTCGTCCTGGGGTACGGCACCCTGCAACTCTATATACTTCGCTATCACCTCATCCGTCACGTTGCCCGTTGTCACCACGAAGTAACCCCGTGCCCGTAGGTGCCGACCCCAGAACTCCTTCCGCATCGTCCGTAAGTCGCGCATCAGACGATTCGACGTCTTACCCTTGATCAACTGCATCACTCGACTCGGCGACAAATTCGGCGGCACGCTCAGCAACAGGTGCACGTGCTCAGGCCGCACATGACCCTTCAGTATTTCTATCTGGTTCCGAGCACAGATCTCCCGGATGAGATCCCGGAGACGAACCGCTACATCCCCTCTCAAGGCCGGCTTGCGGTACTTCGTGATAAATACGAAGTGATAGTTTAACTGCTACGTCGTGTGCGATGATTTACGATATCCTTTCACCTCGGAATCGTACCCCAAGCCTCCTAAAGGCTTCGCCTAAAGGCGTGGGATTTCAACCATCCCCGAGTGGGACATTAAGAGGCTGGATTTGCGTGTGAGGCAGCCGCCATGCTACACAGGGCGGCGAGCCAAGGACTTTCCGCGTGGCCAACCCTTCCACCGAACGCCGCATTCTACGGTTCGACCAATTTGAAGCTGACCTCCATTCTTTCGAATTGCGCAAGCGGGGCCGGAAGGTCAAGCTCCAGAAGAAGCCGTTCCTGCTTCTGACAGCCTTGCTCGAACGTGCCGGCGATGTGGTGACACGGGAAGAGCTTCAGGAAAAGCTCTGGCGAGACGACACAGTCGTCGTTTTCGACGACAATCTGAATACCGCGACAGGGAAGCTTCGCTTCGCGCTCGGGGACACGGCGAAGAGCCCTCGCTTCATTGAGACCTTGCCCGGGAGGGGTTACCGTTTCATTGGAGCGCTTGAAGAAAGCTCAGCGCCGCTCCGAAACGAAACGAGTCCGCTTCAACGTATTGCGGTGCTTCCGCTCGAGAACCTCTCTGGCGATCCGGAGCAGGAATATTTTGCGGACGGAATGACGGATACGCTGATCACAGATCTGGCCAAAATCAGGGCGCTCACCGTGATTTCCCGCACATCGATCATTCAGTACAAGGGAGTCCGGAAGCCCCTCCAGGATATTGCGCGGGAACTGAATGTCGGCGCCATCGTCGAGGGCTCCGTCCTGCGAGCAGGTGAGCGCGTGCGCGTGACGGCACAACTCATCGACGCCGCGAGCGATAGTCACCTCTGGGGTGAGTACTACGACCGTGACCTCCATGACGTACTGACTCTGCAGAGTGAGCTGGCGCATGCGATCGCGCGCAAGATCAAGGTGCAACTGAGCGCCGAGGAGAAGTCCCGTCTAGCGGCGACCGGAAGAGTCGACCCGCAGGCCCACGAGGACTATCTCAAGGGTCGCTATTGTCTCAACGCGCAGGGCGCGCTCAGACCCGCGTTTCGAGCAAATGGCGCAACGGATGCGTTTTCCCAGGGTTCACGGATGAGCGGGGTAGTATGTGGAGCGAACGCTGGAAGCGGGCGAGTATCTGCCTCTCGATGGATTCTTGGCGCTCTACGCGTTCAACCGCTACACTTTCGACCCTTGCGCGGAGGACTGTGAAACGGTTTCGAGCAATCGGTGATCGATGGCCACAGCATGGTGAGCACTCACTGTGGAGTTCGCGTGGCAGACGAGGAAGACACTGAGATCAGGCGCCACTCTGCATGGAAGGCGCGTGAGATCGGTCAGTCAGAAGAACCGAGCACGACCGGCTTTCCGTGAGGCGTATGTCGGTAGGCGTCGGCCCAGGCCTCCTTGCGCGTCAGGAGCGCCGGAGAATCGGTCAAGCCTTTCGCTGTCACGAGGTGCTCGAGGGCGGCCACCCAGTGGTGGTAGTACTGCGAGCCATCGTCCGGCTCGCCGCGGTCCGCTGCCGTCTTGAGCTCGTCGGCGAGCGCGGCCGCCCATTCCTTCCAGGTGAAGTATCCCTGCTCCGAGAGCTTGACCGCGAGCGCGAACGCCTGCCATGGCTCGGCAAACACCGGTCCCTCCTCATCGCGGGGGAGCGGTGGCAGCGCCTTCAGGCGCTCGGCGTCGAGCCGTCGATCAAGCGGGATCAAGGTAGTCCTCCCACAGATCGAGATAGACCGCGTCGCGCTCGTTGGCCCCGTCGCCCCAAAGCTCGCGCGCGGTGAAGCGCACCGTATAGACGTGCTGCGGCGGCTCGCCCAGCCTCTGCCCGTTCTCGTCGGTGTCCTGCAGGGCGAAGACGCCGTGGTCCCGGACGACGGTGCCGTGCTTGCCGCGCGTATAGCGCGGTAGCCGTGTGTGACCACGCGGATGCATGTTGCGCGCGCGCACGCGCTGCTCCGGGCGGAACCGCGGGCTCACCGCGACGTCGAGCCGCGCGGAGCCGGTTGATGCATCCGTCGACGCTGGAAGCAGTGTCGGCCGCGGCAAGTTGGGATCGGCCTCACCGCTCTCGAGCTCCGCCTGCGTGATGAGATTGCTCTCGAGCAGCCAGCCGACAAGCCGTGTGAACCACTTCTCGTAATATGACATGCGGAGATACTCGGCGGCGGGGATGCTTTCGATCCGGAACCGGCCGCTTCCCCAGTTGCGGCCTCTGGCCCACGGGCCGAAGCCGATCGGGCCCGTGAGCGCGTAGACCCGGCCTTCCCACGGCTCGTGAAATACGGGTTCGTTCGGCTCGGGCTCAAGGGGGCCCATGCCGTGCATCCCGCCCATATCGTGCACGCCGTTCATGCGCCTTCTCCTGCTGCTTCCGGTGGCGCGACTTTCGCAACGCCAATCATCGAGTTGCGCGAGACGATCTCCGCGAGCTCCGCTTCGGACATATTTTGGGTGCCGTCCGGCCGTTCGGGTAGCGGATCTCGGCCGTGCTGTCCCACACGCGTATCTCGACATCGTCGGCTAGCTCGAGCCCGAACTCGCGAAGCACGCCGCGCGGATCGATCACCACGCGCGAGCGGTACGGCGCGGATTTATACCACACCGGTGGCAGGCCGAGCGTCAGCCAGGGATAACAGGAGCAGAGCGTGCACACCACGAGGTTATGGATCTGCGGCTCGTTCTCGACCACAACCATGTACTCGCCCTCGGCACCGCCGTACCCCAGCTCTGCGATCACCTCGGTGGCGTTGGACAACAGGTCCGCCTTGTAGGCGGGATCGACCCGGGCGCGCGCGACGACCCGGGCGCCGTTGCGCGGGCCGATCTTGTTCTCGTAAGTATCGACCACCGCATCGAACTCCGCGGGGTCGACCATCTCCTTCTCGACGAGCACCGTTTCGAGTGCTTTGACCCGAAGCGCGATATCCGATGGAACGATCTGGTGCTCATGCTCATCGACGGAGGGTCGCTGTGCGTCCGCGACCTGCCCTTGCCCGGCGATCGCCGCGGCACTCGCGGCCGCACCCGTCAGGAATTTGCGCCGGCCAACCGCGCCTTCCTTGATTTCGCCATGTTTGATACTCCTATCAGAGGTGCTGGATTATACGCCGCTGCCGGCCGCGTGTATACGATGCGTCATGAAAAAGCAGATTTGCTCCCCCCATCCCACCCTTGCCATCGCAATCAAACACGCTCACCGTTGTGATGCGATAAGATCGCCGTGTGGAAACCTCTTCTGTCTTGCCACCAACGTCAGAGGCTCTGCAAGAAAACGAGACGCGGCCGTACTTTCTTTGGTGGACGGACGTAACCGTGGGCGGACTCAAGAAGCTTCTCGCATCCGATAAACTCGATGAGCAGGCCTACTGGATGGGCGCGCTGCTGCGGGAAGCGAACACGCGTGACGTTTGGCTTTTCACGACCCCCGACGAGATCCGGAGACTCTGGGCTCACCTGATTCCTTATCTTGGACGCTCGCGAAATATGTGGGCCTGGCTTCTGGAGCTACCAAGGCCCGAATGGCCGCCTGCGGAAGCCCGGCGTGGCTAGCAAGTTCGATCGGCGCGTCATCGCGCCGGAAGTTCTCGAGTTCATCCGTACCTGTCAGAAACGCGTTCCCTGTCACCTCGGAGGAGGCGCCGCACTGGCGGGCGCCTACTTGCAGCATCGCGTCACCGGCGACATCGACCTGTTCTATCATCAGGCCGAGGAGATGCGCACCCTGGTGGGTGTGTTGCGCGATGTGGCTGCTTCACTAGGCATGAACGTCACCGTCGTGCGCGACGCAGGTTCGTTCGTGAGAGCCATCTTGAAATGGGACGACCGTTCGCTGGAGCTCGATGTCGTACACGACCCGATTCCTGATATCGAGCCGCCTCCGCCGCCACTGGAAGGAATCGTCGTCGAATCGCTCAGCGATCTACGAGCGAATAAGCTGACCTGTATCCTGTCTCGCTCCGAGCCTCGAGACCTCGTCGACCTCCTCTTCCTCGACCGCGCCGGCTACCCTCCCGAGAAAGACTTGGGTCTCGCGCTTCGTAAAGACGCCGGGATCGACCCAGGCGTACTCGCTTGGCTTCTCGCGCGATTTCCTGTTGAGCCGCTGCCGAAAATGCTCGAGCCGCTCACGGTCGAGAAACTACAAGAATTCCGGGATGCGCTGGCGGGGCGATTGAAAAAGATCGCCACTCCGTAGTCACGCCGCTCCTCTCGCTCGAGAGCTACGGCCGTCCCGTCGTCGGCCCCGCTCGTCTTCATTCCCCTGTCTTCTACTTTGGCCTCTCCTGCCATTTCAGTGGATCCTCTCGAGGGTGAGACCGCCACAGTTTAGGTAGACGAGACTGATGAGAGCTTCGGCAGAGTGGAGTCCAAAGCTGCGGTGGCTCAGCAGCCGGATTTTGTTGTTCATTCCTGCGAGTCGGCCGTTGCTGAGTCTCCACGTGACCCATGCGATGACGCCATCGAAGTGGCTGCGGATCATCTTCGCCGCGCGTTTGACGGGCTCTATCCTCGAGCTCATAGCGCGCCGCAGCCATCCTCGGAGAAACTTCTTGGCCCATGTCTCGGTTTTGTAGGTGTAGAGGTCCATGAAGTCGTCGCGCAGAAGCATGGCGCGGTAGAGGCGACGATTAGCTCGCACCTGCTCGCGGAGCACCCGTTTGTCTTTCGCGCTGCGGTTGTGTTTGGCCTTGAGAAGGGGAAACTTGGTGTTCTTGAGGTTGCGCCGGGCAGTCCCTTTGAGCTCGCGCACCAGCTCGCGCCGGGTCTTATCCACGGCCTCGTTCAGATGCTTGACGATGTGGAAGCGGTCAAAGATCACCCGTGCCTGAGGAGCCTTTTTGCCGACGACAGTTATGTACGGCTCCCACATGTCCATGCTGACCGCTTCGAGCTCCGCGGCTCTTTGTGGTCCGAGCTTGCGGAAAAACCGCAGCAGCGTCTTGGCCTTGCGCTCCTTTCCCGCCCAGACGACCCGGCCGCTGAGATGGTCTATTACCACTGTTAAGTACTTGTGGCGTTTGCGGTAGCTGATCTCGTCCATCCCAATCACCCGCCACGAATGTGTGCCACTCTTAGTTGAAATTTGAAACGGCTCCCTCTCGGGTGGTTTGATGACGTTGTGAAAAGCGAAATCAAGCCGTTCAAGAAAGGAGCCGATATGGGAAGTCTGCTACGAAGGGTCAAGGAACGCAAGAAGACGCGTCGTCTAGGTGAAGTAGAGGTCATGGAGCAAGAGGGATACGGGGAGCTCGAGGTCTACACATGGCTTACCCTCTCAACCCACGGGCCTCACCAAATGCCACTGCCCCTCAGCGGGAGACGAGGCTGTGGGAAACGCCCCCACGGTTCTGGTCGTTCAGACCTTGCTCACGACTGAGTTCTCTTCGAAGCCTGGAAGGGCGTTTTCCATAGCCTCCACTAATCGAGCCCTCCCCTTCCTTATTCCATATGAATTAATCTTTCTTGTATATATATCAGGAGGGGCCTGTGGGCGCTCGTGGGAAACGCGAAGCGTTTTCCAAGCGATTGTGGAAAACGCCGCTCCACGTTTGTACGTGCTCACAACCTTTCCCTAAACGCCTCTCTCGCCCGGAGTTTCCGGCGTTTTCCACAATCGCGGCAGCGTCCATAGGCCATGCCCTCCAACACAAATCAGATCCCCGAAACGACAGGAGAACCCTACTTTGACGCTCGACGACAAGCTGTGCTACTCGTACAATCATGTGGAGTACGGAGAGCGGACGTTCGACAGAATCGTTCGCAGACTTCCATAGCTTTACTCATTTGCTTTACGAAGCCAGTATTCGCGGAAGCTCCGCAAACGCGGCAGTGATTCTCGGTCTTTCACTCGACCCGTCGCTGCCTTGCTTGCGATAATGTCGTCCAAGTGACAGACGGGAAATCCTTCTACTTCGACATGACGTTGCCAAGCATCTTCGAATCGCTCGATACCGTCTGGGGCGAAAATCAAGTCCAAGTCAAAGGGGCCATTTTTCAGTTGCACAAAGTCCTTACCGCGTGAGACTTCCGCCGCTTGGTCCTCGCTTAGCAAGAATCCCAATTCTCGCAGTGCATCGACCACGGCCAAGCAGTTCTCCGGCGTACGTTCTACGAACAAGTCTGCATCCTGTGTTGTGTCTGGGAATCCCAACAGAATCGCGCCCGACTTGCCAAGGAACAGATACCGCACGCCTCGCCGCTGAAATATGTTCCGAATTTCCTCTGCCTGGCGATATTCAAACGCGCCCATATCCTAGCCAATCGGGCAGGTTTTCTTCGCACCACCGTCGATAATCGGCTGTGGTGTCGAAAGCCCTAAAATCGGCGTCGTCCAGAACCGGCTTGTAGGTCTTGATGAAAGCGTATCGAAACCGGATTTTGAGAGGACGCCGGGCAGCAGCTTCGAACTCTTCGAGCCACTCGCGCGGAATGTCGGCAGCTTTGCGAGCTTTTTCGATGGGAGAAGGCGCCGGCTTGCTCATACCTGTATTCTACAAGGGGGAACGGTTCGTTCCTACTGGGGGTCGGCGCAAGAATAAATTCCCAATCTTTGGACCGGTGATCTCGAGCTAAGAATTCCGGGATGCGCTGGCGGAGCGATTGAAAGACATCGCCACTCCCTAGTTACGCGCTACGGCGGTCCCGTCGTCGGGCCACCCACGTCGGACTGGCGCGGGATGCGATCGCGCCGCGATCGTCGCCGCCATTCATCGGGTTGCCGTACTCATCGTAGGCGAACGGGGGCCGCGTGCCGCCGAACGGATTGATCCCGCACCCCCCGTAGCACCACGCGCCGAGGTAGTAGTCCTCAGAGCCGGTGCCTATGATGTTCGGTGACGTCGCGCCGTCGAGAGGGCACTTACTAACCCGTTCGATAGCGGGACGAGCATTTCCCATAATGCTAGAATCCCTCCGTGCGACACTGGCCTCTACTAACTTCGGCTCTAATTCTGGCCCAATGTGCGGGTCCACCCAAAGACCTCGACGAGGCGGCGCCCATGCTCACTTTCGGAGACGATCTCGAGTTTCTGCGACAACATAGCAACGTGATCCTTCTCGCTTCCGATGACGCGCAAGTCGCCGTCGTCGCCGCGTATCAGGGACGCGTCATGACGAGCACGTCGGGAGGCCTCGGAGGCCTTAGCTTCGGCTGGCTCAACCGCGAGCACATCGCCGCCGCTGAGCGGGTCCCCCATATCAACGTGTTCGGCGGCGAAGACCGCTTCTGGCTCGGCCCGGAAGGCGGCCAGTTCTCGATCTTCTTCAAGGGAGGCGACGCCTTCGACCTCGAGCATTGGCAAACGCCCGAGCCGATCGACTGGGGCGCGTGGGACTTGACCGAGGAAGGTCCGACGCATGCGCGCTTCCAAAAAACCATCGAGCTCGTGAACTATTCTGGAACGATGCTGGCGCTCACCGCCAATCGTACGGTTCGCTTGCTCGACGAAGCCGACCGGCGCCTCGATATCGAGCTCGGCGACCAAACGAAATACGTCGCTTTCGAGTCAGAGAACACGATTACGAACAGCGGCGACCAAGCATGGAGCAAAGAGACTGGGCTCGTTTCCATTTGGATTCTCGGCATGTTCAACCCGTCGTCTTCGACCACGATCGTCATCCCTTTCGTCGAGGGCGCGGACGCGACCCATGGTCCCATCGTCAACGACGCTTATTTCGGCAAAGTGCCCGGCGACCGGCTCCGGCAAGAGCCCGGCGTGATGTTCTTTCGTGGCGATGGCGAGTACCGGAGCAAGATCGGCGTATCCCGCCGTCGCGCGATCCCCATCGTCGGGAGCTACGATGCCGAAAACGGCGTTCTCACACTCGTACATTACTCGCTCCTCGAAGCCGCGACGGATTACGTCAACAGCATGTGGGAGATTCAAGACGAGCCCTTTGCGGGTGACGTCGTGAACAGCTACAACGATGGTCCGCCCGAACCGGGCGCGAAGCCGCTCGGGCCGTTCTACGAGCTCGAGACCTCGTCCGCTGCCGCGGAACTCGCACCGGGCGAGAGCCTCACCCACGTGCATCAAACGTTCCACTTCCAGGGGCCGGTACACGAGCTCGACGCGATCGCGCAAACGACGCTCAACGTCTCGCTCGAGCAAATCACCGCCGCGTTCTCGCCGTGAACCCACTCGAGACCGCAGAGATCGGGCACACGAACCTGCTCGTCAGCCGGTTGGGTTTCGGCGGCGCGCCACTCGGCGGTCTGTTCACGAGCGTCGGTGACACCGCCGCGCAAGACACTGTCCTCGCAGCCTACGACGCGGGGCTGCGCTACTTCGACACGGCACCGTTCTACGGGCACGGTATGGGCGAAACTCGGCTCGGGAGCGTCTTGCGCCACTACCCGCGGGACGACTACACCCTCTCGACCAAAGTCGGACGCGTGCTCGTGCGGCCGGATGCCGGCGGCATTCAGGACCACCAATATAGGGGTGTGTTGCCCTTGAACCCAGAATTCGATTTCAGCGCGGACGGCATCCGGCGCTCGTTCGAATCGAGCCTCGAGCGGCTCGGCCTCGACCGAATCGACATCGCGCTCATCCACGATCCGGACGATCACTACGCGCAAGCGCTTGGCGAAGCCTTCCCCGCCCTCGCCCGTATGAGGGAGGAAGGCATCGTGAGCGCCATCGGAGCGGGTATGAACCAGTGGGAGATGCTCTACGACTTCGCGCGCGAGGCGGACTTCGACTGCTTCTTGCTCGCCGGCCGTTACACGCTTCTCGACCAGAGTGCGGATGCGAAGCTTCTGCCGGAATGCGAGAATCGCGGAATCTCGATCATTCTCGGCGGTCCGTACAATAGCGGCATCCTCGCCGGCGGCGGGCACTACAACTACGAGACGGCGCCGCCCGAGATCGTCGCAGCGAAAAAGAAGCTCGAAACGCTTTGCGCCGAGTACGACGTACCGTTGAAAGCGGCCGCGCTTCAGTTCCCGCTGCGACACCCCGCCATCGCCTGTGTCGTTGCGGGCGCGCGCACCGCGTCCGAGGTGCGCGAGAATTTCGAGATGATGGCCCACACCATCCCGCGTCGTTTCTGGGACGCTTTGACGGAGGAGTTACATGACTAGATATCTTTGGGCCTTGTTGTTCGCCGGTCTCATGGCTTGTGCGTCCGAGACGGGAAACGAGATCGCCACGGAGGGCTTCGATTCGGGAATGCTCGGCCGCTGGGATGTCACCGTGCAAGGAGAGGACAGCTACCCGCTCTGGTTCGAGCTCGTGGAAGACGGAGGCGCTCTGGCAGGACGTCTTCAACCTCGCGGCGGACATGCGCTCTCCTTCGACGCCGTCGAGGCATCCGGTAACTCGCTGACCTTGGAAGTCGCCAAGACGATCTACGAGGGCACTTTCAACGCCAATAGGTGGAACGGTACGGGAACCCGCGACGAGACAAGCTTCGCGTGGACGGCCGTCCGCGCGCCTGAGCTCCCCGCGCCCAAGAATCCAACGTGGGGCGATCCGGTCGAGCTTTTCAACGGAAAGGACCTGACCGGTTGGGTGCCCCAGCACGGCGACCGTCCGAGTGAATGGCGAGCGGAAGTCGGCGTTCTCGTGAACGAAGAATCGGGCGACGCCCTCATGACGACCGACAAGTTCGGGAACTTCAAGCTCCACATCGAGGTCAACGTGCCCGCCGGAAGCAATAGCGGGATCTACTTGCGCGGACGGCACGAGGTCCAAGTTCAAGACGACCACGGCAACCCGCCCCATAACCGCAACATGGGAGGTATCTATGGACGCAGTCGACGCCATCCGACGCATTCTCAAAGGGGAAAAGCTCGTCTCGGTTGAAGTCGCCTTCAAAATCGTCGAGAACGGCTCCCGGCACCATGGCCACGTCGACGCGGTGCTCAGCGCCATGAGACAGCTCGGTTTCGAAAAGCTCGTTGGTTCTCGACACTCACCAGAGCGGGATTTGGTCGTGGCCATGGTAGTCGCCCGGATCCTCGAACCGCAGTCGAAGCTGGCGACTAGCCAGTGGTGGCACACAACCACACTGCCCGAAATCCTGGGGGTGAGCGATGCCCGCGAAGACGATCTCTATGCCGCCATGGACTGGGTTCTCAAACGCCAGGAGGTCATCGAAAAAAAACTCGCGGCGCGCCATCTCCAAAACGACGGCCTGGCGCTCTATGACCTAACCTCAAGCTACTTCGAGGGTGTGAGTTGTCCGATCGCCCGCCTCGGATACGACCGTGACGGCAAGAAAGGCAAGCTGCAGATCAACTACGGTCTGCTGACCAACGAACGCGGCATCCCCGTGTCGGTATCGGTCTTTGAGGGCAACACGGGCGATCCCAAAACGCTGTTGCCTCAGGTAGAAAAGGTGCAAGAGCGCTTCGGCATCGAGCAGTTTGTGATGGTGGGCGACCGCGGAATGATCACCCAGACCCAGATCGACGAGTTGCGGGAGATGGACGGTGTCGACTGGATTACCGCTCTGCGTCCCGAACCGATTCGCAAGCTCATCAACGATGGGGTGCTCCAGATGGGGCTATTCGACGAGCGGAATCTGTTTGAGGTGACGCACCCGGATTTCCCCAACGAGAGGCTGGTCGCTTGCCGCAATCCGGAGCTGGCCGAGAGGCGGCGTCACAAGCGCCGTGCTCTGCTCGAAGCGACCTGCAAGGAGCTGGAGAAAGTTTGTCGGATGGTCGAGCGGCGCCGTTTGCAGGGCAAGGAGGACATCCGTGCTGCAGTGGAAAAGCTCCTCAACAAGTACAAGGTCGGCAGGTACTACAGGCTCGACATCCGTGACGACGGTTTCGACTTCGAGCTAGACGAGACAACGATGGATGCCGACGCCTCGCGCCTCGCCAACGGCAACTCTGAGCTCGCCAACAAACGGCTCCAGCGGTGGAAGCGACACATGGGGACGATCGCTAAGCAGTTCGGAGGGATTCGCCAACGGATCGGGCGGGGTCAGCTGCATGGTAAAGATAAAATCGGTGTGCGGGTAGGCAGAGTTCTCAACAAGTACAAAGTCGGCAAGCACTTCAAGCTGGACATTCGCGACGACAGCTTTAGCTTCGAAATCGACGACACAAAGGTCACTGCGGAAGCTGCCCTTGACGGCATCGAGCCCACCTTCGATGTCACGACAACTCCGGACTCGAAACAGCAGAGAGCCTACGACCTGCTCAAAGGTATCACCGTGTAGACAGAAGCCAGCACCATTGATTCCAACTATCTCATTGGATCAACACCGGATCTTGGCTTTTTCAGCCAGGAACTTCAGTCTAATCAATCTAAGAGCTTCCGGGTGGCTCCTGTTTTCGCCGTGCATTACCATTGACTCGGTATTTTGGAGTCCGCTCCTGGATGGTTGTCAAGAGGCTAGTCTACGTCGCTCTCCTCATCCTTCTCGCCGGATGCCTCGCCGGAACCCGCTCCGATCTCGTTCGCGGCGAGAATCCACGTCACGAGTCAGCGCGTCTCGGCGAGCCGGATTACGACGTCGTCGCCTATGCCGAGCATTGCAAACGCGAGCTCGGTATCGAAGCGCCGCTCCTCGACATGAACTGCCTCGACGGCGTCGAAATTCCCGTCACGATCAACGGACAACAAGTTCTCGACAAAGATTTCCCGGCTCTCGAGTCCGGCCAGGGCGGCTACGATCGCGCGCAATGGCTCGACGGCGAGTGCTGGACCTACGATCTCATCCAGCGAATCGAGATTCAACCCGATGTCGAGGCGGTGCTGAACTGCCGACAGAAACTTTATACGAGCGCC
The DNA here is from genome assembly GCA_965197495.1 of Candidatus Marinacidobacterales bacterium. Taxonomy (GTDB): domain Bacteria; phylum Acidobacteriota; class Vicinamibacteria; order Marinacidobacterales; family SMYC01; genus SMYC01. The sequence goes on from OZ240210.1 coordinate 7,625,788, forward strand.
CGCTCGAAAGAAGAGCGCATCCACGCATATGAGAGCACCGTCACGCGGAACGCTTCCGCCGCGGAGCGCGTGCGCTCGTGGCGAGCGATCTTCGAGTTCGACGACCTAGGCCTCATCTTGAGGAACCGCAATACGGGCAAGACGTGTTTCTTCACCTTCTTCGGCAAGCTCGATCCCAAAGACCCTGCGAAATCCTATTCCTTTTATGGTGGCTGGATCCCGGCGCCCGACCAGAACACCCTCGCATCGCGAGACGACGTGTTCGACCGGCTTCCGGAGCCGAGACCGCCCGAGGAATATCCCGAGCGGATGTGGCACCGAGGACCGCGCGGCGCGCCCGGGGTCGCGCCAACATGTTCTTCACCCCCGCGCCCACGGCTGCGGGTCAGTGTGTGAGCTGCCACAAACCCGAGCCAGGCGACGTTGGAGCCGGGCGTTCTCGCGCTCGAGCTCCTTGACCCGTAGATCCTCGGCCTTTGCCTTCCGGCCTCGCTTTCTCGACGCCAACCCCGCTTTGGCGACCTCGTCACGTTGGCGGCGCCAACTCGATAAATGCGACGAGTACAGGCCCTCTCGACGCAGAAGAGCAGCAACGTCACCGTCACCCTTGCAGGCATCGGCCTCACGCACTATCCGCAGCTTGTACTCCGCGGTAAAGCGTCGACGCTTCGCTTGCTCGCTCACTTCGGGATCCGGGACCCCCCCCGCATCGCGGCCGGCGGGATATCCAGTCGCCCTACGGGCTCCCTCCGATCCCGCCGAGGTCTCTCTCTCAATCAACATACTCATGCATTGATCCTCCTCCGCCCTCTACACTAATTTCAAGGGGCGAAGTGTCTCAGCGATGTTGGCACAGAGGGGAGTGCCGCCCTCGCCCTCTTGAATGAATTGATAGGAGTTATCCCAACGGCCACGTGTGTCGTCATATCACCACTCCTTTGGAGACTGTCATTTTAGAGCCAGCGGATCTGAGCCCGAGGGTACATCTTGCCTGCCAGATCAGGACTGTTATGTTATACACCAATGCCCTCTACGCACGGCTTGATATCTTTGCCGCGTGTTCGCACAGAGGTCGCCGCCCATGCGCTAGAAACGCAACTCAGACTCCCACAGCCGCAGCTTGTTTCCTAGAACCGCAGCTCATGCTAGAGAGAGTCAGTGTGTCATCGCGTAGAGCACGATGTTGATGCCGACCGGGTACGCCTTCAGCGAAAAGCGATAGAAATACTCGTCCTCTTCCGCTTCGCGCTCCCAGCCGTCTGCGATGTCGGTGTTGTGGGTCATGAGCACCATGATACGGCCGTGGTCATCGAAGATACCGCGGAAGTGAGGCTCGGCGGTCTCGAAGCCTCTCTCGGATGTGCCTCTCCTGCCGGAGCGGCGCCAATAATGAATCGAGGGAATTTGCGGGATTTTGCGGATCGTATAGAAGGTACGGAAGACGATGTGGTCGAGCGGCACGTCGACGATGGGATAGTCGTTTGGGGGAAGCACTTTTTGGATCTCACGCTTCCAGTGCTCCCACGCCGCCTCGCCCCAGAAATCGTCGACATAGAGCACACCGCCGCGCAATAGATAGTCGCGCAGACGTTCGACCTCGCTCGGAGAGAAGCCGATCGTGCCGACGTCGGACATGAACGCGAACGGATATTCGAAGATCGTGTCGTCGAAGAGCGTCACGACGACATGTTCCGGCGATCCGTCCCCGTCGCGCCGGATGCGCCCGCTCGTCAGCTGAGAGAAACGGGTCATGAAGTTGATATCGGAATAGGGGTAGTCGGTGTTCCAGCCATAGCCGGACGGCTCGGCGCGGACGCTCTCATAGAGGATGCGACAAAACGTGAAGAGGTCGTTCGATGGAGCGTTCGGCTGGGCGAATCGTGGCGGTACGCGGTTCCACCATCCACGGCCCTGGCCGAGCGCGACACCGCTGAGGACGAGAGCCGAAAGCCCGAGCCCTATCAGCCACGACCGAATGCGAGCGGAGCGAAGCATGTGTTTTGCGTCCTCGCCACCATCATACGCAAACGACGCTTCATTTGCGACGCGTGCGCTCGGGCTCGACGTCGAGCACGCGCTGAAGCCGCTTCGGCATGACGAGACGATAGCTCTCGTGAACGAGCTCTTCGACTTCACGCCACTCGAGCGGCGTCCCATCGAGGCGCAACGACGTCCAGCCGTGCTTGCCGATATACTGTGCCACGTAGAACTGCGGGTCGAGCGTCAGGAGCGCTTGTTCGGCGAGCGTTGCTTTGAAGCAGATCGCGTGCTCGCCTTTGTACTCGTCGAGCACCGCGAAGGTCTTTTTGCCCACGCGGAACGTCGGATGTCCGAAGCTCGTCGTCTCCTCCGCCTCGGGCAAGGCGAGACAGATGCGCCTGAAGCGAACAAGGACGCGCTTCAAATCGATCTCGAGGCTAGGTCTTCAGCCGCTCTTTCTCGAAATTCCAATGTACCGGCGCTTCGCGCTTGATGGATTCGTTGATGATATGGGCGCAAGAGGCCGCGCGATGTCCCATGAGCGCATCCTCGACGGGCGCTTTACGCGAGCGCACCGAGTCGAAGAAATGTGCGAGGTGGACTTCGGTCGCGTTCTTCCCCCACTCTTCCCAGCTCCGCACACTCGGTCGCATTTGCGGGTCCCATGTTGCCGGCGTTTCCTTTGCCTGCACGTCCGGGTCGTCGTAATAAGCCCGCGCCAAGTCTTCCTTCCAGGATTCAACCACCCAGCGATTGTTCTCCGCCAGACTCTCCGGCGTAAAGACGAGCGATCCGCCGCGAAAGGCGATAGCACCTTTGGTCCCGAGGATCTCGAAGCCAGACTCGCTGCTCGACTGGTTGTTGAACGTCGAGCTCAAGTTCACGGTGAATCCTTCTGGATAGGTCATGATCGCGTTCACCGTGTCGGGGACGTCTCGCGAGCTCTTCCAGCGGTAGAGCTCGCCCGACGCCATCACCGTCTTCGGCATCTTGGCATCCATGATGAAGTGGATCGTCGTCACGAGGTGCACGAACAAATCCATGGAAATGCCGCCGGAGTAGTCCCAGTAGCAGCGCCAGCGGAAAAAGCGCTCCAGGCTGTAAGGGTGGTTCGTAGCAGGCCCGAGGAATTTTTTCCAGTCCACTGTATCCGGCGACGCGTCCGGCGGTATGGGATAGATCCACGCGCCGCCCGCGGTGTTCCGATTGTAGGAGGCACGGATCATCGTGACTTGCCCGAGCGCACCGCTCTTCACGAGCTCTTTCGCTTTGAGCTGGGTTGCGGAGCTCATGCCCTGGCTTCCGACTTGGTAGATGCGGTCGCTCTTGTCCGCAGCGGCGATGATCTCAAGGCCTTCGTCGACCGCGTAGGTCATGGGCTTTTCGATGTAGACGTCTTTGCCTGCCGAGAGGGCATCGAGCGACATCTGTCGGTGCCAGTGGTCGGGTGAGCCTATAAAAACCGCATCGACATCATTGGCGTCGAGTATCTCGCGATAGTCGACATGGATGCGCGCTTCACCGCCTGCGATCGCTTTCGCGTGCTCCGCACGTCCCTTATACGCGTCACAAACCGCAACGAGCTCGACACCAGGGAGCCCCCTCGAAGCGTGCATCAAACCCTGAGCCCGAGCCCCCGAGCCGATGACGCCGACGCGCACGGTGTCGCTCGCGGCATCGGGTAGCGACGAGATCGTTTCGAGCTCGCGTGCGTGCTCCAGCTCCAGCCAGGGCTCACGTAGATTTGGCTGTGGGTTGATCGTTTTTCGCATTTAGGGCTGGTCTCCTTTGGAGTTAAGTCATTTAGAATCGGATGTTTTCAACGACACGATCCTAATCGACACCCCCTCAGAAGACTAGCCCTAAATTTGCGATTTCTCCTTTTTCTCAATCCCTTGCAGGCTTCAGGACGGGTACTAGGTAAGCCTCCCACTTCGTCTGCATGGCATCGAGGGCGGCCCGGGCTTCCGATAAGTCGTGCCCTTTTGGGAAGAGCTCGTCAGCGGTGCTCGGCCCTGTCTCGGAGACACCGAAGCGAAAGATCCAAAGCTCACGCGCGGCCGCGATGTGCGCGAGCAAGTCGACACATTTCTGGAACCGCTCGTCGCTTTCCGCATCGGGCTGGTCTTCCGAAAGCGCCTCGAGCGACGCTAAGACCTTCCCGTGGGAGTCTCTCTCATATTCGAACCAACGCCGGAATCGATCCGCTAGCATCGTCATCGCGTTACTTTCCTTCCTTCCCTTACAACGATCGCCGATCCGTCCGCCACGAAGGCCGAGCTCGGGCGGCCTGCCAAAAAACGCGAGAGCTCGGCGCCATAGAGCGGTTCGAGGTCTCCGGAAAGCTCGCACTCGGAGACGCGCCACACGTTCCACTTCGGATGCTCTACACGATATTCGAGCGTACTCGCATCGCTCTTTGCGGCATAGCCCCAATAGTGCTCCGTGATGAACGCTTCCTCCGAGTCTTCATGCGGAAGCTGCGGCTCTCCTTCGAGGCGCACCGCCATCCGCGACCACTCCTCGCGGTGGTGCCACTCGTAGACCACCTCGGGCGGTGCGACCCGATGCCGCATCGGGAGCGCGACATAGTTCTCGTTGTAGACGTGGCGCGCCACCCAAGCGATAGCTGCCCGCGGGACGATTTCTTTAACGAAGACTACCCCGCGACGGACGCCCTCCGGATGGTCGCGTTTCACGTAGAAGCGCAGGTTGACCTCGTCGAAATCGCGATGGAACGGGATGGGGATCCCGCGCACCCGCGTCTTCAGGAAACGGAAGCCGACCATCGAGACGAACGCCTTACCTCGCCACGCGTCGAACTCGGTCCCCTGAGGCAAAAGCACTCCGAGCACCTCCGTGTCAACCTCGTAGCTCAGCATCACGAGATGCCGCCACGAAGCCGTCAGGAAAGCGCGCGTCATCGCTGTCGCTTCCAGTCGCGGCGAAGCATCGAGGACACGGCGATGTCGACAAAGTGATCGTTCAGCCACTCGGCCTCGCGCAATGTGCCCTCACAGGTGAAACCCAACCTCTCCGGGATAGCGCGGCTCTTCTGGTTCTCGGAGGCGACGCGAATCTCGACACGATGGAGCGCGTATTCCGTGAACGCGAACTCGACGAGCACACGGCAACAGGCTGTCATGATCCCGCGTCCTTGGAGCTCTTCGTCGAGCCAATAGCCGATCTCGACGCGCTTATTGAGCCAGTCGACCCGGGAGAAGCCGATGATCCCCGCGATCTTTCCCCGGTATCGGATGCAACATTGAAAGCCGTCGCCGTCCGCATACTGCTTGTGCGAAGCGCGGGCAAACGCTTTCGAATCCTCCACGGAGGACGCCGCGTCGACCCAAGGAAGCCACTCGCGCAGATACATGCGCGACGCCTCCACGAGCGCGAAGATCTCATCAGCGTCGCGCATCTCCACCATGGAGAGCGTCGTATCGTCATCGACCGCATGAACGAACATCTCTTTGTGGAAGCCCCTCAGCAGAGGGTATAACCCGAGCATTCCGATATGGAAGTGCGAGCTCGTCTCACCTCTCACGCCGTACGGATCGTCATGGGCACTCAAGTCCGACTCGGGCGGTGTAGCGCCGGCTCTCTGCATTGACCGGGTGCCGCGTGATCTGCTAGAACGACGAGCCAATGCGTATTCATTCGAAACAATTCATGGCTTGGATAGCGTTGCTCTTTGTGGCGACAGCGCTCGGCGCCTGCAACGACACTCAGATCCTTCGAGCGTCTCACCAATGGCCCGACGGCGACGTACGCGGGGAGCTTCTCGAGATCATCCGTACCGAGCTCGAGGCGGAGAACGTGGGGATCGAGATGCGGATCTATCCGGGCCAATCGCTTTTTGAAGCTACCGCGCAGTGGGCGGCGATGACCCGCGGCCGTCTCGACATTTCCGTCTTTCCGCTCGCTTATGCCGCGGGCCGGCACGCCGAGTTCAACGTGACGCTCATGCCGGGGCTCGTGAGGAGCCACGAGCACGCCCAACGTGTCAACGCCTCGCCTTACATGGACGAGATCCGGCGGCGCATCGAAGAACAGGGGATCATCGTTCTCGCCGATGCTTGGCTCGCGGGCGGCTTTGCGTCGAAGAACGGCTGCATTCGCGAGCCCGACAACGTACAAGGGCAGACGATCCGCGGCGCGGGTAAGGCGTTCGAGCAGATGCTTCTCGGCGCGGGCGGCTCGATCACGTCGATGCCGAGCTCTGAGATCTACACGGCGATGCAGACCGGCGTCTTAGACGCGACGATTACGAGCAGCATCAGCTTCGTTTCCTTTCGTCTCTACGAGCAAGTGCAATGCTTCACTGCGCCAGGAGATACAGCGCTTTGGTTCATGTACGAGCCGATCTTGATGGCCAAGCAGAGCTTCGACGCCTTGACCGAAGACCAACAGGCCACTCTCATGCGCGCGTCGAAAAAGGCGGAGATCTTTTTCATGGAGCAGGCGAAAGAGCTCGACCGCAAAGCCGAAGAAGCGTTTCGCCGAGCGGGCGTCGAAGTGGCCCATTTGAGCAAAGAAGGCCTCGAAGCCTGGTACGCGCTCGCGCGAGAAACGTCGCACAAACTCTTCGCGGAAGAAGTCGAGGGCGGCCAGGCGCTTCTCGATCAAGCGCTCGCGGTCGAATGAGAGCCGCTTGTTGAATCTCTCACGCTTCATCGCCGGCGTTCGGAAAGCTTCTGAGCTCGCTGGCATCCTCGCCGCTGCCATGATCGGGATTTCGGTGCTGGTGGTCTGCCACCTCGTGTTCACGCGCTATGTCTTGCGCTCTCCGACCGTTTGGCAGACCGAGCTCGTGACCTATCTCCTCGTCGGCGCCACGTTGATTGGAAGTCCCTACGTCTTGAAGATAGGAGGCCACGTAAGCGTCGACCTGCTGCCTCACTATCTTTCCGCCGATGGCAAGAAGCGGCTCGCGTTTGTAGTCTCGCTCGCGGGCATTTTCTTTTGCGGCGTGCTCCTGTGGTCGGGTGTCGACCTTTGGCACGAAGCCTGGGCCGGTCGTTGGCTCTCCGAGACCGTTTGGGCGGTGCCGCTCTTCATCCCGTACGCAGCACTCCCCCTCGGCTTTGGCCTCATGCTGCTTCAATATGTCGCCGACCTGGCCACGATGCTTCGAGGCGAGGCCGAAACGTCATGAGCCCACTCGTCACGGGTGTGCTCATCGGCATCGTCACCGTCGTCGTTCTTTTGTCAGGCGTTCCCGTCGCGGTAGGACTCGGCGTCGTGGCCATTTCCTTTCTTCTCATCTTCGAAGGGCCGTCGAGCTTGACGCTCATGGCGGAGCTGTTCTTCGGCAAGCTCGACGATTTCACGCTTCTCGCCATTCCGATGTTCATCGTGATGGGCGCGGCCATCGCCGCCTCGCAAGCCGGCGCCGACCTGTACGACGCACTCGATCGCTGGCTCCACAAGATTCCAGGCGGGCTCGTCATCTCGAACCTCGGAGGCTGTGCCCTCTTTTCGGCGCTTTCAGGCTCCTCGCCCGCGACCTGCGCCGCTATCGGCAAGATGGGCATCCCTGCAATGCGCGAGCGTGGCTTTAGCGACAGCCTCGCCGCGGGCGCCATCGCCGCGGGCGGGACCCTGGGCATTCTCATCCCACCGAGCATCACCATGATCGTCTACGGAATTGCGACCGAGACGTCCATCGGCCGGCTATTTCTCGCCGGGGTCGTCCCCGGCCTGATGCTGACGACGCTCTTCATGATGTGGGCGCTCTTCGCGACCTGGCGCTTTTCTAGTGCTGCGGTCCGGGAGCGCAACGTGAGCTACTCCTGGAAAGAAAGATTCCAGGCGCTCCCCAAAGTCTTGCCTTTTCTCACCATCATCGTCGCCGTCGTCTACGTGCTCTATGGAGGCGTCGCTACGCCGTCCGAGACCGCCGGGGTGGGCGCCTTCCTCGTGATCTTGCTCGTGATGCTGATCTATCGGGTGTGGCAGCCGTCTGCGCTCTGGAAGATAATGAAAGACTCGACGCGCGAGTCCGTGATGATCTTGTTCATCATCGCCGCATCCGGGCTCTTCAGCTTCATGCTCTCGAGCTTGTACGTGACCCAATCGCTCGCCGAGCTCATCGCGTCCCTGGATGCGGGCCGCTGGGTGTTGATGTTCTTCATCAACATCTTCTTGCTCGTCTCCGGCTTCTTTCTTCCTCCGGTGGCTGTCATTCTCATGGCGGCACCGATTCTGCTCCCCATCATCACCGAGGCGGGCTTCGACCCCTACTGGTTCGCGGTGGTCCTCACCGTGAACATGGAGATCGGCCTTATCACGCCGCCGGTAGGCTTGAACCTCTACGTGATCAACAGCATCGTACCGGACATCGGACTGCCTCAAGTGCTAAAAGGAGCACTCCCCTTCATGCTGTGCATGGTGCTAGGCATCGTGCTGCTCTGCATCTTCCCCCAACTAGCCACATGGCTCCCAAACGCACTAATGGGAGTGAGCCAACCCTGAGGGCCCGCCCAAGAGGAGGCGTTGGCAGCGATACCGACCCCGCTGATAGGCTTCGGTGATGGTGCAGCTCAGGCGAGTGTTCGGTTTCGTTGTTCTTATCGGTTCGACCTCGGTTTTCGCACAGAGCCGTTTTCAGATCGAGGAAGCAACCATCGATGACATTCACGAGGCGATTCGCCAAGGCGAAACGACATGTGTGCAGGTCGTACAGGCCTACGTCGATCGCGCGAGAGCGTATAACGGAATCTGCACTCAGCTCGTCACCGAAGACGGCGGGCCGATGACTCCAGGGAAGGGAACCGTTCGAGCCGGCTCCGCGCTCGTGTTCCCGTCGACCTCCGTTGCCGTGAGTGAGATTCTGCCCGATTACGACGATTATGACGGTTTGCCGATCGAGTTTGGCCGCATGGAAGCAACGCAGTCGGACCCGAACGTCCAACAGCAATACGGCATGGTGGTCGGTATGAGGGACGCGGGCCAGCTCAATGCGCTGAGTACGCTCAATCTTCGCGGCGAGCGGTCGGTGACCTGCCGGGCCGAGTGCGATAGGCACCCGTCGGATGGCGGTCTTCCGGCACGCTGTCCCGCCGCATGCGAAGCGTTTCGGCAACAGCCCGACGCGCTCGAACGAGCTGCCGAGCTCGACGCACAGTACGGCAGGAATCCCGATTTCGGGACGATGCCGGTCTATTGCGCCGTACTTTCCTTCAAAGACGTCTTCGACACCGCGGACATGCGCTCGACCGGTGGCGCCGATGCGAGTTACGCGATGGACGCAGCACCCGAGGACGCGACGGTCGTCGCCGCGTTGCGCGCCAAGGGCGCCACTATCTACGCCAAGGCCAACCTCTCCGAATACAACGCGGGTGGCGGGAACCCCGGGGGCGCCAAAGCCGGTACGCGGACGTTCGGCGCGGGCGCCCGCAGCAGCTGGGCCGGCACATCGTGCAATGTCTACGACACGGCGCGCGAAACCGGCGGCTCGAGCTCCGGCTCCGCCGTGTCGGTCGGCGCCAATCTGGTCAGCTGTTCTATTTGCGAGGAGACCGGCGGATCGTGCCGGCAGCCGGCATGGCGGAACGGCGTCGTCGGATTCGTCACGACCAAAGGGCTGATGCCTTACGGCGGATCGATCGGCGTGGAACCCTACCTCGACCGGGCAGGCATCAACTGCCGCACGGTCAAAGATGCGGCAATGGTTCTCGATGCGCTCGAGCACCCGGAACGTGGCTACTATGATCCGCGAGATATCTACAGCGCCCTACCACGCGCCCTGGTATCTCCCGAGCCCTACACGAGTTTCGTCGTTAAGGTTGATGCGGAGGCCATGGGGCGCAAACCGCTGGTGGGTATCCGCATCGGTGTCGTCCGAGAGTATATGGTCAAGCACACCGACAACGATGCCGCGATGAGCGACCTCGTGAACGAGGAGATCGTTCGCGTGCTGCGCGATGAGCTCGGCGCGGAGATCGTCGAATCTTTCGATCCGGAATACCCGGACGATCCCGCGATCCCGAACATGGCGTACAACTTTCAGCACGCGATCGCCGAGATTCTGCCGGTACATATGCCAGAATACATTCAGGAACGAGACGAGGACGGCGAGTACAAATTCGCCGTACCTGGCTACGACGTGACGACTCGCGACTATCTCGTCAAAGCCGCCGAAGGCAAGGCTGCGCTGTCGAAAGACTTGAATCTCCGCAGTATCAACAACTCGCCAGCAACGGCGAGCTTCAGCTTCCACCTGTTGCAGTACTTGATGCGCCGCGCGGATTCCACGGTGAACAACTGGTCGACCTTGAACGCCAATTCGAAGTACTACTCGGAGTCTCGCACCGTCGCGATGCGCAATTGGGAGTACAAACAAAACATCGCCTCGGAGGGCATCACGCGACGGGTCAAGATGCGTGACGTCATGCGGCTCGTCGTGCTCAACGTCATGCACCGGAACGACATTGACCTGTTCGTCAATCCGTCGATAACGATCCCCCCGACGCGCATCGGATATGCGGGCGAGCCGTCGGTCAACGACCGCCCGCGGGGCCGGTTTCCTACGAGTGCGAACCTAGGCGTTCCCGAGCTCACGGTGCCGGCCGGCTTCAATCGAGTGGTCTACGAGCCTAAGTACGTTCTCAACGACGACAAGGACGCCTATGACCGTGTCACGAACAGCGAGGAGACACGGCTCGAATCTCCGCTACCTGTAGGAATTTCGTTCTGGGCCGGACCCGGCGACGAGCCGATACTCCTGCGCGCAGCTTCGGCCTATGAAGTCGCAACGAAGCATCGCAAGGCGCCACCCGATTTTGGACCCGTCGCCGCCGACAGCCGAGGTTCCCGATTCTGACGCGCTGCGGAACGAGATGTGTAGTTGAGGACCAAGGCCTAAAGCAGGAATGGACCAAGACAACACCGAGCCGTGCTGCAATCACGGGCTCTCGTTCCCCGGTAGCTCGATGGTGGAGCGACGGACTGTTAATCCGTAGGCTGTTGGTTCGAGTCCAACCCGGGGAGCCAATCCTTTCAGGCACTTGCGCTGGCTCACTCTCGCCAGATCCGGTCTTAGTGACAACTTTGGTGACATCCGTTGAGCGAACGTGTCGGATGAGTCCAACAGTTCCGAAGTGACTTGGATTCCGTGCGCATATAGTGCAACTAGTTGGTCAGGGTCGTCGTCGGTTTCGCGTGACCGAGCTGGGCGGCGATGTCGGTGATGGGAGCCACCGCGCCAGAAGCAAACTCGCGAGCGCATGTCGTAGGTCGTAGAGCCAGAAGTGCGGCAGCTAGGCAATTTTTCTGAGGGCCTTGCTGACGTGGGCTTGGTCCCTCGGCGTGTTCGTGACGGACGGGAACAGCCAGGAAAGGTCCCATCCATTTCTGTGGACCTCTTGACGACGCTGGCTCAGATACTCGCGCAAAACCTCCGGTAGTTCGGAGCTGAACCGAACTTCCGGAACATCAACCGGACTCCACCGGCGAAGCAGTAAACGATTTCGACATCTGCCCAAAGTGCAAGCAAGGCCGGCTCGGCATCTTTCTCCGTGTCGGGTTTTTCTTCGTACGTGAATCCTGGAGCTTTGACTCCTCATGACGGCGAACGCCGTGCTTTCAAAAATAACCTCGCTCGTTTCAACCCCCGAGGTGTGTCTCTTACGAACGCCGCTCGCCGCTGAGCGTTACGTTAGGCCGCTCAGTACTCGGAGCCCATACGTTGGAGGCGAGATATGAGACATGCCAAGCGAGAACTTCGGGTCTCGATACTGTTACTGCTCGGCACGGTTGCGGCCTGCTCGCCGCAGCCAGACAACAGTGCGATCGCTGATCAAGTTGCATTGGGTGCACCAGCCGAATCCGAAACGGGGACCATCGCTGCTGGACAGTTTCGGCTTCGGTATCGTATCGAAGGCATCATCGGGAGCGCGATCTACCTTCCTCGCGCCTTCTCAGAGAATCTTCGCAAGCACCTACGTCTGGTGTTCTTGGACCACCGAGGTTATGCCCCGTCACCCGGCCCAATGGATGCCACCGCGTTCGCACCGGACAAGCAGCTCGAGGACATCGAGCAAGCCCGGTTAGACCTCGGGCTGGGTCGCATCGCCGTCATTGGCCACTCCATCCACTCGATCATGGCACTCGAATACGCCAAGAGGTATCCCGAGAACGTGTCGCATGTCGTCATGATTGGTCCCCCAGTCTTCAATGCGGCCAGCGATCAAGCGATGGACTACTGGCAGGAGTTCGCGTCTCCGGAACGCAAAGCAGCCATGGAGGAGAACCTGCGGCGTCTCCCGGACGAGCAACTGGCTCAGATTCGACCTGGGCAGCGGTTCATCAGGAGCTACATCCGGGACAGCCCACTGGCCTGGTACGACCTGCGCTTCGATGCGTCGGCGCTGTGGGAAGGGGTCGAGGTGAACGACGACTACTCGCGAGCACAGGGATTCCGTGATATTGACATCACGCAAGGGCTGGATACCTTCGATCAACCTGTTTTCCTTGCGCAGGGACACTACGACTTCCGCGTGGCACCGCCGTCTACATGGGATCCCATCAGACCGAAATTCCGTGACCTGACCGTCAGGGTATTCGAGCTTAGCGGTCATTGGCCCCATTACGAGGAAGCTGCTCTCTTCGATGCGGAGCTTCTACGTTGGATGGAGGAGCGCCAGTAACAAGCGCGCGGGTCGCGGCCTAACACGCCGTCGCAGGCCGACGAGCGGCGCCGGCGGTTATTGCGAGGCGACAGGCTCTGCATCGCCGCTCGAGGCTGAGCGGCAGGCCGTTTTTAGCCCGACGAGCCTCAGTGCTCGATCCAGACTACAATAGATAGGTGGGGGTCCGGGAACTCATCTGGCCGCCGGATCGAGTCGAACACGTCGCGAGACATGGTGTGGAGCCGGAGGAGGTCGAAGAGGTTTGTTTTGACGATCCCTTGGTGTTACGGGCGAAGTCAAGAGGTGAGAATCCCGTTTACTACGTGCTGGGACAGACTGAGGATGGACGATACCTGTTTTGCCTGATGATTGAATTCCCGGGTGGGAAAGGCTATCCGGTAACCGCTCGCCAGATGACGGCCAAGGAGGAGCGACGATTCAAGCAATGGAAGAAGAAATGAAAAGCCAGAGGATACCGAAGACAGACTCAGTTGAAGAGCTCGCCCGTTTCTGGGATGTGCATGATATCACCGATTTTGAGGAAGAGCTTGAGGAAGTCACGGAATCGGTCTTCGCGCGTCGTGGATACCAGGTAACGATCCATCTTGATGAGCGTGAGTCCGAAGCCGTACGACGGATCGCATCTACTAGAGGCATCGAAGAAGCAGCCTTAATCCAGGAATGGGTGCGAGAAAGACTCACTCAGTCGTAGGCTGTCGTTCAACGGCATCTTGGTCAGCCACTTTGACAACGGCAAGGTCGTCGAGGACTGGGATGATCTCGATTCCTTGGGACTTCTGGCAACAGATCTGAGCTGTTCCGCTGTTCCGGAACCCGGAGACAGTGCGAGCTAGCAATTTCAAGTCAGGCTACTCCTTGCGGAACCTGAGCGGTCTAACAACGAGTTGGAGCGGACGGCGCTCGGGGACTTCGGCAACTGCAGTGTTAGGGATGAGCGGCGTCGGCTTCGGTGAACGACTCAGACGCGCCGCCGCTCAACTCAACGTTGAATTGCGACACGAGGTCGCGTAATCGAATGTGTTGAGAAAGGAGAAAGAAGTAAACACGTGGTGTATCCCCTCTGACCATCACCCTACGCGAGCGTGCGGGTTGTGCGATGTGCAACCGGTTCGAAGCCTCGCGGACAATGTACCGAATCGGGTCCGTACCTGGCGACAGGAGAACCCCCCCGGAAGCTCCATCCGGTTAAGGGCTAGGGTTTGACAATATGGTGAGACTAATCGAAGAACTGCAGCGCCGTCAGTGAAGTACGGACCTACGGGAGCTAACAGGTCAGAGGCATGCTTCCTTGTGTTCGCATGCGTGGCCAGGCTGCAGGCTTTTTAACTGCCTGCACGAGATCGAAGAGCCACCGGCGTAGGGGTTCCACCTAAGTTGTCGAAAAAAAAGCGATTACGTGGAACGTGGAAAAGTCGTTACTCCGCCATGTGCAACGCATGGCAAGCCGACCGTAAGGCAGGCCGATGGAGGAGCGAAAATGAGAGGTCGGAAAAAGCAAAAGCCGTTTTGTAATGAGACGGATAGAGCATGGAAAATGGCTCAACGCGAAAATCGGAGGCATCCTGCCCCGGTGAAGTGCGTGCCCACGTCCGACAGGTGTTCCGTTGCGAGAGAAATTGGAGAATCTTCGTAGATGGGAAAGCAAAAGACGGCTTCGGCTGGTGCGCCCAGAGACGATGCCGTGGAATGGTTGAAGGTCGATTGGGCCAAGGCCCGGGGCGAAGTTAGAAGACTGCAGTTGCGTATCGCAAAGGCTGTGAAGGAGGGCCGGTGGAACAAGGTTCAGACCTTGCAACGCCTGCTCACGCGCTCGTTCTACGCCAAGCTCCTGGCTGTGAAACGAGTGACCTCGAACAAGGGGAAGAAAACCCCCGGCGTAGACGGTGTCTTGTGGCAAGGCGCTCGAGCCAAATGGCGGGCTTCAACGAGCCTGCGCCGACGTGGCTACAAACCTCAGCCGCTGAGACGGATCTATATCCGGAAGAAGAACGGCAAGAAACGCCCCCTATCCATACCCTGCATGCACGACCGAGCGATGCAGGCGTTGTACAAACTGGCGCTAGCACCGGTGGCGGAAACCACGGCCGACGGAAACTCATATGGGTTTCGTGAAAGCTGAGGTTGTGCCGACGCGGTGGCTGCTGCTTTCAACGCCTTGTCAAAGCCGAACTCGGCACCATGGGTACTGGAAGCGGATATTGCGGGCTGCTATGACAACATCAGTCAGGGATGGATGTTGAACAACATCCCAGTGGACCGTGAAGTTCTTCGCAAGTGGCTCAGAGCAGGGTACGTTGAAAACGGCATACTGTACCCTTCGCGAAAAGGAACACCGCAGGGTGGGATCATATCTCCCACGCTCGCGAACATGACGCTAGATGGACTGGAGCGGGCCGTCCGCAACGCAGTTCCTCGTCGCTCTCGCGTCAACTTCGTCCGCTATGCCGACGACTTTATTGTGACGGGCAAATCCAAACGCCTGTCGGAAGAAAACGTCCGGCCCGTGGTCGAAAAGTTCCTTACTGAGCGTGGTCGCACTCTATCAGCAGAGAAGACCGCGATCACGCATATAAGAAACGGATTTACGTTCCTGGGGCAAACCTTCCGCAAGCATGGGAATGTGCTGCACATCATCCCGTCGACTGAGGGAGTCCTCGCCCTCAAGCAGAAGCTAGGAGATACGATCCGTGAATACGTCAGCGCGCCGATGCCTGCTCTCATCAAGAAGCTGAACCAGATGCTTCGGGGATGGGGCAACTACCACCGACACGTAGTGGCATCGGAAGCCTTTTCGTGTGTCGACACGTATGTCTATGAACAACTTTGGCGAATGCTACGTCGTCGCCATCCCAAGAAGTCCAAGAAGTGGCTAGTCAGGAAATACTGGTCCACTCCGGGACACAAGTGGGTGTTCTCGACGACAGCAAAGACGAAGAGTGGCAAGCGCCGATACATGGTGTAACGTCTCAGTTCTATAGGCATTCGCCGACACATCAAGGTCAAGGCGGAGGCGAACCCGTACATGCCCGAATATGGCGGCTACTTCTGGCGCCGTCGGCACGACCGAGTCTCGCGTCTTTTTCCTGCTCTTTCGGCAAGAGAATATCAGGCCATGACCATATAATCGAGGTGCAACAACCGCGGCGCCCCAGAAGGGCGTCTTTTTGGAATGCTTGAGCCGTATGACGGAAACCTTTCAAGTACGGTTCTGAGGGGGACCGGGGGTCGCAAGGCCCTTCGGTCTACCCGGTTTGTCGAAACCGCTTCGCGGCTGGCGCGCAATCTCTTCCGCCGTATAAGGAAGCCCCGCGCTCAAGACCTCGTGCTCCGTCGCGGTAATCAGAATCATATCCTCCAGATAATACGCATCCTCGCCCACGCTGAAGCCCGGTGAGATAGAAGAAAGAGGCATCCTGTTTGAAACCGTGGGCGCCGAGCCCGGCGGCGGTGGAGCGCGCGTGGAGAAGAACGATCCTATCGGCGTGGCGTGCCAAGAGCCGCTCTCGGCGTTCGCGATACTCGCTCGTCGGTTGGTTTGCAGGACGGCAAGAAGCATCAGCGCTAGGGCGTCAAGGTTCATGTTGAAACTCCTTCGAGGCTCGTACGATAAACTATCTAGGATATGACAAGACATCAAAGAGAGGTCGTCGTCACCGGAGCGGGGGTATGCTGCCGCTTTGGCGATGATCTCGAGCGTATTACGGCGGATCTTCGCTCTGGCAACAACACTCCGTTCCCGGTCTACGAGCCTGCCGTGCAATATGGCGGCCGGTGCCAAATCATCGGCCTTTATCCCGGCGATCTCGATTCGGCGTCGCTCGGGCTCAGCAAGCAGCAGGGGCGCTTCATGGGTCGCACCGCACGCTTAGCTCTCAAAGCCGCGCGCGCCGCCCTCGCGGAGTCGGGCGTCGAGACCGAAAGGCTCGCGGTCGTCGCCGGAAGCGGCGCGGGGGATGTCGCAACCCACCGCGAGATTGCGGAAAAGCTCGAGAAATCGGGGATGCGACGCGTGTCCGCCACCGTCATCCCGAAGCTCATGGCCTCGACGGTATCGGCGAACCTCGCGAGTGCTCTTCGCACAAAGGGTCCGTCGTTTTCGGCGAGCGCGGCCTGCTCCGGAGGTGCTTACAACATCCTTCTCGCGTCTGGCTTCATCGAGACCGGCATCGTGGACGCAGCGCTCGCGGGCGGCGTCGAGGTCGCGGACCCGCATTTCTATGCGGGGTTCGATTCGATGCGAGCCTATAACGGGCAAAGCAACGATGAGCCCGAGCGCGCCTCCCGTCCCTACGCGAAGGATCGCGCCGGGTTCATCTTCTCGGAAGGCGCCGGCATGGTCGTGCTCGAGGCGCGGGAGGTGGCGGAAAAACGGGGCGCGCCGATCCTCGGTGTGCTGAAAGGCTACGGGATGAGCTCCGACGGCACGGGTGAGATGGTGGCGCCGTCTCCGGACGGCGCTGAGGCCGCCATGGCGCAGGCACTTACCCATGCCGAGGTCGACGCCACGGACATCGACTACGTCAACACGCACGGCACGTCCACGCCCCTCGGCGATCTATCTGAAGTACGCGCCATGCGCCGCGTCTTCGCAGGGCGGAAACCTTATTACTCGTCCACCAAAGGCTATACCGGGCACCCTGTCAGCGCCGCAGGCGCTATCGAAGCCATTTTCACCATGGCGATGATCCGCGGTGGGTGGATCGCCCCATCGGTGAACGCCACACCTCTCGACCCCGAGCTCGAAGACTATCAGCCCGTTCTCGAGCCCATGGAAGCCAACATCCGCCTGGCTCTCTCGAACTCTTTTGGATTCGGCGGCACGAACGCATGCCTCGTGTTGGGAGCGCCCTGACGATATGACAAAAACCGACCGACGCATCGAGCTCGAATGGGTCTCGGGTCAGCGGTTCGAAGCCAAGAGCGACAACGGCCTCGAAACGACGCTCGATGGCAACAGGCAAGACGGCTTCTCGCCCATGGACAGCCTTCTGTCCTCGCTCAGCGCTTGTATGGGCATCGACGTCGTCATGATCCTCGAAAAAATGCGCACCGGGTTCACCGGCTTGCGCATATCCATCGAAGGCGAACGTGCAGAAGAGCCGCCACGCTACTTCCACCGCGTCCGGATGCACTTCGCGATCCAGGGCGACGTGCCGCGGGACAAGGCGCAACGGGCCGTTGACCTATCGTTCAAAAAATATTGCAGCGTGTTCCACAGCTTGAGAAAAGACCTCGTCGTCGACACGACGATCGATATCCAGGAGGCCAACCGTTTCTAGGACGGACGCTCGCGACGCTCTTTCTCGCGCTCGGCGGCTTTGTTGCGCAGCGCACGCCCTTTGTCCGGAGTCCGGTCGTCCACGGAGCCGTAGATGCCGCGACCTTCGTGCTCTTCGGGAAGATATTCCGTGATCGGTTGTCCAGCTTCGTTCACGAAGAGCAGACAATGACAGTATTTATAGATCTACATGTCGTCGCACGGGCAGAGCCATGTCCGATGCTTGATCTCTTCTTGCTTGTCGGGGTAGAAACGGCACGGGCATAGCGGCCTTCCCAGCTCGTCGACATGCAGGGCGAGACCGAGCACCACCGCCTCGGTGATCGTCTTGTCGGGATGCGTGGTGGTGCCCGATTTCTTGGTGTAGTTGTCGACGAGCTTTTCCATGCGCGCGATGCTCTGGTCACTTGGTCTTTTCGCCATCTCTTATCTCCTAGACTGAAGTTCCTGGCTGAAAAAGCCAAGATCCGGTGTTGATCCAATGAGATAGTTGGAATCAATGGTGCTGGCTTCTGTCTACACGGTGATACCTTTGAGCAGGTCGTAGGCTCTCTGCTGTTTCGAGTCCGGAGTTGTCGTGACATCGAAGGTGGGCTCGTCGGGTCCGGCTTCCGGTCGCCGACATTTGTTTCGGACGATGTTGCTGAGAAGGCGCAGCAGCGTGCGGAAGCTGGAAGCTCGACTCCCATCGTCAAGCTTCTTGGTTTGTATCTTGCGCAGGGCGGCCTCGGAGCGCTTCGCCGGAGCAACCGGGTCACGCCTGGCCTTCGCCTGCTGGTCCTCGTCAGAGAATAGCAGCGGCCGCCAAGCCTCCATCATGTGCCACAGGACGTAGTAGGCCAGCATGCACAAGAAGACGTGCGCCCGGACTCGGTTTTCGCGCCGGTGACGAATCGGCCGCACCTTTAGGTCCATGCTCTTGAAGGAACGAAACGCCCTCTCGACCTGGGTCAGCAACTTGTAGCTGCGCACTGTGTCGTCGGTTTTCATCCGCTGCTCAGCAAGACTGGTGCGGATCACGTAGATGCCGTCAAAGGCAGCTTCCGCAGTGACCTTTGTGTCGTCGATTTCGAAGCTAAAGCTGTCGTCGCGAATGTCCAGCTTGAAGTGCTTGCCGACTTTGTACTTGTTGAGAACTCTGCCTACCCGCACACCGATTTTATCTTTACCATGCAGCTGACCCCGCCCGATCCGTTGGCGAATCCCTCCGAACTGCTTAGCGATCGTCCCCATGTGTCGCTTCCACCGCTGGAGCCGTTTGTTGGCGAGCTCAGAGTTGCCGTTGGCGAGGCGCGAGGCGTCGGCATCCATCGTTGTCTCGTCTAGCTCGAAGTCGAAACCGTCGTCACGGATGTCGAGCCTGTAGTACCTGCCGACCTTGTACTTGTTGAGGAGCTTTTTCACTGCAGCACGGATGTCCTCCTTGCCCTGCAAACGGCGCCGCTCGACCATCCGACAAACTTTCTCCAGCTCCTTGCAGGTCGCTTCGAGCAGAGCACGGCGCTTGTGACGCCGCCTCTCGGCCAGCTCCGGATTGCGGCAAGCGACCAGCCTCTCGTTGGGGAAATCCGGGTGCGTCACCTCAAACAGATTCCGCTCGTCGAATAGCCCCATCTGGAGCACCCCATCGTTGATGAGCTTGCGAATCGGTTCGGGACGCAGAGCGGTAATCCAGTCGACACCGTCCATCTCCCGCAACTCGTCGATCTGGGTCTGGGTGATCATTCCGCGGTCGCCCACCATCACAAACTGCTCGATGCCGAAGCGCTCTTGCACCTTTTCTACCTGAGGCAACAGCGTTTTGGGATCGCCCGTGTTGCCCTCAAAGACCGATACCGACACGGGGATGCCGTGTTCGTTGGTCAGCAGACCGTAGTTGATCTGCAGCTTGCCTTTCTTGCCGTCACGGTCGTATCCGAGGCGGGCGATCGGACAACTCACACCCTCGAAGTAGCTTGAGGTTAGGTCATAGAGCGCCAGGCCGTCGTTTTGGAGATGGCGCGCCGCGAGTTTTTTTTCGATGACCTCCTGGCGTTTGAGAACCCAGTCCATGGCGGCATAGAGATCGTCTTCGCGGGCATCGCTCACCCCCAGGATTTCGGGCAGTGTGGTTGTGTGCCACCACTGGCTAGTCGCCAGCTTCGACTGCGGTTCGAGGATCCGGGCGACTACCATGGCCACGACCAAATCCCGCTCTGGTGAGTGTCGAGAACCAACGAGCTTTTCGAAACCGAGCTGTCTCATGGCGCTGAGCACCGCGTCGACGTGGCCATGGTGCCGGGAGCCGTTCTCGACGATTTTGAAGGCGACTTCAACCGAGACGAGCTTTTCCCCTTTGAGAATGCGTCGGATGGCGTCGACTGCGTCCATGGGCAATTTGGACAAGTTAGCGAGCGTGCGCTTGCGGACGTTTCCGCCCACCCGATAGGACTCACGCAGCAGGACCGCGGGGGTAGAGTTGCGATTGGGGATGATGTGGGTATGCATGCCCACCATAATAGCCTATGTATCAATGTGTATCAAATCATAAAAGGCTTTAGACATGCCTACATATTGCATCCCAAAATTAGCCTCTCGGCGTCCCTAAAGACGCGTAATCATTGGGGATTCACACTGTCAGTGGGTTCATTCGACCAAGGAACTTCAGCCTAGATCTTTTCCATCTCGCTGCGGCGGATCCAGCCGGCGAGGCCGTTCGCGAGCGTGACCTGGAACCAGCCTTCACGCTCCCCTATCACGCGAACTTTGAGACCTTCGTGAACTTCCGCGAGGCGCGGACTGCCTTCGCCCGGACCACTGCGCATATAGGCGTTCTCCGTGAGCACGATGGCTTCGACGCGATTCGCTGCTTGGTTCAGTTTTGTCGCGAGCATCACTCCCGACAAGAGCGCCGTCAGACCACACAGGACGAGTGCGGAGGTGGCCGCGGTGCGCCAGCTCGGCCATGCGTCGTAGAGAAAGATCGTCAACAGCGCGCCTGTTAACACGAAAGAAAGACTCAACACCCGTGCGAGAGTATCGGGACGCACGCGCTGGTAGAGCTGGACGAGCCAGCGGATCACGAGCGGTAGAGGTGCGGGCTCGACGCCGGCCGCAATCAGCTCATTGGCAAAGGTCAAGTTCGTTCTCGTCTCTTCGTCGTCGGGCATGAGCTCGAGCGCGCGCTCGTAGTTCAGAACTGCGCGGCCAATTTTTCCCGCCTTGAAATAGGCGTTGCCGAGGTTGTAGTAGAGAACGCCGTCTTCGATCGACTGGGCGCGCATCGCTTCGTAGGCCGCGATGGCGTCGTCGAAGCGCTGCTCCTGGTAGTGCGCCTCTGCGCGCGCAAAAGCCTCTTGCGGGGATTCGATCGCGACTTGAAGCAAAAGGGCAGAAAGCCAGAACATCTTAGATCTGCCGGTCCAAGGAAACGATGAGCTTTTCGGCACGCCTGAGGATCGCCGTTATCTCCTCGCTCGTCCGCTCGCCCGGCGTGAAGCGTGCTTCTTCGCAGGCCGCAAGCACGGTAGCAAACCCGGTTCGGAGACCATCATCGACCCCGCTCGCTTCGAGATGCTGGTCGATGCTCTCTGTCGTGAGCCCCGAAGGA
Organism: Candidatus Marinacidobacterales bacterium; assembly: GCA_965197495.1. Lineage (GTDB taxonomy): Bacteria > Acidobacteriota > Vicinamibacteria > Marinacidobacterales > SMYC01 > SMYC01. Next base: position 7,647,290 of record OZ240210.1, read on the forward strand.
CTCACCGATTTCTTGTCACCGATATAGCGATAGAGAGCCGCTGCGATTTCTTCGTAGAAATCCTTCGAGCCTTTCGACACGAGCTTCGAAGCACTCTTCAACCGTCTTCGGGCCATCCCGTGCGCGCGCCGGCTGCGGAAGAGCGTCGAGTGCGTTTTCTCTCGCTCTTTCCTTTTGAGGTAGAGCATGAAGCCAACGTTCCAAAACACGGGAAAAGCCAGGCTCGCATAGAAGAGAAAGCTTCCGTAAAACGGCGTGGTCAAAAGCCCCAGGGTGGCGGGCGCGTCTTTGAGATAGCGAATGTCTTCGCGCAGCAATTTGACTTCGCCGCGGGCTGTCACGGCCGGCGACAACCCGTTCGCCGTCGCCGAGGCGGCGGCGCCGGACACGCGCAGCAGCACCGGCCCCGCGGAGGCATCGACATATTTGCCGGCGCTCGGGTCGAAATATTGAAAATTCCACGGCCCGATTTCTTTCGTGCCAGAAGACTCGGGCACGAGCACATATTCCCACGTCTTCTCTCCACCGAAGCCTGCGCCCGTTGCGCGCAGCCGCTCGTCTATTTTTGGATCGAAAGTGCGAAAGCCGGGCGTATCCGGAAGCTCGGGAAGCTCGAGCGAACGCAGATTGCCGTGGCCCCGGAGCGCGAGTGTCAGCGTCACCGGGTTCCCCGCTTCGACATCTTCCTGGCTCAACACCGCGTCGAGCTCGTACGCCCCCACCGCACCGGTGAAATCGCGGCCGCGCCCTTGAGGCGGGAGCGGTTTCACATCGAGCGTCACCGCGCTGGAGCGCAACACGATCGGCCGCGAGGCTCTCGCAAAAAACGCGTCGAACGGGTCGGAGGAGGTGATCCGAAAGGCCATCGACAACGTCAATAGCGGGATCGTGAGCTCCCCCGTTCTCGCGGGGAATACGACACGTTGTTTCATCGGGAAGGTCAGGTATTCCTGTCCGTTCACGACCTGGCGCTCGATGCTCGGGTTCCCGAGATTGACCTCCTCGACCCAGAATCCGGTCAAGGGAGGGTCGTCATCGACTTCTGGGCCGTGCGGCATGTACTTGCTGTACACACGATAGGTGATGACCACGCCCTCGCCCTGATAGACCGAGCGCTTGGACACGTCAGCCCGGACGAAAACGTCCTCTGCCGTAATCTCGGGCTCGCGCCGTCTTTGCCGCGAGCCGAACGGGTCGAAACCGCGGCTTCGAGGACGGCGCGGCATGACCGATCCCGCTACCACCTCGACTCGGATGGGCGCGGTCTCGTACGTCCGCCCGTCCACGTCGACAGGAATGGCCGGGATAGTAAAGGTCCCCTCCGACTGCGGCACCAGTTGATAAGTGAACGAGCTCGTCGAGGACGTCCGACCGTTGACAATCGAGAACCGGCTGGACGTCGAAGGCCCGCTGACCCGAAACCCGTCGATGCTCGGAAACCGCGGCGTCCCGTTACCACCGTTCACCGAAACGGTGAGCTCCAATACATCCTCGATGCCAATCCGCCGAGCGTTGACCGTAGCCTCTACCGTCACCCGCTGCCCAAAAGCCAACCCCGCCGAGAGAACGACCAAGCCAACCAAAAGAAAACGCCTCATAAGAGCCCTGAATGCTGAATCCTGACCTACCAGTACCGCCCTTTCCCCCGCGCCTTCGCCTTCTGTTTTTGCTGCTGCTCCATTTGTTGCTGCAGCTCCATCTGAGCGAGCGCCTGAAGAATTTGCTCTGCTTCCTCCTGGCTCATCTCCATAGGCCGCGGCTCGGCATTTTGCTCGCCGGCGTCCTGCTCCTGCGGAGAAGGCTGCGGAGATCGTTCTTGCTCGGTTTGCTCTTCCGAGCTCCCGGCCTCCTCCTGGTTCTTGTCGTGCGACCGGTCTTCCTCTTCTTTGTTCTTGTCCGAGTCGCCGCCACCGCCTTCCTGCTGCTGTTGCTGCTCGGAAAGCTTATTCAACGCGAGCTCGAGATTCTGCCGCGCGTCAATATCATCGGGGTCGACACGTAGCGCGTCGCTATAGGACTCGACGGCGTCTTCCCATTCTTCGCGCGTGTAATGGATGTTGCCAACGTTGAAGTGCGCGCGCCGCTTCAGTTCAGGCTCCGCGTCGAGCGCCATCTTGTACTGCTCGAGCGCTTTGTCGAGATCTTCTTTGCGAAACTGCACGTTTCCGATGTTGTAGTGGAGCTCGCACGCGTCCGGGTGCTCGACCTGCGCTTGGGTATAGCTCGTGAGCGCCTCGTCCAGCTCGCCGGCCACATAGGCCTCGTTACCTTCTTTGTTGCTGCCCTCTTCGACGGGTCCGAGAAGCTGGGCCACGACCAACACCGTCAAGCTCCAAAGTCTCATACAACCTCCCGTTGTGCCCTCGCTACCAGCGTATCCGCAAGCAAGAAGGCGAGCGCTAGAGCGAGCGGCCAATAGTAGCGCTCCCGGTAGCGCGTGAAGAGCTGCGACTCCAAGTCCGCACCTTCCATACCCATCACGAGCGATGCGATGCCTTCGATCTCTTCGTCCTTCTCCGATACGCGAAAGTACTCGCCGCCGGTCACGAGCGCGAGCTCAGAAAGTGTCTTCTCATCGAGACGGCTCAACACCGGCTGCCCCTCCGCGTCACGCACGTAGTCCGAAACCTCCCCGCGCTCGTTCCGCACGGGGATCGGCTCGCCGCCCGGCGTTCCGACACCGACGGCATGGATCACGATCCCATCTTGGCGCGCCTCTTCGGCCACGGCCAACACGTCCCCGCTTTGCTGCTCCCCGTCCGTTAGCAGGACGATCACGCGATGAGTGGCGTTGCGAGAGACGAAGCCGCGCTTCGCGGCCTCGATCGCTTGTACGATGTTCGTCCCGGGCTCGGGGACAATTCCTGTCGCTACGATGTCGAGAAAGATGCGCGCGGCGCCGTAGTCGAGCGTCAAAGGACATTGGACAAAGGACGTCCCCGAGAAGACGACGAGGCCGAGGCGGTTTCCTTGCAGCCGATCCATGAGCTGCGACGCGATATAGCGCGCGCGCTCCATCCGCGACGGAGCCACGTCGGTCGCGTCCATGCTGAACGACGTATCGAGAACGAGAAACACGTCCACGCCGCGCGCGAAGACTTCTTGCTCGCCCTGACCCCATTGGGGACGCGCGAGAGCAAGCACGAGGAAAAATACCGCCGCGCCTACGAGAGCCGGCTTCACGCGATCGCGCGTCGCGCTCACACGGAGCGAGAGCCGGTCGAGAAGCGCCAGCTCGCCGAGCTTTTCGATCGCCTTACGGCGCCTCTTTCTGCTCCAGACGAGAAACCACGCGAGCGCCGGCAGAAGCAGCCACAAGTAGAACGCGTCGGGGGTAGCAAACTGCATCAGGGATACCTCGCGAGCCGAGTACGCGACAAGAGCGCTTCGGCGAGCAGAAAGCCGAGCGCGAGCATCATGAAGTAGGGCGCGAGCTCCGAATAGAGCACATATTGGATTTGCTCGATCTCTGTCCGCTCGAGCGCGTCGATTTCGTCATAGACCGCCTCCAGAGATTCCGCATCGCGCGCCCGGAAAAACTGCGCGCTCGTGATCGTGGCGATCTCCGTGAGCGTTTCCTCATCGATCGGGATCTCGACGTTGCGGTAGACGGTGCCGTAGAGAGGATCGCGGAACGGGTAAGGAACCTCGCCGCCCCTGCCGACGCCCACCGCGTAGACGCGGATGCCGAACGTCTTGGCGAGCTGGGCCGCCGTAATCGGATCGACTTCGCCCGCGGTGTTCTCGCCATCGGTAAGAAGGATCATGATGCGGGACTCGGCATCGGATTCTTTCAACCGGTTGACCGCGGAGGCGATCGCGTTCCCGATGGCGGTGCCGTCCGCAACAGTGCCGATCTGAACGTCCTCGAGCTGCGCCAGGAGGATGTCGTGGTCGAGGGTGAGCGGCGTTTTCGTCATCGCGTGACGCGCAAAAATCGTCATCCCGAGGCGATCGTTGTCACGCCGCTTGATGAAATCGGCGACGACGTCCTTGCCCACCGAAAGACGGTTGTTGGGTTTGAAGTCTTCCGCGAGCATGCTGCTCGAGACATCGATGACGAGCATGATGTCGACGCCCTCGGCGTGGATCTCTTCGCCCGCGGCGCCTTTCTGAGGCCGGGCGAGCGCTAGGATCAAGAGCGCCAATGCGAGCATCCTGAGCGCGAAAGGTATCCAGAAGACGCGGGCTGCGAGCGAGTGTGGCAGCCGCGCGAGACCCGAAACATCCGAATAGCGGAGCGCGGGGGTGCGTGCACCCAAGCGTACGCGCAGATAGATGAGAAGCGGCACGATCGCGAGCAAGAGTGCGAGCCATGGGTAAGCTAGCCGCGTCATGCGGGCGCCTCCATGGGCTCGTTTGTTGATGAAGGTGAAGAAGGCGAGCGGGGCGGCGCCGGCTTCGTCGTCCGGACGAGCGTGCGCGCGAGGGCAAACGAGCTCCGCGCCTCGTCCTGCTCGGGCATCGTTTTCGCGAACTTCACGAGATCCGCCGCCTCGAGGATGTCGCGGAGGCCTTTGACCGGCTGGTCCCGGAGGTCTCGAAGGATCTCGTCGGTCGTCCGCTCTAAATAAGGCACGTCGAAGCGTCTGCCAGCGTAACGCTTCATAATGTCGGTCAGTTCCGTGAAAAAGAGCTCGAGCCTGTGATTCTCTATGAGTTTTCTCTGCGCGAGGCGTGCGAGCGCGGCTTCCGCTTCGACATCCGGACGCGGCGGAGGCGGGGTCCAGACCGGAGCACCCTCGGGGTCGGGCTCTTTCCGAAACTTTCTATAAATAATGTACGCGATGGCTGCCAGAAGGAGCGCCGCCAGAAGCCACCACAGGAGGCTCCAATTTCTCGGGACCGTAAGTACCGCCTGACGCTTGATGTCGTGGATGTCGGTAACGTCCAGTGTCAAGGATGTCAAGACGCGGATGGGGATGGGATCGGTCTCGAGGATCCCTATCTCGCCATCGTCGCCTCGGTAGCTCAGCTCCAGAACGCCCACTTCGAGATTCGCTGGAAGCTGATAGGCAGCGATACGGTAGTGCAGTCGGGTCTCGACCGGGGACACTTCCTCCCGCCAGTGCTCGATCACCGAAAACGGTTCGAGCTGCGTCTCCGGCGGCGGTACGAAATGGCCTTCCGGTGGGTGCGTGACGGTGAGCGTGAGGGTCACGTCGTCTCCAACCTCCACTTCCGAAACATCGGTCGTGGCTGACACGGACCACTCGATGGGACCTTCGGGGAACTCAGGCGCCTCCTCGCGCGCGCACGCCGAGGCCCCGATAGCGCAGGCGGAGGCCCCGATAACGACGGCAAACCAACAAGCCGCGCGCATCACTCGTGTCACCATCTCAGTGTCTAAGTCGCCTCGCGCGCATCTCGAAAAAGCGCATGAGCGGACGGTCATAGGGCACATCGGTCTGGACGTCGATGCGATCGATCCCCATGCTCTTGAGCTCGTCCTGTTGTTTCCGGCGGCGCGCCTCGAAACTGGCCCGATAGACTTTCATGGCTTTGCGATCGGACGTATCGATCAAGAGCGTTCGTCCTGTCTCGGCGTCTTCGAGCTCGACGAGGCCGACGCCTGGAATTTTGCTCTCTCCCGGATCGGAGATGAATATCGACACCACGTCGTGTTTTTGGGCGGCGATGCGGAGCGGCTTCTCGAACTTCGAGTCGATAAAATCCGAGAGCACGAAAACCACCGCACGTTTGCGCGCGATGCGATTCAAGTACTCGCACGCCTTGGCAACGCCCGTCCCCTTCCCCTTTGGCTCGAAGAAGAGTAGATCGCGGATGACGCGGAGCACGTGGCCGCGGCCTTTGCGGGGCGGGATGTACATCTCGACATCGTCCGTGAACACGATGGCGCCGACGCGATCGTTGTTCTTGATGGCGCTGAACGCGATCAGGGCGCCAATCTCCGCCGCGACTTCACGCTTGAACCGGGACCGCGTCCCGAAATCGGCGGAGCCACTGGCGTCGAGCATGAGCAAGACGGTGAGCTCCCGCTCTTCCGTGAATTTCTTGACGTGAAGATTTCCGGTGCGGGACGTGACGTTCCAGTCGATGGTCCGGATGTCATCTCCTATTTGATACTCGCGCACCTCGGAGAACTCCATCCCCCGCCCTTTGAAGATACTGTGATACTCGCCGGCGAGCGCGTCCGTAACCAAGCGCCGAGTCTTGATCTCGATATGCCGAACCTTCTCGAGAACCTCACGAGCAAGCATAAGAAACAGCTAACAGCCGACAACCGGTAGCCGCCGGCAACAGAGGCCAATCGAAAAACGAACCGGCCTCACGCCTATGGAACCTCTACCGTGTCGAAAATGCGCTGAATGATCTCCTCGGGCTTCACGTTCTCCGCTTCGGCTTCGTAGGAAAGGATCAGGCGATGGCGCAGAACGTCCGGCCCCACGGACTTCACATCCTCGGGCGTCACGTAACCGCGCGAGCGGATGAACGCGTGGGCCCGAGCCGCTTGCGCGAGAAAAAGCGTCGCCCTTGGCGAAGCGCCGAACTCGATGAGCGGCGCCAAATCGAGCCCGAGCTCGTCCGGGTTGCGGGTCGCAAAGACGATCTCGATGATGTACTCCTTGACGCGCTCGTCCATGTAGACATTCTCGACGACCTTGCGCGCTTTGAGGATGTCGGTGGCGTCGACGACTTTCCTCGTGCGCGGCTGGTCCTCCTTCGACATGCGGTCGAGGATCTCGCGCTCTTCTTTGCGGTTGGGATAGTCGAGCTTGAGCTTGAGCATGAAGCGGTCGACTTGCGCTTCGGGGAGCGGGTAGGTCCCCTCCTGCTCGATGGGATTTTGTGTCGCTAGCACGAGAAAGGGCTCCTCGAGCGGGTAGGTCGTATCGCCGATCGTGATTTGACGCTCCTGCATCGCCTCTAGAAGCGCGCTCTGCACTTTCGCGGGCGCTCGATTGATCTCGTCCGCGAGCAGGAAGTTCGTGAAGATCGGTCCCTTCTTCGGAACGAACACGCCCTCCTTCTGGTTATAGATGAGCGTCCCGACAAGGTCTGCCGGTAGCAAATCGGGCGTGAACTGGATCCGCTGAAACCGAGCGTGGATCGCATCCGCGAGGCTTTGGACGGCGAGCGTTTTCGCAAGCCCGGGAACGCCTTCGAGCAGAACGTGGCCCCGGCTGAGAAGGCCGATCAACAGGCGGTCCAGCATGTTCTGCTGGCCCACGATGACTTTGCGAAGCTCCATCAGCAAGGTCTGGACGAAGACGGCTTCCTTTTCGACGGCCTCGTTGATCGCTTGAATTCCCGTTTCCATGACGACTGGGATTATAGCAGAAACACTTTTATGGCCGTTTAACCCCTTCACGTGCAGTAGCTTGCGTCAGTTGCCTTCGAGCCTTGGAAAGCTATACGGTGAGCTTCTCGAAAAGGAGGGTTAAAAGCCATGACGAGGCAACTGTTTTTGTGTACAGCACTGTTCGGGCTCTTCGCCGTCGCGGTCGTTTGGGCGCAGAAGGCCGACGACGTCGCGGGCGAGATGGCCACCGGCGCGAAACACCTTCTCGGCTCGCTCGACGCTGAGCAGCAGAAAACGGCCACGTTCCCATTTGCCGATGAAGAGCGCTACAACTTCCACTACATCCCGCGCGCGCGTCTCGGCATGTCCTACAAAGACATGGAGCCGGGCCAGCGAAAAGTCGGGCTCTCGCTGCTCGCGAGCGGCCTCAGCCGCCGCGGTATGTCGCAAGCGCTCGACATCATGTATCTCGAGCAAATCCTGTTCGAGCTCTCAAAGCGCCCCATCCGGGATCCCGACGCCTATTTCTTCACCATCTTCGGGACGGGGACTCAGGAGCTTGGGGTTGGCGTTTCGAAGGCCACCACCTGTCGCTCAACTTCACTCTACGCGACGGTCGCATCGTCTCGGCGGCGCCAGCCTTTTGGGGCGTGAATCCGGCCAACGTTCTGGACGGCCCCAACAAAGGGATGCGCGTGCTCGAAAGTGAAGAGGTCTTGGGACGTGTGCTCTTGAAATCTTTCGAGAACCGGAAAAGGGTGATCCTCATGGCGGAAGCGCCGAGAGACATCATCACAACCACGGACCGTCGCGTCGAACTTGGAGCACCCGCGGGCGTTTCCCACGCGGATATGAACCCCGCCCAGAGAGACGCGCTGCTTGCGCTCGTGTCTCATTACGCGCAGCGGATGCGCCGGGAAGTCGCGCAGTCAACGCTCGAGCGGATTCGCGAGGCGGGCGTCGAGAACATTCACTTCGCCTGGGCTGGCGGCAACGAGCCGGGAGAGCCGCATTACTACCGTATCCACGGCCCGACATTTCTCATCGAGTACGACAATACCCAGAACGACGCCAACCACATCCACACCGTATGGCGCAATCTGGACGCGGACTTCGGGGACGTCGACCTACTATCTGACCACTATGCCCGAAGCCCGCACCATCAACCCGACGACGTTGGGGCGCGCACCGGACACTGAAGATGAGGAGCGCGGGGCCTCCCGCCGGCGGGGCGGCGGGAGTGCTCCACACGGTTGGGGAGCGACGTCCGTTTCAACATTTGGCACCGGGCATTTCGTTCGAGCACGTTGGAGCTAGACTAAGCCATCCAACCCGCTATTGCTGTGACGTGAAGCGGGGGCGGAAGCACCACGCAAAATGAGGGTGAAAATCCCCCGCCCCGTCAGAACCGGATGCCGATGCTGACGGAGCCCTCGACGTTATGCACGCGCGCCTCGGGGTTCGTGAGACCGATGAGGTTTCCAATGGCCCCTAGCCCGAAGTCGTCGAGCCCGAACGTCGTCACGTGATCGCGCACGTCGAGTCGTAGCGCGAGGCGGCTGATGTTGAACTTGATTCCCCCACCGAAATTCCATCCGAACTTCGCGTTACCCAACGACAGGCGGTCCGTTAGATTGATATCGACATAGTGCAAGCCGAGTCCACCCGTGACGAATGGTGAGATCGGGCCCGGCAAGACGATGATGAGAACGTTGGCCTCGATGTAAACAAGGTTCGCCGCCAGTTCCTGATTGAAGGCGCCGCCGACGACCCCAGACGGGTTGAAGGTCAGGCTCCCCTCGAATCCAATCGGGAAATCGTACTTGCCTACGCGAATGCCGTAAATCGGGTTGTTCTGGAACGATGCCGCGAGGTCGAGATTGGGATCCGTCAGGAAGTTGAAGTTTCCGCCGAACCCCGCGCCGAGAACAAAGGTGAGCTCGTTATCGGCGCGAGCCTCCCGCGTCACGGCACTCGAGAATAATAGAGCAGCGGCACAAATAAAGAACGACTGTTTCAACGAAGCCTCCTCGTGTCTTGCCGGCGAACGCGCGGACTATAGCTTGAAATCGACCACGGCCGCTAGCATCGTATTAGAATGGTCGCGGCATGAGACTGTCGGTAGGCCTCTGGGTATCCCTCGTCGCGCTCGGTCGCAACTTGTTGCGAAGCGCGCTCGCCATGGTCGGGCTCATCATCGGCGTCGCGGCAGTGCTTACGATGGTCGCGCTCGGCCGCGGCGCGCGAGAGAGCGTCACCGACGATATGAGCTCGGCCGGAACGAATCTCGTGTTCGTCCGCGCGGGCAACTACACGCGTGGAGGCGACGCGGTCAATATTCGCTCTGGCTACGGCAAAGCCACAACACTCACGCTCGAGGATGCCGCGGCACTCGCGGAGCTCGCGAGCGTGGCCTACCTCACACCCGAGGTCGACGACCGAGCATCCATAACATCCGGCACATCCGACGAGCGCAAGCATTTCGCGCCCCTCGTTGGGTGCGGCCCCGAGCTCGCGAGCGTCTACGAGCTCGAGTCCATCGCGGGGCGGTTTCTGGAAGCCCACGACCTGAGCAGCGAGGACAACGTCGCCGTGTTGAGCCGCACCGTCAAAGACGAGCTCTTCGAAACGACCGAGGATCCGGTGGGGCGGACGATCACGATTGGCACGATTGGCAGCGAACGCGCCAAAGTGATCGGGATCGTGGACACGAGCGATGCCGCGGCACATCAAGACAGCGTGTTCGTGCCGTATCCCTTCCTTCAACGCGCGCTCGGGATCGACTACTTGCACGGCATCGCGATCGCGGCGGAGCAAGCCGGTGACGCCTCAGCGATCGCGGAGGAAGTGCGCGCTCTCTTGCGGGAGCGCCACGGCCTCGACGACCCCGAGGCGGCGGAGAACCTCCCGAAAGCCACAGGCGATTTCGCGATGACGCTCGCGGCCGGTGTCCCTGACGATTTCACGGTGCAGAGCCAAGCTTCGAAAGCGTTGACCCGGGGACTCTACACGACAGCCGCGGCGTTCGCGCTCGCAAGCATGCCGCGTCTCGACGAGATCACCTCCGAGGAGATGGCGAATACCCTCGAGAGCGCGAACCAAACGATGACGCTCCTGCTCGCGGGTATCGCTGCCGTGTCGCTCGTCGTCGGCGGGATCGGCATCATGAACATCATGCTCCTCGCCGTGACCGAGCGCACCATGGAAGTCGGCCTGCGCATGTCAGTGGGCGCGCGCCGGCGGGATGTGTTATCGCAGTTTCTGCTTGAAGCGATTCTTCTGAGCCTCGCGGGAGGCTTGGCCGGGATTGGACTCGGCTTCGCGTCCGCGGGAGCGGTAACGCAGTTTCTCGGATGGCCGACCTACATCTCGGCCCAAGCGGTCGCGCTCGCCTTCGGCCTCGCTTTCGCCGTTGGGGTCGTCTTCGGCTATTACCCGGCGATGCGGGCGGCCCGTCTCGACCCGATCGACGCGCTACGCTACGAATAAGCGCCGAATGGGTGCTTGCAGTTATGCATTCATAACGCCTAGCGGACCCTAACGCATCATGTGCGGGTCGGGTGCGTTCAGGTCCATCGGCTCGGCGACGAAGGGCAGGTCAATCTCGTAGGGCTCTCCTTCGTGAACGAAAGTAACGACGGCGCGAGCATCTGAGTCCTCGACGGCACGGCCCGTCGCAATCCAGCTTTCACCGAACTCGTCGATGACGAGCTCGAGCGGTTCAGGGTCTCCTTCCGTCCGCAGGATGGAGATCGTAACACCCGTCGCGACGGCCGCGGGGAGATCCACGCGGTAGGCGTCGCTGAAATACACGTGGTGCTCCCCTGATTCGTTCAGCACGACCTCGAAGTGAAGATCCCCGTTCATCCACACTGTACCGTCGTGCTTGGGGTTGTGGTCGCCGTGAGCCATCGGGGCCGACGATCCCTGGAAAAGGTGGGGTGCGCCATCGACGGGCGGAGGCGGAGCCTCTTCTGCGCAACCGGAGCAAAGCAGCAACATCGCGAAAGCGGCCGCTCTAAGAAACTTCATCGGCTCCTCTCGCAAGCTCACCCCACCTTTTCCATGGATCGTCGGCTTCGCTCCATGTGCGCTTGGCATAGGCCATTACGTAACCGCGATAGCGGTCGATGAAACGCAGGAATCCCCAAGCGTCGGGCATGAGCGCGTGCTTCTCGAGCCAAAGTACGGTGCCCACACGGTCCAAGCGTCCTTCGAGATAGCGCCGTGCCCCGTCCGCGGCGATTCTGCGCAGGCACCGACCCAATCGATCGATCTCGTTGCGCTCGCCGTCGTTGAGTGCGAGCTCCGCGCCTTGGCTCGCGAGCGCCTCGAGCCGCCACCCATATGGACTATGAAGCGTCTGAACAGAGAACTCCTTCAAGCCCCGTCGCCGCACGAGCTCCGTTTCGGCCAGCACGGTCAACGTATGGTGTCCCGGATAGCTTTCGTGACACACCGACTCCAACACGTCACGCGGCGTCCACGCCACGTCCTGGTTGATCTGCACAACGCTTAAAAACGCGCCGCGGTAGACGTGATAGGCCGCCCAGGGTTTACCGCGCACGTACTCCACGTCTACGCGCTCGCCCTCGGGGAGCTCCACGTGTTGAAGCGTACGGTGCCGGCACGTTTCGAGAGCCTTCGTCACGAGCTCGTCGAGCTCGTCAACAGCCACAATGGTTTGCCTTTGGTAGGCCGTGTAGCGGGCGAGAAGTGTCACGTCTCCAGGCAGGAGCTCGTCCAACCGCACGTGTATGGCCTGAACCTTCGGCTCCCCGAGTGGAGGCAGCGTGACGCCGTACAAAGCTTCGAGCTCGTCATCGAAGGAGAAGGAGAGCGACGCGCCTCTCAACACGCGCGTGCGCGCATGAAGCGCCGTGAGTTGCCCTATCAAAAAGCGCGTGCGCGGCGATGCGGACATCCCGCCGAGCTCGCCCAGAAGTCGGCTCGCATCGTCCTCGATCGCTTCGAGCTCTAGTGGTACAGGCTCGGGACGCCTCGTACCGAAATAGGCATCTACATATCCAGGGTCGTGCGAATCAAGAGCCCATGCGAGCTCGATATAGCGCTGCGCGACGGCCTCGAGCGGAGCCCCGCCCGTCGAACAACCGAAAAACCCACAGAGCCCGATAGCCAATACGAGCAAGCACGTCATCTCGACGGCAAGCTACCATCAAACTAGCGTTGCCGTCGAGAATAGGCTAGTGTCAGCCTCATTCTTCCTTCATATAAGCAAGGAGGCCACAATGAGATGGCATTGGGCAGTTCTGAGCGTTCTGAGCGTTAGTGTTTTCTTCTTCAGCTGCGCTCCTCCAGAAAGCAACGCTCCCGCGGCAAGCGAATCTCGCTCTGCAGCACTGGCCCTCGGTATCCGGGCCCATGCAGACGAAGAAATCTCACCCGACTTGAGCCTGGTTCCTGACGAGCTGAAGAAAGTCTACGACTTCATCGACGCGAACGTCGATGAGCATGTCGGGAACCTGCAGCGGTGGATCCAACAGCCGAGTGTCTCGAACTCCGGTGAAGGCATCCCCGAATCCGCGCAAATGGTCCAAGGCTTCTTCGAGCAGCTTGGGTGCCAGGAGTCGCGCGTCTACGAAGTCCCAATGACTGAATGGGGGCAGCCGGGCAATCCCGTCGTCTACGCGAAGTGCGACGAAGGCGCCGACAAGACACTTCTCATTTATTGGATGTACGACACGATGCCCATCACGCAGCCCGATGCGTGGGTCTCCCCGCCTTTCGAGGCGCGCATCGTGGAGTACCCGCCCTTCAAGAAAGTGATCATCGGCCGCGGCGCCACGAACTCCAAAGGCCCGCAAATGGTCCAATGGAACGCGTTCATGTCGGTCCGCGAGGTCATCGGCAAACTCCCCGTCAACCTCGTTTTCGTCGCCGAGGGTGATGAAGAGAGGATGTCGATCGGCCTCCGTCAGTTCGTGCGCGAGCATGCCGAGCTTTTCGAAGACGTCGACTCGATGTATCGCTTCGGTCGCCAGGGACGAAGCGGCAGCGGTGGAATCTCGGGAGGCTCCGAGGGCTGCGTCTATATCGAGCTCACCACGAGCGGCGAAAAATGGGGACGGGGCCCCGTTGCCTCGAACATCCACGGCGCGAACAAGCGCTCGACCGATAGCCCCGCGTGGCGACACATCAAGATGCTGAGCACGCTCGTCGCCGATAACGGCAACACGATCCTCGTTCCGGGCTTCGGCGACGGCGCGGTGCCGCTCACCGAGGCGGAGCTCGCCAAGCTGAAGGCATCCGCGGAGGAAATCGACATGGCGGTCGCCGCCAAGAATATCGGGGTGGCACGTTTCATCAGCGACGATCCGTTCGAGTACATGAAGATGGCTCGCTACGGCCTCTCGCTCAACCTCGACGGTATCTGGGGCGGCAACATGTATCCAGCGGGGGCCGGCGCCATCCTTCCCAACAAAATCACTTCGAAGCACAACTTCCGTTACGTGCCCAACATGGACGGTCTCGAGATGGTGAAGCGCGTGCGCGAGCACCTCGACGCGCAAGGCTATGAAGATGTCGAACTTACGATCATCGGCGATGTGCCGTGGTCGAAGATGCGCTACGACACCGACGCCGCGCGGGCTTTGATGAAAACCTATGACATCTTCGGGATCAGCTACGGCGAGCCGCCTCAAGAGAACTCCATCCTTGGTCCGTATTGGCCGGCCTATCTCTTCGTGAAAGACCAAGAGACGGGTCTCAGCATGCCGATCGTCGGTGGCGCCGCGGGTCACGGCGGCGGCGCGCACGCGGCCAACGAGTTCTGGGTGGTCGAGGGCGCCGGCGAGGTGTACGGCATGGCGGGCGCCGAGAAATCCGTCGCGACATTCCTCTACGCCTATGCCGGTTTGCTGCCCGAGGAGAGCGGGGAGAGCACCGGGAATTGATCCGCACGGAAGAGCTGACGAAAACGTACTCGCTTGGTGAAGTCTCGGTCGAGGCCCTCCGCGGAGTCTCGGTCGAGATCGAAGCGGGCGAGCTCGTCGCCGTCGTGGGGGCGTCCGGGTCTGGCAAGTCCACTCTGATGCATATCCTCGGTTGCCTGGACCGACCCACGAACGGCAAATACTTTCTCTCAGGAAAAGACGTCTCCGAGCTCTCGTCCGACGAGCAAGCCCGCATCCGGAACCAGCAGATCGGGTTCGTGTTCCAGAGCTTCAACCTGCTCCCGAGAACACCCGCGGTCGAGAATGTGGAGCTGCCGCTTCTCTACAATGCCCAGCGGCTCACTCGGGCCGAGCGCCGCAAGCGAGCTTTGGCGGCGCTCGACTCGGTGGGGCTCTCGGACCGAGCGGTGCATCATCCGAACCAGCTCTCCGGTGGACAGCAACAACGCCTCGCCATCGCGCGCTCCTTGATGAACGGCCCGAGTCTCCTGCTCGCGGACGAGCCCACCGGGAATCTCGACACCAAGACGGGCGTCGACATCATGACGACACTCCGTGCGCTCAACGAGGAGCGGGGACTCACGATCGTCATCATCACCCACGAGCGCGTCATTGCGGAATATGCCTCGCGCATCATCGAGCTTTCCGACGGGCTGGTTACGGAGGATCGTCCCATCGAGGCCGCCACCGCCCCGCTCGCTGGAGTCTGAATCATGCTGAACGCCCACATATTCGAGATCGCGCTTCAGTCGCTCCGCCGCTATCCGCTTCGTACGGCGCTCGCTCTCGTCGGTATGGCGATCGGCGTCGCGGCCGTGCTCGTCACGGTCGCGATCGGGACTGGAGCTCAGAAAGCCATCCGCGATCAGATCCGCGCGGCGGGACTGAACATCATTCAAGTCAAGGCCGGCAACTATCGGACGAAAGGAGATGGCGGCGGCGGCGTGCTGGCGCCTCATGCGTTCTTGCACTGGCTCGACGGGTGGCTCGCGCCCACCGCGCACGCCCACCCCGAGAACGATCCGATGGAGAAGCACGATCACCCGACCGCGGCGGATCGACTCGGCGATAGCGCAGCGGGCCTTGGCGGGGCCGCGACGTTGACGCAAGCGGATGCCGACGCGATCGCGGAGCTTCCCGGGGTCGCGAACGTCGCACCGGGGGTGCACGAGAACATCAAAGCCTATGCCGGTGAGCGCCGATGGTTCACGCGCCTCCATGGGACGGATGTAGAACTCCCTTTGATTCGACGCGCGCACGGCATCGCCCATGGGCGCTTCTTTTCGCGGCCTGAGCTCCGGCGCGCCGATCAAGTCGTCGTGCTCGGAAGCGTCGTGCGCGACAAGCTCTTCGGCGAGGATGCCGATCCGGTCGGCGAAACGCTGACGCTCTGGAACCAAACGTTTCGCATCGTGGGGGTCACCGAGAGCACAAATTGGATGACCCCGGGCACGGCGGGAGACGACGCGTTCGATGCCGTTTACGTCCCGTTTACGACCATCCATCGTTTGCTGAACGTCACGAACTTGAACACGATCACCGTGACCGCGGAGTCGGCGGGAGAAGTCTCGGACATCGCCAAAGCCATCAGCGAGCTTTTGCGCGCGCGGCACGCGATCCCCGATTCCGCGCCCGAGGACTTCACCGTCACGACCCAAGCGAGCGAAGGCCTCGTAAAAGGCCTTCACCCCAACGTCGCGCGTGTTCTCGTCGGCAACTTGCCCAATCTCGAGCGCGCCACGCTTCAAGAGCTCTCGATGACGCTCGAGCGCGCGGGACGCACGATGAAAGCGCTCCTCGCCGCGATTGCCGCAGTTTCTCTCGTCGTCGGAGGGATCGGCATCACGAACATCATGCTGTTATCCGTGACGGAGCGGACGCGGGAGATTGGCGTACGCATGTCCGTCGGCGCGCGCGCGCGCGACGTGGGCGCTCAGTTCTTCGCGGAAGCATTGACGCTCGCACTCACCGGAGGCCTTCTCGGCATCGTGCTCGGCGTCCTCGCGTCGTGGACGTTACGAAGCAGCTTGGGCTGGGCGATGGAAATCTCGCCCGGCGGCGTAGCGCTCGGCTTTGCCGTCGCGACCGCAATCGGCTTGATCTCCGGTGTCTTCCCCGCGCGCCGCGCTTCGGCGCTCGATCCGATCAACGCGCTGCGCTACGAATAGCGGCTCAAACGACGGGCTCGCCATGCTATATTGCCGCCCGGTTCAAACTGGGAGGTGAGCTATGGAAGGAATCAATTGGGCTCGTGTGGTCGGCGGGGGCCTCTTGGCAGGTCTCATCATCAACATCGGAGAGTTCATCTTGAACGTGCCCCTCATCGGGGCGGAGTTCGACGCGGCCGTTAGGGCGATGAACCGTGAGCCGCCAGGTTCCAGCGCGATCATGGTCTTCGTTTTGATGGGATTCGCTCTCGGGATCCTGGTGGTGTGGCTCTACGCCGCCATCCGTCCACGCTTCGGCGCCGGCGCGAAGACCGCGGCCTGTGCCGGCTCGACCGTCTGGGCACTGGCCTATCTCTATCCGAACTTGGGCGCCATGGCGATGGACTTCTTCCCCATGAAGCTTCTTTTGATTGCCGTCGTTTGGGGATTTTTCGAGGTTACGTTGGCGACGGTGGCGGGAGCGTGGCTCTACAAAGAGTGAGCGGACTCTAGAAGGGCGGGTGGCGCCTCCTTGCGATCGTTGACTTGCACAACCACTCTATTTCGTGATATTTCCACCTGAAATTGGTGCATGGAGCTAGGCTAATGGGGTCGCACACCCTGACACATTTCCTACACGCTATACGTGTGTCGATGGAGAGGTGATCTTTCAATGGCAGATCAGTTAGAAATGCTCGAAGAAACAGACAAGAGTCTGTCGAGACGTAACTTCATCAAAGGGGTCATCGCGGGAGGCGCAGCGACGTATTCCGCCGGTTACCTCTTCCGGACCGGCACGGTTCGAGCGCAGTCGGGCGCGGCGGGCTCCGTCGAACGCTTGATCACGCTCCGCGTGAACGGCCAGGAACGCCGCGTGGACGTCATGAAACAAGAGACGCTCACGACGACGCTCCGCTACAAGCTGGGTTTGACCGGCACTAAAGTGGGCTGCGATCGAGCCGAATGTGGCAGCTGTACGGTGCTCCTCGATGGAACACCGCACTACTCGTGCTCGGTGCTCACGCACACGGTGCGCGGGCGCGAGGTCATCACGATCGAAGGTTTGGCCGACACCGATGGAACGCTTCATCCGGTGCAGCAAGCCGTCGTGGATGGCGCAGGATTTCAGTGCGCCTTCTGCGCACCCGGTTTCATCATGAGCATGGTCGCCATGGTGGACGCGAACCAGAGTCCGACGCGCGCGGAGGCAGCGCAAGCCCTTGCGGGCAATCTGTGCCGCTGCTGCGACTACAACAAAATCCTCGACTGCGCCATGAGCGCCGCCGAATACACGCGGGGGGTTTAACGTGGCCGACGGAAAATTGTTTGGAGCCGATTACACGCCGCCGGATCTCGTCGCGAAAGTGACGGGTCAGGCTAAGTACGCGGAAGACTTCCGGGCCGAGGGCATGCTTTTCACGAAGCTCCTCATGAGCCCGATGCCGCACGCGCGCGTCCGGAACATCGACGACCGCGAAGCGCTCGCGATGGAAGGCGTCATGGGCATCATCACGGCCGCTGACCTCCCCGAGACCGACAACTTGATCGGCAGCGATCGCGCGCTGACCATGGAGCCGATGTATCAAGGCGAGCCCATCCTCGCCGTCGCGGCAGTGGACGAAGCAACGGCGGCGGCGGCCATCGAGAAGATCAAAGTCGATTACGAGGCTCTCCCCTTCGTGATCGATCCTCTCGATAGTCTTCGCCCTGGCGGCCCCAATGCGCGTGTTGGCGGCAATACGGTCGTGGACCGGAAGGAAGTGGTCGAGATCAAATGGACCGCCCAAGACTTCGAGGAAGCCGGCGATTCCATGCCGATGGGCCAGGCTGAAGTGGAGTGGGAAGTCGGTGACGTCGCTCGAGGTCTCGAAGAGGCCGACCTCGTCCTCGACGAAACGCTCTACCATCAGTCCCAGACCCATCACCCGCTCGAGACTCGAAGTTGCATGGCCTACTGGCAGAGCGACAAGCTCTACATCCACCCGTCGACCCAGAGCACCCAGCGCACGGCTCCGAGCGTCGCGAGAGCGGTTGGCATCGACCCGACGCAGGTCGTCGTCGTCGCCGAATATTGCGGCGGCGGGTTCGGGAGCAAGATCGGCGGCACCGTGAACATGCCCATCGCCGCGCTACTCTCGAAGAAAACAGGCCGGCCAGTGATGCATCGCGTGAGCCGTGAGGAAGAGAACGCTTACGGACGTGCACGGCCTGGCTTCCAGGGCCGCGTGAAGATCGGGCTCAAGAACGACGGGCGCATCACGGCCATCGATCTGTACATCATCCAGGACAATGGCGGCTACGGCCGCTCGGGTGATTTCACGAGCGCGAGCCGCTGCGCCTCGCTCAACTACACACCGCTCAACATGCGCTTCCGCGGCATCTCGGTGCTCACGAACACACCGACACGGGCCGCGCAACGAGCGCCCGGCGGTGTCCAAATCACGGCCATGCTCGAGCCGGTCATCGACAAGGCAGCCAAGGAGCTCGGTCTCGACCAGATCGAGATCCGCAAGATCAACGCCCCGGACAACGACACGACCTACGGCTCGAACGAGCATCACGTCACGTCGGCTTACGTTCGCGAAGCGCTCGACAAGGCCGCTCTGGTCGCGAACTGGGAAGAGCTCAAGCAGCAGAGCGGCCGGACGAACGGGAGTAAGGTTACCGGGGTCGGTGTCGGGCTCTCGTCTTATGTCGCGGGAAGCCGCGGCTTCGACGGGCTCATGGTGCTCAAGCCGGACGGAAAGCTCTACATCCATCACGGCATCGGTAACCTGGGGACGCACTCCGTCTTCGATACGGCGCGCGTCGCTTGCGACCATCTCGGCATGTCCTGGGAGAACACGGAAGTGATTTGGGGCAACACGGGCAAACACCTCCCCCACTCCGCGGTGCAAGCCGGAAGCCAAACGGCCCACGCTCATACCCGGGCGAACCTCGCCGCGGCGACCGACATGGAGAAAAAGCTCAAGGAGGTGGCTGCGCGCACGCTCGGCGGATCACCGGACAGCTACGTGGTCGCCGGCGAGCGCGTTTATCGCCGCGGCAACCGCGGAAGCGGTCTGAGCTTCGCGCAGGCCGCGGAAAAAGCCATCGAGCTCGGCGGGAAGTTCGACGGGCACGAGGCGCCCGAGGACATTAACGATTGGACGAAGGGTGCCGTGGCCGGTTTGGCCGGACAAGGCCTCATGGGCGTCGCGAAAGACAACTACGGCGGTGAAGGCGACCTCTGGTCCTTCGTCGTCGGCGTCGCCAAAGTCGAAGTCGACCGGGAGACCGGTGCGGTCGCTATCCAGCACTACACGGCCGTGGCCGATACCGGCGCGGTGATGAACCCGAGAGGCCTCGCCGCGCAAATCCACGGCGGCGGCGTCCAGGGTTTCGGTCTCGCGCGGAGTCAGAAGTGGGTGTACGACCCAAAATGGGGCGTACCCTTCACCCAAAGGCTCTACACGGCGAAACCGCCCTCCATCCTCGACATCCCGCTCGACATGAAGGTCGGGGCGGCCGATTTGCCCGACCCGCAGAATCCCGTGGGTGCCAAAGGCATCGGCGAGGCGCCTTTCGGCGCCGGCGTCGCCGCGGTTCTCTGCGCCATCCAGGACGCCATTGGCGAGTTCGATTTGAAGCGCTCGCCGATGACGACCGATTTGATTCTGAATCAGCTCGAGGGCGAACCGCAGCCCATCAAGGTCCTTGCGACCGACGTTTAAGGAGACAAAAAAATGGCCGTGATTCGTGACACGATTCCCGAATTCGAGCTCTTTCAGCCGGTGAGCATCGACGATGCGCTGGCGCTCAAACGCCGCTATGGAAAAACATCCTGGGCCTTCGCCGGCGGTCTCGACAGCCTAGACTGGTTCAAAGATCGCATCAAGCGTCCCGATGTGGTGATCGACTTGAGCGCTGTCGACGCGATGCGCGGGATCCGCGACGTCGACGACGGTCTCGAGATCGGCGCGATGACGACGCTCACCGAGGTGGCCAACCACGCGGGGATCCTCTCCCGTTTTGGCCTTCTCGCCGAGGCGGCCCTCAAGGTCGCGACCCCGCAGATCCGCAACCAGGGCACCATCGGCGGCAACGTGACCCAAGACACCCGCTGCTGGTACTACCGGGGTGGATGGCCTTGCTATCGCGCCGGCGGCAACATCTGCTACGCGGATACGCCAACGGCCATCAACCGGGAGCACGCTCTGTTCGAAGCAAACCGCTGTGTCGCGGTGAACCCGTCGGACACGGCGCCGGCGCTCGTAGCGCTCGACGCCAAGTTCGTCATCATGGACGGAAGCGGTGAGAAAGTCGTCGACGCGGAGGATTACTTCATGACCCCAGCGACCGACATCACACGCATGACGATCTTGGAGCCCGGCGAGCTTCTGACCTCGATCCGGATCCCCGCAACGTGGGCAGGCTCGCGTTTCTACTTCGAGAAGGTGCGTGACCGCCAAGCGTGGGACTTCCCGCTCGTAAACATCGCTTCGGCAATGAAGGTTTCCGGGGGCACGATCGAGGATATCCGTCTCGTCGTGAACGCCGTGGGGCCGCGGCCGCTGCGTCTCACGGATGTGGAGCGTCAGCTGAAAGGCCTATCCGTGACGGAAGATGTCGGTAAGGCTGCGGGCGAGCTCGCCGTTCTCGGCGCCCGTCCGCTGCAGCACAACGCTTACAAGATCCCGCTCATGCGGAATCTCGTGAAGCGCGCCATCCGCGGAACGGAGGCCTCTGCATGAGCATTTTCCAATGGGCGCAGAATCCCTGGGGTCAGGAGGTCCTCGTCCGAATCTCCTGGGATCTGCTATATCTTGCGATCGCGGGCGGGCTGGGCTTCGTCATCGGCCACCTCGTCTACCGCGCCAAAAATCCGCCGAAGACCGCGGATGTGCCCGATGCGGCCGCGGGGAAAGACATCCCGGAGAAAGTCGTCCGCCACTCCCTGGCGGCACGGCTGTTCCACTGGGTGATGGCGGTAACGATGATCACCCTCCTAGTCACCGGGTTTTTCCCCATCCTGGGTATCCAGTTCAATTGGGTGCCGATTCACTGGATGGCGGGCATCGTGCTCACGGCCGCCATCATCTTCCACATCATTCACGCTTCTTTCTGGCTGAACCTGAGGAACATCTGGATCAGCGGCAAGGACTGGGCCGAGTGGAAGCAGGAGATGGAGCACGCGCTCGGCAAAGGCGAGCCGCCTCCGAAGACGGACAAGTACCCCGTCGATCATCGCATCTATCACAACGCGGTCCTTGTTACGGGCTTGGGCGTGATCGTGACGGGCCTTTTGATGATGTCGCGTGTCGAGAACCTGATCTTCGCACGAAACCCCTATCTCTTGGCGGAGAGCACCTGGGGCTGGGTTTACGTGATCCATGGCCTTTCGGCCGTGGGCCTCGTCGGGCTCATCATGACGCACATCTATTTCGCGATCCTGCCTGAGAAGCGTTGGATAACCAAGTCCATGATTTGGGGCTGGATCACGAAGAAGGACTTTCTCGCCAATCACGACCCGGAGCGCTGGGTCGTGACGGACAAAGCTTCCGAGTAACGACTTCCTCCCCTTTCCACCTCAGCCGGGTGGAGAGGGGATTTTTGTGCGTACGCATGTCATTAGCCGATATCAAAACACGTATCGAAGTCATCGAAGAAACCTACGAGTTCATGCTCGCCTATGCCGCCCAGGGGCTCGAAGGCGATAAGGGCAGCAAGACCGGCGGCCAGCTCCGCGACTTTCTGAAGAAAGCTGATGAAGCGGTCGACCAGCTCGCGCCAGCATTTCGTGCGCTCGTCGAAAGCGATGGTCTCGAGCCGAAGGCGGAGTATTTGGCCTATATCGACGTCATCGAGCAGGATGCACGCGCCGCGGGAGCGGGACTCAAGCTCGTACTCGCTCAGGATTCGATCAGCTCTCAGCTCGTAGACAACATGAACGCCAATATCCATCTGAGGGCGTTGCTGACGGATCTATTTCTCATCGACGAGATCATCAAACGCTCGCTCGCGAGCGGTTGATGTTCTGCAGAAAGAAGTTTGGCTATCCTAAAGCGATGAGAACTACCCCGAAAGACGAGCGAAGCGGGACGAACCCAATGAACCCTGAAGCAGAAGAGGGCTATTCGGCAGAGGATCGACTGACCGGTATGAACTCAATCCATGCAGCGGGTTGTGAGAGTCTCAACTCGCTGCCGGACGGTAACCGCAGGGGGTCGGTGAGGACGTATTTTTCACGCCACTGAGCTGCGAAGCGCTCGATCACCAAGATGGGCTCGACGACTCCATCGGGGGTCACGGCCTCGATGCGGAGCGGTCCGTTCACGTCGACCGGATCCGGGAAGAGGGCGACGAGTTCGATGTCTTCGTCGAAGGCGTGGATCGAGCTGGAAACACGCATCGATTGGACGGGGGTCACGCCGTCTTCAAAGCGTAGTCCGATCTCGCTCCGGTCGGTGAATCGTTTCCCCTCGTCTTCCCAGCCTTTGACGTAGAGAATCTCGACGGCCAAGTGGGCGCCTTTCGGGAGTACGTGGGCAAGCGCCACACTCCCCTGCCCCGGAAGCCACGTTGCGAGCAGCTTCGCGCTCGCGCAGGAGTCGCCGAGCCCGATCGTCGCACGCCGCACGAGCGTCGGCAGGCCGGGCTTGACCTCGAGCTCGGACACAGTGCGCGGCCCGTCCAAACCCGTGGGCAGCACGAGGCACTCCGTGAGCTCGTAATCGTCTTCGCCGATCACGATTGCGTCCGCGGGGGCCAATACGAGGTCGGGCTCTTCCATTTGCCACCCGCCGGAAAACGTGGAAGCCTCGAGCTCCGCCGCGGTGAGAGGGTCTCCTTCCGGCGTCAAGCCCACCACCCAATCGACGATCATGTCGACCTCTTCGGGCGAGAGCGAGCGCGCATGCTGGAAAGAGCCAATACCATCCACGGGGAGCCACGGAGGCATTTGCTCACCGAGAACTTGCATTTTGATCGCGTTGGCCCAAGGCACGGCCGACTGGTAGTCGAGCAGCGACATCGGCCCCACGCCGCCTGCGTGGTGACAGCCACCGCAATGGGTCACGAAAATGGGACGGAGGTGCCTCTTGTAGTTGTAGCGCGAGGGACTGCCTTCATGCGCGGCCACTTGACCCGCCCAGACGAGCGCCAATAACGTCCATGTCCATTTACTGCGCACGTGCCGCCTCCAACTCCTCGATCGATTGCTCGAACAGCCGATAGGCTTTTTCGACCTCGAGACGATTCCCCATATCGCCGTAGACGTCGAGAAGCCAGGCGGCGCGAACGAGTTTTTTGGCGGGAGCGCTTACGCGCCCGCCTTCTATCTCGTGGAGCGCGAGAACGAGGTCTTTGGCTTCGAGCGCAGGGATGTACAGATCCGGCCACACACCGCGCGCGATGAGCTCTTGGACGCGGGCTTCCCGATGCAGGATCGCTTCGAAGATCCCGTCGGCCGTTTCGGGTATGCGAAACTCGGGGAGCACGATGGTCGCCGCGGTCTCTTCAGTGGCCGCCATCTCACCGACGAAAATGAAGTCGAACCGCGCTTCATCTTCATGCGAGCCCGGGAAGCCGACGTGCACGACGAGCTCGGCCGGATAGCTTTCGGGTACGCCGATATTCGCGGTCAGGATCGCCGCATCCGCAGCGGATATGAGAGGCGTATCGCCGACGCGCGCTTCGAAGCCGTTTGCGTCGATGGGCTTGGTGAAGTCGTTATAGACAAAGAGCTGGAACGTCCCAGCGTCGTCGAGGGTGCCTTCGATGTGGTGAAATCTGTTCGGGGCCATGAACAGGATGCCGCCATGCTTCGGGTTATGGTCCCCGTGCGCCATCGCGATGTTACGCATGTGCATCGAGCTGCCGTCGGGACATTCGCCGTCCGGAATGCTCGACGTCAGCTCCGGTTGATCGGGGCAGAACCACTCGAGCTCGCGCGTCGTGGGCACGAGGTTCATGTTGCAGATGGGGCACGAGCCGGTATCCTCTTTATCGATGTGCTGGTGCATCGGACAGGAATAGCTCGGGACCAAGAGGCGCTGCACCATCTCGCGATCGCAGACGGGGCAATGATGATCGGCCCCGGCCGCCTGCTCGTCCCGGTGGATCGGACAAAGCCACACTTCGAACGACTCACGCTCCGCAGTCTGGAGCGGGACGCTCAAAGCGAAAGCGAGAAACCACGCGCTCATCATAGTGCCGCTATTCTAACGCGACGGGCCGATCGCGATCCGTCAGGTTCACTACAATGGCGCGCGCAGCACGGACCAGATTCTGCGGCGTGATCAAGATCTCGTGTCCCCAAACGCCGGCGCCGACCCCGAGAAGAGGCTCCTCCATCAATGCTGCGTCCACGAAGGAACGGAAGCCGGTCGGCTGCCAATGAAATGGCGGCACGGAGCCGATGACGTAGCCCGTGACTTCCTCGACCACCTCGGGACGGGCCATCTTGATGTTCCGATTGCCGATGGCTTTCTTGAGATGGCCCGATACGGCGCTCCGGTCGCCGCCCACCATGACGAGGACGCGCTCGCTCGTGCCCGATTCGAAGACCAACGTCTTGACCATCTGGTGCTCGCGAAACCCGAGCACGCGGGCCACGTTGGCGGCGCCTTTCTCCGTCGTATCGGGAAACGCGCGCGTCTCGTAGTCGATCGCTTGTTCGTCCAAATGAATATGGGCCGGGAGCCTCATGGGGAAAGGGTATCAGCATTCAGGATTCAGCATTCGGCATTCAGGGGCGGGGTTGTCGCGGGGAGGTTTGGCGGTTTTGCTTGACACGCGGGTCGGCTCGCGTTAACTTCGGCTTGTCTTTTGGAGAGCAGGTTTGAGAATTTTGGCTAGGTTCCACCGAATGTCGATGCCCGGCATGTTTATGCGCAGGCCGGGCAGCGCGCGTCGGTTGGACGAGTAGCCACTTCTCGCCACTTCTCCTCTGGCGTCGCACCGCCCGGCTGACCCCCGCTGACACCGTCCGGTGCTTTTCTTGTTTCTAGACGTCATTTCCAGAGGAGATCCAGCGTGTTCTATCCTTCTTTGGCTTCGGCCAATCTTCCCATCACCGTTCTCAAGTTTGGCGGCTCGGTCCTCGCGGGACCGGATGCGCTGAGTGATGTCGTATCCGAGATCGAGCGCACGGTTCGCGGTGGGCATCGCGTTGTCGCTGTCACGTCCGCCTTTGCAGGGGTCACTTCGCGGCTTCTCGAAAAAGCCCGCGAGCGTTTTCGGGCACCGGCGGAGAAATCGCTCGCAGGCCTTCTCGCTACGGGAGAGTCCCGCTCTGCGGCGTTTGTGTCCCTCGCCCTCGACGACGCCGGTATCCGGAATGAGCTGCTCGACCCGGATCGCATCAAGCTTCGCGTGCGCGGCACGCGGCTCGACGCGGAGCCGATCGACGTCGACTTGGGCGCACTCCACAAGGCGCTCATCGGGGCTCCCGTCATCGTCCTTCCGGGATTTTTTGGACGCCGACGCGATGGCTCCTATGCCCTTCTCGGTCGAGGTGGCTCCGATCTCACGGCGCTCTTTCTCGCCGAGCGGCTCGGGGCTCGCGACTGCCGGCTCGTCAAGGATGTCGACGGACTGTTCAACAGAGATCCAGCGACCGGCGGCGACGAGCTTCGAGCGTTTACGGTCGCGAGCTTTCAGGAGCTTTCTGCGCTCGGCGGCGAACTCGTGCAGGCTAAAGCCATCGATTTCGCGAAAGCCCATGGGCTCGAGTTCACGATCGCAACCGTTGCCTCGGATAGAGGGACGCTCATCGGCCCTCAGCCGGAAGCGGCGGTGCGCTCGTGAGACGCCAGACCGAATATTTGCAATACGAGTCTTCGCCGGGAGATCCACACCGCCCGAGCGCGACGCCTCTTTACCAAACGGCGACGTTTCGCCTTCAGGATGGCGCCGAGTTCGACTACTCCCGCTCCGGGAACCCGACGCGATCGGTCGTCGAGGAGCAGCTCGCAGCCATCGAAAGGGGCACCGCCGGCTTCGCGTTCTCGAGCGGCATGGCGGCCCTCGATGCGGTGTGCTCCCTCGTCTCCGCCGGCGAAGAAATTGTCGCCTGTGTGGACTTGTATGGCGGTACATACCGGCTGCTATCCCAGGTCGTCGCGCGGCGCGGGGTGCGGGTGCGCTTCGTGAACACGTCGGACGACGCGGTTCTCGTCGAAGCGCTCGAAAGAGCGCCCCGGCTCGTTCTCGTCGAAACGCCAACGAATCCTCTTCAGGGCGTGACGGATCTGTATCGCTTGTGCGAGCTCGCGCGCGCAGGTGGAAGCCTCGTTGCCGTCGACAACTCCTTGATGTCACCCTATCTTCAAACACCGCTTCAATGTGGCGCGCATCTCGTGATCCACTCAGCGACGAAGTTTCTCAATGGGCATAGCGATGTGACCGCAGGCGCCGTGGTGACGAGCGACGCGGAGCTCGCGGAGAAACTCCGCTTTCACCAAAACGCCACCGGGACCGCGCTCGCGCCATTCGAAGCCTGGCTTCTCGCGCGTGGCATGAAGACGCTCGCCCTCCGCCTCGACCGTCAGCAACAAAACGCCGAAGTGCTAGCTTGCTACCTGAGGAACCATCAAGCGGTGACCCGCGTTCACTATGTCGGCCTCCCGAGCCACCCTGGACGCGAGATCCACAATCGCCAATCGCTCGGCCCCGGAGCCGTCATCGCGGTCGAGACGGGTTCTCTCGAGCGCTCCCTGGCTCTCGTCGAAGAAGCAAAGCTGTTCGCGGTCACCGTCAGCTTCGGCGGCGTGCGGTCGACGTTGAGCCTTCCCGCAAGGATGTCGCATGCGAGCATTCCCGAACAAGTCCGCTTGAGGCGGCAATTCCCCGAAGATCTCGTCAGGCTCTCGATCGGGATCGAGCATCTCGAAGATCTTCGCGACGATCTTTCTCGCGCGCTCGATCGCGCGCTCGCCGCGTCGGGGGTGCTGGTTTGAAACCGCTGACGAGAAATCAACCGCCGGAGGTCCGCGAACACTACGGAATCTCGGACTCCCTGGTGCGCTACACCTGCGGGAAAGATCTCATCGCCGATCTGGACGCGTCTCTGCGAGCGATGTGAGTCCTCGTCAGTTCTTCTTCCGGCGTCCAAAAAGACCTTTCAACGCGTCCCCGACCGCTTCCGTTGCCGCCTTCTTCACTTCGCGTTTCACGCCTTGTCGCGCCTGCGCGAGAAGCGCGCCGCTATCCGGTCGTACCTTGGCGGCTAGCAACGTCCCGCCAACCGTCATCGGAACAGGCACCCAACCTTCGTCATCGGCGAGCACGTCGAGCGTCGCGCCTCCGACGCCCTGAATCTCGAGACCATCCCGTGGCGTCGCGACAGAGAAATGAAGGCCGATGGGTCCTTCGAGACTCACCGTGCCGCTCAGGTCGAGACGCGCGACGTCATTCGTGAAACGGAAAGGCGACAAATGGATGACGTTGTTCTCGAGCGTGAAGCTCGCCTCCGTCGCTTCGTAAGCCGCTCCCACGAGCACCGGCTTCCCTAGTGCTTTATCGACGCCCGTGAACATGTCGATGTCGGGAAACTCTCCGGCGGCCAGCTGCAGCCCACCAGAGGCCTTGATGTCTTTAGTCTCCGCGCCCGATCCTTCCGCTTCGAGGCGAAGCGTCCCCGGCCCGAACCCCTCGGAAGCTCCCGTCATAGAGTTCAAGTCAAGCGGATCCCCCTGCGCCGACATGGTGTAGGTGAACGGAACAGGGTTGAAGTCGACTTGCGCATCCGCACCGAAATTTCCATGCGGCGTGCTGAACGTAAGCTCCGTCAAATCGAACACCGCGCGTGAGAGCTGAAACGTGCTCTTCAAATCGCTCATGGTGATCGTGTCGAGCACGATTTGCGTGATCGTCAGCGCCCCTTCGGCCGAGAGCGCCGCAAGAGATTCTGCAGTCGGGTCGAAGGCCAGATTCTCCATCGCAAAATCTAGCCCCTCCACACGAGTCTCCGACGAGCCATCCTCCGACTTAATAACGATGGTGCCGTCGCGAACAAGAATCTGAGAAACCTCCAAAGCAAACCCAGCCCCGCCCGCGTCTTCCCCCGAACCACTCTCATCTTCAGCTTCAACATCAACTTCAGCTTTGGCGCCAGCCGAGCTCGAAGCTTCGACGAGTTCGAATTGCGGACGGTCAAGCACGATCCGATCGATAGCGACCGTACCCGAAAGAAGCGGCCCAAGGCGATGCTCAAATACCAACTGATCGAGCGAAAAGTCAAAACTCCGCCCTTCGCTCCGCGACGTCGCCGTCACATTGTCGAGCTCGACACCGCTAAAAAGATTGGTTCTCCTGTCGTTTCTGGGGATCTGATTTGGGCGCGAGGGTATGGCCTATGGACGCTGCCGCGATTGTGGAAAACACCGGAAACTCCTGGAGAGAGAGGCGTTAGGGATGGGTTGTGAGCAGGTACAAACGTAGCAGCGGCGTTTTCCACAATCGCTTGGAAAACGCTTCGCGTTTCCCACAAGCGCCCACAGGCCCCTCCTGATATATACAAGAAGGATTCATTCATTTGGAATAAGGAAGGGGAGGCATCGATCAGTGGAGGCTATGGAAAACGCCCTTCCAGGCTTCGAAGAGAGCTCAGTCGTGAGCAAGGTCTGAACGACCAGAACCGTGGGGGCGTTTCCCACAGCCTCGTTTCGCGCTGCGGGGCAGTGGCATTTGGTGAGGCCTGTGGGTTGAGAGGGTAAGCCATGTTTAGATGCGCATCGGCGAGAACGCTAGAATCCTTTTTCGGCAAGAAAAAGGAGCGTTCTCGCGATGCGCGTTACCACGTTAGTCAACAAGCTCATCGGATTGCAAGGCCTGTGGGTCCGAAATTTCCACTTCCAGGCGGACAAAGCCAGAGTGGTGGTGGATGTCGTACCACGGAGGAGGAAGCCTCTGTGCGGGGTTTGCGGTCGAAAGGTCCGCAAGAACAAAGATCGCTACAATCGTTACTGGCGGCACTTGGACCTGTTCGGTGTCCGGAGCTATCTTCGCTACTCGATCCGGCGAGTGGTTTGTCGGCGTTGTGGCGTGGTCAAAGAAAAGGTGCCTTGGGCCGACAAGGGGAGCCGCTTTACCAAGAGCTTCGAACAAGAGGTAGCGTGGCTGGCACAGAGGACGGACGTCAGCGCCGTAGCGAACTATTTCCGAGTGACGTGGCGTTCGGTGCGACGGATCATCCAGCGGGTGGTTGCCGAGCAACGGGATGAGCGGCGCGAGCTCGATGGATTGCGGGTGATTGGGATGGACGAGATCAGCTACCGCAAACGCCATAAGTACTTAACAGTGGTAATAGACCATCTCAGCGGCCGGGTCGTCTGGGCGGGAAAGGAGCGCAAGGCCAAGACGCTGCTGCGGTTTTTCCGCAAGCTCGGACCACAAAGAGCCGCGGAGCTCGAAGCGGTCAGCATGGACATGTGGGAGCCGTACATAACTGTCGTCGGCAAAAAGGCTCCTCAGGCACGGGTGATCTTTGACCGCTTCCACATCGTCAAGCATCTGAACGAGGCCGTGGATAAGACCCGGCGCGAGCTGGTGCGCGAGCTCAAAGGGACTGCCCGGCGCAACCTCAAGAACACCAAGTTTCCCCTTCTCAAGGCCAAACACAACCGCAGCGCGAAAGACAAACGGGTGCTCCGCGAGCAGGTGCGAGCTAATCGTCGCCTCTACCGCGCCATGCTTCTGCGCGACGACTTCATGGACCTCTACACCTACAAAACCGAGACATGGGCCAAGAAGTTTCTCCGAGGATGGCTGCGGCGCGCTATGAGCTCGAGGATAGAGCCCGTCAAACGCGCGGCGAAGATGACCCGCAGCCACTTCGATGGCGTCATCGCGTGGGTCACGTGGAGACTCAGCAACGGCCGACTCGAAGGAATGAACAACAAAATCCGGCTGCTGAGCCACCGCAGCTTTGGACTCCACTCTGCCGAAGCTCTCATCAGTCTCGTCTACCTAAACTGTGGCGGTCTCACCCTCGAGAGGATCCACTGAAATGGCAGGAGAGGCAAAAGATTAAACCGAAACCCGGTCGCCGTCATCTCAATACCGGTGGCCTCACCGACCTCATCCAAAAGCGCCTGCCCAAGCTCAGGAGAGTCATAGTCCCGCATCAACAAAAACGCAACCACCACCAACAAAACCACCAAAACAACAACGATCTTCTTTAACATTCTGCCCTCGTTCTTAGACTACCGCTCATTCCAGAAAGGCGCTACTACCCGAATCCGCGAACAGTGTTCCTAAAGCGCAACGTAAAGGCGCAAAAACGCTTAAAGAAAGGGTTCTCCTGTCGTTTCGGGGGATCTGATTTGTGTTGGAGGGCATGGCCTATGGACGCTGCCGCGATTGTGGAAAACGCCGGAAACTCCGGGCGAGAGAGGCGTTTAGGGAAAGGTTGTGAGCACGTACAAACGTGGAGCGGCGTTTTCCACAATCGCTTGGAAAACGCTTCGCGTTTCCCACGAGCGCCCACAGGCCCCTCCTGATATATATACAAGAAAGATTAATTCATATGAAATAAGGAAGGGGGGGCTCGATTAGTGGAGGCTATGGAAAACGCCCTTCCAGGCTTCGAAGAGAACTCAGTCGTGAGCAAGGTCTGAACGACCAGAACCGTGGGGGCGTTTCCCGCAGCCTCGTCTCCCGCTGAGGGGCAGTGGCATTTGGTGAGGCCCGTGGGTTGAGAGGGTAAGCCATGTGTAGATGCGCATCGGCGAGAACGCTAGAATCTTTTTTTCCGAAAGAGAAAAGAGCGTTCCCGCGATGCGCGTTACTACGTTAGTCAACAAGCTCATCGGATTGCAAGGCCTGTGGGTCCGAGGTTTCCACTTCCAGGCGGACAAAGCCAGAGTGGTGGTGGATGTAGTACCACGGAGGAGGAAGCCTCTGTGCGGGATTTGCGGACGAAAGGTCCGCAAGAACAAAGATCGCTACAATCGCTACTGGCGGCACTTGGACCTGTTCGGAGTCCGGAACTATCTACTCGATCCGACGAGTGGTATGTCGGCGGTGTGGAGTGGACAGAGAAAAGGTGCCTTGGGCCGACAAGGGAAGCCGCTTCCCTCTGTGCCAACATCGCTGAGACACTTCGCCCCTTGAAATTAGTGTAGAGGGCGGAGGAGGATCAATGCATGAGTATGTTGATTGAGAGAGAGACCTCGGCGGGATCGGAGGGAGCCCGTAGGGAGACTGGAGATCCCGCCGGCCGCGATGCGGCGGGGGTCCCGGATCCCGAAGTGAGCGAGCAAGCGAAGCGTCGACGCTTTACCGCGGAGTACAAGCTGCGGATAGTGCGTGAGGCCGATGCCTGCAAGGGTGACGGTGACGTTGCTGCTCTTCTGCGTCGAGAGGGCCTGTACTCGTCGCATTTATCGAGTTGGCGCCGCCAACGTGACGAGGTCGCCAAAGCGGGGTTGGCCTCGAGAAAGCGAGGCCGGAAGGCAAAGGCCGAGGATCCACGGGTCAAGGAGCTCGAGCGCGAGAACGCCCGGCTCCAACGTCGCCTGGCTCGGGTGGAGACGATGTTGGAGACCAAAAAAAAACCTCCGAATTACTGGGGGTCCCCCTGAATCCACTCGACAGCTACGAGAACGACTGATGGTGGCGGCCGAGGAGCTGGCGGGGCAGATTGGGCAGACGACGGAAGCCTGCGAGGCTCTGGGTGTGGCTCGTTCCACGCTGTATCGCAGGCGCCAGGTGACGCTCGAGAAGGTTCTGCAACATCGCGGTGCACACCCGAGAGTTTTCCGTCGAGCCCAGCCATATACCCAAGGGCACCTTCGTTCCATCTATTGTGATACCGAGAGTTACGACGACGGTCTGTCCGGCCACCTCAAGGCCATCCATCATTAGTGCCGCAAGCTCGAACTCCTCTAGCCTCCGAGATAGGTATTCCTCGAGCTTCTTAGTCGTCTGGCTCACGAGGTGACGGCTGGCGGCACTCTTGCTCGTGCCACGAGACTTCAACTTCGCCGAGGGTTTGTCCAGACTCGATTCGTAATTTCGGGTCGATACCCCCACCAAGATCTGGTTCAGCACTCGCTCCGGAAGCGGGTCTTCTTCGCGGAAGGCTTCGAAGTGTGGAAGCGACGCCTCCTCGCCCGACTTCGAACGAACTCGAGGTCGCGACACTTGGATTCGACGACCGCCGAAGCTCAGCTCCCCATCCGTGCTCCCCCAGTGGTTATGAGTTCGCTCCTTCTCGTGCTTGCCCTTCGGCCCCGCGATCTTCTCCGCGTCCTCTCTCAGGAGTAGGTGCAATGCGGTCAGTCCTTGCTCGTACACCCATTCCGTCAGGTCCGCCTTCGTGGCCGCGATCCCAGCTATCATCGGTAGCAGTATCTGACCGACTTGGCCAACTACCTTGCCCGTAGGCGAGTGCGTTTGCTTTCTTACTGGCTTCTTTGATTTCCTTGGCATGGTGGCTCCTTGTCCCCCTCTGGAGACGGTTGGTTTGGCAGACCTATTCTTAGGCCGGCCAAGGAGCCGCCGCTACCCCAAATTCAACATCCGGCGGGACATCCCCTTCCTCCTCCGTGGTACTACATCCACCACCACTCTGGCTTTGTCCGCCTGGAAGTGGAAACCTCGGACCCACAGGTCTTGCAATCCGATGAGCTTGTTGACTAACGTAGTAACGCGCATCGCGGGAACGCTCTTTTCTCTTTCGGAAAAAAAGATTCGCCTCTCCTGCCATATCAATGGATCCTCTCGAGGGTGAGACCGCCACAGTTTAGGTAGACGAGACTGATGAGAGCTTCGGCAGAGTGGAGTCCAAAGCTGCGGCGGCTCAGCAGTCGGATTTTGTTGTTCATTCCTTCGAGTCAGCCGTTGCTGAGTCTCCACGTGACCCACGCGATGACGCCATCGAAGTGGCTGCGGATCATCTTCGCCGCGCGTTTGACGGGCTCTATCCTCGAGCTCATAGCGCGCCGCAGCCATCCTCGGAGAAACTTCTTGGCCCATGTCTCGGTTTTGTAGGTGTAGAGGTCCATGAAGTCGTCGCGCAGAAGCATGGCGCGGTAGAGGCGACGATTAGCTCGCACCTGCTCGCGGAGCACCCGTTTGTCTTTCGCGCTGCGGTTGTGTTTGGCCTTGAGAAGGGGAAACTTGGTGTTCTTGAGGTTGCGCCGGGCAGTCCCTTTGAGCTCGCGCACCAGCTCGCGCCGGGTCTTATCCACGGCCTCGTTCAGATGCTTGACGATGTGGAAGCGGTCAAAGATCACCCGTGCCTGAGGAGCCTTTTTGCCGACGACAGTTATGTACGGCTCCCACATGTCCATGCTGACCGCTTCGAGCTCCGCGGCTCTTTGTGGTCCGAGCTTGCGGAAAAACCGCAGCAGCGTCTTGGCCTTGCGCTCCTTTCCCGCCCAGACGACCCGGCCGCTGAGATGGTCTATTACCACTGTTAAGTACTTGTGGCGTTTGCGGTAGCTGATCTCGTCCATCCCAATCACCCGCAATCCATCGAGCTCGCGCCGCTCATCCCGCTGCTCGGCAACCACTCGCTGGATGATCCGTCGCACCGAACGCCACGTCACTCGGAAATAGTTCGCTACGGCGCTGACGTCCGTCCTCTGTGCCAGCCACGCTACCTCTTGTTCGAAGCTTTTGGTAAAGCGGCTCCCCTTGTCGGCCCAAGGCACCTTTTCTCTGACCACTCCACACCGCCGACATACCACTCGTCGGATCGAGTAGCGAAGATAGGTCCGGACTCCGAACAGGTCCAAGTGCCGCCAGTAGCGATTGTAGCGATCTTTGTTCTTGCGGACCTTTCGTCCGCAAATCCCGCACAGAGGCTTCCTCCTCCGTGGTACTACATCCACCACCACTCTGGCTTTGTCCGCCTGGAAGTGGAAATTTCGGACCCACAGGCCTTGCAATCCGATGAGCTTGTTGACTAACGTAGTAACGCGCATCGCGGGAACGCTCTTTTCTCTTTCGGAAAAAAAGATCCTAGCGTTCTCGCCGATGCGCATCTACACATGGCTTACCCTCTCAACCCACGGGCCTCACCAAATGCCACTGCCCCTCAGCGGGAGACGAGGCTGTGGGAAACGCCCCCACGGTTCTGGTCGTTCAGACCTTGCTCACGACTGAGTTCTCTTCGAAGCCTGGAAGGGCGTTTTCCATAGCCTCCACTAATCGAGCCCCCCCTTCCTTATTCCATATGAATTAATGTCCCACTCGGGGATGGTTGAAATCCCTCGCCTTTAGGCGAAGCCTTTAGGAGACTTGGGGCACGATCCCCAGGTGAAAGGATATCGTAAATCATCGCACACGACGTACCAGTTAAACTATCACTTCGTATTTATCACGAAGTACCGCAAGCCGGCCTTGAGAGGGGATGTAGCGGTTCGTCTCCGGGATCTCATCCGGGAGATCTGTGCTCGGAACCAGATAGAAATACTGAAGGGTCATGTGCGGCCTGAGCACGTGCACCTGTTGCTGAGCGTGCCGCCGAATTTGTCGCCGAGTCGAGCGATGCAGTTGATCAAGGGTAAGACGTCGAATCGTCTGATGCGCGACTTACGGACGATGCGGAAGGAGTTCTGGGGTCGGCACCTATGGGCACGGGGTTACTTCGTGGTGACAACGGGCAACGTGACGGATGAGGTGATAGCGAAGTATATAGAGTTGCAGGGTGCCGTGCCCCAGGACGACGATTCTTTCAAGGTCAGTGAGTAGTGAAACGAGGCAAGGACAAGCCGACTTTAGTCGGCGACGTGAACCCATCGCCTTTAGGCGATGGAGCGCACGCGCTCAGTCTTTCTTGTATATATACCAGGAGGGGCCTGTGGGCGCTCGTGGGAAACGCGAAGCGTTTTCCAAGCGATTGTGGAAAACGCCGCTCCACGTTTGTACGTGCTCACAACCTTTTCCTAAACGCCTCTCTCGCCCGGAGTTTCCGGCGTTTTCCACAATCGCGGCAGCGTCCATAGGCCATGCCCTCCAACACAAATCAGATCCCCCGAAACGACAGGAGAACCTCTTTTCTTGCTTTTTCTTCTTTGCGTCTTTGCGTCTTTGCGACTTTGCGCCTTTGCGTTACGCTTTTCTTATTATTGATCGGCTTTATTCCCTGATGGTGGGATCCCCAGCGATGCAGCGCGCCAAAGCCCGGGCGTGAGCCGTCACTTCTTCGCTCGACGCGCGAAGGAAGCACCTCTCATCGAAAGCGTAGCTACTTCCCCTTTGCGATCGAGCGCGAAGCTCACGAGAGTCGACCCCCGCCACGCCGCATCGAAGTGCACCCGAAACACGTCGTAGTGCCAATGTTCGAGCTCACCCTTCAGGCCAGGCCCGTAGAACAAACGTAGACCGTCCCGATCAACCATAATCTGGACGGCACCATAGAGCTCGTCGGCATAGGTCCCCGTATAGCGCTCGAGCGCGAGCGTTGGCGCGGTGCCGCCGACGCGCGTCTTCTTGGCTTCGCTCTGGCGTTGTTCCGCGTCCCGGCTCAGCTCGTCATAGAGAGCTTTGAGCGCAGCACTCCAGTCTCGGTTCGAACCTTCCCCGAAACGATCGAACACGTGATACATCAGCGCGTGCCGAATCTCCGCGTGGTCCAGATTCACGAGCACGTAGACGCCGAGGCGCTCGTCACGGATGAGACCGTGGATGGCGACCATCCCGTCGATGCTACCGGTGTGAAAGTCGACCACCCGCCCGTCGTAGTCTTGTTGGAACCAGCCTAAGCCGTAGGTCATCCAATGGGGCTTCGTGATCGCCTGCGTGGGGTAGAACTCCGCTGGGTCGACCAACGTCTGCGGCGTGAAGAGCTCCTTGAGAGTCTCCTTCGACAAGAGCTCTGTCCCGTCCAGTGTCGTGCCTTCGAGAAGAAACCGCATCCATTGGGCCATGTCGGAGACACTGGACCACACCGAGCCCGCCGGCGCGACCGCGTCCACGCTCGCGTTCTCGATGACCCGAACAACGCCGTCGACTCGATAGTGCGGTAATGCAACGTTCGGCTGCGCGTCGAGGGTCGCCGCGGTGGCGATCGAGCCGTTCATCTCGAGCGGCTCGAAGATCCGCTTCTGAATAAAGGCGTCCCAGCTCATCCCGCTGAGCTCGGCCACGACTGCGCCCGCCGCGGCATACATGATGTTCTGATAGGTAAAGGACGACCGGAGCGAGGTCTCGGGCTCGACGTAGCGCATGCGGAAGAGGATGTCGTCGGCCTCGCTATCCTGGCCGTACCAGAGAAAATCCGCGTTGGGAAGGCCCGCGCGATGTGTCAAGAGGTCGCGAACGGTGATTTCCCTCGTGACGAAAGGATCGTAGAGCCGGAATCCCGGCAAGTGGTCCGTGACGGGATCGTCCCAATCGAGCTTGCCTTCGTCGACGAGCATGCCGATGGCAGCCGCGGTCATCGCTTTGGTCGTGGACCCGATGGCAAAGAGCGTGTGCTCGTCGACCTTCGCCGCACTACCGAGCCCGCGGATACCGTAGCCTTTGGCGAAGAGGACGTCCCCGTCCTTGACCACGGCCACCGCAAGACCCGTGACGTCCCAGTCCGCCACAGCCTGTTGCACAAAGGCGTCGAAATCGGCGAGCGGCTGGCCGGCTGCGCCTGTTGCGCCGGTTGCGCCGGTTGCGAATGACGCGATGGCGAGATAACACACGAAGACGATAGGGCACATGCTTTTCCTCCAGAACGGGCGCGAGTGTAACAAAAAACTGAAATGTGCAGTTGCCCGGGCCCTCAGACGGAGGCTTTATCTTCGGACTTGTCGCCCGCATGGCTGCGGAGCCGCTCGTAAAAAGCGGTCTGGGCGCGGACGGCCTGACCGACTCTCGGCCGATACAGGTTTCGTAGGTCTTCGTCGAGAACACGAGCTTTGACGTTGTCCTGCCACTGCACGTCCAAGAAGTCGATGAGCTGTTGCTGAATGCTCGAGTCGTAGATGGGAAAAGTTACCTCGACACGCCGATCCAAATTACGCGTCATCCAGTCGCCGGACGACAGAAACACTTTTCGCTCGCCGCCATTGGCGAAGACGAAGATCCGCGTGTGCTCGAGGTAACGATCGATGATCCCCATCGCTTGGAGATTCTCGGGATGCTCGATGGCCTTGGGAAGCAAAGAATACATGCCGCGGACGTTGAGACGCACCTTCGCGCCCGCATTCGCGGCCTCGTAGAGGAGCGCCATCATTTCGGGGTCGGTGATGTTGTTCACTTTCAGATCGATGGCCGCCTCGATACCGTCTTTGGCGTTGTCGATCTCCTGCTTCACGAGCTCCACGAGCCTCTTCCGGAGGGTGAACGGAGCGACCAGCAGATTCTTGAACGCCGGGACCCGGTAGTTGTCCTGCAGAAAGTCGAACACTGCTTCGACTTCGCGCGTCAGCTTCTTGTCGGTGGTGAAGAGGCAATGATCGGTGTAGAGCTTGCCGGTATCCTCGTTCAAGTTGCCCGTTCCCAGAAAAGCGTATCGCGAGAGCTTCCCTTTCTCCTGCCGCGTGATGAGACCGATCTTGGCGTGCACTTTCAGTCCCGGAACACCGAAAATAACTTGCGCGCCTTCTTCCTGAAGCTGGTTCGCGAGCGCGACGTTGGTCTCCTCGTCGAAACGTGCCTGCAGCTCGATGATCACCGTAACCGCCTTGCCGTTACGGACGGCATTGATGAGCGCATTAGCGACGCCGGAGTGGCGGGCCACACGGTACAGCGTGACCTTGATCTCGACGACTTTGGGGTCGATGGCGGCCTCGCGCAGAAGGTCGATCACGTAGTCGAAAGATTGATAAGGGAAATGCAGAAGAATCTCCTGCGTGCGCGTGACCGAAAAGATACTGCGCACCCGCTCGATGGGCGCGACAGGCACGGGATCCCGTTTCGGATAGAGAAGCGAGCTCTTGTCAATCTTCGGGAAGTCGATGAAGTCCTTGAAATTGTGCGTCCGCCCGCCGGGCACCATGCTGTCCTCGCCGCGAATACGCAGCTTGCGCTTGATGAGCTCCCGGAGCTCTCCAGAGATCTCGCGATCATAGACGAAGCGGACGGGGCTTCCTTCCTTCCGGTGCTTGACGCTCTTCATGACT
This sequence comes from Candidatus Marinacidobacterales bacterium, assembly GCA_965197495.1. GTDB lineage: Bacteria > Acidobacteriota > Vicinamibacteria > Marinacidobacterales > SMYC01 > SMYC01. The sequence goes on from OZ240210.1 coordinate 7,685,664, forward strand.
TTTCGCAAGTAGCTTTCGGTCACGTCGTCGTCGATGTCGAGCTCGGCATCCCGCGTCAGATTGATGAGATGCGACTCGATGGACTCGAACTTGAAGAGCGAGAAAATTTCATTCAAGTTGTAACGAATCACGCTCTCTAAAAGAATGACGTATTGACGTCGCTCAACTTGCGGCAAGCTGAGAAAACGCGGGAGCGCGTCCGTCGGTACCTCGATGAGCGCGAAGCGGTCGTTCTTGCCTTCCCGGTTGCGCAAGCGTGTCGCGAGATAGATCGACTTGTCCCTGAGCTCCGGAAATTTCGAGGTGTTGCTGACCATCAGCGGCGTCAGCTTCGAACGGACTTCCTGCCGAAAATAGGTCTCGACGAAGCGGCCTTGCTCAGCCGTCAAAGACGTCTCGTCGACGACGTGGATCCCATCGGCGGCGAGCTCATCGAGCAGCTGCTCGTAGACGCCCTGAAACACTTCCTGTTGCTTCAAGATGATGTCTTTGATCTCGGAGATGACGCCGCGCGGGTCGTGGCCAAGAAGCTTCTTACCTTTCTTTCCGAGCCGCGCGAGACGGTGCAACGTGGCGACGCGCACGCGAAAGAACTCGTCTTGATTCGAGGAGTAGATCCCGAGAAAACGTAGCCGTTCGATGAGTGGGACACTCCGATCGCTCGCCTCCTGGAGCACTCTGGCATTGAAGGAAAGCCAGCTAATCTCTTTATTTCTATAGGGATAGCTCATCGTCCGCCCCGAAAAAAGAGTCTCTGGGGGACCGCATTATACCGAGAAAGCGGGCTAGGCGTCGTTGTCGTGCTCAGTGACGACGAGCGCGACCTCGTGACTCCCCACACGGAACTGGTCGCGATTTTCGAGCATCGTCTCTTCGATCGGCTTTTCGGCGACGAATGTGCCGTTGGTGCTGTGCAAATCCCGAAGACGCGCACCTGCACCCTCTATAGAGACGAGCGCGTGACGGCGTGAGATCTCAGGATCGTCGAGCTCTAGGTCGCAACCGTTGCGGCCAATCGTGATCTCTGCCTTGGAGATATCGAGAACCTTCCCGCTTCGGGGCCGCTCACCACCACGAGCGAATATTTTCGGCCGACATCCAACCTGGCCTTCGGAGGGGCAACAGGCGTCCCAGCGAAAGCAAAGGGGAGCGTCAACCTGGGCAGCGTGAGCGGCTCGAGACAGCGAGGACAGAGAACCTTCGCGGCGTCTCCGATCCGCGGAAGCTCCTCTTCCAGGATCGCGGTCTCGCAATTTGGACAACTAATCTGAAGTTCCTAGCTGAAAAAGCCAAGATCCGGTGTTGATCCAATGAGATAGTTGGAATCAATGGTGCTGGCTTCTGTCTACACGGTGATACCTTTGAGCAGGTCGTAGGCTCTCTGCTGTTTCGAGTCCGGAGTTGTCGTGACATCGAAGGTGGGCTCGTCGGGTCCGGCTTCCGGTCGCCGACGTTTGTTTCGGACGATGTTGCTGAGAAGGCGCAGCAGCGTGCGGAAGCTGGAAGCTCGACTCCCATCGTCAAGCTTCTTGGTTTGTATCTTGCGCAGGGCGGCCTCGGAGCGCTTCGCCGGAGCAACCGGGTCACGCTGGCCTTCGCCTGCTGGTCCTCGTCAGAGAATAGCAGCGGCCGCCAAGCCTCCATCATGTGCCACAGGACGTAGTAGGCCAGCATGCACAAGAAGACGTGCGCCCGGACTCGGTTTTCGCGCCGGTGACGAATCGGCCGCACCTTTAGGTCCATGCTCTTGAAGGAACGAAACGCCCTCTCGACCTGGGTCAGCAACTTGTAGCTGCGCACTGTGTCGTCGGTTTTCATCCGCTGCTCAGCAAGACTGGTGCGGATCACGTAGATGCCGTCAAGGGCAGCTTCCGCAGTGACCTTTGTGTCGTCGATTTCGAAGCTAAAGCTGTCGTCGCGAATGTCCAGCTTGAAGTGCTTGCCGACTTTGTACTTGTTGAGAACTCTGCCTACCCGCACACCGATTTTATCTTTACCATGCAGCTGACCCCGCCCGATCCGTTGGCGAATCCCTCCGAACTGCTTAGCGATCGTCCCCATATGTCGCTTCCACCGCTGGAGCCGTTTGTTGGCGAGCTCAGAGTTGCCGTTGGCGAGGCGCGAGGCGTCGGCATCCATCGTTGTCTCGTCTAGCTCGAAGTCGAAACCGTCGTCACGGATGTCGAGCCTGTAGTACCTGCCGACCTTGTACTTGTTGAGGAGCTTTTTCACTGCAGCACGGATGTCCTCCTTGCCCTGCAAACGGCGCCGCTCGACCATCCGACCAACTTTCTCCAGCTCCTTGCAGGTCGCTTCGAGCAGAGCACGGCGCTTGTGACGCCGCCTCTCGGCCAGCTCCGGATTGCGGCAAGCGACCAGCCTCTCGTTGGGGAAATCCGGGTGCGTCACCTCAAACAGATTCCGCTCGTCGAATAGCCCCATCTGGAGCACCCCATCGTTGATGAGCTTGCGAATCGGTTCGGGACGCAGAGCGGTAATCCAGTCGACACCGTCCATCTCCCGCAACTCGTCGATCTGGGTCTGGGTGATCATTCCGCGGTCGCCCACCATCACAAACTGCTCGATGCCGAAGCGCTCTTGCACCTTTTCTACCCCTAAAGACGCGTAATCATTGGGGATTCACACTGTCAGTGGGTTCATTCGACCAAGGAACTTCAGACTAATGGCCATTGAAAAACTGGGTTTTGTGGGAGCTTATCTACAAGTTTACGGGGAGGGACGGAGGCTGACAAGCGGGTGCGCTTGACGGAGTATAGTAGGCGGACTATGGATACGTTCACGCTCGTCACCGGAGCGTCGACAGGCATCGGTAAGGAGCTCGCTCACGTCTGTGCGAGAACGGCCGCGACCTCGTGCTTCTCGCACGCAGCCAGGACAAGCTCGAAGCGCTGGGAAAAACGCTTCAGGACCGGAACAGCGTGCGCGTCGAGATCGTCGCGCGGGATCTAGCCGCCCCGAATGCTGTGGAGGGAACACGAAGCGAGGTCGAGGGGCGCGGGCTCGAGATAGGGACCCTCATCAACAATGCCGGCTTCGGAAATCTCGGGGGCTTTCACGAAACCGCTCTCGAGTTGCAGCTCTCTATGCTCCGCTTGAACATCGAGGCGCTCACCGAGCTGACCCATCGATTTCTTCCGCCCATGATCGCGCGAGGCCGCGGCCAGATCCTGAACGTCGCCTCGACCGCCGCCCTCCAGCCCGGCCCCTTCATGGCGGTCTATTACGCGACCAAAGCCTACGTGCTCTCATTCTCGGAGGCGATCGCCGAAGAGCTCCGCGGCACCGGCGTCACCGTGACGGCTCTGTGCCCCGGCCCGACACGGACCGAGTTTCAAGCACGTGCGAACATGGGCGGTTCGTGACTCGCTCGCTTCGGTCTTCAGGATGCGCGGCCGGTGGCCGAACTCGGCTATCGCGCCATGGAGCGCGGCCACGCGGTCGCGATCCCGGGTCTGTTGAATCGCCTAATGGCGCTATCGGTGCGCTTGTCGCCGCGCGCGGCGGTGCGCCGCGTCGTCCGCCATCTCAATCTGGCGCATTGAGTCCGCGCTCCATGAGCGCAGCAAAACGACGCGCGAAATCCACAGGGTCCGTGACATCGGAGCCTTCAGCCAGAAGCGCGTATCCGTAGAGAAGCTCGGCATATTCCGGAACCGTCTCCGAGCTTTCTTGCACGTCGAGCTTCGCTTTGAGCCGGGTGACGATCTCGTGGCCGGGGTTGAGCTCGAGGATGCGCTGTTGTATCGGCATATCTCCTTGCTGCTGCCGAAGCCATTTCTCGACGCGCGGGCTCACATCCCCTTCGCCACTGACGAGACAGGCGGGCGACGTGGTCAATCGGGTCGAGAGTCGCACCTCTTTCACGCGATCCGAGAGGGCTTCCTGCGTACGCGCGAGAAGCGTCTCGAAAGCTTCGCCTTTCTCGTCGAGCTCCTTTTTCTGCTCTTCTTTCTCTTCTTCGGTGCCGAGATCGAGCGCGCCCTTCCCCGCGGATTGCAGCTTCTTGCCGTCATACTCCGTCAGCGCCTGGACCACGAGCTCGTCGACCGCGTCGGTGAGATAGAGCACTTCCACATCTTTCTCGCGAAAGGCTTCGAGATGAGGTGAGCTCTCGACCACATCTTGGCTGTCGCCCGTCAAGTAATAGATCGTTTCCTGGCCTTCCTTCATCCGCGACACATAGTCGGCGAGGGACGTGAGCTTCTCGGAATCGGCGGAGGAAGGAAACAAAAGAAGCTCGGTCACCTTGTCGCGATTGTCGGAGTCCTCGGAGACGCCTTCTTTGAGCGACCGGCCAAAGGGCCCCCAGAACTTCAAGTACTTTTCCTCGTCGTCCGATTTCATCTTCTGGAGCGCATCGAGGATCTTTTTCAATAGACCTTTGCGAATCTTCCGGATCTGCCGATCGTGCTGCAGCATCTCGCGCGAGACGTTGAGCGGCAGATCGGACGAATCCACGACGCCCCGCACGAAACGGAGATAGCGGGGCAGGAGCTCCTCACAGCGCTCCATAATCGACACTCGCTTCACATAGAGCCGAAGGCCGGCCTCGGCGCCGACGTAATAGAGGTCGATCGGAGCCTCGCTTGGGATGAACAAAAGCGCCCTATACTCGATGGTGCCTTCCGCCCGTTGAAGAATGCGCTCGAGCGGCTCGCGCCAGTCGTGCGAGATATGTTTGTAGAACTCCGCATATTCCTCGTCCGTGACCTCGGAGGCCGGCCGCTCCCAGATGGGCTTCATCGAGTTGAGCGTCTTGTCCTCGTCTTTGGTCTTCAGCACGATCGGATAGGCGATGAAATCGGAATAGCGGTGCACGATGCTCGTGACCACGGGCCCGTCGGCAAAGTCCTCGACTCCCTGCTCTTGGTCGACGGGCAGCAGATGGAGCGTGATACTCGTGCCGTTCGACTCTCGCTCCGTGCGATCGATCGTGTAGTCGCCCTTCCCCCCGGACTCCCAACGGATGGCGGTCTTCTTGCCGGCGCGACGGGTGACGAGGACGACTTTCTCGGCAACCATAAAAGAAGAGTAGAAGCCGACACCGAACTGCCCAATCAGCTCGCCGATCTCGGCATCGCCGGACTTCGCCTTTTTCATCTTCGAAACAAGCTCGCGCGAGCCCGACTTCGCGATCGTCCCGATGTTGTCGATCACTTCCTGCCGGCTCATCCCGATCCCGTTATCGTGGATGGTGAGCGTACGGGCCTCGGGGTCGGCTTCGAGCCGGATCTGAAGCTCAGAGCCTTCGGCCAGAAGCTCGGGCTTCGTCAAGGCTTCGAACCGCAAGCGGTCGAGCGCGTCCGAAGCGTTCGAGATGAGCTCACGCAAGAACACGTCTTTGTGCGAGTACAGGGAGTGGGTTATCAGATCGAGGAGCTGTTGGACTTCGGTTTGGAATTGGTGGGTCTCTTTCGCCATCGTTACTCCGCCATCGTTATTCATTCCGGTGATAAATCGAGCCTTGTTTCGGCCCAGGCTTCGGCGTTCTCCCAGATCTTCACGCGCAGCCGGGATATCCCGACCAAGCCGAGCCGCTCAGAAAGTGCCTCCGCGACGACGCGTGAGAACACTTCGCAGCCGGTAGAAGTACCCGCGAATTCGGGGAGATCGTTCAACATACTATCGCGATAGCGGTCTACGAGCTCGCCGAGCTCTCCTTTGACGCGAACGATGTCGACGAGAAAGCCGTGCTCGTTGAGGCGGTCACCCTCGAGCACCACCTCGATACGGTAGTCGTGCGAGTGGGGCTCGCCTTCCGCGCCAAATCGGGGCTCGCCTTCCGCGCCAAATCGGGGCTCGCCTTCGGGGCCGAAATCGCCTCCAACAAGGTAGTGCTTCGCGGTGAAATCGGTGTTCACCCCGAGCGCGTATTTCGCCATGTCGGCCTCAAGTATAGGCCAGCAAAACCTGGAGGCAATCTTCAGGGTGCTCGTCGATAAGCGCGTAGGCTTCGGAGGCGCGCTCGAGCGGGAAACGGTGCGTGATGAGCGCATTTATATCGTCATCGTTATCGTCATCCGCTTCCGAAAGAGCTTCACCTGCCACGTCCATCCGACGTTTCTTCGACCATCGCGACAGAAGCGGCGAGCCGAGATGGCTGACCTGGCTGCTCACGAGACGAAGACGTCCCCGATGGAAGTGCGTTCCCAAGTCCACTTCGGTGCGCTTGGTGCCATACCACGAACCGATGACGACGCGCCCCTCGAAGCCCGTGGCGGCGATGGCGACGTTCAGCCCAGCCGACGTTCCTGAAAGCTCGAAGCTCAAGTCGAAGTCACTCCCGGCTTCTATCTCGTCTGGAGCCAGAGCGCGGCTCGCGCCCGCGCGAAGCGAAGCTTGCCGGCGAGACGCCACGGGGTCGACGGACCAGAGACGCGCGAGAGGAAAGCGGGCCAAGAGCTTCGTCGCCGAAAGCCCCACCACGCCCTGGCCCACCACGAGCACGCGCTCGCCCACGAGCGGCTGCGCGTCGAGGACGAGGTTGACAGCGGTCTCGAGCATCGGCCAGTGGGTCGCCGTCTCAGCGGAAACGCCCTCGGGAATCGGGTAGAGCGCGTCCTCGGCCGCGAGAAAGTGGCTCGTGTGGGGCTGAAAGCTGAAGACGGTCTTTCCCATCCACGAGGCGTCGGCGCCGTTTCCGATCTCAACCACTTCGCCGACCGCGGCATAACCATAGCTCGCGGGGTATTTGAACGGTGCTCGAAGTGCCGGCAAGCTCTCGTCGAGGACGAGACCTTCTGGGATGTCGCCGCGATAAAGAAGGAGCTCGGTGCCGGCGCTGATCGCCGAGAGAGCCGTGCGGACGAGGAGCATCTCACCTTTGGGAGCGGGGACGTCATCTTCCAGAATCTCGATGCGGCGCGGCGCCGTGAAGGTTAGAGTGCGACGCTTCATACGTCGGACCAGCTCAACTCACCGGCCAGGACAAGATCCTTCCCGAGGCGCTCACTTTGCCACGAAGTCAGCTCGGGAAACGGTGAGAGCTCGTGCTGGACGAGCGCTGGCACGCCCCCAACGAAGCGGGGCGCCATCGTGAGGACGACGTAGTCCGCAAGACGGGCCTTCAAGAAGCTCGTCAGGATGCGGGCCCCGCCTTCCACGAGTACGTGCGACGTGCCGCGCTCGGCGAGCACCGTCATCACACTCTCGAGGTTGACCCAGCCGTTTTTGAGCGCCGGCAGGCGGAGCACGTCGGCGCCCCTGGCAGTGACGCGCGAAATGGTCTCGTCGCTCGCGTCATCGGTCGTCGCGACCCAGGCGCCGCGACCATTCGAGAGCAAATGGCACGTCTCGGGGAGCCGCAAGCGCGAATCGACGACGATGGGCTGGGGGTCGCGTCCGGTAACGAGGCGAACGTTGAGCTGGGGATCGTCGGCGAGCACCGTGCCGATCCCGACCAATATCGCGTCGTGGGCGGCCCGGAGCTCATGGGTGAGCTGCAAAGAGCTCGGACCGCTCAGGCACAGTGGCCGGCCCGTGTCTCCTGCAATGCTGCCATCGAGGCTCTGAGCATAGGCCAACGTGACATAGGGGCGCGTCCGCTCGGACGACGTCTCCTCGGCGTCTGAGAGTCGCGCATAGAGGTCCGTCAGGATCGCACTCAAGACAGGCTGCTTTTCCAGCATCGTGGCCTGTCTATCCTACCGTATGAGAGGCTAAGATACCGCGCGTGTCGATATCCCAGCGCTACCTCGAGGCCAAGCGAACGGTCGACGACCGGGCGCTCAATGGCCGGGTCTTGGCGCGGCTTTCCTTAGAGCTAGAAGCACGGGGCGCACCGAGCCTCGTGGACGTAGGGGCCGGGATCGGGATCGGTCTCGAGCGCTTTCTAGAGCTCGGCCTCCCCACGCCGCGCGATTACACGGCTGTCGACGAGAGCGCCTCGCTTCTCGACATCGCCGAGCACCGCCTGCGGGATCGCGTTCAGGGTCGTTTCATCGCGTCCACCCTCGAAGACTTCGCGTCGGATCCCTCCACGCACGGCCGGTTCGACCTCGTTCTCGCGCACGCCTTTCTCGACATCGTCGATCTCGGCCCGAGCCTTCAGGCGCTCATCGGGCTCGCCCTCCCGGGCGGCCTGCTCTACTTCCCTATTACGTTCGACGGCGAGACCATCTTCGAGCCTTCGCACCCTTCGGACGACGAGGTTCTCGAGCAGTATCACGAGACAATTGGCAGTGGCGGCAGCGCCGGCAGCAAGACCGGAAGACGGCTTTTCCACGCGCTCGCGAGCCACCCGGTCGATGTCTTGGAAATCGGAAGCTCCGATTGGATCGTCCACCCGACCGAGGGCCGCTATCCCGCGGAGGAGGCCTTTTTCCTTGGCCACATCCTGGAGATGATCGAAGGCGCAGTCGGTAGCGAGGTCGCGAAGGACTGGGCGTCCGCGCGGCGTCGCGAGCTCGAGAAAGCCCGCCTCCTCTATATCGCGCATCAGATAGACTATCTTGTCCGCAAGCGCGAATAGTCATCTCACGGCGCTCGAAACCACGGCCCTCATTCTGTCGCTGTTCTTTGTCGGCGTCAGCATCGGCGGCTCCTCGCCACTCGTCTCGGCGCTTCTCGAAGACCGTGGGTTCAGCGAGTCGTCGCTCGTAGCGCCGCTCATCGCTGCAGGCTTCATCGACGCTGTCGAGCACCTCGATCTATTGGGCTGGGCGGTCCCCGCTCTCGCGGGTCTGAGCTTCGCTACCGCCCTCCCCTTCGCTTGGCTCGACACGCGTTTTTACCGCTCCTCGAAAACCTATCTCGTCGAGGAGAACCACTCCGCGATTACTGTCGAAACGAAAGAGGATAGAGACGAGTGCTAGGGAAGCCCCAATACCACTTTCGCGCGCGCGCTTTGAAGTCCTTCCACTCGGGGAGAAGCTTCGACGCTTCCACGGTCGCAGTCGCGATGGTGACGTCGGGCCCGAACTCGGGCCGGCGGATATCGGTACCGCTTCCATAGGTGAGCGTCTCGACGTCGAAGGTCCCGGGCTCGGCCGGGTTGGGCATATCGAGCGCGGGCGGGCTCGGGCTCGGGTTCTCGACTTCGGCAACGGGATAGGGATCGCTTCCGTCATGGGCGAGCCAGGCGAGTCCCGCAATGTCGCCGGCGAGCGCAACCACCATCAAAGCACCATAGAGCCCGCGACGGCCTTCGGTCTTGAACCATCCCCAGAGCGCTCCGAAGAGCATCGCTTGCGCCGCGAAAAAGACGACGGCCGCGGGGTAAAAGAGCGTCGGCTTCCAGCGGAAGCACGTCGAGCGCAGCACGATCGCGACGCCGATGGCCGCGACGGCGAAGGTTCTGAACTCAGAAAGCGGGATTCGAAGAATCCGAGTCAGGAGGCGCGCGGCGACAATGAACAGCCAAAAGCAAAGTGCCCCTGTGAGCGCGCCGGCGAGAGCCTCCACCACCCACGGCAGCTCCCGTAGAAGCTGCCGGTGAGTCCGGAGACCAGGACCGCTGCCACGGCGAGGCCCGCCGAGGCGGCCTTCCAGAAACCCGGGGAGAGCTTATTGCTGTCGGAGGTAGTCATCGGTGCCATCGAGCCAGTCCTGGCGCGGAGGCGAGAAGACGTCTACGTCCAGTGTATCCTCGAGCGCCTCGGCCTTGTGGGGAACGTTCGAAGGAAGCACGAGCACCTCGCCTGTGCGCACGACGATGGGCTCGGCATCCTCGGAGCCGACCCAGAATTTCAGAGCGCCCTCGAGCACGTAGGTCAGCTGCTCGTTCTCGTGATGGTGCAGCGGAACGACGCAGCCTTTCTTCATGTAAACGTGCGTGAGCATGGCCTTCTCGCCCGTGATGATGCGGCGGTCGAGAAAATCGGTAAGTTTTTCCTTGGGAAGGTCGTCCCAACGGATATGCCGGACGTCACTACTATTTGCCACGGATCCTCCTTCGAAAGCGCCGCCTACGTTACCTGAGCAGCTCACCCTTGACAACAAGGCGCTGGCGCAAGATAAATAGCGGGGATTTTGGGGCGTATGGCGAACGACTTTATCCGCGTGGAGCGGGACGGCTGGTTCATCGACATCGAGACGCTCGATTTGTCCGAGCGGCCGGATTGGGAGATCCGCTGCCGCATCCGGCGTAGCAAAGAAAAGCTCGAGGAGCAGCGGGGCCACCGCTTTATCGTCTCTCGGGAGCTCAGCGAGCGCTTCAAGCTCGGCTCGCTCCCTGAAGAGCGGCGCATGGAGCTCCTGACCCAGGCCGCCAAGAGAGTGATCCTGCGCGAGATCGACGAGATCTTCGACGAGCCCGAGGAAGGGCTCGACTCCGTCCGATCGCTGACGGCGAGTGATTTAGGTTAATTTAGAGTCCGAGAACTGCAGGCCCTTGCTCGAAGACGATGTCGACGGGGATCCCTTCGGCCGCGAGCCGGTCGAGGCTCTCACGGAGCCGGTCGGTCGTGACCTGGTGCTTTTCCATGAAAGCACCGAGACCGACGTAGTCCCCGTCGCCCTGGATCGTCAAAATCACGCTGGCGAGGTCGTTGACCGCCCGCTCCATCTTCTCGAGGTCCACCCGATAGGTCTCGGTGCTCTCGTCGTAGGAGAACGCTCCGGCCTCGGCGAGAAAGCTGAGCTGCATCAAATTCGCACGGCCGTGCGCGCTCGCCCCGCCGAAGCGGACCGAGCGGAAGATCGACGCGAGAAACGTGACGTAGTTATCGTCGAGGCTCTCATCCTCAAGCTCCCCCCTCTTGATGAGCTCGGTGATCATGAATAGACCGAGCACGTCGGCTTTCGCTTCTTCGAGAGCCGAGGCGCGCTCTTGGAGCGCGTTCCGGACGCGTCCGAGGCCGTTGATGGTGTTCTTGATGCCGAGTCCGTGGGCGACTTCGTGGAACATGACGTTGGCGAAGAACGAGTCGAAGTTGATGAGCTCGCGCTGATCTTCGGCGATAACGAGCTCGCTGATGGGAACGAGGATCTCGTCGAACTTCGCCCGCATGGCATTCTTGAGCTGAAGCCGGCGCGTGCCTTTCTGGAGCTGCACTTCCTCGTCGTTCGGCAAGTTGACCGCGATCGCCGTCGAGCCCGCATTGGCGTCGCCGGCGTAGTAGATCACGTCATAGGCGTTCAAGTCTGAGTCGCGCCCGGGCGTCTCCTGCTTGTACGTGTCCTCGACCGGGAGGGCGTTCTGGAGCTCCGGTAGAAGCGACGTGTAGCGGGCGAGCCGGGCGCTCCATTCCTGGTCCTTGACGAGCACGAAGGACTCGTTCGCCGCTTTCGAGCCGAAGAGTTGATCTTCGTAGGTCTCGATCGGGCCGATGACGATGTCGATCGTGTTGTCCTTCATGTCCATCCACGCCATGTCGCTCGCGCGATAGTCGTCGGTAAGCAGCGCCTCCGCGCGTAGCTCGAGATAGCGTTTGAGGCCTGGGTCTTCGGCGAGCGCGGCCGCGGCTCGCAGCTCCTCGGCCGCGGCGCCGTACGCGTCTTCGAAGAACACCGAATACGGGATCACCACGAGCTTGCCGTCGTCGTCGCGCCGCACCATCGTCGTAAGGCTTCGAAGCTCAGGGTTGTCCGCCGCCTCGAGCTCTTCTTTGGTCATGTCGGCGGGGTAGAAATTCGAGCCCGCGGACTTCTCATCCGTGCCGGGTACGAAAGGCGCGTTGTCGTCGAGACGATCCCACGGACCGTAATTGATCGCGGCGAACCGCTTGGCGTTTTCGTCGAGCGACGCCATGAGCGCATCGCGATCGCCATAGGCTTGCTCCCAGTAAGCGCCCTCCATCGCCTGGGCCGCGCGGATGAGATGCGGCAGCATCGCACGCTCCGACTCGGTGAGCGCGTCGAGATCCGTCGTGAGACGGACCGTCGTGTATTTGGCGAGAAGCTCCTTCATGGGGCTCACCACCGCTTCCGGCTCGGGCTCGGGGGCGTTCTGGCATGCGAAGATGGCGACGACAAAGCCTAGGGTGATGACGAGACGTGACATGATGTCCTCCTGCGGAGGCCATTGTAGCCTCGCCGCCCACGACTTGATTAGCATTCATTCGTAGAATACATTGGCTCGATGCCAGGTAAATTTCTCGCCGAATTCGAGCTCTATGTGATGCTTGCCGTCACACGGCTCGGCGACGACGCCTATGGCGCCGAGATCCGGCGAGCCATCGAGGACCGCACTGGCCGACTCATCCCGATTGGCGCGCTCTACCAGAAGCTCGGCCGTCTCGAAGACAAAGGCTTCTTGGAAACGCGCATCTCCGATCCGGTGCCCGTGCCCGGCGGCCGTGCGCGCAAATATTATCGCCTCACGTCGAAAGGCCAGAGCATGCTCGCGCATTCCTCCGAGATGATGCTCAAGATGATGGAAGGGCTTGAGCTCGCCTCTCCCCCTCTAGACCAAAGCCGATAACCGCTCTCCAAAACCTGATCAAATCTGATCAAGCTCCGGTTCCTGCTTCACAGAGGATCGTTTCACCCCAGCGTGCGCTGGGGCCAGAGCGTTCTTCTCCACAGGCTTCAGTTCCGGTGGAGCTCACCGTACATAAAAGATTCTTCGCGGCGTTGAAATCGCGATCTTTCGTAAGTCCGTACGCCGCACATTGAAATTGACGCTCACCCAGCGACAAGCTCTCCTTGATGGCACCACAACCGCTGCACATCTTGGAAGAAGCGAACCAGCGATTGGCAACCACAACATGGTTCCCGCGAAGGGCCGCCTTGTATTCGAGCTGGCGGCGAAACTCATGAAAGCCCATATCCGAGATCGCCCGTCTGCTACGAAGGGTCAAGGAACGCAAGAAGACGCGTCGTCTAGGTGAAGTAGAGGTCATGGAGCAAGAGGGATACGGGGAGCTCGAGGTGGACTCGAAGGTCGAGATGATCCGCGCACTGGTGCCTCTCGGCCTGATGCATGTTCACGAGTTGCTGGACGCCGAGGTCAGTGAGCTTGCGGGAGAGCGATACGTTCGGAAATCGGAGACGGTGCAGGGACGACGTCACGGGACGAATCCGGGCACGGTGAAACTCGCGGGTCAGCGAGTTCCGGTCCGCGTTCCCCGTGTTCGCGGCCGCGACGGAGAGATCCCGTTGAGCTCGTACGAGAGTCTGAGTCACCGCGGAGACCTTTGTCGATCTGAAAGGGGCGGCGGACACCTCGTGTCACCACTGCAAGATCCATAGCCGGATCTCCCCGTAGGGCGAACTCCCAGTCGATGATTCCCGGACGAAGGTCGGGTTCGTCCGGGAGCGGAAGCAATATGTTTTGGCCGAGAAGATCGCCGTGGACGAACGCGCTTTCTGTGGGTGGCGGTAGATGCTCTCGAGCCCATGCCATCGCATCGTCGACAACCGGATCGTCGAGACCTTCGAAAACGCAAAGCTCCGCCTCCGCATGGCCGCGGCGCGTCGCGTATGCGTCGAGCGCTCCGACTAGGATCGTCATGTCCAAGGCGTGAATGGCAGCTGCGACTTCACCCACGACCTGCCACGGTTTCACCCAAGGCTGCCTGGACGCTCTGAGGTCAAGAGCTATTCCAGGAACGAAGGACTCCACGACGACGGGGTGGCCCGCCTCGCGAACGACGCCGGCGATCTTCGGCGTGCGAAAGCTCACCCGCCGTTTCGAGAGCCGCTCCAGGAGCCGGACTTCATGCGCCACCCTCGCATCAAAGCTGGAATCGATGTCGTGGTTGGGAAGGAGGACGACGTAGCGCCCGGACCGCTCGTCCGAGTCGGGGTCGATCCTAACGTCGGCCCAGAAGCTCGTTCGAGAAAGCCCTTGGTCCAGACGGTGCACCCGGCTGATGTCCGGAGGCGTCGCCCGTGGCAGAAGTGTCGAAGACGCGCTCAAGCGCTCTCCTTGCTCGAACCCATCCTGCACCACGCTGCTCTACCATCATCGACGCGCGAAACTTGTCCTCGGTAACGCCATAAGGCGCGCCTCCCGACGTGAAGCCGGCTGCCCAAATGAGCTCCCCGCCCCACTCGACCCAGTCTTCTCCTTCGGTCACCGGCTCATCGCGTAACGACCGCTTTTCCCTACGTGCCACCGGGCTATTCTAGCGAAGTCGATGGACGGCAGGATACCGTGGCTTCATCGTCCTTGAACGCCACCCGGCCTCACGATACGGTTCTACATTATGGGACTTTTTGACACCGTCAAGTGCGAGTACCCGCTCCCGAACCCGCGCCATCAGGATCTCAGCTTCCAGACGAAAGACCTCGAGATTGGGCTCGACGAATATACGATCACTCAGGATGGCCGGCTCGTACGACACCCACATCGCGGAGGCCGGGGACCCGAGCGGGATGTCGAATGCCCCATACACGGGGATATCCGCATTTACTGCGCCGACCCCGACAAGGACAGAGGGTTCATCGAGAACGTCGTCCGATTTACGCACGGACGCGTCGAGTGGATTCACCCGAGACACGACGATAATGGGCGCAAGGTCGAGCAACCTCCCGCTCGAAAGCCGATGCGCACCGCCCCGAGAAGCGAAGAGCGTTTGACACCTGAGATGTGGGGGCGGCCGTTGACGTTAGATGAGTACCACGAGCACGCGCCCGAAAAGCTCGAGCTCATCCGTGGTGAGATTCGAGAAGGCGAGAAGCTGCTCCTGCTCGTGCTGACGAGTCTCGGACTGCGCCGCGCCGCGGAGCTCGTCGGCCCCGAGCGATGGAAGAAGGCGCTAACCGAAGACGCCAAAGAGGAGTGACCGCGAGCTACCGAATCGAAGACCGCGTTATCGGTAACGGCGTGGCTATATAATCGCCGTCATGTTCCGTCTCGTGGCGCTCGCCTCCCTGACGCTCCTCCTTCAACCAGCGCTTCGCAATCCAAGCGACGAGGTCTTCGCAAAAAAGGCTCCCGAACGCTTTCACGTCCGGCTCGAGACGACCCGAGGCGCCATCGTCATCGACGTCCATCGTGCGTGGTCGCCTATGGGCGCCGACCGGTTCTTTCATCTCGTCGAGAATGGCTACTACGACGACGCGGCGTTTTTTCGCGTTATCGAAGGCGCGTGGGCGCAGTTCGGCATCCACGGAGATCCCGCCATCGCGCAGATTTGGAGAGCAGCGGCCTTCGCCGACGAGCCCGTGCAAGCAAGTAATCTTCGCGGACGTGTTACCTATGCCCACGGTGTAACGCCGGACGACCGGACGACGCAGCTGTTCATCAACTTGAGAGACAATCCGGCCCTCGATGAGCAAGCGTTCAGCCCGGTCGGCGAGGTCGTCGAAGGGATGCGGATCGCTGACGCGCTTTATTCCGGCTATGGCGAGGCGGCGGGCGGCGGTATCCGAGGCGAGAAGCAGGCGCCGATCTTCGAAGGCGGCAACGCGTATCTACGCGCGAAATTTCCAAAGCTCGATTACGTGCGCAAGGCAAGCGTCGCACCGTGAGGCGCAACACAGAAAAGCATCTTCCGAGAAGTTTCCACTGAGCGCGTGCGCTCCATCGCCTAAAGGCGATGGGTTCACGTCGCCGACTAAAGTCGGCTTGTCCTTGCCTCGTTTCACTACTCACTGACCTTGAAAGAATCGTCGTCCTGGGGCACGGCACCCTGCAACCCTATATACTTCGCTATCACCTCATCCGTCACGTTGCCCGTTGTCACCACGAAGTAACCCCGTGCCCGTAGGTGCCGACCCCAGAACTCCTTCCGCATCGTCCGTAAGTCGCGCATCAGACGATTCGACGTCTTACCCTTGATCAACTGCATCACTCGACTCGGCGACAAATTCGGCGGCACGCTCAGCAACAGGTGCACGTGCTCAGGCCGCACATGACCCTTCAGTATTTCTATCTGGTTCCGAGCACAGATCTCCCGGATGAGATCCCGGAGACGAACCGCTACATCCCCTCTCAAGGCCGGCTTGCGGTACTTCGTGATAAATACGAAGTGATAGTTTAACTGGTACGTCGTGTGCGATGATTTACGATATCCTTTCACCTGGGGATCGTACCCCAAGCCTCCTAAAGGCTTCGCCTAAAGGCGAGGGATTTCAACCATCCCCGAGTGGGACATTAATCCTTTTCACCGCCATGACGGTCTTGTAGTCGTCAAGAAAACAAAGGAGCGAGAGCAAGAGGCTCTTCGCTCGGGAAACATGTTCGATGGAGGAGAACGTCATGGTGAAGAGACTTGCTCTTACAATGTTGGTGACCGGCGCTATGCTCCGTGCAACCGTGCTTTTCGCGACGTCTGCCGAAGACGAGGTCCAGACAATAGTTTTCGGCGCTCGACTGCATGGGTACAACGAAGTGCCTTCGGTGTCGACCGCTGGCCACGGGTATTTCGCGGCGCGACTGAGCGAAGACGGCGCGTCCCTCACGTTCTATCTGAGACTCGCAGGTCTTTCGACTCCAGTGACACGGGCGCACATCCACTTCGGCCAGTCCAAGACGCAGGGAGGCGTCATGGTGCTCCTCTGCCGGGCCCGGCTCGAGGTTGAACCCGCGGAGCACGCACGTCCTTGCATCGCCGCCGACGGAACAATCTCCGGCACCATCACTGCCGCCAACGTCATCGGCCCCGGCCTACAGGGCATCGCCAGCGGAGAATTTCGCGAGTTCATCCGCGCGCTTCGCGCTGGAGCCGGCTACGTGAACGTGCACACGGTGCGGCTACCGTCCGGGGAGATCCGAGGACAAATTCGCTAGCCGTTTACGGCCCTCTCTTCGTCGACCGGGGACGGGGAGAGGGCTCGCCTTCTACCGCCAATATCCCCAGACGAGCCCTTGTACGAGCGCGACGACAGCGGCGGCCAAAGGGAACGCTATCACCGCGAGCAAGCATCGTTTACCGAGGCTCACGTTCTTGGGTATGAAGAAAGCTGCCCACTGCGCCAGGAGAGTCACGCCGAAGGCAACGCCGCCCCCCGCAAGAGGATGCTCGCACCACGGACAACGGGGCCCGCTCGCCGCGTGGATGTTGCAATAGGTCGATATTCCGTTCCAGAGCGATCGGCAGCCGCATTCAAAGACTAAAGCGCAGAAGTCCACGAAGAAGACCGACATGACCAAAACCGCGATCCCGAAGGCCCACCGCGTGCGCGTCATCAAAAGAGACTCATCTGTTTGTCCAAGATTCTACTCACCGAAGTGCCTTTCAAGTGCAACAACGCGTCCGCGGCGGGAGCGAGCTGACGGTCGAGATAGTGTTGATAGTCGAGGGGCGACGGGTTGTTGTCGAGGGGTTCTGGTCCGTTCGTCGTGATGACGTATCTTATCCATCTTCGCGAACGTGTCGACTTCCGTGCCGCGCGCGCGTGGGGCGGCACGTTCTTCGTATAGTCCTCGAGCTTGCGCCGAAGCCGCTTTCGGTAGACAAGGTCTCGATCGCGCTTGCCCGAGAACAAATCGTCTGCGGTCTGCTTCACGTAGTCTTCGAAGATCTCGTCGTGGAAGACCCGACGGTAGAGCTCACGTTGAAACTCGCGCGCGAGGGGCGTCCAATCGGAGCGTACGGCCTTGAGGCCGGTGAACGTGAGCTCGGCCTCTTCGCCCCGGCGCACGAGCCCCGCGTAACGTTTCTTGCTGCCGAGCTCCGAGCCTCGGATAGTGGGCATGAAAAAACGCAAATAGTGCGTTTGGAGCTCGACTTCGAGATGGGAGTCGAGTCGGTGCTCTTCTTGCAGTCTCTTACTCCAGAACGTGTTCAGACGCTTTGCGAGCTCGCTCCCGAGCGCGAGACAACGCTCCTCGGCTTTCGCTTCATCGAGCAGCACGAACAACGAATCCGTATCGCCATAGATGACCCGATAGCCCTCCGACTCGATGAACGCGCGGCTCTTCGTGATGATCTCGTGTCCGCGCAGCGTGATGCTCGAGGCGAGGCTCGAAGAATCGGCAGGCGGGCGTTCCGAGAACGCCGTAGAAAGAGTTCATGATGATCTTGATCGCTCGCGACGTCGCTGGATGGCCGGCTCGTTTGGCCTTGTCGCGCGCGTTCCAAAGATGCTCGATGATGCCGGGAAGGATGTGCTTATCGCGCGAGAACTTCCCGCCTTTGAAACCGGGGACGCTGTCCTCCCCGGCTTCGGCAAGGCCGAGTGGGTCGACGAGAAAAGTTCGAATGATGCTCGGGTAGAGACTCTTGAAGTCGAGCACGATCACGTTGCGGAACAGACCCGGCTCGGAGTCCATGACATAGCCGCCCGGGCTGAGGTCGTCGAGCGGGCGCTCCTCGATGTCTCGCGCCACGCGGCCTCGACGATGGAGGCGCGGCAGATACAAGCTGTCGAAGGCCGCCACCGAGCCTCCGACTCGATCGATGGCGAGCCCCGTGAGCTCCGCACGCTTGAGGGAGAAATCGATGACGTGTGTTTTCTCGAAGATGCCCTCGACAAGACGGCAATCTTCGAGGTTGTAGCGCAAGAGCTCCCAAGGGGCCTCGCGGTAGAGACGCTTTATCTCCCCGATCCGATCTTTCGATTCATCCTCGATGAGCTTCCCCCGCCCGAGAAGCTCACGCGCGACCGCGTCGAGGCCAAAATCTTCGAAGCTCCAAGTCGCGTTTCGAAGCGTGTCGATCCCGTCGAGCACGCCGCGTCCGGGAAGCCGCGCCACCCTTTTCCCTCCCGGCGCCGTCGGCGCGAGAAGCGTCGCGCGATCGCGCCCCCGTCCGAAAGCGAAAGGCAAGTTCAGCTGCTCACATCGCCGCTCCAGAAACTGCAGATCGAAGTCGATGACGTTCCAGCCGATGATGATGTCGGGATCGATGTCCTTTAGCCACGAGAAAAAAGCTTCGATCAAGCTCAGCTCGTCATGGTGCACCGAGTGCTCGACCTCGTCGTCGATGCGAGCGCCGTGCTCGGATGCCTCCCAGTCGCTCGAGCGCAGCAAGAACACATGTGCCGTCGTCTCTGTCGATGCGCCGATCGAAAGGAGCGTGTCGGCGTCGGCGGCGACATCAGTCTCGATATCGAGCGAAAGGATCGAGAGATCGGGCCGATAATCACACGATGTCATGCGCGGGTTGCGGTAGAGCCGATAACCTTCATGCGCTTCCCACTCCCCCGTGACCCGAAGCCCGCCGGTGACGAATCGCTCCATCAGATACCGGTCGCTGGGTTTGAGGTCCGATTCGTAGAGGCGCACGCCTGCCGCGCGAAGCTCTCTGCGAGCATCGACGAGCGCGCGCTGCGTCGGGAAATAGAGCGCATCCACCAAGGCGCCCTCGAGAGTGAGGAGGTCGACGGATCGCGAGCGCGCACCGACCCGAGCCGCGTCGACATGGCCGCGCACCGCGAAACAGACAGCCTCTTGGTGAACGATCTGAATCCGAATCGGGCCGCTCGCAGCGGCCGCCCAGAACACGAGCTCGACGCCCGAAGGCGTATCCCGCCATTGTCGGGTCAGCAAGAAGGCCTGTTCGGAGATCGAGACTAACCCTCGATGAGCAAGAGGCCATCACCGGCTGGGCCGCTCAAAGTGAACCGGTGACTTCGTAGATCTTGCGTCGCGACGACAATCAGATCCGCTAGGGATAGCTCTCTACTGTTTCCGCTTAGCGTCATCTCCGCACGCGCCCTCGAGGATCGAGCGAAGGCCCCATCAAGAACCTCGCTGCGCCCGCATCATACCAGACTCGCCCAACGCTTTTAACCCTAATCGCAAAAAAAAGAGAGCAAAGTAGCGCGAAAGTATTGACAAAGGAGCCTCTGGGTTTATGTTTGGAGCGTTGCTTCCAAACAAAGCACCAAACGACCAGAGGCCCCTATAGTGCGCTTGAAACTATCTCGATTTCGCCGGAACTTCAACAAGGATCTTCCGATCGAGTTCACAGAGCAGAATCTGAGCTCGTTTGGTGGACTGGAACTGTTTTCACGATATTTGCGCCGCGTTGAGCTAAGCCGCCGGGTAGGAAAGGCGTGCAGAGGAAAAGGCATTCGGTCGGACTACGGGAGCGTCCGACTGGTTCTGGTGTTGGTTGGGATGCTGCTCGTGGGAGCTCGTCGTCTAGAGCACCTGCAGTATGTCTGTGATGACCCGATGCTGCTTCGCTTCTGTGGGTTGAGAAGACTACCGAGCCGTCCGACGATCGTGAATTGGCTGAAGCAATTCACGGGAGAGCGGCTCAAGGGCTTATCGGAGTTGAACGGTGTATTGGTCCACGAGCAGATCGAGCGATTGGGTCTGAACCGTCTGACGGTAGATATGGACGGCACCGTGGTTCAGGCAGGCAATCAGGTTGGATGGGCGTTTCGAGGATTCAATCCTCATCGCAAGAAGAATAAAAGTTACTACCCTTTGTTCGCTCACCTGGCTCAGACGGGCCAGATTCTCAAATCCAGAAATCGTCCTGGCAACGTTCACGACTCCAAGGGTGCCGATGCGTTTCTACGGGAACTGATAGGCGAGCTACGGGGCCAGTTCGGTCGGTCCCGAAAGCTGGAATTCCGCACGGACGCCGCGTTTTTCAACGAAAAGATTCTCAAGAGGCTAGAGCGCTCCCGAAGCGAGTTCGCGATCAAGGCTCCGTTCTGGCCGTGGCTCGGCCTAAAGGAGGTCGTCGCTGGGCGCAAGCGATGGCACCGCGTGAGTGACGAAATCGACGGCTTCTCCATCAAACACTTCATCGAGCCCTGGAATATCACCGTCCGGATCGCGATCTATCGGAAGCGAGTTCGACATCGAACGGCGAAGAACTTCCAGCTCGACCTGTTTTCTCCAGACGACGGCTACTTCGAGTACTCAGCCGTCGCCACCAACAAATCGCTCACCGTCCAACGCCTTTGGTACTTCGCTGCTGGGCGAGGCGGCCAAGAGAAAACCTTCGCCGAATTGCGCAGCCAGTTCGCTCTCGACGTCGTGCCCACTAAAAACTATGCCGCCAATAGCGCCTGCGGTACGTGTCAACAACTTTGAGACACTCGCGAGCTGCATTTAGTGAGCTTCGATTAGCGTCGGGAGGCTCGTGGCGCCGGTGCAGTCCACATCTGCATCGATCGAGATCTCGTTTCGTGGAGCAGAAAAAGGGGGTACCCCAGGTATGGACGCCGCCGCGAGAGTGGCTTGTGCGGCATTCAGGAGCGTCGTTTTCTCCGTCGGCGGGTTGATCCAAGCCTGAGGAGGCAAAACGGGAGGTTGTGGCGTTTCGCGAACGAAGCGTTCGGGATGAGTCCGATGAGCTTCGAGAAGGATCTGGTGCCGAGCGGTGGTGAGCTGTTCGGCGCGACCATAGTGAACGTCGGCCGGCGTCATGAAGCCGATTCCTGAGTGCCGGTGCTCGTAGTTGTAGTAGTCGAAGAAACCGCCGCAGAACAGCCGGCCGTCTTCGGCGGAACCAAAACGGCTCGGAAACTGAGGGCAGTACTTCATCGTCTTGAACTGGGACTCGGAGTAGGGATTGTCGTTCGAGACATAAGGTCTGGAGTGGGTCTTGGTAACTCCGAGGTCAGCCAGGAGCAGAGCCACGGGCTTGCTTCTCATCGAGCTGCCACGGTCCGCGTGAAGGGTGAGTTGGTCGGGTTCAATGTCCTGCTTGCGACAGCTCTCGGCGATGAGGCGTTGCGCGAGCGCCGCACTTTCTCGGTGAGCCAGCATCCAGCCAACCACGTAGCGGGAGAAGATGTCGAGGATGACGTAGAGGTAGTAGTAGGTCCACTTGACGGGGCCACGAAGCTTCGTAATATCCCACGACCAAACCTGGTTGGGCGCTTCGGCCAGCAGCTCCGGCTTCGTGTAGTTCGGATGGCGCCGTTGGTTCCGGCGCTCTCGGACCTCGCCGTGCTCCTCCAAAATCCGATACATCGTGCGAATCGAGCAGAGGTAGGTTCCCTCGTCCAGAAGCGTGGCCCACACCTGGGCGGGCGCCTTGTCGACGAACCGCTCACAGTGCAAGGCCCCGAGGACTTCCTCGCGCTCAGTCTCGTCGAGGGCTCGGTGCGGCCGAGGACGCCGCTTCGGTTCGGGCGTCACCTGGCGCCTGCGATACAGCGTGGAACGAGCCACACCCAGAGCCTCGCAGGCTTCCGTCGTCTGCCCAATCTGCCCCGCCAGCTCCTCGGCCGCCACCATCAGTCGTTCTCGTAGCTGTCGAGTGGATTCAGGGGGACCCCCAGTAATTCGGAGGTTTTTTTTTGGTCTCCAACATCGTCTCCACCCGAGCCAGGCGACGTTGGAGCCGGGCGTTCTCGCGCTCGAGCTCCTTGACCCGTGGATCCTCGGCCTTTGCCTTCCGGCCTCGCTTTCTCGAGGCCAACCCCGCTTTGGCGACCTCGTCACGTTGGCGGCGCCAACTCGATAAATGCGACGAGTACAGGCCCTCTCGACGCAGAAGAGCAGCAACGTCACCGTCACCCTTGCAGGCATCGGCCTCACGCACTATCCGCAGCTTGTACTCCGCGGTAAAGCGTCGACGCTTCGCTTGCTCGCTCACTTCGGGATCCGGGACCCCCGCCGCATCGCGGCCGGCGGGATCTCCAGTCGCCCTACGGGCTCCCTCCGATCCCGCCGAGGTCTCTCTCTCAATCAACATACTCATGCATTGATCCTCCTCCGCCCTCTACACTAATTTCAAGGGGCGAAGTGTCTCAGCGATGTTGGCACAGAGGGCTGGCAACAGTTGAACGTGCTCGCACACAACCTGTGTCGCAGCTTTCAGCTCGACACCATCGCTGAAACGAAAGGCATCTCTCGAAAGCGTACATGCACCCATCTGTGGCACACCATCCGCACCATCCGCTTCCGCATCATCAACAAAGCCGGCCGCCTCGTTCGCGTTAGTGGTCGAAACGCGCTCCGAATGGCCACAAACTCCTCCACTCAGACACTCTTTGAAAGAATCGAACTCGCGCTAGCGTCATGAATTATTATTCGATTAGGGTTAACTCTCGAAAGCGTCGTTCGCGACGATCGGCGTGGTATCATTTGTTAACTGATTGGTTTTCTAGAAGTAACGTGCGCCTCAAGATCCTCAGCTACAACATCCACAAGTGCATCGGCGGCATCGACCGGCTCTACGATCCGTTGCGCGTCGCGCACGTTATCGCTCGATACGATCCCGACCTCATCATGTTGCAGGAGGTCGACCAGCACGCCCGCAGGTCGAACGCCGATCGCCAAGTCGATCTGCTGGGCGACTTCTTGGGCTTTCGACACCGCACCTATTTTCCGAACGTGAAAATAAGGAGCGGCGGCGCCTACGGGAACGCCATCTTGAGCCGTTTCCCGTTGACAGAGACGTCCAACATCGACGTCACCGTGCCGCCAAAGAAGCGTCGCAGCGTTCTTCACGCGCGCTACCGGGTGCGCCTCTATGGTTCGCTCGGACGTCACACGCGCACATTGCACGTCTATAACCTCCACCTCGGACTTTCCGGAATCGAGCGAAAGATCCAGCTTCGCAAATTTCTCGAGAGTGATCCGTTCGTCGGGCTTCATCATCGAACGCCGATCGTGGTTGCGGGAGACTTCAACGATGTGTGGGGCACGCTCGGAAGAAAGCTCCTGGAGCCCTCCGGCTTCGACAGTGTCGGTCCACCAATCAAGACGTTTCCCGCCTGGGGACCCATGCGAGCACTCGACGCCATCTACGTGCGCGGCGATGTGCGTCTGAGCCATGTCTACCGGGCGCGGCTTCGACTGGCGCGCCGCGCTTCCGATCACCTTCCACTGATTGCCGAACTCGAGATCGAGTAACATGCTCGCATTGTGACCGCGAGCCAAGACCAACACGCCGAGCCCCACTTCGCGGCCGTCCTCGACCAGCAGCGGCGTTTCTTTCGCTCTGGCGCGACACGCCCCTACCGGTTCCGGCAGCAACAGCTGCGAAACCTCCGCGCTCTCGTGCGCGATCACGAAGGTCGGATTCACGAAGCACTCGCCGCGGATTTGGGAAAGCCCGCGTTCGAAGCTTTCGCCTCGGAGACCGGTTTCGTGCTATCCGAGTGCTCGCACGCACTCGAGCATCTCGAGACGTGGATGGCGCCCGAGCGGGTCCATACGCCGCTCACGCTCTTTCCATCGAAGAGTTTCATCCGTCGCGAGCCCATGGGACTCGTGCTCATCATCGCTCCATGGAACTACCCCTTCCAGCTCGTGATGTCGCCTCTCGCCGCCGCTCTCGCCGCCGGAAACTGCGCGCTCTTGAAACCGTCCGAAGGCGCGGTCCACACATCGGAGCTCGTGGCAGAGCTCGCAGCGAGCTACTTTCCCGCGGAGATCGTGAGCACGGTAACGGGCGACGCCAAGACCGCAGAGGCGCTCCTCGCCGAGCGTTTCGATCACATCTTCTTCACGGGCGGGTCGGAGGTCGGACGTATCGTCGCTACGGCCGCGGCGAAGCATCTCACTCCTATCACGCTAGAGCTCGGCGGTAAGAGCCCGGCCATCGTCGACGAGAAAGTCGATCTCGAAGTCGCCGCCCGCCGACTGACCTGGGGCAAGTTTTTGAACGCAGGACAAACCTGCATCGCGCCCGACTACTTGCTCGTGCCGGAGACGTTGGCCGAGGATTTTCTGTCTCTGATGAAAAAACACGTCCGCCGATTTTTTGGGGACGATCCGAGAACGAGCCCCGACTTCGCGCGCATCGTCAACCACCGCCACTTCGATAGGCTTTCCGGCTATCTAGAAGACGGTCGCATCGTCACCGGCGGCGAGACGCAGCGCGACGAACGCTACATCGCACCCACGATCCTCGCGGAGGTCCCGGAAGGCGCGAAATCTCTCGATGAGGAAATCTTTGGTCCCATCCTCCCAGTGCTCACCTATCGAAACCTCGACGAAGCCATCGAGACGACGTTGCGCCATCCCGATCCTCTCGCGCTCTACTTCTTTTCGAAGGACCGCAAGAATCAAGAGCGCGTGATGCAAGAGATCCCGTTTGGAGGCGGCGCCATCAACGATGCGTTGATCCAATTCTCGAACCCGTCCCTACCCTTTGGCGGCCGGGGCGGCAGCGGCAGCGGCAGCTATCACGGCCGCTACGGCTTCGAGACCTTCTCGCATAAGAAATCGGTCGTCGAAGGCAGCACGCTCTTCGATCCACCTGTCCGCTATCCGCCCTATGGCGGCAAGCTCCGCTGGCTGAAGATGCTAATGAAGTGATGTTGAAGACGACGCGGCCGCGGCTCAACTTCCACGCGGCACGGACCGTTCTGAAAGGGGTCTACGGGGTCGAGGCGCGCAAGATCGCGGAGTTCGCGAGCGAGCGCGACCAGAACTTTCTCGCCGAGACCTCGACTGGAAAGCTCGTCTTGAAAGTCGCGAACCTCGGCGAAGAGCGCGCGATCCTGGAATTTCAAAATCAAGCGCTCACCCACATCGCGCAAAAAGACCCGGAGCTTTCGATCCCCCGGATCCGCGCTTCACTCTCTGGCTGTCTCATCGAGACGATCGAAAGCGGCCACATGTGCCGGCTCCTGAACTTTCTCCCGGGCAAACCGCTTGCGGATACGAGACCTCATCGTGAAGCGCTCCTCCGCGACCTCGGACGCTTCATGGGCCGCCTCGATAAGGCGCTCGAAGGCTTCTCTCATGACGCGCAGGATCGCTATCTGTATTGGGACTCGAAACACGCCGCAACCACCATCCGAGAAGGGCTCGAATATATCGCGGGCACTGAGAATGACAAAGACAAAGACAAAGACAAAGACAAAGACAAGCGCGGCCTCGTCGAGCACTATCTCCGGAGCTTCGAAGAGGAGATCGCGCCGAGGCTCGACACGCTCCCGAAAGGTGTCATCCACAACGATGGGAACGACCACAACATTCTCGTCCTCGACGGCGAGATGGCTGGCCTTCTCGATTTCGGCGACATGGTCTCGAGCGCGCTCGTTTGCGAGGTGGCGAACACGGCCGCCTATTGCATTCTCGATAAAACGGATCCGATCGACGTCGCGTCCCATGTCGTTGCGGGCTATCACGAGGCGCGGCCGCTGAGCGCGGACGAGCTCGAGCTAGTCTTCCCTCTCATGTGTACCCGCCTTGCGATGAGCGTCGCGAACGCGGCGCGACAAGCGAAGGACGAACCCGACAAAGACTATCTGAGGGTCAGCGAGCGCGCGGCCTGGCGGATGATCGAGAAACTAAAGCCGATATGCCCGAGGCTTGCTCACTACCGCTTTCGTGACGCGTGCTGCCTTTCGCCTCTCCCGCACACCAACGCGGTCGTGGATTGGCTCGGCACGCACGCCAAGGACGCCGCGCCCGTCCTCCCAGATGCGTTGCTGGATGGGGGGCTTCACGAGCTCGACTTGAACGTGGCGAGCACGGAGCTCGGCGGTCTCGACGTGCTCGATGACGTCGAGCGCTTCACCGCGCACGTTTTCGCCGCGATGCGAGACGCAGGCGCGCGTGTCGGGATCGGACGCTACGACGAGCCGCGCGCTCTCTACACGAGCGAGGCATTCCGGCCCGGCCGGCCGGGCCGGCCGGGCCCCGGAGAAGGGTTCGAGCCGCGCACGATCCACATCGGCATCGACTTGTTCGTCGAAGCGGGCACGAGCCTCAGAGCGCCGTTCGCGGGCCGCGTGCACAGTTTCCAAGTGAACGACGCGCCGCTCGATTACGGTCCCACGGTAATCCTCGAGCACGAGACCGACGAAGGCGAGAGATTCTGGACGCTCTACGGCCACCTCTCGGAAGACTCCCTTTCCGGGCTCGAGTGCTCAAAGCCCGTCGGCCGCGGTGAGGTCTTCGCCGCCGTCGGAAGCTACCCGAAAAACGGCAATTGGCCGCCGCATCTTCACTTTCAAATCATCCTCGACTTGCTCGACCGCGAAGGTGACTTCCCGGGCGTGGCCAAGCCGTCCGAGAGAACGCTCTGGCTCGCGCTCTCTCCGAACCCGCGCGACGTGTTCGGGCTTCCGGAATCGGCTCCCGAGGATCCGCGGACGACGAACGAGGCCATCCGCTCGAGGCGTCGAGAAAACCTATCCGGGACGCTCAGCCTGTCCTATCGCGAGCCGCTTCGCATCGTTCGCGGCCACCGCGCCTTTCTCTACGACAGCGAGGCGCGTCCTTATCTGGACATGGTCAACAATGTCTGCCATGTGGGCCATTGCCATCCGCGCGTCGTCCGCGCCGCCCAAAAGCAAATTGCCGTCTTGAACACGAACACACGCTATCTCCATCCCAACATCGTGGACTATGCCGAGCGCTTGAAGGCCAAGCTTCCCGCTCCACTCGAAGTCTGCTTCTTCGTGAACTCGGGGAGCGAGGCCAACGATCTCGCGCTGCGCCTCGCCCGTACGCATTCCGGTCGCAAGGACACGCTCGTACTCGACGGCGCCTATCACGGGAACCTGACATCACTCATCGAAGTGAGCCCTTACAAGTTCGATGGCCGCGGCGGCCGCGGTGCACCGCGGCACGTCCACAAGCTCGCCATGCCGGACGGATACCGCGGCCAGCATCGCGCTTCGGATCCCGAATACGGAGAACGCTATCTACGCGATGCGCGCGCCTTGATCGAACGTCTTGCGAAAGATGGACGGCCCGTGGGGGCTCTCATCGCCGAGTCGATCTTGAGCTGCGGTGGCCAAATCGTTTTGCCTCCCGACTATCTGAAAGGGCTCTACGCGCTCGTCCGCGAGGCGGGCGGCGTCTCTATCGCGGACGAAGTTCAAGTGGGTTTCGGACGCGTCGGCTCGCATTTCTGGGCCTTCGAGACCCAGGACGCGGTGCCCGATATCGTCACGATGGGAAAGCCTATCGGGAACGGCCACCCGTTGGCCGCCGTCGTCACAACCCGCGCAATCGCGGAGTCGTTCCAGACCGGGATGGAATATTTCAACACGTTTGGCGGCAATCCGGTCTCGTGTGCGATTGGACTTTCGGTGCTCGACGTGATCGAAGAAGAAGAACTGCAAGCGAACGCGCACGTGCTCGGCGAACGCCTCTTGGAGGGTTTGCGCGAGCTGCAAGCCGAACACACCATCATCGGGGATGTCCGGGGGCGAGGGCTCTTTCTCGGGTTCGAGCTCGTGCGCAGCCGAGAGACGCTCGAGCCGGCGGCGGAAGAAGCAACCTATCTCGTCAATCGCATGAAAGACGGCGGCGTGCTCAACAGCACCGACGGGCCTCTCGAGAACGTCATCAAGCTCAAGCCGCCTCTCGTCTTCACCAAAGCAAACGCCGACCAGTTTCTCGATCGCCTGCGCGACGTTCTGAAAGAGGATTTCCTAAAAGCCTAAAGCCTAAAAGCCTAAAAGGATGACACGATGACCTCCGAACTGCTTCCCGCTGTCGAACTGAACCCGTCCTCCGAGCCAAAAGCTTCCGTCATTTGGCTGCATGGCCTGGGCGCGGACGGTCATGACTTCGGGCCGATCGTGCCCGAGCTCGGCATTTCGGATGCTTCCAGCGTGCGTTTCGTTTTCCCGCACGCGCCGATGCGTCCCGTGACCATCAATGGGGGCGCGGTCATGCGCGCCTGGTACGACATCAAGACGCTCGACCTCGAGCGGCATGTCGAAGAGGCGCATCTCCAAGAGTCCGGAGAACAGCTCGAGGCATGGATCGCCCACGAACGCGCCCTCGGCATCCCGAGCGAGAAAATCGTGGTGGCCGGCTTCTCCCAAGGCGGCGCCATCGTCCTCTATGCAGGTCTCCAGGCCGAAGAGCGCCTCGGCGGCATCCTTGCGCTCTCCTGCTGCCACCCCCTTCCCAACCTTATTAAAGAGCGCGCCTCGGAGGCGAACCGGGCTGTCCCCATCTTCATGGCCCACGGCTCACAAGATCCCGTGGTGCCTATCCATCTTGCGGAAGGGACCGTCGCGACCCTCGAGGAAAACGGCTACGACGTCGCCTGGCATAGCTACCCGATGCCGCACAGCGTGTCGCCACAGGAGATCGCCGACATAGGCAGCTGGCTCCGCCCGCTGTTATAGTGGGCGGCCATGCGCAAGAAGGTCACCCTCGTCACCGGCGCCGCTGGTGAAGTGGGAACGTCGCTCGTTCAACGTCTTTCGGAAAATGCGCCACGTCCGCTTCTCACCCTCGACCTGACACCCCTCCCGAACGCGGTCGGGAAGGGTCACACGCACATCGTCGGGGACATCCTCGACAAGAGCCTTCTGTCGCGCCTCGTTTCGGAGTACGAGATCGAGGCGATTTTTCATTTGGCGGCGCTCTTGTCGACCAAAGCCGAGTTCTCGCCCGAAACGGCGCATCGTGTGAACGTCGAAGGGACGCTCGCGCTTCTTCATCTCGCTTCGGAGCAATCGGCGTGGCGCGGCAATCCGGTGCAGTTCATTTTTCCGAGCTCTATCGCGGTCTACGGGCTCCCGACGCCCGAGGCCAAAACCCGATATAGCCGCGTCCGTGAATGGGAGTGGAACAACCCGACGACCATATATGGATGCAACAAGCTCTATTGCGAGCTTCTCGGCCGCTATTTGAGTCGGCACTACAAGCAGCTCTCTGCCGAGGAGCCGATCATGATCGATTTCCGGAGCGTTCGCTTTCCTGGACTCATCAGCGCCATTACCATGCCGACCGGCGGCACGAGCGACTACGCGCCCGACATGATCCACGCCGCAGCCAAAGGTGAGCCGTACCACTGTTTCGTCGGACCCGACGTGCGCATCCCGTTCATGGCCATGCCCGACGCAGCGAATGCGCTCGTGCAGCTCGCGGCGGCGCCCGCAGAGTCCCTCACCCAGCTCGCGTACAACGTCACCAGCTTCAGCCTCTCGGCAGCAGAGATCCGCGAGCTCGTTTTGAAAGCGTTTCCCGGGGCCGAGGTCGATTTCGAGCCGGATCTCAAGCGGCAAGCCATCGTGGACACGTGGCCCGCAGATCTCGACGACACCGCGGCCGCGAAGGACTGGAAGTGGAAGCCCGAATACGACCAGGTTCGCGCGTTCGACGAGTATCTCGTGCCCAACATCAAGAAGTGCTATAGCGAATGAAATCCGCAACGAGCTATTTCAATCGCTTTCTCGACATCGTAGAACGGGTGGGCAATTTCCTCCCCCATCCTGCCAGCCTTTTTGCGATCTTCGCGCTCGCCGTCGTCGTTCTTTCCGGGATTTTCGCGAGCTTGGATCTATCGGTGAGCCACCCTTCGACCGGCGAGACGATCGAGGTCATAAGCCTGCTGAACCTCGAAGGTCTCCATCGCATGCTCACGCGGATGGTGACCAATTTCACGAGCTTCGCGCCGCTCGGAACGGTGTTCTACAGACCCGAATTCGTGCAGGCGGCCTATCGTATCGGCGACTCGGTCTCGAACGTGGTAGCGCCGATGATGTCTTATTTCGCGCTCATCGTCGCCTTTGTCGCTAAGTACGACCCAAAGGCCGGGATGGGTTCGGTCATCGCGTTGATGCTCCCCTATACGATCGTTTTCACGATCGTGTGGTCGATTCTGCTGACCATCTTCATCCTGCTAGGGCTCCCCGTCGGCCCTGGCGCCGGCCTCTATTTACCTCAATAGCATCCTCGGTTGACGGAAGCGTAAGATGGGCGTAGATTTGATGTAGGTTTCCAAAAAGCAACTCGAAAGCGGGCCACCCCCGATATCGGTTCGGTTGCCGTAGCACACCGATTCTCCGGAATGGGCGGGAGCCGTCATGGCCAGGTTTAGCATCAATTTTTGCAACGATTCCGATCGGGATCTCGACGGATTGACGAAGGCGCCCGGCGTGAAATCGAAGGCCGAAGTCGTCCGCAAAGCGTTGAGCCGGCTCCGCTACGTCGTACAAGTGCTACCCGAAGCCGACCGCCTCATCATCGAGAACGCCGAGCAAGAATCTCGACGCGAGCTCCTAACCCTCTGACGATGGAAGGAAAAACAAGCTTACCTGAACTCGTCAAAGCCTTTCGCGAGCTCCAGTCGCGAAGCGCATCCGGAATCTTGCATATCGCCGCGGATTCTCTGGAAAGACGCATCTACTTTCACGACGGTCGTATCGTCGGGGCCGAGGCGAACGACGATGAGGACGCTTCGACCGAAGAGCAACGGGCGATCGTACGTTCGGTTTTCCTTCTTCGTGATGGCGACTATCGTTTCGAGGAAAAGAGCGGGATCGAGGTCGAGGCTCATGCGCTCAATATCGCACCGGGCGAGCTCACCGTCATGTCCTCGCATCCCGATGGGGCGACGGCAAGCTCGATCGGATGGTCGGAGGACGCCCCGCTCGAACTCCGAGTGCCGGTAGCGCAATTGGAATCGACCTTATCGACGAAGCAGATCTGGCTCCTGGATGTCATGAAGGACCGTGCGGACACCAATACGAACATGACGACCTCGGACGTCATCGGGATGTCGCTCCTCACGAAGGAAGAAACCGTCGAGAGCTTGGAAGCGCTCATCGCCGCGGACATCGTGCACGTTACCGACAGCGTTGCCACCGATCGAAAACAGCCAGGCGACGACACCAATCCGGCTCCGGCGCTCGGCGGGCCCGCGCCGCTTTTCCCATCGGGAGAGCAGCTTCAAAAACTCGGCCGTTTCGAGGTCCAACGCGTTCTCGGCCGCGGCTCGATGGGAGCCGTCCTCCTCGCTCAAGATCCGGCGATCGACCGCATTGTCGCCATCAAGCTCATCCAAACCGCGATCCATTTGCCTGCAGCGCAGAAAGAAAAATACAAAGAGCGCTTCTATCGTGAAGCGAGCTCCGCGGGCCAGCTAATCCACCCGAACATCGTGACCGTTTACGACGTCGGCCACGCCGATGACGACACGCCCTTCATCGTGATGGAACACGTCGAGGGCCGAACGCTCGAAGACATCCTCGAGAACGACGACCTCAGCTTGGACCACGCCTTCCAAATCGCTTACGACGTTCTTGCGGGGCTGAGCTACGCGCACACCCAAGACATCGTTCATCGGGACATCAAGCCCAGCAATATCATGGTGACATCCGACTTCCACGGGAAGATCATGGATTTCGGAATCGCCCATGTCGTCGGTTCGGAGCTCACCCTCGACGGGGACGTTCTCGGCAGCCCGTACTACATGGCGCCCGAGCAGCTATCCAAAGGCGTCATCGAACAGAGGACGGACCTTTTCTCGTTCGCCGTCGTGCTGTACCGGATGCTTACCGGACAGCTCCCCTTTACCGGCGACTCCTTCGCGGCGATTGCTCAGGATATCCTCAACACCGCGCCTGTCCCGCCGGACCGCCTGCATCCCAACGTGAACATGTCGCTGCGCAACGTCATCCTGCGCTGCCTCGAGAAGCATCCTTCGGACAGATATGACAGCGCGGAGGACGTGGTCGCTGCGCTTCAATCCGCTCGCGATGCGGCACATCTCGAGACCGGCGTCATGCTTCGGGTGCGCCGGCAAGTCAAGGCGCGCCGGAGCCGATGGTTTCCGATCGCTGCCGCGGTCGTGCTCGGAGCGTTACTCATTATCGCGGCCGCCATCCCCGATCGCGCAGACCCCGACGCGAAAGTGGGGGAGCCCACGCCGCCCTCGACCGAGGCCGCGATCGCTCCCGATGGACCGGGCGAAGAGGCCCCCGAACCGGAACCTGCATCGGACGCGGCACCGGAAGTGCCTCCCCCTGCCCCAAAGCCCAAACCGAAGGTTGCACACCCGACGCTCGCCGATCTCTTCAACGAAGCCCGGATGGCCCTCGCGCGCGGCGATCTGGAGCAGAGCCAAGCACGGCTCGACGAGCTGTTGCGCAAAGACCCTAGTTTCGAAGGCGCCAGCGATTTACACATCGTGGTCACGGATCAGATCTGGGGACGGAAGCTGCCTCTGTCCTTCGCCGTCCGCCACAAGCATCGCTTCGGAGGATGCGACGGCGAGCTCACGATCACGACGCTCGGTATCCAATACAAGTCGGACGCGCACGATTGGGCTTTCAGTCACGAAGACATTCGAACCTTCGAGCGCCCCGATCGGAACACGGTCTACGTCGAGACGTCCAAGAGGGACGTCCTCGCTCTCGGCATGAACAAGCGCTATCGGTTCGAGGTCGGCGAAGAGCTCACCGACGAGGACTGGACGCGCTACGTGCGAATCACGCGCTAGCGAATCCCCCCCTCCTCCTTCATCCCTGTAGTACATTCATCCTGCTGTTGGGCGATGGCGTTCGAGCACGGCACGTGGCGCGGCCACTGGACCGAGGACGGAGGCCGCGTCGCGATCGGCGGAACTTACGCTGCCAAGTGGCGCAAGGTGAAGGGTCGCTGGCTCATCGAAGTGGAGACGTTCGTTCCGGCGTTCTGCACGGGCACGGATTACTGCTATGAGGTGCCCTGAATCGTGTCCCGTTGCGAGGGCGCCGCGACCTCTATAGATTACAACGGATGTCGCTAACCGCGGCCCTACGCTGGCCTCATTCTTGCATTCTTGCATTTGACGACCTGTTCGTATGAGATCCTCACTAATGGCCGGCTCGAGAAACCACGTCCTCCGGGCGGTGGTCTGCGCACCGGTCTTCTTGTGCGCTTCGATGGCTCTAGCCGCCAAAAAGCCCGTCCCACTGATTCGAGCGAGCGTCCCACCGCCTGAAGCGAGCTTGCTCGACGTTCAAATCTCGGTCTTCGATGCCGAGGAGACAGGCCCCTTTCCGAAAATCCGGGACGCCGAGGCGCGTTACATGCCCGTGCGTTTGAAAGATGGGCTGCAGTCGTCGAGATTCTGGGGGGTCGTCCACGTCGTTTTCAAACCCTCCACCCCGGAGCTTTCGATTTCCGGCGTCATCCTCTCTTCGACAAGCCGCGAATTGAAGCTACAGCTTCGAGCTGTCGACGCAGCCGGCAAAGTCTGGATCGACAAGAAGTACAAACAAAAAGCCGACGCCACATCCTATCTGGGAAAGGATCCGGGCGACGAGCCGTTTCAGGATCTTTACCACCGTATCGCCAACGAGCTCGTGAAGAAGTACCGAAAGCTCGACCACGAGGATCTCGCGCGCATTCGCACCGTGTCCCGTCTTCGTTTCGCCGCCGATCTGGCGCCCGAAATATTCGACGGCTATATCGCGTCGAAGAAAAGAGCGCGTTACGAGGTCGCCCGGTTGCCATCGCGCGAGGATCCAATGCTGCTACGGGTGGACCGGATCCGCCAGCGGGACGGCATGTTTCTCGACGCGGTAGATACCTATTATGCGGATTTTCACGCGAGGATGATCGACGCGTACCATGGTTGGCGCTCCACCGATTACTGGGAGCGGGAAGCGATGAAGAGCCGTTCCTCGCGCACTGTCAACGGCGCAGGCTGGACGCTTGGCGGCGTGACTCGAGGCCCGCTATGTGGCACGCCGGGCATTTTCGGCAGCCCGACCGTCGAGGACCAGAAGCGCTATGCCGCGTCTCAGGAGAGGGACCACATCCAGATTCTCAGCGAGCTCGGCGCTTCGCTCGCCTCGGATGTCGCTCCCCTCGTCCTCGACGTGGACGGCAAAGTGTTGAGACTCGAAGGATCGATCGCGACCCAATACGCCCGTTGGCGTGAGCTACTTCGCGAAATCTTCGCCGCTGAAACGGGAACGCTTAAAAACGATCAATAATAAGAAAAGCGTAACGGTAGAGTAGGGGGGGAGGAGTTGAACTCCCCCCACCCCCTCGTCGCACCGGACGTGCGGATTTCCCGCATCCGGCGCTCCCACCGCCTTAGCCAGAGGCATTACGCAAGAAGTGTCGGGTTTACCGGTCATAGGTACGTGAGACCCAGATCGGCGAAGTGACGGTAGAACGTCATCCCTTTCGGAGGGCGAAAGGGCCGTTGACTCCGGCGACGCAAGTGGACACCGAGGCGACGACGGACGTAGCGGTTCACCTTCCGGAAGCGGCGCCGGGGGTGTCCGTATCGAAAGTAGTTTGCCCAGCCTTCGAGATTACGGTTCAGCTCCCGGATCAGCGCCGGGATGGGTTTTCAGCAGTTGCGGCTGGCCGTCATCTCTTCCAGCTTGGTAACCTCGCGTGCCAGGGCCTTGGGTGAGAGCATCACGTTCAGATACTGGTGGTCGCCCCCGTTCAGGTCGCGGTGATACTGCAACGTGAATCCCAAATACTCCAGGCACTCGCCCTTCGATAAGTTCACGACTCGGGTTTTCTTCCGGTTGATGGTTAGCCCCATCCATCCTTCGAGAGTCTCCTCGACAAACTTTTAGACTGAAGTTCCTTGGTCGAATGAACCCACTGACAGTGTGAATCCCCAATGATTACGCGTCTTTAGGGACGCCGAGAGGCTAATTTTGGGTTGCAATATGTAGGCATGTCTAAAGCCTTTTATGGTTTGATACACATTGATACATAGGCTATTATGGTGGGCATGCATATCCACATCATCCCCAATCGCAACTCTACCCCCGCGGTCCTGCTGCGTGAGCCCTATCGGGCGCTGAGCACCGCGTCGACGTGGCCATGGTGCCGGGAGCCGTTCTCGACGATTTTGAAGGCGACTTCAACCGAGACGAGCTTTTCCCCTTTGAGAATGCGTCGGATGGCGTCGACTGCGTCCATGGGCAATTTGGACAAGTTAGCGAGCGTGCGCTTGCGGACGTTTCCGCCCATCCCTCGCAGCTTGTTCTCCGCGTCGAATCGCTCGAAGAAGCGCTCTCAGGGACGCTCGCCATGGAGCGCTTCTACTCGATCCTGCTCGGCCTGTTTGCCGCGGTCGCGCTAACGCTCGCCGCTTCGGGCATCTACGGTGTCTTCGCCTATTGGGTCCGCCAGCGCCGGCGCGAGATGGGGCTTCGCATCGCGCTCGGCGCGAGCCCGTCCGAAGTGCGTCGCCTCGTTTTGTCGCGCGCCGTCGCGGTGACGGTTCCATCTCTCGGAGTGGGGCTCGGCACCGCTCTCGCGCTCTCGAAGGCCCTCTCCAGCACGTTTCGCGGGATCGACACGGTCGACCCCGCGGTCTTGGCCACCGCGGCGGTCGCGCTCGCCTGTGTGGCGATGGCGGCCTGTATCGTCCCCGCGCGCCAAGCCGCGAAAGTCCAGCCCACGGTGGCTCTCCGCTCCGAATAGCGCGTTCATCAAAACCATGGATTCGCTGTATTCTCTTCAGCATCCTGCTAGTGAAACCGCGCATAGCCCCGTACAATAATTAGATGTTTTCCTTTCTTCTCGCTGCTCTTCTTGCAGCGGGCGCCGATGACGGTGGCGCTCGGGTGAGCACACTGGATCTGCACGACGACCTTCCTTCGCGCGGCCGGCTGGGCGGCATGAGCGTCGACGCTTGCGGCTTCATCTATGTGTCCGACTTTGGACGCACGGTCTGGCGCATTTCGCCGGAGGGTACCGTCGAGGTTCTCGACAGCTCGCTACGAGGCTCGTCCGGCAATGCGGTCGACGGTGCCGGGAATCTCTACCAAGCGAGCTTTCGGGACAACCGCATCGTCCGGATCGACCCGGACGGCAAGCTGGAGAATTACGTGTCCAGCGGGCTCGACGGTCCCGTCGGGATGGCTATCGATGGCGCTGGCAACCTCTATGTCTGCAACTGCAGCGGGAACTATATCGCCAAAGTAACGAGCGATCGCCGGGTCGAGCGCTTCGCCGACAGTCCCGATTTCGATTGTCCGAACGGGATTACTTTCGATCCGAGTGGCTATTTCGTCGTCGCGAGCTTCAACACCGGCTATCTGGTGCGGGTCTCTCCGGATGGGGAAGCGGAGACCTGGCTCGAAGTACCGGAGGGGCGTAACGCGCACGTGGCGGCGACGGAGCGCGGCCTTTTCGTGACGAAAATAGAGTCGAACCGGATTTACCTCATCGACCGCGCCGGCGGGATCGCGCCTTTTGCGGGAACGGGTGAGCTCGGTCTCGAGGGCGAGCTCGGTCTCGAGGGCGGTCCGGCGCTCGACGCGACGTTTTCGAGGCCCAATGGTATCGCGGTCTCTCATGATGGACGTTTGCTCTACGTCAACAATCTCGAGGGGCCGTGGCGTCGCGGCGAGCCTACCAACATCATCATCAGACGCATCGAGCTGACACGGTAACGTTCGAGCGTCCGCGTTGTTTACTCGTCGTAGGGCCCTAGTTTCCGAGGCGGAGCTTGATGCCCGCCATCACCGTTCGGGGCAAGCCGGGTCGCGCGCCGGCAGGACGACGCGCCACGATGTAGGCGTCGTTCGTGAGGTTCTGAACGCTCGCGAAGACGCGCAGGTCTTCTGTGACGTCGAGCTCGCCGAAAACGTTCACCACGAAATAGGCGTCGGTGCCTTGGCCTTTCGGGATGGGCCCCTGGCCGGCGACGGTGCGCATGCGCACGCCGTGATTCGCGTTGACGCCGAAAACCCAGCGATCTTCTTCCACGGCGAACGAGGCGTAGAGCTGATGACGCGGCAGATAGGGAAGCGCGTCACCGGCTTGCACGTCCCCCCACGGCTCGTAGGTGCTCTCGAAGCTCGTCAAAAAGACGGCGTCCGTAAGCGAATAGGACAAGCGTGTGGGGAAGCGGTATCGGCCCGGAGCGAGCTCAGCGAAATCATAGGCGAGCGTTGCTTCGAGCCCCATCGAGCGGGAGGCCCCGCCGTTAAAGAGATTCCCCTCGCCCTCGCCGCCGGATGACAGAGTATCCGCTCCCAAAAGGTTGCTGTAGTCGTTGTAGAAGAAAACGAGCTCGGTTGCAAGGGCACTTCGCCGTCCGCGAAAGCCGAGCTCGTAGTTCACGCTCTCTTCGGATTCCGTGAACGCGTCCGCGCCGGGACCGGGAGGGCTGAAACCCTTGTGAATGCCGCCGAACAAGTTCATCCGCGGGCTTACGCGATAACTGAGCCCCGCACCGGGGATGACGGCCGTGACGTGATTGTCTCGGACGCGCAAAGGCTCGGTGCGGTTCGGATCGGTTTTGCCGTAGTTGGTGCGCGTCATGTCGATGGATTCATAACGGATCCCGGGGACGAAGGTCCATCGAGAGAACTGGATCTGGTCTTGAGCAAAAAACGCGAAAGCGCGCGCATCGCTGACGCGGTTCGTCTGGCTGCCGGGAGCACCCGAGCTCTTCAGATGCATGCGGCCATCGATCATCTGATAGCCGTCTTCGTGCTGGAAGCGGTCCTCCTCGTCCTCGTGATAGCGGAAGCCGAGCTCGAAGCGGTGGACTGAGGATGACGCTGACGCGCTGAAGCCCGCCACGGTCTGGACGCCCTGGGAGTAGTACTCGCGGTTGTTGGCCCGTACCTTCAAATCGCTGGGGTCGCTCAAGTCGCCTTTGGCGATGGCGAGCTCGCGTGCATGCGCTTGGGTGTCGTCGAAAAGGCTCGCGAGGCCGCTACCGAGAATGCTCTGGAGCTTGTACCAGTTGCGCGCGAAGTTGTTGCGATAGACCGTCGTGGTGACGTCGATCCCGTTCGGGACGGCGAGAAAGTGTTGCGCTTGAAATTGCTGGTGATCCCACCGGATGTTGTCCGGCTGCGAAGCGGCATAGCGCCTTACGGGGTTCGCGGCGAAATCCTCATCCGTCAACCCGAGATAGGTCTCGTCGGAGCTCTCCGCGCCTGCGCCGATTTTGAGCTCGAGCGATTGGAAGATGCGTGCGTGAGGGGAGGTGTTGAAGCGTAGCTTAGACACGTAATCTTGCACGTAGAAGCCCGTGCGGTCGCCGCCATCGAGCTCTTTGAAACCGTT
The DNA here is from genome assembly GCA_965197495.1 of Candidatus Marinacidobacterales bacterium. Lineage (GTDB taxonomy): Bacteria > Acidobacteriota > Vicinamibacteria > Marinacidobacterales > SMYC01 > SMYC01. The sequence goes on from OZ240210.1 coordinate 7,724,134, forward strand.
CGTTCGAAGTTGATAGGTCTCGAACAGCCATCCGACATTGCGGTAGCTATCGCCGAAGTGGACATGGGCTTTGCCGGTGTCGTTCTGACCGAAGGCGAGGTCCGCGCTCATGCGGAGACTCGTGGGGACGCGCGTCGAGACGAGGTTCAACGCTCCGCCATTCGTACGTGGGCCGAATTTAATTTGACTCGAGCCTTTGCGGACCTCGATGGACTCCATGCGTCCGGTGACGGGGAAGTAATAGGCGGCCGGCGCGGTATAGGGTGCCGGCGCGATGAGCACACCGTCTTCCATGAGCGTGATTTTCGCGCTCCGTTCGGAGCCGCTTCCGCGCATGCCGATATTGGGCCTCAGCCCGTAACCTTCTTCCTCCTGGATGACGACGCCCGGGACCTGCCAGAGCATGTGATGGATGTCGTCGAGACCGTGTTTCTGTCGCTCGAGATCCTCGCCTTCGAGGGCATAGGCGGCGCCTGGGATCGTCTCGAGCGCTTTCTGGGTGCCGACGACCATTACCCGCTCGCGGATGCGGAGCGTCGCCTTCTCGATCGATTCTTCGAGCGTATTTTCTTCATGGTCTTCCTGGCTGGGATCGTCCTGCGCGGCGAGCGGGTTGGCCGCCACCAGGGCGGTGAGCGTCGCGGCGGTGAAAAAGGTGCGGAACATGGCTTGCTGACTCCTGATGTCTCCGTGCACGATCAATTGTAAATGAAAATGATACTCAATTTCAAGATGTTTTTGAAATGGGATGTCATTTTCAACTTGAGCGGGACGACGTTCGCTACTGGGACTACGAGGGTCCGGCTTCGGACGCATCGTGGAGAGTTGTTAGGTTCTGAGTCATTTTGTCACAGTCATCTGCAAGGATTCTCCGCCTGGCATCGCGTTTGCTTTAAAACGATTCGTTATGGAGACCTTGATATCCGATATCCGCTACGGTTTTCGTCTGCTTCTCCACAAACCCGGTACGACCGTGGTGGCTGTCCTTACTCTCGCGCTCGGCATCGGCACCACGACCGCTATTTTCAGCGTCGTCAACGGCGTGCTGCTTCGGCCGCTTCCCTACGACGCGCCCGACGAGCTCGTCATGGTCTGGCAGGACCACACACGGGTCGATGGGCCCACGACCGAATGGGCGTCGCCGGACAACTTTTTCGACTGGCGCGAGCGGAACGAGGTTTTCGACGGCATGTTTGCCCTCGGCGGATGGGGGCCGACTCTCTCTGGGGCCGACGAGCCGGAGCAGCTGAAAGGCGCCGTCGCGTCTCATGACGTGTTCACGATTCTCGGCATCGAACCTGTGTTGGGCCGCGGGTTCCGTCCCGAGGAGGATGCGGCGAACACCGAGCTCGTCGTCGTGCTCGCCCATTCTTTGTGGCAACGCCGTTTTGGTGGCTCGCGCGACGTGCTTGGCGTGACGTTGACGCTCGATGGTCAGCCGGCTACCGTGATCGGGGTCATGCCGCCCGAGCTAGACTTTCCCATCATCTCGAAGCCCGAGATTTTCGCGCCGCTCCAGATCGATAGCACCAACTCGTGCGGCCGAGGCTGCGTCACTCTTCGCGTTGTCGCCCATCTGAAGGAAGCGGGAAGCCTCGATGGCGCCCGCTCCGACATGAACACGATCGCCACGCGGCTCGAACAGGAATATCCAGAAGAGAATCTCGGTGTCGGCGTCACGCTCGTACCGCTGCACGAGCAAATCGTGGGCGACATGCGCGCGGCCCTTTGGGTACTCCTCGGCGCCGTGGGGCTCGTCCTGCTCATTGCCTGTACGAACGTCGCGAGCCTCATGCTGGCGCGCGGCGCGGATCGCGAGCGGGAAGTCGCGACCCGCATCGCGATGGGTGCGAGCCGCTCGCGGCTCTTCCGCCAGTTCTTGACGGAGAGCTTGCTGCTCGCGGCGCTCGGAAGCTTGATGGGTCTGGTTCTGGCGCTCTGGGGCGTGGATTTTCTGTCGTCGCTCGTACCGCAAAGCGTACCGCGCTTCGCCGAGGTCACCGTGGACGGCCGTGCGCTCGGCTTCACGCTCGTCGTCGCGGTTCTGACGGGCCTCGCTTTTGGTTTGGTTCCGGCCGTTCGAGCCTCGAAGCCCAATCTTCACCGTTCCCTGAAAGAAGGCGGACGAGGCTCGAGCGGCGGGTCCCAGAGATTTCGGTCGACGCTCGTCATCTTCGAGGTCGCGATGGCACTCGCGCTGCTCGTGGGTGCGGGCCTTCTCATCCGGAGCTTCGCGTCGCTCATGCAAGTGGACCCGGGTTTCGATACGAGGGGCGTGCTTACCGCGCAGCTGAACCTCGTCGGGCCTGCTTACAAGGAACGTCCGGCACGCGCGTCCTTCGTCGACCGATTGATCGAACACGTGGAGGCGCTCCCGGGCGTCGAGGGCGCTGGCGTCATCTACGTGCTGCCGATGGCGAATGCCAATGCGGATGCCGGATTCCTCATCGAAGGACGCCCTCCGCCTCGGCCCGGGCAGACACCGGTGGCGTGGTACCGCCCCGTGAGCCCCGGTTTTCGGGCGGCGTGGAAGTGATCCAAACTCTTCACAAAGAAAGGAGTTTGGATGGTCACGGACCGCCAGGTGAGGAAGTTAATGAAGTTGTTGAATCAAGAGAAAAAGTTGTCGGCGGCGGCGGAGAAGGCGGGGATGGACGAGAAGACGGCTCGCAAGTACCGGGATCTGGGGAAGCTGCCAAGCGAGGTGGCGCCCGAGCGAAACTGGCGGACGCGAGCGGACCCGTTCGTGGGCGAGTGGGAGGAGGTGCGGTCAAAACTGGAAACGAATCCTGGTCTGGAAGCGAAGACGTTGTTCGAGGATCTTCAGCGCCGGCGTCCGGGCGAGTACCAAGAGGGTCAGCTGAGTACGCTGCAGCGTCGGGTGAAGAATTGGCGAGCCCAGGAAGGGCTGCCGAAAGAGGTGTTCTTCGAGCAGCGGTACGAGCCCGGGCTGCTGTGTCAGTCGGACTTCACGACTATGAATGCGCTGGGGGTTCGTATTGATGGCCAAAGCTTCGACCACTTGGTGTACCACTTCGTGCTGCCGTACTCGAACTGGGAATGGGGGACGGTTTGTTTCTCGGAAAGCTTCGAGAGCTTGAGTGGGGGTCTGCAGACGGCGATATGGAAGCTCGGGGGTGTGCCGAAAGCCCACCAGACGGATCGACTCAGCGCGGCGGTGCACAAAGAGATCCATCCGGATGTGTTCACCCAGCGCTACACGGCATTGCTGAGCCATTACGGGATGGAAGGGCGTTGCATTCAGGTGAAGAAGCCGAACGAGAACGGAGATGTCGAGCAGAGGCATCATCGGTTGAAACGTGCGCTGGAGCAGGCGTTGCTGCTGCGGGGGAGCCGAGAGTTCGCGACCCGAGAGGAGTACGAGGATTTTCTGGGTCATCTACTCGAGCAACTGAACTCTGGTCGACGAGCTCGGCTGCAAGAGGAGCTGAAAGTGCTGAATCGGCTACCGAAGGGGAGGCAGGAATCGTGCAAGCGCGTCAAGGTTCGCGTGAAGAAAGGAAGCACGATCCGTGTCGATAAGAATCTGTACTCGGTGGACAGCCGTCTTCGTGACGAGGAAGTGGAAGCACGAGTTTACGCGGACGAGATTCAAATATGGCACGCGCAGAAGCAAGTGGATACGCTTCCCCGGCTGCGGGGTTCGGGCAAGCACCGCATCGAGTACCGTCAAATTGTGGACGCTCTGGTTCGCAAACCCGGTGCTTTCGAGAACTACCGTTACCGAGAAGAGCTGTTCCCGAGCACTCGATTCCGAATGGCCTATGATGCGTTGCGCCAGGCGTTTACGACCCGTCAAGCAAGCAAGGAATACCTTGGGCTCCTTCAATACGCTGCCCGTCTGAGCGAACCGACAGTGGACTCCGTCCTGGGACGACTTCTTCGTGCGGGCGAGCTCCCCACTATCAAGGTCGTGGAGGCTTTACTCCTACTACCGGACAGTTCGCCTTTCGATGACGTCCAGATCGCGACGGTAGAGCTCGACGCCTATGACGCTCTGCTCGAGCCATTCGAGGTGGCGCCATGCTAACCGAGGTGAGAAGCAAGCTCCACCACTACCTGAAAGCTCTACACCTGCCGACCATTCGCCATTGCTACGAAGAACAGGCCACCCTTGCCGAGAAGGACTCGTCGAGCTACGAGCAATACCTCCACGAGATAGTCGAGCTCGAGATGGAAGCCCGGCAGCACAACCGTGTCGCGCGGTTTCTCCGAGAATCGAGACTGCCGCTAGAAAAGAGCTGGGAGGGGTTCGAGCGCAAGCGCCTGCCGCGCAAGATAGACCTACAGCTCAACACGTTGTTCGAGGGCTCGTTCGTGAACCGGCACGAGAATGTGCTGGCTTTCGGCAATCCAGGTAGTGGGAAGACTCACCTGCTATGTGCCCTCGGTCAGGAGCTTATTCATCGAGGGCATCGGGTTCTATTTACAACCTGCAGTCTTCTGGTGCAGGAACTGTTGGCAGCGAAACGCGAGCTACGTCTCGCTCGTCTGTTGAAACGGCTCGCGAAGTTCCGTCCCCTCATCATCGACGACATTGGCTACGTCCAGCAAGATCGCGAAGAGATGGAGGTTCTGTTCACGCTGTTAGCCGAGCGGTACGAGCGCGGCAGCGTCATGCTCATGAGCAACCTCTCGTTCTCGAAATGGGAGAAGATCTTCAAAGACCCAATGACGACGGCCGCGGCGATCGACCGGCTCGTGCACCATAGCATCATCCTGGAGCTCAACGTCGGCAGCTACCGACTCGAGCAATCGAAGCAGAACAAGGCGGGAGCGGCCAAGACGGTAAAAAACAGGGAAATGGAATGAACCTTGCCACGAGTCGACGAAACGGCTGCGAAAATCGCCGCAGGAGACCCTCTCACGGCTTGGCCCATACCCCAGGTACCCCCCTTTTTGCACCACTCAGGGGGCCACGGCAAGGCGCGGCTTTCGATCCGGGCCCCCGCCTCCGGGAGCGGACAAGGATGCTTCGCATCTTTTTTAACGGTCCGCTCCCTCCGTCGGGGCCCCGGATCGAAGGTTGGACACTTTGCTAATAAGTGACGGAGGAAGACGGGTAGGTATCCGGGAATTCTAGTTATCGTTGACCGGGAAGAGTAGTTGACGCTGGACAGTCACGTTGTGGTCCGCAAAAACTCGATCCGAGGTTGATTCCGTAGTTTAGACCTGCCAGAATCGGCCGTTTCGCGGCGTCCGTCATCGGGCTCGTCGCTTTTGAACTGGAAAGGCCCGTTCTTGCGTTTGCTCTCGAAAATTGTGCCCGTTGTTCTCGACGCCCTTGCGCTTGCCCGGAATCTCCTCCGTTCACGTAGCGCCCTCGCTGCTGAGAATCTCTTTCTCCGGAAACAGCTCACCTTATTTATCGAGCGCGAGCAGACACCTCGCCGCACAGATAACTCCACTCGGTTCACGATGGTGACCCTGGCTAAGCTCTTCGAGTGGAGAAACGCCCTCATCGTCGTGAAGCCCGACACGCTCATCCGCTGGCACCGGAAAGGGTTTCGTTTGTTTTGGCAGTGGAAGTCTCGACGAAAAGGACGTCCGCCTGTGCCAGAAGAGCTCAAGAAGCTGATCGTCAAGATGGCGATCGCGAACGTCAACTGGGGCGAAGAGAGGATCGCACGTGAGCTCCTCGTCAAACTCGGGATCCGAGTGTCGCCGCGCACGGTTCGAAAGTACATGCCGAATCGAGATCACGGTGGCCGCGGCGCACACCATTCGTCTCAGCGCTGGGCGACATTCGTTCGAAATCACGCGAAGGCGATTATCGCCGCCGACTTCTTGACCGTTGTCACGGCGCGGTTCCAATTCCTCTACGTCTTCGTCGTGATGGAAGTCGGTACACGCAAGATTGTTCACGTGAACGTGACCACGCACCCGACCGCGGAGTGGACCTTGCAGCAGTTCCGAGAAACGATACCCTGCGAGCACGATTACCGCTTCGTGATCGTCGACCGAGATACCAAGTTCTCCGAAGATCTAAGGAAGTCCGTGCGAGCGATGCGCGTCAGGGTGTTGAGGACACCCGCATTCGCGCCGCAAGTGAATGGTTATTGCGAGAGACTGATCGGCACCACCCGCCGAGAGTGTTTAGACTTCCTCATCCCGCTCTCGGAAAATCACCTTCGTCGAGTTTTGGCCGAATGGCGTGACTACTACAATCAAGCAAGGCCGCATTCATCGCTGGGACCAATGTCCCTGAGCCGGCGAGCGATCTTCCCGTCGATCTTGCTTCGCCGAGGCACTCTATTCCAACTGGATTCCGCATCGTTTCCCTGCCGATTCTCGGCGCGCTCCATCACGATTATCGGTTGGCACGCGCTGCCTGACCGAGCGAAGCCCTCAGACGCAGGGCTTCCACCGTCTTGGAGGCGTCTGCTCTCGCGCCCGCTTTCTACGGTCTCAACGCCGCGCAAGCTTCGCGAACTCGACACGTGCGTCCTGACCGTTTTCGTCGGAGCGGCCCCATCAGCGAACTCCGTTGCCGGTTCGACCAGCCGACTTTGTTTTTTTGCGGTCCACAACGGCGGCGTCCGCTGCGTTGTGAGGTAGTTCCCCTGAGGCCTCAATGAGCAGCTCGCGCGTCGTTGCCGAGTTCAGTTTGTCGCTCACCCGCCAGGCAAGAATCCTTCGGCTGAAATTGTCGATAACCGCTTGGAGGTAGATTCGGACTTCGGTCGTCAGTCGGATCACGGTTGCGTCGATCTGCCAATACTCGTTTGGGCGCTTTGCTCGGAGTCCTTCTTTGGGATGGACGGGATGCACCCGCCTTCGGAGACGCTTCCACCCGCGCTCGCGGATCATCTTGTACCAGGTGCTTGCAGGCGTGAAGAGCTTGCCAAGGCGCTCTGCGTAAAGTGCCAAGTTCTGGACCGCTATGTGGCGATACGTTTCGGACTCGACAAAATCCCTCATCGTGGAGACTTCGTCGCGTGTGAGCTGGCTAGGAAAGGACTTCGGACAGCTTGATTGATCGTCGTGCCCGCAGCCCTCTTCTTTGCGTCGCCACGCGTGATAACGTGCCGATGAGATGCCTACGATCTGAAGTGCGGTGCCCAGCGACAGCAGGCCGGTCGCCGACGCGAGCGCGCGCACAACGGCGGATTTGCTTGCACCATCGGGAAGGCGAGCGCCGTCGAGTTTGCCGCCACGGAGATTCAACAGCCGCACTAGTAATCCGATGATCGCCGCCGGCACTCTCGCTCGATGTCGTAGTGTATCGACCTGCTCCAACAGCTCGTAGACCTCTAGCTCAACGTCGACCGCAGCAACCACTGGACGCACCTCGCCACGTGCCCACGTGCGCCGCGTCGAGGCTGGGATGGAAACGTCCCGGAACAGGTCCGCGTTGCCGGTCGCAGCGAGGGCATCGCGCAGCCTGTGGTCGTACGTTTGTTGAACTCCGAGGGTTCTTTCCATGCTCAAGCATGGCAGGCAGCCATTCACATGGCTTCAGCCGGCCGCCCGTAGAAGTCTGCGAACGATCCTGACGAACGTTCGCTCTCCGTACTCCATAATGATCGTGCGAGTAGCACGGCTACACGGACGCGGACCTGCGGAAGATCGCCGGGGAGAATCTGCTCCGTGCTATGCGTGCGATGGAGCGAAGAGCGTCGGAGTTGGCGAAGAGCGAACCACCGTCGCGGGCGCGTTACTCAGAACCTGACCCGTGACGACCGTGTTGACACCAAAGAGCATCGAATGACCCGCCGTGAAGACCGCCATCGTGGCGCTTCCTCATCGCTCACCCTCAGGGTACACCAAGCCGCTCTGGGACAAACAGACCGGAGCAATCGATCGCGACATCGCGGAGTTCTGGAGGGATCAAGGGTACGACCTGCACTTATCGCTACTGCTAGTTGTATAGACCTCAATTTTTAGCTCTTCTAATGTCTTGACATATCTCTCACATGCACTTATAATCGTCCCTTCATTGGAGAAGGGCCGTGATTTGAACGCTGCGGAGAATCTTCTCTGTACGGTGAGCTCCACCGGAACTGAAGCCTGTGGCGAGGAACGCCCTGGCTTCGGCGCGAGCCGAAGTGAAACGATCCTCTGTGAAGCAGGAACCGGGCTTGATCAGAATTTGATCAGGTTTGGAGAGCGGTTCCATCAGTTCGTTCTCGATCCCAAGGACCGGCTGAAAGCGGGATTCCCGACGGAGTGGGTCTGAGCGGCGAGTTATCGTCTGCTATAGACTTCCGTGATGAAACGTTCCCTCGTTCTCATGCTTGCCGTTATGGCATGCTCGAACGATTCGCCATCCGAACCGGAAGGTGCGCGTGCGACGAAGAAGGAGCTCCACGAGCTCGCCAAAGCGCGCGTGATCCGGGGCATGCTCGCTCGGACCGACGGCTACGCCTACGCGGTCGATGTTTCGCTTCTAATGATTTTCGCGGCTCAGGAGGGCGATCGCGAAATGTACGAGCCGCTTCGTGATTTCGCTATCGAGCGCTACGTTTTGAACGATCCCGAGGACCCCTATACGCGAGGGTTCGTGTTGTGGCGCTACGGCAAAGACCAGGAGCCGGACGCATCCGGAACGACGGAAGCGCTGCGTCTCGCCGAGGGACTCTGGCGCGGGGCCGAGGCTTTCGGCGAGAGCGAGGATCGGAAGTGGGCCGTGACCATTCTCGACGGCTATGCGCGTCACGCCGCCGAGGAGCAAGGCGTCTGGATGATTCGGAACTACTTCAATCTCGGCACCCGCTCATTCGCGACGAATTCCTTCCTCGTCGACTACGCGCCCGACCTCGTCGCCGAGGTTGCCGCGGCGATGGGTAGGGAAGACTTGGCCGAGGTCGCTAGGCGATCCTACGCGTTGATCGAAAAGGCCCAGGCGCCGATCGGTCTGCTCTACGACATGATCCAGCCCGAAGTTGCCACGCTCTTCGATGATGAGCGCATGGTGATCTTCTCGCCCAACGACGCGATCCAATTGTCGAACACCACCACGGTCGCGGCCTGCGCCGTGGTTGGGCTTCCCGAGATCGGCCGCGCGGTCGTGGATTTCTCCCGCGACCGCATGCCCGGTCTCAGGGGCACGTATTACGGCCGCACGGGGGAGGTGGCGCGCGACAAGCGCCCCGGCATCGAGGCTTGGGCGTCTCTCGTTCGACTTGCGGTCGCTCTCGACGATGACGAGGCGCTTGCCGCGTTCTACCCGTTTCTCGTGAGCAATGCCGGACGTCAGTGGCGGATCCCGAAAGACGCGTGGCTCTACATCGTAGCGGAGCTTCTTCTCGGGCTTCAGGCCGTGACGTCCATCTCGTGAAGTTCGAAAGCGCCGACGTCGCGCGCTACTACGACCAGAACACGGCGAGCTTTCTCAACCACGGACAAGGCGGCGCGCAAGGCATCATTCATCGAGCAGTTTGGGGCGAGGGCGTTGTCCGCCGCGAGCAGGCCTTTCACTTCGTGCACGATCTTCTGCGGGTCCGAATCGCTGATGGCGGCGCTCAGCGCATACTCGATCTCGGTTGCGGCGTAGGCGCGAGCCTGGAATATATCCTCCGCGGGACAGGTGCATCCGGCTTCGGCGTCACCAACAGCGCCGTCCAGGCGCAGCTCGCGCGCGCGCGACTCGGCGATCGGGCAAGCATATGCGAGCTCGATTTCTGCTCGGCGTCCCTTCCAGCACCGATCGACCTTGCTTTTGGTATCGAGTCCTTCGTCCAGGCGCCGGGCGCCGCAGCGTTCTTCGAGAACGTAGCGAAGGCACTTGCGGCGGGGGGATACCTCGTGCTTTGCGACGATTTTCTCGTCGGGGACGCCCGGGACGAACGCTGGGTGCGCGAGCTCCGCCGCGGGTGGCAAGTGAGCTCGCTCCTTCACCCGGAGGCGGTGGATGCTCTCGCGGCCGAGCAAGGGCTCGAGCTTGTGGAGGATCGGGACCTTACGGCATTTCTCGAGCTCGACCGGCCTCGCGATAGGGCGCTCGGTCTACTCATCGCCCTCACACGACCCTTCGTCTCGATGAGCGCGAGGCTCGAGAGCCACTTGGGAGGTAACGCTTTGCGCCAGTGCTTGAAGCGCGGACTCGTGGCTTATCGCTACCGCGTCTGGAAGGCGAGTCGCTCAGCTTAGCCCTTTGAAAGTTTTTTGTCGCGGACCTTGTGAGGGCGCTCGGCTTCCTTTCCCAAGCGCCGCTTTCGGTCAGCCTCGTAGTCGGTGTAATTCCTATCGAACCACACGACTTGGCTATCGCCTTCGAAAGCGAGGGTATGAGTGGCGATCCGATCGAGAAACCAGCGGTCGTGGCTGACGACGAGCGCCGGACCGCCGAACTCGTAAAGCGCCTCTTCGAGGGCGCGGAGCGTGTTGACGTCGAGGTCGTTCGTCGGCTCGTCGAGAAGCAGGAAATTCGCGCCTTCTTTCAACACTTGTTCAGACCGTCGAAAAAATTGTAAATTCTGGGTGCACTCGCGCCATAGGAATCCGCTATCATCTAGCCTCCTGGCGTCACAAAAAGAAAGCTGGACAACATGCGTGATATCCGATCGATCCTGGCGAGCCGAGGTTGGCTGGCGCTCCTGTCCCTGCCGCTGGTGGCTCTCATGGCCTGTGGCGGTGGCGCTCCGGCCGCGGAGGAGGAGATGGCCACGATGGATGACGGGAACACGAGCGACTGGGTGGATCGGTCGCTGCCCAATCCGACCGGCGAGGTAATCCTGAACTGGGCGCCGTTGCCTGACGGCCGCGAGTGGGGTACGACGGCCGGCATCGACATCGGTCCGGACGGGCACGTCTGGGCCTATGACCGGTGCGGTGGCGGTCTGGACGGTGGGTGCGAGTCCAACCCGGAGCTCGATCCGATCTTCAAGTTCGACAGGAACACTGGTGAGATCCTGACGAGCTTCGGGGCCGGACTGTTCGTGACACCGCACGGCTTCCACGTGGACAGCGACGGCAACGTCTGGGCGACCGACTTCGCAGGGAACGAGGCCGGGACCAAGGGGCACCAGGTGATCAAGTTCAGCCCGGAGGGCGAGGTCCTGCTGCGACTCGGCGAGGCGGGGGTGCCCGGAAGCGGCCCTGGCCAGCTCAACCAGCCGTGCGACGTTATTACGGCGCCCAACGGCGACATCTTCGTGTCTGACGGACACAGCGGCCAGGGGCTTGATCCGCCTCCGGGCGCGACCGGACGGATCCTCAAGTTCGACAGCGAGGGCAACTTCATCAAGGAGTGGGGTGAAATCGGCTTCCGGCCCGGGCAGTTCCGCACGCCACACGCGATGGAGTTCGACTCGCAAGGCCGCCTGTATGTCGCCGACCGCGGCAACCATCGCATCCAGATCTTCGACCAGGACGGCAACCTCCTCGACACCTACATGCAGTACAGCCGGATCAGTGGGCTGTTCATGACCGCCAACGACACGCTCTATGCGATCGATTCGGAATCGGGCGTGAACAACCACCCCGGCTGGAAGACCGGTGTGCGGATTGGACCGGCCGGTGAGGACCGACTGACCGGCTTCGTGCCGCCGCACCCTCACGACGTTCGCGTGCTGCAAGGGGTCGCCGGTGAGGGTGTCGCCGTGGATGAGGACGGCAACGTCTATGCGGCGGAAGGGCCGGGCTCTCGTCCCACCGCCGGCGGCGGTATCACGAAATACGTCGCGAACTAGAGGTAGAACAATGGCCGCTTCACGACGACGGTTTCTGACGACGGTTGGTGCGGCGGCGGCCGGGGGCGCGGCCTCGCTCGGGGGACGCACCCTCGCCGAGACCAGTCCGAGTCTCCCTGTCGTCAGGCTCCGGACACCTTCTCTCCCACCGAGCTTCTGGCGCGTCGGGCGAAGGAATCCGTGGCGGCCGGCACGACGGCGCCGGGTGTCCAGTCGGACCCGCGCATGCCGACGGCTGCGGAGGTCGAATCGTAGTACACCGACCGCCGGAACTGGGGGCGGTGGGGTGCCGACGATCAGAAGGGCGCCATCAATCTGATCACACCGGCGAAGAGCGCGGCGGCCGCCGGGCTTGTCCGGAACGGCCGGAAAGTGTCAATGAGTCGCGTTTTCGAGCCCGAGCAGCACTTCATATCTTTCAGCTTCTCAGCCATGCCTGATCTCCCCGCTCCTGTCGGCCGAATCGGTATCCTAACACAGCGCCGGATGCTCGTCAATAATGTTAGATATTCTTACGCAATATCGCCTTATCCCTCTCTGAGGCCGCTGTGGGACGTGCCCAGGTTTGGACGCTACGATTGACCCGGCGACGCTTTGCCCTTCTGGGACGAGGAGGTGCTAACATCGAACCCTGGGAGAACTCGGAGCCGGCATTCGGGTGCGCTAACGCGGCGCAGGGTCATCCAAAGGCGTCGGGTATGGAAGTGCAGCTTTGAGCTCCATGGTATTTGAGAACTACGGCGGTATATTCCAGCTGCGTCTGGAAACGGCTGAGGATCTCGCCTCTCTGGGGAAACTGAAAGAGTCCAGGTGGGCGGCAACGAGCGCGCCGGTTGACTGTTTTCGCTGCGATCCCGCCGTGCTGAAGTGTCTCGACCCCAATGAGACCGGACGCATCCGCACCCAAGACCTGAAAGATGCGCAAGAGTGCCTGTTTCACTTCTTGAGCAACCGCGAGAGTGCCGCCCAGCAGAGCGACGTTCTGCGTCTCGACGACTTGGACACGACCCACTCGGAAGGCCGCAAGCTGCAAGAAGTTTGCAAGTGGATGCTGGAACAACTCGGGAGGCAAGGGAGCAAGGAAATCTCCCTCGAGCAGATTCGCGCCTTTCGCGCCGGCTACGCTCGCATCTTCCCGAACGGAGACGGCATCGTGCCGCTGGTCGATATCGAAGTCGAAAACACGCGGGCGTTCTGCGCGGATGTCGTCAAATACGCGGGGGAAGTCGAGGACGCTGGCGGGAAGATCGGATACGGCAAGGAACAGCTCGAACGCTTTCTCGATCGAGCGCGAGCCATGCGGGATTGGATGGTAGAGGGAAAGCAGACGGGGTGGACGTGGGGCGATGCCACTGCCGAAGCGACCGCCATCGTGTTCGTTCTCGAAGCGAAGCTCGAGCAGTTCTTTTGGCAATGCGACTTGTTGCGAGTGGAGCCTCGTGCGGCGAGCCGATTCGAGCTGAGCGAGGACGAGCTCGAGGGATTCGACCTCGAGAAACCCCTCGCCATCGAAAAGAGAGTGAGCGTGGCCCCGCTCAGTCGTCCGAACGCAGCCGGCGAATTGAACCTGAACGGCGGTCTCAATCCTTGTTATGAAGAACGGATCTGGGCGCTCCGAGACAAAGTCCTGAAGCGAGCTCTGGGAACGGACGTGGAGAAGCTCACCCGCGAAGACTGGGAAAAGGTGAAGGCTCTTTTCGGGCCGCATAAAGCCTGGTATGACGCGAAACCGAAAGACGAGATCGAGGCTCTCGGAGAGGAAAAACTGACCGCCTACGTCGATGGCGAGCTGCCGAAGGAAGCGGAGGTGCTCATCGAGCGCGACTTGGCCGTCAAAGATGAGCTCGAGCAAATCGCCACGGTGGAGAAGCTCTGCCTGCTGCAGCGCTGGCTCCTGGAGCTCGCGAACAACTTCGTGAACTTCTCCCAGCTATATGACCCCAATCGGCGCTCCCTTTTCGAGGAAGGCACTTTGGTCATCGACGGTCGCGAATTATCGTTCAGCATGAAAGTGACGAACCGCTCCGAGCATAGGAAGATCGCCGAGATGAGCCGTATGTTTCTCATTTACGCCGAGATCACCTCCAAGGTAGTCACTTCCGCGCATCATGAAAAATTCGAGCTCGTCGTGGCGGTAACGGCAGGCCAGCGAGGCGGCATTTCCGTCGGTAAACGAGGCGTCTTCTTCGACATCGAGGAGCGCGAATGGGACGCGCGCATCGTGGAAGTCGTGGAGAACCCCATCAGCCTGTGGGAGGCGGTGAAAGCACCGTTTCAGCGAATAGGAGGACTGGCCGCGCAGAAGGTGGAGCAGATCGCTGCAAGAGAAACTGAATCGATCGAAACGACCACCGAGGCGGGCTTGGAGAAAATCGCCGCTACACCTGCAAGAGAAGAAAAACTTTCCACCGGGTCTGCCGCCGCCCCGGGTCACCAAACGTCGGTTCGCGATCTTTTACTCGGTGGCGGCTTGGCTTTCGCCGCAGTGGGCTCCTCGCTTGCGTTCATTGTCAAGACCCTCTCGGAAGTGAATCCTTTGCACGTGGGGGCGGCGGTTCTGGGCCTGGGAAGCATCGTCATGCTCTCGAGCGGACTTCTCGGCTATCTAAAACTGCGTTCGCGCGACATGAGCGCCCTGCTGGAAGCGGCGGGTTGGGCGGTGAACTTCCGCATGAAGCTGACGCGGCGTTTAGGCCGACTCTTCACCCACAGGCGGGAGTTGCCCAAAGAAACGGTAAAGAAACGTCGCGATCTCCTCGATGGTTTTGTCGCCGAAATCGAGGTGGTACAGTCCGGGTGGCGGAGGATTCTTGCCGTGCTCTTGGTGGTGGGTCTCGGCGTACTGGTTTACCTAGTCTTCTACAGACTCGCGCGATGAAGCGTGCCCTCGTTCTCATTCTTGCGGTGGCGGCCCTAGCCGTCCGAACCGGAAGGCGCGCGTCAGACGAAAAAGGAGCTCCACGAACTCGCCAAAGCGCGCGTGACGCAGGGCATGCTCGCCCGGGTCGACGGCTACCCCTACGCGGTCGATGAGCGCGAGGCTCGAGAGCCACTTGGGAGGCAACGCGCTCTGTCAGTGCTTGAAGCGTGGGCTCGTCGCTTCTCGCTACCGCGTCTTCAAAGCGGGCCCTCAGTCCCTGGAAAGTTTTTTGTAGCGGATCTTGTGAGGGCGCTCGGCTTCCTTTCCCAAGCGCCGCTTTCGGTCAGCCTCGTAGTCGGTGTAATTCCCGTCGAACCACACGACTTGGCTATCGCCTTCGAAAGCGAGGATATGAGTGGCGATCCGATCGAGAAACCAGCGGTCGTGGCTGACGACGAGCGCCGTACCGCCGAACTCGTATAGCGCCTCTTCGAGGGCGCGGAGCGTGTTGACGTCGAGATCGTTCGTCGGCTCGTCGAGAAGCAGGAAGTTCGCGCCTTCTTTCAACACCCGTGCGAGATGGACGCGGTTGCGTTCGCCGCCCGAGAGATCGCCGACACGCTTCTGCTGGTCGGAGCCGTTGAAATTGAACCGGCTCACGTAGGCCCGCGACGGGACCTCGCGACCCCCGAGCTGGATGTGGTCGTGCTCGTCCGAGATCACCTCCCAGACGTTCTTGTCGGCGGGGAGCTCGCGTTCTTGATCGACACAGCCTAGCTTGACCGTGTCACCGATGCGAAGCGTCCCTTCGTCGGCAGACTCTTTGCCGATCATCATCCGGAGAAGCGTCGTTTTTCCGGTACCGTTCGCGCCGATCACGCCGACGATCCCTCCCGGCGGCAGAAGGAAGCTCAGGTCTTCGATCAGAACTCGATCGTCGTAGCCCTTGCGCAAATGATCGGCCTCGAGCACGATATCTCCGAGGCGGGGGCCCGACGGGATGTAAATCTCGAGCTCGTCCGCGACTTTGTCGTGCTCTTTGGAGACGAGCTCCTCGTAGCGCGCGATGCGCGCTTTGCTCTTGGCGTGGCGCGCGCGCGGCGCCATGCGGATCCACTCGAGCTCGTTCTCGAGCGTCTTGCGCCGCTTCGACGCGGTTTTTTCTTCCCGGGCCAGGCGCGCTTGCTTCTGCTCGAGCCACGACGAGTAGTTGCCTTCGAAGGGGATGCCGTGACCACGGTCGAGCTCCAGGATCCAGCCGGCGACGTTGTCGAGAAAGTAGCGGTCGTGGGTGACGGCGATGACCGTCCCCTGGTAGCGCTTCAAGTGCTGCTCGAGCCACTGCACGGTCTCGGCGTCGAGATGATTCGTAGGCTCGTCGAGCAGCAGGATGTCGGGCTCTTGAATGAGAAGACGGCAAAGCGCGACGCGGCGGCGCTCGCCCCCGGAGAGCAAGTCGACCTTCGTATCGGGAGGAGGGCACCTGAGCGCGTCCATCGCGATCTCGAGCTCGGTCTCGACCTCCCACCCATTGGCGGCCTCGATCTTCTCCTGGAGCTCGCCTTGGCGCTCGAGGAGCTTGTCCATCTCTTCGGAGGACATCTCCTCGGCAAATCGCTCGTTGACTTTCTCGTACTCTTCGAGAAGGTCGAGGATTTCCTTTCGCCCTTCCTGAACGATTTCTTTGACGGTCTTGCCGGCGGTGAGTTGCGGCTCTTGCTTGAGATAACCGACGCTATAGCCTTTGGAGAAGCTCACCTCGCCGATATAGTCCTTGTCGACTCCGGCGATAATGCGCAGAAGCGTGCTCTTGCCCGAGCCGTTCAGTCCGAGGACACCAATCTTCGCGCCGTAAAAGAAGGAAAGATAGATGTCCTTCAGGACTTCGCGTTTCGGCGGGTGGACGCGTCCGACGCCGACGAGAGAAAAGATGATCTGTTTGTCGTCTGCCATTATCGCAATCGCTTCACCATCTCGACGAGTACGGCCCGCGTCTCTTCCGAGGAGCGAACTTCTCGCAGGAACGGCACACGGACGCCGCGAAACCCCTCCGAGGTCGTGAGGCGCACGTGAAAGCCGAGCCGGTCCACCGCCGTCATTTTTACGCCGTCGCCTTCGAGCCCGGAGGCGGCGCGAGCGAGCAGGATAAGTGCCTCCTCGTGATCGGCGTTCATGTGATCGAGAATGCCTGCCTTGGCGTCCGCGAGCGGGTCCGGAGGGGCGGCGAGGTAGTCCGCGGCCGTGACCCAGCCCATTGTGCCAAAACCACCGACGAAATAGAGATCGATGAGCTCCATTTGGAAAAAAGCGAAATCTTTGAAATCCACCCAATAGGACGCGTTCTCATAGCGTTCGAGGTAGCGCTCGCGCACGGAGGCGAGCGCCTCGTCCGGGGTGCGTGCGACCCGGCCCATCAGCGTCACCCGGCCGGCGCCGAGCGGATCCTCGGTGGCCTCGGGCTCAGTTACGAGGAGGCTCGCTCGGCCGTCGGCGAGGATGTTCTGCGTGTGCATGGCCATCGTGCTGATGAGAAAAGTCGGGGCGCCGCTCTCATCGAGCCCGTACGGCGCCACGGACCCAAAAGGCCATCCTTCGTGTTTTCTCGACTGGGTCGTCAGCGTGCCGACGCGGCCGAGATGGATGAGCGTGCGCGCTCGCTCAGCGTGGGTCGGCTCGGGCACCTGCGTGCTCGGGTCCGTCTGAGTGGGTCGAGCGTGTTCCGAAGTCTCTTTCGCCACGCCTCCGTCCTTTCTGCCCTCGAGTGTTTGGGCGGCTCGTGGGATTCTAGCGCGAATCTAAATGCCGAAGCACCGCCACTCCGTCTCATCAGGTAATGTGCTAGCAGTTGATAGTATCGCTAGCAGGTGCTATCATTCCAACCAGCGATAGCTTGAAGTGGAGAGGGATCGTCATTGGCGAGCCTGAGTGTGAGGAATATAGACGACGGCATCTACGAGCGACTGAAGATCCGTGCCGCTGAGAACGGACTTTCCATGGAGGAGGAGGTCCGTCAGATTGTGAGGCGTGCGGTCATGGCCCCTGAACGCCTTGGCGATTTGGCGCTGGATTGCTTTGGCGACGACGGGGTTGAGCTAGAGCTTCCGCATCGTGAACCGCATGATCCCATGACGATTGGTGAATGATCGTACTCGATACCAATATCGTGTCGGCCGTGATGGTGCCGGCACCGATGCCATCGGTCGTGAATTGGCTCAATCGACAAGAGACGGTGACGCTGTACTTGACGACGATAACCGTGGCTGAAATCGGATACGGCCTAAGCGTCATACCAGGAGGCAAGCGCCGCCGGTCTCTCGGACCGTTATCACAGGTTTGTCGTCGAAGGCTTTGAGCATCGCGTACTGAATTTCGACCTACGCGCGGCACGGCTCTACGCCGAAGTGATGGGCCGGCGCAAGGCCATCGGTCGGCCACTCGGCATTCTGGACGGTCAGATCGCCTCGATTGCACGAGCTAACCATTTTGCGGTAGCGACACTTAACGTCCGTGATTTCGAGGAGTGCGGTCTCGAGATCGTCAACCCCTTCGAAGATGCGGGATAGAGGCTCCCGTGACGAGCTCAATCTAAACTGAAGTTCTGCCCAGTAAGCCCTCCCACGCTTCGGTAAAGTACCTTTAGTCGCATGGAGTTACAGCGCTAGAGATGTGATTTTTGCCTGCAATTGGTAGCCATGTTGTATTTTATTTGTTATTGTTATATATGCCTATATAGTGTATATAGTAGCCATGCACATCGATATCGTGCCCAACCGCAACTCCAAACCCGCCGTTTTGCTCCGTGAGTCCTATCGGGATGCCAAGAGCAAGAAACCGCGCAAGCGCACACTTGCCAACCTGTCCAAACTGCCGAGCGAGCAGGTCGATGCCATCCGACGCATACTCAAGGGGCAAAAGCTCGTTTCGCTCGAAGACGCCTTCGAAATCGTCGAGAACGGCTCCCGGCACCATGGCCACGTCGACGCGGTGCTCAGTGCCATGAGACAGCTCGGTTTCGAAAAGCTCGTTGGCTCTCGACACTCACCAGAGCGGGATTTGGTCGTGGCCATGGTAGTCGCCCGGATCCTCGAACCGCAGTCGAAGCTGGCGACTAGCCTGTGGTGGCACACAACCACACTGCCCGAAATCCTGGGGGTGAGCGATGCCGACGAAGACGATCTCTATGCCACCATGGACTGGGTTCTCAAACGCCAGGAGGTCATCGAAAAGAAACTCGCGGCGCGCCATCTCCAAAACGACGGCCTCGCGCTCTATGACCTAACCTCAAGCTACTTCGAGGGGGTGAGTTGTCCGCTGGCCAGGCTCGGATACAACCGTGACGGCAAGAAAGGCAAGCTGCAGGTCAACTACGGCCTGCTGACCAACAAACGCGGCATCCCCGTGTCGGTATCGGTCTTTGAGGGCAACACGGGCGATCCCAAAACGCTGTTGCCTCAGGTAGAAAATGCGCAAGAGCGGTTCGGCATCGAGCAGTTTGTGATGGTGGGCGACCGCGGAATGATCACCCAGACCCAGATCGACGAGTTGCGGGAGATGGACGGTATCGACTGGATTACCGCTCTGCGTCCCGAACCGATTCGCAAGCTCATCAACGATGGGGTGCTCCAGATGGGGCTATTCGACGAGCGGAATCTGTTTGAGGTGACGCACCCGGATTTCCCCAACGAGAGGCTGGTCGCTTGCCGCAATCCGGAGCTGGCCGAGAGGCGGCGTCACAAGCGCCGTGCTCTGCTCGAAGCGACCTGCAAGGAGCTGGAGAAAGTTTGTCGGATGGTCGAGCGGCGCCGTTTGCAGGGCAAGGAGGACATCCGTGCTGCAGTGAAAAAGCTCCTCAACAAGTACAAGGTCGGCAGGTACTACAGGCTCGACATCCGTGACGACGGTTTCGACTTCGAGCTAGACGAGACAACGATGGATGCCGACGCCTCGCGCCTCGCCAACGGCAACTCTGAGCTCGCCAACAAACGGCTCCAGCGGTGGAAGCGACACATGGGGACGATCGCTAAGCAGTTCGAAGAGATTCGCCAACGGATCGGGCGGGGTCAGCTGCATGGTAAAGATAAAATCGGTGTGCGGGTAGGCAAAGTTCTCAACAAGTACAAAGTCGGCAAGCACTTCAAGCTGGACATTCGCGACGACAGCTTTAGCTTCGAAATCGACGACACAAAGGTCACTACGGAAGCTGCCCTTGACGGCATCTACGTGATCCGCACCAGTCTTGCTGAGCAGCGGATGAAAACCGACGACACAGTGCGCAGCTACAAGTTGCTGACCTAGGTCGAGAGGGCGTTTCGTTCCTTCAAGAGCATGGACCTAAAGGTGCGGCCGATTCGTCACCGGCGCGAAAACCGAGTCCGGGCGCACGTCTTCTTGTGCATGCTGGCCTACTACGTCCTGTGGCACATGATGGAGGCTTGGCGGCCGCTGCTATTCTCTGACGAGGACCAGCAGGCGAAGGCCAGGCGTGACCCGGTTGCTCCGGCGAAGCGCTCCGAGGCCGCCCTGCGCAAGATACAAACCAAGAAGCTTGACGATGGGAGACCAGCTTCCAGCTTCCGCACGCTGCTGCGCCTTCTCAGCAACATCGTCCGAAACAAATGTCGGCGACCGGAAGCCGGACCCGACGAGCCCACCTTCGATGTCACGACAACTCCGGACTCGAAACAGCAGAGAGCCTACGACTTGCTCAAAGGTATCACCGTGTAGACAGAAGCCAGCACCATTGATTCCATCTATCTTATTGGATCAACACCGGATCTTGGTTTTTTCAGCAAGGAACTTCAGTCTAAATCTGATCGTAGAGAGGCAAAGGACAGGCCCACCCCGAGCGGGCTGCGATATCATGGCGGTCATGAGATACACCGCTCTTCTCGCCGTCATCGCGCTCAGCTGCGTGAGCCATGCGGAGCCCCCGTCCGATCGCTATGAGATCGACCCGCAGCACCTCACGGTGGGCTTTCTCGTGGATCATGTCGGCTTCGCTAAGGTATTCGGGATGTTCCGCGAGGCCGAAGGGGCGTTCACGTTCGACGAGGAGACCGGCGAAATCTCGGACGTTCGCGTGGTCGTGCAAACGAAGAGTGTCTTTACCGGTGTCGAGGCCCGGGATCGACATCTGCGGAGCGGGGACTTTCTCGCGGTAGAGGAGTTCCCCGAGATGGTCTTCGAGGCGGAGCGGCTGGTGCTCGAAGATCGCGGTGGCGAGCTCGCGGGCCGTCTGACCATCCTCGGGGTGACGAAGCCCTTGACTCTTTCGGTGACGTGGAACAAGAGCGGGGAGTCTCCACTGCCTGGCAATCCTTATGTCACCGGCCTTTCCGCGCGCGGCCGCTTCGAGCGAAGCGCTTACGGCATGAGCTACGGCGTGGCGGATGGGTTCGTGGGGAACGAGGTGGAGCTCATCATCGAGCTCGAGGCGCAGCGGCAGTAGAGAATAATGCACGCGCTCCCGCCTCTTCTCTTCTTTTTCTATTTCAACGCCATCTTCACGTTCGAGAACATTCCTTCGACACCTGCGATGCGTCTCGTCTGGAAGCTCTCGATCGAAGTCGTGCTTCTTCTCGCAGTGCTGGCCGCGGTCCGCACTTTCGGATGGAAGCTCTCCCGCTTCGCCAAGGCGAGCCTATCCTTTTCGATCCTGGCCCTCGTGCTCGTCCGCTATGTCGACATCACAGCGCTCGGCGTTTTGGGTAGAGCGTTCAATCTGCACGGCGACTTCCCCCACGTACATCGTGTCTTCGCGATGTTCTGGGAAGCGATCTCGCTCGGAAGCGGGCTGGCGGTGCTCGCGACGGCGGCAACCATCATGGGCGGCACGTTCGCTCTCAATTGGGTGGGCCTCACAGTGTGGGAGCGCGCGCTCGAGAAGAAGACCCTGTGTCTGATGGTGCTCTACACCGCTCCAGTATTGACTGTGGGTTTTTTTCTCGCAGCAGGCCGGGCGTTCTCCGTTCCGACGACGTCGATCGTCCGGAAACAAATACAGAACCTTCGGACGGGTGAGGCCGACCAACGCGCCGCCGCCGAGATCGAGTGGCCGCCACAGAACGTGGAATCGAATCTCCGCCGGCTCGGCGGCGCGAATGTGTTCCTCATCTTCCTCGAGTCCTACGGGGTCACGTTGATCGAAGATGCGCATCATTTCGATGCGATCGGCCCGCGATTCCGCGCGCTCGAAGAAAACCTCAGGCAGGCCAAGTACCATTTCGCTTCGAGTCAGATCTACTCTCCCACTTTCGGCGGTGGCTCTTGGCGGGCTCACGCGACCTTTCTGAGCGGCTTTCACGTCGATAGCGAGCATCTCTATAACGCTCTGCTCGCATCCGACCGAGAAACGCTCGTCTCGGTGCTCTCCGGGAACGGGTACCGTACGGTGGCCGCCGAGCCCGGGGTCAAATGGTACTGGCCCGACGGCGACTTCTATGGGTTCGACCGCATCTATGCGTTCGACGACCTCGGCTATGAAGGACCGCCCATGGGCTGGTGGAAGATCCCCGATCAGTTCACGATGTACCGTCTCTACCAGGACGAGATCCGCGGCGCGCAAAAGCCGCTCTTCGCCAAATTCTCGCTCATCATGAGCCACATCCCGTACTTTCCCATCCCGGAATATGTGGAGGACTGGTCGCGCTTCGACGACGGCACCGCGTTTCAATCCAGCATTGATTCCGTCGCACATGATGCTTATCGAGATCTGAGAGAGCTCTCGTCCTGGTATGTCGAAGCCTTCCGCTACGAGCTCGATATCTTGGAGGGGTTTCTCCTCGACTATGTGCCCGAAAACTCTCTCGTGATCGTTGTCGGGGACCATCAGCCGCCCAAGCTCGTCACGCACGACAACGATAGCTGGGCGGTCCCCATGCACGTTTTCAGCAAAAGGCCGGAGCTCGTCCGTGCTTTCGATGCTCTCGGATTTCGAGAGGGGCTGGTGCCGCTGCACCCGACTTCTTTCACGATGGCAGGGTTTCTGTCGAGCTTTCTCGAGATTTACGACGAGCCGGCGCCCGCAAACGAGGCCGCGCCCGAGGTCATAGAAGAATAGCCATGTCACCGGCCGTCACTTCGTTGCGCCGTCAGGGAAGCGCGGTAGCCCTGCTGGGATTCGGCGGTATCGCGCTTTTGGCGGTCTCGCAACCTATTTGGCTGGTGGGCTCGATGGTGATCTGGGCCTATTGTCTCTATCTTCTGTTTCGAAGTCTCGAAGAGAACGTCCGTGAAGGTGAGTCGGCGCCTCTCGCGAGCTTGGGATGGCCGACGCTCATCACACTCGTGCGAGGCGTTCTTCTTGCTGTCGTCGCCGGCTTTCTCTTCACCCCGATGCCGCTCGGGGTGCGCGCCTACTTTCCCGCGGGTGCCTATACGCTCGCCGTTCTGCTGGATCACATCGACGGGCGGCTAGCGCGGGCGATGGGGCGCGCGACGCGCCTCGGTGAGCGCCTCGACAT
Source organism: Candidatus Marinacidobacterales bacterium (assembly GCA_965197495.1). Lineage (GTDB taxonomy): Bacteria > Acidobacteriota > Vicinamibacteria > Marinacidobacterales > SMYC01 > SMYC01. The sequence goes on from OZ240210.1 coordinate 7,747,110, forward strand.
GGAGGTCGACGCAGCAGGGATCTTGATTGCGAGCCTCCTCGCGATCCAATACGGCAAGCTCCCGGTTTGGTACGTTGTCATCGGCCTCGCGCGCTATCTGTTCGTGCTCGGGATCGCGTGGCGCCGTCGTCGGGCGCGAGTCGTGCTCAAGCTCGAGCCCAACGCCCCGCGCCGCGTGTTGGCCGGCGTGCAAATGGGCTTTCTCGCGGTGTCGTTGTGGCCGCCTTTGCCTTCGGAAGCGTCGCTCTTCGCGGCGCCTTTCTTCGCGGGTGCATCGCTCGCGATGTTTGCCCGAGATTGGTGGTGGGTCTCCGGGCGTGGCCATCGAGCGGCATGAGCCGGGCTCGCACCTTGCGGGCCGCTCTCTGGCTCTTTGCGGCGGGTCTGTTCGCTTGGACGCTCAGCCGCGTTCCGCTCGCGGACGCCTGGAGCGCGATTCGGGGGCTCGATGCGACAGCGGTTGTCGTGCTCGTCTCTTTGAACGCGCTCGCGCTTCTCGTCTTCGGCTTGAAGTGGTGGATCGTGCTGCGCGAACTGGGACAGCAGATTGGATTGTTCGAAACGTCGCTCTACCGGCTCGCGGGCTTCGGATTCGCCTACTTCACCCCCGGCCCGCGGGTCGGCGGCGAGCCGGTTCAAGTGATCCTGGCGGAGCGACGCTCGGGCGTTGCCCGGGATGCGGCCATTGCCTCGGTGGCGCTCGACCGCGTGCTCGACGCCTCCATGAATCTCGGCTTTCTCTTGGCCGCGGCTCTTTACCTGCTCAAAGGGGGAGGGGCTCTTTTTGTCGGTATCCTGCTCGCCGTGCCACTCGGATATCTGCTCGCGCTCGCGCGTAGCTATCGCCCGCTCGCAGCACTCGTCCCCCGCGAAGTCGTCCGCTCAAGCGAGGATCAGGCCGGGCGTTTTTGCCGCGAGCGCACCGGCCACTTGATGCTCGCCGTGCTCGCAGGTTTGGCCAGCCTCTCGATGATGCTCGCTGACTATTGGCTCATGAGCTTCTATCTCGGGACGCCGCTGAGCTTCCGCCAGCTCGTCATCGGCCTCGCCGCGGCCCGCATCGCTTATTTTCTGTTTCTGCCCGCGGCCCTCGGCGTTCTGGAAGCCGGCCAGGTGATGGCGGTCCGCTCGTTGGGGCTTCCCGTGGCGCTCGGCGTCAGCTTGAGTCTCGTGATCCGGTTTCGCGACGTTCTCGTCGCCGCGATCGGGTTGTGGTGGGGCATGCGCGCCGTTACGGCGAGTCTTGAGCGATCGTCTTGAGAAATTCTTCGATTTGTTCCATCGACTGCTCCCACGTAGGATGCGCGTAGAAGCTTTCGAGTGCGGCGAGGCTCAGACGACCGAGGAGCTCGCGATCCTCGAGGATGCGCTCGAGCTGACGGCTCAAGCTGAGCGTATCCCCCGGCTGGATGAGAAAGCCGTTGGACTCGTGATGCACGATCTCGTCGGTGGCGCCGGCCGCACTCGCGATGACGGGGACGCCGAAGCCGAGCGCCTCTAAATAGACGATCCCAAAGCCCTCGTAGCTCGACGGCACAACGAGAAGCTGGCTCTCCTGGTAACGCTCAGCGAGGAGCTCGCCGCCGAGCACGCCGTGAAGCGTGAGACGCGAGCGCAGTTCGAGCGCGTCGATTTGTTGCTGCATCCGGCTTGCGTAGCCCGTGTCCATCTCCTCACTTCCCACGATGTCGAGATGCCACGCCTGATCGCGGAGCTCGGCGAGTGCTTCGAGGAGAACGTGGAGGCCTTTTCTCTCGATCAGGTTTCCCACGAAGAGCATGCGCAAGGGGCCCTCGGCGAGCGCGCGTTGATAGATTTCCGGGCCGGTGAGCTTGGCCCCGAGCCGGTCGCCGCCCGGCGTCGCGACGACGTTGTGCGTCTTCTTGCTCAGAAGCTCTTCGACCGACTCGCGAGTCGTGTGGCTGTTGAAAACGAACGCGCCGACCGTCTGTAGGTAGCGCTTCTCGATGCGCCGGTAGAGGTCGGTCCGCCAGGCCGCGTGCGCTTCACTCGAGAGCAAGTGGTGCACGATGCAGACGATGGGAGCGGCCGCCGCGCGATTCGCACGGAACAGTGACGGGTGCGTGAGCTCGTCTTGTAGCAAAACGTCGTAGCGTTTTTGCAATCGACGCATCAGCGACGGTGAAAAGTTGTGCGCCAAATGCCGAGCGTAGCTCCCGTGCGGAAGCGAGAGGATATCAACGTCGTGTCCACGGCCGCGCAAGTGCTCCACGAGTATTTGATCGTAGAGATTGCCGCCGGAAACCTGGTCCAAATGGCCGTAGACGACGAGCCCGATGTGCACGGGGCCGGAGTATCGCAGCTCAGACGTTGGACGCGCAAGCGCGACGCCGCGTACACTCTCTCCGCGATGCGCATCCCTTCTCTCGGACTCGGTACTTGGGACCTCCGCGGTCGTGTAGTGCGCGACGCGCTCGAGCTCGGCTACCGCCACGTCGAAACCGCGCAAATGTACGAGAACGAGCCCGATGCGGGCCGTGGTCTCGCGGCCGCGCGCGTGGATCGCGAGGACGTGTTCGTGACCACTGTGAACCTATTGGAGAAATAGAACACCCATGCGCAAGACCGCCCCGCAGTTCATCGGCGCTCGAGTGAAGCGTCGCGAAGACCCGCTGCTGATTACCGGAGAAGGCAAGTTCGTCGCGGAAATCGAGTTCGCCGCCGCGGCGACGATGGCCTTCGTCCGAAGCCCCTACGCTCATGCAAAGGTAAAAAAATCCAAACGTCCAAAGCGCTCGCCATACCGGGCGTATTGACCGTTTACACCGCGGCGGATCTGAATCCGCTCGTCTCGAAGCCGTTCCCGTTTCTAACGAGCGGCGACGGCGGCCACCTCACGAACGTCTATGAGCAGAAGCGCTTCCCGCTCGCCTCCGACAAAGTGCGCCACGTCGGGGATCCGGTGGCTGTAGTGATCGCCGAGGACCCGTACGTCGCGGTCGATGCCGTCGAAGCGGTTTCGGTCGACTACGAGCCGCTCGGCGCGGTCACCGAGACCGACCAGGCGTTGTCCGAAGGCGCTCCCCGGATTCACAAGGACTGCGCGAACAACCGCGCTTTCGATTGGAGTCTCGACGGCGGCGACGCCGACATCGAGGGGATTTTTGGGAAAGCGCATACGAGCGTGGAGCTTCGAGCCGACATCCAAAGGCTCGTGCCGAACGCGATGGAGCTCGTGCCGTGGCCGCGTGCTTCGACGACGAAGATGGCTACACGCTCTGGACGACCACGCAGATTCCGCATCAAATCCGCGATTTACTCGCGGGCATGTTCGAGATCGACAGGACGCGTTTCCGCGTCGTCGCGCCGGAAGTCGGCGGCGGCTTCGGCGCAAAATGCAACGTCTACGCCGAAGAGGTGCTTGCCGTCTTACTCGCGCACCACCTGCGGCGGGCGGTCCGCTGGACCGCTTCGAGAACCGAGGACTATCTCGTCACGAGCCACGGCCGTGACCAGGAGGGAGTCTTGCGCCTCGCGGCCGATGACAACGGGCGCGTGCTCGGGGCCGATCTCACGCTCACGATGGATTGCGGCGCGTATTTCAGCCGCGTAACGCCGATCATTCCTGTGCTCACGGGCGTGATGATGACGGGTGTCTATGACATCCCGAACGTCCGCGCGCGCGCCACGGGTGTGTTCACCAACAAAGTCATGAGCGAGCCCTATCGTGGCGCAGGCCGTCCGGAGGCCGCCTATTTTCTCGAACGGGCGATGGATCTGCTCGCGGACGAGCTCGCGCTCGATCCGGTCGAGCTTCGCCGCCGCAACTTCATCGCTCCGGATCGGTTCCCGTACGAGACCGCGACAGGGCTCACTTATGACAGCGGCGATTACAGCGGCGCGCTCGACGAGCTCTTGAAGCATGTCGACTTTGACCAGGTTCGGAAGGAGCAAGCGAAGCGCCGCCAGGATCCTTCGGCGAAGCTTCTCGGGATCGGGATCGCGTGCTACGTGGAGATTTGCGGTTTCGGGCCATGGGAGCTCGGAAGCGTGCAGGTCGCCGCGGACGGCAAAGTCACCGTGCTCTCCGGCACATCCCCGCACGGGCAGGGCCACGCGACGAGCTGGGCTCAAATCGCGGCCGATACACTTCAAGTACCCCTCGAAGACATCGAAGTGATCCATGGCGACACCAAGATCGTTCCCAAGGGGATTGGCACCTTTGGAAGCCGCAGCGCGCCGGTCGGCGGCGCCGCGGTGCACGAGAGCTCCGAGACGGTGCGGGAAGGTGCTACGGCCATCGCGGCTCACTTGCTCGAGGCGGCGCCGGCCGACATGCGGCTCGACAACGGAGCGTTCCACGTCGTCGGCTCACCCGGAATGATCGCGGACATGGTCGTGTTGTCGGGCGACTTGCTGACGATCGAACCCGAGAAAATTCTAGACTGAAGTTCCTTGGTCGAATGAACCCACTGACAGTGTGAATCCCCAATGATTACGCGTCTTTAGGGACGCCGAGAGGCTAATTTTGGGTTGCAATATGTAGGCATGTCTAAAGCCTTTTATGATTTGATACACATTGATACATAGGCTATTATGGTGGGCATGCATATCCACATCATCCCCAATCGCAACTCTACCCCCGCGGTCCTGCTGCGTGAGTCCTATCGGGTGGGCGGAAACGTCCGCAAGCGCACGCTCGCTAACTTGTCCAAATTGCCCATGGACGCAGTCGACGCCATCCGACGCATTCTCAAAGGGGAAAAGCTCGTCTCGGTTGAAGTCGCCTTCAAAATCGTCGAGAACGGCTCCCGGCACCATGGCCACGTCGACGCGGTGCTCAGCGCCATGAGACAGCTCGGTTTCGAAAAGCTCGTTGGTTCTCGACACTCACCAGAGCGGGATTTGGTCGTGGCCATGGTAGTCGCCCGGATCCTCGAACCGCAGTCGAAGCTGGCGACTAGCCAGTGGTGGCACACAACCACACTGCCCGAAATCCTGGGGGTGAGCGATGCCCGCGAAGACGATCTCTATGCCGCCATGGACTGGGTTCTCAAACGCCAGGAGGTCATCGAAAAAAAACTCGCGGCGCGCCATCTCCAAAACGACGGCCTGGCGCTCTATGACCTAACCTCAAACTACTTCGAGGGTGTGAGTTGTCCGATCGCCCGCCTCGGATACGACCGTGACGGCAAGAAAGGCAAGCTGCAGATCAACTACGGTCTGCTGACCAACGAACACGGCATCCCCGTGTCGGTATCGGTCTTTGAGGGCAACACGGGCGATCCCAAAACGCTGTTGCCTCAGGTAGAAAAGGTGCAAGAGCGCTTCGGCATCGAGCAGTTTGTGATGGTGGGCGACCGCGGAATGATCACCCAGACCCAGATCGACGAGTTGCGGGAGATGGACGGTGTCGACTGGATTACCGCTCTGCGTCCCGAACCGATTCGCAAGCTCATCAACGATGGGGTGCTCCAGATGGGGCTATTCGACGAGCGGAATCTGTTTGAGGTGACGCACCCGGATTTCCCCAACGAGAGGCTGGTCGCTTGCCGCAATCCGGAGCTGGCCGAGAGGCGGCGTCACAAGCGCCGTGCTCTGCTCGAAGCGACCTGCAAGGAGCTGGAGAAAGTTTGTCGGATGGTCGAGCGGCGCCGTTTGCAGGGCAAGGAGGACATCCGTGCTGCAGTGAAAAAGCTCCTCAACAAGTACAAGGTCGGCAGGTACTACAGGCTCGACATCCGTGACGACGGTTTCGACTTCGAGCTAGACGAGACAACGATGGATGCCGACGCCTCGCGCCTCGCCAACGGCAACTCTGAGCTCGCCAACAAACGGCTCCAGCGGTGGAAGCGACACATGGGGACGATCGCTAAGCAGTTCGGAGGGATTCGCCAACGGATCGGGCGGGGTCAGCTGCATGGTAAAGATAAAATCGGTGTGCGGGTAGGCAGAGTTCTCAACAAGTACAAAGTCGGCAAGCACTTCAAGCTGGACATTCGCGACGACAGCTTTAGCTTCGAAATCGACGACACAAAGGTCACTGCGGAAGCTGCCCTTGACGGCATCTACGTGATCCGCACCAGTCTTGCTGAGCAGCGGATGAAAACCGACGACACAGTGCGCAGCTACAAGTTGCTGACCCAGGTCGAGAGGGCGTTTCGTTCCTTCAAGAGCATGGACCTAAAGGTGCGGCCGATTCGTCACCGGCGCAAAAACCGAGTCCGGGCGCACGTCTTCTTGTGCATGCTGGCCTACTACGTCCTGTGGCACATGATGGAGGCTTGGCGGCCGCTGCTATTCTCTGACGAGGACCAGCAGGCGAAGGCCAGGCGTGACCCGGTTGCTCCGGCGAAGCGCTCCGAGGCCGCCCTGCGCAAGATACAAACCAAGAAGCTTGACGATGGGAGTCGAGCTTCCAGCTTCCGCACGCTGCTGCGCCTTCTCAGCAACATCGTCCGAAACAAATGTCGGCGACCGGAAGCCGGACCCGACGAGCCCACCTTCGATGTCACGACAACTCCGGACTCGAAACAGCAGAGAGCCTACGACCTGCTCAAAGGTATCACCGTGTAGACAGAAGCCAGCACCATTGATTCCAACTATCTCATTGGATCAACACCGGATCTTGGCTTTTTCAGCCAGGAACTTCAGTCTAGACGTTCAAGTCGAGATGACGGTGGTGGACGGCAAGGTGCTGTTCGAGCGCTCGTAAGCGCTCAGCTCGCCAGAAAAGCCCGCGTGAGGTTCCGATGCCCGTCTTCCGTCACGACGACGTTGTCTTCGACACGCACACCGCCAAAAGGCGCGAGCTCGTCAATGAGGCTCCAGTTGAAATGGCTCGAAGCCTCGCCCTCACGGAAAGCACGCAGCAACATCTCGATGAAATAGAGGCCGGGCTCGATGGTGAACACATGACGGGCCTCGATAGTCCGGGTATTGCGCAAGTGAGGGTGTTCTTCGGGCGGCGGCGCCGTCCGGCCGCTCGCGTCCGCGAGATGTCCGCCGACGTCGTGCACCTGAAGGCCGAGGTGATGACCGAGCCCGTGCGGAAAGAACGGCCGACTGAGACCCCGGGCGACCGCTTCCTCGGGCTCGACGTCGAGAATCTCCGAAGCTTTCAAGAGTGCCGCTATCTTCAGATGTGCCTCGTGGTGAAGATCGCCATAAGGAAGACCTGGCTTGACGGCGCTACAAAGCTCTTTTTGCAGCGTGTCCATCCCGTCGCGAAGCGCCGCGAATCGCGGGTGACACCCAGCGCGCACATGCGTCCGGGTGATGTCGGAGGCGTAGCCGTAGCGGGCAGCTCCCGCGTCGATGAGCAGCACGTTGCCGTCCCGTGCGCCGCGTTTCGCGTGGTAGTGAAGAAACGCGGACTTCTCGTTCAATGCCACGATGGTCGTGTAAGGAAGATCTTCTTCCGGTACACCCACGGCTTCGACAAAAGCGTAGTGGACCTCGAGCTCCGAGGCGCCCGTCTCGAAGGCTGCTTTTGCCGCCGTATGCCCTTTGGCGCCGAGCTCGCTCGCCTCGTCGAGAAGACGAAGCTCGTAATCCGTCTTGTAGGCGCGATCCCAATCGAGCCGGGCGACGAGCTGCTCGGGCTCGACGGTGAGGCCCGCGCTTTTCGCCCGTGCGGTCTCACTTCCGATGTAAGCCGTATTTGCCGGCCGGCCGAGCGTTTCCCAGACCGCGTCCACTGTACCGACCTCGACGAGGTCGAAGTCGGAAAGCCAAAAAGGCTCGCCGAGAGCGATGGGCTCGTACCAATAATCCTCGGGCGCGTAGCGGATGAGCTTGGGCTTTTCCCCCGGCCGAAGCTCGAGCAAGTGATGCGGACCTTTGAGCGGGCACCAATGCCCGAATTGTCCGGAAGTGTAAAAAGCCGCCTCGCGATCGTCGGCGAAGTAGGTGAACGGCTCGCCGCTCGAAAGCACGAGCCCGTCGAAAGCCGACGACTGCAGGGCCTCGGCAAGCTTTTCCTGCCGCAGCGCCACGTGGTCCTGAAACAATTGCTCCAATGTCATGAGAGGGATTCTGCCAGACCTCGACCGTGAATGGTATCCTCAGCCAGAGCGCGTTGTCGCTCGAATGCTGCGAGACCGCACTCGTCGATCCTGACAGCGAAGAGAGAAAACGGATACGTCGTAAACCTCGGCCTCTGCGCTAAAATGGGGCTCTTCTAATAGCCCACCCACCTCCACCAACGTCTTGCACTCGCTGATAAACCTAAGCGGCGGTCGCGTGCAAAGTGACGTTGGATGCGGTAGCTTCGCCTTTGTTGGCGGTGTTGTTTCGGGGTGTTCTGCGCTCGTCCATAGGCCAGCGGATTCCCCACGGTAGAGAAGGTCCCCTCCTCGACCCCAGCGGCCGCCGGAGCTCGCGGCGGCTTCTGCCGTGGTCGTGCTGTGGTCGATGATCCATATCTCGTCGAAGCGGGGAGAGCTCAAGGCAATCTGTCCAGCCGAGCGTTGTAGTTCACCGCATTGGTGTTCCGATCGAATCTGTTGGAGCAAGCTCGCCGCTCTGTTTCGGATTCGGTCATTGTTCGGTGCTGAGGCTTGCCACTGCGGTCCAACTCACCCACTTGCCCAATGAGCGGCCGCCGGTTCCTTGCGAATGAGCGGGGTCGAGTGATAGGCTCCCCGCGCGTCCACGGAAGGTGACGCCATGTCCCTCGCCTTCGGAAGTAGGCTCGGCCCATACGAGATCGTCGCGCCCATCGGTGCGGGCGGAATGGGTGAAGTCTACAAGGCCAAGGACACCCGCCTCGACCGGACCGTGGCCATCAAAGTCCTCCCCGAACATCTTGCCGAGAGCCCCGAGCGTAAGGCGCGCTTCGAGCGTGAGGCCAAGGCGATTTCGCAGCTCAATCACCCGCACATCTGCACCCTTTATGACGTGGGCGAGCAAGACGGCATCGATTTCATCGTGATGGAGCACATAGAAGGGGAAACGCTGGCGGAGAGGGTGAAGAGGGGTCCGTTGCCGCTCGACAAGGCACTCGAATATGGGATTCAGATTGCGGATGGGCTGGAGGCGGCGCACGAGAAAGGGATCATCCACCGCGACCTGAAGCCCGCGAATATCAAGATCACGCCCGACGGGAAGCCGAAGATTCTGGACTTCGGTTTGGCCAAGGCGTTTGCCCCGGACGTCCACGAGTCGGGCAAATCGGAATCTCCGACTGTGACGAAAGGGACTGCAATCGGTGTCATCCTAGGCACAGCCTCTTACATGAGCCCGGAGCAAGCACGCGGCGAAACGCTCGATAAGCGTACGGACATCTGGTCGTTCGGCTGCGTTCTGTACGAGATGCTCACCGGTCGTCCGGTGTTCGGCGGTGTCACGCTGTCGGACACCATCGCCAACGTCCTGGACCGCCAGCCGCAGTGGGAGGCGCTGCCGGCCGGGACGCCGCCGGCCGTCAGGAGGCTGCAACGGCGGTGTCTGGACAAGGACCCCAGGAAGCGCCTCCATGACGTGGCCGACGCCCGGTTGGAGATCGAGGAGGCTCTGGAGACGCCACGGACCGACACCCACGAAACCGTGGCGGTCCAGCCGCTTCAGATCTGGCAACGACCCGTTCCGACCACCATCATCGCTCTGACCTTGCTCGCCATCGGGGCGCTCACAGGTTGGAGCCTGTCCCGTCCGGCACCGGCTCCGCCCGGCCTGGGGCGCTTTGTCCTCACGGCGCCGCCGAGCGAGCCGGTGAGCGCCCACGTCGCTTGGAGGGATCTGGCGATCTCGCCCGATGGCCAGCGCGTGGTCTACACCACCGGCACACCGCCACAGCTCTACGTGCGCGCCCTGGATCAGCTCGCCGGCACCCGGCTGGACGGGACCGAGGGCGCCTACAGCCCGTTCTTCTCACGCGATGGAACCTGGGTCGGGTTTGCGATCGAAGGGGAGCTGAAGAAAGTGTCTGTCCAGGGGGGGCCATCGCTGACCCTCTGCGCGCTGGATGGTCCGCTGGCGGGCGCGAGCTGGGGCGCCGATGACACAATCTTCTTCGGCACTTCAACGGGCCGCCGCGGACTCTTTCGCGTCGCCGCGGCGGGCGGTGAACCGGAGGTGCTCACGACGGCCGAGGCACCGGAAATGCATCGCCAGCCGGAGATCTTGCCAGGCGGGAAGGCTGTCCTCTTCACGATCTGGATTGATATTGGGACTGCGCAAAAGCGGATCGCGCTCCTGAACCTGGACCTGAACCTGGAGACGGGCGAGCAGACGCCGTTGATCCCGCGAGGCAGCCAGCCGCGGTACGCCGGAACCGGGCATATCGTCTATGCCACCGAAGGGACTCTGCGCGCGGTCCCGTTCGACCTCGCCCGGCTCAGCGTCACCGGTGACTCAGTCCCGGTGCTGGAAGGCGTGGCGAATAAAGTCAGTGGCGCCGTAGACTTCAGCTTCTCGGACAACGGCTCGCTGGTCTACGTCCCTGGCGGTGTCTCCACCGGAGGCACGCTCGGATGGGTCACTCGGGACGGGCAGATGACGGAGGTGATCGAAGAGGCGGGTATCTTTGGGTCGCCCCGGCTGTCGCCCGAAGGCACCCGGGTGGCCTTCGTCAGGATCGGCGAGGATGGGGCGAACATCTGGATCCGCGACCTGGAGCGCGGATCCGACATGAGGCTGACCGTGGAAGGCACCATAAATTGGTTGCCTGCCTGGACGCCGGATGGGGCGACGGTGAGCTTCGGGTCCAACCGAGCCGGCGCCTTTGGCCTTTACACGAAACCGGCGGACGGCAGCGGCGAGGCGGAGCTGCTGGTGCCGCAGAGGGGGGTTGCTCGAGGGTCCTGGGCCCCTGATGGGCGGACGTTCGTCTACGGTGGGTTACGCCCCAGCGGCACGTGCTGCGATATCTGGACATTGCCTCTTGGCGGTGACCCCACGCCGTTTCAGGACACGCCGTTCAATGAACGCAACCCCCGCGTGTCCCCGGATGGGCACTGGATGACCTATGTGTCCAATCTGGCGGGCCAGAACCGGGTGTATGTACAGCCCTTTCCAGAAGGGGGCCGGGTGATTCCGATCTCGACGGGCGGGGGCACCGAGCCCGTCTGGTCGCGCGACGGCCGGGAGCTGTTCTATCGCGACGGAACCCAACTGCTGGTGGTGAGGGTGGCCACTCAGCCAACGTTCACTGTCGAGAGACCCACCGTCCTGTTTGAAGAGCCGTACGCTACTGACCCTGTCTTTGGCGGTACCCCAAACTACGATGTGTCTCTCGATGGGCAGCGCTTCTTGATGGTGGAGAGCACTGGTGCCGGCGAGTCAGCGACCGTGACGCTGGTGCTGAACTGGTCCGAGGAGCTCGAACGCCTCGTCCCCACGCCCTGACCCCGGTGCCCCGACCCTGCCCTACAGCCCGGCACTCACCTTGGGTCCCCATTCCGTCACCGCCAAAGATCGGTAAGGGCGGTATGGGTCGCGGACGTTCTCGGAACTAAGGTCAACTTCGTCCATGACGCCGCCAAGCGTGGCGAGCTGGAGTGGCAGCCGGTCGGCCGATACCGACGCCGCGCGCGGCCGCGAGATATCCCGCAACACAGCGTGGAGAACCTGCAGGATTAGCAGCTGTTCGAAGGAGGTCATGATGGCGAGCATCCGAAAGCGAAAGCGGGCCGGGAAAGATGTTGGGGTCGCAGTGGGTCTTCCATAACGACGAGAACCCATGCACGAATCCTCCGTGCGTGACCACATGCTCCGTATATTCGAACACGCAGGCGTGCCGCTCGACTTCCATCCGCATTGCCTGCGACAGATCTGCGCTAAAATGGGATAGCCAGACATGATCAATCGCATTATCCTCGTCGGCATACTCGCGATGGCACCCTTAGGTTTCGGCGCCTCGAGCCCATCCCCAACCAGTGCACCCGTTTACTCGTACAAAGTCGTCAACACCTACCCGCACGATCCCAATGCGTTCACGCAAGGGCTCGTTTACCGTGACGGGGTGTTTTACGAGAGCACGGGGCTTCGTGGGCGTTCGAGCATTCGCCGGGTCGAGCTCGAATCGGGCCGCGTTCTCGAGCGGCGCGCGCTCCTGCCCCTGTTCTTCGCGGAAGGTCTCGCCGTGCTGCACGACCGGATCTATCAGCTCACGTGGACGTCGGGTGTCGGCTTCGTCTACGACCGCGAGTCGATGGAGCTCGTTCGTGAGTTTCGCTACGGCATCGAAGGCTGGGGGATGACGCATGACGGCGAGCGCCTCATCGTCAGCGACGGCTCGGAGTATCTTTACTTCTGGGATCCCGAGACGCTGCAGGAAACGAACAAGCTGACGGTGCGCGACGGCGGGAGGCGGATCGACAATCTCAATGAGCTCGAGTACATCAACGGGGAAATCTACGCCAACTTGTGGATGCAAGACCGCATCGCGCGTATCTCGCCGGAGACGGGAAAGGTCCTTTCCTGGATCGACCTCACCGGCATCCTCCCGCTGGCCGATCGTCGCGCGAATGTCGACGTTTTGAACGGCATCGCCTACGACGAAGAGAAAGAGCGCCTCTTCGTGACAGGCAAGCTCTGGCCGAAGCTCTTCGAGATCGAGCTCGTTCCGAAGTAGAATCGGCAGCGATCTTCCTGGAGGTCGCGCCATGCTCGTTGTTCCGACTCGTTTCCACCTCGTTCTCGCTTTCGCGGGTTTCGCCGCTTTCGCCAACGCTGAGACGTTCGAGCTCACGGAAGCTTCGATCGCCGACATCAACGCTGCAATCGATGCCGGAGCACTGAGTTCCGAGACGCTCGTCGAGCTCTTTCTCGCCCGTATCGAGGCCTATGACGACGCTGGGCCGCAGCTGGGCGCCGTCATCACCGTGAACCCGAACGCGATGGAACGTGCGCTCTCTCTCGACGCGGAGCGCCAATCTCAAAGACCGCGCTCGCCCCTACACGGCATCCCCGTCGTTTTGAAAGACAATTTCGACACGGCCGACATGCCGACGACGGCGGGCTCGTTCTCGCTCGAGGGGTCGATGCCTCCCGATGACGCCTTTCTCGTTCAAAAGCTTCGCGAAGCGGGGGCGATCGTGCTCGCCAAGTTGAACATGAGCGAGTTCGCGTCGGGCGGGCCCATGAGCTCTTTTGGCGGTCCGATCCGTAACCCGCACGACCCGACGCGATCCCCTTCGGGATCTTCGGGCGGTACGGGCGCGGCCATCGCGGCGGCCTATGCGCCGATCGGCCTCGGCACGGATACCGGCGGGTCGGTGCGCGGTCCGTCCTCGGCCAATGGCATCGTGGGTCTCAAACCGACCCATGGGCTGCTGAGCCGAGACGGTATCGTGCCTCTCGCCTTGTCGTTCGATACCGCCGGCCCGATGGCGCGCCACGTCTATGATGTCGCGGTCGCGCTCGGCGTCATGACGGGGGTGGACCCGGCCGACGCGGCGACCTCGAAGAGCGAAGGGAAGCTCGAGACCGACTACACGCAGTTTCTGGACGCTTCAGCGCTCGACGGCGCCCGCCTCGGGATTGCCCGCGACTTCATGGGCCAGGACGGCGATGTCGACTGGATCATCGAAGCCTCGCTCGACACCCTTCGGGAGGCTGGCGCCACAATCGTAGATGTCGAGCTCCCGGAATGGCTCCTCGAGGTGCGCGGCGAGTTCTACAGCACGATCCGCGACCGCGAGTTTCGCGCACAGATCGCGGAATATCTCGCGACCCTAGGTCCGAGCTACCCCAAGACGCTCGCCGAGCTTTTGGAGCGCTCGAAGAAACTGACGGCGCCGGGCGGCAGCGGCCGGCCGAACCCGTCTCGCTGGAGTCTTCTAAAGCGGGAAGAAGAAAGCGGCTCGCTCGAGGATTTCGAATATATCGCCATGTACGATCACGGCTTGCCGCTCGTCCGCGCCTACGTGGAGGGAATCCTCCGCAAAGAGAATCTGGACGCGATCCTCTACCCGACGTCGCCGCGCCGCACGCGACGAACGGATATCGATCGTCGCCCGGGTGGAGCGGGTGGTGGTGGGTCCGCGACGCGATTCGCGAACCTCACGGGCTTTCCCGATCTCATCGTGCCCGCGGGCTTCACCGGAAACGGTCTTCCGGTCACGCTTTCTTTTCTCGGCGCCGCTTTCACGGAGCCACGTCTGCTCGCGCTCGGCTATGCTTTCGAGCAGGCGACAAAAGCGCGTCGTCTGCCGGTCCACACGCCACCGCTCTCGGGAGAGACGATCACCTACTGAGTAGCATTGAAGTAGAATCCACGCTGCCATGAGCTCTGAAAGACCGGAGGTCTCGCGTCCGGGGCGCTATGCGATAGCGTTCACCGTCTTCGCACTCCTCGCGCTGATCTGGCCCATCTATCCCTTGTTCGGCGGCATCCGTCCGATGATTCTGGGCATGCCGCTGTCCTTGTTCTATATCGTGACCGTCATCGTCACGGTGTTCCTCGTGATGCTCACGCTCTTCCTCTGGGAAGGGAAAAACAACCGGCTCGGCTGATGGAGAGCTGGCTCATCGTCTTTCTCGTCACGATCGGGTATCTGATCCTGTCGCTCGCGGTCGGGCTCTTCTCCGGCCGGAAAGCCTCTGCGAGCACCGAAGGCTATGTCGCGGGAGACCGCAATCTCGGTTTTCTCGTGCTCTACTTCATTCTCGGCGCGTCGATCTACAGCGCTTTCGCGTTTCTCGGTGGTCCGGGATGGGCCTATTCGCGCGGCGCCGCAGCCTTTTACATCATCTCCTACGGGACCGTGGGCCTTCTCCCTTGGTATTTCCTCGGCCCCCGGATCGCGCGCCTCGGGCGCAAGTTCGGTTACGTCACCCAAGCAGAGCTCTTTGCGCACCGCTACGAGAGCCGCTTCATCTCCTGCATCCTCGCGACCATCAGCCTCGTCGCTTTCGTGCCCTATCTCGTGATCCAGATGAAAGGCGCGGGCTACGTCTTCTCGGTCGTGACCGAAGGACGCATCCCGGAATGGGGCGGCGCGGCCATCGCCTATGGCGTGGTGCTCATCTATGTTTTCAAGAGCGGCGTCATGGGGGTCGCGTGGACGAACACCTTCCAAGGGATCTTGATGATGGGGCTCGCCTGGGTGCTCGGCCTCTATCTCCCCTATAAGCTTCACGGCGGCGTCGGCCCCATGTTCGAGGAGCTCGCCCGCGTCGCACCTGAGCTGTTGCAAGCACCCGGCCTCGATGCGGCTGGCAATCCGTGGACCTGGGCCGGCTATTCGAGCTCCATCGTCATCTCCGTTCTCGGCTTCAGCGTTTGGCCGCATTACTTCATGAAGATCTACACCGCGCGCAACATCGCGACGTTGAAGCGCATGATCGTCTTCTACCCGACGTTCCAGATTTTTCTCGTGCCGATCATGTTCATCGGCTTTGCCGCCATCACCGCCTTTCCGAACGTTACGCCGGTCGACACGATCCTCCCGCACATCGTGACTTCGATGAACATCCCACCGCTCGCGGTTGGACTGTTCTGCGCGGGCGCCCTCGCAGCATCGATGTCCTCGGGAGACGCCATCGTGCATGCCGCCGCCTCCATCATGATCAAAGATTTCTACGGCGTGACGCGCGCGGAAAAGCTAGACGGCCACCAGGAGACACGCCTCATCCGCTTCTCCGTCATCGTGATCGGCGCCATCGCCTATTTTTTCGCCGCCGTGTCGGAATATTCACTCGTCTACCTGCTCCTTTTATCCTACGGGTTTATCGCCCAGATCTTTCCGACCCTCATCGCCCTCTTCTACTGGAAGCGGTCGACTCCGGCCGGCGTCATCGCCGGGCTCCTCGCGGGCTGCGCCGTCGTGCTCATGTGGAACCTCGTACCTTCGCTTCAGTGGCAGCAGACCCATCCCGGGATCTGGGGCATCGGCGTTCATATCCTCGTTCTCGTAGTCGTCTCGAAGCTGACGGCGCCCATGGACGGCGAGCACGTGCGAAAGTTCGTCGAAGCTTGAGCCTCGTTGTCACAGGGCCATCGCGCGTCCTTGACACTCCAACAGAAGCGATTTACCATCGAGCTCTTCACTCAGTTATGGAACGTGCCCCGCATTCGCGCCTCGGGTCCTTCGAGATCCTGTCCCTGTTGGGTACGGGAGGCATGGGAGCGGTCTACCGAGCGAAGGATCTCGAACTCGGCCGCTCTGTCGCCATCAAGGTGCTCAAGGAGGAGCTCTTCAGAGACCCCACGCACCTCGAGCGCTTCAAGCGCGAAGCGCGCGCCGCCTCGGCGTTGAATCATCCGAACATCATCACGACCTACGAGATCGGCGTCGAGAACGAGACCCACTTTCTCGTCATGGAATACGTCGATGGCTCCACGCTGCGCGACATTAAACGTGCGCTCCCGCTCGACGAGCTTTTGCAGCTCGCCGCCCAAATCGCCGACGGTCTCGCAAAGGCGCACGAGGCCGGCATCATGTACCGGGATCTCAAACCCGAGAACATGATGCTTACCCAAGACGGCCTCATCAAGATTCTCGATTTCGGTCTCGCGAAGTTCTTCACCGGCCACGAGCCCGGTTCGGAGGAGCTGACGATGGAGCGCCAGCTCAGCGAAACCGGCGTGATTTCGGCACCGTCGCCTATATGTCGCCGGAACAGCTCTCCGACAAGACCGTCGACGACCGCTCCGACCAATTCTCGTTCGGCACGATCCTCTACGAGATGCTCGCCGGAAAGCGTCCTTTCGACAAGCCTTCCGCGGTGCAGACCGTCGTCGCGATCATGGAAGCGGAGCCCGACCCTCTGCCCCGCCACCGCCGCGTTCCAGACGCGCTCGCCGCGGTGGTTATGCGCTTGCTCGCGAAATCGCCACGCGACCGCTTCCCATCGACGCGAGAAGTCGCCGAGCGCTTGAAAGCGGCTCGAAGCGAGCCGCTCACGACAAGCACGGGGAGAGTTCCTTTCCGTTCACAGGAGACGGAGCTCCCAGAATTTCTCAATGCCCCGAGCGATGAAGGAGAGAGCCGCTCCGCGCCGTTTTTCGTCGGCCGTGACTCCGCATATGCTTGGCTCTCTGAAAGACTCCAAAAGGCGCTCACAGGCGCGGGACAACTCGTTTTCGTGACCGGCGAGCCGGGGAGCGGTAAGACTTCTCTTTTCAACGAGTTCATCCGGCGCGCCCAAGAGGAGCACGACGAGTTCGTGACCGCGGTCGGCTACTGCAATGCTCAAACCGGGGCGGGCGACCCCTACCTCCCCTTCCGCGAGATCGCGCATCTTTTGACGGGCGATGTGGAAGCGCGACGTGAAGCACGAGCGATGGGCCGCGGCGAGGCGCTTCGCCTCTGGCATCTCCTGCCGCACGCTCTCGCGACGCTTCTCAAAGTCGGTCCCGACCTCGTAGAAACCTTCGTCGGCGCGAGCGGCTTGCTCAAGCGCGCAGAGCAATATGGCTGCCGCACGGCGGATCGAGAGCAGTTGCAAGAGCTCGCGGCACAAAAAGCCACACAAGAGGTCGCAACGGGCGTGCAACAAAGCCTCTTGCTCGAGCAATGCGCCAAGTTCCTCCAAGGCCTCTCCCGTCGCCGGCCGTTGCTCCTCGTCTTCGAAGATCTGCACTGGGCTGATGCCGGGACGATCGCCTTGCTGTGCCATTTGTGTCAGCAACTCGACGGCTTTCCCGTGATGATCGCGGGGAGCTATCGCCCGGAACACCTCAACCGCGAAGGAGACGACCGACATCCGCTCGAAGCGGCTCGCCATGAGCTTCGCAGAAAATATGGGGAGTTCGAGCTTCGCATCGGAGAAGCGCGAGGTCGGGAATTTGTCCACGCCTTGATCGATGCGCAACCCATCGCCTCGACGATGCCTTTCGCGAGGCGCTCTACCGTCAGACGAAAGGCCACCCGTTATTCACGGTGGAGCTTCTTCGCGACTTGCGTGAGCGCGACGTCCTCGTCCAAGACGCGGACGGCCGCTACGTCGTGTCGCAGGCGCTCGACTGGGACAAGTTGCCCGTCCGCACCGAGGCGGTCATCGCCGACCGTATCGGCCGCCTCCCCGAAAAGCTTCAAAGAGTCTTGAAAGTGGCCAGCGTGTCGGGTGAAGACCTCACCGCGGAAGTCATCGCGCGCATCGAGAACATCGACGAGCGCGCGATGATCCGGCTCTTGAGCGAGGAAGCCGACAAACGCTACCACCTCGTGCGCGCGCTCGACGTGCGGCGTTCGGGAGCACAGCGACTTTCGGTCTATCGTTTCCGCCACATCCTGTTTCAAAGGTACCTCTTCCAAAGCCTCGACCGCGTGGAACGTTCCTATCTGCACGAGGCTATCGGCACTACCCTCGAGGTGCTGATGGGCGAGCAAGCCGACGACGCCGCAGTGCAGCTCGCGCATCATTTTCAGGAGGCGGGCCTGCCGGATAAAGCTTTTCATTACCTGAAGCACTCGGCGGACAAAGCGCGCCGGGCCTATGCCACTCACGAGGCGATTCAGTTCTATACCCAGGCGATCGAGGCTGACGCGAGTCGCGAGGTGGCACCGGCTCTAGATGACCCTCGGCTCCTGTCGGTCTTCGAAGGCCGAGGTCTCGTCTCGATGTCGCTTGCGCGATTCGACGATGCGCTCGCGGACTTTCAAGAAATGCGGCGTGTCGCCAAAGCGGCCAGCGACGTCAAGATGGAAGCCGAAAGTCTGTCGCACCTCGCCTATACTCATTTTCTGAAGATGGGCGACGACGAAATCCCTTTCATGGAGCAATACGCCCATGAGGCTCTCGCGCTAACAGAAAGCGACGGCAATCAAAAAATTCTTTCGAGAAGCCTGGCGATCCTGGGCATCGTCGACGAGACGCGCGGCAAGCTTCCTGAGGCCGTGCAAAAGATCGAAGAGTCCACGCGCATCTGCCGAAAGGAAGGCTTCAAGAGCGCGCTAGTACAGAATCTTTTTCATCTGGGCCAGCAAGCTTATTGGCAGGCCGATTTTTCCAAATCGAAGAAGATCGCGCACGAGGGCGTCGCCGTTTCGAGCGAGATTCGCGAGAGCTTTCAGGAGCTCTTCAACCTCGCCGTCGTGAGTCTCGCCACCTGGGGAGCTGGGGATTTTGCGGCGGCCTTCGATACGGTGCAGTCCGGGCTCTCGAAAGCGAAACAGCAGGAGAATCGTTTCATCCAAGGCCGCCTCACAACAGTCTGGGATGGTTTCACCGGGATCTCGGCGATTTCTACGGCGCCGTCGAGCTTCACGAGCAAGGGCTCGAGCTCGCGAGACAGGCCGGTGTCTTCAACGTCGAGATCAGCGCCCTCATCGACCTCGGCCACGACTACTCATGCTCAAACAACTCGACCGAGCGCGGACTTATCTCGAGCCAACGCTCGAGAGGGTCGAGAAAGAAGGCATCGGCTCCCATCGATGGCGTTGGATGGTGCGCTCGATCAATCTCCTTGCAGAAGTTCACCATGCCGCTGGCCGGCACGAAGAAGCGCTCCGTTTGAATACATTGGGCGTCGAGAAAGCCGAGGCCACCTCGTCGCAGAAATATCTCGTGAACGCTCTGGCGCTGCGGGGCCGAATGGCCGCCGAACAAGGAGACGTGGCAGCGGCGGGCGTAGATTTCGAGCACGCCTACAAAATCGCCGAGAAAACCGCGAGTCCCACAATCCTCTACCCAGTCGCGCTCACTCTCGCCAAGTGGTGCGCCGCGAACGCGAGAGAGCGCGAGGCACACGAGCTCTACGCCAACGCGAAGAAGGTGACCGATTCCATCGCCGCAGACATCGACAATGTCCAGCTGCGCAAGATTTTAGAGCGATCGCCGCTCGTTAGAAGTCTCGACGACGCCTCAGGGTACGGGCCCTAAGCTGAAGTTCCTGGCTGAAAAAGCCAAGATCCGGTGTTGATCCAATGAGATAGTTGGAATCAATGGTGCTGGCTTCTGTCTACACGGTGATACCTTTGAGCAGGTCGTAGGCTCTCTGCTGTTTCGAGTCCGGAGTTGTCGTGACATCGAAGGTGGGCTCGTCGGGTCCGGCTTCCGGTTGCCGACATTTGTTTCGGACGATGTTGCTGAGAAGGCGCAGCAGCGTGCGGAAGCTGGAAGCTCGACTCCCATCGTCAAGCTTCTTGGTTTGTATCTTGCGCAGGGCGGCCTCGGAGCGCTTCGCCGGAGCAACCGGGTCACGCCTGGCCTTCGCCTGCTGGTCCTCGTCAGAGAATAGCAGCGGCCGCCAAGCCTCCATCATGTGCCACAGGACGTAGTAGGCCAGCATGCACAAGAAGACGTGCGCCCGGACTCGGTTTTTGCGCCGGTGACGAATCGGCCGCACCTTTAGGTCCATGCTCTTGAAGGAACGAAACGCCCTCTCGACCTGGGTCAGCAACTTGTAGCTGCGCACTGTGTCGTCGGTTTTCATCCGCTGCTCAGCAAGACTGGTGCGGATCACGTAGATGCCGTCAAGGGCAGCTTCCGCAGTGACCTTTGTGTCGTCGATTTCGAAGCTAAAGCTGTCGTCGCGAATGTCCAGCTTGAAGTGCTTGCCGACTTTGTACTTGTTGAGAACTCTGCCTACCCGCACACCGATTTTATCTTTACCATGCAGCTGACCCCGCCCGATCCGTTGGCGAATCCCTCCGAACTGCTTAGCGATCGTCCCCATGTGTCGCTTCCACCGCTGGAGCCGTTTGTTGGCGAGCTCAGAGTTGCCGTTGGCGAGGCGCGAGGCGTCGGCATCCATCGTTGTCTCGTCTAGCTCGAAGTCGAAACCGTCGTCACGGATGTCGAGCCTGTAGTACCTGCCGACCTTGTACTTGTTGAGGAGCTTTTTCACTGCAGCACGGATGTCCTCCTTGCCCTGCAAACGGCGCCGCTCGACCATCCGACAAACTTTCTCCAGCTCCTTGCAGGTCGCTTCGAGCAGAGCACGGCGCTTGTGACGCCGCCTCTCGGCCAGCTCCGGATTGCGGCAAGCGACCAGCCTCTCGTTGGGGAAATCCGGGTGCGTCACCTCAAACAGATTCCGCTCGTCGAATAGCCCCATCTGGAGTACCCCATCGTTGATGAGCTTGCGAATCGGTTCGGGACGCAGAGCGGTAATCCAGTCGACACCGTCCATCTCCCGCAACTCGTCGATCTGGGTCTGGGTGATCATTCCGCGGTCGCCCACCATCACAAACTGCTCGATGCCGAAGCGCTCTTGCACCTTTTCTACCTGAGGCAACAGCGTTTTGGGATCGCCCGTGTTGCCCTCAAAGACCGATACCGACACGGGGATGCCGCGTTCGTTGGTCAGCAGACCGTAGTTGATCTGCAGCTTGCCTTTCTTGCCGTCACGGTCGTATCCGAGGCGGGCGATCGGACAACTCACACCCTCGAAGTAGCTTGAGGTTAGGTCATAGAGCGCCAGGCCGTCGTTTTGGAGATGGCGCGCCGCGAGTTTTTTTTCGATGACCTCCTGGCGTTTGAGAACCCAGTCCATGGCGGCATAGAGATCGTCTTCGCGGGCATCGCTCACCCCCAGGATGTGTCCCGAGGTTCGTGGAAAAAGAACGGCGCCCTCCACTCCGTCATCAGAGCATCATATCAGGCGGCAACCTCCGCGTGTTCGAGAACCTCGCTCAGACGTTGGTAGCCGTCGATGCGTCGTAGTTGAATCTGGCCAGAGGCGATAAGCCCAAACAGCAAAGCGACCGCGGACTCCTCGCTGGAGAACGACGCTTGGGTTTTCGTCCGGCGTCGAAACTCGCGGTTGAGATTCTCCAGAGCATTGGTCGTCCGAATCGATTTCCACATGGCACGAGGGAATTCATAGAAGGTCAGCAGCTGATTACCGGCCTCCTCTAGGCTTCGGACGACGGCCGGCGCGAGAGGCGTCCACTTGGCGACGAGCTCGTCATAGGCTTTGCGAGCATCGATCCCGTTCTTGGCGTAGACGATCCGGTTGTAGTCACACCGGAGCTCACGGCGTGCGTGCGCCGGGCAATGTTCGAGCAAGTTGGCGCGCTTGTGCTCGGTACATCGCTGCAACCGGCACCCCGGCCACTTCTCCAGCGCTTTCGTCAGCCCCTTGTGGCCGTCGCTGATCACTAGCTTGGGAGCCCGGAGTCCTCGAGCCTGAAGTCCCTCCAGCACGGAGCCCCAATGCGTCGAGGCTTCGCTCACCGCCAGACGCAATGACAACAGACGTTTCTGCCCGTCTGGCGCGACCCCGAGCGCGACCAGTACGGGTACGCTGATCACACGTTTCGCCATCCGCACTTTCAGGTGGAAGCCGTCCAGGTAAACGATCGCGTAGACCTCCTCGCTGAGAGCACGGTTCTGCCATTCCTCGAAGCGCTCCTTCAGCCGGCTAACCACGCGAGACACCGCGCTCTTCGATAGGTGCTCCTCACCGAGCAGTGGTTTCAGCGCTTTGCGGATCCGGCGGCTATTCGCGCCCGACAAGTACGTCCCCAAGATCGCCTCGTCGACCTCACGAGTCCGGCGTGCATACCGGGGCAACAGCTCGCTCCTGAACTCTGTCGTCTCTCCCGTTTCCTCGTCTCGCACGCGGGCTCGTGGCACACGGAGCTCGCGAGTTCCCACCGACATCGTCACGCGACGGGTTTCGGCTCCGTTGCGATACCCACGGCGGTCTTCCGCACGCTCGTAGCTACGACACCCCAGCGCTTGGTCGACTTCTTCCTCGAGCACGACCTCGATCGCCTCCAGTACCCGCTTACGCAGCCGAAGTTGGACGAACTCCCGGTACTCGCTTACAGACTCCTTCGATATGGTGGTAGGCTTCTTCATGGCGTAATCCTCCTCCTCGCCTTTCCAGGCGCGGTTTCGTTTTGTTTAACCGGAGGTTACGCCATTCTTATTTCCACGGGAAGCGGGACAGATCCCACCCCCAGGATTTCGGGCAGTGTGGTTGTGTGCCACCACTGGCTAGTCGCCAGCTTCGACTGCGGTTCGAGGATCCGGGCGACTACCATGGCCACGACCAAATCCCGCTCTGGTGAGTGTCGAGAGCCAACGAGCTTTTCGAAACCGAGCTGTCTCATGGCGCTGAGCACCGCGTCGACGTGGCCATGGTGCCGGGAGCCGTTCTCGACGATTTTGAAGGCGACTTCAACCGAGACGAGCTTTTCCCCTTTGAGAATGCGTCGGATGGCGTCGACTGCGTCCATGGGCAATTTGGACAAGTTAGCGAGCGTGCGCTTGCGGACGTTTCCGCCCACCCGATAGGACTCACGCAGCAGGACCGCGGGGGTAGAGTTGCGATTGGGGATGATGTGGGTATGCATGCCCACCATAATAGCCTATATATCAATGTGTATCAAACCATAAAAGGCTTTAGACATGCCTACATATTGCATCCCGAAATTAGCCTCTCGGCGTCCCTAAAGACGCGTAATCATTGGGGATTCACACTGTCAGTGGGTTCATTCGACCAAGGAACTTCAGCCTAAGCCGAGCGCCACCCACTCGGCCGGGTGGTCCTTCCCTCCAATCGCGACCACGATGTATTGCTTGCCCTCGAACAGGTACGTGATGGGTGCGCCGGTGGTTCCCGCGTCGAGCTCCATCTTCCAAAGGACCTCGCCCGTCAGCTTGTCATAGGCACCAACCCCTCGTCGAGATCGGCGAGCATGTCGGCGACGAGCGGCTCGGGAGCGAGAAGCTCCAAAAACCGGCGCGCCAAACGAGGAGGGTTCACCATGACGTCAGGGCGAACGGAACTCGGGAAGGGTCGCGACCCCCCTCCACATGCGCTCGAGAACGGAGTGCGACTCTTTGAGCGCCGCGACACCGTCCGCAGTGAGCACGAATAGCCGCTTCGCCTTACCACCGCGCACCGGCGTCGGGTCGGCGGGCGAAAGAATCACTGTGTCCGGACGGATTGACCTAAAGTATTACTTGAGGTCAGCGCCCATCATGTTCGCTGACAGGACGCACGCGCGGTCCGAACAAAATCAGGCCAGGTCTGTCCGACGCCAAGGCCGCTGCGACGTTCGTCCACAGCTTTGAGCTCGGCGGAGGATATATGGCCGCGCTACTTCGTCGTGATTTCTTGCAGTGTTTTTCCAAGAATGCGTCGGATATTCTTACGAAATGCCGTTCGTGGGTGCCCCAGAGGACGTCCAAGTCGTTATGGTACAACGTGTTGACTCTACGGCGCGGTTCTTGCACGTTTGTTCCAGAACATGGACTAGGGAGGTCACAACCAATGTCGAAACGCCATACTGGTTTCTTCCTCGTGTCCTACGTTTGGCTTCTGACCGCGGTCCCCGTAGGAGCGTCGCCCATTTTTTTGGTTGAAGAGGGGTTCGGAAACGACATCCTTTTGAAGTTCGAATTCGGCGTGCTGAGCACGGTCGGTAACATCGGATTCGGAGACGTGAGAGATCTTGGCTACGACGCCACGACGGACACCCTTTTTGGTGTCACCAGAAGTGCCGATCGTTTGTTGACCATCGATCGCAATACCGGCGCGGGAACGCCTGTGAGCTCGAATTTCTACATCCCTCCGGCAGGATCGAACACGGCAGAGATCAGCGCTGATGTCACCGGGAACATGTTCGGCCTGGGGCACGTCGGTAGTCTGACTGCTGTCGACACGCTATTCACCGTCAACACCACGACCGGTCAAGCGACTGCGATCGGTGGGTTGGGTGTGCCGGTGGTAAGCGGGTTGGCGTTCGATCACGCTACTGGAACTCTTTACGGAACGACCTTCAACGGAGCTCTCTATACAATCAATTCAGGCTCGGGCGCAGCGAGTCTGTTGGGACAGATCACCGGGTCAAACGGTGGTGTGGCTCGCATCGCGTTTGACCAAGGAATAGGAATTCTGTACGGGATTACGAACAGAGAGCAGCTCGTGACGGTTGATCTCTCCACACTGGCGGCGACGCAAGTCGCGCAGTTTACCCTAATCGCAAATAAACGTCACCGTGTCTGAGGTCTTTGGCCCCGTGAATAGCACCTTTTCCAGGTTCTGCATACACCGTGCAGAATCACCTATAGTGGCGGCGAGCGGGTGCCCCAGCACGAGCTTCTCGCCTGCGCCCAGTGCGGCTGTTTCGCGTTTTCGTGCTTCGAAGATTTTGCGATTAGGGTTTACTGTACCCAACCAGATCTATTCTCTCGACTTCGTCAGTAAATCCTCCTCGGTACCGATCCCCGAGCCGAGCACCCTCGCCGTCCTGGCACTGGGCTTGATCGCGGTTGGCCTGCGCCGCCGCCGAATTGTGGTTCGTCATTATTAATCGGCGCGGGAACTGCGGGCTCGTGCGCGCCGGCGGCGACGAAGAAAGCAAGGTCGACGCTCGCTTACACTCACGAACGCATCCACATCCGGGTTGAGCATGGCCAGTATCAAGCCAGCCATACCGCCCATATCGAAGCCGACGACCCCGAGTCTCTCTGGACTGACAAACGAAAAACGACGGGCTTGCGCGATGACGAATTCGAGGTCACGAACCTGAGTCTCAAGATCCTGTGCATCGATCCTGACAAAAGGCGAACTCGTCCCAACGAGCGGGCAAGTCGCCACGACAAAGCCGCGCCCGGCGAGGAATTCGCTTACCGGATAGTATCTCCGCAGAGCCCGTACATGCCGTCTACTCTCTCGACACCTCGCGGCGCGCGCGGAACTCGCTCGTCTCGCTCCACTCGGGCCAGCCGTCGCCTGCCGCAAGCCTTCTGCCCATCTCGAAAAAGAGCTCGAGGTCCTGAGTCATCCCGGAAAACTCGTACCATTCCTTAATCTCATCGGATGGTTTGTGATAGTCCTCGGCTGTGTAGATCGCGCGTTGTTCTTCCCCCCAGCCCTCGGGTTTACCTTCGAAGCTGATGCCGACATCGGCATAGAAAGATGGGATGCCGACTTTCGCAAGCTCGAAATGATCCGAGCGGTAGTAAAAGCCTTTCTCGGGCTCGGGATCAGGACGCACGATACGGCCCTGCCCGGTCGCGACCTCGCGGGCGAGATCGTCGAGCTCGGACTGACCGAGACCCACGACGGTGATGTCGCTCGTCCGACCCCAGATGTTGAGCCCGTCCATGTTGATGGCCGCCACCGTCTTTTTGGCGGGATAGAGGGGCTGCTCCACGTAATAGCGTGAGCCGAGAAGGCCTTGCTCTTCCGCGGTCACCGCGAGGAAGACGACACTTCGCCTAGGCGCGGGGTCGAGCTCGCCGAGAACGCGCGCGAGCTCCAAAAGGCCTGCAACCCCCGTCGCATTGTCGTAGGCGCCATTGAAGATGTTGTCACCTTCCATGGACTCGATCGTTCCAAGATGATCCCAGTGCGCGACGTACAGGACGATCTCGTCGGGGGCCCCGCTACCTTCAAGCCGTGCAACCACATTGGCTGAGTCGACATTGCGCATCGTGTTCTCGATCGTCGCCGTCACCCGAGCGCCGAGCGCCACGGGACGAAACGCGCGGTCCGCAGCGGCTTGCTTCTGGGCGTCGAAGTCCAAACCGGCTTTCTCGAAAAGCGATTGCGCCACTTCCAGCGAGAACCAGCCTTCGACCGCGACGCGGCCCATGTTCTTGTCTTCGGTCTCGAGATCGAACTGCTCCCCCGTCCAGCTTCCCGAGACAACTTCCCACGGATAGCCGGCTGGCACGGTCTCGTGCACGACGAAAGCGCCAGCGGCGCCCTTCTCGGCAGCGATCGCGTATTTGTACGTCCAACGTCCGTAATACGTCATCGCTTCGTCGCCGAAAATACCTTCGACGGGCGGATCGTTGACGAGCATGACGAGCACCTTGCCTCGGACGTCGACATCTTTGTAGTCATCCCAGCCATATTCAGGAGCGACGGCGCCATAGCCCACGAAGACGAGCTCCTCATCGAGAGAGACTTCTTCGACGACACGTTTCGTCCACGCCACATAGCCGACGCCCCCCGCGAGCTCTTCCTCCTCGCCGTCGCGCACCAGCGATACACGGCTTTCGGAGGTGATCCCGACAAGCGGGACGTTTTGAACGAATGTCCCGTCAGGGTTCCCTGGTGCGAGGCCGTGGGCACTAAAACGGTCGCGCAGATAGGCCACCGTCTTTTCTTCCCCGGGAGAGCCCGGCGCTCGGCCGCCGAACGCATCGGAGGAAAGTGTTTCGATGTGCTCCATCAGACGATCGGCGCTGAATTCGACCGTGACGGTTCCCGCATCCTCGCTCGGCCGCGCGCAAGCCGGCGAAAAGATCGTGAGAGGAAAGAGTAAGCCAACCCACACCCGTATATCCATTTATAGCCTCCCGTTTCGAGCGCCGATCCTAGCAGAAGCGCTTTACTTTCGTGGTATCGTGGAGACTCTCCGGGATGAAAAACATGGGGCTTGCGGGCGTTTGGCTCATGGTTGCGGTCGTCACGCTCGGCCAAACCGAGGTCGGCTGGGACGACGTCAAGGCGCTTCTCAGAAGCGATAGAGACACGCGCGCGACAGCGATGGCCGCCTTGGAAGAGAGCGGCGACGCATCGCTCATCGCCGGCATCAACGACGTTCTCTACTACCACTACGTCACCCGAAATCCACCGGCCGCGAGCGAGCTTTCGAAGCTCATGGAGTCGATCACCGGCGAAGAGGTCGGCAACAATCCGCGCGACGGCTGGGTCGAGTGGATCGGGCGTCACGAGGAGATCGCGCCAAAAAAAGGCTACCTCGCCTTCAAGCGCTGGGTATTCGAACGGTATGACCGCGCGTTTCGTGGATATTTGAACCCGCGCTTCACGTTTCGGATCCGGCCCGAAGAGATCGAGTGGGGCGGCGTAACGAAAGACGGCATCCCTGCGCTCGATCAACCGGGCTTCATCGCCGCAGCGGAAGAAGATTATCTCGACAATGACGACCGCGTCTTCGGCGTCTATTTGAACGGTGTCGCCAAAGCCTATCCGCACATCATCATGGATCCGCACGAGATGTGTAACGACGTGGTCGGCGGCGAGCCGGTGTCGCTCTCCTATTGCACGCTCTGCGGCTCGGGAGTGCTTTACCGCGGTGCACACCCTTCTCGCGAGGGTAAAGCTCCGTTCACGTTCGGCTCGTCCGGGCTCCTCTATCGCTCCAACAAGCTCATGTACGACCGGCCAACCAACAGCTTGTGGAATAACTTGACGGGAGAGCCCGTCGCCGGCCGTCTCGCGGAATCGGGGATCAAGCTCGAGCTCGCACCGCTCGTCGTCAGCACCTGGGGTGAGTGGAAAAAACGCCACCCGGAGACACTCGTCCTCGATCGCAAGAAGACCGGCTTTGCGGGTGACTACGAAGTGAGCCCGTACGAGGATTACTTCGCCTCCGACAAGACGATGTTCCCCGTATGGCTTCGGAGCGAGGCGCTCGCGACCAAGCAACGGGTCTTCACACTCGTGCTGGGCGGGCGGCCCAAAGCCTATCCGGTGGAGCTACTGCAAGAAGAGCGCATCACCCACGACACCTTGGGGGGCGTGGACATCGTGCTTCTGACTAACGCGCGATCCGGCGCGGTGCGCGCCTACAAAACCAAGGCCCGGCAGTTCATTCTTGTGAGCGATACCGAGTTGCGCGAGGAGCCGCCGGGAATCCAATGGGTGGTCCGCGAGGATCGTCTCGAGTCCGAAGATGGGTCGGTGCTCGAGCGCGTTGCCGGCCATGACGCGTTCTGGTTCGGGTGGTACGCCTTTTACCCATCGACCGAGATCTACGAAAAGCAGGAACCATGACGATCGTGATCAATGCACCCAACAGCAATATCAGGCGCCGGGTCACCGAGCGCTTGCTCGATTCGGAAATGCCCGTCGGCATCATCACTCGCAATCCGGACAAGGTACGCGATCTCGCGGTCCAGGGTGCGAGTGTTATCGTCGGCTCGTGCGACGACGAAGAGCTGTTGTCGCGAGCTTTCGAAGGAGCGGAAGCCGTCTTCTGGATCACGCCGCCGGCCTATCGTCCGGACTACCAAACGTGGGTACGCGACACCGCGTCGAAAGCCGCCGAAGCGCTTCATGACGCACGCGTCGAGCACGTCGTCAACGTGTCCAGCATCGGCGCTCACGCCGGGCCGATTGCTTTTCTGGGAGAGGTGGAGAGCATTTTGAGCGAAGCCGCTCCCAACGTGGTGCACTTGCGGCCCGGATCGTTCATGGAGAATCACCTTGCCGACGTTCACACGATCGCGAGCGCAGGCGCCATCTACTCACCGCTTCCGCGAAACGCAGAGATGGCAACGGTCGCGACACGCGATATCGCCGATGTCGCGGCGACCTATCTGCTCGGCGCCGATTGGACGGGGCAGAAAGTCCACGAGCTTCGCGGACCGAGAGATCTCACGGGGGCCGAGTCCGCGAGTCTCATCGCTAAAGGCATCGACAAGCCCGTGGAATATGTGGAAGTTTCGATCGAGCAATCGCGTGAGGCCATGGCGCATGCCGGCCTTCCAGATTTCGTCGTCGACCTTTATGCAGAGATGTTACTCGCGATGAA
Source organism: Candidatus Marinacidobacterales bacterium (assembly GCA_965197495.1). Lineage (GTDB taxonomy): Bacteria > Acidobacteriota > Vicinamibacteria > Marinacidobacterales > SMYC01 > SMYC01. The sequence continues at coordinate 7,776,434 of OZ240210.1, forward strand.
AGAAGGCCGCATCGTCCCCGAGCAGCCGAGAACGCCCGAGACGACGACACCTACCGGCCTCGTCCAGTTTGCCCGCGAGGTTTTGAAACCGGCCGTCGAGGCGGCCTCGTCGAACTAGTGCCCGAACCCGCTAATCTGAAGTTCCTTGCTGAAAAAACCAAGATCCGGTGTTGATCCAATAAGATAGATGGAATCAATGGTGCTGGCTTCTGTCTACACGGTGACACCTTTGAGCAAGTCGTAGGCTCTCTGCTGTTTCGAGTCCGGAGTTGTCGTGACATCGAAGGTGGGCTCGTCGGGTCCGGCTTCCGGTCGCCGACATTTGTTTCGGACGATGTTGCTGAGAAGGCGCAGCAGCGTGCGGAAGCTGGAAGCTGGTCTCCCATCGTCAAGCTTCTTGGTGTGTATCTTGCGCAGGGCTGCGTCGGAGCGCTGCGCCGGAGCGACGGGGTCACGCTCGGCCTTCGCCTGCTGCTCCTCGTCAGAGAATACTAGCGGGCGCCAAACCTCCATCATGTGCCACAGGACGTAGTAGGCCAGCATGCACAAGAAGATGTGCGCCCGGACTCGGTTTTCGCGCCGGTGACGAATCGGCCGCACCTTTAGGTCCATGCTCTTGAAGGAACGAAACGCCCTCTCGACCTGGGTCAGCAACTTGTAGCTGCGCACTGTGTCGTCGGTTTTCATCCGCTGCTCAGCAAGACTGGTGCGGATCACGTAGATGCCGTCAAGGGCAGCTTCCGTAGTGACCTTTGTGTCGTCGATTTCGAAGCTAAAGCGGTCGTCGCGAATGTCCAGCTTGAAGTGCTTGCCGACTTTGTACTTGTTGAGAACTTTGCCTACCCGCACACCGATTTTATCTTTACCATGCAGCTGACCTCGCCCGATCCGTTGGCGAATCCGTTCCAACTGCTTAACGATCGTCCCCATGTGTCGCTTCCACCGCTGGAGCCGTTTGTTGGCGAGCTCAGAGTTGCCGTTGGCGAGGCGCGAGGCGTCGGCAGCCATCGTTGTCTCGTCTAGCTCGAAGTCGAAACCGTCGTCACGGATGTCGAGCCTATAGTACTTGCCGACCTTGTACTTGTTGAGGAGCTTTTTCACCGTAGCACGGATGTCCTCCTTGCCCTGCAAACGGCGCCGCTCGACCATCCGACAAACCTTCTCCAGCTCCTTGCAGGTTGCTTCGAGCAGAGCACGACGCTTGTGACGCCGCCTCTCGGCCAGCTCCGGATTGCGGCAAGCGACCAGCCTCTCGTTGGGGAAATCCGGGTGCGTCAACTCAAACAGGTTCCGCCTGTCGAATAGCCCCATCTGGATCACCCCATCGTTAATGAGCTTGCGAATCGGTTCGGGACGCAGAGCGGTAATCCAGTCGATACCGTCCATCTCCCGTAACTCGTCGATCTGGGTCTGGGTGATCATTCCGCGGTCGCCCACCATCACAAACTGCTCGATACCGAACCGCTCTTGCGCATTTTCTACCTGAGGCAACAGCGTTTTGGGATCGCCCGTGTTGCCCTCAAAGACGGATACCGACACGGGGATGCCGCGTTCGTTGGTCAGCAGGCCGTAGTTGACCTGCAGCTTGCCTTTCTTGCCGTCACGGTTGTATCCGAGCCTGGCCAGCGGACAACTCACCCCCTCGAAGTAGCTTGAGGTTAGGTCATAGAGCGCGAGGCCGTCGTTTTGGAGATGGCGCGCCGCGAGTTTCTTTTCGATGACCTCCTGGCGTTTGAGAACCCAGTCCATGGCGGCATAGAGATCGTCTTCGTCGGCATCGCTCACCCCCAGGATTTCGGGCAGTGTGGTTGTGTGCCACCACAGGCTAGTCGCCAGCTTCGACTGCGGTTCGAGGATCCGGGCGACTACCATGGCCACGACCAAATCCCGCTCTGGTGAGTGTCGAGAGCCAACGAGTTTTTCGAAACCGAGCTGTCTCATGGCACTGAGCACCGCGTCGACGTGGCCATGGTGCCGGGAGCCGTTCTCGACGATTTCGAAGGCGTCTTCGAGCGAAACGAGCTTTTGCCCCTTGAGTATGCGTCGGATGGCATCGACCTGCTCGCTCGGCAGTTTGGACAGGTTGGCAAGTGTGCGCTTGCGCGGTTTCTTGCTCTTGGCATCCCGATAGGACTCACGGAGCAAAACGGCGTGTTTGGAGTTGCGGTTGGGCACGATATCGATATGCATGGCTACTATATACACTATATAAACATATATAACAATAATAAATACAATACAACATGGCTACTAATTGCAGGCAAAAATCACACCTCTAGCGCTGTAACTCCATGCGACTAAAGGTACTTTACCGAAGCGTGGGAGGGCTTACTGGGCAGAACTTCAGGCTAATCCTGCCGTGAATTCCTGGCCCTTTTCGGCGCTGACTGCGTTGCGGCATTAATTCCAGTTCGGCCTTCGGCCTAGCCCTCCGCTCGACCCGCCTTCGCTCGAGGCTTCGGCGGGTCCCCGTAGCCTTTGGCGAAGGGGACAGGCTCGCTGCGGTCGCTGGCATCTGTCATGCGCGCGGCGCGAACGCCAATCTACCCGTGCAGTGGCTCATCTACGTCGCCGTCGAGGATATCGACTCGAGCATTCGAAGGTGTATCGAGCTCGGCGGTCATTTGGTCGACGGCCCCCGTAAAATGGGCTCGAACCGCTTCTGCGTCGTGAAGGATCCCGTGGGTGCGGTGCTCGGGCTCATCAGTAAGTGAATGCTCAAAGAGATCGCGCTCCCCGACTTCGGCGACCCGAGCGTCGAGCCGCGACTAAACGGCGCGACGTGTCGAAAACGTATCGACCGCGTGCTCGGGCGGGCCGCTGAAGCGGGATACGATGTCCTTCTCGTTTACGCCGACCGCGAGCACAGCGCCAACATCGCCTACTTGACGGGCTTCGAGCCGCGTTTCGAAGAAGCGATGTTGGTTCTACGCCCAGAACAGGGTATTCGCCTGAAACCCGAAGTGCTCCCGTTCTCGAACATCCCGGCCTACTTACCACCTTTTCTCTTGAGCCCGAACCGCGTGATGACCGCCACTAAGAAAGACAGGATGCCATGAGCTATTTCCCGGAAGTCGAAAAGCCCATCCCTTATGAAGGTCCCGATTCGAAGAATCCTCTCGCGTTCCGCTATTACGACAAGGATCGGGAAGTAGCGGGAAAGCGCATGTCCGAGCATTTGAAATTCGCCGTCTGTTACTGGCACACGATGCGCGGCACGGGGGCCGACGTGTTCGGGGCGGAAGCTTTGTGCGGCCATGGGGAACGGCGCCCGACCCGATGGAAGCCGCGCGCTCGACGATGGATGCCGCGTTCGAGCTGTTCACCAAGCTCGGCGTCGAGTATTACTGCTTCCACGACCGCGACATCGCACCGGAGGGGAGCTCTGTCTCGGAGAACCACCAGAACCTCCAGGCGATGGTCGAGCATGCCGCGCGGCGACAGAAAGAGACGGGCGTGCGTCTTCTCTGGGGAACGGCCAATTTGTTCTCTCATCCGCGCTTTACCCACGGGGCAGCGACGAACCCCGATCCTCTCGTTTTCGCGCATGCCGCGGCTCAAGTGCGCCGGGCGATGGACGCCACGCTCGAGCTCGGCGGAACCGGCTACGTTTTCTGGGGCGGACGCGAAGGCTATTCGACGCTTCTCAACACCGACTTGAAGCAAGAGCGGGAGCAGATGGCCGCGTTTCTTCACCTCGCGTCGGACTACGCCAAGTCCATTGGCTTCGAAGGCACCTTGCTCATCGAGCCGAAGCCCATGGAGCCGGCGACGCACCAATACGATTATGACGCCGCGACGACGATCGGCTTTTTGCGGGAGTTCGACCTCTTCGATCGCTTCAAGCTCAACATCGAGTCCAACTACGCTACCCTGGCCGCACATACATGGGAGCACGACCTCCTGGTCGCGTCGATTGCGGGAAGGCTCGGAAGTATCGACATCAACCGCGGCGACCTGAACCTCGGTTGGGACACGGACCAGTTTCCCACCGATCTCCCGAGCGCCACGATGGCGATGCTCGTTATTCTGGGACAAGGTGGTCTCGGCGATGGCGGGCTGAACTTCGACGCCAAACTCCGCCGCGGCTCGTTCGACACTGTCGATCTCTTCCATGCTCACATTGGAGGCATGGACACGTTCGCGCGTGCTCTGCTCGTCGCGCAGAAGATGAACGACGACGGCGTTCTCTCGACGCCCATCGCCGAGCGCTATGCAGGGTTTCGCGAATCGGAGTTCGGGCAGAAGATCCTCGCTCGCAAGACAACCTTCGTGGAGCTCGAAGAGACCGCAGCCTCCGCCAGCGAGCCCCCGCGCGTCAGCGGCCGCCAGGAAGCGCTCGAAAATCTCGTGAACGACTACGTGTACGGAAATCGTGTGGAATAGGTGGGCGCGCCCCGAACTCGATCACGCTCGCGATTTCCTCGATTGAGATCGTAAAAGCGCTCTCGCCGCGTCCGTGAGCTCATACCCGACGGCGTGGCTCGTCGTGAGCCCTAGCTTCTTCAATTTTCGAACGTCGGCCTTGAAGGCGGCGCGATCCCGACCGAGGTGACTCGCGAGCTCGGACGCGGCGATACACGGACGCTTCCCTATCAACTCGAGCACCTGCCGGGTCCACGGGCCTTTGGAACTCGAGCGGTCCATGCGCGCGAGTCGCGCGTTCAGCTCCTCTGTAGAGCGCGATGGCTGCCCCCGCGAAGTGGAAGCGGACACGGTAGACGTAGCTCCTAGCCGTGAGCCTTCGATCGCTTTGTTCTCGCAGCATCTCCGTAAGTGACGCCACAGAGTCGAAGCCCGATTCTTTGGCATCTTTCGGGCGGATAGCCTCGAGCGGGATGCGATCGATCGTATCTACCTCGATGCGACCCAAGGCTCCGACACGGTAACGCGCTCGCTCTTCCACGCGCGTACCGTCGCGTGATGGCACCTTGCCGAATGCCGTCGTGAAACGCGTCTTGAAAAGCACACCTCCATGCTACACTACCGCGCCGTGGATCACTTCGCCGAGTTCCTGCGTACGCCCCGCGAGATCGGGACCGTCACGCCCAGCTCCAAGAGCCTCGTGGCGGCCATGGTGGACTGGATTGCGTGGGACCGGGTCGACGTGGCTGTCGAATATGGTCCAGGAAAAGGCACCATAACCGGAGAGATCTTGGAGCGCGTGCGTCGCACGGCAACGTTTTTCGCCGTCGAGCGGAACCCGTCCTTCGCGGCTTCGTTTCGTAAAAAATTCCCGGACGTCACTCTCTATGAAGACTCCGTCGAGAACATCGCGGCCATCTGCGACGAGCACGGGGTCTCGAAGATCGACAGCGTCATTAGTGGCCTTCCTTGGGCCTCGTTCTCAGACGAGCAGCAAGACCACTATCTCGATGAGATGTTGAAGAAGATGCCTCCCGGCGCCCAGTTCGTCACTTACGCCTACGTCGTCGGTCTGCCGCTCGCGAGCGGCAGACGATTCCGGGAGCGTCTCGACGCCCGCTTCGCAAGCGTCGAGACGAGCGAAATCGTCTGGAAGAACTTCCCTCCCGCGGTCGTCTACCGCTGCCGCAAATAGGCCAAGTACTTACTTTTTTCGCTTACTTCTTCGCATCGGCGATCACCATGATCTCGACGAGCGCGTCGGGGGACATCAACGCGGTGCCCACCGTCGTGCGCGCCGGACGCGGCCCGGGCACGAGTTCGCGATAGATCTCGTTCATCGCGGAGAAGTGCCGGATGTCGGTGAGAAACACCGTGCTCTCGACGACATCCTCGAGTCCGAGCCCCGCCGCTTCGAGCGTGGCTTTGAGCCTTGCTACCGCCTGGCGGGTCTGTGCTTTCACATCACCCGGAGCGTAGCCATCCGGGCCGCGACCCGTCATGCCCGCGAGATATTGACGGCCGCCCGAAACGATCGAAGGCGAGATCAGGCTCCCCGGGCGGGTGTCTCCGGCGACGCGGCGCGCGCTGTCCTTCACCGCGACCGAATGGACCTCGAGACGCGCGTCGGGATGCATCACGCCGGCACGTACGGTCGCGCGGGCTGGAGGGTTCTCGCTGAAGACAGTGCGATAGACTTCGTTCATCCCCGAGAAGTCACGACCGTCCCGTAAGTAAACGCGATTCGCAACGACGTCGCCATAATCCATGCCCGCGGCCGCGAGCACTTTGCCGAGATTATCGAGCGTTTGCTTCATCTGTACGCCGATATCGCCGTTCACGATCCCCCCCTTCGCGGGATCGCTCGAAACGAGGCCGGAGACGAAGAGCGTGTCGCCGGCGAGCATGCCATAGGCAAAGCCTTGTCGCGAAGGCCGCCAACTTTCGGGATGAATGCGACGGATGTCGAGGCCGCGGCGCGCCGCGACCATCGAGATCTCGATGAACCCGCTCGCGGCGGCGAGATCCGTCCGGACGGTGGCCCGCGTCGGCGCGTCCTCTGGAAAGATCTCACGGAAGACTTCGTTCAGTGCTTCGTAGTGACGATCGTCCGTCAGATAGACGCTCACACTCACCACGCGCGAATAGTCGAGCCTGGCCGCGTCGAGGATGCGCTTCAAGTTCGCGAAAGTCTGCCGTGTCTGTGCGTGGATGTCCCCGATGATGCCCTTCCCCGGCACGCCTCCGAGATGGCCAGAGAGATGCAGGAAATCGCCCGTCCAAACAGCGGAGCTGAAAGTCGCGTCAGGATTGGCGCCGTCGAGCGTGACGGGTTTCTTGTCCGCGGCCTCGACACTGCAGGCGGCGGCCATCAAGGCGGCAACGATCGCATTCTTCACGAAAAACTCTCCTTGTTTTCGTTCGTCTCAGCCGGCGGGAGACATCACGCGTGATGCAGTGATCTCCCACCGACCACCGGTTTTTTTCAATACGAAGGCGAAGCGCTCGAGAATTCCGCGGATGACGATCGTGCCGTCCACGAGCGCGACGTCGTCCGTCACGAAGCGAACGGCCTCGATGTCGAAGGTGGCGTCAAAGCTATCGGAGCGGCCCGCAACGAGAGGCTCGAAATAGGGAACGAGCTCCGCGCGGCTTCGCACCCACTCGCCTTGAGGATTCACGTGCGTCGCATCAACTGCGTAGTAAGCCGCGACGTCCTCGGGCCTGTCAGCGTGGGTCCACGTGTCGGCAAATTCGAGAACGAAAGCTCGAACGTCTTTTTCGCTATCGGCGACGAACGCGAGGAACAAAACCAACCACATGAGGCCCTCGATCCCGGCGCGTCAAAGAAGCGGCGCCCGGGTCGCCCGAGACGATATCACGCCGAGGGCCGACGCTTCATCTTGCGCCACAATGTGCTGCGATCGACGCAGAGACGCTTCGCTGCCGCCGTCACGTTGCTTTCGGCTTCATGCCCAGGCGGCAGAAGGCTTGAACCACGTAGTCGTCGACTTGACCGGTACCGACGCCAAGGCCTCTGACGTCGTGGAGATCCTCGGGACCGATGCGGGAAATACCGTCGCGGAGGTCGCGGAGACCGCGGGGTGGATGGTCTACAGCTTGTTCAACCACCTCAACGCGAAAACGCCCCGGGTTTACTACCAAGGCGGCCGCGCGGTGGAGCTCCTGGAATATTGATCAGCGCGCCGCCGTCAAGTCGACATCGAGGGCGTCTGAGGCGAGTCCGAGCTCCCAGTCCGCTTCCCGCAAAAAGATCCGAGAAACCAAGCAACAAATCGGAGTAGTGATGCGTCATTGGTAGTGTAGCAGCGAGCCCGAGGGATTCTCGGCGTGGAGGCAATGATGGAGAGCTTGTGGCAGGACTTGAGGTACGGGGCGCGCGCGCTGGTGGCGAGCCCGGCGTTCACCATCGTCGCGGTGCTCTCGCTCTCGCTCGGGATCGGCGCCAATACGACCATCTTCAGCCTCATCAACGCGGTGGTGCTCCAGCCGCTGCCGGGCCAGAATCCCGGGGAGTTGGCCTCCATCTATACGAGCGATTTTAGCGGTCCGCTCTACGGCGCCTCCTCCTACCCGGATTACCTCGACTTCCGCGAGCGAAACGAGGTCTTCTCCGATCTCTCCGCTTTCACGCTGCGCCCCATGGTCGTAACCCGAAACAGCGAGAGCCTTCGCATCATGGGCAGCTACGTCACGGGCAACCCGCTGACCTTTCTGGGAGTCAGCCTGCTCATGCTGGGGGTGGCCCTCGTGGCTTGCCTCATCCCCGGCCGCCGCGCCACCCGGAGCGATCCACTCTGGGCGCTCCGCTCCCTGTAGGGCTAAACCGCGCAGGTGCGGACCCGGCGAGCACGTCGTCGCGATGGGGTAGGAAGAAGTCGCGATAGGTGTTGTTGATCAAGCGACGCTACGGTCGCTGTAAAACACCGTCGAGGCGTTCAAGAAGTTCGCGAGTCCCTCGGCTTCTGTCGTTGATGCGCGCCCATGCTCTGTCGCAGGTCTCGCCATCGGTTGAACCAATCGATTCCACGGTATAAAATCCTCGCGTCTTCCCCAGGAGCCCATCCCATGATCGGGCGCACTCTCTCTCACTACAGAATCCTCGAAAGGATCGGTTCAGGCGGTATGGGAGACGTCTGCCTCGCCCGGGACACCAAACTCGACCGCGATGTGGCTCTGAAGGTTCTTCCGCCCGAGCTAGCCGAGAGCGAAGAGCGTCGGGCCCGATTCAAGCGCGAAGCCAAGGCCCTTGCTGCCCTCAACCAGCGTTTTAAGTTGCCTGCGGCTCACGGGCAGCTTCCCAGTCGTCCCTACCCTTCCGCCGGCGAATCTCCTGGATGCGAGCCAAGTTGACGGCGTGGTTGCGATGGATTCGGAGGAATCCGTAGGGCGTGAATTCTTCTAGAAGAGTGCCGAGAGGGCGAACGTCGCGCGGAGACCGTTTGGATCGCAAACGAACCAGAGTGTCGCCCCCCACTGCTTCCAAGAAATAGACGTCTTTCGGAACGACAGGCACGCGGCGGAGCTCGGAGATATTGACGAGCACCCGACGGCTTTGCGAAGCTGTAGGAAAATCAGCTAGAAGAGCACGCGCGCCTGGCCCCGCTCCTGAATGAGCTTGTCGAGATGCTCCAGCAGGAAGTCGCGCCGCTCGAGAATGCCTTTGATCTGACCTCCGTTCAAATAAGGCTTTAGTTGGGCGTCGAGGGTGTCCCGGTCGAGTCCCTTCAACGCTTCCACGAGCTTGCGATCGAACTAGTTCGGAAGCTTCTTGGGGTTCTTGATCATCTTCTTGCCGGAAATGAACGCCCGGGAGTGATCGATGAGAATGATGTGAAAGTCGGGATCGACGAGAAAGTTCTGCGCGTTCCGGTCGTCGTTGTTGATCAGGACATCCAACATCTTCATGCGTGATAGCTGGTGGCTCCAGCTCGGCGTATTGGGCGTTTTGTTCTCAACGTCTCGGTAAAGCTTCCAATCTTCCACCCAGAACTGGAGAGAGCCTTTGTTGCCCTTGATACGCCGCTCGACGGTCGGCGGCGTCATGCCGAGGCCGATGAGCTTGTCGATCTCGTAGGTCGCAATCTCCGCCTGGTAGCTTTCCCAGAAGCCATGTTGCCGGCCGCGCTTGATGGGCTTGAATGCGGCGGCGAGCACATGCTCCCCCTGCTTTAGATCGACACGCGACGGTTTGGTGACGCCCATGGAGATATCCTTCATCGAGACGACTTCAGCGCCGGTCAACAGGGCCGCGACGTCGTTATCCGCGGACAACCACGATTTGTATTCGCATGATACGTCATCGACGGCCTGGGCCGCGGTGACGGTGGCGGCAAGCACCAGCGTCATCAGAATGGCACAAAGTACTTTCGGTTCTCCTGTCGTTTCGGGGGATCTGATTTGTGTTGGAGGGCATGGCCTATGGACGCTGCCGCGATTGTGGAAAACGCCGGAAACTCCGGGCGAGAGAGGCGTTTAGAGAAAGGTTGTGAGCACGTACAAACGTGGAGCGGCGTTTTCCACAATCGCTTGGAAAACGCTTCGCGTTTCCCACGAGCGCCCACAGGCCCCTCCTGATATATATACAAGAAAGATTAATTCATATGGAATAAGGAAGGGGGGCTCGATTAGTGGAGGCTATGGAAAACGCCCTTCCAGGCTTCGAAGAGAACTCAGTCGTGAGCAAGGTCTGAACGACCAGAACCGTGGGGGCGTTTCCCACAGCCTCGTCTCCCGCTGAGGGGCAGTGGCATTTGGTGAGGCCCGTGGGTTGAGAGGGTAAGCCATGTGTAGATGCGCATCGGCGAGAACGCTAGAATCTTTTTTTCCGAAAGAGAAAAGAGCGTTCCCGCGATGCGCGTTACTACGTTAGTCTGAAGTTCCTGGCTGAAAAAGCCAAGATCCGGTGTTGATCCAATGAGATAGTTGGAATCAATGGTGCTGGCTTCTGTCTACACGGTGATACCTTTGAGCAGGTCGTAGGCTCTCTGCTGTTTCGAGTCCGGAGTTGTCGTGACATCGAAGGTGGGCTCGTCGGGTCCGGCTTCCGGTCGCCGACATTTGTTTCGGACGATGTTGCTGAGAAGGCGCAGCAGCGTGCGGAAGCTGGAAGCTCGACTCCCATCGTCAAGCTTCTTGGTTTGTATCTTGCGCAGGGCGGCCTCGGAGCGCTTCGCCGGAGCAACCGGGTCACGCCTGGCCTTCGCCTGCTGGTCCTCGTCAGAGAATAGCAGCGGCCGCCAAGCCTCCATCATGTGCCACAGGACGTAGTAGGCCAGCATGCACAAGAAGACGTGCGCCCGGACTCGGTTTTCGCGCCGGTGACGAATCGGCCGCACCTTTAGGTCCATGCTCTTGAAGGAACGAAACGCCCTCTCGACCTGGGTCAGCAACTTGTAGCTGCGCACTGTGTCGTCGGTTTTCATCCGCTGCTCAGCAAGACTGGTGCGGATCACGTAGATGCCGTCAAGGGCAGCTTCCGCAGTGACCTTTGTGTCGTCGATTTCGAAGCTAAAGCTGTCGTCGCGAATGTCCAGCTTGAAGTGCTTGCCGACTTTGTACTTGTTGAGAACTCTGCCTACCCGCACACCGATTTTATCTTTACCATGCAGCTGACCCCGCCCGATCCGTTGGCGAATCCCTCCGAACTGCTTAGCGATCGTCCCCATGTGTCGCTTCCACCGCTGGAGCCGTTTGTTGGCGAGCTCAGAGTTGCCGTTGGCGAGGCGCGAGGCGTCGGCATCCATCGTTGTCTCGTCTAGCTCGAAGTCGAAACCGTCGTCACGGATGTCGAGCCTGTAGTACCTGCCGACCTTGTACTTGTTGAGGAGCTTTTTCACTGCAGCACGGATGTCCTCCTTGCCCTGCAAACGGCGCCGCTCGACCATCCGACAAACTTTCTCCAGCTCCTTGCAGGTCGCTTCGAGCAGAGCACGGCGCTTGTGACGCCGCCTCTCGGCCAGCTCCGGATTGCGGCAAGCGACCAGCCTCTCGTTGGGGAAATCCGGGTGCGTCAACTCAAACAGATTCCGCTCGTCGAATAGCCCCATCTGGAGCACCCCATCGTTGATGAGCTTGCGAATCGGTTCGGGACGCAGAGCGGTAATCCAGTCGACACCGTCCATCTCCCGCAACTCGTCGATCTGGGTCTGGGTGATCATTCCGCGGTCGCCCACCATCACAAACTGCTCGATGCCGAAGCGCTCTTGCACCTTTTCTACCTGAGGCAACAGCGTTTTGGGATCGCCCGTGTTGCCCTCAAAGACCGATACCGACACGGGGATGCCGCGTTCGTTGGTCAGCAGACCGTAGTTGATCTGCAGCTTGCCTTTCTTGCCGTCACGGTCGTATCCGAGGCGGGCGATCGGACAACTCACACCCTCGAAGTAGCTTGAGGTTAGGTCATAGAGCGCCAGGCCGTCGTTTTGGAGATGGCGCGCCGCGAGTTTTTTTTCGATGACCTCCTGGCGTTTGAGAACCCAGTCCATGGCGGCATAGAGATCGTCTTTGCGGGCATCGCTCACCCCCAGGATTTCGGGCAGTGTGGTTGTGTGCCACCACTGGCTAGTCGCCAGCTTCGACTGCGGTTCGAGGATCCGGGCGACTACCATGGCCACGACCAAATCCCGCTCTGGTGAGTGTCGAGAACCAACGAGCTTTTCGAAACCGAGCTGTCTCATGGCGCTGAGCACCGCGTCGACGTGGCCATGGTGCCGGGAGCCGTTCTCGACGATTTTGAAGGCGACTTCAACCGAGACGAGCTTTTCCCCTTTGAGAATGCGTCGGATGGCGTCGACTGCGTCCATGGGCAATTTGGACAAGTTAGCGAGCGTGCGCTTGCGGACGTTTCCGCCCACCCGATAGGACTCACGCAGCAGGACCGCGGGGGTAGAGTTGCGATTGGGGATGATGTGGATATGCATGCCCACCATAGTATCCTATATATCAATGTGTATCAAACCATAAAAGGCTTTAGACATGCCTACATATTGCATCCCAAAATTAGCCTCTCGGCGTCCCTAAAGACGCGTAATCATTGGGGATTCACACTGTCAGTGGGTTCATTTGACCAAGGAACTTCAGGTTAGTCAACAAGCTCATCGGATTGCAAGGCCTGTGGGTCCGAGGTTTCCACTTCCAGGCGGACAAAGCCAGAGTGGTGGTGGATGTAGTACCACGGAGGAGGAAGCCTCTGTGCGGGATTTGCGGACGAAAGGTCCGCAAGAACAAAGATCGCTACAATCGCTACTGGCGGCACTTGGACCTGTTCGGAGTCCGGACCTATCTACTCGATCCGACGAGTGGTATGTCGGCGGTGTGGAGTGGTCAGAGAAAAGGTGCCTTGGGCCGACAAGGGAAGCCGCTTTACCAAAAGCTTCGAACAAGAGGTAGCGTGGCTGGCACAGAGGACGGACGTCAGCGCCGTAGCGAACTATTTCCGAGTGACGTGGCGTTCGGTGCGACGGATCATCCAGCGAGTGGTTGCCGAGCAGCGGGATGAGCGGCGCGAGCTCGATGGATTGCGGGTGATTGGGATGGACGAGATCAGCTACCGCAAACGCCACAAGTACTTAACAGTGGTAATAGACCATCTCAGCGGCCGGGTCGTCTGGGCGGGAAAGGAGCGCAAGGCCAAGACGCTGCTGCGGTTTTTCCGCAAGCTCGGACCACAAAGAGCCGCGGAGCTCGAAGCGGTCAGCATGGACATGTGGGAGCCGTACATAACTGTCGTCGGCAAAAAGGCTCCTCAGGCACGGGTGATCTTTGACCGCTTCCACATCGTCAAGCATCTGAACGAGGCCGTGGATAAGACCCGGCGCGAGCTGGTGCGCGAGCTCAAAGGGACTGCCCGACGCAACCTCAAGAACACCAAGTTTCCCCTTCTCAAGGCCAAACACAACCGCAGCGCGAAAGACAAACGGGTGCTCCGCGAGCAGGTGCGAGCTAATCGTCGCCTCTACCGCGCCATGCTTCTGCGCGACGACTTCATGGACCTCTACACCTACAAAACCGAGACATGGGCCAAGAAGTTTCTCCGAGGATGGCTGCGGCGCGCTATGAGCTCGAGGATAGAGCCCGTCAAACGCGCGGCGAAGATGATCCGCAGCCACTTCGATGGCGTCATCGCGTGGGTCACGTGGAGACTCAGCAACGGCCGACTCGTAGGAATGAACAACAAAATCCGGCTGCTGAGCCACCGCAGCTTTGGACTCCACTCTGCCGAAGCTCTCATCAGTCTCGTCTACCTAAACTGTGGCGGTCTCACCCTCGAGAGGATCCACTGAAATGGCAGGAGAGGCCTACTTTCTTCATGGTTACTCTCCTTCAGAGCTCGAGAAAAACACCTCGGCGTTCGGGCGCTCTTCGAGCAGTCGGTCCACGTGCGCGAGCAGGAGCTTTCTCCTCTCGAGCAAGGCCTCCATCTCATCGCCGTCCAAATAGCGCTCCGCGATAATACGCATACCTTGGAGATACAGCTCGTTCGCCTCTTCGGCTTTGTCCTCCTCGCCGATCGTAGTGAAGGACTCGGCGGCTTCCTTGCGCCAGAAGTAGGGAAGGCGCGCGCGCCTCGAGCTCGCCAGCGCAACAATAAAGGCGACAACGGCGCCAAGAACACGGGCTAGTTGACCAGTCAGAGTCGACGACCCCGAGGTCATGGGTGCTCCGACACAGCCCCGAACAGGACGGCTTCTTCGCCTTTCTCCGCGACCAGCTTGTCGAGCCGTCGCATCAAGGCGTTGCGCCGCATGATGATGGCTCCGATCTGCGGATCGAGCAGCAGACGGCCGAATCGAAACTGCACGTATTCCAGGTCCAGATCCTCGAGCCTTGCGACGAGTTGCCGGTCGAACTTGTGAGGCAGCTTCTCGTCATCGTCCTCGAGGTAGGGCGAGCTCAAGAACGCCTGCGAGTGGTCGATGAGCACGAGGTTCCACTGCTCGTCCACGAGAATGTCCGTGGGGTCGCGGTCTCCGTTGGCGATGAGATTGTCGAACAACCGGCAGCGGGCGAGCTGCTGATCCCACTCCTGAGTCTGCGGCGCGCCAGCGCTCCTGTCTCGAAAGAACTCGACGCCGGTCACCCATAGCTGGAGGGAGCCCTCTTGTCCCTGAATGGATCGGACAACGGTCGGCGGCACCATGTGGAGCCCAAGGATGCGGTCCAACTGGTACGCGGCCACTTCAGCCTCGAAGCTTTCCCACGCCCACTCCTTCGGACCGCGCTGTATGGGTTTCCACAATGCGTCGATCTCTCGAGCTCCTTGCCTCAAGGTGATCCGTTTCGGCTGATTCACGCCGCTACCTACATCCTCGACGGACACAATCTCGGCATTCGCCAAGAATCGCTCGTAGTCTTTTTCCTTGCCCATCCAGACCTTGGACTGGGCCGAGCCGAGTGCGGGAAGGCTGGCTAAAACCAGTCCAACCAGCAACGGGCAGAACGGACGAGAACTCCTCTTTCGCATGGCTTCGCACCTCCGGACAGCCAGGACGCCTTCGCCCGGCCGCTGAATGTCCAGCAACGAACCACGACCTCGATCACGCTCACACGTTCTGGGCCTGGAACCGAGGCCAATCGCGTCATCACCTCGAGCGCCGTCGAAATGCCGTCTCCACGAGAAGGTATTCTAAATCGAAAGCGCGGGATCTTCAACGATCGGGTCGAGTCAGCCAGTCCGTCCTTCAAGAAGTGTGTTCCATTGACAAACCCGCACTCTACTACACGAGGCCAATATGATGGACCCGCCTTTGTCAGCGCGATTCTTTCCGCCTTCGAGATCAAAAAGTGCGAAAATGTAGAGAGCACCCAGTGAACCCGTGAGGAGGAGCACGACTTGGGCGAACATCGATTCGAGCAATGACCGAAAAGCGAGCTTTTAGGCGCTACCTGCGCCAGTTGTTGCTCATGGATGAGCCGCCGGAGCGCACAGCCCGTACCTTTGGTCTCGGGGTGCTCGTCGGCTTCTCACCGTTCATTGGTTTTCACACGCTTATCGCGATCGCCGTCATCCTTCTGTTCCGCGTCAATCGCCTCGCCTTCCTTGCCGGTGTCTACTCGAATACCCCATGGACCGTGGCGCCCGCCGCAGCGCTCGGCACGGGCCTCGGCGTCTTCATTCTCGGGAGCGATGGGGCCTTGCCCGAAATTAGCTACGAGACACTATCTTCAGGTCGGTTTTGGAGCGAGCTGACCGGCGACGCATGGAATCTGCTCGTGCCTTTTTTCGTCGGAAACTTCATCCTCTCAGCAGTTTTGGCCATGTTAGCCTATTGGATCTCGAAACGCTTCTTGTTGCAATACCGCGCGAGACGCGGCCGGGAGAACGTCATCACCGCCGCGAACGACCCGACCTGAACCAGGCGTTCGCCGCGACACGGATGAAATTGTAGCTACCAATAAGAGGAGACCCCGATGAGCCGGTTTCTGATGGTCGGCGGCGCGCAGCTCGGTCCCATCGCGCGGGAAGAACCCCGGGCCGACGTCGTGGCGCGCATGACGGCGCTCTTGCACCAGGCGAAAGACCGTGGGTGCGATCTTGTCGTCTTCCCGGAGCTCGCGCTCACGACGTTTTTTCCCCGATGGTGGGTCGACGACGACGCGGAGATGGACGCCTTTTTCGAGCGCAAGATGCCGTCCGGGGCGACACAGCCACTCTTCAACGAAGCGAAAGCCCTCGGCCTCGGCTTCTATCTCGGCTACGCGGAGCTCGTAGGCGGACGCCACTACAACACATCCATCCTCGTCGACGGGGACGGCAACATCGTCGGCAAATACCGCAAAGTCCATCTACCGGGACACGACGACAACCGGCCCGATCTCGCGTTCCAACATCTGGAGAAGCGCTATTTCGACGTGGGCGATCTCGGATTCCGCGCATGGCGCACCATGGGCGGTGTGCTCGGGATGATGATTTGTAACGACCGGCGCTGGCCCGAGTCTTACCGCGTGATGGCGCTCCAAGGCGTCGAAATGATCCTTCTCGGCTACAACACACCCTCGAGCGTCCCGTGGGAGCCCATCTATGACGACTTGTCCCACTTCCACAATCACCTCGTCATGCAAGCGGGCGCCTATCAGAACAACACCTGGGTGGTCGGGGTCGCCAAAGCCGGCACGGAAGAAGACTGCGAGCTCATCGGCGGAAGCGCCATCATCGCGCCATCGGGCGAGATCGTCGCCGTCGCCTCGACCAAGAGCGACGAGCTCATCACCGCCCATTGCGACCTCGACCTGTGCGCCTACAATCACCGGGCGCTCTTCAATTTCGAGAAGAACCGACAGATCGAGCATTACAGCCTCATCACCGAACGGCGCGGCGCCATCCCTCCCGCCATCCTTCCTGAATGAGCGACGAGCTCACTTGGATTCGGCGCGGGCTCCGCTTCGAGTGTCAGCCCGATTGCGGCAAATGCTGCACGCAACAGGAGCGCAAAGGGAGCGTCTTTCTGGAGCCCGAGGACATCGAGCGCCTCGCAAAACATCTCGGCATGACGAGCCGCGCCTTTGCCACCGAGTACACGACGAGCGACGATGGCGAGCTTGAGCTCGCCATCGTCGAAAACGGCGATTGCCGCTTCCTGGACCTAGGACGCTGTACCGTCTACGAAGCACGGCCATCGCAGTGCCGCGCCTATCCGTTTCTGCCGCTCGACGGCTACACGCCCATCGAGGCGCCGAATACGTGGAGATACGAGAAGAAATTCTGTCCCGGGATCGGTAAAGGCCGGCTCTTCAAGAAGGAAGAAATCACAGCCATCCTCCGAGGCCGGGACCACGTCGCGGGCTTCGACGACGACTAGCTGCTACTCTGGAGCCACCGCGATCGCTTCGATCTCTACGAGAAAGACCGGCCGCGCGAGCCGCTCAATTTGAACGAGCGTGCTCGCCGGAGGATGGCCCCCGAAATATTCCCGGCACACAGAAGCGGCGCCACGAAAGGCCTCGATGTCTGTCGTAAAGATGTTGATCTTGACGACGTTCGAAAAATCGGCGCCCTCGGAAGCGAGCACCGACTTCATGTTCTCGAGCACCTGACGGAGCTGCGATTTCATATCGCCTGCCCCAACGACGTTGCCCTCCCCGTCGAGAGCGACTTGGCCGGCGAGGAACATCAAGTTCCCGACCTTGACGAGATGGCTATAGGCGGTCGGCTGCGTCATCCCCTCGGGGTTGGTCCGCTCGATTTGCTGAGCGGTCGCGGTCGATGTCATGAGAAGCGAAACGAGCCAAAAGATTCTCATCAGATATGCCTCCAGTTGAGCGGATTCTACCTCTCGGGAAGCGCGTGTCAGAAGCGGAAGCGCAGCTCGCCGACGATCTGCCGCTTGATGATGTCGCCGAAGACGTGATGCTGGACTTCGGCGTTGGTCAGGTTGGTCACCTTGACCGCGGTCGTGAGCTTGCCCTCTTCCCAATGCACCCCGAACCCCGCGCTCACGATCGCGTAAGGCTCGGTGGGACCGTGAAACCTGACGTCGAGAACATCCTGCCAAAACCCGCCATCGACGAAGCTTGTGGTGACGTCGCCGAAATAGCGGTCATAGGTGAAATCGAAGCCCGCGTTGAAGTGATAGCTCGGAGGCAAATTGAGCTCGGTGGGCTCACGCGCGCCGACGAGCTGATCCTCCCGTTGGACAACCCCGTATCCTACAAAAGACAATGAGACCGCACGACGTGGAGGCGACTATGGACGAGCTATCGAAGGAATCGACGCTAGACCCCAGCGCGCCCCTGGCCGAGGCGGCAGACGCCTCGACCGACCGCATGCTTGCGCTCTACGCGATCGGCAAGCTTCTGCTCGAGCAACGCGAGGCCGATCAAGTCATCCACACGATCCATAGCGCACTCATCGACCAGCTCACCCCCGATCACGCTTGTGTCCTCGCCATCCAGCCCGACGGCAGCTATCGATCTCTCGCCGAACATGAGCTCGACCTCGACCTGCCCGAGAAGAGTTGGTCCGTGAGCCGCACAGCCCTGAAGCACACCCGCGAAACGGGTCTCGCGCTTCTCGCCACCGACACGATGGACGACCCGCAATTCGAGGGCTCCGGAAGCGTCCACCGGTTCCAGATCCGATCGATCCTTTGCGTGCCGCTCGGCACGAATCCCGTACGGGGCTTGATCTACATGGATCGACGCTCGAAAGACTGCGCTTTCGATCGCAGCGACCTTCAGTTTCTGACGGCCGCATCCGCCTATGCGTCGATGATCCTCGACCGCATCGAAGAATATGACCGCGCCTCTGAGGAGCTCAGGACGCGCGCGGACCAACTCGAGCTCTTGCAGGGCGAGCTCTTGCGCCACCACATCGTCGGACGCTCACCCGCGCTTCTCGAATCCTACGAGACCGTGCAGCGCTACGCTCGAGGTGGTGCTCGGGTCCTCCTGCGAGGCGAGACAGGAACAGGCAAAGAGCTCTTCGCGCGCGCCTATGCCGCCAATACCGAACGGCGCGGCAAAGGCTACCTCCCGGTTCCGATACCGGGCCTGTCCCCTACGCTCATCGAGTCCGAGCTGTTCGGCCACGTCAAAGGTGCCTTCACCGAAGCGGGCCGCGACAAGAAAGATTTCGAAGCCGCGAATGGCGGCGTGATCTTCCTCGACGAGGTGGGCGATATCGACCCCGCGCTTCAGGTAAAGCTACTTCGCTTCCTCGACGCGGGTGAGATTTATCGCGTCGGCGACACCCAGCCCCGCTTCGTCGATACGCTCATCGTCTCCGCCACGAACTTGCCCTTGGAACAGCTGGTCGAGCAAGGTCGCTTCTGCGGCGACTTGCTCGCCCGGCTCGGCCACACGGTCACGATCCCGCCTCTGCGTGAACGCCGCGAAGACGTTCCTCTTCTGGTGGAACATTTCGCCCACGGCTTCGGAAAAGGGCGCCGGCCCAAGACCTTCGCCGCCGAGACAATGGAGCTCTTGCAGGACTACAAATGGGAGTTCAACGTCCGGCAACTCCACCAAGTCGTCGAGCAAGTCACCTATCTCGTCGACCGTGACGAGATCCTCCCGGAGGATCTGCCGGGTTTCGTCCGCATGCGACAGCCGAAAAAGATGGCGCGCACCGCGACTGGCGGCGCTCCGCTGACCCTCCGCGAAGTCGTCGAGGCAACCGAGCGCGAGCACATCGAGCACGTGCTCGACTACACTCGAGACAACCGACGCAAGGCGATCGAGATTCTCGGCATCTCTTCGGACACCTTCTACAAGCCTCTCGAAGAGATGGGCCTTCACAAGAGAACCGAACGGTCCTAGCCGCGTCACCAACCTTTGTAGGACAGCACGGGCTCGAGTCGCCGTACGATTCGCGTGAGGTCACGTTGCGCCCGCATGACGCGCCGATGTTTTTGTAAGCCGCCGGGGCCTCGTCCCGCAGCCGGTTCGTGAGGCGATGGTCGAACCAGACGCCTTGCATCTGTTTTTGGAACGCCGTGATGGTCACTTTGCGGTGCGCGTCGGTGCGGCTGAGCAAGCGGCCCGCTCCGTGCGAGCTGGACTTCAGCGCGTCCGGTGGACCTCGACCCGCGACGTGGAAGCTCGCACTCGCCATCGAGCCCGGTACGATGCCGAGCTCACCTTCCGTCGCCGAGATGGCGTCTTTCCGGTGCACCCAGAGGTCGTGGCCATCGTGCTCCTCGCGCCGCACGAAGCAGCCTGGGCCGTCCTAGGAGAAGTCAAATGGTTCTCCAACAGAAGGGAGCTCGTGAAGATCGACCTCCAGTCGAATCAGGTCACTGCCAGCAGCGGCGACACTCGATGGAACGGCTTCCTGTTCGGGGGCGGTATCGAGCACGGATCCGGGGCATTCTGGGTGACAGCAGGCATCGGAGACAACGATACGCTGAAGATCTGGAAGATCCACCCGAACAGCGGAGAGATCGCGGTAAAGCTCACCATTCCTGGTCTCATATCGGCCCGCCTCGCGGTCGGTGAACGGGCCGTGTGGGCTACCGACATTGCCGAAACGAGCAATCTCGTGCGCATCGATTCGGAGACGGAACAGTTCTCGGCGGTCGGACTTCACACCACGGCGCTGGATGTTGTGGTCGCGGGTGGAGCCGTCTGGGTTCTCCATCCCGATGCCACGATATCTCGTGTCGGACGCCGCCACCACTTCCAGCTTTGCGGGCGTCCGCAGCTGACGTGGGTCCTTATACCAGGCGAGTGGCCCGATTCAAGAGGCGGTTGCATCGACTCTTCGCAGGGCTACAATCGTTGTTGATGTTTGGCTCATGAGCGCTATCCGTCGAGTGCAGTTTGCTATAAGCGAGGAACTCACCGTCGGGCGATAGAGACGAGGAGCACGTTTGCCCGTTGGACGTCAGCGGACGATGGATGGGAGGCTCTATTTTTGAAGGAGCAGGCTCATCACTCCGAATCCCCGCGTATGTGACGAGGGCGAGCGCCGCGGTGACAGCACCGAAGGCGAGCCGCCGTCTGACGGGTCGCCGTCGGGAGTCCCGCCCGCGTCCTGCGCTCGCCGGGGCGCGTTTCGATAAACCCAACGGTTTCGGTTTCCGAATACCTTCTCCCGGCTACTTCTCCTTGCGATCGCGGCCTATCCGATGGCACCAAAGTTGCAAAAGTAGAACGCCGTGGACTACAAGAACAGGAAAGGGATCCAATGAACAAGAAACTCCTCTTCGCAGTCGCGTTTTGTGCTCTTTTGTCCAGCGCGACCTCAGGGCATGTCGCTCGCAGCCGCGCGCAGATTGGCAACGTCATGATGAACGGTAGCATGCGTGAAACGCTGATCGTTATGATCTTCACGGCGGTGTCCGGGATCGCCGCAGCGCAAGATGACGATCGTTTCTACGTTTCCCCCTTTTGGGGTAGTTCCTTGATGAAAGCAAGTACAGACGGAGCCCGTCTCCTACAGCGCCGATTCGAAGGAGGCTTCCAGCTCGGCGCGCGATTCGGGTACCGTCTGTCCCGCCGAATAGCGATCGAAGCCGCGTATCGCTACAGCCGAACGGGGGCTCGGTTTTCTATTCCGTCATCGGCATCGACGAAATCGACCGTCAGAGAAGGTTCACGTCACAAATCGAGTCTCATGCCGTAACCGGAGATATTCGCTTCTTCGCGCTCGACGCTGGCAATGCTTTCCGACCGTTTCTTGCCGCGGGGCTCGGCGTAGAGATCTTTCGTGCTTCCGGTCGCTCGGAGAGCTCATTGACCTGGAACGTCGGCGGAGGAGGGGAGTGGAGCTTACGACCCGGCCTCGGTGTTCGCGGCGACGTGCGGTACGTCGCTATCTCCGATTTTTTCCTGACTGGTCGCACCGAAGGCGCCGTCGAGCTCCACGGAAGCCTCGTCGTGGGTTTCTAGCTCTCGTCTTCTCCGTCGAGCGAACAAAAACGTGCTTCTTGATTAGACCCTGTTCTACTTCGGAGTAACGGAAAGTTGAAATCCCCAAGGCTGCCACCTTGGGGGCAATTCCTCAAATACCCCGCCGACGGCGTCTGACGTACTCTGTCAACGACCAACGCCGTGAGGCTATCAATAACAAACAACTCGAGATTCTGCGTCGAGACCGCGGAGGATACTTCCACTCCGAGAAGACCGCGAAACTCAAACGAGGCGTTGGTGTTGCTGTCACCTCCCTCGAATCCGGGAACATGGCAGCGGTTCGCGCAACCGTCCAGCCGTGCTCGACCAGTTCAACGCTTATGTTCGAGTCCCGATTCGAGAATGAACGATGCCGGCGGACACAACTTTCCTTGACAAGTCCCCCGGACGAAACGGGTCGAGCGAAATCGCTCATCTCGTACACTCTGCACTCGCCTCTTCGTAAGAGTCTGTCTTTATCCACATCA
The DNA here is from genome assembly GCA_965197495.1 of Candidatus Marinacidobacterales bacterium. Classification (GTDB taxonomy): domain Bacteria; phylum Acidobacteriota; class Vicinamibacteria; order Marinacidobacterales; family SMYC01; genus SMYC01. The sequence continues at coordinate 7,798,639 of OZ240210.1, forward strand.
TTCAACCGCCAGGCGCCATCGGACTCGCGCGCGAAGTCCGGACTCCTCCAACTGCATACTTACCGCCAAAAACGATCCCGTACAATGCGTGGTATCGCCCCAGCCAGTTACGAAGCACAGGGGCATCGGGCTGCAGAAGCGCCGGCTGCCAGGATTGCAGTCGTGCCTTGGCAAAGTTCTGAATCGACGCCGCTACCGGCCCCCGCACCGCGAGATCGCCGGCCTCTCATGGCCTCGAGGAGCGCCGGTATCGTCCTCGTCTGGGGACCGATGCGCTGCAGAGCCACCAGCGCCGCGCGACTAAGCTGCGGGTCGTCGTCCTCCAAAGCAGCGATCAATGATGGGACCGCCCCGTCAGCCGCCGGCCCGATAAGACCCAGCGCGGTCGCGGCAGCAGTTCGAAGGCGCGCGTCGTTGCTCTCGTTCGCCAGGATTCGGCTCAGCGCCGGAGCACTGCCGATCGCGTACGGGCCCAGCAAACCAAGACGGGTCGCTGCACCTTCACGCTGATATAGGTCTCGCGCCTCCAACTGCCCCCGGCGCGAGAGGAGCGACCCCGGCGCGTTTGGCGCGCCGACGAAGAGATTGAGCACTAGAGAGGAGCCTTAAGGCCGGAGCCAGCGCAGCGGCCCGAGGGTCAAGCTCGGGACGTAGGTCACGATCAAAACGGCCACGAGCAGAATCAGGACGTAGGGCGTCGTGGCGAGATAGACCCGGGAGAGCGGCTGTTTGAAGCGATAGGAAGACAAGAAAAGGTTCTCCCCCATCGGCGGCATCAAGTAGCCGAGCTCCATGTTGACGAGAAAGATGATGCCGAGATGGACAGGGTCGATCCCGTAGGCGGCGCCCATGGGCGCGATGAGCGGGACGAACACAAAGATGGCTGAATAAATGTCCATCAAAGCCCCAACGATGATGAGGAGCGCGTTCAAGGCGAGAAGGAACACGACGGGAGATTCGATATAGGTGCGCACCCATTCGAGCGCGCGCGTCGGTACTTCCGCGTGGATGAGATAGTTCGTGAAGCCGAGAGCCGCGCCAAGGATGATGAGAAAGCCTCCTACAAGGGTGACGCTCTCCAGAAGGATGGCGGGAAGGTCGCGCCGAAGCTTCAACCCTTTGTAGATATAGCACTCGACGATGAACGCGTAGAGAACGGTCAAAGCCGCAGCTTCGACGAGCGTCGTGAAGCCACCGAAAATGCCGACCAGGATAACGAGCGGCATGACGAGCTCCCATTTCGCCTCCCAGAGCGGCGCGCCTGCTTCCTGAACGTCGAACGCAGTGCGGGTCGCACCCGCGAGCGCACCGCGAAGCGCACTATAGCCCGCCACGAGCACCACGAGAAGCAGGCCGGGCACGACGCCTCCAATAAAGAGCCTGTCGATCGGTGTCTGTGCATAGACGCCATAGAGGATCACGGGCAGGCTCGGCGCGAAGAGCAAGCCGATCGATCCTGACACCGTGACGAGGCCGAGCGACGAGCGCTCCGGATAACGCGCTTTGGTGAGCACCGGCAAGAGCAGTCCGCCCATCGACAAAATCGTCACGCCCGACGCACCTGTGAGAGGCGTGAAAAAAGCGAGAAGCAGAACGCTCACGATCGCGAGGCCTCCTGGCATCCAGCCGACGAGCGCCCGGAACATTCTGAATAGCCGCGTACTCGCTCCACCTTCCGCGAGGAGATAACCCGCGAGTGTAAAGAGAGGCACCGCCGGAAGCATGGGTTGGGCGGTTAAACGATAGACCTCTGCCGTAACGGCAGCTGTTGGGATATCGAGGTGCCAGAACATGAAGAGCGCCGCCCCCGCAAGCGTGGCGAAGATCGGGAGCCCGAGCACAGTCGTGACAAGAAGAACGCCGAGAGCGAGCGGCGCCGTTGCGCTCGCGTCTCGAAGCGACGGCAGCATGCCCATCACGAACGGGATCAGGACACCGGATGCGACGAGGAGCCTCTCAGGGAGCGACCGCGACCCCGATGTCCGACGTGCGAGGCGGAACGCGATGAGCGCCAAGCCGAAGGGCATGACGAGAAGTGTTACCCACAGCGGCAGTCCGAGAGCCACGATCGTGCCCGCGTCCCGCTCGACCCGTATCAAATCCACGCTCGCGACGACGAGAGTCGTCGTGATCCCGACGGCGACCATCGACGTGAACAGTTGCACGCGGTTTTTCCAGCGCTCGGGGAGCGCGTCCGCCGTTCCGAGCGCGAGGAGCCGGTCGGAGCTCGCGGCGAGCGCGGCGCCGACGAAGGCAACCCACAACGTCAGATGCTGCACCAGAGGGATCGCTCCCGGGATGCCTCTTCCGAAAATCTCCCGGCCCGCCACTTCCACGAGCGGCAAAACCGCCATGGCCACGAGGATTCCCGCGGCGAGCCCATGCTCCAGCCGCCGCGGGATGGACCGCCCCGCATCCATCTCGACCGCATAGACGACCTCGCTGGCCATGCGTGCCTCCTCAGCTCTCGGCTGCGACCCGAAACTGGTCGCGGAGGCGCAGCACTTCGTCGAAGAGGTCCTCCGGAACGAGAGTTCCCCGCAAGCGCGGGTAGGCGTCTTCGGCCTCGCGTTTCCAAAGGGCCAAGGTCTGGGCGTCGGGCTCGAAGACCACGAGGCCTCGCTTCTCCATTTCGACGACCGCCTCGTCCCCCATCCGCCGGATCTCGTCGCGGCGAGACGTAGCCACGCGCCGGGCCGCCTCCCGCATCGGCTCGCGCCACTCTTCCGGGATGCGTTTCCAAGCGCGCTCGCTCACCACGGTTGCGGCCACGAGGGGGGCCCAACGCACCGAGATCATGTGCCCGGTCAACGCAAAGCTCTGTTCGAGCAAAGCGAAGAGCGGCGGCATGTCGAAGGCGTCGATCAGGCCCGTTTGGAGGGACGGGATCATGTCGGTCATCGCGAGAGGGATGGGATGAAACCCGAACTTCTTGTAGAGCTTCTCTGTCTCGGGATCCCCCGCGGTCGTGAAAAGCCTCATCCGGCGGATGTCGTCGAGCGTGCGCGCCGGCTCTTTCGTGAAAAAGTGCACCCAGCCCACGTCGCCCCAGTTCAGGACGATGAATCCCCGCTCCGCCATCGCGATCTCGATCCGCGGCGCGAGCTTTTCGACGACATAGTCGAGCTCTTCATAGGACTCGATCGCCATCGGGATCTGAAGCGATGCGACGCTCTTGTCGATATGGCTGAGGCCGGCGCTCGAGAGCGCCACGGCCTCGAGTTGGCCGATACGGACTTTGCGCAACATCTCCACTTCGTCACCCTGGACGCCGCTCGGATAGATGCGAAGCTGAACGCGGTCACCGGAAATGCGCCTCCACTCTTGACGCATCTCGAGAAGGATCTCGTGCCAAGGCGAGCCTTCGGGCGCGAGCGTTCCGACGTCGAGAAGAATTTTCTGCGCGAGCACCGGGTGGGCCTGTACAAACATGAGGATCGCGAGCGTGATAACCATGTTTCGAGCTTTCATTTCTGCCATCCTTTCCGTTCCTTCGAATCCATCAACACATCACTAAGCAATCTCGGTGCCACATAGTGCGAGGGCAAAACGTTCGATTTACGACCGTTCTGACGGGAACGTGGTTCCAGAAACCGAAATCGTTTCGAGTTCTGGTGCGCTCGAGGCATGGAACCCTTCTTGCAGACATTCGCGGGCATACGCTTCGGAAAGGAGTCATGGGCCATGCAATGGAAACGATGGATCCTAGTTGGAGGGATCGCGGTCACGGCCACCGCGTGCCCCGTACTCAGTACGCGTCCCGTCGGCGACGAAGTTCCCGACGAGAAGCTCGAAGATTGGGCGGGAACATGGGCGTTGGGCAACGGGGAACCCGCCTATCTATTCGAAATCGACGATGCCGCCCAAGGAACGCTGAAGATCACGGGCCTCGGCGACGAGTTCAAGGGCCTCGGCGACGAGTTCACGGGCCTCGGCGACGAGCCGGAGCACATGACCGCGTTTGTGCGAGCGAGCGGCGAGGATTTGTTTCTGAGCTTCGTTGAAGAGAGCGAGACTCTCGATGCGTCTCCCGTCTATACATGGGCGCTCGTCGAGCGCGAGGACCACCGGCTCGTCCTGTGGAACCCCAACTACGCGAAGTTCGTGGGCCTGGTGGTTGATGGCTTGCTGCCGGGTAAGCTCGACGACGACGGGCTCACGCTCGGGGAACTCTCTCCCGAGCATATGGAGCTACTCACGTCCGAGGACCATGGGGTCCTTTTCGAGTGGAGAGCGCCTATCGTCCTATGGCGTCGCGACCCTCCGGAGACGTCGCCGTGACCTGCCGTGTGCGAGGTGGTTTTCTCACCACGAAGCTGGTCCGAGGCCTCTCGTTCTAGACGACGAGCATGTGCATTCTCGTGGCGGTCGTCGCATGCCCTCTCGCCATTTGGGAGTTCACAGGGAGAAACGTTCTCTGGCGTACGGTGGCGACGTGCGCGGGTGGCGCCATCACGTTCGGCTGGGTCAACACGCTCTTCGGGAAGGATATGGATGCCTAAGCGGGTGCGCTTGATTTCAGTTCTCGAAACGTGTTTCCGACACACGAAGTTGGCCACAAGAAGCGCGACCGGACGCCGTCGAAGCTATGGCCTTCGGACCATGGCGGGGTCGTCGCTCGCTTCGACATCCGATGAGCGAGGGTATTAGTTGCTTGTGGCAACTAATTGGATCTAATACCGTGAGCCCGCGAGAACCGCAAGAGCGCCGAAAATCGTGACGCGCAAGCAAAGACTTCGCATGGCCCTCATGCTACCAGCCTTGGCTCCTGAGAAATTCCCGCATCCTCCTGTCGGTAAGCTTCGTTGCGGGCAACCATTCCCCTATCCGCTCGCGCGTCCACCAAGCGTCCGCCCCAAAAGGCGCGAAAGCGTAGCGATAGAGCTCTATCCGGATCTCGTGTGGCGGGGCGTCGGGAAAAGGATTCGACGCCAAAAGGCTCAGCGCAGCGGGGTCGTTCTGCAGCAGCTTCCAGACCAAGTGCGCGGTCCACGGGTATTGCTGCACGCGGCCCATCGCCGCGAACCAGAGAAGCCAATCGAGCCGATAGTGATACGGCGTGATGATGCAAGGTCGCCGGTCGACGCTCGTGGGCTTGCACGGGAACTCGTAGGCGCGCCACGCGTCGCTTCCCTCGTCCCGTCCTTCGAAGACGAGCTCGTAGCGCTCCTTCCCAACGCTCCCGAAAGCCCCGTAGGTATTGACGACGTGGAGTCGACCGAAGGAAGTGTTCATTACTTGGCGGAAGGACAGCAGATTGGCGACGGGTCCGATGCTTCCTAAGGCGACCACGACAAAGAGCGCGGTCGCGGCCACCTGCTGTGCGCGGTGATAGGGAACGCGCTTGAGCCTCGTGAGGCGACGCTTCCAATCGTCGGGGATCACCCGCGCAAAGAACGTGTCGTCGAAACACGCGAGAGCGGGGATGATCGTGAGCCAGTTCAGAAACGACAGGTTGCCGCTCACGATGAGCACCACTTGAAAGCCCACGAGGAGCACGCCAACGACGTGGCGCGCGCGGCGCGGGCCGAACGCGAAAAACGGCGCCACGATCTCGCAGAGGTGGTTCGCGAGCACGCCAAGCTTGTGGGACCAGAGCGGCATGAAATGGAGCCAGCGGCTAAGTGGGTTCGGGACCGGCTGCGTCTCGTAGTGGTAGGCGAGACAGGTCAGATCCGCCCAACACGCATCGCCGCGCAGCTTGATGAGGCCCGCGCCGAGCATGATGCGGAAGATGAGCCAGCGGTAGAGCCAGATCACGACGACAGGCGGCGGACGCGCCGGGAAAGGACGGCCGTCGAGAAGCGGGCAGAGAAATATCGCGAGAAAGCCCGTTTCCAATAGCTGGATCTCCCAGCCGAAGCCGTACCAGACTTGGCCGATATGGACATAGGACATGTAGAGAAACCAGAGAAACGTGAGTGTGATCGCGTTGGCGTAGCCGAAGATAACGAGGAGCGACGCGCCCGCGCCGAGCCAGGCCACGCGTACGAGAAAGCGGTCGGAGTCGCGAAACCAAAAAATGCTCGGGAGCTGCACGAAGCCCGCGCTTCTCGAGCCGAGCGTGCTTTCGATCCGGCCGAGGTAGTCCGCGGCGGGTGTGAGTCCAACGCTTCCCAAAAGCGGGACGCCTTGATCGATGACCGTCAGAAATCCGATGAAGTAGACGACCCCGAGAAGGCGCAGGATCAGAAAGCGCGCCACCCAATAACTCGGACCGGTCTCGGGATTCCACAGGCGGTCCCAGAAAGACGGGGGCTCCTGGACGAAGAGCTCTTGGTCGCTCACCGGCGGCTTCCGAGCGTCATGTAGTTCAAAGCTAGGAGGTTAGGCGCTCTCGTCTTTTCCGTCAAGTCGCGAAGCTGATATAACTCTCCCTCGAGGGAAGGATGACATTGACGGAACAGCAAAGACTCAAGAGAAATCTCATCGCCCAATGGGCCTTCGACACGAGCCCGATCTTGGGGCGTTTTCATCTCTGGCTCGAGGACGTGGAGCTTCGCGAGGAGCGCCGCCGGGAGCCCGAGACCCGGTTCTCGTTTCTCCCGCCGCGCATGGAATCGCTCATCGCGATGACGGCGGCCGTCACCGCTCTCGGAACCAAGCTCTACGGCCGCTACGGCGAAGGAAAAGGGCTCGACAAAGCCGCGCTCAACCAAGTCAAGAAAGACGCGGACGCGATCTCGGCCTATGCCATGAGCGAGTCGCTCTGGTACGCGACGCGCCAGCTCCCCGAGAACCACGCGATCATGGTCTCGCTCGGCGAAGGGCTCATGCCCAAGCTCGGCGAGTCGCCCGAGATGGGCTCGAACCCGCAGCTCGGCTTCGGGCGGGTCTACGCACGGCCCCAGGTCGCCAAGTGGATCGACGAGCGCGTCAAGAAGCTCATCAACGACTCCGAATACGACTTCGAAACATTCTATGACGAGAGCCAGCGCTCGGGCATCGTGATTTGGGGCGCCGCCATCGACACGCTCGAGAACACGTCGCGTTTCGCCAAAGGCGAAAAGACCGGGCCCATGACGGTGCTGCACCTTTTCGATCAGCCGCTACGCGTCGGCCGTCCCTACGAAGGTTATGTCGGGACCTTGCTCTTACCCCGAGAAGTCGTCGAGACCGCCGCCGAGCGCGCGACGCTCATCGACTACCGGACCGAGCGCGGCAAGGTGGTCGAGGCCATCGAAGAGACCTATCCGGGCATCAAGCGCAAGAACATCCACGTGTGGACGCTCGCGGGAAAGACCCGCACGAAGCGCCTCGGGACGCTCTGGGAGCAATGGGAAAAAGCAGGCGCCCATCTCGTCGAGACAGGCTATCGGCTTCCGAACGGCCGCGAAGCGTTCGTGGATACGGGAAGCTATGCCCCGACTTATCAAATCGGCGCCTGGAAGGATGACGCCGGCGAGCCGCACGTCTTTCTCGTCGACGGCTATGCGGGCTCGGCCGAAGCCATGCAAGCCGCAAGCCTCGCCCCGGTGCTCGGCCTCGATGTCTCGATGTCGGTGCTGACCTCGAGATTCTTGATGTCGTGGGAGAAAGAGCGCGCGGTCATGCGCCTCGATCCGGAAGCGGAGGAATTCGGACTGCAGCTCCGCAAGATCGCGGGCGAGCCGATCGAGGACAAGATGATCGACGACTACCGCGACGCCGTGCGGGCGGCGCGCGACGCTGGGCTTCCACTCGACACTTCGGTGGTGCGCGCCGATGATTTCTTTCCAGAGCGGCGCTGGCGCGTGCTCGCGGCGTGCGGCTATATGTGCCCCGATCCCTATAGCGGCGCTGAAGAGGTCGTGGATCTCGGGGGTGGCCGCTACCGAGTGACGGTCGCACTCGCCACGCGCAAAGGCCGCAAAACGATCCAGTTCACCCTCCGCAACTTGGAAGACGACGAGCGCGCGCGTCTTGTCTTCAACCCTTTGTTGACCCGCTTTCTCCGCGGCGATGATTTTCGTGAGCGGGCTGTACGGATCTCGGATTCCGGGCGCATTCGGAACGAGCTCCAGACGTTGTGCTCGGAGGCGCTCGACCACGAAGACGGCGGCAACATCCGTATCCGCTTCGACCGCATCCCTCCCGAGGTCATCTCGGAAGACCAGCAGAAGATATTGCGAGAAGCGCTTCACTGGTACAAAACCGAGCACCCGGTCTGGTTCAGCTGGCTGACGATCGTGGAGTAGAAAGGCCCACGGTAGAATGTCGTATCGAGCTCATGCGTCGCGCGCTGTTTCTGCCGTTCATCCTATGCGCGGCGCTCGGCGCAGCTCAAACGGTAATGGTGCTCCGGGACGGGAGCCGCCTCGAAGTGGAGAGCTTCGAGATCCGCGACGCGCTCGTCGTCATTACGGCGCTCGATGGCAAGCTTCAGTCGCTGCCTTTGAGCCTCGTCGACCTCGAAGCCACCCAAGCGCTCGGCACCGTGGAAATCGTCCCACTCAGGTTCGGCTGGCGGCCGGGCATGGCAGCACGCGTCGACGTCACGACGTCACAGGGGACCCGAACCCACCAGCTTCTCGTTCGAGAGCACGAGGACGGCCTCTTGGTGGAGAGCAGCGACGCGGCGACAAGCTTCGTCGTTACCCTCAATGGCGCGTTCTTACGCGCGCTCGAGCCGGCCGATGATCCCGGCTTGGCCGAGCAGTGGAACCGGCTAGCAGGGTTCTGGCGCGGCGCGGAGCTCGAGCTCGGCGCCGTGTACCAGCTCGAGACCGAGCTCCCCTTCTCGCGCGTGGACGGTCGCCTGCTCCCGATGCTCCTCGAGTTCGGCGCTTCCGCCTGGGTCCCTTGTACGCCCGAGCTCACGACGGCCGAGTGCGTCGAGCTCGTACTCCACGCCTATCCGGATCCAGCCCGCGTCAATTTCAGTGAGCAAGCGGGCCAAGCGATCTACGAAGGGCTGCACCTAGAGAAGACGATTACGTTGATCGCGCGCGCCGAGGGCCTCATCCCCTATTCACTCACCACGCTCGAGACGGCAAAGAGCTCAGAGGCGCCGTCCGAGACGCGCGAGCAGACGACTCGGTTCTTCTGGGCTCAGTGAACGTGCCCGTGAGCGGCATCGGTGCGGTGTTGCTCGTAGTGCTGGCGCAATAGGTCCTTTCCGTAGTCGTTGCCGTTGGGCGTGCGCACCACGGAGTGCACGTGGTGGCGCGACGGGACGCGCGGGCCGTCGAGAGCGATCGGCCCCTGATGGTCGAACTCGATGAGGATGACGGGACTTTGAATGCGGTAACAAAAAAGGCTCTCCGGTCCCGTACTCCCGAGCCACGTGAAGTAGGTCTCGTCGAGATGCGCCTCGATTTCTTTCATGCGGAGTGCGGCATGCTCTTCGTCCATGTTGAAGACATATTCAGCGACGACCTCGCGAAGAAGCTTTTGCTGCGGCGCGCTCAAAGCGTCTGCGCGAATCCCCGCATAATCGAGCACGAGATTGTCGTTATAGGCCTGCGCGAGCGCATCTCCCCGTGTCTTTTCGCCCGCGAGCATCGCTTGTTTCTGCTGGCTCGCATCGAGCGATTCCATGAAAGCGAGGCCTTTGTTCTGTTCGTCTTGCATCACCTCGACGTCCTCGAAGCGGCCCGTGCCGATAACGGGCTCGGAGCCCATGAAGGACGGGCTCATCACGACCTGATCGCCGAGAACGAAGTAATTGATGACGAGATGATGGCCGTCAAGCTGCCAACCCCAGGGCTCCGTCGCGGACGGCTCGCCCATCATGGTGACCCAGTAGAACTCTTCACCATATTCGCCGTGCTTGCCCACGATCTCGGCGATGTGCTCGTTGAGCCGCATGACGTTCTTCGTTTTCTTCAAGCCCTTCACGCTGAGGCTCACGCCAAGGAGCCCGAACGCTCGCTCGCGCTCTGTGTCGTTCATTTCACCGAAGCTCACACCCTCGCGAGGAGCGCGGTGCACGTTGTGCCATTTGCGCCACTCGATGTCGTCCGTGGCATAGCGCGTCTTTTTCAAGACCTCTCCGCTCAGCGACGCGAGAAATTGTTCCGCAGTCTCGCGTATCGGCTCCGTCGACACGCCGGTCGATTGGATCGAGTACAGACCCGGGGTCACCGTGCCGTCCAGGGTGACGCCTTTGAAGGGCTCGGCCAAAGCCGCCTCCTCAACCCGTGATGAAAACGGTGGCTATGATAATCGCGACGCAGACACGTTTGGACATGACGAAGCCTCCCGACACCGACTCTAATGCACCGCCTCGAGGACTGCAACGAGTTGCAGTTCCGAGCGTTTAGGCCTAAAAAGGAGTTCTACCGGAAGGCACGGAGGGCCCATCGCATGCTGAGATTGTCTGTTTTCATCCTCGTCGCCGCGCTCAGGACGACGCCAATCATCGCCGCCCAAGATCTAGGAACCATCGATTTCAAGACCTCGGCCAAATCGGCGGAAGCGCAGGAGCATTTTTTGCACGGGGTGCTGCTTCTGCACAGCTTCACGTTCGAGAACGCCGAGAAGACTTTCAAAGCGGCTCTAGCCGCGGAGCCCGACTTCTTCATGGCCTATTGGGGCGAGGCGTTGAGCCACAACCATCCGCTCCTCCCCGAGCGGAACCCGGATCTTCCCCGGGCCGTTTTGAAGCGGCGCGGCGCGACGCGTGAAGCGCGGCTCGCCAAAGCGCCGACGGAGCGTGAGAAAGGTTTCCTCGCGGCCGTCGAGATCTTGTTCGGCGAAGGCAGCGAGGAAGAGCGCGCCACGGCTTATTCGGAAGCCATGGGCGAGCTCGCGGCGAACTATCCCGACGACGCGGAAGCGCAAGCATTCTACGCGGTGTCGCTTCTCGGCCGCGTGCGCTTCACCCGCGACAAAGACTTCCGCATCCGCATGAAGGCGGGCGCCATCGCCGAGAACATCTACCGCGAGTATCCGGACCATCCCGGCGCGGCGCACTACATCATCCATTCATTCGACGATCCCGTGCACGCGCCGCTCGCACTGACCGCGGCTTACCGCTATGCCGAGATCGCTCCCGACGCCGCGCACGCAATTCACATGCCGTCGCACATCTTCATCCAGCACGGGATGTGGGACCGCGTGGTGAAATCGAACGACGCGTCCTACGATTCCGCGATCCGCCTGTGGCGAACGCGCGACGGGCTCACCGATACAGAGAAGTTCTATAACGACGTCTACGTTTGGCACGCGCTCGACTGGGGCCAGTACGGCCAGCTCCAGCGCGGAGATTACGAGAAAGCGAAGATGTCTATCGAGCTCCTGAAGCCCGTCGCCGCCATCAGCAAGGCGCCGCCGGCGAAGAAGGGTCCAAAAATCATGGCCGCGCGCTATGTCGTCGAATCGGAGCAACGGAAGACCGAGATGCTCGGCGAGGACGCCACGCCGGAAGCGATTTTCGCAACCGGGATGAGCGCCGTCAAGCTCGGCGAGACGGCGACGGCCGAGAAAGCCGAGGCCAAGCTCATGGCGATCTACGACGAGCGCAAAGCCGAAGACGGCGAAGCCCGCACACGACCTCTCGGTATCATGGCGAAGGAGCTCGCGGCTCTCGTGAAGCTCGCGAAAGGCCAAGGTGGCGACGCGATCGCGCTCATGAAAGAGGCGACAGCGATTGCGGAGAGCATGGGCATGCCGGCCGGCGCGGCCACGCCCATCAAGCCGGCGCACGAGCTCTACGGCGAGATTTTGCTCGAGCTTGGAAAAGCGCACGAAGCAGCCGAGCAGTTCGAGACGTCGCTTCTAAGGATGCAGAACCGCGCGCTCTCCCTGCGAGGGATGGCGCGGGCCGCCGAGAAATCGGGCGACGCAGAAGCCGCGCGCACGAGCTACGAGAAGCTCCTCGAGATCCTAGGCGACTACCCCGAGAATCCGAGCTATAAGGAAGCCAAAGGCTTCGTGAGCGACGGCGAGTGAAGACTCTTTTTCTCGCCACGCTGCTGCTCTTCATGAGTGGCGGGGTCGATATCAACGCCGCGCAGCCTCGCCCCGTCACCGACGCGCGTCTTCAAAACCCCGAGCCCGAAAGCTGGCTCATGTACCGGGGCAACTACAACGGCTGGGGCTACAGCCCGCTGAAGCAAATCGACACCCAAAACGTCGGTGATCTCGTTCCGGCTTGGACGCTCTCGACCGGTGTCGACGAAGGCCATCAATCGCCACCGGTCGTGAATGACGGCGTCATGTACATCACGACGCCGGGCAATCAAGTCTTGGCGCTCGACGCCGCGAGCGGGGATCTTCTCTGGCGTTATCGGCGTGAGCTCCCCGACGACGTGCTCAACTTCCACCCGACGAACCGCGGCGTCGCGCTCTATGGCGGCCGCGTCTATTTTGGCGGCGTGGACGCTTTCCTCGTTGCGCTCGACGCCGCGTCGGGCGAGCTCGTTTGGGAAACGGCGGTCGAGAACTACAAGCACGGCTACTACCTGACGCTCGCGCCACTCGTCGTCCACGGGAAAGTAATGGTCGGGATCTCCGGAGGCGAGCTGAGCGTGCGCGGCTTCGTGGCTGCCTACGACGCGGATACGGGCGATCAGGTTTGGAAGACCTACACGATCCCGGGACCGGGTGAGCCCGGACACGACACGTGGCCCGGCGATACGTGGAAGACTGGCGGCGCTCCTGTGTGGGTCACGGGGACCTACGACCCCGAGCTCAACTTGACCTATTGGGGCACGGGAAACGCGGCGCCGTGGATGGGTGATACTCGGCCGGACGACAATCTCTACTCGAGTTCGGTTGTGGCGATCGATGCCGATTCCGGGGAGCTCCGAGCGCATCACCAGTATCACTGGAACGATTCCTGGGACTGGGACGAAGTCGACGCGCCCATGCTCATCGACATCACCCGCGACGGAGAAACCGTCAAGAGTCTCGTCCATCCGGGCCGCAACGGCTATCTTTGGCTTCTCTCTCGTCAGCGCGACGCGATCGGCTTCGTCGACGCTTGGCCTTTCGTGCATCAAGACGTGTTCACGCGTCTCGATCCCGAGACCGGACGTCCGGAATATCATCCGGATCGAAAGCCGGGCACTGGCAAAGAGGCTCGGTTCTGCCCGTCTCTTTGGGGCGGCAAGAACTGGCCGCCCGCCGCCTACAATCCCGAGACCGGGCTCGTTTACATCCCGGCGAACAACAACCTCTGTATGTTCATGGAAGGTCAGGAGGTGACGTACGAGCCCGGGAGATCTTATGTGGGCCGACGCGTGCGGCGAAATCGAGGCATGCAGATCCACGACAACGCAGAAACGGTTGGGGAGCTTCAAGCGTGGGATGTGGCTCGTGGCGAGCGCGTGTGGACGAAGAGCTTCGCTTCACCGAACTGGGGCCCCGTCTTGACGACCGGAGGCGGGCTCGTCTTCATGGGCGGCACGAACGATCGCTACTTTCGGGCCTTCGACGGGCGGACCGGAGACGTTCTCTGGGAGATGCGCACGAATTCCGGCATCACCGGCGTTCCGAGCTCCTTCGCCGTGGACGGCGTGCAGTACATCGCGGTGCAGTCCGGCTGGGGCGTCGACGCGCAGAAGATGCATTCGAGCCTCAACGTGTTGCGAGGTGAGCATACGGAAGTCCCTCAAGGCGGCGTTCTCTGGGTGTTCGCACTGAATCTGACGCGCTGAAAGGGGATCGATGAAATCGCGATGCATGTGGATTCTTGCGCTCACGGGTGCTACCGCTTGCGCCCCGGAGCGCATCGAAACGGAAAAGCGCCCCAACTTTCTCGTTATCCTGGCCGACGATCTCGGCTATTCCGATCTCGGCATCCTGAGAAGCGAAATCCGCACACCGAACATCGACGCGCTCGCCGCCGAGGGCGTGCTCCTCACGAATTATCACGTCTCGCCAAGTTGCTCGCCGACGCGGGCGATGCTCTTGACGGGAACGGATACCCATCCCGCGGGCCTCGGCACGATGGCGGGCGATGCGGACGAGAAACAGGAAGGACACCCGGGCTACGAAGGCTACTTGAGCGATCGCGTGGTGTCTGTGGCTAGTCTCTTGCGCGATGCGGGCTATCACACCTATATGGCCGGCAAGTGGCATCTCGGCGTCTTGCCGCACTTGTCGCCAGAAAAGCGCGGGTTCGAGAAAGCCTTCGCTATCATCGCTGGCGGCGCCAGCCACTTCGGCGACGCGGCCCCTCTTCTAGAAGGGTACCCCACCGCCTACCGCGAGAACGGTACAGACGTCTCGATCCCCGAAGACTTCTACTCGTCGGATTTCTACACCGACAAGCTCATCGAATATCTGGAGGAAGGAGCCCAGGACGGCCAGCCTTTTTTCGTTTATGCGGCCTATACGGCGCCCCATTGGCCGCTTCATGTACCCGACGACTACATCGATCGCTATCGCGGTGTCTATGATGACGGCTATGACGCCCTTCGCGCAAAACGTGTGCAGAATCTCATCGATGGCCACGTGATTCCCGACGTGCCCGTTCCCGATCGAGTCGATTGGGTCCGGGCTTGGGATTCTCTCGACGAGGAGCGAAAGCGGTTCGAGGCTCGACGGATGGAGATCTACGCCGCCATGGTCGAGAGCTTGGACGACAATATTGGCCGGCTGCTCGACTACTTGAAGCGCACGGGCCAATACGAGAACACGGTCATCATCTTCTCCTCCGATAACGGCGCCGAGGGAAACCAAATCGGCACCATGTACGACAACGAAGATTGGATTCCGACGCGCTTCGACAATCGCTACGAGAACATGGGGCGCCTCGGCTCTTATGTTTGGACGGGTCCCGGTTGGGCGCAAGCGCAGAGCGCGCCTTTTCGATTGTTCAAGACACTCACGACGGAAGGCGGCACGCGCACGCCCGCGATCCTGCGCTACGGCGCGTTCGGGCACCGAGGTCATCGCATGGGTACCTTTGCTTCGGTCAAGGATGTCGCGCCGACGCTTCTGGAGCTCGCTGGGGTGGAACATCCGAGCGTCTATGACGGCCGCGGGGTAGCGCCGATGCAAGGTCGGTCCATGGTGTCGTTTCTTTCGGGGGAAACGGACAGTATCCACGGTGACGACGCCGTGATGGGTTGGGAGCTTTTTGGACGGCGCGCGATCTTGAAAGGCGATTGGAAGCTCGTTTGGCTGTGGGAGCCTTATGGCACGGAGCGTTGGGAGCTCTTCGATCTTTCGAGCGACCCCTCGGAGTCGCACGATCTTTCGGAAGAAGCGCCGGAGAAGCTACAAGAGCTTCTGCGCGAGTGGGAGGACTACGTGCGCGAGAACCACGTCATTCTCCCGGGCCGCGACATGGGATATGGGCTCGTCGACGGCACGCGCTGAGCGCCTCACTTCGCCGTTGGGACGAGTCGCTGGAGCTCTTCGATCCAGTTCGTCACGAACTGAATGGCTGGGCGATCGTCAGGGTCTTGCTCCGCGTTGACGACAAAGACGAAGCGCTCGCCATCCGGCATGACGTCCCAGTTCCGGCCGCTACCGCCAGCGCCGCCCCGAGGCACTTTGGTTGGCACCTCGAACAGGGCGCGAGGCGAGCTCACCTGGAGCTCGGGCTCCAGTCGCACCTCAACCGAGACGACGCCACCAGAGAGAGCCTCATAGAAAATCTCGCCGGCCGGAGACCATATCGGGAACAATCCGGCATTGCGCGAGATTTGACCTCTTTCACCGGGGCCGGGAAACGGCTGAAAACGGCAAAGAGCGTCGTCCCCTCCACATAAACGAGATGACCGGTCGGCAGATATCGAGCATCGGCCCCACCCCGGATCAGGGTCTTCCGTTCTCCCGTGTCGAGTCGCTCGACCACTATCGACGCTTCGTCCCAGACTGAGCCCTCGCCAAGTGTGAAGAGTAGAACCTTTCCACCGTCCAGCTTTCTTGGTCCGACGGCCAATCCTTCCAGTCCAGCGACGAGTGGCCGCGGTTCGCCGCCGTTTGCCGGGACCTCGAAGATACCGGCCTCTCCTTGGCTGAAGACGATCGTCCCGTCCGCGGCCCAGCTCGCGCCGAAAGAGCTCTCCGCCTCGCACAGCGTTATCGGTGTGCCTCCTGAGGTGGGAATCTTCTTCAAGTACCCATCCGCCAAAAAGCCGATCCAGCCGCCATCGGGGGAGAAGAAAGGCTCGCTCGCGTTCTCCGTACCGCGGATCGGCACGGCGTCGGTTTGATCGAGTTGTCGTAGGAAAAGCTGACCGTTGGCGTTGTAGACCAAGTGGGTTCCGAGAGGCGACAGCGCGAGCGCGTGACGACTTGTGTTGCTGAGGTTGCTGTCCTCGGGGGGCGCAATTTCGAAACGACGCAAGGGCCGGGGCGGTGTAGGCTTCGTTTGCCAAGTGACGAATCCGACCGCTGCGCTGAGGCCGATGACGGCGGCCGCGGAAATCAACCAAAAGCGGCGGAGGATCGTCGGGAGCGAGCTCGAGGGGCTCGGACGCGTCAAGAGTGCTTCGAGCTCGAATCCGAGGTCACCGATATCGCGGCGGCGTTTCCGTGGATCCTTTTCGAGGCATCGGGCGAGAAGCTCCCGCACCCCGCTGGGAAGCGCTTACAAATCCGGCTCGCTCTTGATCACCGAAGCCATCGTGTCGGCGACGTCTTCTCCTTGGAAGAGCTGCCGTCCCGTGAGCATCTCGTAGAGGGCGGCGCCGAACGAGAAAACATCGCTACGCTTGTCGACGCGACGTCCCCGCGCCTGCTCCGGGCTCATGTAAGCAGCCGTGCCGAGGATGGCGCCCGCGCGGGTAGCGTGCGCGCTCAAAGTCGGTGATTGCGACAACGCGACATCGGCCGGCTCGTCCGTAAATGCTTTGGCGAGGCCGAAATCGAGCACTTTGACGTCGCCCTCAGGAGTGATCTTGATGTTCGCGGGCTTCAAGTCGCGATGGATGACGCCGCTGTCGTGGGCCGCGGCAACGGCTTCGGCGATCTGGCCAGCGATGGCGACGGCCTCGGGGAAGGAGAGGGCGCCTCGCTTCAAGATGTCGGCGAGCGTCTCGCCGGGGACGAGCTCTTGCACGATGAATTTCACATCGCCGGATTTTTCGAGCCCGTAAATGGCGGCGTTGCGTGGATGGTTGAGAGAGGCTAGAAGCTCGGCCTCCCGTTCGAAGCGCGCCATCCGTTGCGCGTCCCGGGCAAAGGCTTCGGGTAGCACTTTGATGGCTACCTCACGCTTGAGCTTGAGGTCGCGGGCACGATAGACCTCACCCGGTATACTCAAATCGTCTTTGAATCACAAAGAAACACAAATTTTGTTTTCAACAGGAGTAAGAAGGGTTCAGCTCCCTGTGGAAAAGTGGAAAAGGAGGACGATGGCGCATTTGGAAGGAGGCAGAGCTTGCAGCTGAGGTTATCCTGACGGAGCTTCAGAACGGTTGTGGGGAAATGAACTTCATATTGGGAGTCTTAGTTTTTGGTCTTGGTTCGTGCGACTGCCCATTGGGATGGAGTTTTCCCTCATGCCTACCGACATGGTTAGGAAACCTTCGTGAGAGACTTCCTCGTTCGCATCGTCGACGACCAAGGACTCCGTAGGCTCGTGCTCCGGCTGGTTGACCAAGCGCGGCCGTTCGAACTTCAGATCCACGCCAACGGTGCCCGACATCGAGCAGATCCCCCGGTGGATGAGCCCGTGATGGATGCGACATAGAGAGATCAAATTTCCCATCTCGTCGCTTCCCAGGTGACTTCGAAACTCGATGTGATGCACGTCGAGCATCTTCCGCATCGTGCACGCCGGAAATCTGCACGCCCACCCGTCGCGATCGAGCACAGCGTTGCGCACCGAAGCCGCAAGCCCTTTTTCGTCCTCCGTCTCTTGCGTCGAAGCGCCGTTCTCGTTCGCGAGGGGAAGGTGCGTGCCGAGGAGCTCCGCGAGGGACGCCTCCAGCACTTGCCACTTCTCGAGCTCGGTACCGCTCAATCGCTCCACCAGCTCGTAGGTGTCGTGCCACATCTCCAAGACTTCGACCGGCATCGAGATCGTGACCGTGGCGAATGCGCCGGAGCCCCTTCCATCATGGCGCCGCACTTCCTTCTCGAGGTCACGATTCGACAGCACGCGAGCTTTCGCGAGCCACTCCTCTTCCGTATCCGGCGACGCCACCGCAACGATCTCTCTCGCCTTAGTCCAGCTCAGCTTACCGGCATCGAACTCCGCGCGAATGGCCGGCAGGTTCTCGAGCCGCTCGGCAATGAAAACCAGATACCAAGCCTTGCGCGGCTTGATGCCGACGAGCTCCATTGCGTAGTCGCCCAGCGACGAAAACCCGCGAGTTCTATAAAGCTGCCGCCGATCGATCTCGAGCAACCAATAAGCGATGTTCCGCTCCTCGAGATGGTGGCGGTTGGCCGCCTCGATGAGATGGGACTCGATTTGTTCGACGGAAAGGACGGGCTCGAGCCCGACCGATTGAGAGAGAGCGCTCATAAATGCCTCCTGGCATGTAGATTTGGGAGGACAGCGCACGCGGGTCCTAGAACAACTGACTCGCCATCCTAAGTGAAACTATAGTGAATGTGCAGGACGATGTCGAGACGTCCGAGCAAGCGTCGGGCTCGGAGAGCCTCACGCGCGAGTGCCCGCTACAACTCGAGCCGGCCGAAGAAGCGACTGGAGCGTTTCTCAGGGCGGCGCGTCAGGCGATGGGACTCGAGTTGGCAACGATCTCCAAAGAGACGAAAATCGGACGTTCCATGCTCGAATATATCGAGAACGAGAGACTTGACCGCCTCCCGGCCACGGTCTATTTGCGCAATTTCACCAGGCAATTCGCTCGTTCTTTCGGGCTCGACGAAGATCAGGTCTCGACGACTTACTTGGAGCGCATCCACCGCCAGAAAGAGTAGTACCCCCGCCTTCGCCCTTCGGGCTTCGGCGAGGTTTTCAACTGCGCTGAACTCCCTCGCAAGCTGTTATAGTTAGCAGCTTTGGATGGGAGGTCCTCTTTTGCCCACGCTCTCCGTGGTCATTCCGTGCTACAACGAGGCGCTTACGATCGAGACGATCGTGGACGCGATTTCGAAGAGCGAGATCGAGGATCTCGAGATTCTCGTGGTGGATGACTACTCGACGGACGGAACCCGCGACAAGCTGCGTGAGATCCAAGAGAAACGTTCGATCGAAGTCGTGCTCCACGAGCGCAACATGGGCAAAGGCGCTGCGCTCCGCACCGGATTCGCACGCGCGACGGGCGATATCGTCATCGTTCAGGATGCCGACCTCGAATACGATCCCCGCGACTACCCGAAGCTCATCGCACCCATCCTGGAAGGGAAGGCCGATGTCGTCTTCGGCTCGCGCTTCGCGGGCGGCGAGACACATCGGGTGCTCTACTTCTGGCACTACGCGGCAAACAAGTTTCTGACGCTCACGTCCAACATGTTCACGAACTTGAACCTCACGGATATGGAAACTTGCTACAAGGCGTTTCGGCGCGAGGTCATCCAATCCATCGAGATCTGCGAGAACCGCTTCGGCTTCGAGCCCGAGGTCACCGCCAAGGTAGCGCGCAAGGGTTGCCGCATCTACGAGGTGGGCATCTCCTATTCGGGACGCACCTATGCCGAGGGCAAGAAGATCGGTTGGCGCGACGGCGTCCGTGCTTTGTGGTGCATCTTTCGCTACAACGTTTTTGGTTGAAGCGTTGCGGTGATGGCGCGGATTGTCTCGGGCGTCGTCCGGCAACACCCCCCAATGAGACGCGCGCCGAGCTCATGCCACTCCCGCACGGAAGCGACGATGGACGTTGCCCCCTGCGCTTTACGCCACACATGGCGCGCGCCGTCCCAGGTTTCACCTCCATTGGGATAAGCCAAAAGCGGTTTGTCGCTCACGCCTCGAGCCGAACGCAAAAGGCCTGACACAAATTGGGGCGGGGTGCAGTTGACGCCGACTGCGATCACCCTAGGGGACGCGCCCATGAGTCGAACGCACTCTGCGAAGGACTCCCCATGGCAGAGCTCGGTGTTGCCCCGGCAACTGAAGCTGACCCAAGCCGGCACGTCGCCGTCCTCGTCGAGTAGAGCGAGGATGGCTTCCGCTTCCACCGCGGCCGGGATGGTCTCGAAGGCGAGCAGATCGGGGCCGGCGCTCACGAGCACTTCGAGCCGCCGGCGGTGAAACGCGACGAGCTCGTCCTTGGTCAACCCGTAATCGCCTCGATATTCCGAGCCGTCATGAAGGATAGCGCCGTAGCAGCCGATCGACGCGGCCACGATTCCCGAGCCGTGCTCGTCACGGGCTCGGCGGGCGAGCTCCACCGAAAGCCGCAACAAGCGTTCCGATTCGGTATCATCGATCCCATGGGCACGAAACCCCGCGAAGCTCGCTTGATAGCTTGCGCTCGTGGCCACGTCCGCACCCGCCCGGAAATAGTCGCCGTGGAGCGCCTGGATCACTTCGGGCGCGTCGATGAGAAGCTTCGCCGACCAAAGCGGGTCGTCGAGGTTTGCCCCGCGCCGCTCGAGCTCCGTCGCGAGTGCTCCGTCCAGAACGACGTGCCCTTTGGCGCTGAGGATTGACGCGAGCGGATTGTGCATGACGCCTGATTTTACATCTGGATCCGTTGTTAGTCCCCTGTATCAGCTACCAGCTGCCAGTACCTGAACCCGATGACGGTGTCCTCCAATTCTCGCTCAGAAAGCCCGAGAGCTTCATCACCGAAATGCGGACACTGAAAACTGAAAACTGACAACTGATCCATGATAATGCGCCATGTTTTGTCTCGGCTACGACCTCGGGAGCTCTTCCGTGAAGGTCTGTCTTCTCGACGGCGCCTCCGGTCGCGGCGTCGCGCATGCCTGCTATCCCGACCGCGAGATGACGATCGACGCCCCGAAGCCCGGTTGGGCCGAGCAGGCGCCGGAAACGTGGTGGGAATGCGCGAAGCGTGCGACCGAGCGGCTACTGGAGGGCGCCGACATAGCCGCGCGCGATATCAGAGCCATCGGCATCTCCTATCAGATGCATGGGCTCGTTCTCCTCGACCGAGACGGCCGCGTCGTCCGGCCTTCGATCATCTGGTGCGATAGCCGGGCGGTCGACGTGGGCGCCCGTGCACTCGATGCGCTCGGGGGGACCCGCTGCCTCGAAGCTCTTCTGAACGCGCCCGGAAACTTCACGGCGTCGAAGCTCGCCTGGGTGCGGGAGAACGAGCCGGCCCATTTCGAGCGCGCCCATACGATGATGCTTCCCGGCGACTATTTCGCGTGGCGGCTCACGGGCCGCGCCGCTACGACGATCTCGGGTCTTTCGGAGGGCATCCTCTGGGATTTCTCGAAGCACGAAACGGCCGGATTTCTTCTCGAGCACTTCGCTATTCCGGCGTCGCTCGTCCCTGATGTGGTCCCGACCTTCGGCGAGCAAGGCCGACTCACGGAAGCCGCCGCCATGGAGCTCGGGCTAAAGGCGGGAACGCCGGTGACGTACCGCGCGGGCGATCAGCCGAACAACGCGCTCTCCATGGGCGTGCTCGAGCCTGGTGAAATCGCGGCGACCGCCGGAACTTCGGGTGTCGTCTATGGTATCAGCGATACCGTACGCGCCGATCGCCGGTCGCGCGTGAATAGCTTTGCTCACGTGAATCATTCAACAGAAGCTACACGGCTCGGGATCTTGCTCTGCATCAACGGGACGGGGAGTGCTTTTCGTTGGCTTCGCGAAAGGCTCGAAACGGACTATGACACGATGAACGAACTGGCGTCCGAAGTCCCGATTGGCTGCGACGGTCTCTGTTTTTTTTCCCTTCGGCAATGGTGTCGAGCGCATGCTCAAGAATCGAGACTTGGGTGCGTCCCTGACCCACCTCGATTTCAACACTCACCGCGATGCGCACCTCGCGCGCGGCGTCCAGGAGGGTGTCGCCTTCGCGTTTCAGTACGGGATGGATGTTCTGGAGGAGGTCGGCATGCGTCCTGCGGTCATCCGTGCGGGGCTTCAAAACATGTTCTCGAGCCCTGTATTCCGGGAGATTCTGACCTCGACGACCGGCGTGAGCCTCGAGCTCTATCGCACCGACGGCGCCGAAGGCGCAGCGCGGGGCGCGGCGTTCGGGGTCGGGCACTACGCGTCTTTGTCGGAAGCGTTGACCGGGCTTCGGCGAGACGCGGTTTTTGAGCCTAACCCTGAGCGAGCTTCGCGATATCGCGAAGCCTATCGTGCGTGGGCGGACGAGCTCACAGAGCGGATGTCGTTGTGAGCCAACTCGTTCTTCTGGACTGGGTCATCGTCCTGTTCTACTTCGCCGCGGTTTTCGGTATCGCGTTTTGGGTCATCCGCCAGAAGCAGAAATCGACCGCGGACTATTTTCTCACCGGCAAGAACGTGGGCTGGTTCGTCGTCGGCGCGTCGCTCTTCGCCTCGAATATCGGTTCCGAGCACCTTGTCGGGCTCGCGGGCGCGGGCGCCGAAAGCGGCGTCGTCTTCGGCCATCTCGAGTTTCAAGCATCTATCGTCCTGCTGCTGCTCGGATGGGTTTTCGTCCCGTTCTACGCGCGAAGCGGCGTCTTCACGATGCCGGAGTTTCTCGAGCGGCGCTACTCGCAGGCGGCCCGGTGGTATCTGTCGATCATCTCGGTCGTCGGCTACGTACTGACCAAGATCTGCGTGACGATCTACGCGGGCGGCGTCGTCTTCGAGACGCTGATGGGGATCGACTTCTGGACGGGCGCCATCGCCATCGTCATCTTGACCGGGATCTATACGGTCATCGGCGGCCTCCGGGCCGTTATCTATACCGAGGTCATGCAGACGGGGGTCTTGATTGCGGGTGCGATCGCGGTCACCGCCATCGGGCTCGCGAGGATTGGCGGATGGAGCGCGCTCTACGAGGTTGTCGGAAGCGACTATTTCAACGCGTGGAAGCCGGTCTCGCACCCGAACTATCCATGGACGGGAATGATTTTCGGCGCGCCCATCATCGCGATTTGGTATTGGTGTACGGATCAGTAC
Organism: Candidatus Marinacidobacterales bacterium; assembly: GCA_965197495.1. Lineage (GTDB taxonomy): Bacteria > Acidobacteriota > Vicinamibacteria > Marinacidobacterales > SMYC01 > SMYC01. The sequence goes on from OZ240210.1 coordinate 7,821,515, forward strand.
ATCGTTCAGAGGACCCTCGCCGCAAGAAACGAAGGCGAGGCCCGGCGGGGGACGATCTTCGCAGGCTTCTTGAAACAGCTTCCGCTTTTCATCTTCATCCTTCCCGGCATGATTGCCTACGCGCTGTCCAAGACGGGTGAGCTCACCCTTGCCGAGCCCGATCAGGCCCTCCCGGTGCTCGTGATGAATTTACTACCGGCGGGCTTGAGAGGCCTCGTCGCCGCGAGCCTTCTCGCCGCGCTCATGAGCTCACTTTCAGCCGTGTTCAACTCCTGCTCGACCCTCATCACGATGGACTTTTACAAGAAAATCCATCCAGGGGCCTCTGACCGGCAGCTCATCCACATCGGCCGGCTGGCCACGTTCGTCCTAGTCGTCCTTGGCCTCGCCTGGATCCCGCTGATGCGCCTCATCTCGGGAACGCTCTATCTCTACCTCCAAAGCGCCCAGTCCTACATCTCACCGCCCATCGCGGCCGTATTTCTATTGGGTGTCTTTTCGAAACGGGTCACGGCGACCGCGGCCATCACCGGAATGGTGGGCGGATTCCTCGTCGGCATGTTGCGTCTCGTCGCCGAGATCAACAAGGACTCGCTCGACGGCGCTCTTCTGGCCTTCGCATCGATCAACTTCCTTCACTTCGCGGCGCTCTTGTTCGTATTTTGCGTCGTGTTGATGGTCGTCGTGTCTCGCTTCACCGAGCCGCCGTCCGAAGAGAAGCTGCGCGGGCTGACTTACGAGACGACGGGTGAAGCGGAAGCGGCGCGGTCGCGGGCGACGTGGTCGAAGCTGGACGTGACGTTGACGATGGTGTTGGTCGCGATGGTGGCAGGGGTGATGCTCTACTTCCGCGGCTAGCTCTTCAGCATTCGGCATTTCGGCATTCAGCATTTTGCAGCCCTCTCGAAATAGGGCGGCGATTAAGTTGGGGACGGCGCATGATGCTTCTTAGAGGAGCAGTCATGTTGGAATTCGTTCGGGAGCTTCGTTATTCGGCTCGGGCCCTTTTGAGGACGCCCGGGTTTTCTCTGGTTTTCGTTCTTACACTCGGGCTTGGGATTGGGGCGAATACGGCGATCTTTTCGCTCGTCAGGGGAGTGCTCCTGCGGCCGCTCCCGCATCGGGGCGGGGAAGACATCATCCATGTGTGCCAGACGGCGGTCGTGCATGCCATCCCGAATGCGACGTTCTCGGTCCCCGAGATCGTGGACTACCGCGCAGTGGCGAAGACCGCGGAGGGTTTTGCGGAGTTTTCGGCGCTCACCTTCACCATGCTGGGCTATGACGAGCCGCGTCGTGTGCGGGCGGGGATCGTCTCCGGAAACTATTTCGATGTCATGGGGCTCGCTCCCGTTCGGGGAAGGCTGTTCTCGTCCGAAGATGACGGGCATACGGCCCACCCGGTGATGGTGCTCACCCACGACTACTGGGGATGTCCCGCCGGATGTTGAATTTGGGGTAGCGGCGGCTCCTTGGCCGGCCTAAGAATAGGTCTGCCAAACCAACCGTCTCCAGAGGGGGACAAGGAGCCACCATGCCAAGGAAATCAAAGAAGCCAGTAAGAAAGCAAACGCACTCGCCTACGGGCAAGGTAGTTGGCCAAGTCGGTCAGATACTGCTACCGATGATAGCTGGGATCGCGGCCACGAAGGCGGACCTGACGGAATGGGTGTACGAGCAAGGACTGACCGCATTGCACCTACTCCTGAGAGAGGACGCGGAGAAGATCGCGGGGCCGAAGGGCAAGCACGAGAAGGAGCGAACTCATAACCACTGGGGGAGCACGGATGGGGAGCTGAGCTTCGGCGGTCGTCGAATCCAAGTGTCGCGACCTCGAGTTCGTTCGAAGTCGGGCGAGGAGGCGTCGCTTCCACACTTCGAAGCCTTCCGCGAAGAAGACCCGCTTCCGGAGCGAGTGCTGAACCAGATCTTGGTGGGGGTATCGACCCGAAATTACGAATCGAGTCTGGACAAACCCTCGGCGAAGTTGAAGTCTCGTGGCACGAGCAAGAGTGCCGCCAGCCGTCACCTCGTGAGCCAGACGACTAAGAAGCTCGAGGAATACCTATCTCGGAGGCTAGAGGAGTTCGAGCTTGCGGCACTAATGATGGATGGCCTTGAGGTGGCCGGACAGACCGTCGTCGTAACTCTCGGTATCACAATAGATGGAACGAAGGTGCCCTTGGGTATATGGCTGGGCTCGACGGAAAACTCTCGGGTGTGCACCGCGATGTTGCAGAACCTTCTCGAGCGGGGATTGCGGATCGACGAATCGATTCTCTGCGTAGTGGACGGAGGCAAAGGGATCCGCAAAGCACTCGTCGACGTTTTGGGGGATCTCGCGGTTATCCAAAGATGCCAGCTCTACAAACTCCGAAATCTTCGCTCGTACCTTCCCAAGTCCCGTCACGCCTACGTGCTCCAGACAATGAAGGAAGCGTACAAATGCAAGAGTGCCGACAAGGCGCGCAAGCGACTTCAGGCATTGGTGTCGTGGCTCGAGCGAAACGGCTACGACGAAGCTGCCGGAAGCCTTCGCGAAGGGATGGAAGAGACACTCACGGTTGTGAAGCTCGCTCTACCCGAGTTACTTCGCAAATCTCTGGCCACGACAAACGCCATCGAGAATCTCAACGGCACCATCCGCAGAGTCTCGAGAAACGTCAAGCGGTGGAAGAGTCCTTCCATGATTCGCCGATGGACCGCTCTCGGCGTCGTCACGGCGGAGAAAAAGTTTCACCGTATCAAAGGCTATCGCCATATGGGCGCTCTCGTTCACGCGCTTAGAAGCAAACAGAAATCTCTTGACAGCGATGAGGTTGCTGCCTAAGAGTATTCACAGGTGCCGCCGCTACCCGACCAAATTCAACAGCGGCCGGGACATCTCCCGACTACTGGCAGCGCGGATTTGGCGGAGATGCGGAAGCCGTGGGAAAAACGTTCCGGATGAACGGCATGACGGTAACCATCGTGGGCGTTTTGGAGCCCGTGCCGCACTATCCCGAGCGCACCGATGTTTTCGTCAACACGGTGACGAGCCCTCACCACATGAGCGCGGCCATGACGGACGACCGCCAGCACCGGATGACCCAGGTCTTTGCCAGGCTCGCGGAAGGTAGCTCCATCGAGTAGCAGGTAGCTGATCTACTACCGTACGCGCATTGGCGAGCCCAGTGACAAGATGGCGGGGATTGGGATCCCGTTCAAGCTCGCGGGCTCGAAGGTGGCCCGGACGAGCGAGAGCATCATCAGCGGCATCGTTCCCGAAGAATGCGCTCCGATTTGGGCGGCGATCACCTTTCCTCGATGGTCGATGAGGACGGCAAATCCGCCGGATTCGGACTGGCGCCTCGAATCCATGGCTTTCGGCGGAGGGGTCCGGTAGCGGACTACGCGGGGCGGTTCGTAGCGGCCGACGTCGTCGGCCATAGTTGTCTTCAATGCGACGAAAAACGGCACCAAGTCGTTCAGCAAGTAATCGAAATTGGTCTGGAAAGCCGCGTGGAACTCTTCCTGGGCCGCCACTGCATTCTCCTTCAGGGCGTGGAGATATCCCAGATGCAGATGCGCCTCGGCATCATCCGGAATGGCCTCGGTGAGGGCCGTGTACAGATCCCGAGCATCTTCGAGGTGTCCGTCGAGCGCGTGGGCGCGCGCCAGAAGACGCAGGGCGCGCGTTTCCTCTGGATCGATGAGAAGCACTTCACCAAGTTCTTCAATCGCTTCCGGATATTCGCCGTCACCGAGCATCGCTTCGCCGACGAGAAGCTTCGATTCCGCTCGCTCGTCATCCGATGCGGGCATGAAGGTTTCGAGCCAGCTGATCGCTTGCCGATACTTGCCGTCGGCAATGTAGTCACGTGCCTGGCGGATGGGGTCATCGAGGCCCACCACTCGCTCGAGCGGCTCGCGCTGTCGCGTCGGTTTGAGCATGAAATGGCGAGCGGGCACGATACCGTCGCGGTCGAGGCTCGCGGTCAAAGCGGGGTAGAAGCTCTCGAGCCGATCGAAGGCTTCATCATATTCATCGAGCACGCGCAATTGATGCCCGCGATAGACGACACCATCCAGCTCGTTGGATGCTTTGATCGTCCCGATATAGACCGGACGATCCTCGGGGATGTGGATGAAGGCGGCTTGCGCGTCCCCGCTCTTCGGACTGAGCCCATAGCGCTGTCGTAGAGGACGGTACTTCCCGGGCCTCGCTGGCCAAACTTGGGGGTAGTAAACGGCTTCGAAACCGAGCACGTCGTAGAGACCGGGTTTGATGGTCTCGGCAATAAAGCCGAGCGCGTCGTCGATCTCGAGGGTTTCGTTCTTGCCGGTGGACACTTCCCGAAGCCGGATGCGCCGCGATCGAAATTCGATGCTATTGAACTTCCCCACGAAGCGGCCGAACACGACCGACTTCCCATCGGAAGCGACCTCGCGCCACGATTCGTCGCGGTCCGGCGTATCCGCCGCAATGGGAATCGCTACAAGGAGCACCACCAAGACCAACCCTTGGACCAACCCTACCGCCTTCAAAATCACCCGCGCTCTCGTTTCCATCTGTCGGCTCCGATCCTGGCGGCCAAAAGCCAAGCCGCAACACGCGATCCTAGTAATCCTATATCATACTATACTCTACCACCGAAGATGTGAACGACGCCACGCGCACACTATGTCAGCGGCGTCAGCGGCGGCGGATCGTACGGAGTTGCGCCAGCGCTTCGGAGGTCTCCTGCGCTTCCCGAACGCTCTGATCCGGAAACATGTTCCACGCCTTCGTGAGCGCGCCCTCCGCCAACATGTATTCCTGCTTCTCCAAATGGCGCAGACCAACTTGAGCGTGCACCATTGCGATCTCTTGTTGGATACTGAGGTCATCGGCACGAAACATCTGCGCGAGCTCGAATTGGTCGAGAGCTTCGTCCTGGCGGTCGGCGGGGCCCGCGAGAAAACCCCCATAGGCCAGGTAGTAGTCGGGCGCTATCTCGGGAACGGTCGCGGCGGCTTCGACGGCAGCTTTGAGCGCCTGCTCCGCCCGTTCGAGCTCGCCCGTCCGCTTGAGGAACTCGCCGTAGCGGAGTTGGGCCTGCGGATGCTTCGGGTCGATAGCCACCGCCTGTTCGTAGGCATCACGGGCCATGACGAACGGACCTTCGGGGTCGTCGGTGTCCGAGCGACGAAGCCTCGTTGGCATCCGACGGATGTAGAGGTCCCCGATACCGATATTGGAGGGCGCGTGTCGCGGGTTCAAGGACAAGGCGCGCCGGAAGGCTTCGAGGCTCTTCTCTTCTTCCGGCGACAGCGGCCCTTCCACGTCCGGGGCTCCCGCGAGCGCCAAATAGCACAGGCCGCGGTAGTAATGCGCTTCGGTCAGGTTGGGGTCCGCCGACGTGACCTCGTCGATCTTGCGCAGGGTCTGGTCGTACTGGCCGGACGCGTAGAGGTCCTCGATCTCTACGAGCGCGGGGTTGACGTCGCTTACGGCGGTAGATTCTCCTAGAAGGCTATCCTTGAGCTCCTTGACCCGATCGCAGCCGTGGCCGCAAAGCCCGACCGCGAGCAATGTAGTAATGAGCGACGGTGTCAACCTGCGCATGGGTGAAAGCCTCCTCTTCTAAAGGCCCTTGGGCTCGCTTCCGCTGTTTTTGCGCTAATTCAGGGAATGGTCGCTGCGGACGCCGACAGCCTCCCGTGTTTGAGCCGCGCGATGGCGCGGTTTGCAATATCCGCTACTTTGCCGTTCGGATCGCCAAGCAGAGGCTCCAGGTAAGGTATCGCCGCTGGGTCTCCAATTTCCATGAGTACTCGAGCCATCTCTCTCCTCACTGCTGGGACAGGATCGGACAGATAGCGAACGAGCTCGCCCAAAACACCACTGCCGAGCTCGACCGCGTATTCATAAGCCTGCTCATGCCGCTTTCGGTTACCGAGATCGAGCGCGACGCGGTCGATGAACTCCAGCCTGCCGAGCTCGACGAGTGCGAAACAATAAGCCAACTGGACCGTCGGATCGGGCTCCCGCAGGAAGTCCTTCACCAAACCCGATGTTATCCCGCGATCGCCCAAACGGCCGAGCCCCTCGACAGCCCATCGGCGCTGGTCGAGATTCTTGCTCGTCATCTGATAGTAGAACACACCTCGCGCTTCGGGCGCGCCCATGTGGGCGAGCGCAGCCAAGGCGCGATCGCCGAGCTTGTTGACGTTGGCGTCGTAAATCGCGATCAGCTCTAGCGCCGCTTCTTGGTACTGCATCTTGCCGAGAGCATCGATGACCGCGCCCGCGAGCGTTTTGTCCGCGTCGTTCAACGCGCCGCGGACGGCTTCTGCCGCTTCATCCGTGCCAATTTTCGCGAGCGCCGTGACAGATTCGAGGCGGACCTTCTTGTTTCCGTCATAGAGCGAGCTCTTGAGGGCCCGCGCCGACCCTTCCGCGCCCAAAACTCCAAGTGTATAGGCCGCTTGGCGGCGCACATTCGGCTCTTCGTCTTGAAGTCGGAGCTCCACGGCATTGACAACGCGGAGATCGGTGGGGATGAGGCCCTTGAGCTCGGGCGTGCGTTTCTGATCCCCGAGGATCCAACTCAGCGGACTCCCCATGCCCGCGTTGCCGGCGCCCACGTAAATCTCGAGCGCGGCGGTGAGAGCTTCGCGACGGACCCTCCGGTCCTCATCCTGAAGCCCGATGAGGAGGCCGTCGATCGTCTCCGACGACGTGAAAGCGCGCAGAGCCTCGACGGTGGCGCGCCGGACTTTGAGCTCCGGGTCCCGCATGGCTTGTGTCAGCGCAGGAATCCCTTCCAAGCGCCCCGACTTGCCGAGCGCTTTCGCGGCTTTTACGCGCGTGCCCACATTGGGGCTTCTTAGATTCGCTATCTCGTCCTGAAATGTGTCCTGTGCTACGAGCGGCAGCGGAAGGCTGGCAAAACAACCCGATACCACCATGGCGAGGACGACCAAACGTGTCGGTCCCATATATGAACCTCCAATCAAGGCAGTCAAGGTAAAAAATGCGTCTGGATGGAATCGCAACGGGTTGTATGTTAACAGAAAGCCCACCCCAGGATCTAGTGTTCCTGGCGCGACGGAGCCCTTGTGAACGCAGGGTCTTATTGAGGCTTGGGCTGGTTCAGAACGCGTTTTTCCTCGGCGGAGCCGGCGCTATCTAGCTCATCGGTGGCCTCGTTGGTTCGTTTCGCGTAAGCAACTGGATCGAGCAGAAGCTCCGCGGCCTGAGTCATCGCGTTGACGCCCGCTAGGACCTGGGGATCGTACCGGACGGCTACGCGCTGGGCCGCTTCCGCTCCCCAAATCGCATTGAAGATCGCAACCTCGATACGGATAGCGAGCCGATCGCGGTGTTCCAGAAGCTCTTCCTTGGAGTAGCTCACACCCTCTTCATCAAGAAACGCGATAAAGTCCTCGAGGACTTCATCGTCAACACGGAAACGCTTGTCGATGAGCCGGATATCCTTCGGGCGCGCCGTCCGAATCTCCTTCGGCTGAATGCCCGCTCCGTCCAGATGCCGCCGATCATCCTCGGCGGCAAAGTGGGTGCTGTATTTGAAAAAAGCGTTCCTGCTGTTGAGGGCCAAAATCGGCTTGGGAAGCCGCGGGTAAGTCACTTGAAGGTCGGGGTTGATCCCGCCGCCGCCATAGACCTTGCGGCCAGCATCCGTATGTTTCACTTCGCCGCTCGGAGGCTCCGATTTGTCGGAGCGAGCGGTGTAATAGTAGTCATCGAACGAGCCCGAAGAATAATCGCGCTGAATATTCCGCCCGCTCGGTGTGAAATATTGCGCCGTCGTGAGTGCGAGGCCGTTGCCTTCGCTGATGTGATAAATCGACTGCACAAGGCCTTTGCCGAACGTGGTCTCGCCGACGATCAGCCCGCGGTCGTGGTCCTGAATAGCGCCGGAGACGATTTCGGACGCCGAGGCGCTCCCCCTCGAAACGAGCACGACGAGCGGCATCTGGCTGTGGGAGCTCGCGCGATTCGCGTGATAGTCGTAATCCGAGCCGTCGGTGCGCCCGCGCGTGTACACGATGAGCGAGCCCTTCTCGAGAAACTTGTTTGAGACGGCAACGGCTTGATCCAGCAACCCGCCTGGGTTGTCGCGCAGGTCGAGCACGAGCTCAGTCGCGCCTTCCATCTGAAGCTTGACGAGATTTTCATGGAGCTCGTCCTCGGTCGTTTCCGTAAAATCGGAGATGCGCAGATAACCGGTATCGGCATCGAGCATGAACGCGTAGGGAACACTGCGGAGGTCGATCTTGTCCCGGACGATGGTGAAGTCGAGCGGCTGGTCGTACCCGGCGCGGGTGATCGAAATCGTGACCTCGCTGCCTTTGGGCCCGCGTAGCTTCTTGACCGCCGCGTCGAGCTCGACGCCGTGCGTCAGCTCACCTTCGATTCTGGAGATGATGTCGCCGGAGCGGATGCCGAGCCGGTAGGCGGGGGTTCCTTCGAAAGGCGAGATGACCGTCAGGTTCCCCTCGCGCATCTGAACTGAGATCCCGAGCCCGTGATAGCTGCCGTGCTGGCGCTCCTGAAGCTGGGTGTACTCTTGTTTCGGGAGAAAATTCGAGTGCGGATCGAGCGTACGAAGCATGCCGCGGATCGAAGCGTGGACCAGGTCTTTCGGGTCGACCTCGGTAACGTATTCCTCTTCCACGAGACGCAGCACTTGCGTGTAACGTCGCAGGAACTCTGAATAACGGTCCGATTTTGCCTGTGCCCGGCTTCCAAACAGTCCACCAATGGTAGCGCCCGCGATGACGAGGGAAACAACCACGGCTATAGCAGATCTCTTCATGTACAACCGCCTCGAGTGAGGAGAGTTTTAGCGATAGTCTCCACCCCGACCCATCCTAGCAGACGGCCGATCTCAAGTAAAATCTGTGGGGCTTTTCAGCGATTGGTGGTCCGCGGGGCTTCGTCTTATAATAAACGCGAACAGGCGTCAGGAGGATTTGCCATGCTAGGCCCTATCGGGATGCAAGAGCTCATCATCATCTTCGTGATCGCCTTGATCGTGTTCGGCCCTAGGAAGCTCCCCCAGCTCGGAAAATCGCTCGGACGGAGCATCGCCGAGTTCAAACGGGCGAGCAACGAGCTAAGGAGCACCTTGGAGCAAGAGATCCGCGTCGAGGAGACGCGCAAGGAGATCATGGAGCCGATCGAGACGCTTCAGCAGGAAGCGAAAGAAGCCGTCAAGAAGGTGACAGAGATCGACCTCGATGTCGAATCAGCGGTAGATGCCGTGGATAGCGACGAAGCCAAAGAGCCCCACGAAACGAAGGTTTAGTGGCCCAGACCGCTGCGCTACCGCCTCCGGAGGACACGTCTCCGGAGAAGATGTCCTTTCTGGACCATCTCGACGAGCTTCGCCGTCGTATCATTTTCGCCATCATAAGCCTCGCCGTCGCCTTCGTCCTCTGCTTCACGTTCTCGACTGAGATCTTCGAGTTCCTCATGGGGCCCATGACGATGGCCCTACCCGAAGGCGGCGAGCTTATTGCGACCAGCGTGCCCGAGATTTTCTTGCTGCATCTGAAGATGTCGTTCTTCGTCGCCATTTTCTTCGCGTCGCCCGCCTGGCTGACCCAAGTGTGGCTTTTCATCTCCCCGGGGCTCTATGCGTCGGAGAAAAAGTACGCCGTTCCCTTCATCTTCTTTGGCACCTTTTTCTTCCTGCTCGGAGCTTCGTTCAGCCACTACATCGTCTTTCCCACGGCGGTGACTTTTCTGACGACGTTCGGTAGCCAAGAGATGATTGCTGTCAAACCGACCGTGTCCCTAGTGTTCGGCTTCTATAGCCGCGTGATCCTCGGTACCGGCTTCGTGTTTCAAATCCCGACCGTCGTGTTCCTCCTCGCCCGTATCGGTTTGACCACCCCGGGCTTTCTGTGGCGCAACTTCAAATATGCCGTTTTGACGATCTTCATCACCGCTGCCATCGTCACGCCCCCGGACGTTGTGACCCAGATGCTCCTCGCGTTTCCGATGATCGCTCTCTACGTACTCTCGATTGGCATCGCGTGGATGTTCGGACGCGATCGCCAACACCCAGATAGCTAAGGCTAGCCAGTCAACCTGAAAGCTCGGCCGCTCCTCAGATCGTGTGCATGAAGCGCCTTAAGAATGGCCACAGAGACACAGCGCGGCGGAGCCGCAACCAAATTGGAGGACGGCTCCGCCGCGAGCGGTCAGCGGTCAGCATTCAGCGGTCAGCTCCGGATTCGAGCCTCCGGATGAGAGAGGCGAGCATACGCTTGACCTCGGTGGTTCGCTCGGCAAGCTCCTGAAGACTTTGGCTATCGAGCAACCCGAGCTCGTGGGCAAGGAGCAGTTCGTATTCGAGCTCGCTTGCTGAGCCCATACTCATTTGAAGAAAGCGGGCCATATCCCGGTCTGAACCGCGTCCACAGCCCTCAGCAATATTCGCGGGATGGAAACCGCCGCTCGGCGCATCTGAGCCGTCAAGCCGAACTTCTCTTCGGTTGGGAAGTGGCCGGTGGCCTGGTACAAACCCTTGACTAGCTGATGGGCCTTCTCCCAAACCTTTAGATCTCGAAAGTCTTTCATCCTGACTCTTCGCTGTCGGCTCGCTCACCACGTCAGCCCAACGCGGGCTCGATGCACAATCTGGGCGTGAAGTAGACACGGCGCCACATCCAGAGTAGGAAGATGTCACGACAACCCTTTCCCACGCTGGAGGACGCCGTGAAACAGTTTTTATCACGTCACGAGGATCGAATCACAGGGGTGCTGAGCGGATTCGACCGGTTGGTGTTCCGCGGAACCCTACGCCACATTTCTTATACGGACGGCATGGGTAAGTACCTTTCCTACCAGAAAATCCTTCTGAAGGAGTTCGCGGAGTTCGCACTGCAGCGTACCTCCGAGCTCAAGCAGGCCTTGTATCAGCAGGCGGAGCGACTCGAGCGTCCGGTCGTCTATCTGGAGTCTTCCCGTAAGAACAAGGAGGCCATCGCACGCGAGATTGCACAACAAGACAATGTCCGCAGTGGTCTCATCGCAGTGCTGAGCTGCGTGGAACCTTGTATCACCTTCAGCATACGTCGCAACCGCCAGAAGAAGCGGTTGGAGCTCGTGCAATCCCTCAGAAAGTGCCTAAACTTTTACCACTACTGCATGGACCCTATTTTTGGTTTCATGCATGCCCGTATCCAAAGCTGGTTTCCATTCAATGTTCAGGTCTACGTCAACGGCCGTGAATGGCTCGCCGTTGAGATGGATAAGGCTGGCATTCAATATCGGCGCCGGGAAAACTGCTTTACCTGGGTTGAGGATGCCCACGCGGCACAGCAGCTTCTCGATGAGCAGCTCAAAACCAACTGGCCTCACATCCTGAATCGCCTGAGTCGATTCGTCAATCCATTGCAAGACAAATTATTCCCGCCGAGTGGCCTCGACTACTACTGGAGTGTCTACAGCAGCGAATGGGCCACCGACGTCACGTTTCGTAACAGCTCTAGCCTCGCGGAGATCTATCCCGCTCTTGTACATCATGCGATCACAAACTTTTCGAGCCCCGACGTGATGCGCTTTCTCGGAAAACGGATTCGAACCGACTTTTCAGGGGAAGTCGTCAGCCGATTTCGCGACCGGCCCGAGGGTCTGCGTATCAAACATGCCCTCGACCTCAATTCCGTCAAACTCTACGACAAACAAGGTTCCGTGCTCCGTGTGGAGACAACCATCCAGCGTGCCGAGGGTATGCGCTGCTACCGGCCAAAGGAAGGCGACCCCAACGGCCCTCTCGAGTGGCGTCCGCTCCGTCGTGGCATCGCAGACCTGCATCGCCGTGCCCAGCTCTCCCAGGACTCCAATGAGCGCTACCTCGACGCTCTCGCCGCTTGTGATACCTCAACCCCACTCGGTCGACTCCTCGCTCGCGTCAGTCAAAAAACTCAATGGAATGGCTCCACCCTCCGAGCTCTTCGCCCTTGGGACGCTCTGGACGCCCGACTCCTCGCCGCTATTTCCCGTGGAGAGTTTCATCTGCGAGGCTTTCGCAACAGGGAACTCCGTGCCTTGCTCTTTCCCAAGACTTCGGACGACCCTCTCGAAACCAGGCGGCTAAGCGGACGCGTCACCCGGCTCATTCGTATCCTCCGAGCCCACCGTCTTGTCAAAAAGTTCCCAAAACTTTTCGCTACAGACTCACAAAGCGCGGTCAGCAACTTTGCTCCGCATTACTTACTGCAAACTCTCTCTCCCTCGATAAACTCCACGCTGCTGCCGCATGATTTTTCTTCTTCTCAAAACAAGCTTTTCAGGGTTAGTAGTACAGAGTTTCGAAAACACTTACCGTTTCCGATGCGCGCGACGAGATCTTCCAGGGAGCTCACGACGTCATCGTCCGCCGGGATGACGCTGCTAGCAGCGTCGAACACAGAGGCATCAACAGAGCCCGCCGAGTGCTCTTCTCTCGCTCTCGCTTTCTCTGTACTACTAACCCGAAAAAGCTTCTATTTCTTGCAAGAATTTGAGCGGCTGCGGCCGGATCCGCAAGAGGGTAAATCAGTTAGAAGAGGCACCGCGGCGAAGAATTGGGACGGCGCACACTGAGAATGGGACCGAGGCGCGAAGCGCCGAGCACCACGAGCTGACCGCTGAATACTGACCGCTGACCGCTCGCGGCGGAGCCGTCCTCCAATTTGGTTGCGGCTCCGCCGCGCTGTGCCTCTGTGGCCATCCCTTTGGTTGCGGCCGCAGGCTGCGCTTGGACGAAGTTCGAAAGTGTGAACAAGATCCTCGTTTCTGAGCGCTTAGAGCCTAGACCAGCGGTACGAAGCGGACGCCGCCGAGGCTCCGGACACGGAAACCCGGGCCAGATGCCGCGTCACGGATATGAAGCTCGAGCTGCTGCTCTTCGGTCCCTCCGATCGGGATCACGAGACGCCCGGAGGGCGCGAGCTGCGCCCGCAGCTCGTCGGGCACTAGCCGCGGCGCCGCCGCACAAAGAATGGCGTCGAACGGCGCGTCATCCTCATCGGTCCAGCCAACTTTTCCGTCTCCGACCTTGAAGTAGAGATTCTCGAGGCCCATTGCTTCGAGACGTGCTCTGGCAGAGCTCGCAAGCTCGGGTTGTATCTCCACCGTGTAGACGGTGTTCGCGAGTGCAGCAAGCACGGCCGTCTGATAGCCCGAGCCCGTACCGATCTCGAGCACCTTCTCGCCGCCGTCGAGCTCCAGGGCTTCGGTCATAACGGCCACGATATAGGGCTGCGAGAGCGTTTGTCCCCCTCCGATCGCCACGGGAAAGTCACCATAGGCGATGTGAGAGCGCGCCTCGGGTACGAATCGATGCCTCTCGACACGGCGCATCACGTCGAGAACACGCGGGTCCTGAATGCCGCGCCGCACGAGATGCTCGTCGACCATGCGCGCGCGGTAATCCGCCATGACGTCGGGCCCGTCGCCACGTTCTCGGGTCGGAGAATGGGACTTCACGGCAAGAGACAGTAGCACAGCGCGGGGCTCAACGATTTCCAAACGGACAGGGAGGTCGAGCGCAACGTTTGTCGTCTAGAGAGCTAAAGAACGTTTTCGAAAAGGAGACTCCTGATGAAAGTATTGGTTCTCGTCGTTTGTATCGGTTGTATCGGGGCGTTGTCGGCAGCGGTCCTCGCTCGCGACCTGGAGCGCATCGCCCAGAAGGAGCGCGCGCGCCGCGACGCGCTTCCGGCGAGCGAGCGCGGCAGAAGGAGCTTCACCGAGGCGAATTTGGAAAGCTACGCGTGGCAACGACGACCGGCAAAGCTCGGCGCGCGCGTGGCTCCTCCGCCATCCCAGCGGGATATCGCCAAAGAGGAGGCCTTTTGGCGACAACAGAAAATGCATCACGATCGCGAGTTAGCCCGGCTCGAGGCACGCATTCGCAAGCTGCAATCACGGCTGGCCGAGCGGGAGCTCGTTGCGCAGCGGAAGGGATGGCGGCACGACGATCCCACCATCACGCTCATCAAGGAATCGCTCGAAAGCCTCCGCGAGGAACGCGACAAGCTAGACCTCGAATTTCGTGAGCGCGCGCGCAAAGCCGGAGCCTTCCCTGGGTGGATCCACTGACGTTTGGAAGTTTTTGATAAGCTCCCGATTCATTGGTGAGCGGGGTGAGCAGGATGAGCAGAACGACACGGCGCCGGCTACATCGGCCCGGCGATCCGTATCCGGTGGTTCTCGCGAACAACCACATGGACGACATCGGGCACGCTCTCGAGCAGCTCTGGCCAGGTCGACGCGTCGCGGTCGTCACCCAGGTGCGGGTGCGACGGTTACATGGGGCTCGTCTCGAGGCGAGCCTCGCGCGCGCCGGAATCGCCCACGTAACGCTTTCGATGCCAGCGGGCGAGGAAAAGAAGAGCCTCGTGACCGTCGAGCGCCTCTACGACGGGCTCCTCCGCCACGGGTTCACGCGCGACGATGCACTGCTCGCTTTCGGCGGCGGCACCGTGGGCGATACGGCAGGCTTCGTCGCGGCGACGTACTTGCGCGGCATCCCCTTCGCGCAACTTCCAACGACGCTCCTCGCACAGATCGACAGCTCGATTGGAGGCAAAGTCGGCGTCAACCATCGTCTCGGAAAAAATCTCATCGGGTCGATCTATCGACCGAGCGCCGTCTGGATCGACCCAACGCTTCTCGCAACGCTCCCGCCACGCGATCTGGCATCCGGTTTCTACGAGCTCATCAAATACGGATTCATCGCCGCGCCCAAATTGCTGAAGCGTATGGAGACGGAGGCGCTTTCTATCGGATCGGAAACGCTCGCGCTCTCGATTGGCGATGGTGTTCGTACGAAGCTCGACGTCGTCCGAGAGGACGAGCACGAGCACGGGCGTCGTCGAATATTGAATTTCGGGCACACGATCGGCCATGGACTGGAAGCAGCATCGAGCTATAAAGGGCTTCGTCACGGCGAAGCTGTCGGATGGGGCATGCTCGGAGCCATTGCTCTCGCGGAGCGGCGCGCCGCGATCCCGACCGCGCTGGCGCGGCGGCTGAGCTCGGCGGTTCGTAAGGTCGGGCCGCTCCCACCTCTCGGGAGACTCTCCAGCCGGCGCGTTCTCGCCGCGGTCCGAAAGGACAAGAAGCGCAGCAAAGAGGGGCTCCGTTTCATTTTGCCGGTGGCGCTCGGGCGGGTGGAGATCGTGGAGAATTTTCCAATGAGCGAAATCGCGTGGGTCTTGTCGAGCCTCGGTGTGGAACGCTGATACCTGAAGCTTCTGCAGTGCGCCGGATGTTCGAGGGTGTGGCGCCGCGCTACGACCTTCTAAACCACGTGCTCAGCCTCGGCATCGATCGCTCCTGGCGCCGGGCGGTCGTTCTAGCTCTCGAGCTCGAGCGCGATCAGCGTGTTTTGGATCTTTGTTGCGGTACCGGCGACCTCGCCCTCGAGATGGCGCGACTAGCGCGCCCTATCGCCTGTGACTTCACGTGGAACATGTTGACGCGCGCCCGCGACAAATCTCGCGCGCGCGACGTGCCGATCCGGGTGGCAGCCGCGGACGCCCTCTCGCTTCCCTTTTCCGATGGGGTGTTCGACGCCACGACCGTCGCTTTCGGGGTGCGTAACCTGGCCGATATGCCGGCCGGCCTTCGAGAGATCCACCGCGTCCTCGTGCCCGGCGGCACGCTCGCCATCCTCGAGTTCTCGCATCCCGAGGGCTGGCTACAGAAACCCTACCGGTTCTATTTGAAGACTCTGCTGCCGCAGCTCGGAAACCTGCTGAGCCGAAGAGGCGAGGCTTATCGCTACCTCGCCGAATCGATCATGGGCTTCCCCGATCCCGATACGCTGGTCGATTTGATGCGCGACGCGGGTTTTGGCGATCCGAGCTATCAGAGACTGACGGGAGGCATCGTCGCCATCCATCGCGGAACGACATAGGGTAGACGGCGGCCGAGCCCCGGAAAGACTTCGGCAAAAGGGAGCTTCAGCACCTTTGCCGCTTCGAGGCCGAAGATGTGCTCCGCCGCCGGATTGACCAACACCACTGTTCCCGAGGGGTCGAGGCTCACGAGACCTGTCGTCATGCTGCGGATGATGTCGCTCGCGAGCGCTTCCGTCTCGTCGGCGCGTGCCTTCTCGAGCTGATGCAGAGCCGAGAGCTCCCGCTCCTTTTCCTTCAAGCGCGCGACGACCTCCTGAAACGTCGTCAAAAGAAATTCACTTTCGTCAGTCTCATCGATCCCGGCTTCGGGGAGCTCGCTCGCCACGGATCGGGCTTCCGCGACGAGCCGACGCTGGGGCGCGAGCAGGCTGTTCAGAAACAGCACGATGGAGAGAAGCACCAGGCTCAGAGCGGAAACTTGATAGACGAGTGTCGTTCGAAATCGGCGGTTCGCCTCGGCAAGGCGTGTAGCCGGCACTTCGATCCGTAAGATGGCGCGAACAGCGTCGCGCTGAAGCATATTGGGAAGCGCCAAATAGGCGAAGGCGCGCGCGCGGTCGACATCGTAGGCGGGAGCCACGTCGCTCATCGTCCAGTCGTTTTCACGAAGCTCGTCAAAGCCTACGCGCGTGAGACGTTCGAGCTCGCCGCTCTCGGGGGGGCTGCAGGCTCCCCCAGTAACGAGCCGGCCGCTCCAGTCGAGCATGCAAATGGAGAGCAGCTCGCGGTGTTGGGCTAAATTCTCGAGCCGCGCCGCGAGAACACCGACGTCTTCGTCGCGGCCGTTACCTATATCGGAGACGATGCGAAGCGCCGTCTCGCGCGAGCGCAACTCGAATAGCTCGGTGAGAACGGCTCGGGATTGATAGGAAACTTGGAGGCTTTGGCTATTCGTGAGCACGAGGACGAGGATCAAAAGGGCGAGGAAGAGCCGAATGCGTGCTTCGCGCGAGAACATTGAGCTCGTTTCTAGTCTCCTGGCTCAGAACATTCCGGAATACCACTCGATCACGCGCTCACCGACATACATCGTCACGATTGCGCCCATGCCGAGAAACGTGCCGAACGGAAGCTTCGTTTTCATGTCCCCGCCGCTTCTTTGAATGACGATGACGCCTACGATGGAGCCGACGAGTGAGCCGAGGAACAACGTCAGCAGCACACCTTTCCACGCGACGAAGGCGCCGACCATCCCCATCATCTTGACGTCACCGAACCCCATTCCCTCGACTTTCTTGAGGAGGAAGTAAGCCTCGGAGACAAGGAACAAAACGGAAGCCCCGAGCGCGGCCCCTTTCAGCGCATCGATGAAAGTGATCGTCGCGCGAGGCCACGCAAGCGCGAGCCCCATAACGACGCCGGAAAGTGTAATGCTGTCGGGGAGAATTTGGTGATCGAAGTCGATGAAAATGAGCGCGATCATCGCGGCGACGAAGGCGAGCTCGACGAGATATTCGAGGCTCGGCCCGTGTCTCATGAACGAGAGTAACGACGCGGCGGATGTAGCGAGCTCTACCCCGGGATAGCGTATCGAGATCGAAACTCTACAATGACGACAGCGTCCACGAAGCAAGAGATAGCTCACGACGGGAATGTTGTCGTAGGACGCGACGAGCTTGCAGCACGAAGGACATCGCGAGCGAGGCGTCACGAGCGACTCCCCCAAGGGAAGCCGATAGATCACGACGTTCAAAAAGCTCCCCCAGACGAGCCCAAAGAGTCCTGCGAAAGTGGGGAGTAGCCAGACCGGTACTTCGAGCTCTGTCACCGTATCAGCGTAGGTTGTATTTTTTCAGCAGGTAGCGGAACGAACGTAAGTTCATGTGGAGTAGCTTGGCCGCTTTGGTCTGGACGCCGTCCGAACGCGACATGGCGGTGGACAAGAGTTGCCTCTCCATCGTCGCGACACGCTCGTTGAAATCGACACCCTCCTCCGGCAGCACGTCGGATCCAGCATCCTCGGGCACGTCGGCCGGAGCGTCACCAAAGGTTCTAACCTTCTCGGGCAGCCGCTCGGGTAGGATGACGCTCGTCGTCTCGAGCGCCACACCGCGCTCGATGACGTTTTCGAGCTCGCGGACATTGCCGGGCCAATCGTATCGCGTCATTAGCTCGATGGCCTGATCGGAGATCTTGTGGATGTTCCTGCCCATCGATTTGCAGGCCTTCGCGAGAAAGTGCTCGGCGAGAAGCGGGATATCGTCACGGCGCTCGCGGAGCGGTGGCAAGGAGATCGGGATGACGTTCAAACGGTAATTGGCCTTGAGCTCGTCGACTTTGAACGGCTTGGTGAGGTAGTCGTAAGCCCCGAGGCGAAGGGCCTCGACCGCAGTTTCCGCCGACGCATAAGCAGTCACCATGATGACCGGCGTGCCCGGCTCCGTCTCCTTCACGTGACGCAGAACTTCGACTCCGCTCATGTCGGGCATTTTGATGTCGGAGATCACGAGGTCGAACGAATTCTGATCGATGAGCTTCGTCGCCGCCTTGCCAGAATCGGCCAAGGTGATGCGATGCCCGTCTTTCCCAAGTGCTATCTCGAGAAGCTGGCGCATGGACTCTTCGTCATCAACGACAAGAATGCGGCTCAACCGATGGTCCTCCGATCCATTGGAAAGCGCACGGAAATCTCGGTGCCTTTCGAAGCAACAGTGTCGACTTGTATGAAACCATTGTAGTCCTTGACGATCCGGTAGGCGATCGCGAGGCCGATGCCGCTCCCTCTCTCGAAGCTCCCCGAGAACGGTTGAAACACTTTATGCACTTCGCCATCCGTCATCCCGACGCCCTCGTCGCGGAAGCTCATGACGATTTCACTTGACCGGTTTCGCGAAAGCGACATAACGAGCCGGCCACCGTGCGGCATGGCTTGGAGAGCGTTGCGCGCAAGATTCCACGTGATCTGCTTCATCTGGTTCGGATCGGCAAAGACTTGTAGAGGCTCGGGCGGGGTCTCGACCAAGATCTCGTGCTCCGGTAGGACTTCGGAGCTGTGCTCGAGCAGTGAGGCCGTCTCTTCAACGACAGCGCACAAATCGATGAGTCCAGGCTCGAAACGCGGCGGACGCGCATAGGCGAGAAACTCCGTGAGCGTTCCCGACAGCCGTTCCGACTCTCGCACGATGATTGCCATCAAGCGCTTCTGCTGTGCGTTGAGAGAGTCCGCCTCCCGGAGAACCTGCACCGAGCCGCTGATCGAGGCCAGCGGGTTACGAATCTCATGCGCCATCCCGGCGGCCATCTCGCCCATGGTGGCGAGGTTCTCCTTCAACCGGACCTCGCGCTCGAGACGCCTGATCTCCGTCAGATCCTGGAACGTAAAGAGGAAGCCGCTCAAGGTTTCACCCTCGTAGAGCAAGTAGGAGAGGCTCATGCCGAGATAGATTTCGTCGCCTCGAGCATTGAGATAAGCGCCTTCGAGGCGAAGGAAACGTCGCCCGTCGCCGAGATTTTCTTTTGCCCGATCGAGAAAATCGTCCTCCTCCGCCAACAACTCCGTTACGTTCTTGCCCACCGCCTCCTCCGGGCTGCGCGCGAAGATCGCGCTGGCAGCATCGTTGAAGAAATTGATCTTGCCGTCGAAACCCGTCGTCATGAGTCCCGACGTGATGGAGTCGATGATCGTCTGGTTGAATACCTGGAGATCCGCGAGGAAATCGGAACCTCTTCCAGTTTCCGACCGGTGGGACGAAGATTCTCGGAAAGATAGCTCGTGAGAAACGCGACCGCATAAAAACCGAAGACGTTCAAGAAGATCGTGTAGGCCACGACCTGAGAGGGCATGACGACGGGGGATGTAGTGCCGGGCGCGTATGGCGGAATGGCGCCGAGATAGATCCCCTGAATGAGTGAGCCATAAAGCACCGAGCCCGCGCTCGCCGCCACGAAACCGCCTCGGCGAAAAAAGATGATACTCGCGGCAATGATGACGATGAAGTAAAGCGAGGAGAAATTGCTGTCGGTGCCGCCCGTCGAGTATACGATTCCCGTCACAATGAGCAGATCGCCCAGGATCTGAACGTAGGCGAGCTGCTTCCGATAATTCGCGGTGAAGGGCCACGCGAGCGCGTAGACGAGCGTGAGCAGGTAGGTGAGCGCGATGAGCGAGTAGAGCGGGTCCGACGCTTCCCGATGTCTGCGGATGACTTCCGCGATGACCGCCGAGCCCATGAGCGCCGTCACGACAACGACGCGCAGGAACATCATCCACACGAGCGCCGTGTCGGCGATGGTTCGTGCCGCTTTCGCCGTCTTCTGGGAGTTCATGGTTCAGGCGGTTTTCGGTCCGTCCTCCCGCGGCGAAGGCATGGTAGCGCGCGCGAGCGTAAGCCACCCTTCCTGGAGCCCGGGCCCTCAGCTCAGCCTATAGACTGTTGATCAGGCTGAAGATGGGCAAGTACATCGAGATGACAATTCCGCCGACCACGGTTCCGAGAAAAAGAATCAGAACCGGCTCCATCAGGGTCATCAAGTTGGCCACGGCGGTGTCGACTTCATCTTCGTAGAAATCCGCGATCTTGGAGAGCATGTTGTCGAGAGCGCCGGTCTGCTCACCGACGCCGATCATCTGAACGACCATCGGTGGGAAAACGTCGGTTTGCTTGAGCGGCCCGGCAAGGGATTGACCGCCTTCGACGCTTTTTCGCGTCTCCATGATCGCGTCCTCGACGATCGCGTTTCCTGACGTCCGCGCCGTGATTTCGAGCCCGTCCAGAATGGGAACACCACTCGAGATGAGCGTCGCGAGGGTACGACAAAAGCGCGCGACCGCGATCTTCCGCAGGATCATCCCGAGGATCGGCATCTTGAGAACAATCCCATCGATCACGCGCCGACCTCTATGAGTTTCGTGGTAACACTTGAGCCCGTAACTCGCTCCGAACCCCGCTAGGATACCCGGAACCATTAACCGCACGACCCAGTTCGAAAGCCCGATTACGATCCGCGTCGGAAGCGGCAACTGCGCACCGAGTCCCGCGAACAAGGCGGCGAAGGTCGGGATGACTTTCCACAGGATGACACCGACGACGAGACCCGCGATGGAGACGACGGCAATCGGATAGACCATCGCCGACTTGACCTGCGATTTCAGCTTGACGGACTTTTCGATATAGATCGAAAGGCGCTTCAGAATCGTATCCAAGATACCGCCGGCCTCACCGGCTGCGATCATGTTGGTGAATAGATCGTCGAAAACCTTCGGGTGCTTCTTCATTGCGTCGGCAAGGGACGAGCCGCCTTCAACGTCCTGCCGCACCGAGAAGAGCACCTTCTGGAAACCGGGGTTGTCTTGCTGAGTGCCGAGAATCTCGAGACACTGGACGAGAGGCAAGCCCGCATCGATCATGACCGAGAACTGTCGTGTGAAAATGGCGACGTCCTTGCTACTGATGCCCCCTCCGAATTTCGGAAGTGCTATCTCCTTGCCCTTCTCCTTGACGCTCGTGACGAGAATCTGTTCTCGTCGAAGCATCGCGATCACCGCATCTTTGGAATCCGCGGTGCGTTCTCCCGAAGTCGCGGAGCCTGCGCGGGTCTTGCCTTTGAACACATAGGCCGGCATCCTGTTACCTCCTGCTTCCCAATTCGCGGCTTCGCGGCATCGATTAGTGATTAGCGATTAGCGATTAGCGATTAGCGATTAGCGATTAGCGATTTCCATTTCGGCGATTCAGCCATGTCAGCGCCGCACCATCCCCGGCCGGCCGCCGGCCGGGGCCTGCGGTCGACTCGCCTGGCTCAGGCCCGTACCACGGTTGACCATGTCCTGAAGCTCGTCCGGATTCGATGACTGCGCGAGCGCGAACTGAAGCGAGATTTGCTTCTTGAAATAGAGCGTCGCGAGCGATTGATTGAACGTCTGCATGCCGTGCTTCTCCTGGCCGGTCTGCATGCTCGAGTAGATCTGATGGATCTTGTCCTCGCGAATGAGGTTCCGAATAGCGGAGTTGGGGACGAGAATCTCCATCGCCATGACGCGGCCCGAGCCACTCGCTCTGGGCAAGAGCGACTGGCACATGATGCCTTCGAGCACAAAGGAGAGCTGGGCCCGAATCTGAGACTGCTGATGGGCAGGGAAGACATCAACGATGCGGTTGATCGTCTGGGCCGCCGAGTTCGTATGGAGCGTCGCGAAGGTCAAATGGCCCGTCTCCGCGATACGAAGCGCGGCTTCGATAGTCTCGAGGTCACGCATCTCACCGATGAGCACGACGTCGGGATCTTCACGCAATGCGGCGCGAAGCGCGTTCGTGAAACTGTGGGTATCCGAGTGAATCTCCCGTTGGTTCACCAAGCACTTCTGATGATTGTGGAGATACTCAATCGGATCCTCGATGGTGATGATGTGCTCCGCCCGCTCTTTGTTGACCTTGTCGAGCATGGCCGCGAGCGTCGTGGACTTGCCGCTGCCCGTCGGTCCAGTGACGAGCACGAGGCCGCGCGGCTTTTCGCAAATCTGAGCCACAACCGGAGGAAGTCCGAGCTCTTTGAAACCTTTGATCTCACAGGGGATCGTTCGGTAGACGGCCGCGATCGCACCACGCTGCATGAAGACGTTCGCGCGAAAACGCGCGAGCTTCTTGATGCCGAACGAAAAATCGAGCTCGAGGTTCTCTTCGAAACGGTGCTTCTGATTGTCGGTCAGAACGCTATAGGAGAGCTGCTTCGTCTCTACCGTCGTCAGAGGCGGCATATCGAACGGCCGTAACTTGCCGTCCACGCGAATCTGCGGCGGCGAGTTGTTGGTGACATGCAAGTCCGACCCGCCCATTTCGAGCATCGTCTTCACGAGCTGATGGAGGCTAACCGCCATATCGATTCCTCATTCCAATCGCAGCTGGTTCGCGGCTACAGGACCGTTTCACGAATGACCTCTTCCATCGTCGTCAGGCCGTCTTTGACCTTTCGGAGCCCGCTGTAGCGGAGCGAAATCATTCCGTCTTCGATGGCACGCTGTTTCAACTCGATTGACGACGCGCCTTCGAGAACGAGTTGGCGAACTTCATCCGAGAGCTGAAAGACCTCGTAGAGACCGACCCGCCCTTTGTAGCCCGTGTTGTTGCAGGTGCCGCAACCGCGGCCCTTCTGCGGCTGAATGCCCTTCGCATCTTCCGGTGTGAAGCCGGCATCGATGAGCGCCTGGGCCGGCACTTCCATCGGGGCCTTGCACTCTTTGCAGATGCGCCGAACGAGACGCTGGGCAACGATCAGGTGCACGGAAGTTGCGACGAGGAAGGGCTCGATCCCCATGTTCATCAGACGGTTGACCATCGATGGCGCGTCGTTCGTGTGGAGCGTCGACAAGACCAAATGACCTGTTAGCGCGGCCTTGACCGCGATTTCCGCCGTCTCGAAGTCTCGAATCTCTCCCGCGAGAACGATGTTTGGGTCTTGTCGCAGAAACGAGCGCCGCGCCGCGGCGAAATTGAGCCCGATGGACTCTTTCATCTGGACCTGATTGACGCCGGCGAGGTTGAACTCGACCGGATCCTCGGCCGTCATGATGTTGGTCTCGGGCGTATTCAGCTGACTGATGGCCGAATAGAGGGTATTCGTCTTGCCGCTACCCGTCGGCCCCGTCACAAGAACCATGCCCCACGGCTTGAAGATCGCTTCTTCGAAATATTTCAGCGATTCGACTTCGAAGCCGAGCTTGGTCATGTCGAGCATGAGGTTCTCTTTGTCGAGCAACCGCAGCACGACTTTCTCGCCCCACAACGTCGGAAGCGTCGAGACACGATAGTCAAGCTCGCGCATTTTTCCCTGATTGTTCATGCGGATCTTGATACGACCGTCCTGCGGCAGCCGCTTTTCCGAGATGTCCAGTTTCGCCATGATCTTTAGGCGCGAAATCATCGCGTCGCGAAGCTTCATCGGCGGGTTCATGACGACGTAAAGCACGCCGTCGATGCGGAACCGGACGCGGAACTCTCTTTCGTAGGGCTCGATGTGAATATCGCTCGCGCCCCGGCGGAGCGCGTCGGTCAGAATCAAGTTACAGAGCTTGACGACCGGGGCTTCCTCGGACGACCTTTCGAGCTCCTGCAGATCGATCTCGTCGCCTTCCTCGAGCACTTCCACATCGTCGCCGAACTCGTCCGTCTCGACGAGCTTGTCCATCTCTTCTTTGATCTGAAGAGAGTGTACGGAGCCGTAATATTTCTCGATCGACTCCATGATCGCCGTTTCCGAGGCAACCACCGGCTCAACGTTGTAGCCGGTCATGAACTTGATGTCGTCCATGGCGAAGACGTTGGTCGGGTCGACCATCGCGATCGTAAGATTCGCTCCCGCACGCGAAAGCGGGATGATCTGGTATTTCTGCGCCGTTTCAGCAGGAACAAGCTTGATGACGGACGGATCGATCTCGAATCGAGCTAGGTTGATCGAAGGGACGCCGTATTGGCGCGACAGGAGCTGGGTGATCTCTTCGTCCTTGACGAAACCTAGTTTGACTAGGTTATAACCGAGCTTTCCACCGTGCTGTTTCTGATACTGCAGTGCTTCTTGGAGCTGCTGTGGGGTGAAAGGTTCTCTTTCACCAGCAGCTCGCCGAGCTTTATAGGCATCCAAGGACTCCGCGGGCTGTCACGTCGGAACGAACTAGGCGATTCTGTTCAAAGTGGATTACTGAGATAAATAAAGGTAACTGACACCCCCCTATAGTGTCAAGGGGTACAAGGAGATGGGGGGCCTCACCGGGCGAGAGTGACCCCGAGCCAGAAGGCCTCACCGCGGCGCCCGCTGGACCCAAAATAGGCTGCCTCGAGCTCGAGCACCCAGACTTGAGCCCCGCCGCCGACGGAGAATGCGGGGCGAAACCCGAGCTCCGATCCAGCTTCCGCGCGCAGTCCTCCCCGTACGGAGAGACGCTTGTCCCTAAACGATTTCTCGAACCCGACCGAGATCTCGCGCCAGGTGTCGTCTAAAACGCCCTGACGCGCCTGATGCGCCTCTCGCGCCTGATGAGATTGACGCGCCTGACGCGCCTGATGAGCCTGATGAGCCTGATGAGATTGACGCGAAAGGTCCACGTCGAAGGCAACGAGGGCGTTACGGGGCAGCCGAAAGGACACCCCAGCTCGGGCAAGTGTCGGAAGCTCGAGAGTCGCGCCGAGGGTGGCAGTACGGAAGCGCGCTCCGCGAATTTGCCGGACCATGAGCCCCGCACGCACGACGTCGTTCGGCTCGTACATGACGCCCAAATCGACGTCCCAGGAACCGCTCGAAACCCCCGCCGCCCCTTCGTCGCCAAAGCTTTCACCACGAAGATAGTGCACATTTCCCGCGATCACGAGATCGTCCAAAGGAAGCGACTGAAGAATGGACACAGCAAGGTCGAACGTGTCGAGACGCTCACCCGCAGAAGTCTGACGAAACTGAGTGAAAGCGACCCCCATGAAGGTATACCCGAGGGACAACCCCGTCGCCCGAGCTTCGAGCGGCAGCCCGCTCCGATCCATCTCGTCCCGTCCACGATAAAAACCAGCCGAAACAAATCGCCCAAAAGCGATGCCCGCCGGATTCCAATAAAAAGCGGTGGCATCGTCCGCGACCCCCGTAAACGCCCCTCCCATCGAAGCCGCCCGAGCCCCAAGATGAAACACCCGCGACTGCCCGTGCAGCGGACTCGCGAGTAAGAAGGTTGCTACAAGGGTGAGGATAAGACGCACGCTTTACTGTATCAGCTGGCTCTGCGTTTCGTGTCGCTACCGGCTACCGGCTACCGGCTACCTGACCATATTCAGATGCTTCCGCCCTGCCGCGGCTCCACAGCTCGAGTGCCCCAGAGAAGCGTCGGCACTGGAGGAGTGCGCCTGGTAGCAGGTAGCCGGAAGCAGGTAGCCGGAAGCAGGTAGCCGGAAGCAGGTAGCCGAATCGAATCACAGACAGTTTGACACCAACGCGTTCGCGCACTATCCTTTCTCGTACCGTTCTTATGGGAACGCACGACTGAATGCGGACGATCGCGGTCATTCCTGCCCGCTTCCAATCCAAACGTCTCCCCGGAAAGGCTCTCAAAGACCTCCACGGCAAAACGATGGTGGAGCGCGTCTATGAGCGCGCCTCACAAGCAAGCCAAGTCGACTGCGTTCTCGTTGCGACCGATGACGAGCGGATCCGCAATGTCGTAGCCGCCTTCGGGGGCGAGGTCGTCATGACGTCGTCCGAGCACCAGAGTGGAAGCGACCGCATTGCCGAGGCGGTCCAGGAGCTCGAGGTCGAGCTCATCGTGAACGTTCAAGGGGACGAGCCCCTCATCAACCCCGCCGCCATCGATACCGCCGTCGAAGTCGCGCGAGAAACGCCGGGCGCCATCGTCACCTTGCAAAACGAGATTGCTGAGCGCAAGACGTGGCTCGATCCGAACGTTGTCAAAGTCGTCACCGACAGCCGCGGCTTCGCGCTATATTTTTCCCGCTCGCCCATCCCGTCGAGCTGGGATCACCCAGAGGGCGAGCTCGTCAAGAAACCGTTTTTCAAGCACATCGGGCTCTACGTCTACCCGAAGGACGTGCTCATGAAGCTCACGCGCTTGCCCCCGAGCCCGCTCGAAAGGGCCGAGCGTCTCGAGCAGCTGCGCGCGCTCGAAAACGGGATCCCGATCCGCTTGAAAAGCACGTCTTATGACAGTATGGCTGTGGACACCGAAGCCGATCTCGAGCACGTCCGCTATTTTCTGAGTGAGAACGACAACGCGAACAGCACAGTGTAAGGAGCACTCGATTCAATGACGCTACCCAAGGCCAAGTTCATTTTCGTCACCGGAGGCGTCGTGTCGTCGCTGGGGAAAGGTTTGGCTTCGGCTTCGATCGGCCGACTCCTCGAGGCCCACGGTTACCGGGTCTCGTTTCTAAAGTTCGACCCCTACATCAACGTCGACCCGGGGACGATGAGCCCTTACCAGCACGGAGAAGTCTTCGTCACCGATGACGGAGCCGAGACCGACATGGACCTCGGGCATTACGAGCGTTTCACGAGCGTCAAGCTCGGGCGAACGTCGAACGTCACCACAGGTCAGATTTACGAGTCCGTTATTGCCAAAGAACGCCGCGGTGACTATCTCGGCGGCACGGTCCAGGTCATTCCGCACATCACGAACGAGATCAAAGCAAGGCTCGAGCCCGTCGCCGAGGGCGCCGACATCGTCATCGTCGAGATCGGCGGCACCGTCGGCGACATCGAGAGCCTGCCCTTCCTCGAAGCCGTGCGCCAGTTCCGCATGGACGTGGGTCGCGACGGTGCGGTGTTTATTCACCTGACACTCGTGCCGTACATCACCGCCGCCGGTGAGCTCAAGACCAAACCCACGCAACACAGCGTCCGAGAGCTGCGCGCGATCGGTATCCAACCCGACGTTCTCTTGTGCCGGACCGAAAAACCGCTCTCTCGCGACTTGAAGTCCAAGATTTCCCTCTTCACGAACGTCGACGAGAAAGCTGTCATCACGGCCAGAGACGTCGACTCGATTTACGAGCTTCCGCTCGTGCTCGCGGAAGAAGGGCTCGACCGCATCATCCTCGACATGATGGAGCTAGACACTCGGGAAAAAGACATGGCCGAGTGGGAAGAGCTCGTTCACCGCGTCAAGAATCCGGCGGCCGAAGTGACGATCGCGGTCGTCGGCAAATATGTGAGCCTGCGCGAGGCCTATAAGAGTCTCAACGAGGCGCTCACCCACGGCGCCGTTGCCCAAAAGCTGCGTGTACATCTTCGATGGGTCGAAGCCGAGGACCTCGAGAACGGCGACCTCTCCCCTCTCGAGGGAGTAGACGGCGTTCTCGTGCCGGGCGGTTTCGGTCCTCGAGGCACCGAAGGAATGGCCGCGGCGGCGGGTTGGGCTCGTCGGGAACGGATCCCCTATTTCGGGATTTGTTACGGGTTTCAATGGGCGGTGGTGGAATATGCACGCTCGGTGTGCGATTTGGCCGAGGCGAGTTCGACCGAAAGCCACCCCGAGTCACCCCAGAAAGTCATCTTGAAGCTTCGAGAGCTCGTGGACGTAGAAGAGATGGGCGGCACGATGCGTCTCGGCGCCTATCGGTGCGAGCTCACCGAGGGCTCGTTGGCGCGCAAGGTCTACGGAGCCGAAGCGATCTCCGAGCGTCATCGGCACCGCTACGAGTTCAATCAAGAGTTCGAGAAAGTCCTCTCGGAAGCCGGCTTGAAATTCTCCGGGCGGACGCCCGATGGGAAGTTCGTCGAGATCGCAGAGATCCCCGACCATCCCTGGTTTCTCGCCGTGCAGTTTCATCCCGAGTTCAAATCTCGGCCTCTCGCAGCCCACCCGCTGTTCAAAGAGTTCATTGGGGCGTCGTGGCAGCACAAGAATGGCGAGAGCGCGCCGGTGAACGAGGAATCTTCGGTCATCGGACACCGGTGATGCCCAATGCCGCACCCGATCCGTACTGAGACCGTCCATGTCGGCTCTGTCGCAATTGGCGGCGGGCGACGCTTCGCACTTATCGGCGGCCCCTGCGTCATCGAGAACGACGAGCACCCGTTCTTCATGGCCGAGCAGATCCAGGCCATTTGCGAACCTCTCGGGATTCCCTACATCTTCAAGGCCTCCTTCGACAAAGCCAATCGCACCGCGATCGACGGCTTTCGCGGACCTGGCCTCGAGCACGGGCTCGAGATCCTGAAGGGTGTGCGCGAGCGCTTCGGGATGCCGGTAACGACTGACGTGCACGAGCGCGAGCAAGCCGGGCCCATCGGCGAAGTTTGCGATCTGCTGCAGATCCCGGCCTTCTTGTGCCGGCAAACGGATCTTCTTCTCGACGCTGCCGCTACCGGCAAGGCCGTCAATATCAAGAAAGGGCAGTTCCTCGCGCCGTGGGATATCGCACACGCGGCAGAAAAAGCCAAGAGCACGGGTAACCCGAACGTTCTTGTCACCGAGCGAGGCACGACGTTCGGCTACAACAACCTCGTCGTGGACATGCGCGGATTCTCCATCATGCGGGAAAGCGGCACCCCGCTCGTTTTTGACGTCACCCACAGCTTGCAACTCCCCGGCGGCGCCGGGAAGTCTTCGGGCGGCCAGTCGCGCTACATTCGCGAGCTTGCCGCAGCCGGCGTCGCCTGCGGCGTCGACGCGATCTTCATGGAAGTCCACGATCGTCCGGAGCACGCCAGGTCCGACGGTCCGAACAGCTGCCCGCTCGAAGGTCTCGCGGAGATTCTCGGACGGCTGGTCGCGATCGAGCGCGCGCTCGATACGAGCGGTGCGCCGTGACCCTTTCTCTGGCGCGCCGCGTCCTACAAGTGGAGGCCGACGCCATCCGCGCTCTGAGCGAGCGGCTCGACGAGCGCTTCGACCAGGCGGTCGCTCTCGTTCATGACTGCCGAGGCCGCGTCGTCGTCACCGGCATGGGTAAATCCGGAATTGTCTGCCGAAAGATCGCGGCGACGCTCAACAGCACGGGAACCCCGTCACTCTATTTGAATCCCGCTGAGGCGGTCCACGGCGACCTCGGGATGGTGGTTTCCGGAGACGTCGTCCTAGCGATCTCGAATAGCGGAAAAACGCGGGAGTTGCTCCATCTCGTCGAGCCCATCAAGCGGCTAAGGGCGCCGCTCATCGCGTTTCTCGGTGACACGGCATCACCCCTCGCCGACGTCGCAGATGTCGTGCTCGACGTCTCCGTCGCCGAAGAAGCCTGCCCCCTGCGACTCGCGCCCACCGCGAGCACGACGGCATCGCTCGCGCTTGGCGACGCGCTTGCGATGGCGGTCCTCGAGCGTAAAGGCTTCACCGAGGAGGACTTCAGAGAGCTCCATCCACGAGGTCAGCTCGGATTCAAGCTTCTTCGCGTCACCGATGTCATGCATTCGGGTGACGAAGTCCCGCGGGTTCGAGCCGAAACGCCGATGCGAGATGTCATCTACGAAATGTCTCGCAAAGGGCTCGGCATCACGAGCGTCGTCGATGGCGAAGGCCAGCTTATCGGCGTCATCTCCGACGGCGATTTGAGGCGCCAGCTCGAAAAGGACGACCGGCTCGTCGACAAACGCGCCTCTCAGTGCATGACCGGATCTCCCGTCACCGTCGATCCGCGTGAAGCCGCCACGGCCGCGCTCGCGTTGATGGAGCAGAAAAAGATCACCGTCATCCTGGTACCCGACGAGAACGGGAAGCTCATCGGCGCCTTACACCTGCACGATCTTTGGCGAATGGGGCAGTATTTTTGACCGGCGGTGGTCATGGATGATGCCGTTCGCGAGAAGGCTCGTGGCGTCAAGATGCTCCTTCTCGACGTCGACGGCGTCCTCACCGATGGGACTTTCGTCCCCGCCGCCGTAGCCGCCCGGGACGAGTCGAAACGCTTCCACTCCCGCGACGGCATCGGGCTCGTTCTCGCCCGCAAAGCCGGGATCAAGCTCGGCCTTGTCTCGGGCCGCTCCTCGTCCATCGTCGAAGCACGCGCACGAGAGCTGCAAATGCCGTTCGTGCGGCTTGGCGTTTCGGACAAGCTCGAAGCGCTCCATGAAGCGTTGAGCCAGGAATCGCTCTCGCTCGAGGACGTCGCTTATATGGGCGACGACCTCCCGGACCTCGTCGTGCTCTCCCGGGTAGGTCTCGCCGCCACGGTGGCGGACGCGCCCCTCGAGGTCCGTTCCCGTGTAGACTATGTGACGCAAGCTCGCGGTGGGCATGGCGCCGTGCGCGAGCTCATCGAGCTCATCCTTATGAGTCAAGAGCGGCTCGAAGAGCTCATTCGGAGTTACTTGAGGTAGAGCATGGGCATCATCCGAACCATCCTCGTCTTTGCGTTGCTCCTCACTGGCGCCGCGCTCGCGACGTTTATCTGGTCTAACTACGATCAGAGGGTCGTCATCTATTTCACCCAGCGTTTCCGGACGGTGGAGCTCTCTTTCTCGGCGGCACTGGTCGGCGCTCTGACCATCGGTTTTCTTTTCTCGTTCATCTTGTCCCTTCCCAATCAGTTTCGACTTCGTGGACGGGTACGCGATCATCGCAAGAAGATCGAAAGACTCGAAAGCGAGATCGCGGAGCTTCGGAAGCTTCCTTTGTCGGACGTTGACGTATCGAGGGCGCTACCCGATAGCCCCGAGCCCGGAAGCACGGACGGTCCGTGATGGATGTCGGGGAGCAGCCTCTCCTCGTCATCCTCGTGGCGCTCGTCGCCGGCATCGCGATCGGACGTTTCTGGTCCGGACGACTCTGGGTGAACCGATCCGAGCGGCGGTGGAGCGGGCCGGCTTCGATTCACTTTATTTTGGGTCTCGACTTTCTCGCATCGCGCCAAATCGATCGCGCTGTTTCCGAGCTCACCCTCGCCGCCCGGGAGAACACGGAGGCTATCGAGATTTATCTGATTCTCGGGAATCTGCTCCGCGAGAAAGGTCAGATCGAGCGAGCCATTCAAATCCACCAGAGCATTCTGCACCGGCCGGGCATCTCGGCGCGCGAGCGGGCACATGCCCTTTTGTGCCTCGGCATGGATTTCAAGAAAGCCGGCTTCCGCAACCGAGCGATGGATACTTTCCAGAAGGTTGTCGAGCTCGAACCGTCCAATGCTTACGCCCTCCGGAACCTCATCAAAATCCACGAAGAGGAGCACGACTGGGAACAGGCGTTGAGCATGGAGGAGAAGCTCAGCCGAGCAACCGGCGAATCCGATTCCACGCTCCGGGCGTTTCTTTTTGACCAGATCGGCCAAGCCGCGTGGCAGGCTGAAGCCGGGGCGCGCGCCGCGCGCAGCTTCGAGGACGCCATTCGAGCCGAACCCCGACTCCCTCCTCCTTACCTCCATTACGGCGACATGCTCGAGGAACAGGGGCAGCTCGAAAAAGCCGAGGCCCGCTGGCTCTCCCTCGCAACCGCACATCCACGCTTCGCCTATCTCGTCTTCGACCGGCTCGAGCGGGTCAGGGAAAAGCTCAACCGTTCGGACAACATGGAAGAGCTCTATCAGCGCGTGATCGATCGCGACGACAAGGACTCGCACGCGCATCTGGCGCTCGCGCGGCTCCGAGCCGCAGTCGGTGCGCACGACGAAGCCTTCAAGCTCAGACTCCAAGCCGTCCGCGCCAATCCGCATGCGCTCGCCGTCCACCTGGAAGTGTGGAAGTCGATCGCGGAAGGCAGCGAGCGTAGCGATTGGATATCGAGTTATCTAGAAGAGGTCTCGCGTTCCGCCTGCTTTCTCGATCCCTACCTGTGCATCAAGTGCAACTATCGCGCGAACGGGATCCTCTGGCGGTGTCCGCATTGTCAGGAATGGGATACGTTCGTGGAAGAGCGGGTGGAATTGGTTGAACCGTGATTCGTGTTTGCTACCGGCTACCTGGTGGCCTGGCTTTCGCCAGGAGATACTTTAGGACCTCGTCGGTTCGTTTCAACGTCTCGGCTATTGTCGTGCTCGTGTCGATTACGTAGTCGGCTCTTCGCTTTTTCTCTTCGATGGGCAGCTGGGCGGCGATTCTTTTTTCGGCCTCCTCGGAGCTCAGCTGGTCTCGTTGCATCAGCCTTTCTTTTTGCACGGCGCTCGAGCAGTGGGCGACGACGATTACGTCGTAGCGTTTGTAGGAGCCGGTTTCGTACATCAGGGCGGCGTCGACGACAGCTAGGGACTCGCCCTTTGTTCTCGACTTCTTCAGGAACGCTTCGATTGCTTTTCTTACGGGTGGGTGGACGAGGGCTTCGAGGTCTTTTCGGGCTTTTTCGTCTTTGAAGACGATTGCAGCCAGGGTTTTGCGGTCGATGGATCCGTTGGGCGTCACGATGTCGGGGCCGAAGCGGGCTTTGAGGGATTCGGTTACCTCGGTTTTTGCAGCGAAGAGATCGTGGACGACACGGTCGGCGTCGAGCGTTTCGACACCACGCTCTTTCAGGCGGTGGCGAACGACGGATTTGCCGCTCGCTATCCCGCCTGTCAGTCCGATTGCCTGCACGTTGACGTTCTCAACGTTAACGTTCTCAACGTCAACGTTTAACGTTCTCGAGCGCGGCGCGCTTTGCAGAGCTCGAGTGTGTTGGCGAGCAACATGGCGATCGTCAAAGGGCCTACGCCTCCAGGGACGGGCGTGATGGCAGAGGCGACTTCCATCGCATCTCTTGGATGGACGTCGCCCACGAGGGTCGAGCCTCTTTTCTCGAACGTCGCCATCCGTTTTTCGTCGTCGCCGAAAAAGTCTTTGACCTGCTCAGCCGTCTCGGCGCGGTTCATGCCGACGTCGATGACGATGGCGCCCGGTCCGATGAACTCCTTGCGGATGATCGCTGCTCGACCCATCGCCGCAACGAGGATCTCTCCCTCGCGCGTGACACTGGGAAGGTCCTTCGTCCGGGAATGGCATACGGTGACCGTCGCATTTGCGTGGGTCAGCAACATCGCCATCGGCTTTCCGACGATGTCGCTCCTGCCGACGATGACGGCGCGTTTGCCCGTTACCTCGATGTTCTCTCGGCGCAGAAGCTCCATCACGCCCGCCGGCGTGCACGGCCGCGGCCCGGGACGTTTCTGGACGAGCTTGCCGACACTCTCGGGATGAAACCCATCTACGTCCTTCGAGGGGTGGATGCGATCGAGAAATTCCGTCGAGTCCAGATGATCGGGCAATGGAAGCTGCAACAGGATCGCGTCGATATCATCGCGCCCGTTGAGCTCATCGAGCTTGACGGCAAGCTCCTCGCGCGTCGTCTCCGTAGGCAGGAGCACGGCCTCCGAGAAAAGCCCGGCTTCTCGGCACGCTTTCGTCTTGCTGTTCACGTATAGCTCTGATGCCGGATTGGCGCCGACGAGCACCGCCGCCAAACCCGGAGTGATACCCTTTTTGACCAGCGGCTTGGCGTTGTGTTTTACCTCGCCCTGTATCTCCTGGGCTACCCGTTTTCCATCCAACAATCTCGCCGTCACGATTCCTCCTCGTCTTCCTTGATCGAGAGCCAGCGCCGCGCCTGCTCTTCGAGGCTTGTGTCTTTCTTCAAACCCGAGATCACCGCAACCCCGTCGACGCCGCCCTCAGTGAGCTTGCGGGCTCGCTCGATGGTTATACCGCCGATGGCGACCAGCGGCTTTTGGACCGCACGACGCACTTCGCGCACAGCCGAAAGGCCGAGAGGCTCCGCGTATGCGGGGTCCGACTTCGTCTTCGTCGCGAAAACCGGGCCGATCGCCACATAGTCCACGGCCTTCGCCTCCGCGTCTTTCGCTTGTTCGAGCGAGTGCGTCGACAGCCCAATGATGGCCTCGTTTCCGAGAACGCGGCGGGCCGCCGAAACAGAAATATCGGCTTGGCCGACATGCACGCCTGAAGCCCCCGATAAGAGCGCGACGTCGGCACGATCGTTCACGATCAGAGCCACACCGTGACGCCGTGCAGCGGTAACGCCCGCTTTCGCCCAGGCCAAAAACTCTCCCGCGCTCAACTCTTTCGCTCGCAGTTGGACGAGGCGGCACCCGGCTTTTCCAAGCGAGTCAATCGCGTCGCAAAACGACGTCTTCGTTTCATACCCAGATGGCCCCGCATCCAAGATCGGATAGAGCAGCGAGAACGGCACGTTGCTACGCAAAACGTTCGAGAAAACGGGTATTATACCGGCCCGCGCGAAAATCGGCGTCATCGAGGATCCGCAGGTGGAGCGGGATCGTCGTCTTGACGCCTTCGATGACCGTCAAACGAAGGCAACGCTTCATCCGCTCGATCGCTTCCTGACGGTCGCGCCCCTGCACAACGAGCTTGGCAATCAGGGAATCGTAGTACGGCTGCACCTCGCACTCGGCGTGCGCGGCCGTGTCGACACGCACGCCGGGACCACCCGGGACGTGAAATACGTGGATCGTGCCTGGCGACGGCATGAACGTGACCGGGTCCTCCGCGTTGATGCGGCACTCGATGCTCGCCCCCCGAACGTCGATGTTCTTTTGGCGATAACCGAGCTCTTCGCCGGCCGCGACCCGGATCTGATCCTTGACCAAATCCATCCCAGTGACCATCTCGGTGACGGCATGCTCGACCTGGATACGCGTGTTCATCTCCATGAAATAGAACCGTTCATCCTCGTCCAGCAGGAATTCTACCGTTCCCGCGCCGTGGTAGCCGACAGCCGCCGCGGCAGAAACGGCGACGCGGCCCATCTTTTCCCGAAGCCGTTGTGAGACCGCGGCCGACGGCGCTTCTTCGAGAAGTTTTTGATGACGCCTCTGAATAGAGCACTCGCGCTCGCCGAGATGCACCGTCGTGCCGTGCTTGTCAGCCATGAGCTGAATTTCGATGTGACGCGGGCTCGGCAAGAACTTCTCGACATATATCTCGTTCGCGCCAAAGGCTGCCTCGGCTTCTTTTTGAGCCGCCAGAAAAGCTTTCCCGATATCGGTTTCGTTCTCGACGACGCGCATGCCCTTGCCACCGCCACCCGAAGCCGCTTTCAGCATTACCGGAAACCCTATTTTCTGCGCGGTCTTGACGGCTTCGTCGACGCCTTCGAGAACGCCCGTCGACCCCGGCAGCACGGGCACTTTGGCTTTCGTCATAGTGGCCCGGGCGAGCGCTTTGTCCCCCATCAAACGGATCGCGTGCGGCGGGGGCCCGATGAAGCGCACGCGACAAGCTTCCGCAACCTCAGCGAAATGCGCGTTCTCGGCGAGAAACCCGTAGCCAGGGTGAACCGCGTCGGCGCCCGTGATCTCGGCTGCGGAAAGCACCCTCGGGATGTTGAGATAGCTTTCTACGCTCTGGGCGGGGCCGATACAAACCGCCTCGTCCGCGAAACGTACGTGAAGCGAGTCTGCGTCGGCCTCAGAGTAGACCGCCACCGTGGGGACGGCGAGTTCCTGGCACGCCGAGATGATGCGGAGCGCAATCTCTCCACGATTGGCGATGAGGACCTTCTTGAACATGACGGAGCGGGCGGGGCGGAGGCGTCCCTCCGAGCCGGCTCTAGGACTCCCGGATCGCGAACAGCTTGTCTCCGTATTGGACGGGCTGGCCGTTCTCGACATAGATCGCGGCGAGCTCTCCCGAAAGCTCGGACTCGATCTCGTTCATGAGCTTCATCGCCTCGATGATGCAGACTATTTGCCCTTTGGCGATACGATCGCCTTTGCGAGCAAAGGGCTCTGCGCCTGGCTCGGGCTGAAGGTAGAACGTCCCGACCATCGGCGCGGTCACGAGCGAAAGGCCTTCTTCGACTGCGTCGGCCGGAGGAGCGGCGGGCGCCTGCCCCGCGAATGCGGGCGTCAGAGCGGCCTCGGGTGGCGCCTCCTGTTCGGGCAGCAGCCCCGCGAACGCGGGCGTCGCGCTTCCGCCTTGCTTGATGCGAAGCTTCACACCTTCTTCTTCGAGCTCGAACTCCGTGATGTTCCGTTCCGCAATGAGGTCAAAGAGCTCTTTCAATTCTGAGAGATTGAGATTCAATACAGTGGTCTCCCTATGTCAGAACCCGTGACTGTAGCACATGAAAGTGGGAGCGACCAGCGAGCCTGAAACTTGAAGCCGAATGCCGAATGCTTCGCCTAAAGAAACTCTTTCTCTAGAGTCATCGCGGCCCGCTTCATGTGGAATCGGGCCTTACCGTAATTGGTGCCGCTTTCGACGGCCGCGAAGAGAACATATTCGTCGGTGATCGCAACGGTCAGAACGACTACTTTTTCGGTCATGAAGATGAGCTCCCGCAGCGCACCCGCACGTATTTCCTCGGAGACTTGGCGGGTTGTTCGCAGGAGGCTGGTGCATTCGGTCGCCAACATGTCAAAATTCGGCGCGCCTTCGACGGCTTTAGCCGGTTGGTACCGCTCGATAGGAATCCCGTCCATACCCATGACGACGATACCGATACAACCTTCAATCTTCGAGGTGACGCCGTTCAGGACTTCAGCGAAAACCAATCACGCCTCCCTTGACCGACGAATGGCATCGAGCCAATCACTCAAGACCCCGATCGTTTTTTTCCTGGATTCAGTCGAGAGGCCGTCCCCTCCCGCCTCACGAGACTCAGCCGGAGGTACGGGCGCTTTCGGAAGGGCCGCAGCGTTCGCTAGCATTTCCAGCTCTTCGATTCGTTCCCGATATTGTGTCTCATTTGGGCTGCGAACGAGAAGATTTCTATAGACCGCGACCGCGCGATCGAAGTGGCCCTGCGAGGCATAAAGCTCGGCCATCGTAGGCGTTTCGATCTCATCCAGTACCGGCAGCACCGGAGACGGCGGTGTCGCGACCTCGTCTTCCGGTCCCGCTGCGGGCGCCGGCTCGAGCGGCGCGGATGGCGGCTCGGGGGCTGCTACGAGCGGTCCTTGAACGAAGGCCGGATCGGGAGCGGAGGGCGGCTCTTCAATGGACGGCAGCGCGGGCGCCGGTGTGGACGGCGGCTCGTCCCCAGCTATCTCGAAGACCTGCTCCCCTTCGGGCGCGGCCTCCGACGGTTCAACCGCAGGACTGGAAACGGTTTCGCTTTCGGAGCGTTCGGCGGCGTTATCCGCAGTCGTATAGGCCGGCCCTTCCAGGACCATCGGCTCAGTTACGTCCACGAGCGGGATCGGCGCTAAGTCGGGTTCACCTTCCGGCTCCGGCTCAGATTCCGGCTCGGGTTCCTCGGGCGCCACCGACTCCCCTTCAAAGAAGGTTTCCGCGGGCGGTTCTAGCGGAGGCGCCTCCGGAAGTGGCAGAACCGACGCCGCGGGAGGATCCACGAACGTGGGCTCGAGGGTGTCTTCCATTGAAAGCTTCAGAGGCATCGGAGGCGGCTCGGGCAGCGAGCCCGCGGATGCTGGCATGTCGAACAGGGGCGGCGGCTGTGGCAGCTCAGAAGCTGCTTCCTCCGGCGCGAGAGGGGCGGGCGCGTTGTCCGCGCTTTCGTCTCGCGCGGCCTGAATCTTCCCCTCGAGCTCCGTGTCCTCAGGCGCTAGAGTTTGGGCGATCTGATATTTTTGAAGCGCGTCGTCCAAGCGTCCCAGTCGGTGATAGGTCTCGCCGAGAAACTTGTTCGCAAGGATGTTGTCGGGAACCTGCGCAAGAACGCTCTCGAACTCTTCGGCCGCCCGATCGAAGCTCTCCGACTCGAGTAGAGCGCGGCCGAGCGCCACCCGAGCGGAGGGGTATTGCGGGTGCTTCTTCAGCCCCTCTTCGCAGATCTCGACCGCATTCTCGAGAAGCCCTGCCTTGCGGTACTCCTCGGCGAGCTGGACGAACATCCGAGAGTTCGGGTCCGCTTGGAGTCGTTTTTCGAGCTCTTCGATACGGCTCATGGTTGTTCGGCAGCCGCGCTGAGGGCGGGCGAGATCACTCGCCCACCCTCCCGATCCTGAAGGTCGCTATGGACACCCGGCCAGGCACGCCACGACATCGAAGGTCTGTGATTCAGTAGCCGTGGCGCCGCAGCTGTTGGTCACTTGAACGGTCACAGAAATCTGCAGGCCAGCAAGAGCAGCTGGGTAGGGAATCGAAACTACTTGCCCTGTAAGTGTCGTTCCGTTACCCATCGACCAGACGAACGTGCTGATCGTCTCCCCGGCGCCTGCCGTCGATCCGGAGGCATCGAAAATCGTGACGGCGGTGCCATCGGCGATGATCTCGCCCATGGGACAGATCTGGCTTGCGCCGAACGTCGCCGTGGGGGCGGCGCATCCCGCCGGTGTCGGCGGCACCGGCGGTACCGGAGGTACCGGGTCACCAGTGGCGGTGACGTCGTCGTCGTTCGTGCAGGAGGTCTGGGTGCCGGTGACGGACTCCGTCGTGAACAAGGTGACGGTGTAGGCTCCCGGTGTCGTCGCGGTGAGGTCGCCCGGGCGGGAGTAGGCGTTACTCACGTTTCGACCTTCGACGCGGGGGCTGCCGTCGCCGAAATCCCACTCGTAGCGCGCGATGGGCTGACCACCACTCCCGGTGATCTGGGTTGCGGTGAAGAAAATCTGATCGCCGACCGCATAGGCGTCGTCTCGCGGCTCGATGATGAAGCCGCAGGCGCTCGTTCCAGGGAAGCTCGGCCGGTTGGCAGCGCGCAGGAAGATCGTCACGCGGCGCAAGACTTGGTTGCTGAAGTCGGTAGACGCCTCCCGGCCGGTGATGTCCACCGTTGTGTCGTTTTCTTGATCGGTCCGGAAGGGCGCCCAGTAACGGACACGCGCAACGCCGCTCCCGTCGCTCACGGCCGAAGCAGGACCGGATTCCACCCCGCCGGCGGCAGGCCGGGCGCCGTTGACCGGCGCGAGGTTGCCAAGATCGAGGAATCCGGATCCGGGCGCGCCGGGCGTTGTGATGTCGAAATTGATCGTTCGGCCTTGCACGCGCTGAGCGTTCGCGTCACGGACGACCGCCTCGATAATCGAGCTCGAGAAACCGTCGGAGACGAGCTGATCCGGAACGGCCCTCATCTCGATGCTCATACCGAGCTCGGAGGGCCCGGCGAGCTCCGGCGGGTCCGGATTGTCCAAAGTGCAGGCGGCGTAGAGCACGAGACCGATAACGGCCGAGTACCCTGTTTGATCTCGGCGGTTTGATTGTTCTGGGTGATGATCTTCGGCGCCGAGATCACCCGGACTTGTCCTCGACGCTCCGCGGCGGAGATCGCGGCGTCGATGCTGAAGGCGCCGGTAATGCTGCCTAGCGAAATCCCCACCGCACTGGTTGGAGCGCCCGCGAAGGGCAGGTTGACGGCATAGCCGCGCTGAACTGCGCTGGCGCCTTCGATAAACGACGGAGGCAGGAGCCCACCACCGGCCGCGGAGGTGTTGAATTGCTGGTCCGAACCGGATCCGATGGGCTGGCCGTCGAACTGCACCCGGTTCGGGAAGGTGAGCTCTGTCGTGTTCCCGAGCGCCTGGGTCTGATTGCTCGTGAAGCCCCACTGCACGCCGAGCTGCCGCTCGAAGGTGCGCGTCGTGACGATGATACGCGCTTCGATCTCGACGCCGGGGATGGGCGTATCGAGGGTGTCGATGAGTGAATTGATGTCCGCCACCTGGTCTTCGAGGTCGGTGAAGATGACGGTGTTGGTGCGCTCATCGACGACGACGTCGCCGCGCGCCGATAGATTGCGCTGCAGGAGCGGTTGGATATCGGAAGCCTTCGCGTAGGAGGGCTCACGGATGTTCGTAAAGAGGTCACCGGCGAGGGCTTGTTCTTCCGCGAGACGGCGTTTTTCGGCTTCTTCGGCGGCGAGCTCGGATAGAGGCGCGATACGGATGACGTTCCCCTCGACGATGTAGCCGAGCTTGTTCGTCTTGAGAATGAGCTCGAGAGCCTGATCCCAAGGGACTTCCGTCAGCCGAAGCGTGATGCGCCCAGCCACACCGGGCTGCACGACGATGTTCAAGCCGCTGATTTCAGCGAAGAGCCGGAAAATGTCCTGGATGTCGCCGTCCTTGAAGTCAAGGCTGATGAGCTCACCTGTATATTGCGTGGCTTCGGTCGATTGTCCGGCCACCATGTCCGGTACGCGGTCTGTAGCGGACGAGCCGGTTTCTTGCGGGGGCGGAGGAACGGGAAGCATCGGCGTTGCCGGGTCGGCGAGCGAAAAATCCTGAGCGGTGAGTGCAGCGGCTCGGAACGACCCGCCATCCTCTGAGTTCAGAGACGCGTCACGTACGAGATAGGCGCTCTCGGAATCGGCCATCAGGCTGGCCACGGTGTCTGTCGTGTCTTTTATGTTGTCGGGTATGTTATCGGGGAGCGTCTCGAGCTCCGGCGGAGCTTCCATCGCGAAGCTCGCAGAGGCGGCCAGGTCCTGGGCATCTTCTTGGCTCGAGTCGCGGGTGGGAGCAAAGCTCGCTTCGGAGGCCGCGAAGGCGATCTCGAGTCCCTCTTCTTGATCGGACGTCCAATGCGTGACCTCGTCGTCGAGGTCGAAGACGATCCGCGTGATACGAGGGTTGGCGGAGCGGAACTGGGCGACACGGATGCGGGCGATACCGAGCTCTTCGACCGTGAGTGCCGCGCGCGGGACCGCGTTCAAGATACCGTTAAAGTCGAAGACGAGACGGCGCGGGCCATCAAGGGTAAAGCTCGTATATTTCAGCTGGCCATCCGCCGCGAGGCGAACGGTCAGGATGTCTCCGAGCAGCTCGTGCGAAATACTACTGATGGCGGATGCAGGGTGGCTTTTGAACCTTTCGAACGGGGGCGGCGCAATGGGTTTCTCGCGGATTTCGGCGACCGGAGCGGCAGCAATCTCCTCGACATAATCGAGGGTGACCGCCTGTACCGGCGCTTCGACAAGCTCGATGGGATCTTCAGTGGGCTCGGACTGCGCGGCAGGCTCTAGAGCCGCTAGCGGGCGCATCGACTTGGGCTCGGGAGCCTCCCCACCGTCGAAGGTCACGTTGAGCGCTTGCTCCGATCCGGTAATGTCGTACGGAGCGATGGTGGCGAGCTTGATCTCGATACGCGAGAGCCGCCTGCCGCCGACGCCTTCGAGGCTGGTCGCGTGCGCAGAAGGTCGTCCACTTCCTTCCGGCTCGGAAGGATGCGGGAGAGCGCTTGGAGAGTCGCTTCTTTGCGCTCGACCTCGCGGCGAAACTCGGGAAGCCTCGCTGCCGTCGTCTTGGCGTTCTCGACTTCCGCTTGGAGGGTTCTTCTCTTGGTCGTCTTCTCCACGATCTCCTGCTGCATCGGGCCGTAGAACCAGATGTAGAACACTATGTAGAGGGCACCGCCCAAGACCACGAACACGAAAAGCTGAGCTCCGAAACTTAGTTTGCCCATGACCTGCCTCTCCCTCGCTACCGTGCCCCGGCGGGTGCGGCGGCGCCTCCAGCCGTTTGCGGGTCTGTCGCGCTCGAGGGCGCGACGAGCTGCGTACGCAGCTGAAATTCCGTGAACTCCTGTTCCTGCCGAGTGTTCACCGACGCGTCGACGAGCTCGACGTTTTGGAACCAATCGCTGTCTTCGAGCTTTCGAATGTAGTCGGCGACGCTCACGAGCGAAGCCGCCATGCCATCGATCGTTACCAGCGAACCTCTCTGCGTGAGGTCGGTCATCCACACGAAATCCGGAAGCTCCGCGGAAAGCGCGTCGAGCATCCGAACGGGACCTTGGCGCTCAGTTTTGAGGCGCTCGATCAGCCGCTCCTTTTCCTCGAGTTCGGCGAGCTTCGCTTGATACTCCTCCACCTGAACGATGATGGGCGCGAGACGCGCCTTTTCCTGAGTCATCTCGTTGATTTCTTCGTCGAGCTGATTGATCTCTCGTGTGGAGCCGAGCCATTGGAAAGCGATGGCGCCGATAGCGATCCCGAGAATCGCAATACCTGCAACAACGCCTTTTTTCTCCGAACCCTCGCCGCCTACGAAAGGCTCGGCAAGAGGACCGGCAGCGCCTGCTTCTTGGGTACCCAATAAGTTAACGCGAATCATCACTCACCCGCCTTTCTCATGGCTAGGCCGACGGCGATGGCACAGGCCGGGCCGACCTCTTCTAGAAATTCAGCATCAAAATCTTTCGGGTTGTAGGTGACATTTTGGAAAGGATTGAAAATTTCCACTCGCGAGTCGAAGCGCTCCGACATCGCGTCGGACAGGCCAGGGATACGGGCGCTTCCACCGCTCAGAACGACGCGGTCGATCCGATCCTCGGAGGTCGTGGCTTTGAAGAAGTCAAAGGTTTTCTGGATTTCCATGAGGGCCTGCTCAGTGACCGACTGCAGGATGCCTGCGACGGACTCTGCGCCCTCGCCATGGCCTTGTTTCATGTTCTCAGCTTGCTCGTAGGAGACGTTGAGGTCCTTCTGGATGGCCTCGGTGAACTGGTTCCCACCAATCGTCGTGATGTCGCGGGTGAAGATTGAGGTATCGCCGCGGACAACATTAATGTTGGTCTGGCTCGCACCGATATTGGCCATCGCGACGACGCGACCTGGCTCAACACCGTAGTTCATCTCGTAAGCGTTCTGAAGCGCGAAAGCGTCTACGTCCATGACGACGGGGTTCCGGCCGGCCTGCGTGATGACGCTTTGATAGTCGTTGATCTTGTCCTTCTTCGCGGCGACGAGCAGGATGTCCATGTTGCCCCCGGCGCCACCCGGGTCAACAACCTGATAGTCCAGATTGACCTCCTGGATATCGAACGGGATGTACTGCTCCGCCTCCCAGTGGATGGACTCCGCGAGCTCTTGTTCGGTCATCGAGGGAAGCTGGATTTTCTTGACGATGACCGAGCTTCCGCTGATCGCTGCCGCAACATCCTGGGTCTTTATCCGATACTCGGAAAAAAGCCGCTGGATCGCGTCGATGACGGACGTCGAGTCCGTGATCTGGCCGTCGACGATGGCCTCCTGGGGCAAGTACTCGAGTCCAATGGTCGAAAGCTGCCAAGTGTCTCCCTTGCCAGGTTTCATTTCGACGGCTTTGACGGAACTCGACCCAATGTCAAGTAGGACCAAATTTTTCTTCTTACTGAAGAGACCCATCGGCCCAAGCTCAACTAAGTTTCAACGACACTTACCACGAAGATGTTAAAGTGCTTTATGAGCGTACGGCACAAAGAAACTGCATGTCAAGAAAAAAAAGGCCACAAGTGTGCTGGAATCTTTCGTTTATTATCAGGGATGGCCTGGGATTCGTCAACCGTTTTTGTTGGGTTTTCCCCTCAATCTCCGGGCTCAATGGGGTGCGATCGGCGATCAGACCTCTACGGACAGTAGCTTTCAAATCGAATTCCACAACATATTGAGGTCTCGAGCTCGGCGAGGTTTTTCGATATTTTTCTTTGAATGGCCCATTTTGCTTTGGAGCCAGTGACCGCTGAAGTGACAGAGGCTTGAACCGACCTCAACCAATTTCTCACCTCGATCGGGTCAACCACGCGTTGAAATGGCTCCCTTCGCATACCGCGCCTCGCGGCGACAAATACTCCTTGGGCGCTCAGGGCTTTTTCCCTTGACAACTCCTGTAACGACAATTAAACTGTTCGTTTGGGCGATTTCTATCGCCCAAATTTTTTTCTGATATCGTTTTAGTAGAGACTCATGACGACGACCTTTTTGAAGAAGAGTGACGTCCACCGTGCTTGGCACGTCGTGGACGCGGAAGGCCAAGTGCTGGGTCGTCTCGCAAGCCGTATCGCACAGGTCCTGACCGGCAAGGACAAGCCGGGCTATGCTCCGTTTCTCGACACCGGGGATCACGTCATCGTTATCAATGCCGACAAGGTTGTTCTGACGGGCAGCAAAGAGCAGAGCAAGGTCTACTACCGGCACACGGGCTACCCAGGCGGCATCCGTGAAGCGCGCGCTGAAGAGGTAAGGAGTAAGCATCCCGAGCGGCTGATCGAATCGGCGGTTCGCGGGATGTTGCCCAAGAACCGCGTCGGGCGGGCGCAATTTCGAAAGCTGAAGGTCTATAAAGGTTCGGCGCACCCGCACGAAGCGCAGAAACCCGCGCCGCTCGAGCTCAGGACTCGCGTTCCACGCTAGCTCGAAATGGGGCAAAATCTGAATCCCGTCAATCCTGGCTTACAAAGGGGGGAGGACCGCGCCCATTCGGCAG
This sequence comes from Candidatus Marinacidobacterales bacterium, assembly GCA_965197495.1. Classification (GTDB taxonomy): domain Bacteria; phylum Acidobacteriota; class Vicinamibacteria; order Marinacidobacterales; family SMYC01; genus SMYC01. The sequence goes on from OZ240210.1 coordinate 7,865,875, forward strand.
GTTCTTCCCGAGTGAACACGCATAAAGCGAAAAGGAGCTCGAAGGACTTTGGCTACATCTAGCAAGATCCAGTATTACGGGACCGGCAAGCGAAAATCGTCGATAGCTCGCGTTTATCTACGTCCAGGCAGCGGCGCAATCAAAATCAACAAGCGGACCATCGAAGATTATTTCCCGAGCGATGCGCTGAAGATGATCCTCAAGCAACCGCTCGCTTTGACAGAGTCCGTCGAGAAGTTCGATATCTATGCCAACATCGCGGGCGGCGGCAGCACTGGCCAAGCTTGGGCCATGCGCCTCGGAATTAGCCGCGCGCTCTGCGAATTCAACCAAGAGCTTCGACCCCAGCTAAAGAAAGGCGGGTTTTTGACTCGAGACTCGAGAATCAAAGAGCGCAAGAAGTACGGCCAGCCGGGCGCGCGCAAACGCTTCCAGTACTCCAAACGTTAAGGGAGGATTTCAGTTGTCTTCGATTACGATGAAAGAGCTGCTCGAAGCGGGCGTGCACTTCGGCCACCAGACGAAGCGGTGGAACCCGAAGATGCGGCAGTACATCTTCGGTGAACGCAACGGGATCTATATCGTCGACTTGCAGAAGACGCTCCGGCTCTTCAAAGTGGCCCTGAAGTTCGCCACTCAGCTCGGCACCGAGGGAAAGAAAGTCCTGTTCATCGGGACGAAGCGTCAGGCCCAGGAAGTCGTGGCCGAAGAGGCTCAGCGTGCCGGCATGTACTACGTCAACGAGCGCTGGCTCGGCGGGCTTCTCACGAACTACGTAACGATCGAGAAGAGCATCGCCCGGCTACGCGAGCTGACCTCCATGATGGAAGAAGGGCGTTTCGACGAGCTTTCCAAAAAAGAGCTCTCTCGTCTAGACAAAGAGCGCAAGCGTCTCGACAAGAACCTGCGCGGTATTATCGACATGGGTGGTCTACCGCATGCGATTTTCGTCGTGGACGCCAACCGGGAAGAGATCGCCGTGCACGAAGCGCGGAAGCTCGGGATTCCCGTGATCGCTATTGTCGATACCAACTGCGACCCGGACGTCGTGGACTACGTGATTCCGGGCAACGACGATGCGCTCCGTGCGATCAAGCTCTTCACGTCGCGCATCGCGGATGCCGTCATTGCCGGACGCGATATGACAAAGGCGCCCGAAGCCGGGGCCGCGTCGGGCTCGGTGGAAAAAGAAAGCTCGAAGGAAGCGTCGAGCGCCTCCGAGCCGCCGGCTGAGCCGGCTACGCAAACTGAGCCAGCTGAGCCAGCTGAGAACGCCAAGCCAGCTGAGCCAGCTGAGAATGCCAAGCCAGCTGAGGAAGATTCGGCGCCGGCGACGACATCTCCTCCCGCCTGACACCCGACGCGCGTACACGTGGGCTAGTTTCCCGGGGACTAACATCCCCTGATTATTCTCTTGCTACCGCATTCTTAGAAGAGGCTAGAACCATGACCATTTCCGCACAGCAAGTCAAAGCGCTCCGCGAAAGAACGGGCTCTGGACTCATGGAGTGCAAAAAGGCGCTCCAGGAAGCCGATGGCAACGTCGATGAAGCCGTCACCATCCTCCGCAAGAAAGGGCAGGCGACCGCAGAAAAGAAATCCGGACGCTCGACGACAGAGGGGCGCGTCGGCTCCTACATCCACACGGGCGGGCGCGTGGGCGTTCTCATCGAGGTGAATTGCGAGACCGACTTCGTGGCCAATACCGACGAGTTCCAAGAGCTCGTGCGGGATCTCGGCATGCAAGTGGCCGCGGCGGCGCCTTCGGCGGCCCGGTGGGTGCGCCGAGAGGACGTCCCGGCGGACGCGCTCGACAAAGAGCGCGAGATCCTCAAGAGCCAAGCGGAAGCCTCCGGTAAGCCGGCCAACGTGATCGAGAAGATCGTCGAGGGCAGACTCTCGAAGTTCTATTCGGAGAACGTGCTTCTCGAACAGGCCTTCATCAAGAATCCCGATCAGTCGGTCGAGGAGTTCCTGAAATCCCGAATCGCGGTGCTCAAAGAGAACATTCAAGTTCGCCGCTTCGTGCGGTTTGAACGCGGCGAAGCTCTTTAGTACTCTCCTACCTCATCGAAGGGAGCTCTGAGCCGAGCCGAAGCGCCGCGCGCGCGGCGCGAGCGATGGGGCCCCACAGCATAGATTGATGTCGAAGAAGCCTGTCCTCGATATGTCTGCCTTCAAGCGCATTCTCGTCAAACTCTCCGGAGAGGTCCTGATGGGCGATCAGTCGTTCGGGATCGATCCCGAAGTCGCCTCCAAAATGGCGGAGGAGCTCCAGGAAGTCCACTCTCTCGGAGTTCAGACGTCCTGCGTGATCGGCGGGGGTAACATCTTTCGCGGGGTGGCACCGTCCGCACGCGGGATGGACCGCGTCGCCGCCGACCATATGGGCATGCTCGCGACGGTCATCAACGCGGTGGCGCTACAGGACGCACTCGAGAAACTAGGCATCAATACCCGCGTCATGTCGGCGATCGAGATGCGCGAGGTCGCGGAGCCCTTCATCCGCCGCCGCGCGATTCGCCATCTCGAAAAGGGGCGGATCGTGATCTTCGCCGCGGGCACGGGCAATCCTTATTTTTCGACGGATACCGCGGCCGCGCTCCGCGCGATGGAGATCAAAGCCGACATCATCTTGAAGGGAACACGCGTCGACGGAATCTATTCCGCCGACCCGGAAAAACACCCCGACGCCGAGTTCTTCGATCACATCACCTACATGCAAGTGCTTGAAAAAGGCCTCAAGGTGATGGACACGACGGCCATCTCTTTATGTCTCGATAACTCGCTCCCCATCATCGTCTTCGACATCAAACAACGAGGCAACATGAAGCGAGTCGTGGCCGGCGAAAAAATCGGGACTCGAGTCGATTGAATCTCTGAGAGGAGGATGGTCATGCAAAAAGAGCTCATCGCAGACGCCAAACACCGGATGGACAAGACCCTCGAGATCCTCCAGAAGGATCTCGCTTCGGTCCGGACCGGGCGCGCTTCTCTAGCCATTTTGGACGGTGTCACCGTCGATTATTACGGAGCCCCGACGCCTCTCAATCAGATCGCCAATCTGGCCGTGCCCGAAGGCAATCTGATCACCGTCCAGCCGTGGGAGCCACCCTTGCTCGAGACGATCGAAAAAGCGATTCTTTCGTCGGATCTCGACTTGAACCCGGCCAATGACGGCAAGACCCTCCGCATCCACATCCCTCCGCTTACGGAAGAACGGCGTAAGCTACTCGTCAAGCAGGTAGGCAAGATGGCGGAAGTAGGCCGCACCGCGCTCCGCCAGGTACGCCGGGACGTGAACGATCGGCTCAAGCGAATGCTCAAAGACAAGGAGATCTCGGAGGACGACGAGAAGCGCGCTCTCAAGGAAGTGCAGGGCCTGACCGACGAGCACGTCAACAAGGTGGACGAGATCGTGAAGAACAAAGAGCAGGAGTTGATGACCGTCTAGTTCTTTTTATCGGCGAAAGGGCAGAGGAGACGTTCTTTACTCACCTCGAATGTTCTCGTACGGGAGAGTCGTATGAGAAGCTCGAGATTCAGCATCTGTCGCGAGCCCGCGCTCCCCTGCTCGCTCGCTACGACATGGATCGGGCGCGCGCCTCGTTCCAGCCGGACGCGCTCACGGGCCGTCCATTCAACATCTGGCGCTACCGGGAGCTTCTGCCGCTAGCCGACACCCGCCAGATCCTTTCTCTCGGCGAAGGCGGCACGCCGCTTCTGCGAGCTGATCGGCAAGGGGCTCGGCTCGGACTGTCCCGCCTCTACATCAAAGATGAAGGCCTGAACCCCACCGCAAGCTTCAAGGTGCGAGGGATGGCGGTCGCTGTGTCGATGGCGGTCGCTCTCGGCGCGAAAGAGCTCGCCGTGGCCTCGGCTGGCAACGCCGGAGGCGCTCTCGCCGCCTACGCAGCGCGGGCGGGCTTGCCGGCTCACGTCGTCGTGCCGCGAGACGCACCGCGCGGGAGTGTCGCGGAAGCCGAAGCGTTCGGCGCGGAGGTGACCTATGTCGACGGCTTGATTGGCGACGCCGGCCGTCTCGTGGCGGAGCGCTCAGCGCGCCACGGATGGTACGACCTTTCGACGTTGAAAGAGCCCTATCGCCTCGAGGACAAGAAGACGATGGGTTACGAGCTCTTCGAGCAGCTCGATAGAACGCTTCCCGACGTCATCCTCTATCCCACGGGTGGCGGGACCGGCCTCGTCGGGATGTGGAAGGCTTTCGACGAGATGGGAGCGCTCGGGTGGATTGGTAGCGGCCGGCCGCAGTTCGTATCGGTACAGTCCTCGGGCTGCGCTCCTCTCGTGCGCGCGATGGAAAGCGGCGCGGAAACGTGCACTCCTTGGGAAAACGCCGCCACCATCGCCCCCGGGCTGCGCGTTCCCAAAGCTCTCGGTGATTTTCTGATCCTACGTGCGCTGCGCGAGACAAAAGGGCGGGCCGTCGCGGTCACCGACGACGAGCTCATGGAAGCAAGCCGCGCGCTCACCGAGACCGAAGGCATCTTCGCTTGCCCCGAAGGCGGAGCTTGTCTCGCCGCGCTCGAGGCTCTCGTCGACGAGAGTTGGGTGGGCGACGATGAGACCGTCGTTTTGTTCAACACGGCATCTGGAGCCAAGTATTTCTGATGACGAAGAAGCTCTATCTAGAAGACCCCTACGTCACGTCTTTCGAGGCCGAGATCCTCGAGACGCGCGATCTGCCCGAAGGCACCGCCCTCGTATTCGACGCGACCCACTTCTATCCCGAATCCGGTGGACAGCCCTACGATTTGGGTACGATCGACGGGATCGCGGTCACGAAGGTGCTGGAGTCCGAGGGCGACACGATTCTCCACTTCGTCGAGAAGCGTCCCGAACGCATACACGTTCATTGTGAGATCGACACCGCGAGGCGGCACGATCACATGCAACAGCATTCGGGCCAGCACGTGCTCTCCGCCGCTTTCGTCCGCGAGGCCGGAGCCGAGACGACGTCCTTCCATCTCGGCGCCAAGGTCTCGACGATCGATCTCGATAAATCTCTCCTGTCAGAGAAAGAGATCGACGCGGCCGAACGCGCCGCTAACGACGTCGTCGCGCGCGCCGTTCCGATCAAGAGCCGCTTCGTCTCCAGCGTCGAAGCTCTAACCCTCGAGCTCAGAAAAACGCCACCGAAACAAGACTCGCTTCGCATCGTGGAAGTGGAAGGCTTCGACCATCAAGCCTGCTGCGGTACGCACCCACGCTCGAGTGCGGAGATCGGTCCGGTCGTCATCCGCGGTCTCGAAAAGCTCAAAGGCGGCACCCGGGTCGAGTTTCTCTGCGGCGAGCGCGCGCTTCGAGACTACCGCACGACCGTGCGCCGAGTCCGATCGCTCGCGAGCGTTCTCAGCAGCTCGGAAGCCGAGCTCGTCGAGACGGCCAAGAAGCTTCAGGACGAGCGCAAATCGATGGGAAAGGAGCTAACGCGGCTCAGAAGCGAGGCGCTCGCGTCGAGCGCGGAAACCTGGATGCGAGACGCCGATACCATCGGCGATATGCGTGTTCTCGCCCGGGAAATCACGGGTGTCGGCCCCGCGGAGCTCCGGGCGATCGCGATAGAGCTCGCGGCTGAGCCCGGGCGTGTTTTACTCCTGGGTGCTATCGACGACGGACGCGCGCATCTCGTCTTCGCACGCTCGATAGACGTCGACGCTCCAATGGGAGAGCTCCTACGTGGATCCGTTGGGCTCGTCGGCGGCCGCGGCGGCGGTTCGCCGCAAGTATCTCAAGGCGGCGGCCCCGACACCCAGAGGCTTCAAGAAGCGCTCGAAGACGCGCGCTCGACGCTCGCCGAGCGACTTTGACGGGTTCGAGCAAGATCAATATTAAGAAAAGCGTTACGCCGAGTGGAGTGCAGGCGCGTGTAACCGTAGGGAGAGAGTGACCGACAATGCCTCTTTCGATTAGCATGCGGGTTCCAAGTTCTCCCATAGTGCACGTTTCCTGCACCCCCTCTGAAATTCCGTACGTCGGGTTTTCCCCAGTACGGCTTCAAACCGAGATTCAGCCGAGACCTTCACGACGACATAACGACAAGACACCGAGGTTAAGCGCGAGACCCGCATGCGCTCAGTATCGCGCCGCTTATACGCGGCCAAAGTCCGGGTATTGAGATCCTGTAGCCCAAAGGCATTTCTGACGAATCTCGTGGCTCGGACGACTCGGTCCAGAGGCCCTTGGCTCCCCAGGAGGTTATGTTGTCCTCCCAGCTCATCGCTTACTATGGCCTCATCCGACACTCTCGCCGGCTCCCTCTGGCTTATTTTCTTCGTCCATCGGGTCTTTGCCCTACGGTCTCGTATGGGCTGCGGGCGAGAGCTTCCCCAATTTAAGCAACGTGTCTGTTCCACCGCGCCATCTCCCGTACCCCGGGTAGCTGGTCGGTTGCTCTTGGTCATTTCTTCACCGACCACTATGGCCTTATCCTTCTTTGCAAAGGCTCGGCGCCCAACCATGTCCACGCGCTCCGGTTCTAGCGTGGTTTGCGTAACGAGGCTGCAGAGTTCGCTTCATGCTACGGCTCGGTGGATTGCTTGCCCTACTCCGGCTAGCCCATGTTTACCCTTTATGAGCACCCTAACGCTCGTAAGTGACTGAATTCAAAGGAACGGGGGTTGGATTTCGCCCAAAACGTAGAGACAGAGATTGTGCTTTGAGCGCCATTAATACGTTGTAATCGTGGACAATGACATGTAGTATGCGTGAGGACAGGTTATGTTCTTCCGCATCGTTCGGGCCGCAGGCGGCAAAGGGGTTCAACATGAGTATGTCCGCCTGGTCGAGTCGTATCGGGAGCACGGCAAGCCGAAGCAACGCGTAGTGTGCAACTTGGGGCGCAAGGATCTCCTAGTTGCCAATCTCGACTCCCTCAATCGGTTGCTTGGGGCCGGTGAACCGGCCGACACCGAGCGAGCAGCCGAGCAGGTCGCGGGGGCAGACGCGTGGGATTGGGGTCCGATGCTGGTGACGGCGACGCTGTGGCGCGAGTTCGGGCTGGAGCAGATTCTCGACCGGCTCGGGGGCCGCGGCAAGCGGGACGGAGTGGCGCTAAGCGAGCGAGCTTTGGTGCTGGTCGCCAACCGGCTATGTGCTCCGTCAAGCGAGCACGGTCTGGCGCGCTGGCTCGAGACCGACTTCGTCTGCGACCGGCAGGGGCGGCGGTGGGTGCCGCAGTGGCGCGATGATGGGGAACGGCGAGCGAGTCGCTCCCCGCGGGTTCGCGTGGAGTTTCGCCAACTCAAGCAATGGTACCGAACGCTCGACCAGCTGCATGCCCGCAAAGAACAGATCGAGAAGGAGCTGTTTTTGCGCTTGCGGGATCTGTTTTCGCTTGAGGTTGATATGGTGTTTTACGACCTGACGTCGACGTACTTCGAAGGTCAAGGCCCTCCGGGGCTCGGCGCCCACGGCTACAGTCGCGACCGCAGACCGCGTAACCGGCAAGTGCTTATCGGTCTGGTGATGGTGGACGGTTGGCCGATCGCCCACCATGTTTTCGCCGGCAACTGGCGTGACGCGAAAACGGTGCCGCAGGTGCTCAACGATCTCAACGAACGATTCGGTTTGCACCGCGTGGTTTTTGTCGGCGACCGAGGGATGGTAACGAGCGACAGCCTGGCAGTGGTGCGCTCGCGCAAGCAGGGCTATCTCGTCGGGCTGCAAAGACGACGGCGCGAGGAGGTCTATCCTTACATCGAGCGCGCCAGCGGAGAGTGGATCGACTGCCCTGGTGGCATCACGGTGAGCGAAAAAGCCGAGCCACCTAAGACTCGTGTGCAAGAAGTCCGCTCCGAGCAGTCTGGGGTGCGCATCTTCGTCGTTCACAGCGACGAAAGGCTCGCCTACGAGCGCGGGCAGAGGCTGCGGGCCATGGGACGTGCCCGTGCGGCATTCGAGGCCCTCGAGCGCCGCGTGCGCGACGGACGATTGAAAGCCCCCGAGAAAATCGGTGCCGCCGCCGCGCGCATACAGGCACGCCACCACGGTCACCGTTACTACGACTGGGAGTACAAAAACGGTCGCTTCCGCTTCTTCGAGCACCCCGTCAACCTCAAGCGCGAGCAAGCCTACGAGGGTAAGTACGTTATTCAAACCGAGGAGCAAAACCTCTCTCCGGTCGACGCCGTGCGCCTTTACAAGGACCTAAACGAGGTCGAGCGAGCCTTCTCATGCCTTAAGGATGTCATTGAGATGCGTCCCGTTTACCACCAGACCGATGAGCGTGTGGAGGCACATCTTTTCGTAGCTACGCTGGCCTTCCTTGTGCATCGGGCTCTTGAGAAAAAGCTCAAGGTCGCCGAACTCGACCTGTCCGCAACCGAGGCACTACAAGCGCTACGCTCGGTCCGGGTCGTCGACTTACAGCTGGGTTCTGGGCGGACTAAGCGCGTCGTCACGCGCGGCACCGCTCGCGCCAACTCGATCCTGACTGCACTCGGCATCGTTGAACGCGACCCGCCAGCCTTCTCCGAGGAGGTGCTGTCAGCGTAGAGACAAACCGCCGATCTCGATCCTTTGTTTTCGATGACTTAGACACCTAAAAGGGAAACATGGGCTAGGACGTTTACTTTCGAGCTTTCACCTCCTGGAGTCGCCTCCAGGAGGCGTCGAGTATAACTACGCAGGCACATGACCAATTCCTGCGGCCGGACTTTCACCGGCAAGACACGCACCGTATGGGCTGCGGGCAAAGGCGCAAAGGAAAAGCAAGAAAAAGAGCCTCTCCTGCCATTTCAGTGGATCCTCTCGAGGGTGAGACCGCCACAGTTTAGGTAGACGAGACTGATGAGAGCTTCGGCAGGGTGGAGTCCAAAGCTGCGGTGGCTCAGCAGCCGGATTTTGTTGTTCATTCCTTCGAGTCGGCCGTTGCTGAGTCTCCACGTGACCCACGCGATGACGCCATCGAAGTGGCTGCGATCATCTTCGCCGCGCGTTTGACGGGCTCTATCCTCGAGCTCATAGCGCGCCGCAGCCATCCTCGGAGAAACTTCTTGACCCATGTCTCGGTTTTGTAGGTGTAGAGGTCCATGAAGTCGTCGCGCAGAAGCATGGCGCGGTAGAGGCGACGATTAGCTCGCACCTGCTCGCGGAGCACCCGTTTGTCTTTCGCGCTGCGGTTGTGTTTGGCCTTGAGAAGGGGAAACTTGGTGTTCTTGAGGTTGCGCCGGGCAGTCCCTTTGAGCTTGCGCACCAGCTCGCGCCGGGTCTTATCCACGGCCTCGTTCAGATGCTTGACGATGTGGAAGCGGTCAAAGATCACCCGTGCCTGAGGTCTTTGGCCCCGTGAATAGCACCTTTTCCAGGTTCTGCATACACCGTGCAGAATCACCTATAGTGGCGGCGAGCGGGTGCCCCAGCACGAGCTTCTCGCCTGCGCCCAGTGCGGCTGTTTCGCGTTTTCGTGCTTCGAAGATTTTGCGATTAGGGTTAAGTACTTGTGGCGTTTGCGGTAGCTGATCTCGTCCATCCCAATCACCCGCAATCCATCGAGCTCGCGCCGCTCATCCCGCTGCTCGGCAACCACTCGCTGGATGATCCGTCGCACCGAACGCCACGTCACTCGGAAATAGTTCGCTACGGCGCTGACGTCCGTCCTCTGTGCCAGCCACGCTACCTCTTGTTCGAAGCTTTTGGTAAAGCGGCTTCCCTTGTCGGCCCAAGGCACCTTTTCTCTGACCACTCCACACCGCCGACATACCACTCGTCGGATCGAGTAGCGAAGATAGGTCCGGACTCCGAACAGGTCCAAGTGCCGCCAGTAGCGATTGTAGCGATCTTCGTTCTTGCGGACCTTTCGTCCGCAAATCCCGCACAGAGGCTTCCTCCTCCGTGGTACTACATCCACCACCACTCTGGCTTTGTCCGCCTGGAAGTGGAAACCTCGGACCCACAGGCCTTGCAATCCGATGAGCTTGTTGACTAACGTAGTAACGCGCATCGCGGGAACGCTCTTTTCTCTTTCGGAAAAAAAGATTCTAGCGTTCTCGCCGATGCGCATCTACACATGGCTTACCCTCTCAACCCACGGGCCTCACCAAATGCCACTGCCCCTCAGCGGGAGACGAGGCTGTGGGAAACGCCCCCACGGTTCTGGTCGTTCAGACCTTGCTCACGACTGAGTTCTCTTCGAAGCCTGGAAGGGCGTTTTCCATAGCCTCCACTAATCGAGCCCCCCCTTCCTTATTCCATATAAATTAATCTTTCTTGTATATATATCAGGAGGGGCCTGTGGGCGCTCGTGGGAAACGCGAAGCGTTTTCCAAGCGATTGTGGAAAACGCCGCTCCACGTTTGTACGTGCTCACAACCTTTCCCTAAACGCCTCTCTCGCCCGGAGTTTCCGGCGTTTTCCACAATCGCGGCAGCGTCCATAGGCCATGCCCTCCAACACAAATCAGATCCCCCGAAACGACAGGAGAACCGAAAAAGAAAAGAAAAGAAGATGAGAGGAAACGCTCTTGTCGCTGTGTTTTGGGGTTCTATCCTACGTTAGGCTCGCGCGCCACTGAGCAGTCCTTTCCCCTCTATGCTCTCAGTGACATTTTACGGCGCCCGTTCCCTCTAGAACGTCATTTTTTGCACTTCTTTCAGCCTTGCACATTTTCGATTCTGATTAGGTTGGCTTGGCGATAAGAGCGTTCCCTCTCATCTTCTTTTCTTGCTTTTTCTTTGCGCCTTTGCGCCTTTGCGACTTTGCGCCTTTGCGTCACGCTTTTCTTAATATTGATCGCCTTTTATTGATATTGATCGGGTTCGTAGAGCGAGACTACAATGTCGCTCGAGTCGAACATGCCGCGCTCGTTGGTTCTCCTCGCCTTCCTTGCCATCCTCGCAGGCGCGCGGTGCGACTCGCCGTCGCAAGAGAGTCCTAAACCGAGCGAGACGGCGCCCGCCGCGGTGATCGGAGAGGAGCCACTCGAGACCGCGACGATTGGCAGCGAACAGGTGCAGACGATCCCCGAAGAGCCCGTCGCGGCGCCCATCGCGCCCGGGGATACGGCAAGCACCGAAGCGAGCCGCGCCTGCAGATGGTCGAGCGCATGGGGAAAGCCCAATATCCCCAACCCGCTCCTCGCGGGGGTCGGAGGCATTCCGATGCCGACACGAACGCACGACGTCGATGTCCAGTTCCCCGTCGATCCAATCGAGCGCACAGGCAAAATGGTCGCCGAGATCGTCATCACACCGGACGGGGATGTCATGGAAGCGACGATCGTGCGCTCGCTCGAGCCGCGCTGGGCCGCGGCGGAGGAGGCGCTCTTGGACGCCGCACGTCAATGGAAATACGAGCCGCCGCGGCTCGGAAAAACACCCATCTCGGTGTGCACGACGCTTGTCGTCGATCCATGAGCTGATGGAACAGCTATCGCTTTTTGCCCCTGTCGGCGCCGCTGAGCCATCGGCCCGGGTGCGCGTGCTCGCCTCCTCGCTCGACGAAGGGCTCTACTTGGGCACCTCCTCTTGGTCGTTCCCCGGCTGGGACGGCATCGTCTATGACCGCAAGGTCTCGCAGACGACGCTCGCGCGGCACGGGCTCGCGGCCTATGCACGTCATCCTTTGTTTCGAACAGTGTGCATCGACCGCACCTATTACGGTCCCATCACGGCGGAGGATTTCGCGCGCTACAGATCGGCGGTCCCGGAAGATTTTCGCTTCGTCGTCAAAGCTCACGAGCTCGTGACGAGCGCGCGCCTCAAGGACGACTTCGCCTCGCCCAACCCGTCATTTCTCGAGCCCGGATATGCGGTCGACGAAGTCATCGGCCCGTGTCTCGAAGGGCTCGGCGATCGCGCCGCCGTCATGTTGTTGCAGTTCCCGCCGCAACTTGTGGACGACGTCGCCGCGTTCAACGACAAGCTTCACCGCTTTTTGTCCGAGCTTCCCAAGGGGTTGCTCTACGCCGTCGAGCTCCGCAACCCCGAGCTTTTCAACGAGGGCTATCGCGAGTTCTTGCAGGATGTCGGCGCGAGCCACTGCTTCAACGTCCACCCCAAGATGCCTTCACTCGAAGACCAGGTCCGACAATCCACAGCCGATGCGTGGCCGACCATCGTCGTCCGCTGGATGCTACGCCGTAACTTGCGCTATAGCGACGCCAAAGACGCTTTCTATCCGTTCGAAAAGCTTGCGGACGAAGACACCGGGGCGCGCCGCGCGGTCGCAAGCCTCTGTCGCGACGCGAAGCGCGCCTTCATCATCGTCAACAATAAAACCGAAGGCTCGGCACCGCTCTCGCTCGTAAGCCTCGCCGAAGAAATCGTTTCACCGACTCGCTGAGCTCGGTTTGTGGCGGATCTCTTCTTCGCCGTGGTGCCAAGAACTCAAGATAGTCTCACCGTCTCTTGCCTAGAGCAAATCGTCTTGTTAGCATGGTGCGTTTTCGATGCTCCGCAACATGGGCGGCTAGCTCAGCTGGGAGAGCGCGGCGTTCGCAATGCCGAGGTCACGGGTTCGATCCCCGTGCCGTCCACCACTATAAGATTCCAACTCGAGCTCCTCCCTGCTGTTCGATGCTCGGCTGACTAAAGGCTCTGAACTCCCCCTGTGTGGATGAGCTCAGTCACTTTTGCTCCAGCTGAGCTGGTGTCGAGATTGTCACTCAGAGGCCAAACTAGCGGGCAGATTGCAACTCAAACAAAGGTCCAAGGTTATACTGCCGTCAGAGTCTTCAGTGAACGAGTGCCCTTCGAGAAGACCTCTAGCGACCGTCGCCTTCTCTGGAGGTATCGTCGATCGGTCGTAAATCTGTTCCTTCAAAATGACGGCGCCACACATATCACAGGTGCGTTGGTCGCGTTTTAGCATCGTGAGCTCCAGAGGTGAACTTCTGATTGAAAGATCGAGTCCCGCACTTCGGAGATCTGCAGTTGGGCACGAATAACCGCTGCAGCCCACACAAGACGAGAGGAATTCATGCTTGCAATGGCCTAGTGATACCGAGCCGTCGCTTCTCGGGAAGCTGGGCCTCTTTGGGAACGGACTTCAGCCACTGAGAGATACGTGCGACTATCCGGTCTTTGGTTTTCTCGCTGTCAAGCCGCTCTGGTGCCGCGTGCAAGTGGATGTCAAGTTCGATCCTGCCTGAAGCCGCTTCTGCGTAGACACTTCTTTCTCGGGACCATTTACCCTTTACCCGCCACAGCCTGTCTCCACCCGTCCAACTCCTTTCCTCAACCCATTCCATGTTGTGGATTCTCATCAAGCTCACCTCAATTTCTCGCTCAAACAGCTCCCCTCGCTCGGGATCGTAATTCGTCTTCACGTCACCTCCACAGGAAAACCGCTTGCTTGAGGAGTACGCCTCGGTCCAGGCTGTTTCTCTGACACCGTCCTTCAAATCTAGCATATCTGGCTGAGTCGATAACCTGGCTCAACAACCCAGCCCCGGATTCTGGGAGGGCTATGTTTCATGATCAACCTTCTGGTCGAATGGTGTGGAGGCTTTCGCCCCAAAGGGGTCGTGAAATCGCTCGAGTGCTCGAGTGCTCGAAAGGATCCACCGAACGGCAGGAGAAGCTCTTTTCCGTTTGCAAGGCAGCATTAGTTAGTTCCTGTCCAGAAACACCATAACTTGTGGTGTGCGAGAGACCTATCGAAGATGTGGGTATTATACGTTTTCGGAAGGGGCTTCGTGGGGTTGAGAGCGAATGAAAATCTTGGACGAAACGAGAGGCGAATTGTTAGCAATCCATGGCTATAAGGGGCGGAAGAGTAATAGTTGTTATCGTAATAAGTGTCTTGCCATCATCAGTAGGTTGCAGGTGATGATGGAACTCCATACGTACGATTTAAAAGAAGGCAATGAGTGCCATGTGCATCGGTCGAGACCAAAGACTCGTTTCAAGAACGAAATGACGCCTTCGATTCCGCAGCGAAATCGCCGCAGGCGTTGATAGACCCAGGAACTCTTGACCATATCGGTCACCGCGAAATGAGCCTTGGTAAAGGCAACATCTTCAACTCCCTTGCCTTTGATGGCTTCCAAGTTTGCCTTTGAAGAAAACGCGCCATCGTAGGCAACCTGGCGCGGGGCCCGTCTCTTCGCTCGACGCGTTCGATTGCCGAAGACCACTACTGTACCCAGCAGTTCGCGAGCTCGGCACATCACGCGAGTGAGAACCCGAACACAGTCATAAAGAAGCTCGGAGTCTGTAGGCGGATGAATGTTTGATTCCACTACCGTGCAGTCCACTCGTACTTTTCTTCCCTTTTCGATCCCAGCATCCTCGGCAACGCTCACCAGCTCTCGGTTGATCTGCTCCAGCGTTTCGAACTTCACGGCTTTGATGTTTGCTGCTAGGGTCGACTTCGACGGGGTCGGCTCTATGATGCCGAGCTGGCAAAACGTCCGATAGCTTCGGGAGTCTGCCAAGTGAAACGCCAGCTCCCGATAGGTGAACTGATTCAGCTGCTTCACCAACAACGCCCGGAGAACCTGCTCCGCGCTCATTCCCCCACGACCAACATCGCTCCCTGCCGGTGGGGTGACCGACCTTAGGTCTTGCAGTACCAGCTCATTGAGCTTAGGATGGGCATCGAGTAGCGACGAGATCGTTTCGAGTTCGCGTGCGTGCTCCAGCTCCAGCCAGGGCTCACGTAGATTTGGCTGTGGGTTGATCGTCTTTCGCATTTAGGGCTGGTCTCCTTTGGAGTTAAGTCATTTAGAATCGGATGTTTTCAACGACACGATCCTAATCGACACCCCCTCAGAAGACTAGCCCTAAATTTGCGATTTCTCCTTTTTTCTCAATCCCTTACAGGCTTCAGGACGGGTACTAGCTAGTTCCTGTCCAGAAACACCATAACTTGTGGTGTGCGAGAGACCTACCGAAGATGTGGGTATTATACGTTTTCGGAAGGGGCTTCGTGGGGTTGAGAGCGAATGAAAATCTTGGACGAAACGAGAGGCGAATTGTTAGCAATCCATGGCTATAAGGGGCGGAAGAGTAATAGTTGTTATCATAATAAGTGTCTTGCCATCATCAGTAGGTTGCAGGTGATGATGGAACTCCATACGTACGATTTAAAAGAAGGCAATGAGCGCCATGTGCATCGGTCGAGACCAAAGACTCGTTTCAAGAACGAAATGACGCCTTCGATTCCGCAGCGAAATCGCCGCAGGCGTTGATAGACCCAGGAACTCTTGACCATATCGGTCACCGCGAAATGAGCCTTGGTAAAGGCAACATCTTCAACTCCCTTGCCTTTGATGGCTTCCAAGTTTGCCTTTGAAGAAAACGCGCCATCGTAGGCAACCTGGCGCGGGGCCCGTTCGTAGAGTTCGACTTGACGGTCGATCATGGTTTCCGCGAGAGTTGAATCGGACGGATTCCCATCCAAGATCACGCAATCCAAAATCATCGAGGACGAGCCACCAGTCATACACACCTTGTGGCCGTAGAGAGTCTCGCGCCGATCTTTGCGAATAATGTCGGTGTGTTCTTCGAAGATAGAAACGACCTTTTCCTCCGCAGGCACACGCTCTTCGTCGATCACTCGGCGTTGGGTTTGGTTGATGACTTTCTTGGTGAGGACGAGAAAGTGCTCAAAATCCGCGGCGATCCTCTCCGCGCTCGCTCGCTTCACAGGCTCGGTCAAGCCCGACTCTTCCAACTGTGCTGCAACGCGTTGAGCGGAGCGATAGGTTTCTTCCGTCACCTTCAGTAGATCTCGATAGACGCGACGCCTTTGTTGCTTATCCTTCGCGTTCAGAACTCCCAGTCGACGTCTCTTCGCTCGACGCGTTCGATTGCCGAAGACCACTACTGTACCCAGCAGTTCGCGAGCTCGGCACATCACGCGAGTGAGAACCCGAACACAGTCATAAAGAAGCTCGGAGTCTGTAGGCGGATGAATGTTTGATTCCACTACCGTGCAGTCCACTCGTACTTTTCTTCCCTTTTCGATCCCAGCATCCTCGGCAACGCTCACCAGCTCTCGGTTGATCTGCTCCAGCGTTTCGAACTTCACGGCTTTGATGTTTGCTGCTAGGGTCGACTTCGACGGGGTCGGCTCTATGATGCCGAGCTGGCAAAACGTCCGATAGCTTCGGGAGTCTGCCAAGTGAAACGCCAGCTCCCGATAGGTGAACTGATTCAGCTGCTTCACCAACAACGCCCGGAGAACCTGCTCCGCGCTCATTCCCCCACGACCAACATCGCTCCCTGCCGGTGGGGTGACCGACCTTAGGTCTTGCAGTACCAGCTCATTGAGCTTAGGATGGGCATCGAGTAGCGACGAGATCGTTTCGAGTTCGCGTGCGTGCTCCAGCTCCAGCAGGGCTCACGTAGATTTGGCTGTGGGTTGATCGTTTTTCGCATTTAGGGCTGGTCTCCTTTGGAGTTAAGTCATTTAGAATCGGATGTTTTCAACGACACGATCCTAATCGACACCCCCTCAGAAGACTAGCCCTAAATTTGCGATTTCTCCTTTTTTCTCAATCCCTTACAGGCTTCAGGACGGGTACTAGCTAGTTCCTGTCCAGAAACACCATAACTTGTGGTGTGCGAGAGACCTACCGAAGATGTGGGTATTATACGTTTTCGGAAGGGGCTTCGTGGAGTTGAGAGCGAATGAAAATCTTGGACGAAACGAGAGGCGAATTGTTAGCAATCCATGGCTATAAGGGGCGGAAGAGTAATAGTTGTTATCATAATAAGTGTCTTGCCATCATCAGTAGGTTGCAGGTGATGATGGAACTCCATACGTACGATTTAAAAGAAGGCAATGAGCGCCATGTGCATCGGTCGAGACCAAAGACTCGTTTCAAGAACGAAATGACGCCTTCGATTCCGCAGCGAAATCGCCGCAGGCGTTGATAGACCCAGGAACTCTTGACCATATCGGTCACCGCGAAATGAGCCTTGGTAAAGGCAACATCTTCAACTCCCTTGCCTTTGATGGCTTCCAAGTTTGCCTTTGAAGAAAACGCGCCATCGTAGGCAACCTGGCGCGGGGCCCGTTCGTAGAGTTCGACTTGACGGTCGATCATGGTTTCCGCGAGAGTTGAATCGGACGGATTCCCATCCAAGATCACGCAATCCAAAATCATCGAGGACGAGCCACCAGTCATACACACCTTGTGGCCGTAGAGAGTCTCGCGCCGATCTTTGCGAATAATGTCGGTGTGTTCTTCGAAGATAGAAACGACCTTTTCCTCCGCAGGCACACGCTCTTCGTCGATCACTCGGCGTTGGGTTTGGTTGATGACTTTCTTGGTGAGGACGAGAAAGTGCTCAAAATCCGCGGCGATCCTCTCCGCGCTCGCTCGCTTCACAGGCTCGGTCAAGCCCGACTCTTCCAACTGTTCTGCAACGCGTTGAGCGGAGCGATAGGTTTCTTCCGTCACCTTCAGTAGATCTCGATAGACGCGACGCCTTTGTTGCTTATCCTTCGCGTTCAGAACTCCCAGTCGACGTCTCTTCGCTCGACGCGTTCGATTGCCGAAGACCACTACTGTACCCAGCAGTTCGCGAGCTCGGCACATCACGCGAGTGAGAACCCGAACACAGTCATAAAGAAGCTCGGAGTCTGTAGGCGGATGAATGTTTGATTCCACTACCGTGCAGTCCACTCGTACTTTTCTTCCCTTTTCGATCCCAGCATCCTCGGCAACGCTCACCAGCTCTCGGTTGATCTGCTCCAGCGTTTCGAACTTCACGGCTTTGATGTTTGCTGCTAGGGTCGACTTCGACGGGGTCGGCTCTATGATGCCGAGCTGGCAAAACGTCCGATAGCTTCGAGAGTCTGCCAAGTGAAACGCCAGCTCCCGATAGGTGAACTGATTCAGCTGCTTCACCAACAACGCCCGGAGAACCTGCTCCGCGCTCATTCCCCCACGACCAACATCGCTCCCTGCCGGTGGGGTGACCGACCTTAGGTCTTGCAGTACCAGCTCATTGAGCTTAGGATGGGCATCGAGTAGCGACGAGATCGTTTCGAGTTCGCGTGCGTGCTCCAGCTCCAGCCAGGGCTCACGTAGATTTGGCTGTGGGTTGATCGTTTTTCGCATTTAGGGCTGATCTCCTTTGGAGTTAAGTCATTTAGAATCGGATGTTTTCAACGACACGATCCTAATCGACACCCCCTCAGAAGACTAGCCCTAAATTTGCGATTTCTCCTTTTTTCTCAATCCCTTACAGGCTTCAGGACGGGTACTAGCTAGCAACGTCGAACACAGAGGCATCAATAGAGCCCGCCGAGTGCTCTTCGCTCGCTCTCGCTCTCGCTCTCGCTCTCGCTCTCGCTTTCTCTGTACCTCTGCGTCTCTGTGGCCATCCCTTTTGGTTGCGGCCGCAGGCTGCGCTTGGACGAAGTTCGAAAGTGTGAACAAGATCCTCGTTTCTGAGCGGTTAGAGCCCTAGCCCATGTTTCCCTTTTAGGTGTCTAAGTCATCGAAAACAAAGGATCGAGATCGGCGGTTTGTCTCTACGCTGACAGCACCTCCTCGGAGAAGGCTGGCGGGTCGCGTTCAACGATGCCGAGTGCAGTCAGGATCGAGTTGGCGCGAGCGGTGCCGCGCGTGACGACGCGCTTAGTCCGCCCAGAACCCAGCTGTAAGTCGACGACCCGGACCGAGCGTAGCGCTTGTAGTGCCTCGGTTGCGGACAGGTCGAGTTCGGCGACCTTGAGCTTTTTCTCAAGAGCCCGATGCACAAGGAAGGCCAGCGTAGCTACGAAAAGATGTGCCTCCACACGCTCATCGGTCTGGTGGTAAACGGGACGCATCTCAATGACATCCTTAAGGCATGAGAAGGCTCGCTCGACCTCGTTTAGGTCCTTGTAAAGGCGCACGGCGTCGACCGGAGAGAGGTTTTGCTCCTCGGTTTGAATAACGTACTTACCCTCGTAGGCTTGCTCGCGCTTGAGGTTGACGGGGTGCTCGAAGAAGCGGAAGCGACCGTTTTTGTACTCCCAGTCGTAGTAACGGTGACCGTGGTGGCGTGCCTGTATGCGCGCGGCGGCGGCACCGATTTTCTCGGGGGCTTTCAATCGTCCGTCGCGCACGCGGCGCTCGAGGGCCTCGAATGCCGCACGGGCACGTCCCATGGCCCGCAGCCTCTGCCCGCGCTCGTAGGCGAGCCTTTCGTCGCTGTGAACGACGAAGATGCGCACCCCAGACTGCTCGGAGCGGACTTCTTGCACACGAGTCTTAGGTGGCTCGGCTTTTTCGCTCACCGTGATGCCACCAGGGCAGTCGATCCACTCTCCGCTGGCGCGCTCGATGTAACGATAGACCTCCTCGCGCCGTCGTCTTTGCAGCCCGACGAGATAGCCCTGCTTGCGCGAGCGCACCACTGCCAGGCTGTCGCTCGTTACCATCCCTCGGTCGCCGACAAAAACCACGCGGTGCAAACCGAATCGTTCGTTGAGATCGTTGAGCACCTGCGGCACCGTTTTCGCGTCACGCCAGTTGCCGGCGAAAACATGGTGGGCGATCGGCCAACCGTCCACCATCACCAGACCGATAAGCACTTGCCGGTTACGCGGTCTGCGGTCGCGACTGTAGCCGTGGGCGCCGAGCCCCGGAGGGCCTTGACCTTCGAAGTACGTCGACGTCAGGTCGTAAAACACCATGTCAACCTCAAGCGAAAACAGATCCCGCAAGCGCAAAAACAGCTCCTTCTCGATCTGTTCTTTGCGGGCATGCAGCTGGTCGAGCGTTCGGTACCATTGCTTGAGTTGGCGAAACTCCACGCGAACCCGCGGGGAGCGACTCGCTCGCCGTTCCCCATCATCGCGCCACTGCGGCACCCACCGCCGCCCCTGCCGGTCGCAGACGAAGTCGGTCTCGAGCCAGCGCGCCAGACCGTGCTCGCTTGACGGAGCACATAGCCGGTTGGCGACCAGCACCAAAGCTCGCTCGCTTAGCGCCACTCCGTCCCGCTTGCCGCGGCCCCCGAGCCGGTCGAGAATCTGCTCCAGCCCGAACTCGCGCCACAGCGTCGCCGTCACCAGCATCGGACCCCAATCCCACGCGTCTGCCCCCGCGACCTGCTCGGCTGCTCGCTCGGTGTCGGCCGGTTCACCGGCCCCAAGCAACCGATTGAGGGAGTCGAGATTGGCAACTAGAAGTTCCTTGCGCCCCAAGTTGCACACTACGCGTTGCTTCGGCTTGCCGTGCTCCCGATACGACTCGACCAGGCGGACATACTCATGTTGAACCCCTTTGCCGCCTGCGGCCCGAACGATGCGGAAGAACATAACCTGTCCTCACGCATACTACATGTCATTGTCCACGATTACAACGTATTAATGGCGCTCAAAGCACAGTCTCTGTCTCTACGTTTTGGGCGAAATCCAACCCCCGTTCCTTTGAATTCAGTCACTTACGAGCGTTAGGGTGCTCATAAAGGGTAAACATGGGCTAGTTGGCGCTGGCTTTGGTGCTCGCCGCGACGGCGGTCGGTTGCTCGGAGCCATCGACGGGCAAGTAGAAACGCACCTGGGTGCCGACGCCCTCCTCGCTTTCGACGGTGATCTCTCCGCCGTGGTCTTCCACGACCTTCTGAGCGATGAGCATCCCGAGGCCGATGCCCTCCGATTTCCCGTAGGAGAAGAACGGCTCGAAGATGCGATGCTTCACTTCCTCGGGAATCCCGCTCCCGTCATCTTCGACCGATAGACATACGCCATTGCCGGCGCGCTCCGAGCGCAGGATTAGCTGGCCGCCATCGGACATCGCTTGGCACGCGTTGATAGCAACATTCCACAGGGCGCGGTCCAGTCTCTTCTTGTCGACGAAGATTTCTCCCGAATAGCCGAGCTCGAGCTCGATCCGAATATGGCGCTTCGCAAACTGAGCGCGCAATCTCGCCGCGAGAGCTCCGAGATACGGAGCCGGGCGAAACCATTCGGGAGAGAGGTCGAAATGGCCGCCGCGCGTGAACTCGAGCAGCTCGTCCACCATGTGATTCAAGCGATCGCATTCCTCGATCACGCTATGCCCATAGGCGCCGCGCTCTCTCTTGTTGAGATCGAGATTCGTCAACATTCCGGCATAGCCGCGAAGCGCCGTCAGAGGACTGCGAAAATCGTGAACAATGGAGCCGATCATGCGACCGACGGCCGAGAGCCGCTCGAACTGGATGCGCTCCTGCGTCAGGTGAATATTGCGAAGCGCGGTCGCGGTCTGAAGACACAAGATCGATAAAAGCTTCTGTCCCTCGGGGCTGAAGCCGTCTCCGGTGCTGAGGACAAGAAGCCCGAGAAGCTCGTTCTGATAGGCGATCGGTAGAAAAAGCCGGCACCCGTGCGAAAAAGCAGTCGGGATTTCGTCATGGTCCCGTGAAACGCGCGCGAGCATCGCGCGACGCTCGTCACGTCTCATGTGACCCGGACCGGGTTGTTCCGGGTGCCAGAGGGCACGGGAGTGAATGGCGTCACAACCGATATAGAGCACTTCCACCGTGCGGCCTTTGGCGAGCTGCTCCGCGGCCTCTCGCGTCTTTCGAAGGATGGCCTGGATGTCGAAGCTACCGGCGAGGGCGACGCCGACATCGCTGAGCGATTCGAGGAGCTGGTTGCGTGCCCTCAGGCCGTCGAGCTCGAAGCGCGCGAGGATGTCGCGCACCATCGGCCTCAGCGTCTCCGGGGCTCGATCGCCCGCCTCGGGCAAACGATGGACCATGACAGGGAGCTCCGCGTCGCCGGAGTCCTCCATCAAGGCGCCGACGAGCTCGGCGCCGGACTCGAGAGCCTGCTCGATCCACGTCCGCGCTTCTTCGACCGAGTCGAAGCACTCGAGGGCATAGGCGTCGTCCGGCTGTGGACGGAGCATGGCCTCGAGCTCTCGGTGCGCCTCTGAGATGCAAACGATGGTGGGCTTGCTCATGAGTCCGACTTTGGGGCGCTCTTGCGGTGCGATGACGAGCTTTCAGAGACAGACGCTACCAAAGATGTATGAAGGCACTAATTATACACGATCGGACGCTGGACGGTCTACGCTGGCTCGGAAACGTGCTAAGATGGATCCTGGTAATTGATTGACCACGTTGAATTAACTGCTGGAAGGACGGGCGGAGCGGATTGTCCCGGCGAACTGAGTTTTTGCTTGGTCAGATGTCCCACTGGGTCACCCGGCTTGAAGAGACCGGCCGGACCGAGTTTCTTTTCGAGCTCGAGATGTGGCTACGAAGCTTCGAAAGATACTTCCGCACCCGCAATCAACCCCTTTCGGAAGATTCGAGCCGCACACTCGCCATCCGCAGTTTCTATGACGAGATCGGGCTCGTGTCCAACGCGATCGAACGTGTCACAAAACTTTGCCCGCTTCTATCGAGCGAAGATCAAGTCAGCCATGAACGCTTCGAGAAGTATGTCGAGAACTTTCTCAAAGCGGATGACATTGCTGATCCTTATGTAGCGCGACTTCTGCGACAGAACAGCCCTCAGTCGGGTCTGACGCTTCTCCGAGAGAGCTTCGAAGATCTCCTGCTATTGCTCAAAGAGCTCTCGAAGCTCTCGAGAATTCCTTACGCGACGTTTCAGGCCATCGGACGCGTCATCTATCGCGAGACTCGCAGGAACGACTATCTCAGTGTATTGATGGATCGCCGTTTCATCCCTGCCTATGACCGCATTACCGCCAAGCCGATCACGCAACTGATGCAGCGCATCGACGATCGCGAGCGTCGCCGCGTCGTGGCCGCTACTTTTTTGCAATTCTTTCGCCAGCTTCACTACCTCGAATATGCCGACCCGCGACGGCGGCACTTGGAAGAACTCCGTACGAGCGTCTTGATTTTTTCACTTGTCGCCTCGGAGACGCGGGCGCTCGTCGACTACATACAGCTGGAACAAGCGCGCTTGGGGAGGGAGTCCGGGTTTCCCGAGTCTTTCGAGAGTTTCATCTACTGTGTGCCCCTGGAGCTTCGGAAGGTGATCCAAACCGAGCTCACCGAGCTGACCTCTTTCAAACAAGCCGACACTGTCTACATGAAGATTGAGAACTCGCACGGCATCTTGAGGGACTGCTTTCAGCAAAGCGTGATCCAGCTCGCTCGGGGATTCGACCCGGACATCGACGGCCACCAGATTTTCCCCCAATATCGGACCCATCTCGAGCAATCGCAAATGTTGAGGCGCGATCTCCTCACGCTCACGCTCTCGGTCCTCAAGTTCGGCCAAGAGCCGAGCGACGAAGGCGCCAAGGCATTGAAACGTCTAATCTCGCGCTTCTGCGATCGTTCGCTCCGTTTTCTCATGTATCGCGATTGGTCCAGTTTCGAGTCCTTCGCCACCGAGCTTCTAAAATGTGACAGCGTCCCCGGCATGCTCCAACTCGCCCATCGATTCGAGACCTACTTGAAGACTTTAGTCCGTGAAGTCAACAAACGATCCGTTTTGAGCGTGACGGAGGCCGAAGGCGGCGCGGAGGACGAAACCTCCAAAGAAAACCGCGTCAAACTGCTTTAGCAAAAGGATTGATCAATAATAAAAAAGCGTAGCGCAAAGTCGCAAAGGCGCAAAGAAAAGACAGAGAAGATTCTCGCCGCTGAGTTTTAGTCACCGCCTAGATCGGATGGTTTCCTGCGGTGAGAAAGTCTCGCTGGGCGCGAACGCGCAAGCAGTTACTTTCATTTCTTTCTTTTTTTTCCTTTGCGTCTTTGCCCGCAGCCCATACGGTGCGTGTCTTGCCGGTGAAAGTCCGGCCGCAGGAATTGGTCATGTGCCTGCGTAGTTATACTCGACGCCTCCTGGAGGCGACTCCTGGAGGTGAAAGCTCGAAAGTAAACGTCCTAGCCGGAGTAGGGCAAGCAATCCACCGAGCCGTAGCATGAAGCGAACTCTGCAGCCTCGTTACGCAAACCACGCTAGAACCGGAGCGCGTGGACATGGTTGAGCGCCGAGCCTTTGCAAAGAAGGATAAGGCCATAGTGGTCGGTGAAGAAATGACCAAGAGCAACCGACCAGCCACCCGGGGTACGGGAGATGGCGCGGTGGAACAGACACGTTGCTTAAATTGGGGAAGCTCTCGCCCGCAGCCCATACGAGACCGTAGGGCAAAGACCCGATGGACGAAGAAAATAAGCCAGAGGGAGCCGGCGAGAGTGTCGGATGAGGCCATAGTAAGCGATGAGCTGGGAGGACAACATAACCTCCTGGGGAGCCAAGGGCCTCTGGACCGAGTCGTCCGAGCCACGAGATCCGTCAGAAATGCCTTTGGGCTACAGGATCTCAATACCCGGACTTTGGCCGCGTATAAGCGGCGCGATACTGAGCGCATGCGGGTCTCGCGCTTAACCTCGGTGTCTTGTCGTTATGTCGTCGTGAAGGTCTCGGCTGAATCTCGGTTTGAAGCCGTACTGGGGAAAACCCGACGTACGGAATTTCAGAGGGGGTGCAGGAAACGTGCACTATGGGAGAACTTGGAACCCGCATGCTAATCGAAAGAGGCATTGTCAGTCACTCTCTCCCTACGGTTACACGCGCCTGCACTCCACTCGGCGCCTTTGCGCCTTTGGGTTATGCTTTTCTTATTTTTGATCACTCCTCTTTTCTTTTCTTTTCTTTGGTTACGCTTCTAAACTGAAGTTCCTTGCTGAAAAAACCAAGATCCGGTGTTGATCCAATAAGATAGATGGAATCAATGGTGCTGGCGTCTGTCTACACGGTGATACCTTTGAGCAAGTCGTAGGCTCTCTGCTGTTTCGAGTCCGGAGTTGTCGTGACATCGAAGGTGGGCTCGTCGGGTCCGGCTTCCGGTCGCCGACATTTGTTTCGGACGATGTTGCTGAGAAGGCGCAGCAGCGTGCGGAAGCTGGAAGCTGGTCTCCCATCGTCAAGCTTCTTGGTGTGTATCTTGCGCAGGGCTGCGTCGGAGCGCTGCGCCGGAGCGACGGGGTCACGCTCGGCCTTCGCCTGCTGCTCCTCGTCAGAGAATACTAGCGGGCGCCAAACCTCCATCATGTGCCACAGGACGTAGTAGGCCAGCATGCACAAGAAGACGTGCGCCCGGACTCGGTTTTCGCGCCGGTGACGAATCGGCCGCACCTTTAGGTCCATGCTCTTGAAGGAACGAAACGCCCTCTCGACCTGGGTCAGCAACTTGTAGCTGCGCACTGTGTCGTCGGTTTTCATCCGCTGCTCAGCAAGACTGGTGCGGATCACGTAGATGCCGTCAAGGGCAGCTTCCGTAGTGACCTTTGTGTCGTCGATTTCGAAGCTAAAGCGGTCGGTACGTGTCAACAACTTTGAGACACTCGCGAGCTGCATTTAGTGAGCCTCGATTAGCGTCGGGAGGCTCGTGGCGCCGGTGCGGTCCACATCTGCATCGATCGAGATCTCGTTTCGTGGAGCAGAAAAAGGGGGTACCCCAGGTATGGACGCCGCCGCGAGAGTGGCTTGTGCGGCATTAAGGAGCGTCGTTTTCTCCGTCGGCGGGTTGATCCAAGCCTGAGGAGGCAAAACGGGAGGTTGTGGCGTTCCGCGAACGAAGCGTTCGGGATGAGTCCGATGAGCTTCGAGAAGGATCTGGCGCCGAGCGGTGGTGAGCTGTTCGGCGCGACCATAGTGAACGTCGGCCGGCGTCATGAAGCCGATTCCTGAGTGCCGGTGCTCGTAGTTGTAGTTGTAGTAGTCGAAGAAACCGCCGCAGAACAGCCGGCCGTCTTCGGCGGAACCAAAACGGCTCGGAAACTGAGGACAGTACTTCATCGTCTTGAACTGGGACTCGGAGTAGGGATTGTCGTTCGAGACGTAAGGTCTGGAGTGGGTCTTGGTAACTCCGAGGTCAGCCAGGAGCAGAGCCACGGGCTTGCTTCTCATCGAGCTGCCACGGTCCGCGTGAAGGGTGAGCTGGTCGGGTTCAATGTCCTGCTTGCGACAGCTCTCGGCGATGAGGCGTTGCGCGAGCGCCGCACTTTCTCGGTGAGCCAGCATCCAGCCAACCACGTAGCGGGAGAAGATGTCGAGGATGACGTAGAGGTAGTAGTAGGTCCACTTGACGGGGCCACGAAGCTTCGTAATATCCCACGACCAAACCTGGTTGGGCACTTCGGCCAGCAGCTCCGGCTTCGTGTAGTTCGGATGGCGCCGTTGGTTCCGGCGCTCTCGGACCTCGCCGTGCTCCTCCAAAATCCGATACATCGTGCGAATCGAGCAGAGGTAGGTTCCCTCGTCCAGAAGCGTGGCCCACACCTGGGCGGGCGCCTTGTCGACGAACCGCTCACAGTGCGAGGCCCCGAGGACTTACTCGCGCTCAGTCTCGTCGAGGGCTCGGTGCGGCCGAGGACGCCGCTTCGGTTCGGGCGTCACCTGGCGCCTGCGATACAGCGTGGAACGAGCCACACCCAGAGCCTCGCAGGCTTCCGTCGTCTGCCCAATCTGCCCCGCCAGCTCCTCGGCCGCCACCATCAGTCGTTCTCGTAGCTGTCGAGTGGATTCAGGGGGACCCCCAGTAATTCGGAGGTTTTTTTTGGGTCTCCAACATCGTCTCCACCCGAGCCAGGCGACGTTGGAGCCGGGCGTTCTCGCGCTCGAGCTCCTTGACCCGTGGATCCTCGGCCTTTGCCTTCCGGCCTCGCTTTCTCGACGCCAACCCCGCTTTGGCGACCTCGTCACGTTGGCGGCGCCAACTCAATAAATGCGACGAGTACAGGCCCTCTCGACGCAGAAGAGCAGCAACGTCACCGTCACCCTTGCAGGCATCGGCCTCACGCACTATCCGCAGCTTGTACTCCGCGGTAAAGCGTCGACGCTTCGCTTGCTCGCTCACTTCGGGATCCGGGACCCCCCCCGCATCGCGGCCGGCGGGATATCCAGTCGCCCTACGGGCTCCCTCCGATCCCGCCGAGGTCTCTCTCTCAATCAACATACTCATGCATTGATCCTCCTCCGCCCTCTACACTAATTTCAAGGGGCGAAGTGTCTCAGCGATGTTGGCACAGAGGGGTCGTCGCGAATGTCCAGCTTGAAGTGCTTGCCGACTTTGTACTTGTTGAGAACTTTGCCTACCCGCACACCGATTTTATCTTTACCATGCAGCTGACCTCGCCCGATCCGTTGGCGAATCCGTTCCAACTGCTTAACGATCGTCCCCATGTGTCGCTTCCACCGCTGGAGCCGTTTGTTGGCGAGCTCAGAGTTGCCGTTGGCGAGGCGCGAGGCGTCGGCAGCCATCGTTGTCTCGTCTAGCTCGAAGTCGAAACCGTCGTCACGGATGTCGAGCCTATAGTACTTGCCGACCTTGTACTTGTTGAGGAGCTTTTTCACCGTAGCACGGATGTCCTCCTTGCCCTGCAAACGGCGCCGCTCGACCATCCGACAAACCTTCTCCAGCTCCTTGCAGGTTGCTTCGAGCAGAGCACGACGCTTGTGACGCCGCCTCTCGGCCAGCTCCGGATTGCGGCAAGCGACCAGCCTCTCGTTGGGGAAATCCGGGTGCGTCAACTCAAACAGGTTCCGCCTGTCGAATAGCCCCATCTGGATCACCCCATCGTTAATGAGCTTGCGAATCGGTTCGGGACGCAGAGCGGTAATCCAGTCGATACCGTCCATCTCCCGTAACTCGTCGATCTGGGTCTGGGTGATCATTCCGCGGTCGCCCACCATCACAAACTGCTCGATGCCGAACCGCTCTTGCGCATTTTCTACCTGAGGCAACAGCGTTTTGGGATCGCCCGTGTTGCCCTCAAAGACGGATACCGACACGGGGATGCCGCGTTCGTTGGTCAGCAGGCCGTAGTTGACCTGCAGCTTGCCTTTCTTGCCGTCACGGTTGTATCCGAGCCTGGCCAGCGGACAACTCACCCCCTCGAAGTAGCTTGAGGTTAGGTCATAGAGCGCGAGGCCGTCGTTTTGGAGATGGCGCGCCGCGAGTTTCTTTTCGATGACCTCCTGGCGTTTGAGAACCCAGTCCATGGCGGCATAGAGATCGTCTTCGTCGGCATCGCTCACCCCCAGGATTTCGGGCAGTGTGGTTGTGTGCCACCACAGGCTAGTCGCCAGCTTCGACTGCGGTTCGAGGATCCGGGCGACTACCATGGCCACGACCAAATCCCGCTCTGGTGAGTGTCGAGAGCCAACGAGCTTTTCGAAACCGAGCTGTCTCATGGCACTGAGCACCGCGTCGACGTGGCCATGGTGCCGGGAGCCGTTCTCGACGATTTCGAAGGCGTCTTCGAGCGAAACGAGCTTTTGCCCCTTGAGTATGCGTCGGATGGCATCGACCTGCTCGCTCGGCAGTTTGGACAGGTTGGCAAGTGTGCGCTTGCGCGGTTTCTTGCTCTTGGCATCCCGATAGGACTCACGGAGCAAAACGGCGGGTTTGGAGTTGCGGTTGGGCACGATATCGATATGCATGGCTACTATATACACTATATAGGCATATATAACAATAACAAATAAAATACAACATGGCTACCAATTGCAGGCAAAAATCACACCTCTAGCGCTGTAACTCCATGCGACTAAAGGTACTTTACCGAAGCGTGGGAGGGCTTACTGGGCAGAACTTCAGTCTAACCGCTCCCCGTTGCGGCTTTGCGTTGTCTTTACGGGGCTATTTGGAGATCGAGGCGGGCCTGGGCTCGAGCGTATCGGCCTCGGAGATGCTGGCTTTTAGCACTTCGATGACTCTTGGATCGAACTGGGTGGCTGTGTGGGCTTCCATTTCTCTCAATGCCATCTCGTAGGGCAAGGGAGATTTGTAGGAGCTCGTGCTTGTGATGACGTCGAAGGCCTCGCACACGCCGACGATGCGGGCGCCGAGCGGGATGGCCTCTCCCTCGAGCTTATTCGGATAGCCACGTCCGTCCCAACGCTCGTGGTGGTGGAGGATCACCGGGGCGAGCTGTTTCCAGAAGATGATGTCTTTGATCATCTCGTATCCCAGGAGCGGATGGAGCTCGATGCGCTCGCGCGTCCATTCTGCGTTCGTGTCGAGCTTGAGAAGGCCGATATCGTGCAAGAGTCCCGCGAAATAGAGCTCTCGTTGCTCAGCGTCGGACAGGCCGAGACCTGTCGCCACGAGCCGGGCGTAGCGGGCCACTCGGCGCGCATGGCCTTCCTTGATTGGAACGTGAGTATCCATGGCTCCGATGAGGATCTCGCTTACGTGGGTGAAGTAATTGTTCTGGGCGTCCTGGAGGCGCACGTGCTCGATCGATATCGCCGCCTGATCGGCGAGGCTGAACAGAAGAGATTGATCCTCTTCGTCGAACTTGCCGTCGTCCTTCTTGTTGAGAAGCTCGATCACGCCGATGACGCGTCCTTCGAAAGTCAGAGGCACGCACAGAATGGAACGCGTCACGAACCCACTCTCCCGGTCGAACGCCCCCTCGAAACGCGGATCCGTGGCGACGTCGTTCACGATCGCCGGCTCGCCGTTCTTGGCTGTCCAGCCGGCGATCCCTTGACCGGGCTCCACGCTCATCGGCTTGACCGCCTGCGCGGCGCAGCCGCAGGCGGAGTGAAAGCGAAGCTTGCCCTCGTCGTCATAGAGAAGGATGGAGCTGGCTTCCGCCCCAACGGTCTCAGCGGCTGTCTCGACGATAGTCGACAATAATACGTCGAGATGAATAATGCCGCGATACGCTTTGGTGACTTCGAGGACCGCGGTCAGTTTCTTGACGTACTCTGCAGGATCGCTCAGTTTCATTGAAATACCGGGTTACTGAGACGGAGCAGAGCGACAGCGTCGCCCAATTTGCACGTCAGAATAGCATGCGTCACGAGGAAGCGTCAATCGGTCGTAGCGCGGCGTCTTCATCTCGCTTTCGGGCTCCGTAGCCGCAAAGTTGATAGACTCGAATGAGCCATGCTATCTTGCTGTGGTATAAGGACGTAGCCCAACTAACCAATCGAGCAAGCATGGCCGGCAAAGAAAGTCCGTTTGCCAAATTCCTTACCGTTTTTCGAAAGGCGACTTCATATTTCGCCAGGGTGAGGAAGGCGACGAAATGTACATCGTGCAATCGGGACAGGTTGCCATCCGCAAGATGATTGGCGGGAAGCGCGAGACGGTCAACGTCCTCGAAAAAGGAGACTTCTTCGGCGAGATGTCGGTTCTCGAGCGCTTGCCACGGACTGCCGATGCCGAGGTCCTCGAGGATACCGGCGTCATCTCGATCAATAGCGCCACGTTCGGCGAGATGATCCGCTCCAACCCCGAAATCGCGGTCCGGATGTTGAGGAAGTACTCGATGCGGATGCGGGAATATTCCGAGCAGCTCGAAAAACTCATGGCGGAGCCTGCGGCCGCGTCGAGCTCGGAACAGGAGCTTCCCGACGTCGACCAGCCGATGCAGACCCCCGAAGGCACGGTCCCGTCGACGGGCACGGCGGCCGCCTATTTCGTCGCCAAGGAAAGCGGAAAGATCTATCCGATCTATAAAGACGAAGTGCTCATCGGCCGTTACGACTCGGTCACGGGCCATCGTCCCGAGATCGACTTGACGGACGAAGACAACAACCGCAACGTCAGCCGCCGCCACGCGCGTCTTCTGTTCAAGGACGATACCTATTACGTCGCCGAAGAAATTGGAACGATGAACGGGACCTATATCAACGGTGACCGTATTCCTACCGGAGTCCTCACACCGGTGAAGGACGGCGACGAGGTCACGCTTTGCCGCGTGCCCGTCATATTCAAGACCGCCGAGTAGCGCCTCTTAGGGTCCTGGATCCCGGTTCGGCCCTTGCGGGCGTCTTTCTCCCTCGGCGGGCTCGCGCCGTGGTACGGGTTGGGGCTCGTAGAGGATGCCGGTTCCACTGATCCCGTCGATCACGTGGGGGAGGAGATCCTCGAGCGAGACGTCTGTGCGGCGGATGATACGAGGCGTCAGCGTTAGTACGATATCAGTTTCCTCGATCTCCTTCTTGTTGGCGGAGAAGAGCCGGCCGATCAAGGGAACGCTTGCGAGGCCCGGAGTCCCCGTGAGGCTCGTCCGTTCCACGTCGTTGATGAGGCCTGCGAGGAGGCTCGTCTCGCCGTCGCCGAGGCGCAGAACGGTGTTCACCGAGCGGTTGCCGAATTTCGGCAAGCCACCGAAGCCGGTTCCGGAGATCGTGCTCAACCGCACTTCGAGGGCGATGCTCACCTGATTGTCGTGATGGACGCGAGGCGTGACCAAAATGTTGACGCCAATATTCTCGTATTGGAATGTAGTGACGGGCTGTTGCGCCACGCCTCCCGCAGCGATCGGCGTGAACGTCGTGATAGGCACCGGGACCCGTTCGCCGAACTCGGCCTGCGCCGTTTCGCCATCCACCGCTCTCAGTTGAGGGTTGGCGAGAACGCGCGTGTCGCTATCGGCGCGCAGCAAGCTCAACACCGCGCCGGGTAGACCCGCGGTGAAGAGATCGCTCGCGCGATAGGGGCTCTCGGTCGCGGTCCCATCCTGTGGAAAAATGCTGGCGCGGATACCACCGTCTTCGGCAGCCGAGCGAAACTGAATGCCGTACTCGTCCATCCGTGTCCTGTCGACTTCGAGCACTTCGATCTCGACGATGACTTCGCTCCGGCTCTTGTCGATAGAGTTGATGATGGTCTCGGCCGCGTGGACGCGCTCCGGAGTGTCGACGATCGTAAGCGCGTTGTTGGCGGTGTGCGGCGCGATCCGCCGCGCCCCGAGGACGATCCGCAGCAGATCGATGGTCTCCTTCAGATCGGCGCTCGAGAGGTAGAACGTTCGCGCGACTTGCTGCTCATATTCCCGGCGCTTCGCCTGGGTGTCCGGGATGATCGTGATGAGATCGGCGCTCTCCACGCGGTAGAAGTTCCGCGTCGTCGTACAGAGGGAGCGGAAGGCTTCCTCGAAGGTCGCATCCTCGAGATCGATCGACACGTTCTCGTCGCGGAAGTCGCTGTCGAAGACGACGTTGATGCCCGCCAAGGTCCCGAGCGATAACAGTACGTCGCGAAGGCTCGCGCTGCGAAATACGAAGCTCGCGGGCGCGATAGCGCCAGGGGCGAGATCCAGGCTGCCAAAGGGGGCATCTCGAATCTGGCGCTTCAGCGCGGCAAGCGAGCGCCGCTCGGCCTCTTCTCCTCTCTCGGCGATCGTGTCCTCGAGCTCGCGCAACTGCGCGGCGAGCTGTCGGTCGGTTGGGTTCAACGTGAGCGCTATGTCGAGCTCTTCTTCGGCGCCTCGAAGATGGCCGAGCGTCATCCTGCGGACGCCTTCGAGCGCGTGGGCTTGTGAAGCGCGCAGCTTTGCGCGCTCGAGATCTTGCGCGATGTGACGCTCGTCCGGCTTCTCCGCGAGCGCTCGGGTGTAGAGCGCTACCGCCTGATCGTAGCGCCCCGCTTTTTCGGCGATCTCGGCGTCCTTCACGTAGCTCGAGCCGGCGCAACCGGAGAGCCAAAAAAGGGCGACCGCGAGAGCTAGGGATTTCCGCATGTGCATGACGGACCTCGTGCTAGGATTACGGAACGTCGCCGGGCTCGTCCGATTGGACGACGAAGTCGACGCCTGATGGGATGGTGAAGCGAAACAAAGATTCTGGAAGCTCGATGTCGCGACGGACGTTCTCGAAGGAGAACTCCGTGTGATTACGTTGCGCGTCGACGAGAACGACCCGCAGGAGCTCGCCAGTCTCGGGAGAGACCTCGATCTCGATGTCCTCGAACCCTTCGTGATGTTTCGTGGGTATCAAATGGAGCATAACGCCGCCTCGTCGCGGCTCCTGCTTCGACGTAAAGAACGCGAAGCTGTCGGTCATGCGGCTCGTGCCGGCCAGAAGCTCGAACGGCGAGCCTTCGCCCATTCCCATGGCTCCTCGAGGATGGTGGCTGACCATGACCTGCTTTTCCATGGGGAGGTAGAAATAGCTGCGGCTGCCGTCCGTGACGAAGAGCTTCTCTTCGGGCGTCTGATACTCCCACCGCATTCGGCCGGGTTTTTTGACGATGACGCGCCCGCTTTCCTCGAGGGTTTTCCGCAGAACCCGTCTCTCGTAGCGCTGGGTAAAATCGGCCTCGAAGCCATCGAGCGCGTCGTAATGCGCCTGGATCTTTGTAACGAGCGCCCGAAGCTCGGCGTCCTGGACGGCCGGGACCGTAGTGAGAGCCACGAGCAGCGCGAACATAGCCCTATTGTACACACGGTTCGGTGTCGAGAGCTAAAGGGATTCTTGATCTTGCATATACTAACTAGTACCCGTCCTGAAGCCTGTAAGGGATTGAGAAAAAAGGAGAAATCGCAAATTTAGGGCTAGTCTTCTGAGGGGGTGTCGATTAGGATCGTGTCGTTGAAAACATCCGATTCTAAATGACTTAACTCCAAAGGAGACCAGCCCTAAATGCGAAAAACGATCAACCCACAGCCAAATCTACGTGAGCCCTGGCTGGAGCTGGAGCACGCACGCGAACTCGAAACGATCTCGTCGCTACTCGATGCCCATCCTAAGCTCAATGAGCTGGTACTGCAAGACCTAAGGTCGGTCACCCCACCGGCAGGGAGCGATGTTGGTCGTGGGGGAATGAGCGCGGAGCAGGTTCTCCGGGCGTTGTTGGTGAAGCAGCTGAATCAGTTCACCTATCGGGAGCTGGCGTTTCACTTGGCAGACTCTCGAAGCTATCGGACGTTTTGCCAGCTCGGCATCATAGAGCCGACCCCGTCGAAGTCGACCCTAGCAGCAAACATCAAAGCCGTGAAGTTCGAAACGCTGGAGCAGATCAACCGAGAGCTGGTGAGCGTTGCCGAGGATGCTGGGATCGAAAAGGGAAGAAAAGTACGAGTGGACTGCACGGTAGTGGAATCAAACATTCATCCGCCTACAGACTCCGAGCTTCTTTATGACTGTGTTCGGGTTCTCACTCGCGTGATGTGCCGAGTTCGCGAACTGCTGGGTACAGTAGTGGTCTTCGGCAATCGAACGCGTCGAGCGAAGAGACGTCGACTGGGAGTTCTGAACGCGAAGGATAAGCAACAAAGGCGTCGCGTCTATCGAGATCTACTGAAGGTGACGGAAGAAACCTATCGCTCCGCTCAACGCGTTGCAGCACAGTTGGAAGAGTCGGGCTTGACCGAGCCGGTGAAGCGAGCGAGCGCGGAGAGGATCGCCGCGGATTTTGAGCACTTTCTCGTCCTCACCAAGAAAGTCATCAACCAAACCCAACGCCGAGTGATCGACGAAGAGCGTGTGCCTGCGGAGGAAAAGGTCGTTTCTATCTTCGAAGAACACACCGACATTATTCGCAAAGACTGGCGCGAGACTCTCTACGGCCACAAGGTGTGTATGACTGGTGGCTCGTCCTCGATGATTTTGGATTGCGTGATCTTGGATGGGAATCCGTCCGATTCAACTCTCGCGGAAACCATGATCGACCGTCAAGTCGAACTCTACGAACGGGCCCCGCGCCAGGTTGCCTACGATGGCGCGTTTTCTTCAAAGGCAAACTTGGAAGCCATCAAAGGCAAGGGAGTTGAAGATGTTGCCTTTACCAAGGCTCATTTCGCGGTGACCGATATGGTCAAGAGTTCCTGGGTCTATCAACGCCTGCGGCGATTTCGCTGCGGAATCGAAGGCGTCATTTCGTTCTTGAAACGAGTCTTTGGTCTCGACCGATGCACATGGCGCTCATTGCCTTCTTTTAAATCGTACGTATGGAGTTCCATCATCACCTGCAACCTACTGATGATGGCAAGACACTTATTATGATAACAACTATTACTCTTCCGCCCCTTATAGCCATGGATTGCTAACAATTCGCCTCTCGTTTCGTCCAAGATTTTCATTCGCTCTCAACCCCACGAAGCCCCTTCCGAAAACGTATAATACCCACATCTTCGATAGGTCTCTCGCACACCACAAGTTATGGTGTTTCTGGACAGGAACTAACTAGTACCCGTCCTGAAGCCTGTAAGGGATTGAGAAAAAAGGAGAAATCGCAAATTTAGGGCTAGTCTTCTGAGGGGGTGTCGATTAGGATCGTGTCGTTGAAAACATCCGATTCTAAATGACTTAACTCCAAAGGAGACCAGCCCTAAATGCGAAAAACGATCAACCCACAGCCAAATCTACGTGAGCCCTGCTGGAGCTGGAGCACGCACGCAAGCTCGAAACGATCTCGTCGCTACTCGATGCCCATCCTAAGCTCAATGAGCTGGTACTGCAAGACCTAAGGTCGGTCACCCCACCGGCAGGGAGCGATGTTGGTCGTGGGGGAATGAGCGCGGAGCAGGTTCTTCGGGCGTTGTTGGTGAAGCAGCTGAATCAGTTCACCTATCGGGAGCTGGCGTTTCACTTGGCAGACTCTCGAAGCTATCGGACGTTTTGCCAGCTCGGCATCATAGAGCCGACCCCGTCGAAGTCGACCCTAGCAGCAAACATCAAAGCCGTGAAGTTCGAAACGCTGGAGCAGATCAACCGAGAGCTGGTGAGCGTTGCCGAGGATGCTGGGATCGAAAAGGGAAGAAAAGTACGAGTGGACTGCACGGTAGTGGAATCAAACATTCATCCGCCTACAGACTCCGAGCTTCTTTATGACTGTGTTCGGGTTCTCACTCGCGTGATGTGCCGAGTTCGCGAACTGCTGGGTACAGTAGTGGTCTTCGGCAATCGAACGCGTCGAGCGAAGAGACGTCGACTGGGAGTTCTGAACGCGAAGGATAAGCAACAAAGGCGTCGCGTCTATCGAGATCTACTGAAGGTGACGGAAGAAACCTATCGCTCCGCTCAACGCGTTGC
Source organism: Candidatus Marinacidobacterales bacterium (assembly GCA_965197495.1). GTDB lineage: Bacteria > Acidobacteriota > Vicinamibacteria > Marinacidobacterales > SMYC01 > SMYC01. Next base: position 7,901,536 of record OZ240210.1, read on the forward strand.
AGCACAGTTGGAAGAGTCGGGCTTGACCGAGCCTGTGAAGCGAGCGAGCGCGGAGAGGATCGCCGCGGATTTTGAGCACTTTCTCGTCCTCACCAAGAAAGTCATCAACCAAACCCAACGCCGAGTGATCGACGAAGAGCGTGTGCCTGCGGAGGAAAAGGTCGTTTCTATCTTCGAAGAACACACCGACATTATTCGCAAAGACCGGCGCGAGACTCTCTACGGCCACAAGGTGTGTATGACTGGTGGCTCGTCCTCGATGATTTTGGATTGCGTGATCTTGGATGGGAATCCGTCCGATTCAACTCTCGCGGAAACCATGATCGACCGTCAAGTCGAACTCTACGAACGGGCCCCGCGCCAGGTTGCCTACGATGGCGCGTTTTCTTCAAAGGCAAACTTGGAAGCCATCAAAGGCAAGGGAGTTGAAGATGTTGCCTTTACCAAGGCTCATTTCGCGGTGACCGATATGGTCAAGAGTTCCTGGGTCTATCAACGCCTGCGGCGATTTCGCTGCGGAATCGAAGGCGTCATTTCGTTCTTGAAACGAGTCTTTGGTCTCGACCGATGCACATGGCGCTCATTGCCTTCTTTTAAATCGTACGTATGGAGTTCCATCATCACCTGCAACCTACTGATGATGGCAAGACACTTATTACGATAACAACTATTACTCTTCCGCCCCTTATAGCCATGGATTGCTAACAATTCGCCTCTCGTTTCGTCCAAGATTTTCATTCGCTCTCAACCCCACGAAGCCCCTTCCGAAAACGTATAATACCCACATCTTCGATAGGTCTCTCGCACACCACAAGTTATGGTGTTTCTGGACAGGAACTAGCTAGTACCCGTCCTGAAGCCTGTAAGGGATTGAGAAAAAAGGAGAAATCGCAAATTTAAGGCTAGTCTTCTGAGGGGGTGTCGATTAGGATCGTGTCGTTGAAAACATCCGATTCTAAATGACTTAACTCCAAAGGAGACCAGCCCTAAATGCGAAAACCGATCAACCCACAGCCAAATCTACGTGAGCCCTGGCTGGAGCTGGAGCACGCACGCGAGCTCGAAACGATCTCGTCGCTACTCGATGCCCATCCTAAGCTCAATGAGCTGGTACTGCAAGACCTAAGGTCGGTCACCCCACCGGCAGGGAGCGATGTTGGTCGTGGGGGAATGAGCGCGGAGCAGGTTCTCCGGGCGTTGTTGGTGAAGCAGCTGAATCAGTTCACCTATCGGGAGCTGGCGTTTCACTTGGCAGACTCTCGAAGCTATCGGACGTTTTGCCAGCTCGGCATCATAGAGCCGACCCCGTCGAAGTCGACCCTAGCAGCAAACATCAAAGCCGTGAAGTTCGAAACGCTGGAGCAGATCAACCGAGAGCTGGTGAGCGTTGCCGAGGATGCTGGGATCGAAAAGGGAAGAAAAGTACGAGTGGACTGCACGGTAGTGGAATCAAACATTCATCCGCCTACAGACTCCGAGCTTCTTTATGACTGTGTTCGGGTTCTCACTCGCGTGATGTGCCGAGCTCGCGAACTGCTGGGTACAGTAGTGGTCTTCGGCAATCGAACGCGTCGAGCGAAGAGACGTCGACTGGGAGTTCTGAACGCGAAGGATAAGCAACAAAGGCGTGGCGTCTATCGAGATCTACTGAAGGTGACGGAAGAAACCTATCGCTCCGCTCAACGCGTTGCAGCACAGTTGGAAGAGTCGGGCTTGACCGAGCCGGTGAAGCGAGCGAGCGCGGAGAGGATCGCCGCGGATTTTGAGCACTTTCTCGTCCTCACCAAGAAAGTCATCAACCAAACCCAACGCCGAGTGATCGACGAAGAGCGTGTGCCTGCGGAGGAAAAGGTCGTTTCTATCTTCGAAGAACACACCGACATTATTCGCAAAGACCGGCGCGAGACTCTCTACGGCCACAAGGTGTGTATGACTGGTGGCTCGTCCTCGATGATTTTGGATTGCGTGATCTTGGATGGGAATCCGTCCGATTCAACTCTCGCGGAAACCATGATCGACCGTCAAGTCGAACTCTACGAACGGGCCCCGCGCCAGGTTGCCTACGATGGCGCGTTTTCTTCAAAGGCAAACTTGGAAGCCATCAAAGGCAAGGGAGTTGAAGATGTTGCCTTTACCAAGGCTCATTTCGCGGTGACCGATATGGTCAAGAGTTCCTGGGTCTATCAACGCCTGCGGCGATTTCGCTGCGGAATCGAAGGCGTCATTTCGTTCTTGAAACGAGTCTTTGGTCTCGACCGATGCACATGGCGCTCATTGCCTTCTTTTAAATCGTACGTATGGAGTTCCATCATCACCTGCAACCTACTGATGATGGCAAGACACCTATTACGATAATAACTATTACTCTTCCGCCCCTTATAGCCATGGATTGCTGACGATTCGCCTCTCGTTTCGTCCAAGATTTTCATTCGCTCTCAACCCCACGAAGCCCCTACCGAAAACGTATAATACCCACATCTTCGATAGGTCTCTCGCACACCACAAGTTATGGTGTTTCTGGACAGGAACTAGCTAGCAGCGTCATCCCGGCGTACGGTGACGTCGTGAGCTCTCTGTCCTCTGTGCCAACATCGCTGAGACACTTCGCCCCTTGAAATTAGTGTAGAGGGCGGAGGAGGATCAATGCATGAGTATGTTGATTGAGAGAGAGACCTCGGCGGGATCGGAGGGAGCCCGTAGGGCGACTGGAGATCCCGCCGGCCGCGATGCGGCGGGGGTCCCGGATCCCGAAGTGAGCGAGCAAGCGAAGCGTCGACGCTTTACCGCGGAGTACAAGCTGCGGATAGTGCGTGAGGCCGATGCCTGCAAGGGTGACGGTGACGTTGCTGCTCTTCTGCGTCGAGAGGGCCTGTACTCGTCGCATTTATCGAGTTGGCGCCGCCAACGTGACGAGGTCGCCAAAGCGGGGTTGGCGTCGAGAAAGCGAGGCCGGAAGGCAAAGGCCGAGGATCCACGGGTCAAGGAGCTCGAGCGCGAGAACGCCCGGCTCCAACGTCGCCTGGCTCGGGTGGAGACGATGTTGGAGACCCAAAAAAAACCTCCGAATTACTGGGGGTCCCCCTGAATCCACTCGACAGCTACGAGAACGACTGATGGTGGCGGCCGAGGAGCTGGCGGGGCAGATTGGGCAGACGACGGAAGCCTGCGAGGCTCTGGGTGTGGCTCGTTCCACGCTGTATCGCAGGCGCCAGGTGACGCCCGAACCGAAGCGGCGTCCTCGGCCGCACCGAGCCCTCGACGAGACTGAGCGCGAGGAAGTCCTCGGGGCCTCGCACTGTGAGCGGTTCGTCGACAAGGCGCCCGCCCAGGTGTGGGCCACGCTTCTGGACGAGGGAACCTACCTCTGCTCGATTCGCACGATGTATCGGATTTTGGAGGAGCACGGCGAGGTCCGAGAGCGCCGGAACCAACGGCGCCATCCGAACTACACGAAGCCGGAGCTGCTGGCCGAAGCGCCCAACCAGGTTTGGTCGTGGGATATTACGAAGCTTCGTGGCCCCGTCAAGTGGACCTACTACTACCTCTACGTCATCCTCGACATCTTCTCCCGCTACGTGGTTGGCTGGATGCTGGCTCACCGAGAAAGTGCGGCGCTCGCGCAACGCCTCATCGCCGAGAGCTGTCGCAAGCAGGACATTGAACCCGACCAGCTCACCCTTCACGCGGACCGTGGCAGCTCGATGAGAAGCAAGCCCGTGGCTCTGCTCCTGGCTGACCTCGGAGTTACCAAGACCCACTCCAGACCTTACGTCTCGAACGACAATCCCTACTCCGAGTCCCAGTTCAAGACGATGAAGTACTGTCCTCAGTTTCCGAGCCGTTTTGGTTCCGCCGAAGACGGCCGGCTGTTCTGCGGCGGTTTCTTCGACTACTACAACTACGAGCACCGGCACTCAGGAATCGGCTTCATGACGCCGGCCGACGTTCACTATGGTCGCGCTGAACAGCTCACCACCGCTCGGCGCCAGATCCTTCTCGAAGCTCATCGGACTCATCCCGAACGCTTCGTTCGCGGAACGCCACAACCTCCCGTTTTGCCTCCTCAGGCTTGGATCAACCCGCCGACGGAGAAAACGACGCTCCTGAATGCCGCACAAGCCACATCTCGCGGCGGCGTCCATACCTGGGGTACCCCCTTTTTCTGCTCCACGAAACGAGATCTCGATCGATGCAGATGTGGACCGCACCGGCGCCACGAGCCTCCCGACGCTAATCGAGGCTCACTAAATGCAGCTCGCGAGTGTCTCAAAGTTGTTGACACGTACCGCTGGAAGAGATCTCGTCCCGCCCAGCGGAAACGGTAAGTGTTTTCGAAACTCTGTGTCTCTGTGGCCATTCTTAAGCTGAAGTTCCTTGGTCGAATGAACCCACTGACAGTGTGAATCCCCAATGATTACGCGTCTTTAGGGACGCCGAGAGGCTAATTTTGGGATGCAATATGTAGGCATGTCTAAAGCCTTTTATGGTTTGATACATATTGACACATAGGATACTATGGTGGGCATGCATATCCACATCATCCCCAATCGCAACTCTACCCCCGCGGTCCTGCTGCGTGAGTCGTATCGGGTGGGCGGAAACGTCCGCAAGCGCACGCTCGCTAACTTGTCCAAATTGCCCATGGACGCAGTCGACGCCATCCGACGCATTCTCAAAGGGGAAAAGCTCGTCTCGGTTGAAGTCGCCTTCAAAATCGTCGAGAACGGCTCCCGGCACCATGGCCACGTCGACGCGGTGCTCAGCGCCATGAGACAGCTCGGTTTCGAAAAGCTCGTTGGTTCTCGACACTCACCAGAGCGGGATTTGGTCGTGGCCATGGTAGTCGCCCGGATCCTCGAACCGCAGTCGAAGCTGGCGACTAGCCAGTGGTGGCACACAACCACACTGCCCGAAATCCTGGGGGTGAGCGATGCCCGCGAAGACGATCTCTGTGCCGCCATGGACTGGGTTCTCAAACGCCAGGAGGTCATCGAAAAAAAACTCGCGGCGCGCCATCTCCAAAACGACGGCCTGGCGCTCTATGACCTAACCTCAAGCTACTTCGAGGGTGTGAGTTGTCCGATCGCCCGCCTCGGATACGACCGTGACGGCAAGAAAGGCAAGCTGCAGATCAACTACGGTCTGCTGACCAACGAACGCGGCATCCCCGTGTCGGTATCGGTCTTTGAGGGCAACACGGGCGATCCCAAAACGCTGTTGCCTCAGGTAGAAAAGGTGCAAGAGCGCTTCGGCATCGAGCAGTTTGTGATGGTGGGCGACCGCAGAATGATCACCCAGACCCAGATCGACGAGTTGCGGGAGATGGACGGTGTCGACTGGATTACCGCTCTGCGTCCCGAACCGATTCGCAAGCTCATCAACGATGGGGTGCTCCAGATGGGGCTATTCGACGAGCGGAATCTGTTTGAGGTGACGCACCCGGATTTCCCCAACGAGAGGCTGGTCGCTTGCCGCAATCCGGAGCTGGCCGAGAGGCGGCGTCACAAGCGCCGTGCTCTGCTCGAAGCGACCTGCAAGGAGCTGGAGAAAGTTTGTCGGATGGTCGAGCGGCGCCGTTTGCAGGGCAAGGAGGACATCCGTGCTGCAGTGAAAAAGCTCCTCAACAAGTACAAGGTCGGCAGGTACTACAGGCTCGACATCCGTGACGACGGTTTCGACTTCGAGCTAGACGAGACAACGATGGATGCCGACGCCTCGCGCCTCGCCAACGGCAACTCTGAGCTCGCCAACAAACGGCTCCAGCGGTGGAAGCGACACATGGGGACGATCGCTAAGCAGTTCGGAGGGATTCGCCAACGGATCGGGCGGGGTCAGCTGCATGGTAAAGATAAAATCGGTGTGCGGGTAGGCAGAGTTCTCAACAAGTACAAAGTCGGCAAGCACTTCAAGCTGGACATTCGCGACGACAGCTTTAGCTTCGAAATCGACGACACAAAGGTCACTGCGGAAGCTGCCCTTGACGGCATCTACGTGATCCGCACCAGTCTTGCTGAGCAGCGGATGAAAACCGACGACACAGTGCGCAGCTACAAGTTGCTGACCCAGGTCGAGAGGGCGTTTCGTTCCTTCAAGAGCATGGACCTAAAGGTGCGGCCGATTCGTCACCGGCGCGAAAACCGAGTCCGGGCGCACGTCTTCTTGTGCATGCTGGCCTACTACGTCCTGTGGCACATGATGGAGGCTTGGCGGCCGCTGCTATTCTCTGACGAGGACCAGCAGGCGAAGGCCAGGCGTGACCCGGTTGCTCCGGCGAAGCGCTCCGAGGCCGCCCTGCGCAAGATACAAACCAAGAAGCTTGACGATGGGAGTCGAGCTTCCAGCTTCCGCACGCTGCTGCGCCTTCTCAGCAACATCGTCCGAAACAAATGTCGGCGACCGGAAGCCGGACCCGACGAGCCCACCTTCGATGTCACGACAACTCCGGACTCGAAACAGCAGAGAGCCTACGACCTGCTCAAAGGTATCACCGTGTAGACAGAAGCCAGCACCATTGATTCCAACTATCTCATTGGATCAACACCGGATCTTGGCTTTTTCAGCCAGGAACTTCAGCCTAAAGGCGCCTCATGCACACGATTTGAGAAGCGGCCGAGCTTTCAGGATTACCCGGCTAGACTGCCGTACCCTCTTCTCCGCTGAGGGCACGCAGGAGCTTCCCCTGGAGCCCGCCGAAGCCGCCGTTCGACATGATGATAACGACGTCCCCTTCGGCACATTCCCGGCTCAAGTGATCTACGATCGGATCGGCTCCCGCCTCGAAGTGCGCGTCAGCCCCTCCTGCGCGCAGATCCGCAATCAACTGCTCTTCCGATAGCTCTTGCTCCTTCGGGAGACGCGCGCTCCGGAAAACCTCCGAGACGATGACGGCGTCGGCGAGACCGAGAGCCTCGGCCAGCTCGGCTTGAAACACGTTGCTGCGCGTGGTGAACGAGCGAGGCTCGAAGATGGCCCAGATTTTTCTATCGGCAAAACGGAAACGCGCCCCAGACAAAGTCTCTCTCACGGCCGTGGGATGATGCGCGAAATCATCGACGACGGTGACGCCGCGCTCCTCACCGACGATCTCGAAGCGTCTCTTGACACCTTCGAAGCTCGAAAGCGCCGTCTGGATCTCGTCTGCGCTCAGATCGAGATGGTCGGCCACGGCAATCGTGGCCAACACGTTTCTGAGTGCCGCGGCTCCCCAGAAAGGACCGCGCACATCCAGAGCTTTGCCGCCCCCGTGCCGCACGAGGAATCGGCTCCCGTCGCTATCCGAGGAGCGAACCTCCGCTGTCCAGTCCGCATCACCTGAAACGGCGAAGCTCGTCACGGGACAAGGAGCGGTTTCGGCGATCGCGGCAGCGCGCTCGCTCTCGCTTCCGACGACGAGGAGCCCGTTCTGCGGCACGAGATTCACGAAGAGCCGGAACGCATGCTCCACATCCTCCACGTCGCGGTAGATGTCGGCATGGTCGAACTCTACATTGAGGAGAACCGCCACGCGCGGAAGGTAGTGCATGAATTTGGGACCTTTGTCGAAATAGGCGGTGTCGTACTCGTCTCCCTCCACGACGAAAGCCTCGCCCTCACCGACGCGAAAGCTCAAGCCGGTGGCGAGCGGGATCCCGCCCACGAGAAAGCCCGGCTGACGTCCCGCGCTCGTGAGAAGCCAGGCCAAGAGCGAGCTCGTCGTCGTTTTCCCATGGGTTCCGGCGATCACGATCGGCAGGCGATCGCGTAGGAAGACTTCCTTCAGGACCTCCGCCATCGACGTATACGGAACTCCCGAGCGCAGAACCGCTTCGAGCTCGGTATTGCCACGTGACAAGGCGTTGCCGACGACGACGAGCTTCGCCTCGCGCGGGATGTTCTCGGCGCGATACGGTGTCCGGGCTTCGACCTTCAGTTTTTCGAGGAGGTCCGACATCGGAGGGTAAACGTTCTGATCGGATCCGGTGACGTCGATCCCTTTCTCCTTCAGAAGACCCGCCAACGAGGCCATCGCGGTGCCTCCGATCCCGAGAAGATGGACGGGCCCCTGTCCGATCGACGGAATCACGCGACGGCGCCCTCGAGCAAGTGAAGACCATTGCTATCGAGGCGAACCCGGATGCCGAGGGGTAGCGTCAGACCATCCGTGGTCGTATGCCCGGAGGGAAAACCGAAAAGTACGGGAATCCCGAGCGGGGCCGTCCACTCCCGTAACATCTCTTCGAGCGTATAGCCTTGATCCGGATGCTGGCCGCAATTCGGCATTTGGCCGAAGACGATGCCACGGACCGATTCCAGCCGGCCCGAGAGGCGCAGCTGGGTCAGCAGGCGGTCGATCTGATACGGCTTGACGTGGGTGTCCTCGAGGAAGAGAACGGCGTCGTCGAAGGACGGAAGATAAGGCGTTCCCACGAGCGCAGCGATGATGGAGAGACAGCCGCCCCAAAGCTTTCCTTCCGCTGTGCCTGGATGGAGCCATTGGGTTTCGGGCGGCGTCACAGAGCCCATGGCTTCGGTGGACTGGATCGTTCGAAGAAGTTCATCCGCGTCGAATGCTCCGCGTGCCATTTGCTGGGCCAACATCGGACCGTGAAACGTAATCAGGTCCGCACGCGCCCCGAGAAAGCCGTGCAGTGCCGTGATGTCACTCGAGCCGAGGAAGATTTTCGGGGCTCTACGGAAGCTTTCGGCGTCGAGCTCTCGCAAAAGCTCCATGCTGCCGTAACCCCCGCGGGCGCAAAAAATCGCGTCCACTTCGGGATCGCGCCACAGCTCCACGAGATCGTCGATGCGCTCCCGAGCCGTGCCCGCCGTGTAGTTCCCGCGCTCGTAGAGGTTGTTTCCGAGTCGCGGCCGGAATCCAAGCCTTTCGAGCGCGGCGAGTCCGGCCTCGACGAACTCCTTTTTGACCGGGCTCGCAGGCGCGACGATCCCGACGAGAGCACCGGGTCGCATCGCAAGGGGCTTGAGCACGGGTCCGCGTCAAGACAGCTTCGTACGCACGACGGCGTTCACCGCCTTGCCGTCTACCGGCTTAGACAGACCTTTGAGCCGGGCCATGGTCTCCTTCATGACGCGTCCCATGTCCTTGGGCGAGCTCGCTCCGATCTCCTCGATGACCTCGACGGCAATGCGCTCGATCTCGTCCTCAGAGACCGCTTCGGGCAGATAGGCCTGGATGAGCTCCTTTTCTTCGGCCTCCTTCTTCACGAGATCGGAGCGACCCCCCTTTTCGAACTGCTCCATCGCTTCGTTGCGCTGTTTGACCATCGTCTGGAGAATTTGGTTCTCCTCTTCGGTCGAGAGGGACTTGCCTTTCTCGATTTCTTTGTTCTTGAGCGCCGCCTTGATCAGTCGAATGACGCCGACACGCGTCCGCTCCTTGGCCTTCATGGCCGGCGCGAGCTCGGTCTGGAGTTTTTCGGATAAGCTCATACGATTATCGACGAACGCCGCTCTCTGTCCGTGAGCACCAATTGGCATTTCACGCGTGCGAATTGAAGCTCGTCGCCATATCTCACGGCCGCATGGGTCACCACCTGACCGTTGACGCGCGTCCTGTTGACACTATCGAGATCGATCACCGTGACGCTCTGGTTCGAGATCAGAAGCTTCGCGTGAAACTTGCTCACCAGATGATCCGGAATACAGATATCGTTGGACGGATCTCGGCCAACCGTCGCTTCACGGCGCTTGATGGGAAAACGCTTTCGCTTTCCAAGAGGGTCGGGAACGATCAGACACGGGTAGTCTACTAATTTGTCGGTCTTCATGTATGGATTGGGCTTGTTGACAGGGTAAAGCGTATCATGACTCTCTAATCAGTTGTTTTCAGCTATTGGCTATCATCTGTCATCTGTCATCTATCAGTGTCTCCACCCCGGGGGCCTGAATCGGGCACATCGTCATAGAAATCAGGCACTGACAACTGCCTTTCAACTTTCTCGAATCACAGTGGCGTCGAGACCGGAGGCCGAAGCGTCGTCGCCAGGTGCAGGACTTCTTTGCTCGAGCAGCTCGTTGAAACTCCTCGCGAGATCCGTCAACTCCGAGTAAGGGCGCTGTTCCGGAAGTGTCCCAGGAAGGCCTTCGCGTAGCGCCAGGACCTCATCGCGCAGATCTCGCAGCGGGCCGAGCGTCCAGCGTCGCGCGAGCAGCACGGCCACCCCGACACCCACGAGTAGCAGCAACCCGCCAAGAACCAGCATAACCGTGGACCAGCTTGTCACGGTCTTGGGCCGAAACTGCAAAACCGCGACGCCGATCCGGCGCCCATCGTCGGCTATCGGCGTCATGACAAGCACATCGCCGTTTACGAGATCGCGGGTCAAAAGGGCGCGAAGACCGGCCGCATCCTCCAGCGCATCCTTTGGAAGTGAAGACACGTCGCCACCCTCCGGCGCGAGAACGTTGCCGCTCCGGTCGAGGATATAGGCGGCGACGACCCCGAGCTCGTCGATAACGCGCTCGAGCGACCGTGCTCCTGGCGGGCTTTGAGAAAGAGCCGCCACGTTCGTCGCGGCGAGCAAGTAGACAAGCGCACGGACGCGGAGCGAGGACTCAGAGGTGATGGCGCTTCCGAGTGTACGCATGAGCGGCAAGGCAAGCACAGCGACCGCGAGGACCGAGATCGCAGCAACGAGAGCGACGAAACGAAGGCTCCCGGGAGAGCTCCGCCCCGGCGCTCTTGTCTCGTACGCCGACGAAGGCTCGTCCGAAACGTCTTCGACGGATCCCGACGCGCCATCTGCCCCCGTTTCGTCGAGAGATTCGCGAAGCGATTCTGGTGAAACGACACGGGTTGCCGCCTCGAGGGAGGGTGCGACCTTTCCCCTGAAAATGGCCGGCCCGGTCTTGGCATCGTTGAGCGGCGTCGCGCTCTCCAACATGACCGTCTTGTCACTCTCCGGCCGGTAAAGAGTCGGGGTCTCCTCCTCTGGATCATCTGGCTCACGTGGCGCGTCTTCCTGTTCCGGTGGCCTGAGTGTGTCCGTCGTCGGGAGCATCATCGTGCGGGCATCTCCGGCGTCTTCCATTGCCTCGTTCGCGTCGTGCTCGGGAGCGCCCGCCGCCGCGGCTGAAACGGCCTCCGATGACAGCATCACCGTCCCACTCTCGTCGGAGCCGGCGCCCTCCATCACCTTGTTCGCTTCGTGCTCGGGGGCAGCGGCGGAAAGCGCCTCCGATGGCAGCATCACCGTCGAGCTCTCGTCGTCGTCGGCGGCTGCTTCGGCAGTGAGGTAGACGGTGCTGTCCTCTTCGGGCTCGCTCTCCGCTAAAAGGCTGATGATGAGCGAGCCCAGCCGCATCGAGTCGCCCGCGGTAACGAGCTGGGTCTCGATCCGCTCGTCATTGACCCAGCTGCCATTGCGGCTGCCAAGGTCGACGAGCCTGAGGTCCTTCCCCTCCCGCTCAAAACGGGCGTGCCGGCGCGACAGTTTCTTGTCCGCGAAGAAGAGATCGCATTGCGGATCGCGGCCGACGATCAGCGGATGTTCACCGATCTCGTGCTCGGTGACGCGGTCTCCATGCTGGATAATGAGTTTGTCCACCGATACCTCGTTCCCAAAGCTACCTTTTGCACACGGGCACCACATTAAGTATGGACCGAACGAGCACCGGGGTCCAAGGAGGATCCGTTGGGCGTGCCCCTAGTGTCCGAGCTCACGTAGCCTGCGCTGCACCAGCGGCAGGACCCGAGGTCCGTCGTTCGACTGCAAGGTCGCACCGGGGAACCCGAGCGCCTGCTGAAAGATCCGCGTTGCCTCCGCACGCTCGCCTAGCATCAAGTACGCCACCGCGATATGGTAGAGCACGGTGCCTTGTGAGACGCCTTGGGTCCCGGGCAAGATGACCCGCGGCAAGTATTCTTTGAGAGCCGTCTCGTAATCCCCGAGCTGCATGTGTGCCAGGCCCGCGTTCAGCCGCGCCAAATGTTCGACTTCGGGCTCCACGACCATCCGGTGCCGCAAGTCGACGATCGCCTTGTTGTAGAGGAAGTGGGGATCGCCCATTGGCAATTCAAGCGGTGTCGTCCCCACGTTCAAGGCCAGCTGGCTCGAGCTGCCGTCGCGGGAGACGGAGAGCGCGAGACTGGAGCCGGGCTCCGCGGCCCGAACTGCCTCTAAGAGTTCACGCGCGCGGGTCACAGATTGGCCACCCGCCGAGACGATGACATCGCCGGGAAGGATCCCCGATTGCTCCGCGGGCCCACCCGCCTCCACCGATAGCACAACCGGCCCGGCGTGGAGCTTGGTATCGACGGCCAGAAGGCCCGCCCAGCTCCCGTGAAGCTTCGTCGGCGCCGAAAGCTCTCTGAGAAACAAGGGCAGCGCCTGGGGGTCGAGATAGTTCACAGGATAGGTGTCGGGAGCGCTGGAACCTACGGCCAGGAAATGCAACACGACGTCTTTCGTCAATCGTTGCGCCGGGACGAAGCCCACCAAGAGCGCCTCGACTTCCAGCGCTTCTCCGAGCTTCTCTGAGAGCTCACGAATCCGCTCGGGAGTCAGCTCGGAGGATCGACTCGAGGGGATGAACGCGTTCAGACCGTACGCGCCGAGCTGCGCCTTCACGATCGCGGGATCGGCAAAAACGAGGTTCATGCGATCCAAATTACGCAGCTCCTCGTCCAGCTTTTGGCGGATGCCGGCGAGATCGCGCTCGGGTACGTCGTCGTCCGCCACCACTCCGAGTATCGCGAGCGTCGGCCGGATCGGACATTCGAAAGACAAGGCCTCATCGGCGCCGACATCGATATTCTCGACATATTTTCCGGTCGCGTGCTTTACCTCGAGGCGATGCGGCCCGGAACAGACCTTGTCGAGATCGAGCGGCGTCGTCCCCTTGAGGTTCCCATCGAGGAACACCCGTGCGTCGGTCGGGTTGGACGAGATACTGAGACGGCCCACCGATTCGGCGAGCTTGATGATCTGGGCCGTATAGTCCCGCGGCTGCTCGGCATTGAAAGGAAATCGAATGGGCTGATAGCATCCGAGACGCAGCTCGATCTCGTGACTCCCGATGGGCAGCGCGGCGAGATCGAAAGGTGCGGAGAGCCGATTCGGATCGAGGTCGGGCGGCATGAAGCTACGCAAATCTGGAGGGAGCGTCCCGGACGTTGTTCCCACCAATGTGCCGTCCACCACGATCTCGACGCCCGGAGGATCGGTGATGATGGGCAAGCGAGCGCTCGTGCGCGTCAAAGCGAGATCGAGCGTCGCGATGTCGCCGGGGATGATCCGAAGCTCCTCATCGATATAGGACTCGTGTCCTTCGAGCGTGATCTCGAGGCGTGCGATCCCCGTATGGACCTCGATGGGGAAAAAGTTCGTAATCCCGATGAAGTTGCCGTTGACCATCACGCGCGCACCTGCAGGCTCCGTGGTAACGGCGAGATATCCGATGAGCTGCTTTTTCTGGTCCTCGAAATAGTCGATGATCTTGGGCGATAAGGATTCCGCATCGAGCGTGTAGCGAGGATTGTCCAGCAAAAGCTGCCGGAAATCATCCGTCGCCCCCTGCAGATTGCCGGCGTTGAAAAAAGCACGCGCCCGATGCTCGAGTGCTCTCTGCTGGAGCGCCACGAGCTCCTCAGAAACACTATCGCGGAGCCGGCGATCGTTCTCGACTTCCTCGATGATCTGACTAAAGAAGTCGATCGACTGAGATTGCCGCTGTTGGTCTTCGAACAGCTCGACGGCTTCCTGCAATTGCTGCGAAAGCCGCAAGGTAAGCTCCTGCTCGGCAAGCGTCACCGTATCTTGGGCCGACGCGGCGGCCGCGATCAGAAGCGAGAACAAGAGCTCAATTGAGACGGATAAGCGCTTTCTCTTTGTCATCGTAAACATAGAGATCTCCGGAAGCATCGACATCCAAACTGCTCGGCTTCGATAGCGCACCCCCACCGAGGTTTTGAGCCGTCAGCATGGTAAGAAACTTATAGGACGCGTCGAACACGGCGATGTGCGCTTGATCTTGGTCGAGAATATACAGATAACCAGCGGGGTCGAGCGCGATATCCACCGCCTTCTTCAGGTTCAGCTTACCTTTTTTCGTCGTGATGTGAGCCAGGGTCCGCCCCGCCGGGTTGTAGACGTGGACGCTGCGATCGGATTTTACGAGCATGACGAGATTGCCGCGTATGTCGACTTCGAGGGCGAGAACCTCCCTCTTGTTACTATCAGGGAACGCGCCGAGAAGCTCGCCGCTATCGTTGAATCGAAGGACGTTCTTCCGCTTCTCGTCGAAAATATAAACCTCGCCGAGGCGATCGCGCGCGGCCGCGCGGATCTTTTCGAGCCGTTCGGGACCATCTTCGGCCGGCACGTTGAAAGCCTTGGCTTGGCCTTCGATGACCACGCCTTTACTATTGGCGATGATGAGCTGGCCGCGCGGGTCGACCGCCAAACCGTAAGGGTCGATCACACCCTTCGTGCCCGCAAGCTTTCCCATGCGGTCGAACGTGACAACACGTTTGCGACCACGCTCCAAGACATGGATGCCGCTCGCGGAGATGCGGACGGCTTTGACGTCCTTGAACTTGTCGGCAAGCGCCGCGCGGAAAGCCGGGTCGCGGCGAAAGTTGACCGCCTGTCCAAGACTAGGCGCTCCGTAGAAACGATAGAGAAGCGTCAGCCAATTGAGCGCTTCTTTGGCCTCGATCGAGTCCGGATAGTTGTTACGGACTTCTTGAAACTGGGCCATCGCTTCCATCGCGGCGCCTTGCCGCACCGAGCTGCGCCCCACACCGAGCTGGGCACCCGCGGACCAATCCGAGCCCGGGTGGTCCACGATGACCTGGAAATAGGCGTCGACAGCATCCTGAAAGTTGCCTTGGCGCTCGAGAGCGAAACCCGTCGAATAGATAGCGGCCGGGATATAGGCGTTTCCCGGATAGAGGAACACTCTCTGATAATTGGCGAGAGCATCGTCGATGGCCGTACCGCCTCGGTCGGATCGGAAAATCGCTTCGCCGAGGTAATAATAGGCGCCGGGAGCTGCGTCACCGGTCGGATAGCTTCGAAGGATCGCGTCCAAGCTGTCTTTCGCTTTAGCGAAGTCCTCCTCGATGTCCAGATAGTAGCGGCCGATTCGCAAAAGCGCGTCGTCCGCATATTCCGTCCCCGACATCGAAGTGGCGATGATCTGAAAGTCGTTGAGCGCTTGTTTGTACCGCCCTTGCTGGTAGAACTGGATCCCGCTCTCGAGGTGCTGCCGCGCCAGCTCCGTCGGCGGCCCCTGCCCAAAAAGACAAGAAGCAAGAATAACGAAAAGCACCACCAAAACAACCCGAAGCCGCAAGATTCCCGTCATGACAAAACCTCCAAAAAGCGTCTCTGCCCCTGATTCCTGAATGCTGATTCCTGAATGCTGATCAAGGCCTTCGCCCAATGACGTAAGTCGGCTTTGAAGCCTCGACGTTTACACTTTGCGTGTCCGTCATGTCTCCGGGCCAAGTGAACACGAACTCGAGCACGCCAGTGACGACCTCACGATTCATGAAAGGCGGCGAGCCCGCTGGCATCCCGTCGATCGTGACCGTACAATTCCCCGGGTTGGCGCGAACATTGACGCGCCCGAGCGGGGGCGCCTCGTGGGTAATCGTCTCCGCCTCGCGGATCGCAACGTCCACCGATCGACTCAGAAACACCTCCGGCGCCACGAGTCGAAACCGATAGTTACCCGGTCGGAACCGAACGCTCGCATTGGTCGAGGTGCTGGCGACGACGCCATCGCCACGATGAATGGCCACGGGATACGGGGCGCTCACGCGAAACGTCCCCGGGCGGCCGAGTGGCGTCAAAGCGATGGGCTCTTCCGGAAGTGGCTGGCCCGCAGCAATCGACACCGTGCGCGATCGATACTCGTCTTTCGCCAGCTCGATCTCGTGATCGCCATCGACGAGCTCCAAAGTCACCGGCGTCACGCCCAGAACCGGCTCGCCGTCGAGCTGAACGCTGACGCCCTCGGGCGTCGTCACGAGCTCGAAAATGCGCGTCGTGGGCGTCAGGACGAACTCGAGAGGACCCGGCGGCGTCTCCGAGAGAACGAGCTCGCTCGACGCCGATTCGAACCCGGCGAGACGCACTTCGACAATATGCGACTCTGCGGTGACACCGGAGACGAGAAGCTCGACGCCTCCATCCACGGTCGTGAGGCCCGTCACCGCACCATCCAAGAAAATGGCGGCTCCGGGTGGCTCAGAGCTGAGGCGCAAAGGATGTGCAATCGGCTGAGGACCCGGCGGCTCCCTCAGGAACATCCAATACAAACCCCCGGCGAGCCCGAGCAGCACGACGATAACGAGCGCCCAGATCGGAGCGGCCAAGGCTCGGACAGCGGCGTCGGCTTGGCCTTCTTCCGCGTGGCTCGTATCGGGGCCCGCCTCGGACGCTACGCGCGTCGGCGTCGCCGTGACCAGCTCCGTCTCCTCAGCGACCATGTACGCCGTCGCTGCCGCGCTCGCGCCGTAGAGCTCCGTGAGCTCGTGCTGAATCTCCTTGAGGTGACGCGTGCGATCGTGCTCGGTCTGGTTTCGCTCGACTTCGTCTTGGTGGAGCTCCCGAAGGGAGCGACGTAGGTGTCGGCGCGCCTCGTCGAGCTCGGGATATTGCTCGAGAACGGCCCGCGATTTCTCGACTAGATCCTCCCACTTTTCCGCGCGGTTCAGAGCTTGAAGCTCGTCCAATCTTGTTTGAAGCGCCCTCGTCGTACGCGGAAGCGTCTTGCGATATACCGCGAGGATCTTTTCGAGCTCGCGCGCCATGTCGCCCGCATGCTCGAAGCGATCCTCGGCCTTTTTGGCCATCGCGCGCTCGAGAACATCCTGGATCTCTTGAGGAATATTATTGTTCTTCTCGACGACGGGCACCGGCTGCTCGTTGACGATGTTATAGAGAATGGAGCTCGCCGAGTCTCCCGGAAACGGCCGCACGCCGGTCAGAAGCTCGTAGAGAATGCAACCCGCCGAGAAGATATCGGTTCTCCCGTCGAGCTTCTGACCCCGGATTTGCTCAGGCGACATGTAATGGACCGTTCCTATCATGACACCGCTCTTCGTGATCTGGTGGCTCCCTTCCACACGGGCGATCCCGAAATCCATGATCTTGATCTGCCCGTTGTCCAAACAGCGAAGGTTGGCCGGCTTGATGTCGCGATGGATAACGCCGTTTTGGTGGGCGAAATCGAGAGCGCGAGAAAGCTGGATGACGATATCGAGCGCCTCGGCAATCGGCATGCCTTCGTCACCGATGAGGCTCGAGACGTCCGTACCCTCTAGGTACTCCATCACGATATAGGGCTTTTCCGCCCCTCCGAAATTACCGAGCTCGTAAATCGTGACGATGTTGGGGTGCTGGAGTTTCGCTGCCGCTCGGGCCTCGCGCTCGAAACGGCTGCGCGAATCGGCATCGGCAATTACGTCCGCCGTCAGCGTCTTGATGGCGACGCGACGGTCCAGGGCCGGGTCATGGCCTTCGTAGACCGCACCCATCCCGCCGCGCCCGAGACGCTGAAGGACCGTGAATTTGTCGATGCGAATGTCTGTATCGTTATACGTCATGATTCAACGGTCGAGAGCCCCGTGGATGTGAACGGGCGCTCAAGAAACCCGGAGCAGGATGGTCGTCGTATTGTCCTCCCCGCCGTTGCGGTTCGCGGCATCCACCAAAGGATCCGCTTGCCCGACCGTTCCACCGGCATCGAGCACGATCCCGAGGATTTCGCTGTCCTCAAGCATAGTCGTCAGACCGTCAGAGCAAAGCAAGAGCCGATCGTCCGGTGCGAGCTCGAGGGCTTGTACGTCCACCTCGAGCTCCGGCTTGCCGCCTAGAGCCCGCGTCACCACGTTTCTGAGCGGGTGGTTTCGCGCTTGCTCTGGGTCGATGACACCCGACTGCACCTGTTCGTTGACCCAAGAATGGTCGCTCGTCACCAACTGCATCTTGCCGCCACGAATCAAATAGGCGCGGCTGTCCCCTACATGGGCGATTTCCGCGACGCCGCCCTCCACGAGCGCCGCGACGACGGTCGTGGCCATTCCCTCGCATTCCACTTCCTTACGGGCGTGCTCCAGCAGTTTCTGATTCGCGAAGCGGATCGACGTCTTCAGCCGATTTGCGTTGAGGGACAGCCCTTCGTCGATCCCGTAGGGCCAGGTGATATCCGCGTCGCCCGAGGTCAGCTGGACGAACTCGTCGATCGTCTCGACGGCGATGCGTGAGGCAACGTCGCCGTGCGTGTGCCCGCCCATCCCGTCGGCGACCACGTAGAGGCCCACCTCATCGTTCGAGACGTAGCTATCTTCGTTCCGCTGGCGTTTGCGGCCCACATCGCTTACGGAACGTGACTCGATACTCATGTCGTTTCGTCGGCGCTCGCACTCGCTCATTGGTCCTTCAGCTTCGCCATCCGGCGTTTGAGCTCCGGATGGTTAGGGAATTTCTCGAGCGCCGTCGTGTAAACCCGCTTGGCGCGCACCGTCATGCCGATGCGCAAGTAGACGTCACCGAACTCGAGATGAGGATCGGGCGATTCGGGATCGATTTCCATCGCTTTGGTAAACAGGTCTGCAGCCTGCCGCGTTTTACTCTTGTCCATGACCAAAAGGCGCCCGGCCGCCATGACATATTCGAGCTTTTTGGGTTGAAGTCGCATGGCCTCGTAATAGAACTTCAAAGCAGTTTCATAGTCCCTCGACTGCTCTCGCAGCTCCGCGTTCTTGAAAAAGAGATCGGCCTCCTTCTCGGGAGAATGTTTCTCTCTCCCGAGATCCCTATCATACTTCTGTCGCGATTTCTCATCACGCAGCTGATTGTAGGCTTCCGTGATTTTCTGAAAGCGGGCATCCGCCTCTTTTTTCTCTTCGGGATCCGCGAAGCGATCCGGATGGTTTTCCCGTGCCATCTGGAGATAGGCTTTCTTGACTTCAGCGGCAGATGCCGTCTTCGCGACACGAAGGGTCGAATAATAGTCGTCCGCCATGTTGTTCTACGTACTCGTGCGCGTCCTTTTTTGAGCAAGGCGACGGACCTGTTCCGGCACATTACGGTCACGGAGCAGGCGCTTCAAGTCACGATCTTTTAGACGGACGAGAAGCTTCGAAGAGACCTCAGGAGGTGTTTTCGGATTCTTCACGAGCTCGTGGGCAATACTATATCTCTTCACCCATTGACGATTCTTCGACACTTCGCGCAAGACATCGGGCGATACGTTACGCATCTTCGCGATTTGCTCCGCGTCGGAATCGTTCATCTTGGGGCTCGACAAAACCGCGCTCCATACGGTGCGGTTGCGGTCTCGAATGAGCATCAGGCGCGCCTCACGCTCTCCCTTGAGCGCTTTCATCATCTTCTAGGCCGCCGACATCGTCATGATTTCGCTGATAAGGCCCTATCTCTCCTCCTCTTCCTCCTCCGTCAGCTCGCCGTCGCGTTCGTCCATGCCGTAAAGCTCCGCCGCCTCTTCCTGTGATTTCGGCGGCGGCTCGTCCTCTTCCGCCGGCCCCGTGCTCAGATCGAGCTTGGATTGCAGTGCGGCCTCGGTGGGAGCGGGTGGCGGGGCTGACTCAGGAGCGGGCCGATCGAGCTTGAAATCGTGCTTGAGCTCGTCGATGCGCCGACGCTGGTCGGAGCTCAGATTGTCGTTTTCTTCGAGCGCCTTGATGAGGGGCTGATGTCGGAGCAGTCACGTTTGATTGACGACGACGAATTCCAGATTCGATTCGGTGAGGGTCGGCACCATGGCGAGGATTGTTTGGTCGGTTGTCGTCGTGTTTCGCAACAACGATTGCTGCACATCGTCCGACACACTCCGTGTTCCGAAAAACGCGAGAACGTCCTCGGGGGTGCTCACCTCTTTCAGAACGCTGATGAGTGAAGCTTCGTCCATAGCCTCGAGGCTCGTCGACGCCTGCGCGCTGACTCCGTCATCGCTGTCCCGGGTCAAAAGGAATAGAAGCTCGATCTGGTCCGCCGGCGATAGCGGCAGAGCGCCGGTCGCGGCGGTCATTCGAACGTCCTTGGACACGCCCCCTCTGCGAAACTGCGTGACGAGAGGCGAGCTCATGCCGTTCGGGCCTTGAGAAAGGCCGTTCGGATCTCAAGAAACATTGTCACCGACATATTCTGTGTAATTGTCCGGCGTGATGGACAAATCCTTGCGGACTTGCCCCGGTCGCCCGAGCGGTCTCAGAGGCCGGTCGTTAATCCACAAGGAGACCCCTCCCGCATTCCCGAGCCAGAGACGCAACTCCTCGTTCGCGACGAACTCGCGGCGATACCCTTGCTCTTTGAGCCCTGTCGTTACGACTTTCCCGTCCGCCATGATTTCGAGCCAACAGGACTCACCCACATCGAGCACCAAGCGAAGCGCCCCGGTGGCGTCCCCTCTCATTAGCGGCGGAACCGGAGGTGGTGCCGGCGGCGAGAGGACGGGGACGCGGCTCGCGGAAGAGGAAACGGCCTCGGATGGGGATACGGACTCGGTGAAAGCTGGAGCTCCAGTCTCCCCAATCTCTTTGGTCGCGGACGGAGCCGCGGGAGCGAGCTCCGAGCTAACGACCCACATCGTCCCCATTAGCACAACGGCGCCGATGCCCAGCACGACCGCGCTGAGGCCCACCCAGGGAAGCCAAAACGGGATGGCCGGAGGGCGGCCATCGGGGCTCTCCGTTTCCGATGTCGGTTTCTCGTTCTGGGAGAAGATATAGGCATTGACCGCCCGGTCCTCGTCGAGCCCGAGGTAACGCGCGTAGGCACGCAGATAGGATCGGCGATAGAACTCGCCGGGTATGAACTCGAGTCGGCCCTCTTCAAGAGCCTCGAGAAAGCGGACTCCGATCCTCGTATCGTCGGAAATCTGCTTCAAACTGATACCGCGAAGCTCACGCTCGCGCCTCAGCTTCTCGCTAAGCGACGCCATCTGGAAATTGTGCCGAGTCGTTGCCCGGGGCCTCTATCCCCCTCAGACTAAGGCATTTTTGCTGCTCTACTCCAATCATGGCCATTGTGTCAGACGTGGAATTCCGTGTCAACGAACGGGGCAGAAGATAAACACATCTCTGAAGGCAACAGAAGCGCCGCTGAGCTAAAACAAGAATCTCACCGCAGAGGTGCTTAGAACGCAGGTTTTGCCGCTCTGTTCTTGCCAGGCTCGAGTGACACCCGAATTCGTAGCCCAACAAGAAACACGGAGGATGATTCTCCGCGACCTCTGCGCCTCAGCGTTTAGGTCCTTTCGAGGAAACCGGAGGACAGCATTAGCAATAACAAGATAGGTTCGCCGATTCTGAGGGGAGGCACCGCGTCCGCAGGGCTGCCATGCCATTATCGCGACCGGAGGGACGGCTCGTCGCCCGACAGAATTTGTTCGGCGAGTATCGCGACGACGCGGGGAAGCTCGCTTTCGCGGAGCAGTGTCCGGAGCTCACGCTCGGGCGCCTGGTGCAGCAACGACAGCGCTACATGGATAGGCGTATTCGGGTGCGAGACAAGCGCTTTTCTTACCGACGGCCGGTGGACCCAGCGCTCGCTCAGAGCGACGACGCGCAGCACTAGCCCAGAGGTCGACTCCCGGCGCACAATCGCGATGACCTCTGGCTCACGAAGGCGCGGGTTTCGCAAGAGCGCCCGGATGATCTTTTCCTCGTTCTCGAGCGCGAGCTTGGAAAGGATCCCGGTCGGAGCCGAGTGCGCCATCGAGATTTTCTCTCTGGATTCGAGCTCTGGGAGGCGCTCCTTGAGACGTCTCTCCGAAGCCACCCGCAGCGCCATCGGAAGGCGGATATTCGTCGCGACCTTCAACTGCTCCTTCCAGAACAGGAGCGAGAGCAGCCGCAACGCCAGTGTTTTGGGTGTTTTGACATGGTTGACGATGGCGGCGCGCACGACGCGCCTCTTGTTCCATCGATCGTGTCGTGCCACGGCCTCGATCACACCGCTCGAAAGCTCGCGTTTTCTCAGGAGCACGAGAAGATGGGCCTCGTCCGTTTCGCGGTGATCGAGCAGCGGCGCCACGTCGGCGGCCGTACTGTGAGGACCGATCTGCTCGACGATCTCTCTCGGTGTCATGCAAGCTTTTTAAAGAGCGCGCGGACCGACGCTTCGCGCTCGAAAAGAGCGATGGCCGCGACCCCGGCGGCTCCGGCCTCACGCACGGCATCGATGCGTTGCGGCGAAATCCCGCCGAGCGCGTAGACCGGGATCGACGCAGCGCGCGACGCGGCCGCGAGCTGCTCGAGCCCGACTCCTGGATGCCCGGGTTTGGACGCCGTTCGATAGACGGGACCAAAAAACACGAAATCCGCGCCGTTTTGAGCCGCGTCCTGCACCTCCTCGACGCTATGCGTCGAGCGACCGATCACGAGCTCGGGCGGCGCGCTCCGGCGAACCTCGGCGACCGACAAACCATCCGCTGGAAGATGGACGCCGCCAAGCCCAGCCGCGAGCGCGATGTCGAAGCGATCGTTCACCAGAATTTTCGCCAGCGCGTCCGGGTGCCGCTCGAGCAAGCTCGACACGAAGTTTTCGAGGTCTCGGCCAGATGCCTGTTTCAAACGCAGCTGCACCCAATCGACGCCGCTCTCGAGAGCGTGCGCGATTTGCTGAAAGAGCGCTTCACGTTCCGCGAGGCCGGTAATCATGCACGTTCGAAGGTGAGAGCGGCCAAGTATCCGTTCCATCTTTGGTTTCACCGAAATCCCGTGCCCCCCCACGACTCCCGTCTAACGCTACCCGTGTCGGATTAGGAATCTTCGGGCGCCGCGAGCACGTTCCGAACTTCTGTGGGCGAGAGCCGGTCGTCCCGCCGACGATGGCGGGAGAGCTCCTCCTCAAGGTCTTGGCGCTCGATCGAAGACCGCCATCGATTCAGGACCTCGCTGATCCCGAGATAGATATTTGCGAGACCCAGCCCGCAGACAGCGCCTCGAAGCGTGGGCGCCAACATGTAAGGCCGCAGGCCCGGGTAGGCCTCCAGGAAGTAATTCCGCTCCCAGATCGCCGACCAGGGCACTAGCGTGAGAAAGAGCCCAATTTCGAGACATACGAGAACGTAGAGAACGAACCACTGCCGATCAAGCATCATTCAGGAACCCGGCAGGAACGAAGCCCAACCCCGTCGAGCGGAGCCTTGGCACGACGGGCGGCCGAAACGAAGCAGCGCGTCACTTTCGCGTTGCCTGAAGCTCACGAACCCGATCCTTGACGTCACGAAAGCGAGCGTTGTCCTTGTAGACTTCCATGTAGAGCTCAAGCGCGCGCTCAGGCTCGCTCGCGGCTTGATGGGCTTGGGCGAGGTCGTAGCGGAGCCCTTGATACTCTTCGACGCGACGACCGGGAAGCCCCAACCCCTTGGAGAACCACTTGATGGCGATGTGGGGCATGCCTTTCTCCATGAAACACAAACCCAACATGCTGCAGCATTCGAGCCCGCGGACCTCGTCTTTGGCCGCGAGCTGGAACTCCGCAATGGCTTCGTCGGTAAGGCCCATCTCTTTATAAGCAATCCCGAGGTTGTACCGTGTGTCGTAGTCCTCGGCTCCAAGCTGTTTTTCGACGCCCTTGCGGAACTCCTTGAATATTTGGTCGAGCCCCGGATCGGTCATCGGACCAACAGGCTCGATGTCATCGTCATCGACTGCAGCTTGGGTACCGAAAATCTCGTCAGAAAGCTCTGAGGCCAAGTCGATGAACTGTTCCTCTACCCCTCGCGGCCCTCCCGGCCCTCCCGGCCCTCCCGGCCCTCCCGGAAAGTCCATCGACCCCGGCGCGGGCGAGTCGACAAGCGACTCGAGACTCATGTCGTCCAATCCGTCGTGAGACGCGTCGGGTAGAGCCCCCGCTAACAGATCTTGTTCGACCTCGATATTTTTTGGAAGCTCGCTGCTAGGAACCGTCGCGGCGGCGGACAGAGCAGGCTCGGTCGGCTTGGCCGAGAATCCGAGCTCTTCGAACTTGGCAACGACGGCTTCGTCGCCGGGATGTTGCTTCAGAAGCTCGCGCAACGTATCGCGGGCGTCCTCGTAGAGGCCCAACGCGATGTACTCATCGACTTCTGCGAGCTCCGCAGCCACTGGGCTTCCCGCCGCCGCGGGCAAGGGTGCGGGCGCGCTAGGCGCCGCGCGCGGCTCGAGGACAGGCTCTTCAGGCGGCGCGGGAATTTCCGCGACAATATCTTCAGGCTCTTCGACGAACGTCTCGTCGACCGCGGGAATATCAATGTGGATGCCGTCGACCGAAGGTACATCTGCGGGAATATCAATTTGGATGTCGTCAACCGAAGGTACATCTAGGGGAACATCAACTTGGATGTCGTCGACCGACGGGGTATCCGGAAGAGCTACGAGGTCGTCGTCGTCGTCGTCGTCATCCGCCAACGCTTCGGGGAGCTCCACCGAAAAATCTTCCTCGTCATCAACGGAGAGGGAGACGGAAAAATCACCGAGCTCTTCGGCGCTGGCTGCTTGGTCACCCTCGACGAGACCGTCATCCAGCGAGATCTGGATTTCCTCCTCTGCGACGTCGGATGCGTCCAAATCCATCTCGATAGCATCACCACTATCAAGCGAGACGTCCGTTGAGCTCTGAGCAACATCGCTGAGATCGACCTCGACGGCAAAGTCCTCACCCACAACCTCATCCTCGACGACAACGGCGAATTCCTCTTCCTCGGCGACCGGCGCTTCCGCGAGGGGTGGGCTCGAAAATATATCGGCGCCTACGGAAGGCGCGTCCAACTCCAGCCCGACATCGCCGAGATCCGAATCCGTATCGGGGGCGAGGGTCAATTCGAGCTCTTCCTGAGCCGCGAGCTCGGCACTCGCGGTCTCGGCGGCCAGCGCTGGATTGAGCTCTGTGGCTTCTTCTCGAGCTTGGCGTGCGTCGCTGCCTTGTCCGATCTGATCGTAGACCTGGGCCAACTGCATCAGCTGCTCGGACGCTTCGCGCGCCATATTCTGCTCTTTGTAGATCTCGACTAGCTTCGCGCGCGAATCGACGTGAAAGCGGAAACTCTCGAGGACGTCGAGAAGCTGGGCGATGGCTTTGTCGACGAGGCCGTACTTGACGAACACTTCGGCCTCCGTCAGCTTCTCTCTGATGTTCTCCTCGTCCTCCTGGGTGAGCTCGATCATCTCTCCCAGCTCGGCCGCGATCGGCGCCGCCCCCGGCGCAGATTCGGGGTCGTCCAGCGTAAGCTCGGCATCGAAGCCCTCGGAAAGGGCTTCGCTTAGATCGACTTCCGCGATCTGATCGAAATTGGGGATGTCTTCATCGATCCGTATCTCGGGCGCAGGCGCTTGCGCCTGTTGAGCCTGTTGAGCCTGTTGAGCCTGTTGAACCTGACGCGCCGCGCTTTCTACCTCGAGCGGCGGCCCAGCAAGCTTCGACTTGAGAAATTTGAGCCGATCCTTGTGTTGCGCGTTCTCGGGCTCGAGCTCGACGAGCTGCTCCGACACGTGCACGGCTTTTTCGGCATCGCCGGCTCGATGATAGGCCTCACACAGACTGTCGTAAGCCATGACCCTGCCGGAATCGTGCTTCAAAATCGTGTAAACTTCGGCGAGCTTGAGAAGCGATTTCACGTGATAAGGCTCTTTGCTAAGGATCCTCTGCAAGAGCTCAGCGGCCTTACCGCCCTCGTTATTCGCCACTTCCCTGTCGACGAGGACGGTCAGCTGCTCTAGGGCGTCGTCGAACTTGGATTGTGCAATGCGCAGATCTGCGAGACGGAGCGTGTTCTCCGGATTTTGCGGATCCACTTCTTGAAGTTTCTGGAAGACAGACTCCGCCTCCCTCATGTTCGCGGCGCCGAGATAGGCCTCGCCCAGCCGACCCAGCAAAACCGGATCGTTTGGATGCGTCCCCCGAACTTCCTCGAGTAAGGTGATAGCGGGGGCGTGGTTGCCCTGCAGTGAATGTGCTTGGGCCAACTTTACTTTCAGAACGGGATCGCTCGTGGCCAGCGATCGGCCTTGCTCGAGGATCTTGACCGCCTCATCGACGAGTCCCTGGCCAATGAACTGGTCGGCGATACCGACATATTCCCGCGAAGCCTCGTCCGGCTTACCTTGTTTGCTCAGGAACTCCGCGTATTTGTAGCGGATCTTGACGTCTTGAGTGTCGATCTCGGCGAGCTTCTTGAATACTTCAGCCGCACGCTTTTTGTGGCCCTGCTTGGTATAGAGCTCGACAAGGGTTTGAAAGTGCGATTTGGCCTCCATAAGGAGGCCTTCTTCCGCCTGAAGCTCGGCGAGGCTGCGCATGGCGGCTTCGTTGTGTGAGTCGAGGCGCAGAATCATTTTATGCGTCGCGATCGCGCGAACGTTGAAGCCATCTCGCTTGAAGTGGGCCGCGACGAGAGCGTATTTCTTGATCGCTTCGTCTCTACGTCCCACACGACTATAGAGGTCGCCGACCTGGCGGACGATATTCCAATCTTTCGGGTTTTCGTTGAGCCAAGTTTCGTACTCTTTGATGGCCTTTTCGATCTTGTTCGCACGGATCGCTTTGTCCGCTGCTTTGAAGATCTTGTCTTTATTGAGGGCCATCTTTGGAGTGCTTTACTGGTTAGCTGGTAACTTGGCGACTGACTAGGACATCCTCTTCTCGCGAAGCCGAGCGGCCTTCCCTTTGCGTTGGCGCATGAAATAGAGCTTGGCGCGCCTCACGTGATGTGAGCGGACGATTTCGATTTTGTCGATCGTGCGCGCATGAAGCGGAAAGATACGCTCTACGCCCGTGCCGAACGACGTCTTGCGGACTGTGACCGTGGCGCGAGGACCGCTCCCCTTCAAGGCGATCACCATACCTTCGAAGAGCTGCACACGCTCCTTGTCCCCCTCTTTCACACGGACGTGCATTTTGACCGTGTCGCCAGGCCGAAGCTCGGGGAGATCGCTCCTGAACTCGCGGGCGTCCAATTTGTCGATAACATTCATTTCGATGTTCCTTTTGGATATCTGTGAACAGCTAGTTTTGTTTACGTACTCTGCAGAAGCTCCGGCCTACGCGCGCGCGTGTCGTCGAGCGCGCGTTTCTCACGCCACGCACCAACGGCGGCGTGATTGCCCGAGAGCAGGACTTCGGGTACACGCAAGCCGCGGAACACCGCGGGACGCGTGTAGTGAGGATAGTCGAGCACGCCATCGCTGAACGAATCCTGCTGCGCCGACACCGGATCCGCGAGTGCCCCCGGAAGTAGCCTCACCAAAGCGTCGGCCACGACCATCGCAGGGATCTCGCCTCCCGAAAGGACGTAGTCGCCGATCGAGATTTCTTCCGAGCCGGTGGCGACGACGAAACGCTCGTCGACACCCTCATAGCGGCCGGCGACGAGCACCACATGTTCCGCTGTCGAGAGATGGCGCACTTTGGGCTGGCTCAGCGGCTCGCCGCGCGGTGACAAGAGGATGACGCGGCGTTTCGAGCCGTCGATACCAGATTCGGCGGCGAGCTCTTCCACTGCGGCGACCAAAGGTTCGATCTTCATCACCATGCCCGGACCTCCCCCATAAGGAGAGTCATCCGTTGTCCGGTGACGGTCCGTCGTCCACTTGCGGAGGTCGTGCGCCGACAGGTCGACAATGCCCCTATCGCGCGCGCGACGGAGGATGCCAAACTCGAAGACGTCTCGGAACATCTCCGGAAAGATGGTGACGATGTCAATGCGCATTGAGCCCAAGGAGTCCTTCTGACGCGTCGATCTCGATGCGCCGCGCGTCTCGATCGATGCGGCGACAGATTTCGTCGCAAAGCGGCAAGAGCTCCTCGGAGTCATCGTCCGAGCGCACGACGAGCACATCAGTGCCGCCGGTCGAGATCACTTTCTCGACGACTCCGATCACACCGCGTTCACGGTCCCTAACCGTCGCACCGACGATATCGAAGTGGTAGATGCTGCCGTCAGGAAGCGGATCGAGCTCCGATTCCGGGATGCGGAGCTCTTTGCCGACGAGCGTCGCGGCATCTCCGATGCTCGAGATACCGGCGAGCTTCACGACGGGCCGCCCTTTGTGGATCCGAGCACTTTCGACCTCGACTGCCTCGGGACGGCCATCCGCCCCTTCGACAAAAACACGCGAAAGCCGGGAAAAGCGCTCGGGCTTACCGGACATCCTGTTCAAAATGACTTCCCCATAGCGTCCCTGCGCTTTCGCGATCTCGCCAAGGGCCACTAGGTCGACCCAATCGAGACACTCCTCCACCGTTTCAACGATCACTCGATGATTTCCAAATGAAGACGTTTTCCAATTTTCGTTCCCGCGGCGGACAGAAGGGTTCGAATGGCCCTCGCCGTCCTACCTTGCTTACCGATAACTTTTCCGAGGTCGTCCTGGGCTACAGTGAGCTCCAAAATCGTGGTCTGCTCTCCTCCAACTTCAGATACTGAGACTTCTTCGGGATGGTCGACTAGCGCTTTGGCAATGAGCTCCAACAGTTCCTTCATACCGTTTCCTCCTGCCAGCGCCCCGCGAGCTCCCAAGAACCGTCCGACCCCTCAAGCAGGATTGTTCTTGATGAGACTCTTGACCGTATCCGTCGCCAACGCACCCTTGGATATCCAGTAGTCGATCCGATCACGCTTGAGCGTGACCTTGGTCTCCTCTGGCTTCGGCTCGTAAGTGCCGACATTCTCCACGATGTCTCCGCCACGTCCTGTGGCGGAATCCGAGACGACGACTCGGTAATGAGGACGCTTCTTGCTCCCTATGCGTGATAAACGTATTCTCAACATGAAATGCTCATTCACCTCCTTCCCTCACCAAAAAATGTCTTACCTAGAGGACCCAGAAAGCATGCGGGTGAGCTTTTTCGAGCTGCCTTTGCCGCTTTTTTGAAGTCGGGAAATCTTGCGTACCATCTTGCGCGCCTCGGCAAAGCGGCGAAGCAGACGGTTGACGTCCGAGACGACCGTGCCGCTTCCTCGCGCGATCCGCCGCCGGCGGGCTCCGTTGACCACCTGAGGATGGTCGCGCTCGTGCCGGGTCATGGAATCCAAAATCGCTTCGAAGCGTTTTAGCTCAAACTCGTCCACTTCCGCGGGCATTTGGGAGGCCCCCGGCAGAAAGCTCATGAGCTCCGAGAGCGAGCCCATCCGCTTCATCTGCTGAAGCTGCTGGCGAAAATCCTCGAGCGACAGCTCGTCGCTCTGCATCTTACGCGCCAGCTCCGCCGCATTTTCCTTTTCGAAAGTCTGCTCGGCCTTCTCGATGAGGCTCAACAGGTCGCCCATACCGAGAATGCGAGACGCCATCCGCTCGGGCCGGAAGGGCTCAAACGCGTCGAGCTTCTCGCCGACGCCGACGAACTTGATGGGAACCCCGGTCACCGCGGCAATCGAAAGCGCCGCGCCGCCGCGCGCATCCCCATCGAGCTTCGTTAACACGTGACCGGTCAGGCGTACGGCCTCGCCAAAGCTCGAAGCGCTGTTCACAGCGTCCTGCCCCGTCATCGAGTCGGCGACGAACAAGGTTTCGCAGGGCTCGGTCTCGGCAACGAGCGCCTGGAGCTCCGACATAAGCTCTCCGTCGACATGTGTTCGGCCGGCGGTATCCACAACCAGCACGTCGAATCCGTGATCGCGCGCCTCCCGCATGGCAGCACGGGCGCGGTCGACCGGCTCGAGAGTTTCTGGCTCGATTACCGGCAGCTCGAGCGATTGCCCGAGCACTTTCAGCTGTTCTATAGCGGCGGGACGCCGCACGTCGACGGAGACGAGCGCGGGGTGTTTCCCCGATGCGCGCAAGACGCGCGCAAGCTTCGCCGAAGAGGTCGTCTTACCTGAACCCTGAAGCCCAGCCAGCAGAACGACAGACGGCCAACCCTCCCCCAGCTCGAGCCCGGCCTCTTGCCCCCCGAGCAGCATCACCATCTCGTCGCGCGTGATCTTGATCACCTGCTGAGCGGCGGTGAGCGAGCCGAGGATTTCCTCGCCGACCGCTCGCTCGCGCACGCGCTCGACGAAATCCTTTGCGACTTTGAACTGCACATCCGCTTCGAGTAGCGCGAGACGGATCTCTCTCAGTGCCTCGTCGACATGTTCTTCTTTTAGGCGCGCTTGACCGCGGAGCTTTTTGAAGGCACCTTGGAGCCTCGCCGAAATCTGCTCAAACATCGCTAAAGTGGTGGTAAAGGAGACGGATCTCCCCCTTAAACGGTGCAACAGTTAATGTTAGAAGACCCCATGGTCAAAGTCAAGGAGGATTCAGACTTGTGTTTTGGGGCCCTAACGGCCGAGGAGATGAGACTTTACTTGAGGTCTTTGTGCGAAACAGGCCTAGAAAACCCGGGAAATCACGAAGAGTGAAGAGAACTTGTCGTTGGTCTCGCGCACTCGCTTCGACGAGGTCCGTGAAAATCCCCATTGGAATTTCAACGCAACCTCGCTCCGGCGCTCGAGATGATCCTTGAACTCCTCGTTCCCGATCTCGAGCAGCTTCACATCCTCGTGGGCCACCGCCCGCGCCGAGCGCGGCTCGTTGTCGAAGAAAGACATCTCGCCAAGGAAGTCACCAGCCCCTAGAACCGTGAGCGCTTCCTCCCCATGTTCGGGAACATCTTGCTGATCCGCACCGCGCCATCGTAGATGACAAAAAACGAATCACCCGGTGAGCCGTCTTCAAAGATCACCTCTTTCGATTTGTATTCCTTGACTGCGCCGAGCATCAAGATCTCGGCGAACTCAGACGTGGACAATTGCTCGAAAAGCTGGACCCGTTTGAGGAACTCCGGGTTCATCACGGCCTGTTCAAACCTGTTCAAACCTTCTCGAGCAGGTGACCCATGCGCTCTTTTTTGGTCTTCAAGTAGGACTCCGAGACTTCGTTCGCGGCGACCTCGATGGGAACTCTCTCGGTGATGTGAAGACCGTAGGCCTCGAGCGCAACGAACTTCCGTGGGTTGTTGGTCAAAAGGCGTATGTTGCGGACGCCGATTTCCGCGAGAATTTGAGCACCAATACCGTATTCACGCTGATCGGCTTTGAATCCGAGGCTCTCGTTGGCATCGACCGTGTCCATCCCTTCGTCCTGGAGCGCGTAAGCTCGAATCTTGTTCGCGAGCCCGATCCCCCGGCCCTCTTGATGGAGGTAGAGCAGGACGCCTTTGCCTTCTTCTCCAATCTGCGTCAGCGCCGCGTCGAGCTGCGGGCCGCAGTCGCAACGTTTGGAACGAAAGACCTCGCCCGTCAAGCATTGCGAGTGCACGCGAACGAGCACGTCGTCCTCCGGGTCGATGTCGCCGAGGATGAGCGCCATGTGCGTGGCGCCGTCATTGACGCTTTCGAAGGCCGCGATGCGGAACGTCCCGTAATCTGTCGGCAGCTGTGCCTCGGAGACGCGCGTCACGAGCCGCTCGGTGCGCAAACGGTGGCGGATGAGATCCGCGACCGTGATGAGCTTGATCCCGTGCTTTTTCGAGAATGGCTCGAGGTCCGAGACCCGCGCCATCGTGCCGTCGTCGTTCATCACTTCGCAAATGACTCCGGCGGGGTAGAGCCCCGCGATCCGCGCCAGATCCACGGCAGCCTCGGTCTGCCCCGATCGCTGCAAAACACCGCCCGGCCGCGCGCGCAGCGGGAACATATGGCCCGGCCGAACCAAATCGGCGGGTGTCGTCGCGCTATCGATCGCCGCGAGCACGGTGCACGCGCGATCCGCAGCCGAGATCCCGGTGCTCACGCCAATTTTGGCCTCGACGGACACGCAAAAGGCGGTCCCGTAATTCGACGTGTTGTCGGTCACCATCAAAGGGATTTGAAGCTCGTCGAGCCGCTCACCCGTCATCGGCATGCAGATGAGCCCGCGGCCATGCGCGGCCATGAAATTGATGGTTTCGGGAGTGACCTTCTCGGCCGCGATCGTCAGATCGCCCTCGTTCTCCCGATCCTCGTCGTCGACGACGATGACCATCTTTCCAGCGCGAAGGTCTTCGAGTGCCGATTCGATGGAGGCGAACGGCTCAGCGCTCCCGTCCTTCCTAGCGTATTCAGATTCCATCCTGTGGCTCCTCACTTCCCTAGATATGGCTCCGCGAAACGAGCCACATATTTGGCCAGTATATCGTACTCGATATGAACACCGTGGCCGGGCGCGAGCGCTCCGAGTGTCGTCACTTCGAGCGTATGCGGGATCAGCATAACCTCGAGCCAGCCCGCGGCGCAGGCGGTCACGGTGAGGCTGACACCGTGAAGCGCGATCGAACCTTTTTCCACGACGAGCGGGTCGCCCTCGCTCTGATGCTCGACCCGGAGCACGTAGTCTCCGTCACGATCCCCCGAAAACGCGACGCGGCCGACTTCGTCGACATGGCCCTGCACGAAGTGGCCCCCGAGGCGGTCGGCGGCGCGAAGCGGAAGCTCTAAATTGACCCTGTCCCCCGCCAGGAGAGCTCCCAATGTCGTGCGCCGCAGCGTTTCTGGAGCGACATCGAGCGAGAACCGGGCCCCGTCGACTTTGGTCGCGGTGAGACACACGCCGGAATTGGCGACGCTGTCACCTATGGCAAGCGACGCCGCGATGAGCTCACTCTCGATGGTGAGCTCCACGAGCTCCGCTTTTTCGCGGCGGGCGAAAACCTCACCGACGGCTTCGACGAGTCCTGTGAACATCTCCTCTTCTTTGTTCCGGTGGTCTGTTCCGGTGGTCTGGTCTGGTCTTTCTCTGCTGATACTCAAAGTTTTAGCGAAGGCGGCCGCAGGCTGCAAACGTACTCTTTCAGCACACTGCTAATAACGGAAGCGGCCGTCGATCATCCAGCCGTCCCCGACCCGGGCACAGGACACGGAGCGCAGCATCGCCGCGTCGCGGATCCATTGCGGTCCCTCGCCCCCGACTAAAGGTAGCGCGGCGCGGCCACCGACGATTCGCGGCGCCAGGTACAATACAAGGCGATCCGCGAGCCCGTTCTCGAGAAAGCTTCCATGAATCTCGCTGCCACCCTCGACGAGAAGCCGGCTCACACCACCGGCTGCTAGACGGAAGAGCGCCGCCTCAAGGTCGAGGCGACCGCCGCGACGCCCGATCGTCTCGACCGTCACCCCTGCCGAACGGAGCTTTTTCTTGCGCGCCGCGGAAGCCTCGGCCGCGCAGAAAACCGTCACCGGCTCGCGCCGCGCGGTTTGGATGAGCCGGCTCGTCGGCGAGAGCCGCAACGAGCCGTCTAAAACGGCGCGCTGAAACGGACCGCTCGCGCGCGGCCTGGGGCGCCGGTTCAATCTGGGATCGTCCGCAAGGGCGGTTCCAATCCCCACGAGAACCGCGTCGTGCTCCGCGCGCAGAACCCGTGCGTGCCGTCGCGCAGTCTTCGACGTGATCCACTTCGAATCACCGCACCTCGTCGCGATCCGGCCGTCGAGACTCACGGCGCCTTTGAGCGTCACGTAGGGAAGGCCACGACGAGCGTGCTTGACAAAAGCCGCGTTGAGCTCCTTCGCCTCGCGACGTAGCAGGCCAATCTCCACCTCGATCCCGTGCCTTCTCAAGTAGCGAAAGCCGCCGCCATCGACTTTGGGGTTTGGATCGCGCATGGACGCGACCACGCGCCGGACCCCCGCGAGCACGATCTCGTGCACGCAAGGCGGCGTTCTTCCTGTATGACAGCACGGCTCCAAATTCGTGTAGAGCGTGGCCCCGCGCGCGAGAGAGCCGATCTGGCTGAGTGCTATGGCCTCCGCGTGGGGCTCGCCTGCAAGCCGATGGAACCCCTGACCGAGCACGGTGTTGCCGCGGGCTACTACCGCGCCCACGAACGGATTCGGCGCCGCGGTACCGCGCCCGAGCGTCGCGAGGGCGAGCGCCCGGCGCATCATGCGCCTGTCGGTTTGTTCGGAGTCCATGGAACTATGCATAGTAATGCAGCTGTAGGTCCCTGGCTATCCGGGCACGATGGGACTAGTCACTAGTTCAGGAGGGCGTCGACGAAGTCTTCTTCGGCGAACGGCATCAGATCGTTCACGGATTCGCCGACGCCGACGTAGCGAACTGGAAGGCCGAGCTCTTTGGCGATCGCGATCACCACGCCGCCTTTGGCGGTGCCATCCATTTTCGTGAGGACGATGCCGGTAACGCCGAGCGTCGACTTGAATTGCTGCGCTTGGCTCAGCCCGTTGCTGCCGACCGTGGCGTCCATGACGAGGAGCGTCTCGTGAGGCGCATCGGGAACGAGGCGCGCGGTCACGCGCTCGATTTTAGCGAGCTCATCCATCAAAGGACGCTTGGTGTGGAGCCGCCCCGCTGTGTCGATAAAAACTTCATCGACGCCCCGACCGAGCGCGACTTGGACGCCTTCGTGAACGATGGAAGCCGGATCCCTACCCGCCGCACCTTCGACGAGGTCGACGCCGATCCGCTCGGCCCAAGCGGCGAGCTGTTCTTGCGCCGCCGCCCGGAACGTGTCCGCAGCCACCACGAGCGTAGACTCTCCCGATGCTCGGCTCCGCGCGGCGAGCTTGGCCACCGTCGTCGTTTTGCCGACGCCGTTTATGCCGACGATCATCGTGATACGCGGTGGCGCACTCGGAGCCCTGTCACTAGAAGGCACGGCTCTCAGGATCCCGAGAAGCTCGTCTCGCAAAACATCGGCGCGGCAAACTCCGCCCTTACGCACCGCTTCCAGGATCGCGGAGGCCGCCGGAAGCCCGATATCAGCTAGGACAAGCGACTCTTCGAGCGCATCCCAATCGGGCGCCTCGCTACCGCTCCAGGCCGCCCCGAGTTTCTCCCGCGTTCGCAAGAGCCCCGCACGAAGCCGTTCTCGAAGGGAAGTAGAAGACACGGAATGCCAATAGCTAGAAGTAGCCGAAAATGGGTATGGCTAAGCCCTAAGGCGCTTTCAGCTCATTCAGACTCTGGAGCGCCAGGCGCCCGTAGGCGGATTGACGATCCGCCTCGACGACGCGGCGGTAGAACTCGAGCGCTTGCTCGGTCTCGCCCCGGGATTCGTGGATACGCGCCAAATTAAAAAGGCTCTCTCCGTCATTCGCGAAGATCTCGATCGAGTTTACGAATTGCCGCCGCGCTCCCTCGACATCCTCCATCGCGAGCAAGACGTTACCGAGGCCGCGATAGGCGAGCGCGAACTCGGGATTTTTTTCTGCCGCGCGCTTGAAAAAAGAGTGAGAGAGCTCCAAGTTCTCGTCTTCCAAATAGAGATTGCCCAAGTTGTACAGAGCTTTCTCGGGTGTCAGGTAGTTCGGGTTTCGCACCGCGCGACCATAGGCTTCGAAGGCCTTTTCTCTCTTTCCCGTCTCCGAATAGACCATCCCCATATTGTTGTAGACATCGGTCAAGTCGGGATTGAGCTGGATCGCGGCATTGAACGCCTTCAGGGATTCTTGGAAGTTGCCGAGGGCAGCGAGCGCGAGTCCCATGGCGTTGTATAGGAACGGGTTCTCCCGATCGAGTTTCAACGCGGCACGATATTCCCGGATGGCTTCCTCATATCGTTTTTCTTGATGAAGTGTCTTCCCACGCTGGAAGACTCGGATCGCGTCTTCGATTTCCTCTTCCGTCTGGGCAGACACCAACGTGGTCATCAACACTCCTACGGTAAGAAGGGCAAAGACCTTCCTTCGCGACATCGAAACCTCCTTGTTATGAAGGCAATATTGTAGCGCAATTGGGAATTTCGATACTAGCAGAGTCCCGGAAAGTGTAGCTCGTGAGAAGTGTAAGGAAAGGAGATGTGGGGATAGGAGGGGATAAGGGGGTGCCTCTGCTTTTATCCCCACCTCTCCACACATCCCCACCTCTCCTTTTCTTGCACATCGACAGGGTGCAGATGTACCAGAGGGGGGGAATCTACGTCACACGCGAAGAGTCGGTGCTCGGTAGCGCGGCCGAGAACGACGGAGCGGGGAGCTCCTTCGACGCCGGCGCCCGCGCGGGTTTCGGAACGATCTCGGCAGGAGACGTCTTGATGACACTTACGACTTTCATGTTCGGGCGCACGAGACCTTGTTCATAGGCGGTGATGAGCGCCTCGACGATGTGCTCTTCGAACTTCTTCCCGATGAAGCTTCTCATGCGAGCGAAGACGTAAGTGATCTCCATGGCTTTCTGATACGGCCGGTTCGTCGTCATCGCGTCGAAGGTATCGGCGACGCTCACGATCTTCGCCTGGGGGGGAATCTCGTAGCCTTTGAGCCCGTCCGGATATCCCGAACCGTCGACGTTCTCGTGATGGCACCGGATGCCCGGCATCATATGTTCGAGTTGCGGGACGTGTTCCATGATCGCGGCGCCCACCGACGGGTGGGTCTTCATGATCGTGTATTCCTCGTCGGTCAGCGGCCCCGCTTTTCCGAGAATGCTGTCCTGGATTCCGATCTTTCCCACGTCGTGCATGAGAGCGGAAACCCTAATGACTTCCGTCTCGTCTTCCGGCAGCCCGAGAATCTGCGCGATCGTGGCTGAGTAATGCGCGACGCGCTCTGAATGACCCGCGGTATAGGGGTCCTTCGCGTCGATGGCAGCCGCCAGGGAGCTGACGGCGCCGAGAAACATTTGCTTGTTTTCTTCTGCCGCCCTGCGCAGCCGCTCGATGAAGCGCCGGATCTCGAGAATCATGAAGTTGAACGTCTCGGCAAACTCACCGATCTCGTTGCCGCTCGCGACTACGATGTTCTGCGAGAAATCTCCCGAAGCGAGACGGCGCGCGCCTTCGGCCAGCTCAGCGATGGGCCGAGAAAGCCGTCCGGCAAACACCACGACAAGAATCCCGCCGAGCACGGCCGCGAGCACCGCGGTGACGATACTGCGGAACATGATGACGTCAACGTTCGAAAAGACCGCCTCTTCTTCCGTCTGAACGATGGCGCCCCAGCCGAGATCTCTCAGAAACGGGACCGTGGAGTTGCGATCGCCGATCGGCGTATAGGTACCGAGCATGGCGCGAGATTCACCGCCACGGGAGAGCTCGAAGTTCACGGAGCCGCTCGCAAGTCCTCGGGACTCTTGAAAGGCCTGCACGATCGCCGTCTTCGAAACGTCGACCACGCCTTCGAAGAGCGTAACCGGGTCCCAATGGGTGATGAGCTTGCCGTCGATGTCGACGACGTAGACGCTGCGGCGGTCGTTTCCCTTCTCTTTCACGATCTCGTGAATGGGTTTCAAGCTGATCGTGGCTGAAATGACGCCGACGATGATGGGCTCGCCCTCGCCGCCGCTCGTGGCGCGCACCGGGGAGGAGATGATCACGACTGTGTCTGGGAGCGGCTCTAAGATATGCGGCCGAGAGACCCAAGTGCGTCCCTGTAGCGCCTCGACGAGGGACTGCCGGATCGAGCTCTCTATGGTCGGGTCATCGAGGGAGACGCCGGGGAAAACGGCGGAAACAAAGTTCAGATCGGCGTCGAAGACAGAGATGGAAAGTACGCGGTCTTCCCCGACGAAGTCCCGCAGAGACTCGGATGTCACCGACGCGACCCGTTGACTCACGGCTCTCGGGTCCGAGGCAATCTCGAAGGTCTCGGCAATCGTGGCGATCTGATTGTGCATCGACTGCAAATAGAGACGTGACTGCTGCGCGATCGACCGCGTCTGATCGACCTGCAGAAGTCGCTCGGACGATTCCAGAGCGTCGCAGCTACTCGACATAATCCATGCGGTCGTCAGCACCAACGGTACGAGACCCGCGAGCAACATGAGCGCGATGAGCGAATAGAGAATCTTGCCGCGTCGCTTGATCGTCATCGGGGAAGCCGGCGCCATCATCCTCATGTTCTCGCGGTGGGACATCACTTGGTTTTCTCCGATAGCACTTCAAACACGCGTACCGTTTTGCTTTTCCCCTTTAGCGAGACGGTGCCGAGATCCTTGACCTCGAACCTGCCCTTTGTGAGGTCGTGAGTGTGTTCTCCGATTACGATTTGTCCAGCCTTGGCCACCATCGACTCGATGCGCGAGGCGATATTGACCGTATCGCCGAGCACGGTGAACTCGCGCCGTTTCTCTGAACCGATGGGGCCGGAGACGGCGCGTCCACTATGAACCCCCATGCGCATCTCAATCGGAGACCCGGCGGCGCGCTCGGCGTTCAGTTCGTGGAGCCGTTGTCGCATCTCGAGTGCGACTTGGACCGCACGGGCGGCATGGTCGGTTTGAGGATAGGGAGCGCCGAACACAGCCATGATGCAATCTCCGATGAACTTGTCCACCGTACCGTCATGGTCGAAGATAGGCTCCTCCATGCGCGAGAAGTACTCGTTCAAAAACTTCGCCACCGCCTGCGGGCTCATCCTTTCCGCGAGGGGCGTGAACCCAACGATATCCGCGAAGAGAACGGACACTTCGAGCTCCTGAACCTCTTTTTCACCTTCCGACAGGATCCGCGTGGCCACGGCGGGCGAGAAATATTTTTCGAGCCGCGCACGCGCCACTTTCTCTTCTTGAATCTTTTTGTTCAAGTTTGCCTGCTGGATAGCGACCGCCGCATAGTTCGAAAGAGCGCTCAAAAGCTCCAAATCGTCGGGCGAGAAGGTCTTGGTCTGCATGGGACTATCCACGTGGATGATCCCGATGACCTCGTCTCCTTTCCAAAGAGGCGCGCACATTGCGGAGCGGATGCCGTGAAACCGGATACTGTCGCCCGTCGCGAAGCGTGGATCAACCTGCGCATCCGAAGTCAAAATCGACACGCGATCCTTGACGACGCGATCGGCGATGGTCTTGCTGATGGTAATTTTCTCGTCGTTGCCATGCCGATGATGCACGACCCGCGGCTTCAAATTGCCCTCGGCATCATACAGCATCAGGAATCCCCGATCCGCCGGGATGTGCTCGAACACGGCGTCCATGACACGGCGTGGGACTTCCTCGGGCTGGGCGGAGATGAGGGCCTTTGCGAGCTCCGAAAGACTGCGAAGGACGCGGTTGATCTTCGCGATCTCGTCGCCGTCTGGAGAGGTGGGGATAAAAGCTAGTTCTCCTAGACATCCCCACATCTCCTCCTATCCCCACATCTCCTTGCCTTAGATTTCTCCCAAAACGCAGGAGCCTGCTAGTGCTCGAGTAGCTCGAGCCGGACGAGATTCAGCGCGGCCTGCGAGGTCCAACGCTTTACTTGGAGACGGGCGCCAGGGAACTGGTATTTCTCGACGCGTGCCCCGTGGCCGCTCGCGAGACCGATATAGACGAGCCCGACCGGCTTCGTCTCGCTCGCCCCCGAAGGGCCGGCGATCCCCGTCACAGCCACCGCGAGGTCCGCTCCGGTGCGCGCGCGCGCGCCGGCCGCCATGGCGTGCGCGACCTCTTCGCTTACCGCTCCGACGCTCTCGAAGAGCAGAGCGGGGACCTCGAGCGCCGAGGTCTTTGCTTCGTTGCTATACGTCACGAAGCCTTCGTCGAAATAGGCACTCGCGCCAGGGATATCGGTAAGGCGATCAGCGATGAGACCACCGGTGAGCGACTCGGCGACGGCGATGCGCTTTCCCTGCGAGACAAGAAGCTGCCCAACAACCTCCTCGAGCTCCTCTTCGCACTCACTGAAAAGGTGATCGCCGAGAAGCGCGCGCAGCTCGGCGACGAGCAAGTCGTTCGCCGCCGCCGCTTCGCCCGTACTCGTGCCGGCTGCCGTCAGCCGAATCTCGACTTGGCCGGCCGAGGCGAGAATCGTCGTGGCTGGGTTTTTGTAGCGTCGATAGGTCCCGTGGATCCTTTGCTCCACCGCGGACTCCGCGAGTCCGGTGACCCAAAGCTTCCGCACGTCATAAACCACGTCACCGGCCTGTTGGCTGAGCCGCGGCTTGACTTCGGCTTCGAACATGGGCCTGAGCTCCAACGGAGGGCCCGGCAAGAGGACGACGGCCTTTTCACCATCCACCCGCATCCAGAGACCTGGCGCCGTGCCACGGCGATTCGGGAGCAAGTCCACGCCCCTTGGAACCATCGCTTGCTTTAGGTTCACCTCGGGCATGACGATGCCGCGTCGATCGAACCTCTTCTGTATGCGCTCGAGCCAGTCCGCGTCGAGCTCCATCTCGAGTGACAGCGCGCGGGCGGCCGCGTCGCGGGTCACATCATCGGAAGTCGGCCCGAGCCCGCCGGTCAAAAACACGACATCCGCGCCCAAGAGGGCGTGCCGTAGCAAGGCTTCGATCGAGGATTCGTCATCGCTGACAACAGCGCGAAACACAACGGGTATCCCCATTTTGGCGAACTCGTCCGTCAAGAATACGGAGTTCGTTTCGGCTCGCCCGGGCGCCAAGAGCTCGTCGCCGACGGCCACGATCGCGGCTTTCACCTAAGAAGGCTCATATTACAACTTCGAGTCGCGTCGCCGCGGGAGCGACGCGCACCGTCCGCACGTTCGAGACTTTGACGAGCCCCGGCGGCGCCCCTTTTATCTTGCGGACGTTCTGGCGCTCCGTGACCATCACGTCGACGTAGGCGTCGTCGCGCGCTTTGCTGAAGTACGCTGCGAGAGCCGCCGCCTCCTTCACATCCTCGTCGCTCGCTTCTCGAGCATCGGCAAGCTTCAATACGACGTGCGAGCCCGGTACGCCGTTCGCGTGGAGCCACAAGTCATGAGGCTTGGCCAGACGGAACGTAACGTCCTCGTTCGAGCGCGCGGAACGGCCCACGAGGATGACCGAGCCGCAGGAGGAGCGGAACTTTCGGGGCGGGAGCTTCTGCGCGCGCTTCGCGTGGCGCGTCGCTTCCCGGGGTCTTTTGAGCATGCCCTGCTCGACGAGCTCGTCCTCGAGAGCGAAGAGCTCGTCGAGCTCGGTCGCGTCGGCGAGACTCATCGAAAGGCCTTCGCTGTGACCGATATCACGCTCGAGCGTCTCGAGACGTGTTTTGAGCTCGAGGCGGGTGCGCTCCGATTTGCGCGAGCGCTTGAACAACCGCTCGGCATTCGCAGGGAGATCGAATCGCGGATCGATGGTCATCTCGATCAGCTTCCCCTCGGGGTCGTAAGGATCGGGAAGGCGCACCTTCCCATCGCCTGCACGTTCGACGCGACCGAGCCCCGCGAGAAGGCGCTCGCCATCACGGCGGAGGAGGAGCCCATCCTGCAGGTTCTCGCGCTGACGACGAAGCTTGACCTCGAGCCCTCTCAGAGCTTTCAGGCGGCGGCCCAGGGCGGCGGCGATGCGCCGGCGCGCGGCGCGGATGCGCTCGGCATCGACGTTCATGCCGGCGCAGACCGTCATCGCCTCATTAAAGCTCGACATGGGCCTCGCGTCGTAGCCGGAAACGTGCTCGAGCTCGATCGGTGACAGCAGCACGATAGGGCCAGGGACATCGAAAGGTTTGGGCTTCGTGTACGCGTTCGCGCGCCGGCGGCCGAGTCGCGCCGATACGGTCTCGAAGGCCATCCGCGCGCTTGCTCCCCGGCTCATCAGGTAGCGCAACTCTTTCACAAGAAGGGGCGTCCATCCCGTCGCGTAGAGGAGCTCACGCTTTTCGTCTCCTGCAAGACGTCGCTCGAACACGTCGACGTCCTCGACCGCAGCCGAGGCGTGCGGCGGAGGAACCAGAGCTTCGAAACGCTCGCCGATCGAGAGTCGGCTACCTTTGGCGGGGAAGCACTCGACGACGATGACACTCTGTTCGTCGACGATGTACACGCTCCCGCGATTCGCAACGATTTCGAAGATCAAGACGAAGGTCTTTTTCTTGCCGCTCAGACGCGTTTTCTCGAGAGTCAGCGTGGCGACGCGGTCGACAGCAGACATTTCGAGCGATGTGATGACGGAGGGCGCTAAGAGCTTCGTCAACTTTCGGCTTCGGGGCGAGCTCGAGGCTTCTGCGGCGCCCTCACCTAGGAAGAGACCGGGCAAGGCTGGCCATGTGTGGAACACGAGCTCACGCGCTCGCGGAGAACTCAGGGACAGAAAAAGCACACGCCCCGATGCGTCGACCGAGGCGGAGCGCAAACGACGACCGCGTAGAGCCGGTTCGATCTCTTGTACGAGGTTGGTGAGAAAAAGACGATCCACGACGCAAGCGATCTCGGCGGCTCTTAAGGGCCGCGCTCGTTCATCGGTTCAGCCGCGGACGACCTTCGTACCCGCGATGCGGTCGTGCCAGCCGCGTCTCTCGAAGTCGGTCCACAAGCCGAAAAACCCGGCGCCAAGCGGCAGCACGGAGACGACCGTCCCCGCGAGTCGCGTGGCGGCTCGGCGAAAACCGAGCGGTCCATCCGCGGTCGTCACCACGCGCCCACCTGTGAGCAGCTTCCCCAAGGTCTGCCCCGAAAGGCTCCAAAAAAAGAGAAAGTAGCTCGCGGCGAGAACCAGCCCGACGAGGCTCACGGAAATAACCGCAGAAGTCGGCAGCGCGTCGAGACGTTGCGCGACGAGGTGCGTCGTCAAATAAAAGAGCGTGAACTGGATGAGCGAGACGAATGCCAGATCGATGAGACCCGAGAGCACGCGCTCGCCAGGGCTCGCTAGACCGAAAGCCATGAACGGTTCGTTTCTCGCCGCTCTCTCGGGCGACTCGAAAGGAGGAAAGTCGTGGTCGAGCTCGAGCTCCACTCTCTTCTCGCTGAGCGGATCGAACGGCGCCGTGCTCGGGTCCATTGCTGGCATTTCCGGCATTTTCGACGTTCTTGGCATTTCTTCCATTGCTGGCATTGCTGGCATTCTTGGATCGGGCTCGCGGGAGAGATCTGGCATCGTGGCCGCCGCGGCCCGGTGGGCGCGGCTGGCTTCGCCGACGTCGCGGCGCCGGGCGATAGGTGCGTGTCGCGGGGCCTTCTTTAGCCGCGCCTCGACACGAGCCCGGATCTCGGCGCGCCGCTCGCGAACGACTCGACTCTCTTCGTCCTCTTCGGACACATCGGGAAAGATCGACAGCTGCCGCGCTTCTGCGTCGTGGCGCGACTGCTCCCGGCGCCTTTTTTCCTTGTGCCGCTCGACCGTCTCACGCACCTGCTGGCGCCAGTCGACTTCTTCCCTGCCGTGGCGAACGCGGGCCCCGCAAGCGGAACAAATGACCATGACGGGCTCGAGTTCGGTACCACAACTCTCGCACAACAACGCACTCACCTCGCTTCGTTGGGTTCGTTCGTTCCAAGCTCCGACACGTCTCGCAAGAGCCGCTCTTCGATTCTCAAGATCAGGCCGCGTGCGCGCTCGGCGACCACGGAGTCCCGCTCGACGAGGCTGAGCTCATCGAGCGCGTCCCGATAGCGGCCCTTCGCGAAAAGGCGCGCTCCGTTGAAATAGTAAAGCTCCGACGTCACCGGAAGAGGCGCGGCCGCTCGCTCCGAGACCGCGCGGGAGAGCGCGCCACCGGCGCGGAACGCACCGTCACTCACGATGGATTCCCAGTTAAGATGCAAGTAGAGGGCACCGGACGCGAAGACGAGTATCGCACCGAGAACGAAGCTTGCCATCTTGAGCGGCGAAGCATGGGCCTCGCGCGCATCACGACGCGGGGACGCATGTGAGACGCGCAGTAATAGACCGCGCCTGGTCGCCGGCGCGGGCTCGCGCGCCGGGACAGCGGCCGCGCCGCTGCAGAGCCCCGTCTCACTCCGGCGCGCGGCGGCATGGATCTGTCCCGCGAGATGGTGACCCTCGTGGTTACGCGGGTCGAGCGAAAGCACGCTCTGCACCTTCGCCGCGGCTTGCTCGCTCTCTCCGCGCTCGAGAAGCTCGCGCGCGGCCGCGAGCTCCATATCGAGGAGCCGATGCTGCTCGGCGACCGCCTTCTTGCCACGCTCGATGGCTTGGCGTGCTTCCACGTGGCCACGCTCGAGAAACAAGATCCGCGTCCACACGTGAATCGCCTGAGAGAACATCCCCATCGCAAAGAGCTCATTGCCTTGACGCAGTAGCGCGTCGCTCTTCAACGATTCCGCGGACGAGGTGGGTGAGGAGACGGCTCCCGCGGTAGCTTCGCCCTTTTTCTCTCTGTCTTTCTCCAAATCGCTGCCTGGCTAAGTTTACTCGAACACGCCCTCCAGAAATATACTTCTTATTTGAGGGCAAAGATAGTCTGGAGTCTGGGCGTGGGCGGTGGGGCAAGTGCTGACGCGGATGTCAGGTAGCAAACGACGAACCGCGGATCACTTAATGGAATACGCCTTCATCTTCCGATAAAGGTGCGAGCGCTCGATACCGAGCGCCTCGGCGGTTCTGGTCACGTTGTCGTTGTTCTCGCGAAGCTTGCGGACGATAAACTGCCTTTCGAAGGCTTCGCGAGCGCTCGCGAGAGACGGAAAGTCTCCGAGCGCTTCGACGGGCTCGTCGCCACCGCGCGTGAGCGCAAGAGGCAAATCCGAAAGTTCGATGACGTCCCGGGTCACCATGATGACGAGCCGCTCGATGACGTTTTTGAGCTCGCGCACATTGCCGGGCCACTGATAGGCCACGAGCCGCTTTAGCGCCTGCGCGGTCGGCTCTTTCGTCTGCTTTCCGTACTCGGCGCAGAACCCCGCGATGAAATGCGTCACGAGCGTACGGATGTCTTCGCGACGCTCGCGCAAGGGCGGCATGTGGAACGGGATCACGTTCAACCGGAAATAGAGATCCTCTCTGAAGTTTCCGGCACGGATCTCTTCTTCGAGTATTTTGTTCGTCGCGGCGATCACCCGGCAATCCACGCCGATGGATTCGGTGCTGCCCACCGCTTGGAACTTCTGCTCCTGGAGCACGCGCAACACTTTGGCCTGAGTCTTGACGCTCATATCGGCCACTTCATCGAGGAACAAAGTCCCTCCATCCGCGGCTTCGAACTTCCCTATCTTGTCTGATACAGCACCGGTAAAGGCACCCTTCACGTGACCGAAGAGCTCGCTTTCGATAAGCTCTTCGGGGATAGCCGCGCAATTGACCTCCACGAAGCTCGCCTTAC
The DNA here is from genome assembly GCA_965197495.1 of Candidatus Marinacidobacterales bacterium. Lineage (GTDB taxonomy): Bacteria > Acidobacteriota > Vicinamibacteria > Marinacidobacterales > SMYC01 > SMYC01. The sequence goes on from OZ240210.1 coordinate 7,946,336, forward strand.
TCCGAAGCGATTGCGTGTGGACCGAGCGCGCCACCACCTCTTTGCCTGTTCCATTCTCTCCGAAGATCAACACCCTGCCATTGGTTGGCGCGGCGATACCGATTTGCTTTTTGAGCTCCCTCATGACCGGACTCGACCCTATCAAGACTTGACGCGCTTCGACGCGCTCGCGGAGATCGCGGTTCTCCTGCTCGAGCCGCCCTTGACGAAGTGCGTTCTGGACCGCGATGACCGTCTTGTCGAGCGAAAGCGGCTTCTCCACGAAGTTGTGAGCCCCGAGCTGAATCGCTTTGACCGCGCTCTCAATCGTGGCGTGGCCCGAGATCATGATGACCGGCGTATCGAGCTCGTCGTCGATCATCTTTTCGAGCGCCTGCATCCCATCCATTTTGGGGAGCCAGATGTCGAGAAGCACGAGATCGTATTGACCGCTGGAGAGCCGGGCCAAGGCGGCCTCGGCGGAGGAGTCGGTATCGACGCGATAGCCTTCGTCTTCGAGAATGCCTTGAAGCGAAGAGCGCACCCCGGCCTCGTCATCCACCACGAGAATTCGTTCCTTGGACATTAAAGCACTCCGTCCCGTCGCCAGTCGTCAAGGCTTGCCGGTGATGGAGGCCTCCTCGATATCCTGGTGCGGCGGCTCGGACGACACCTCCACCGGGAGATCGATCACGAAGCGTGCGCCTTTCGGAAGGTTCTTCTCGACCCGGACGTGACCGCGATGCTCGGCGACGATGCGCTTGACGATGGCGAGCCCGAGGCCGCTCCCGCGCCGCTTCGTCGAGTAGTAGGGCAAGAAGAGCTTGTCTTGCTCCTCGGGTGAGACCCCGGGCCCGTCATCCGCGATCTCGACGCTCGCCATCGAACGCTCGGGGTCATAGCTGGTCTTTATGACGATCTCGCCTTTCTCGCCATTCGCCTCGACCGCGTTGTCGATGATATTGATGAACACGCGGCGGATGAGCTCAGCATCGACGAGAACCCGCGGGACATCCTCTGCGAAACGTTTGGTGAGGACAAGATCGGCAAATAGCCCGTCATAGAGATCGAGCGTTCCTTTGAGAAGCGGCGTGAGCGCCTGGGGCTCTGTCGCTACAGTGGGCATGCGGGCGAATTGGGAAAACTCATCGACGAGTGTCTTGAGCGAGTCCACTTCTTCGATGATCGTGCCCGTCCCCTCTTCCAGGATGCGCGCAAGATCGGTTGAGCGTGAGCGAAAGTGTTTGCGTATGCGTTGAGCAGATAGCTGGATCGGCGTGAGCGGATTCTTGATCTCGTGCGCGAGACGTCGGGCAACTTCTCGCCACGCAGCGACTTTCTGGGCACGCAGCAACTGCGTGAGGTCGTCGAGGACGAGAAGAAGCCCGGAAGGCACATCTTCCGAACGGCTCAGCGCCGTGATGTAGACGGAAAGGTGAAGCTCGCGGCCTTGGACGGAGACATCGAGCTCTTCTTCGAGCGGCGCCCGGAGATCCATAGCAGAAACCTCATCGAGCAGGACCCGTAGCGCAGAACGCTCGTCATTTCCAAACACGTCCCGATAGTGGCGGCCTTCGAGCCCGGCATCGAGATGCAACATTCGGGTCGCCGATTCGTTCAGCCGCGTCACGAAGCCATCACGATCGAGCGAAATGATCCCGGTCGTGATGTTCTCGAGCACAGTTTCCATGTACGCGCGGCGCCGGTCGAGCTCGCGGCTCTTGATCTCGAGATCATGACGCGAGGACTCCAAGTGATCCTTGCTCGCTTTGAGCTGTGCCGTCATGCGATTGAAGGACTCCATCAGAAGGCCGAGCTCGTCGAAAGCCGCGCCCGAGACAGGATGATCCAGATCGCCGGCCATCACTCTCTCCGTCGCCTCGACGAGCTGGCCCACTGGGCCCGTGATCCGCTTTGCGAGATAGAGGCCTATCCAGGTGGACGACAACAAGAGAAGAAGTGAGACCATCATGAAAAAGGAGAGATACAAATCCTGAATCGGCTCCTTCTGCGCCTCCGCCTGCTGGTAAACGTTGGCCTGACGGTTGACCATCTCGAGCGTCGTCGCGAGGTTCTTGGGGATGAAGAACGACACGACGACCGCCCCTTCGACATCCCGCGTCCCGCTGGATAAGATCGGCGAGACGTATTGGACAAGCGTGCCGTCCCCGAGGGAATCCTGGCGCAAGGTTTCTTCGCCGCGGAGGCCGGTCTCGGCAAGACGGATCGTGGAGTCCGGGTTGTATTGAGGCAGACCCGGGCGGGCGGACGTCCAGAGCGGCCCATCGACCGACAGGACCGTGATCATGTCGAGACGGTAGCGATTGAGACGATCGTTCATCGTACGGCTCAGACGAGAGAGGCGAGCCGGCGTCAAAAGCCTCGACTCTCCGATCTCTCCCGAAAGACTACGCGCATAGAACGTCGCATGGTCCTGCTTTTCCTGGAAGTAGTGCTCCACGAGATCCTGCGCGCCCAAGAGCACCTCTTCGACGGGATGAGAGAACCATCGGTCCACCGAGGCCGAGATCAGGCGACTTCCCACGAGGACGATGAGCGCCGAAGGCAAAAGGGCAAAGCTGATAAAGATAATGACCAACTTGGTCTTGAACTTTGCCCCGCGCGCCGAGCGCTTTCTCTCCAGAAACAACTTGATGAGATTCCGGCCGAGGACGAAGGTGAGGACCAATAAGAGCGCCCATATGACAAGCGTGAACCCGAACAAAAAGGCCCGCGCCATGTAGTCGGGCTTGAAAGACTCCGCTTTACCGATGAGATAGGTGCTGACGAGTGTGACACCGAGCAGCAAGAGCACCGAGGGCGCGACGAAGCGGACGCCGTCTTTGGCCTCTTTTCTCTCGGGTGCCTCGTGGTCGCTCATCGATTCTCGCGCTATCTTTGATCTATGGCAGATAGGTGAAATGGGCCTCGCGCCAATCGGCGCCGATGTCCCAAGGAATGAGCAGCAGCAGGTTGCGGTCCTTCATGATCCCATTGACCCGAAGATAGTATTCCTGGTTCGAGACCATGAGGGCAGTGTCGAAGAGAAGCAGAGATTCGATCGTCGTCATGAAACGCCTCATGGCCGAAACATCCGCCACGACTTCCGTGGCATCGATCTCGCCGTCAATCTCTCGGGTGAGACTGTACCGTTTCGTCAAGTTGTCATAAGCGACGGTCGTCCGGATTTGCCGTGCCAAGAGCTTCTTGTCGAGCCACATGCCTCGAACCCGCTTCAATTCTACATTGTAGCGAAACGTAACTTCGAGCCCGGTCTCGATCGCGTGGGCGAGCTCCTCGTCGAAGGCGTCCTCGACGCGAAAGCTGACCACGACGCCCTCGGCGCGGACGATGGGGATGAGGTCCTTGATCTCGGCGCCGCCGGCCGAAAGTGCTACCGACAGCAGCAGTACCGACCCACCGGTCGCGCGGGAGACTCGATTGGTCATTCGATCGGATCGTGCCGGTCCAGTAGCGCGCGGATGGTGTCGACGAACTCGTTGGCGTCTTTGAACTCCCGATACACAGAAGCGAAACGCACATAGGCAACTTGGTCGAGCCGCTTCAACTCGGACATTACGAACTCGCCTATCTGGGTCGCGGAGACTTCCTTGTCCGACGAATCGTGAAGTTGATGCTCGACCTGATCCACGATGGCCTCGAGCCGCGTGAGCGGAACCGCTCTTTTCTCGCAGGCTTTGACCAGCCCGTTCATCAGCTTCTCACGATCGAAACGCTCGCGGCTGCCGTCCTTTTTTACGACACGGTAGTCGATGCGATCGATACGCTCGTAACTGGTGAAGCGCCTCCCGCATTTCAGGCATTGCCTTCGCCGCCGGATCGCCTCGCCTTCTCTGCTTTCCCTCGAATCGACAACTTTGTCCGCCGAATGACCACAGAAGGGACACTTCACAATTCGCTTCGCCTCCTTAGGGCCCTTGCCGGGACCCTTAGCTTTCTTCCAAGTCTTCCGATGAGCTCGTAATCTTCTCGACTTCGCAAAAGCTCAAATCGGCTCTCGCGAAAAATAACACGCCCAGAAACGTGACGGGCAGAAAGGCAATCGCATGATTCAGGAGAGCCACGGCCTTGGCCAGGCTCGCTTCGGTCCCGAAAAGAGTGGTGAGCGCGAACTCGGCCATCACATGATAGCCGCCGACCGCGCCTGGTGTCGGGACCGCCACACCCACGGTCAGAAACCCTATCACGAGAAACGTGTCGCCGTAGGGGAATTCCACCCCGAGGGCGCGCGCCCCGAGCCAAAAGGCGAACGCGATATTCATCCACAAGACAATGGACATCGCTGCCGCCCAAAACAGGCGCGGTCCGTCGACGAGCACCGCGAGCCCGGCGGCAAAAGTCTCGGCAAAACCGGACGCCGCCATCTCGAGCTTCGCCGGCAGGATGCGGAAGATCTTTTTGATCCATGGCAAGACCTGCTCCGGGTAGCGCGCGAGCACGAAGAGAATTCCGAGCGCGACCACCGATCCCGCGAGACCGAGACCGCCGCCGAGCTTGAGACTCTGTAGCGCCCCACCGCTCGCGACCTCCGGCGGTGAGGCGAGTAGCCAAAAGCCGATCAATAGCACGACTGTCACCAAATCCAGGACACGTTCCAGCAAAATCGTCGCGAAGGCGCTCGAAGCGGAAAAGCCCTCGCGGCGCGCGAGCAGATATGGCCGCACGATCTCGCCGAGCCGCGCCGCGAGGAAGTTGAGCATGAAGCCGATGACTGTCGTCGTGAAACAGTTCCAGAGCCCTGCCCTTCCAAGCGGTGCGAGCAAGAGTTGCCAACGGGCCGCCCGCAGCAAATAGGTCACGAGTATCACGCCGAGAGCCGAGCCCAGAATCCACAGGTTCGCGCGGGCGAGGCTCGATCGAATGGCGGAGAGATCCGAGCCGCGGAAGAACAGCCACAGCAGGCCGGCCGCGAGCAGAAGGAACAAGCCCGTCCGTACGGAGCGCGACTTCAACTTGGACCTTATGGACACTGTTAGGTTGAGGGAAACTTTCGAGGTTGATCCGCCACAACGGGGGCCAAGATTTACTAGAATAGGCCCCGAAAGTCAAATATCGCCGGTACTTAGCGTTGTCGGTCGCGAGCGACGGGAGACGGAGAGCTGGCGAGACAATATCAAGGGTCAGGAACATTCTCGCACGAAAGTCCGTTTCGGAAGATGAGTCGAGAAAAGAGCGGAGACCAAGCGATTTTGCTAGCGGATAGAGAGCTGGCGCGTCGCTGCGAAAGCGGTGACGACGAAGCTTGGACTTTGCTCGTGGAACAGTACAAGAAACGAGCTTGGCATGTGGCCTTTCAGTTTACGGGACGCGCGGACGAAGCGGAGGAGCTCACGCAGGAGATCTTTCTCCACCTGCTCGGAGCGCTCAAGAGCTTCGACAGCTCGGGAAGCCTGCCCGCGTGGATCCAGCGCGTCACGCGTAATTACGCCATCGATCACTACCGCCGACGCCGCCGCGAGCGTTCGATGGTGCAAGACGGCGAGGCCTTCGACGACGCCGTCCGCGCCACTCCCGATAGGTCGGGAAGATCGGATCCCCACCGAGCTCTCGAGAAAAAGGACTTGGCTGGCTGGCTCCGCGAATCCATCGCTAAACTCCCGGCGGAGCTTGGACAGGCCGTCATCCTGCGGGACCTGCAAGATATGAGTTATGACGAGATGGCAAAGCAGCTGAAGGTGCCGCTCGGCACCGTCAAGTCACGCATCAACCGCGGGCGTATCGAGCTCGCCCGCAGGTTGACACGCCGTCGCGGTGATTTTCGCTCGACACGGGAAGACGTATCATGATTTGTCGACGTTCCGAAGAACTGTGGTCGGATTACTTGGAGGGGACACTCGCGCCTCCGCTCGCGGGGGAGCTTCGCGCGCATCTTGCCGCCTGCGATACGTGCTCCCAGCTGTTCGCAGCTTTCGAAGAGGTCGTGGCCGGGCTCGGCGCGCTGAGCTTTCCGGCAGACCCAGAGAAGCTGACCGAGCACGTCCTCGACCGCACACGACCGAAGCTCGCCGCCAGACGGCGCGACGCGGAGCGTTTCGTGGCCGTGTCCGCTGTTCCGTTGCGCCAGGCCGCTTCGTGGATCGCCGCTGCCGCGGTTCTGGCTTTTGTTCTCTTGTGGCGCCCTCCCGAAGCGCTCTCCGACTGGTCGCGCAAAGCGTCCCAGTCGGTGCATCAAGCCTATAGTTTCGGGGTCCGAACCTACCATCAGTCCGAACGCTGGATCGAAGAGCTCAACGTCTTGCGCATGACCGTCGGCGTCGCTTTCGAAGATCGACTCGAGGAGATCAATCGGAGACTCCGAGATCTCGAAGAAGCGAGCCGGCGCGCGGAGGACGAAGAGTCTGAACAGTCCAGACGGAACGACGCGTCGTCGAGCCTATTGGCTCACGTCAAAAAGCTTTCTCAAACAAGGAGTCTTCTATGAAACGCTCTCCCGCCGCAGCTCTATGGCTTTCGCTGCTTCCTGGAGCCGGGCACGTTTATCTTGGTCAGGCCAGTAAAGGAGTACTGCTGTTTGTTCTGTTCGCGTGCGCCATCCAACTCGCCGATCACGCCGCCTTTTTCGGCGTCATGATCGCCTTCATCTAGCTCTATGGGGTGATCGACGCCTACCGGTCCGCGCAGGAGCACAACCTCCTCGTAGAAACGGGACGATCGCTTCCGAAGCCGGCGGCTTTCGCGTTCACGCGGTGGTGGGGCTGGGCCCTCATTGGGCTCGGTACGGTTTTCTTCGTCGACAATTTCGGCTGGCTCGAAATCGAATGGCTTTGGAACTTTTGGCCACTCGGGCTCATCGGGCTCGGTGTGTTCATCTTGACGCGGCCAGCGGTTCCAGAAAGCGACATCACGAGCGAAGCGCCGCCGCACATTCCCGCGGGCGCATGGGACGCTGCGGACACACCGACCGAGCGCGCTGAGCCTGCTGAGCCTTCGGAACCTGATGAGAACGCCGAGTCGGCGGACACCGAATCGGAAGCCGAGCGTGACTGATACCGTTCGCCGGCCGCCGAGAAGTGGCTGCGCTGTCATGATGGGAGTCCTTCTCATCGTACTGGGCACGACCGCGCTCACCTACAACCTTTCGGGATTTCTCGGTTTTTCCTTCGTGAGGCTCGCTAGAGAAGCCCTTTCCTGGTTCGGTACTTATTGGCCGGCCTTACTTATCGCCTGGGGTGTCTACAAAATATACGTCCGGTTACGTCACCCCGAGCGGTCTCACGTGGGTGCGGCCGAAGTCGTGATACTCGCCTGGATCCTCGTCCTCGGCCTGGTCGTGCGCGGAGGCGAGAGGATTCTCGGAGACATGTCCATCAACGTGACGTTGGACGATATGGCCATCGTCGTCGGGCCGGAGCTCTACGGCCCGGCGCACCACTTCACCGAACGCCATACCTACGCCCTGGACATCCTGGACGGGGCGGAGGTCTTGGTGATCGAGAACGAACGTGGGGAGGTGACCGTCTCGGGCTGGGACGAGGAAGGGCTCGAGGTGCTCATCACCCGGAGGGTTCACGATTTCTCCGAGGTCGAGGCCCAAGCCATTGCGGACGAGCTCGACCTGCTCTTCACCGTCGACGAGGGACGCGCCCGGCTCCGTACCTCGCGTCCCGAAGGCAGCCGCCCGGTCTTCACCGATCTCGAGATCCGTGCGCCAACAAGCATGAGGATCAACGTCCTGAACGAGAGGGGGGCGATTCGATTGAAGAATTTAGAGGGGGCGGTCGAAGCCTCCACGGGTCACGCCCGCGTGGAGGCCGAGAACTTGACGGGAGGGGTCACGGTGGCAACAAGTCACGCGCCTATCCGTCTCGAGCGCATCACGGGCCGTGCCGAAGCGAGGACCCGAAATGGCGCGGTCGTCGCGACGAGCATCGACGGTGACCTCCTCGTAGAGACGCGCAACGGCTCGGTGAGCGCCGAAGGCGTGACCGGGTCGGCGACGCTCAGAACCCGGCACGCGAACGTCCGGGTCAGCGACGTCGAAGGCCGGGTCGAGGTGGAGGCGCACGACGCGGAAGTATCGGTGGAGCGCGTCCATCAAGGGGTTACCATCACCACGCGCAACCAACCGGTCTTCGTAAGCGACGTCGAGGGCGAGCTCACCCTCGAGACGCGCAACTCGAGCGTCATTGCCCGCGCTATCCGCGGCGATGTCGTGGTCGAAAATCAGTACCGCCCTATCCGCCTCACGGATATCGAGGGTCGCGTTCGCATCGACGGCCCGCAATGCGAAGTGGACTTGGAGTCCATTGCCGGGCCCATCGTGATCGAGAGCTCGGACAAGGACGTCCGGGTGACGGATTTCGCCTCGGGCCTCGAGATCCGCTCGACCCACGCTCGGCTCCACGTGTTGACGGAGCGTTTCGCGGGCGCGGTCCACCTTGAGACCACTTACGGAGACGTCGAGCTTTGGCTGCCGAGTAACGCATCCGCCGCGCTCACCGCGAGAACCCGAGACGGCGAGATGCGCTCAGAGCTCGGGTTGCTCGAGGAATCCTCGGTCAATGACCGCGAGCGGCAGTGGACGGCGACGCTCGGCAATGGAGCCCATCCACTGACGATCTCGACGAGTTACCACAACATCGCGTTGAGAAAGGCGCCCCGATGAGACCACTCAGACACATGAAACCAAATATACTGACGCTCGCTCTCGCCGCCGTTTCGACTCTCGGGTGCGATCACCATCGGGTCGAGGAATCTGCCACGGAGGACTTTCGTTTCGACTCCGGCGTAATCACGCGGATCGAAGTGCGGATTGATGATGGCCGGATCGCCGTCGAGCCTTCGGATGCGATCGAGTTCGTAGAAGTCATCTTTCACAAGCGGGCTCGCGCCGCCGATCGAGATGGAGCGCGGTCGCTCCTCGACGCTGTCCGGGTCGAGGCGATCGAGGACGGCGACACGCTGCGCGTTCGCGCGCGCGTACCCGGCGCCAGTATCGCGTCGTTTGGCGGCAATACCCGGACCGATGTCGCGCTGCGCGTCCCGGAAGGCATGGCCTTGGACCTCCAGACCCGCGATGGCCGCATCCAGCTCGAGCGCGTCTCCGGAGACATCAGGGCCGAGACCGCCGACGGACGGATACGTCTCGATACCGTAAAGGGGACACTCAAATTGAGAACGACCGATGGATCCGTCATCGGCACCGACCTCGCAGGCGCCGTCGATGCGGTCTCGAATGATGGCCGCATCCAGCTCGAAGGAAGCTTCGACGCGCTCCGCGCCGTCACCGCCGACGGAAGCATTCGCATCACGAGCCGCGGCACGCGAGAGCTAACGAGCGACTGGAATATCCGCACATCCGATGGGTCGATCGAGCTCACGCTGCCGGCATCCATCTCCGCACAGATCGAAGCAACCGCCGCCGACGGCCGCATCGTCAACGACCTATCAACCTTCGAAGGAAACGAGCGCAAAGGCCGCGTAAAGGGAACCCTGGGCAAGGGTGGCCCACTAATCCTAGTAACAACGATGGACGGGCGAATTACATTGAAAGAATCGTAATGCGTTGTTTGCTACCGGCCATCCGCTACCTGCTAGCCCGAACGCCGTCCCACTACTTGCCGGGTAGCAGATAGCAAGCAGCAGGCAGCAAACAACGAAATACATCTAGAAAAGCTTGACTCCCCCCCCCTCCCTTCCCTACAATACGCCCCTTTCTCGGGAACACATCTAGGGGTCGACGTTTCGCATCGACACGCGAGGCTAACGAACGCACATCTCATCGGAGAAGGGGTCGCTTTTACCGTGACGGGAAACGTACTCATCGAGTCCTCACTGGACAACCGAACGCTGCGCTCTCGCGGAAAGGTTCGCGACATTTACGAGATCGGCGAACATCTTCTCCTCGTCACGACGGATCGGGTCTCGGCATTCGACGTCGTGCTGCCTAATGGCATTCCGGGCAAAGGCAGCGTCCTCAACCAGCTCTCGCTCTTTTGGTTCGAAAAGAGCCAGGCTCTCGTCCCGAACCACGTGGTGACTGGTGAGGTGGACGCCTACCCCGCCGAGCTGCAGCCGTTTCGAGACCAGCTCGCGCGGCGATCGATGTTGGTGAAAAAACTCGAGCCGGTTCCGTTCGAGTGCGTCGTTCGCGGCTACCTCTACGGCTCAGGGTGGAAGGAATACAAGAAGACCGGGAGCGTCTGCGGCATCGAGCTGCCTTCGGACATGAAGCAGGCCGACCCCTTCGACGAGCCTCTATTCACTCCGTCGACGAAAGCCGCCACGGGACACGATATCAACGTGAGTGAAGACGTCATGGCGGATGCGCTCGGTCGCGAGCTCACGGAGAGGCTCAAGAAAATTTCTCTCGACCTCTACCGGCTCGGCCAACGCGAGGCGGAGCAAAGAGACATCATCATCGCCGACACCAAGTTCGAGTTCGGGCGCGAGCCCGAAAACGGAGATGTTTATCTCATCGACGAGGTTCTGACGCCGGACTCGTCGCGTTTCTGGCCGCGGGAGGAATACGCCCCCGGTCGCGAGCAGCCGAGCTTCGACAAGCAGTTCGTCCGGGAATATCTGGAAACGCTTGATTGGGACAAGAAACCCCCTGGGCCAGAGCTTCCGAGAGAGGTCATTGACGGCACGCGGGAGCGCTACCTTCGCGCCTATCGCTCACTCACCGGTCGGAGCGACCTGTAGATTCGGGCCGAACCCATGGGCGCGCGCAAATATGTTGGCCAAGCATCGATGAAACAACGCCTCGAAGATCTCATCGAAGAGATGATCAAAGGCGGTATCCGCTTTCCTGAAGCCAAACGCGAGTTCGAAAAGCGTTTTCTCTCACGCGTGATGGAACAAGAGAACGGCAATCTCTCACGCGCCGCTCGAACGCTCCACATTCACCGCAACACTCTGAGCAAGAAGCTTCAGGAACTGAAGCTCGGACCCCGCCGCAAATAGCGTTTTCGATCTCTTGACAAGCTCGTACAGCGTTGGCTATACTGCCGGGTTTGGCAAGCATCAACTGTTTTTCTTTGGAAAGGAGCTTTGTGTCATGAATGTTCGACCATTGCACGACAGGATTCTCGTGCAACGTCTCGAGGACAAACAGGAAAAGTCCGAGGGTGGTATCATCATCCCCGACAGCGCGAAGGAAAAGCCGCAGCGCGGCAAAGTCACGGCCGTCGGCAACGGGAAGACTCTCGACGACGGGACGAAGGTCGCGCTCGAGATCAAGAAGGGCGATAAGGTGCTCTTCGGAAAATATGCAGGAACCGAAGTCAAGATCGAAGGCGACGAATATTTGATTTTGCGCGAGGATGACATCCTCGCGGTCATCGGAAAATAACGTCGGAGCTAGGTAGGTAGGCTCGTGCGCGACCTCCCTGTCACAGAGGGGTCGTTTTTATCCATCGCTCTCAGTGTATTCTGACGCCGCCCGTGCGTCCGTTCCCTCCAAACCGCTCCTGCTTTCAATATGACTTCGTCGTCACGCCTCGCCAGCCCACAAAATGACTTCGAGCTTATGCAACGAACCACTGATACAGGGGACTAGAATTTAGTGACAAAAGCGTTTCCTCTCATCTTCTTTTCTTGTTTTTTCTTTGCGCCTTTGGGTCTTTGCGCCTTTGCGTTACGCTTTTCTTAATAGGTTCTCCTGTCGTTTCGGGGGATCTGATTTGTGTTGGAGGGCATGGCCTATGGACGCTGCCGCGATTGTGGAAAACGCTTCGCGTTTCCCACGAGCGCCCACAGGCCCCTCCTGATATATATACAAGAAAGATTAATTCATATGGAATAAGGAAGGGGGGGCTCGATTAGTGGAGGCTATGGAAAACGCCCTTCCAGGCTTCGAAGAGAACTCAGTGGCCAAAGACCTCAGACACGGTGACGTTTATTTACGATTAGGGTTAACAGTGGTAATAGACCATCTCAGCGGCCGGGTCGTCTGGGCGGGAAAGGAGCGCAAGGCCAAGACGCTGCTGCGGTTTTTCCGCAAGCTCGGACCACAAAGAGCCGCGGAGCTCGAAGCGGTCAGCATGGACATGTGGGAGCCGTACATAACCGTCGTCGGCAAAAAGGCTCCTCAGGCACGGGTGATCTTTGACCGCTTCCACATCGTCAAGCATCTGAACGAGGCCGTGGATAAGACCCGGCGCGAGCTGGTGCGCGAGCTCAAAGGGACTGCCCGACGCAACCTCAAGAACACCAAGTTTCCCCTTCTCAAGGCCAAACACAACCGCAGCGCGAAAGACAAACGGGTGCTCCGCGAGCAGGTGCGAGCTAATCGTCGCCTCTGCCGCGCCATGCTTCTGCGCGACGACTTCATGGACCTCTACACCTACAAAACCGAGACATGGGCCAAGAAGTTTCTCCGAGGATGGCTGCGGCGCGCTATGAGCTCGAGGATAGAGCCCGTCAAACGCGCGGCGAAGATGATCCGCAGCCACTTCGATGGCGTCATCGCGTGGGTCACGTGGAGACTCAGCAACGGCCGACTCGAAGGAATGAACAACAAAATCCGGCTGCTGAGCCACCGCAGCTTTGGACTCCACTCTGCCGAAGCTCTCATCAGTCTCGTCTACCTAGTACCCGTCCTGAAGCCTGTAAGGGATTGAGAAAAAAGGAGAAATCGCAAATTTAGGGCTAGTCTTCTGAGGGGGTGTCGATTAGGATCGTGTCGTTGAAAACATCCGATTCTAAATGACTTAACTCCAAAGGAGACCAGCCCTAAATGCGAAAAACGATCAACCCACAGCCAAATCTACGTGAGCCCTGGCTGGAGCTGGAGCACGCACGCGAACTCGAAACGATCTCGTCGCTACTCGATGCCCATCCTAAGCTCAATGAGCTGGTACTGCAAGACCTAAGGTCGGTCACCCCACCGGCAGGGAGCGATGTTGGTCGTGGGGGAATGAGCGCGGAGCAGGTTCTCCGGGCGTTGTTGGTGAAGCAGCTGAATCAGTTCACCTATCGGGAGCTGGCGTTTCACTTGGCAGACTCTCGAAGCTATCGGACGTTTTGCCAGCTCGGCATCATAGAGCCGACCCCGTCGAAGTCGACCCTAGCAGCAAACATCAAAGCCGTGAAGTTCGAAACGCTGGAGCAGATCAACCGAGAGCTGGTGAGCGTTGCCGAGGATGCTGGGATCGAAAAGGGAAGAAAAGTGGTTCTCCTGTCGTTTCTGGGGATCTGATTTGGGCGCGAGGGTATGGCCTATGGACGCTGCCGCGATTGTGGAAAACACCGGAAACTCCTGGAGAGAGAGGCGTTAGGGATGGGTTGTGAGCAGGTACAAACGTAGCAGCGGCGTTTTCCACAATCGCTTGGAAAACGCTTCGCGTTTCCCACAAGCGCCCACAGGCCCCTCCTGATATATACAAGAAGGATTCATTCATTTGGAATAAGGAAGGGGAGGCATCGATCAGTGGAGGCTATGGAAAACGCCCTTCCAGGCTTCGAAGAGAGCTCAGTCGTGAGCAAGGCCTTGAACGATCCGGACCGTGGGGGCGTTTCCCACAGCCTCGTTTCGCGCTGCGGGGCAGTGGCATTTGGTGAGGCCTGTGGGTTGAGAGGGTAAGCCATGTTTAGATGCGCATCGGCGAGAACGCTAGAATCCTTTTTCGGCAAGAAAAAGGAGCGTTCTCGCGATGCGCGTTACCACGTTAGTCAACAAGCTCATCGGATTGCAAGGCCTGTGGGTCCGAAATTTCCACTTCCAGGCGGACAAAGCCAGAGTGGTGGTGGATGTAGTACCACGGAGGAGGAAGCCTCTGTGCGGGGTTTGCGGTCGAAAGGTCCGCAAGAACAAAGATCGCTACAATCGTTACTGGCGGCACTTGGACCTGTTCGGTGTCCGGAGCTATCTTCGCTACTCGATCCGGCGAGTGGTTTGTCGGCGTTGTGGCGTGGTCAAAGAAAAGGTGCCTTGGGCCGACAAGGGGAGCCGCTTTACCAAGAGCTTCGAACAAGAGGTAGCGTGGCTGGCACAGAGGACAGACGTCAGCGCCGTCGCGGAATATTTCCGTGTGACGTGGCGTTCGGTGCGACGGATCATCCAGCGGGTGGTTGCCGAGCAACGGGATGAGCGGCGCGAGCTCGATGGATTGCGGGTGATTGGGATGGACGAGATCAGCTACCGCAAACGCCATAAGTACTTAACAGTGGTAATAGACCATCTCAGCGGCCGGGTCGTCTGGGCGGGAAAGGAGCGCAAGGCCAAGACGCTGCTGCGGTTTTTCCGCAAGCTCGGACCACAAAGAGCCGCGGAGCTCGAAGCGGTCAGCATGGACATGTGGGAGCCGTACATAACTGTCGTCGGCAAAAAGGCTCCTCAGGCACGGGTGATCTTTGACCGCTTCCACATCGTCAAGCATCTGAACGAGGCCGTGGATAAGACCCGGCGCGAGCTGGTGCGCGAACTCAAAGGGACTGCCCGACGCAACCTCAAGAACACCAAGTTTCCCCTTCTCAAGGCCAAACACAACCGCAGCGCGAAAGACAAACGGGTGCTCCGCGAGCAGGTGCGAGCTAATCGTCGCCTCTACCGCGCCATGCTTCTGCGCGACGACTTCATGGACCTCTACACCTACAAAACCGAGACATGGGCCAAGAAGTTTCTCCGAGGATGGCTGCGGCGCGCTATGAGCTCGAGGATAGAGCCCGTCAAACGCGCGGCGAAGATGATCCGCAGCCACTTCGATGGCGTCATCGCGTGGGTCACGTGGAGACTCAGCAACGGCCGACTCGAAGGAATGAACAACAAAATCCGGCTGCTGAGCCACCGCAGCTTTGGACTCCACTCTGCCGAAGCTCTCATCAGTCTCGTCTACCTAAACTGTGGCGGTCTCACCCTCGAGAGGATCCACTGAAATGGCAGGAGAGGCGAAAAAGTACGAGTGGACTGCACGGTAGTGGAATCAAACATTCATCCGCCTACAGACTCCGAGCTTCTTTATGACTGTGTTCGGGTTCTCACTCGCGTGATGTGCCGAGCTCGCGAACTGCTGGGTACAGTAGTGGTCTTCGGCAATCGAACGCGTCGAGCGAAGAGACGTCGACTGGGAGTTCTGAACGCGAAGGATAAGCAACAAAGGCGTCGCGTCTATCGAGATCTACTGAAGGTGACGGAAGAAACCTATCGCTCCGCTCAACGCGTTGCAGCACAGTTGGAAGAGTCGGGCTTGACCGAGCCGGTGAAGCGAGCGAGCGCGGAGAGGATCGCCGCGGATTTTGAGCACTTTCTCGTCCTCACCAAGAAAGTCATCAACCAAACCCAACGCCGAGTGATCGACGAAGAGCGTGTGCCTGCGGAGGAAAAGGTCGTTTCTATCTTCGAAGAACACACCGACATTATTCGCAAAGACCGGCGCGAGACTCTCTACGGCCACAAGGTGTGTATGACTGGTGGCTCGTCCTCGATGATTTTGGATTGCGTGATCTTGGATGGGAATCCGTCCGATTCAACTCTCGCGGAAACCATGATCGACCGTCAAGTCGAACTCTACGAACGGGCCCCGCGCCAGGTTGCCTACGATGGCGCGTTTTCTTCAAAGGCAAACTTGGAAGCCATCAAAGGCAAGGGAGTTGAAGATGTTGCCTTTACCAAGGCTCATTTCGCGGTGACCGATATGGTCAAGAGTTCCTGGGTCTATCAACGCCTGCGGCGATTTCGCTGCGGAATCGAAGGCGTCATTTCGTTCTTGAAACGAGTCTTTGGTCTCGACCGATGCACATGGCGCTCATTGCTTCTTTTAAATCGTACGTATGGAGTTCCATCATCACCTGCAACCTACTGATGATGGCAAGACACCTATTACGATAATAACTATTACTCTTCCGCCCCTTATAGCCATGGATTGCTGACGATTCGCCTCTCGTTTCGTCCAAGATTTTCATTCGCTCTCAACCCCACGAAGCCCCTACCGAAAACGTATAATACCCACATCTTCGATAGGTCTCTCGCACACCACAAGTTATGGTGTTTCTGGACAGGAACTACCTAAACTGTGGCGGTCTCACCCTCGAGAGGATCCACTGAAATGGCAGGAGAGGCTCTTAATATTGATCGAGCCAGCCTCTAACCCGCCAGAATCGCCTCTGCTGGAGCGCTGCGGCCGTCTTCATCATCGACGTCCGCCGCCGGGGGGGCGACGCCGTCTCGAGCGGCCGCCATCGTCGCGGTCGCGCCGCGGCCGAGGCTCTTGTGGCGGTTCGGGCGGAAGTCCGGCCTGCTCGCGAATAACCGCTTTGCGCGACAGCTTGACCTTTCCCTGAGGGTCGATGTTGATGACTTTCACGAGAATCTGGTCGCCTTCGGAAAACTCGTCCTGCACGTCTTTCACCCGGTAATCGGCGACTTCCGAGATGTGAACGAGGCCGTCCGTGCCAGGGATGATCTCGACGAAAGCGCCGAAATCGACGAGGCGCTGAACTTTCCCAAGATAGGTCTTCCCGACCTCGGGCACCGCCGTGAGCTCTTCGATGATTTGAATAGCTTTTTTCGCCGACTCGCTATCGGAAGACGCGATCGACACGGTGCCATTGTCCTCGACATCGATCTTCACCCCTGTGCGCTCGATGATGCTGCGGATCATCTTCCCTCCAGGACCAATGACGTCGCGGATCTTGTCGGTCGGGATCTGAATCGTGAAGATGCGGGGCGCGAAGGTCGAAATCTCCTCGCGAGGCGCGGGAAGAGCGCTCGCCATCTTCTCGAGGATGAACATACGCGCTTGACGCGCCTGCTCGAGGGCTTCCGCCATCAGCTCACGAGTGAGCCCCGTGATCTTGATGTCCATCTGAAGTGCGGTAATGCCGTTCGCCGTACCGGCCACTTTGAAGTCCATGTCTCCATAGTGATCTTCGGCGCCAGCGATGTCGGTCAGGATGGCGTAGTTGTCACCTTCTTTCACGAGCCCCATGGCGATACCCGCAATGGGCGCTTTGAGCGGGACACCCGCATCCATTAGCGCGAGACAACCTCCGGTCACCGAGGCCATCGAGGACGACCCATTGGATTCGAGAATATCCGACACGATGCGGATCGTGTAAGGAAATTCGGTGGTGGGCGGGATGACAGGAACGAGAGCACGCTCCGCGAGGGCACCATGTCCGATCTCGCGCCGCCCAGGACCTCGCAAAAAACGCGCTTCCCCGACCGAGAATGGCGGGAAGTTGTAGTGAAGCATGAATCGCTTTTCGTAATCGCCTTCGAGAAAGTCCATTCTCTGGGAGTCGTCGGACGTTCCGAGCGTCACGGTCACGAGGGCTTGGGTCTCACCTCTCGTGAAGACGGACGAGCCATGCGTTCTCGGGAGCGCGCCCACTTCGCACGTGATCTCGCGAACCGCATCAAAAGCGCGTCCGTCGAGGCGTTGCCGACGCTCGAGCACTTCCTGACGGAGTAACTTTTCCTGTAGCCCGTTGAAGATGCCAGCGATCCCCGCGAGCACTTCCGGCTCGCGATCGGCAAGCTCTTCCATCAGAGCAGCCTTCACGTCGTCGACAGCGCGCTCCGCAGCAAGCTTCCCGCTCGTGCGCATCGCGTCTTGAAGCTTCGAAAAAACTTTTTCCTCGATTTCCTTCTCGAGCACTTCGTCACGCTCTATGGGTGCGACCGTTGTTTTGACCGGTGCGATGGCCTCGAAGAGCTCTTCTTGCATCGCGACGAGCTTCTGAATGGCCTCGTGCGCAAACCCGAGGGCATCCACCATCTGTGCCTCGGATACATCGTTCGCCGACGCTTCGACCATGACGATAGCGTCCTTAGAGCCGGCCACGGTCAGATCCAGGTCGCTGCCCTTTATCTGCTCGAAGGTCGGGTTGACGACGAACTGACCGTCGATGCGCCCGACGCGGACGCCAGCGATGGGGGTGTGAAACGGGATATCCGAGCAATAGAGGGCGGCAGAGGCACCTGTCAACGCCAAGACGTCGGAGTCGTTTTCTTTGTCGGTGGATAGCACGAGACTGATCACCTGCGTCTCGCTGCGCCAACCATCGGGGAACAAAGGACGCAGTGGCCGATCGATGAGACGACATGTCAGAATCTCCTTCTCGTTCGGCCGCCCTTCGCGTTTGAAGAAGCCGCCGGGGATCTTTCCCGCAGCATAGAAACTCTCGCGATAATCGACGGTGAGGGGTAGAAAGTCGATGCCTTCGCGCGGCCTTTTGGCGGCACAGGCAGTGACCAGCACCACGGTGTCGCCGAGCCGAACGACGGCAGCTCCATTGGCCTGTTTGGCGAGCTTGCCCATTTCGATGGACAGCGTGCGGCCGCCAACCTCAACTTCTTTACGATGAATCATGTTGTTATCCTCTCGTATTCACAGGAGGGGCCCGCAAGATAGCGACGTGCGATCATCGCACCGTCATCGAACGCGTGTGGGGGCACACCTTTACGGCGATGCCTCTAACCAAGGAAGGTCTCGTTCAGTTGATCGGGACCGGAGGACCGAGAACGTATCGGATAGACGTATTACCAGCACGCGGAAGCGTGCACGGGCAAACCCGAAAGCAGACGACACCACGTGGCAGAAACGCCAGGTGATAAATCCATGTTTATTTACGGATTCCAAGCCGCTGGATGACGCCTTGATAGCGGCTAATGTCTTTCGTTTTGAGATAGTCCAACAGGCGGCGTCTCTGGCCGACCATCTTGAGGAGGCCGCGACGCGAATGATGGTCTTTGCTGTGGGTCTTGAAATGCTCGGTGAGGTAGGTAATGCGCTCGCTTAAAATCGCAATTTGTACCTCCGGCGAGCCCGTGTCCGCACCGTGGAGCTGATAGTCTCCGATTAGGTCGGTCTTTTTATCCTTGGTGAGCGTCAAATAGGGTCCTCCGTGATTCTACTCTTATTGTCCCTTTCTTTTCTTCTCGCGGAATCCTAGCACAAGGGGCCAAGAGCTGTAAAGGACGACGACTCATGGGGTTTCCGGCGTCCGGGCCCAGACGAGCACGGGCCGTAGCAGCTTGCGCTCGGCGTCCAGCGCGGCGATCGCGAGGAGCTCTCCTCCTGGGTCGACGACGCGCACGGGCCCGACGACGCCGCGCATGTCCCCCGGAGAGGTCACTTCCTCCCACGATGGCGTCCGGCCGTGCGCAAGTCGCTTCGCCGCGGCGGGCTCGAGCCGCACTTCGGACAGATCTCTCAAGGCCGCGTTGGGGGGCAACAGCGCGTCCTCGGGAGTGGGAACTCGTTCCAGCAAACCCGTCATGTCGAGCGCCTCCGAAACCAGGAACGACCCGACGCGTGTACGCCTAAGCTCGGCCAAGTGCGCTCCGGTCCCCAAGCGGTGGCCGAGGTCCTGTGCCAGGGAGCGAATATACGTGCCGCTCGAGACCGATGCTTCGATGCGTGCACGGGGGCCATCGAGCTCGAGCAGCTCGATGGCGTGGAACTCCACCTCGACCGGAGGCGGGGTCACCGCGATTCCTCGCCGAGCCAGACGGTGCAGCCGGGTGCCGCTAATTTTCTTCGCGGAATAAACGGGGGGAACCTGCGTCTGGCGACCCTGGAAGCTCGCGAGAGCGTTCTCTAGCTCGGAGAGCTTCGGTGCCGCATCGCGCACCTCGCCCACTGGTTGGCCCGTCCGGTCATAGGTGTCCGTGCTGTAGCCGAAATGGACGGTCGCGATGTAGGTCTTGGCCGTAGCAGAGAAAAAACGCGCCAGCCGGGTCGCCCGGCCCACACAGAGCACCATCAGACCACTCGCAAAAGGGTCGAGCGTCCCCGTATGGCCTATACGCCTCTCTGCAAGGCGCTTGCGTACACGCGCCACGACGTCGTGGGACGTGAGCCCCGTGGGCTTGTCGATGAGCAGGACGCCTTCCATGGGTCATCAGGTGCCGCTATCGGCTGGATCTTCTTCTTCTGGTGACTGCTCTTTCGTCTTCTCGATCAGCTCTTCTAGACGGATACCGTACTCCACCGAAGGGTCGAAGATGAACCGGATCTCCGGTGATACCCGAAGCCCGATCCGCTCGGTGAGGCGCCGCCGCACATATCTGGTGGCGCCTTCGAGAGCCTTCAGCGTCTGTTCCTGTTCACTCCCCTCGGCGAGGACGCTCACATAAATCTTCGCGTAGCGAAGGTCGCGCGTGAGGTCGACCCGGGTGCAGGTCACGAGCGCAAGGCGCGGATCCTTCATATCGTTTTGAAGGATCTGCGCCACGTCCATCCGAATCTGCTCGGCGACCCGCTCCGGTCGTATCCTCTCGCCGCGACGTTTCTCCATGACTATTCGATGAGCTCCATCTCGGTTCGCACGAGCTCTGAGCTGTAGTGATTTTCGAGCTCGCGCTGGATTTTCTCGAGCTGCGATTCGAGCACGCTGCGCGTGCCCGAGACCGACACCGCCGAGAGCTCCGCACGTTGCCATAGCTCGAGATAGCCGGTCTCGGCCACGGCGACATGATGTCGGCGCACTAGGCGCTCCTTGATCGACTTCACGACCATGCGCTTCGCCTTCAGAGATTGAGCCTCTGGAAAATGAAGCTCGATCGTCAATAGCCCGATGATGGGAGATCCGGATTCCTGGCCGACGTTCTTACTCAACTTCCTTCACAGCGGAAACCGAGCCGGCAGGAATGCCACAGAGGCACAGAGACACGGAGAAAAGTGATCGGACAAATCTCGGTGGACTCCATTTTTCTCCGTGGTCGACGACTGCTAGCGGCAAGAATGCGCAGGGTCGGTGTAACCCTGAAAGCACTCCGCCCTTTCGAGCGGGAATGCGGATAGTGTTTTCCGAATCTCTGTATCTCTGTATCTCTGTGTCTCTGTGGCCATTCTTTTGGACCTTGAGGATCCCTGGGAAGTAATTCTATAAAGCACTTTATGCGGGCGTCGGCTGCACCTTCTCCATGGCGAAGGCCTCGATCACGTCACCGACCTTCACGTCGTTATAACCGGCGATACCGATACCGCACTCGAAGCCTTCTTTGACTTCGCTGGAATCCTCCTTGAATCGCTTGAGGCTTCCGATCTTGCCTTCGAAAACGACGACGTTGTCCCGCAGCAAACGTATCTCCGCATTGCGCAACACTCTACCGCCGGACACGTAGCAGCCAGCGATGAGGCCGATTTTCGGAACTTTGAACGTGTCACGCACTTCGGCCCGGCCGAGCGTCACTTCCTTGAAGGTCGGCTCGAGCAAGCCCTCCATGGCCTTTTTGAGCTCGTCGGTGATGTTATAGATGACCGTGTGCATACGGATGTCGACGCTTTCCTTGCCCGCAAGATCCTCGGCGCTTCGCTCAGGACGCACATTGAAGCCGATGATGACGGCGTTCGAAGCGAGCGCGAGCGTCACGTCGTTCTCCGTAATAGCACCCACGCCTGCATGGATGATTTTCACCTTGACTTTCGCGGTGGAGAGCTTCGGCAGTGCGTTCTTGAGCACCTCGGCCGAGCCCTGCACGTCGGTTTTGACGATGATGGAGAGATCCTTGACCGTGCCTTCCTGCACTTGACGATGCAGCTGATCGAGCGTCAGTCGTGCCGACGACGCCAGCTCGCGCTCGCGGACCTTTTGCTGACGGAACTCGGAAATTTGCCGCGCCTTGAAGCTGTCGGGAAAGACCTGGAACTGATCGCCAGCTTGCGGCAGCGACGTGAGCCCCAGAATCTCCACGGGTGAGGACGGCCCGACGTTCTTGACCTTGTTGCCGCGATCGTCGAACATCGCGCGGACCTTGCCGTGCACGGCACCAGCCACGAACGGGTCTCCCACGGAGACGCTCCCGTTTTGGACGAGAACGTGAGCCACGGGCCCTTTTCCCTTATCGAGCTTAGCCTCGAGCACGGTCCCCATTCCCGCGCGGGAGGGGTTCGCTTTCAGCTCTCGCAGATCCGAAACGAGCAGGATCATCTCGAGGAGCAGGTCGAGTCCTTCGCGCTTCTTGGCGGAGACCTCGACGAAAACGGTGTTGCCACCCCAATCTTCCGGAACGAGCTCGAGCTCGCTGAGCTGCTGCTTGACCCGCTCGGGATTGGCGTTGGCTTTATCGATCTTGTTGACCGCGACGAGAAGCGGCACTCCCGCGGCCCGCGCGTGATCGATAGCTTCTTTCGTCTGCGGCATCACGCCGTCATCGGCCGCCACTACGAGCACGACGAGATCCGTCACAGAAGCGCCCCGAGCCCGCATCATGGTGAAAGCCTCGTGACCCGGCGTGTCGAGAAAGACGACGTGACGATTCTTGACATCGACACTATAAGCGCCGACATGCTGCGTAATGCCGCCCGCTTCTTGCTCTTGGACCTTGGTCTCGCGGATGCCGTCGAGCAGGCTCGTCTTCCCGTGGTCGACATGGCCCATGACGGTCACGACGGGAGAGCGCGTTACGAGATCTTCGGGCTTCTCTTCTTTCGCCTCTTCACGGAGCACATCTTCTTCGAACGTCAGGATCTCGGCCTCAGCACCGAACTGTTTCGCGATCTCCTTCGCGGTATCGGCGCCAAGAGTCTGGTTGATGGTGGCCAAGACGCCGTGTCCCATCAGAACCTTGATAACGTCCTTGTGCTTCGCTTCGAGCTTCTCGGCAAGCTCCTTGACCGTCACACCTTCGGTCAAGCTGATTTTGGTGTGGATCTTGGGAGCTTCCGGCGTGCGATCATCGGCGCGCGGAATCGGCTCTGGTAGCGACTGTTCGACGACATCGGCCACCGGAGTGGTGTGCCCTCTCTTCGACTTGCGCTTCGGTTTCGGCCTTCCATCCGGCGCGCCACGGGCCCCGACCCGCTTGATGGGCGCGGCGGGACGTGGCGGTGCGGGACCCGGCCTCATCTGATCGCGACGGCCGGGCGCAGGACGCGGCGGGCGCAGCGGCGGGGGGCGCGTGCGAACGAATTGAGAGGTCGGACCAGGCATAAAAGTCTGCTCCCGCCTAGGGGTCGCGGGCGGCGGTGTGGATGCCAGCGCGGGCTCGGGGGCCGCCGGAGTCGCTTCTGCCGATCGGTTCGCTTCAGCCGTGGCCGCCGGGGGCGGGCGCTCCGGCGCCCGGAGCGGTTTGGGCTTTTTCGGCGAAAGATCCACGCGACGATCCATCGGGCCGGACATCGGTGCGGCTTCCGCACCGACGGGCTCGGAGGCCTCTGCTGCCTGAGGCTGCTCAGCAGCCTCTCTCAGCTCGGGCTCCGCTTCCGTGGTCTCATCCTCTTCCCCGATCGCGGAGAGCTCGGCAAGCGCGGCAGCTGCGGCAGCGGCTTCTCGCGCTTGCTCCTCTTCCGCGATCTTCTGCGCCGCTTCTTCCGCCTCGCGACGCTCGCGCTCTTCTTTCTCCCGTTGCGCGCGCTCGACCTTTTCCTTCTCGGCGCGCTCTTCCTCGTCCATTTCCTCGAGCAGGGCGAGACGAGCTTTCTCGGCCCGGGCTTTACGCGCCAATTTCGCGTGGTCGGTGCCGTCTTGGGCGGAAGGCGCCGCAGCCTTTGCAGCCTTTGTTCGGCTCGCGCTCGCGCCTTCGAGGCGCAAGAGCCTCTTCAGCTTGGTCGCGGTATCTTCCGGGATCGTGCTCGACGCGGACTTCACCCGGATCTTGAGCTTCTCTTTGAGAAGCGCAATCGTTTCCGGGCTCGTGACGCCAAGGTCTCGTGCGAGCTCATAGACTCTGACTTTGTCCATTACCGCTCGCCTCCCGACGCGTTGTCCAACCCGGCTCCGTCCGAGGCCGGCTCGACCGTTTCCGCAATCTCCGTCGTACCGTCTGCAACCGACAGGGCCAATGGTTCTTTTCCTTTCTCGGGGCTCGAAGGTGAATTCTTATCCAGATAAGCCCGCGCCTCCGCGATCAGCTTTTCCGCGGTCTTCTCGCCAACGCCTGGGACTTCCGTGACCTTCTCGGGCGATTCCAAGATTTTCTCGAGCGACGTGATCCCATGGGTGGCGAGCTTCTGTAGCGTCTTTTGGCGGATCCCCTCGAGAACCGTTACATCCGTTCCGGTGGAGATCATCGCGGCATCCATCTGAGACTGCACTTCGAGTTTTTTCTCCTCTTCGCTCTTGATGTCGATCCGCCACCCGAGCAGTCTCGCCGCCAGCCGAACATTCTGACCACGCTTGCCGATCGCGAGCGACAGCTGATTGTCCGCCACGATCACTTCCATGATGCGATCTTTGTCGTCGACGACGGAGACTCGGCTAACCTTGGCCGGGTTGAGCGCGTTGGTCGCGAACGAGCGCGCGTCATCGCTCCACTCGACGATATCTATTTTTTCGCCGCGCAGCTCACGGATGATGTTCTGCACCCGCGCGCCCTTGATACCGACGCAAGCGCCCACGGGGTCGACGTCCTTTTCTCTCGAATACACCGCCACTTTGGCCCGATCGCCGGGCTCCCGCACGGCGTTCTTGACGATGACCGTGCCCTCGTAGATCTCGGGCACTTCCATCTCGAAAAGCCCGGCGAGTAACGCTGGATCGGTGCGCGACACAATGACTTGCGGCCCACGCGCCGGCCGCGACACGCGCGTGATGACAACGCGAATCCGCTCTCCGGGGTTGAAGATCTCAGCGCGCGACTGTTCGCGACGCGGCAAGAGCGCTTCGGTCTTGCCCAAATCCACGACGAGGTCCCCGGTCTCGGCCCGCTTCACGATGCCTGTGACGAGCTGACCCACCCTGCCCCCATACTCGTTGAAGATGTGATCGCGCTCGGCTTCGCGAACTTTTTGAAAGATGACTTGCTTGGCCGTCTGTGCAGCGATGCGCCCGAGCACGTCGGTCGGTTTGTAGAGCTCTACGTCACTTCCGAGCTTCGCCGACTTGACGACACGCTTCGCGTCGTCGAGGGTGATCTCGGTCTCGGGAGTGGTGACGCGATCGACGACTCTCTTTACGAGAAAGACCTCGACCTGACCGGTCTCCTCGTTGAAGCGAGCCTGATAAGGCTCCTCCGTCCCATAATATTTCTTGGCTGCTGTGAGGATGGCGTCTTCCACCGCCTCTAGAATGATCGCGGCGTCAACGCCTTTGTCCCGGCTTATTTGCTCGATATGTTGGTAGAGCAGACTCATGGGCGCTTCCTCACCTTGCGGGGGGAGGGCTGATTGAACTCCACCTCGAGCCGAGCGCTCTCAATGGCAGAATACGGGATACGGATCGGACCGGCCTCTCCGTCGAGCAGAATCATGGGCTCGTTTCGCTGGGCATGCTCAGTGGGCTCGACACCTAGAAGACGTCCGACGAACCGCCTGCGGCCGGACATCGCCTGTTTCGTTTTGACCCGCGCGAGCTTGCCCACGAATCGCTCGTAATCCTTGGGCTCGTGGAGCGGCCGATCGAGGCCCGGGGAGCTCACCTCGAGCGTGTAGGACGACTCAATCGGATCCTCCACGTCGAGCAAAAGCGACAAGCGCTCGCCGACGCGCTGGCAATCTTCGAGGCCGACGCCTCTGCCGACGTCCCCATCGTTTTGGACGCGCTCGATGAAGACCCGGAAGACCCAGCCTCGCCCCTGCGGCTTGAGCTCAACCCAGGCGACTTCCACACCCTGGGGCTCGGCTGCACGGCGTGCGATCGCCTCGAGCTGAGGCAGCAGATTATCCGCGAACATCACCTTTTGAGCCCTTTCCGTATATACCGACGACGCGGTTTTCACCAAAGCCCTGGCCGGTGAAGACGCTTCCAGTGTTCCAGTCACTCGAACAGTTACCTCGACTTGTCTATGGGGTCGCGCGAAAGAGGTTACAGCGTTTGAATCAGCAAAAAAAAGTGGGCAAACCCACGCCCACCTGATGGTTACCGCCAAATTAGAACACCAACTATAAACTAGGGGGATTTCGAATTCAAGCCGTCAACCTGAAGGCCGGAGGGCCTGAGGCGGGATCCCGAAAGCTCCGTCTCCAAGACGCGGCCCACAAGGTCGTAGGGGTGCGCCTCAGCGATCTCGACCGTCGCGAAACAGCCGGCCTCGGCTTCGCCATCGTTAATCAATATGACGCCGTCGATACCGGGGGCTTGATGCTCCGCCCTCCCTTGAAGGAGGAGGTCCGATTCGTCGGAGAGACCTTCCACTAGGACCCGGAGCTTCGAACCGACTCGTTCCTCGTTTTTCTGACGGGAGATATCCGACTGCTGCTCCATCAAAACGTCCCGGCGGCGCGCTTTCTCCTCGTCCGAAACGGTCTCGATCGGGACGAAAGCTTCCGTGCCCTCCTCGTTCGAATAGGTAAAGACACCGACGTGATCCAGCCGCACATCCGCACAAAAATTGAGAAGCGACTCGAAGTCGTCTTCCGTTTCCCCCGGAAAGCCGACGATGAAAGAGCTCCGGATGGCAACGCCAGGCACGCCGTCGCGTATGCGCTGAATGAGCGCCTTGTTGCTCTCGCCCGTCCCCGGACGCTTCATGGCTTTGAGAACGCGGTCGCTCGCGTGCTGCAGAGGGATATCCACGTAGCGGCAGAGGGTGAGCTCATCCGCCATCGCCTGAAGAACCGCGTCATCCACCGTCGTGGGATAGGCATAGAGAAAACGCACCCACTCGATGCCATCGACGCGCGCGAGCTGGCGCAGAAGATCGGCGAGCCCATGTCGCATCCCGAGCTCGTCTCCATAACGGGTCGTGTCCTGCGCAATGAGGACAAGCTCGCGAACATTCTGAGCCGCGAGCGTTTCCGCCTCGGCCAAAATCGACTCCGGTGTGCGACTCCGATAGGCACCGCGAATCTTCGGGATGATGCAAAACGTGCAGGGATAGTCGCAGCCTTCAGAAATCTTGACGTAAGCGTAGTGCTCGGGGGTCGTTCGCACCCGAGGCGCGAGATGATCGTAGAGATAGGCTGCCGAACCGTCCGCTCGAAGAGATTCGACGCGCCGCGCAACACCTTCGGACGCCTCTACCACCATGTGGAGCTGATCGAGTCCGATAACGGCGTCAACCTCGGGAAACTCCTTCGCGATCTTCTCGGAGTAACGCTGCGCCAGACAGCCAGTCACAACAAGGCGGCGGCAATTCCCCGTCTCCTTGTATCGCGCCATCTCCAAGATGGTGTCGATGCTTTCCTGCTTCGCTCTATCGATGAAGCCGCAAGTGTTGACCACGAGCACCTCGGCCTCTTCCGGCGCGTTCGTAAGGCCGTATCCCGCGCGTTCGAGATGCCCGAGCATAACTTCGCTATCGAGGAGATTCTTGGGGCACCCGAGGCTGACGAATCCGACTTTCTTAGTCATAAAGAAACCAGATTAGCGCAACACGCATCTCGCTGCGAGCCGGGTTCCAGCAGAATCGAACGCTGGCGAAAAGCAAAGAAAGGGGAGGTGGGGATAGGAGGGGATAAGGGATAAGAGATTACGGTTTTTTTTTATCCCCACCTCTCCTCCCATCCCCACCTCTCCTGCCTTAAACATCGACAGCGGTAATTTGTAGAGCAGCACGCTAGGGCGACAGGCGGTAGAGCATTCTCGGGAACGGGATGGCCTCCCTCAAGTGCTCGAGCTTACATATCCAGGAGATGAAGCGCTCGATTCCCATCCCGAAGCCCGAATGCGGGACGCTACCGTAGCGCCGCAGGTCTAGATACCACTGGAACGCGTCGCGCGGCAGGTCGTGCTCTTTCAGTCTCTTCTCGAGGAGGTCGGGGTCGTGGATGCGCTGACCCCCGCCCACGATCTCGCCGTAGCCCTCGGGCGCGAGGATGTCGACGCACAGCACGCGGTCCGGGCGCTCGGCGTCCGGCTGCATGTAGAACGCCTTGATGTCCGTCGGGTAATGGCTGACAACGAGGGGCCGGTCGAGGTCTTCGGCGAGCACGGTTTCGTCCTGCGCGCCGAAATCGCTCCCAAGAACGAAGTCCGTCCCTTTCTCTTTGAGCTTTTCCGCGGCTTCGTCGTAGGTCGTCCGGTGGAACGGTTTTTTGACCGATTCGAGCTTCGAGACATCGCGCTCGAGCACTGCGAGCTCCGGGCGGCGTCGCTCGAGAACAGACTCGATAATGGCGCAAATCAAGTTCTCAGCCAAAGCGATGGTGTCGTCGAGCTCGTGATAAGCGACCTCCGGCTCGATCATCCAGAATTCGATGAGATGGCGGCGGGTCTTGGACTTCTCCGCGCGAAACGTCGGCCCAAAGCTGTACGTTTTCCCCACCGCCATCGCGATGGCTTCGTTGTAAAGCTGTCCGCTTTGCGCCAAATAGGCTCTCTGGTCAAAATATTCCGTTTCGAAGAGCGTCGTCGTGCCCTCGCACGCATTCGGCGTAAAGATTGGTGTGTCGGAGCCAACGAATCCGTGGTCGTCCAAATAGCGGCGGGCCGCCATAATCACTTCGTTGCGAATACGGAGGATGGCATGCTGGCGTTTCGAACGGAGCCAGAGGTGCCGGTTGTCCAAGAGGAAGTTCACGCCGTGCTCTTTCGGCGTGATCGGATAGTCCTCCGCAATCTGGAACACCGTCACATCGCTCACCGTTAGCTCGAACCCCCCCGGAGCTCGCTCGTCCTTGCGAACGGTCCCTTCGAGCTCGATGGAGCTTTCCTGTGTGAGCACGCGCGTTCGCTCCCACGCCTCTTCCGATAGGTCTGCTTTCGATACGACCGCCTGCATGAAGCCCGAACCGTCACGAAAAACGAGAAATTGAAGCTTCCCGCTCTTGCGCCGATTGTGGAGCCAGCCGCGCATGGTGACCGTCTCGCCTTCGTGCTGAGACAAATCGGAGACGTAGACTTGTTCTTCGCTATTCATCCCTTAGCCGATCCCCTTTTCATGCCGTGCCAGTATACGCCGCAGCGCGTCCCATCGCGGATTGCGCTCGAAATTCTCCCGTACCATCGTCACCGTGTGCTCGAGATAACGTTCATAGACGTCGTTGCCGCGCCGCGAGATTTGATAGCCGAACGTGCCGAGAGCTTTGAGGTTGCGCTGTAGGGCTGCGAGGTCGTAGTCCTGGAAAACGGTGGCGCCGACGGAGTCTTCGAAGAGCGCCGTCATCTCGCCAACGAATTCTGGTTCGTGGGCGACGTAGGAATCGTTCAAGAGAGAAACGAGGTCGTAGGCCATGGGGCCGCGACGGGCATCCTGGAAGTCGATCAGAACGAGCTCGCCGGAGACGAGCATCAAATTGCGCGCGTGGTAGTCACGATGGCACAGTGCTTCGGGCTTGGTCGTCAGCTCTTCGGCGAGCGCCCGAAAAGCGCGCTCGAGCTCCTCGACCTCGGTGCTCGGAAGGAGCGCCTCCCGGAGACCTTCGATAAAGTGCTCTCGAAAGAACTCGAGCTCTTGAAAGAACTTCGCTTCGTCGAAGGCGATGCGAAACGGAAGATAGCGCTCGTTCTCAAGCTCTTTTCCGCGGAGCTGCAGAGTGGCGAGCATTTCGATCGCTCCGCGGTAGAGCTCTTTCTTGCCCGTCTCCGAGCTCTCCTCCGCCGCATCCTGCAGCAAGCGGTCGCCGAGGTCTTCGAGGAGCAATATCCCTTCGGAGCCCGAAATCTCCATCACTCGAGGCACGCGAATCGGCATCGCCCGCAATAGCTCGGCGACGTTCAGAAACGGCAGCTCTTGCTCCGTGAAAGCTTCCGGCAAAAGGGCGAGCACGCGCGTCTCGCCGTTTTCGAGCTCCACACGGAAGTAAGCGCGATTCGACGCGTCCCCGACTATCGGTGCCGTCGCCGTAAAGGCGTGACGGTGAGCGAAACGCGCGACTCGCTCGGCGAGCGGCTCATCCGTGAGACTCACAGGCCTGGTCTCCGTTCACGTTTGATTTTGCTGATCAAGAGATCTCCGTGAATCTCGCGTCGCCTGAGCCCGGAGGTGTCGTCACCGACGGGCATCACGAGCTTGTCGACAAGCTCCATATCCGGCGAAAGCTCGACGGCTTCCGCGATGATGCATCGTGACATCTTTACCCCATTCGGAATCACGACACCGTCCCAACAAATCGAACGCTCGATCCGAGCGCCTCGCGCGACGCGACAACCCGCGCCGAGAACGACGTCCCCTTGAAACGACGCCCGACGATCGATCTCTGTGCCGCCGCCCGCAAGGACTCGCGCCGGATGGTGGTTCGGGACAACGCCCACGTTCCAATCGCCCTCGAAGAACCGCTCACGCGCCATCGTGAGGCACCCCGTCCAATAACGTCGAGGTGTATCGATGGTAATCCACGTTGTATCCTGAACGCACGCAACCGCGGATTTTTGTTCGATGAGTTGGGGCAAGAGCTCTTTTTCGAGCCCGGTGGGCTCGCCAGAGAGGTAGTCGAGTGCGCTCCGCGAGAGGACCCAGACGCCGGCGAACATGAGCTCTCCATCATCACTTCCAGGGAGAACGCCGTCGATCCTTCCGTCGGCATCGACAGAGATGGTGGAGTAGGTACTCCGCGATGGTTTCGATCGTAAGAGCAGGGTGGCCGTCGCCCCGGTTTCGTGATGGGTGCGCACAAGGTTCTCGACGTCGAAATCGACGAGCGTGTCAGCGTTCACGAGCAGAAACGCGGCCTCATCCTCGAAGTGATGCGAGGCGTGCTTCAGTCCGCCCGCTGTTCCCAAAAGCTTGGACTCCACGGATAGCTCTATCGCAAGATCCGCGCGGCTGCGCTCGAGCGCAGCCTCCACCATCTTCGCCTCGTGGTGAAGGTTCACGACGGCTTCCCGCACCCCGGCCCGAGCGAGCCTTCTCAGGACATACTCGATCATGGGTGTGCCGAGAAGCGGCAGCGCCGGTTTCGCTCGATGCACCGTCAACGGCCTCAGCCGTTTGCCAGAGCCCGCCGCCAGGATCATGGCTTTTCGAAGCGGAGGCGTCATGACAGTGTCGACGGGTCCTCTGGGAACACCATGAACTCGGGCGCTCCGGGCGTCGTGTCGCGGTGCAGCTCGTAGAGGTGGGGATAGCTGAGATTGATCGCATCCTCCATGTCGAGGCCGAGCCGGCCCGCCATCTCCGCGATGATCGCGGGCGGCGCTTCGATCTCTAGAAAAACACCCATGGGGGTCTCGTCGACCGTTAGGATGGCCGACTCGACGCGGTAGATCGCCCGGTATTTCTCGTAGCGGAAACACTCGACGAGTCCGAGAGCTTCGAGAATTCCCGCCACCGCGTCTGCGTCGCTGAGAAAGGTCTCGAGCTCACGACGCTGCTTGATCCGGCCGCTCCCATGATGAGGCCCCTTCCACGTGAGCCAAGACTGGTCCTCCACGCGGCGCAGCCGGAGCGCTTCTTCTCGCTTGCCGAGCCGCCCATTAGGGTAATCGTAGAGCACGTTCTGCTCGAAATGACGCGGTTTCTCGACATGGGCGCCGATCGCCTCGAGCGCGGCCGCGCCACCTTCGGCCGCCGGCAGGCGAAACTTGACTTCTTGTTCGAGCAGTATGGTCAATAGGACCCTCAGCTAGCGCGCTAGAGACGCGCAGTGTATGTCGCGCCTCCGGGACGACGCAATCATCGCACCGCGGACGCTGGAAAAGATCAATACTGAGCGCGTGCGCTCCATCGCCTAAAGGCGATGGGTTCACGTCGCCGACTAAAGTCGGCTTGTCCTTGCCTCGTTTCACTACTCACTGACCTTGAAAGAATCGTCGTCCTGGGGCACGGCACCCTGCAACTCTATATACTTCGCCATCACCTCATCCGTCACGTTGCCCGTTGTCACCACGAAGTAACCCCGTGCCCATAGGTGCCGACCCCAGAACTCCTTCCGCATCGTCCGTAAGTCGCGCATCAGACGATTCGACGTCTTACCCTTGATCAACTGCATCACTCGACTCGGCGACAAATTCGGCGGCACGCTCAGCAACAGGTGCACGTGCTCAGGCCGCACATGACCCTTCAGTATTTCTATCTGGTTCCGAGCACAGATCTCCCGGATGAGATCCCGGAGACGAACCGCTACATCCCCTCTCAAGGCCGGCTTGCGGTACTTCGTGATAAATACGAAGTGATAGTTTAACTGCTACGTCGTGTGCGATGATTTACGATATCCTTTCACCTGGGGATCGTACCCCAAGCCTCCTAAAGGCTTCGCCTAAAGGCGTGGGATTTCAACCATCCCCGAGTGGGACATTAATCTTTCTTGTATATATACCAGGAGGGGTCTGTGGGCGCTCGTGGGAAACGCGAAGCGTTTTCCAAGCGATTGTGGAAAACGCCGCTCCACGTTTGTACGTGCTCACAACCTTTCCCTAAACGCCTCTCTCGCCCGGGGTTTCCGGCGTTTTCCACAATCGCGGCAGCGTCCATAGGCCATGCCCTCCAACACAAATCAGATCCCCCGAAACGACAGGAGAACCAGAAAATGAAAGGAGCGGAGATTCGAAGGCCCTCTTTGGATCGGGCTACATAATCTTTAGGGTTGAGATACGAACCTTTGCGTCTTTGCGGCTTGGCGCCTTTGCGTTACGCTTTTCCTAATGTTGATCTTTTTCAGCTTCCAGTTTCTTGTCTGATAGCCTCGGCTGTGGCCATGCTAGTGCGCCGGGGCCATCGCTTCGGCCGGCGCCTCGTCGATGAAGTTGACCGAAACGAGCTTCGAGATTCCGGGCTCTTCCATCGTGATACCGAAGAGGTGATCCGCCATCTCCATCGTCTTGCGATGATGGGTGATGATGATGAATTGCGTCGTGTCTCGAAGCTCGCCCACCATGTTGATGAAGCGCCCGACGTTGGCGTCGTCGAGCGGTGCATCCACCTCGTCAAGAAGACAGAAAGGAGACGGCCGATAGCGAAAGATCGCGAACAAGAGCGCGATGGCGGTCATCGCTTTCTCGCCTCCCGACAATAGCAGCACGTTTTGGAGTGTCTTTCCCGGTGGCTGAGCGATGATGTCTATGCCGCTCTCGAGAGTGTCCTCCTCGTCCACGAGCCGCAAGCCGGCGCTGCCGCCGCCAAAGAGCTGGCGAAACGTCACCGCGAATTCTCGATTGATGATCTCGAAGGCTTCTTGAAAACGCTGGCGGGACGTCCGATCGATGCGGCTAATCGCCGTCTCGGTGCTCTCGATGGAGTCGAGGAGATCCTGTCGCTGCTTCGTGACGAAGTCGTGGCGAGTCTCGAGCTCGCGATATTCTTCGTCCGCCATCGGATTGACGGGACCGATGGCGTCGATCTTCGTCTTGAGCTCCTCGAGCTCCGCGTAGATCTCGTCATCGTGGCGCAGAAGCTCGACGGGGGTGAGGAGCCCGGCCGCATCCTGTAGCGACATGGCATGCGCGCTCTCGAAGCTCTCTTTCAAATGTTTGAGCTCCGACTCTTCCTTCGCGAGGTCGACGGCTTCGCGCGAGCGCCTCTCGCGCACTTCCTCGAGCTCGCTCCGCCGCGCCTTGAGAGCGGTCTCGGTCGTCTCGACCCGCTCGCGTAAACCCGCTACGCGGGACTCAAGCTTGCGCATGAGGCTTTCCTTGACGCCCCGCGAGGCGACGGAGGACTTCAGCTCCCGTTCCGCCGTGACGACGGCTTCTCCGAGCCGCTCTTTGCGGCTCGTCAGGTTCTCTTGCTCTCTGCCGTTTCTTTCGAGGCGCACCCCGAGCTCCGCGGCGCCTTCTTTGAGACGCTCCACGTCGACGCGCACCGCGTCGCGGCGTTCCTTCAGCGCGGCGAGCCTCGAGGCTTCTTCGGCGGCACGGACTTGAAGCTCTTCGACGCTCGAGCGCCGCTCGGCGAGCTCGCCGCGCAACGCGTCGAGATTGTCGTCCGCGTCCGTTTTCTGCTTCTCTTCGGCGTCGAGGGTGGATTCCATTTCGGTGCGTTTGGCCGCGAGCGTCGCTTTTTCGGATTCCGCGCGGGCGCGTTCGCCGGCGAGAACGTCGTGCTTACGCTCAAGCCGCTCGTTCTCCTCGATGAGCTGGTCTCTTCTGTGCTCGAGACCGACCAGTTTTTTTTCGAGATCGTGCTGCCGATCGCGTACGCTCAGAAGCCGGCTCGACACGCCTTCTAACTCGATCTTTCGCCTCGCGCGGCGCCCCGCGGTGGCCTCGAGCCGCTCCTTGGCATCCGCGACGGCCTCGTGCAATTCGCGAATCTCGCGTTTGGCTTGTAGTAGACCTTCGCTCGCCCCGCCGGGACCGATGCCGATGACCCCGAAAGCGGTCACGACTTCGCCGCCCAGGGTGACGTAAGACGCTTGCTTCTCCCGATAACAGAGGAGCGCTTGTTCGAAATCCTCGACAACAATCGCGTCGGGAAGAGGCGCCGCTTTCGAGGTCCAACGCACGAACTCGCTCAACCGGCCGACGATCCCTGAGAAGCCTCTCGTTCGAAGTGTGGCGATCGCAGCCGCTAGATCGGGCGGGGGCGAGTACGGTAGGGATTCGACGAGAAGCTCGGAACGTTCAGCATCCTGTTCTTCTCGAAGAAGCTCACGAGCGCGCCGAACGTCGTCTTCGTTCTCGACACGGATTCTCTGGAGCGCGGTATCGAAAAAAGCTTCCGCGGCGCGCTCGAAACGCTCTTCGACCTCGAGCGCGTCCGCGACGGAGCCTTTCACCCGCACACCGTGCGCCGCCCCGCGCGCAAGAAGCAGCCTGGCCCCGCTTCCGAAATGGGCCCGCGCCGAAACGAGCTCCTGGAGCGACGTGAGCCGCGCCGAAAGCCCCGAGAGCGCATCCTTGTCGGAGGCCATGCGCGCGTCGAGCGCTTCGAACTGTTCTCGCGCGGCCGACGCCTTTTCTTCGAGCTCGCTGCGCTCGTCGGCGAGCGTCGCCCCCGCTTTTTTCTGCGCGTCGAGCTCGCCTGTGGTGTCGCCGCGCATCGACGCGAGACGGGACCGCTCAGCTTCGACCTCACGCGTCTCCTCGGAGAGCTTGAGGAGCTCCGCCGAGACGTTGTCTGCATTCGCGAGAACGCCTTGAAGAAAATTGTGTAAAGCCGCGATCTTGCTGATGCGATGCACGATCTCGGAGCGGCGCTCTTCGATTTTCGACTCGAGCTCCGCGAGGGACAGGCTCGCCTCTTTCAGGAGCCCTCGTTGCTTTTGCGTCTGCTCTTCCCGCTCTTCGAGCTCCCCGCTCAGCGCCGTTTCCTCTTGCTGGCGCGTTTGGAGCTGCTCGAGCACCGGTCCTCGACGGGCATCGAGCTCTTTCATTTCCGTCTCGAGCTGGGCGCGACGCTTCCCGAGCTCCACGAGCTGGCTCTTGTCACGCACGATGGATTGGTCGAGACGCTCGATGGTGAGCTCGAGCTGATGCAAAGCCTCGCGCGCATCGGTCAAAGCAACTTCACCATCCGCCTGGGCGAGACGGGTTCGCTCGAGGTAGCCCTCGGCGATGGTAAGACTCGTCGAACGACGCAGCTCCTCGTCCGAAATTTTAGCGAGGCGCGCGCGGAAGCGTTTGAGCGTTTTCTCCTGCAGCTCCGCGCGCTTGACGGAAAAGATTTTCTCGAGACGATCCATCGCCTCTCGGAGACGATTGTAACGGCGTGCTTTGCCGGCTTGGCGCTTCAAAGAGCTCATCTGGCGCGTGATCTCGTACACGATGTCGTTTACACGCAAAAGATTCTGCTGGGCCGCCGAGAGCTTGAGCTCGGCCGCTCGGCGCCGCGATTTGTACTTCGTGATCCCGGCTGCTTCCTCGATGATGGTGCGGCGGTCGGTCGGCTTGCTGGAGAGAATGAGCCCTATCTTTCCTTGCTCGATGATGGCGTAAGCTTTCGAACCAACGCCCGTCCCCATGAAGAGGTCCTGCACGTCCCGGAGGCGGCTGGTTGCACCGTCGAGAAGATATTCGCTCACGCCCGAGCGATGGAGGCGCCGGGTGACGAGCACTTCACCCCGTTTCGAGCTCTTCTTGGTAATCTCAGTCTCGCCCTTTTTCGTGCGCACGGGCACGTTCACGTTCACGTTCAAGACCCGAAGATTCACTTCGGCGAGCGACAGCGCCGGCCGTGACTCGCTACCGTTGAAGATGAGCTCCTCCATCTTCTGGCCACGCAAGCTCTTGGCGCTCTGCTCGCCCAGGACCCAGCCGATAGCGTCAGCGATGTTGCTCTTGCCACAGCCGTTCGGCCCAACGATGGCCGTGACGCCCTTGTGAAACGTCAGCTCGGCCCGCTCGCCGAAACTCTTGAAACCCGTGATGTCGACACGCTCAAGCTTCATTTTGATCCCGGAAGGTGCAAAGTTTAGCACAGGCTCCGCGCCGCGCCCAAGGCAAAACAACAAGATATAGTAGACAGAGCAATGATTTACCCCAAGATGCTGAAGCAGTGGAAGAAAGCGGCCCGCCTATGCTACTTTGTCAAAAGATGAGTTCCATGCCGACTTCCGGCAAGTCTTGAACATGCTGCGGATCCTCGACCGCTACGTCTTGCGTGAAGTGTTCCCGAGCTTCATTTTGGGGATTGGCGTCTTTACGTTCGTCATCTTGCTGAACGAGATCATGCGCTTTGCCCAGAGGATCGTGAGCCAATCGGCGTCCTTGGCGGACACGCTCAGCATCTTGCTACATCTGCTCCCGAGCGTCCTCTGTTTGACCATCCCGATGGGCTTCTTGCTCGGGGTACTCATAGCACTCGGGCGACTCGCCGCGGATAGCGAGATCATCGCGATGCGGGCGAGCGGCGTAAGTCTGTACCGGCTTCTCACCCCGATATTGGTGGCGGCCACGATCGCCTGGGGAGCGTCATCCTACCTCATTATTAAAGTGCTGCCGGACTCGAATCAGCAAGTCCGCCAGCTTTTCTTCAAGATCCTGACGTCCCAAGTGGGCACCGAAATCCGGCCGCGCGTGTTCTACGACCGGCTTTTCCCCAACCTCATGTTTCTCGTGCTCGACACGCCGACGGGCGTGGGTTACTGGGAGAACGTGATCCTCGCCGACTTGTCGGAGCCCCAATCACCGCGCGTGACCTTCGCCAGCCAGGGACAGCTCCTCAT
Source organism: Candidatus Marinacidobacterales bacterium (assembly GCA_965197495.1). Taxonomy (GTDB): domain Bacteria; phylum Acidobacteriota; class Vicinamibacteria; order Marinacidobacterales; family SMYC01; genus SMYC01. The sequence continues at coordinate 7,983,085 of OZ240210.1, forward strand.
CGACGCCGAGGAGCGGACGGCGACGTTTTACCTGCAAGACGCTGAGCTGCATCAGGTCTCGCATCGCAAGCCGGCGGAATATCAGCGACAGGTTTCGAAGGAGATATTTCTTCCGCTACCGACGCACACCTTCTTCCCGCCGAAAGACATCAACGTGCCGCGGGGAGCACGCGAGCTCAGCCTGAGCCAGCTGCGTCAGTCTTACGCCGAAACCGAGCTCCCGATCTATCTGACCGAGATCCACAAGAAATTCTCGATTCCCTTTGCCTGTTTCGTTTTCGGGGTGCTCGGCCTCGCGCTCGGCATCAGCAATCGACGCGACGGTCGTTCATGGGGCTTCATCGTGAGCCTGGCCGTCATCTTTACTTACTACATCATCATCGATGTTGGCGAGAACATGGCGACCACGGGCCGCGTGTCACCTTTTCTCGGGATGTGGACGCCCAACATCGTTCTCGGCGGGGCGGCGATAGCGCTCCTGATACGTGCGGCGCGGGAATCTCGAGGCGGGTTTTTCGGGATCGAGACCTTTTGGCCGAGCCTCGCAGCGAAGCTCCACTCTCTCCGCGAGAGACGAGCGAGGACACCCGAGCGCACCGTCGTCGTGGTCCGCGTCCCGCGGATGAGCTTTCGCTTCCCGAACACGCTCGACCGCTATGTCGGCCGCGAGTTCGCGCGTTTTTTTCTGCTGATCCTGGTAGCACTCGTGAGCGTCTACATCCTCGGTTTGCTCATCGATGTGATCGCAGATGCATTCGAGCACAACGTGCAGGGAAAGGTCGTTTTTCAATATCTCGCTTTTGCCCAGCCGCAGATTTTCTTTCACATGTTGCCTCTCTCCACCCTCATGGCGACCCTCGTCTGTTTCGCCATCTTCACGAAGACGAGCGAGATCACGGCGGCGAAAGCCGCGGGGGTAAGCCTCTACCGGATCTGCGTGCCCGTTATCTTGATAGGGATCACGGTGAGCGCGGGCTGTTTCGCGCTCCAAGAATATTGGCTCCCCTACGCCAATCGCCGCGCGGCGGAGCTCCGGGACGAGATCAAAAACCGCCCCGTTCAGACCCACAATGTCTTGAACCATCAATGGATGATGGGCGAGCGGCAAGAGCTCTACAACTACGCCTATTACGATTCGAATCTACGGAAGTTCAGCGGTCTCGCGGTCTACAAGTTTCAGACCGACCCATTCACCATCACCGAACGTCTCTATACGCAAGAAGCTCAATGGGAGTCAGAGCGGGGCGCATGGATTTTCTCCCAGGGATGGAGGCGCAACTTCGCCGAAGGCGGGAAGCACGAGCGCTTCGAGGCGCTCCCCATCCACGACATGGAGCCGCCGTCTTACTTCGTCAAGGAAGTCAAGCGCTCCGATCAGATGACCTACCTGGAGCTCACCCGTTACGTCGACGATTTGCAACAGGCAGGCTATGACGTCGTCCCCCTTCGCGTCGCCCAACAGGCAAAGTTCTCCTTCCCACTAGCCGCAATGGTAACGGTGCTAATCGCGATACCGTTCTCGTTTACCCCGGGAAAAAAAGGCGCACTCTACGGCATCGGAATCGCAATCGCGATCGGATTGTCCTACTACGTAACGACCCGCGTCTTCGCTTTCATGGGCGACATGGCGATGCTACCACCCGTCCTAGCCGCATGGGCGCCAAACGTGCTCTTCAGCATAGCCGCGCTATACGGACTCTTCAACGTCCGCACGTAGATCTTTTGGTTCTCCTGTCGTTTCGGAGGATCTGATTTGTGTTGGAGGGCATGGCCTATGGACGCTGCCGCGATTGTGGAAAACGCCGGAAACTCCGGGCGAGAGAGGCGTTTAGGGAAAGGTTGTGAGCACGTACAAACGTGGAGCGGCGCTTTCCACAATCGCTTGGAAAACGCTTCGCGTTTCCCACGAGCGCCCACAGGCCCCTCCTGATATATATACAAGAAAGATTAATTCATATGGAATAAGGAAGGGGGGGCTCGATTAGTGGAGGCTATGGAAAACGCCCTTCCAGGCTTCGAAGAGAACTCAGTCGTGAGCAAGGTCTGAACGACCAGAACCGTGGGGGCGTTTCCCACAGCCTCGTCTCCCGCTGAGGGGCAGTGGCATTTGGTGAGGCCCGTGGGTTGAGAGGGTAAGCCACGTGTAGATGCGCATCGGCGAGAACGCTAGAATCTTTTTTTCCGAAAGAGAAAAGAGCGTTCCCGCGATGCGCGTTACTACGTTAGTCAACAAGCTCATCGGATTGCAAGGCCTGTGGGTCCGAGGTTTCCACTTCCAGGCGGACAAAGCCAGAGTGGTGGTGGATGTAGTACCACGGAGGAGGAAGCCTCTGTGCGGGATTTGCGGACGAAAGGTCCGCAAGAACAAAGATCGCTACAATCGCTACTGGCGGCACTTGGACCTGTTCGGAGTCCGGACCTATCTTCGCTACTCGATCCGACGAGTGGTATGTCGGCGGTGTGGAGTGGTCAGAGAAAAGGTGCCTTGGGCCGACAAGGGAAGCCGCTTTACCAAAAGCTTCGAACAAGAGGTAGCGTGGCTGGCACAGAGGACGGACGTCAGCGCCGTAGCGAACTATTTCCGAGTGACGTGGCGTTCGGTGCGACGGATCATCCAGCGAGTGGTTGCCGAGCAGCGGGATGAGCGGCGCGAGCTCGATGGATTGCGGGTGATTGGGATGGACGAGATCAGCTACCGCAAACGCCACAAGTACTTAACAGTGGTAATAGACCATCTCAGCGGCCGGGTCGTCTGGGCGGGAAAGGAGCGCAAGGCCAAGACGCTGCTGCGGTTTTTCCGCAAGCTCGGACCACAAAGAGCCGCGGAGCTCGAAGCGGTCAGCATGGACATGTGGGAGCCGTACATAACTGTCGTCGGCAAAAAGGCTCCTCAGGCACGGGTGATCTTTGACCGCTTCCACATCGTCAAGCATCTGAACGAGGCCGTGGATAAGACCCGGCGCGAGCTGGTGCGCGAGCTCAAAGGGACTGCCCGGCGCAACCTCAAGAACACCAAGTTTCCCCTTCTCAAGGCCAAACACAACCGCAGCGCGAAAGACAAACGGGTGCTCCGCGAGCAGGTGCGAGCTAATCGTCGCCTCTACCGCGCCATGCTTCTGCGCGACGACTTCATGGACCTCTACACCTACAAAACCGAGACATGGGCCAAGAAGTTTCTCCGAGGATGGCTGCGGCGCGCTATGAGCTCGAGGATAGAGCCCGTCAAACGCGCGGCGAAGATGATCCGCAGCCACTTCGATGGCGTCATCGCGTGGGTCACGTGGAGACTCAGCAACGGCCAACTCGAAGGAATGAACAACAAAATCCGGCTGCTGAGCCACCGCAGCTTTGGACTCCACTCTGCCGAAGCTCTCATCAGTCTCGTCTACCTAAACTGTGGCGGTCTCACCCTCGAGAGGATCCACTGAAATGGCAGGAGAGGCGATCTTTTTAAAGCGGTGCAAAGAAAAGAAGGGTCTCCGGCCAAATCTGTGGGTAGAAAGCGTCTGACACCGCCGCCTCAATCCCAACCGGCCGTGCGCTGTTGCGACAATGCGGCCTATGGACGCTGCCGCGATTGTGGAAAACGCCCGGGAGCATTTGCACGAACGGAGGTTCGTGATGGGTTGTGGCTTGTTACAAAGGTAGCGGCGGCGTTTTCCACAATCGCTTGGAAAACGCTACGGCGTTTACCACAGCGCCCACAGGCCCCTGCTGATATATAAAAGAAAGTGTGGTTAGTTTGGAATAAGGAAGGGGGCATTGATTTAGTGGAGGCTATGGAAAACGCCCACACAGGCTTCGAGGACCGCTGAGTTGTTGAGCAAGGCTTGGACGCTCAGCGGGACTCTTTGCTCTTCTTTGCTGTTCTTTGCTCTTCTTTGCGCCTTTGCGGCTTGGCGCCTTTGCGTTACGCTTTTTTAATTTAATATTGATCGCTTTTGTTTAATAGCCTCTCCTGCCATTTCAGTGGATCCTCTCGAGGGTGAGACCGCCACAGTTTAGGTAGACGAGACTGATGAGAGCTTCGGCAGAGTGGAGTCCAAAGCTGCGGTGGCTCAGCAGCCGGATTTTGTTGTTCATTCCTTCGAGTCGGCCGTTGCTGAGTCTCCACGTGACCCACGCGATGACGCCATCGAAGTGGCTGCGGATCATCTTCGCCGCGCGTTTGACGGGCTCTATCCTCGAGCTCATAGCGCGCCGCAGCCATCCTCGGAGAAACTTCTTGGCCCATGTCTCGGTTTTGTAGGTGTAGAGGTCCATGAAGTCGTCGCGCAGAAGCATGGCGCGGTAGAGGCGACGATTAGCTCGCACCTGCTCGCGGAGCACCCGTTTGTCTTTCGCGCTGCGGTTGTGTTTGGCCTTGAGAAGGGGAAACTTGGTGTTCTTGAGGTTGCGTCGGGCAGTCCCTTTGAGCTCGCGCACCAGCTCGCGCCGGGTCTTATCCACGGCCTCGTTCAGATGCTTGACGATGTGGAAGCGGTCAAAGATCACCCGTGCCTGAGGAGCCTTTTTGCCGACGACAGTTATGTACGGCTCCCACATGTCCATGCTGACCGCTTCGAGCTCCGCGGCTCTTTGTGGTCCGAGCTTGCGGAAAAACCGCAGCAGCGTCTTGGCCTTGCGCTCCTTTCCCGCCCAGACGACCCGGCCGCTGAGATGGTCTATTACCACTGTTAACCCTAATCGCAAAATCTTCGAAGCACGAAAACGCGAAACAGCCGCACTGGGCGCAGGCGAGAAGCTCGTGCTGGGGCACCCACTCGCCGCCACTATAGGTGATTCTGCACGGTGTATGCAGAACCTGGAAAAGGTGCTATTCACGGGGCCAAAGACCTCAGACACGGTGACGTTTATTTGCGATTAGGGTTAACCCTAATCGCAAAAAAAAGAGAGCAAAGTAGCGCGAAAGTATTGACAAAGGAGCCTCTGGATTTATGTTTGGAGCGTTGCTTCCAAACAAAACACCAAACGACCAGAGGCCCCTGTAGTGCGCTTGAAACTATCTCGATTTCGCCGGAACTTCAACAAGGATCTTCCGATCGAGTTCACAGAGCAGAACCTGAGCTCGTTTGGTGGACTGGAACTGTTTTCACGATATTTGCTCCGCGTTGAGCTAAGCCGCCGGGTAGGAAAGGCGTGCAGAGGAAAAGGCATTCGGTCGGACTACGGGAGCGTCCGACTGGTTCTGGTGTTGGTTGGGATGCTGCTCGTGGGAGCTCGTCGTCTAGAGCACCTGCAGTATGTCTGTGATGACCCGATGCTGCTTCGCTTCTGTGGGTTGAGAAGACTACCGAGCCGTCCGACGATCGTGAATTGGCTGAAGCAATTCACGGGAGAGCGGCTCAAGGGCCTATCGGAGTTGAACGGTGTATTGGTCCACGAGCAGGTCGAGCGATTGGGTCTGAACCGTCTGACGGTAGATATGGACGGCACCGTGGTTCAGGCAGGCAATCAGGTTGGATGGGCGTTTCGAGGATTCAATCCTCATCGCAAGAAGAATAAAAGTTACTACCCTTTGTTCGCTCACCTGGCTCAGACGGGCCAGATTCTCAAATCCAGAAATCGTCCTGGCAACGTTCACGACTCCAAGGGTGCCGATGCGTTTCTACGGGAACTGATAGGCGAGCTACGGGGCCAGTTCGGTCGGTCCCGAAAGCTGGAATTCCGCACGGACGCCGCGTTTTTCAACGAAAAGATTCTCAAGAGGCTAGAGCGCTCCCGAAGCGAGTTCGCGATCAAGGCTCCGTTCTGGCCGTGGCTCGGCCTAAAGGAGGTCGTCGCTGGGCGCAAGCGATGGCACCGCGTGAGTGACGAAATCGACGGCTTCTCCATCAAACACTTCATCGAGCCCTGGAATATCACCGTCCGGATCGCGATCTATCGGAAGCGAGTTCGACATCGAACGGCGAAGAACTTCCAGCTCGACCTGTTTTCTCCAGACGACGGCTACTTCGAGTACTCAGCCGTCGCCACCAACAAATCGCTCACCGTCCAACGCCTTTGGTACTTCGCTGCTGGGCGAGGCGGCCAAGAGAAAACCTTCGCCGAATTGCGCAGCCAGTTCGCTCTCGACGTCGTGCCCACTAAAAACTATGCCGCCAATAGCGCCTGGCAACAGTTGAACGTGCTCGCACACAACCTGTGTCGCAGCTTTCAGCTCGACACCATCGCTGAAACGAAAGGCATCTCTCGAAAGCGTACATGCACCCATCTGCTGCACACCATCCGCACCATCCGCTTCCGCATCATCAACAAAGCCGGCCGCCTCGTTCGCGTTAGTGGTCGAAACGCGCTCCGAATGGCCACAAACTCCTCCACACGCCACGTCACTCGGAAATAGTTCGCTACGGCGCTGACGTCCGTCCTCTGTGCCAGCCACGCTACCTCTTGTTCGAAGCTTTTGGTAAAGCGGCTTCCCTTGTCGGCCCAAGGCACCTTTTCTCTGACCACTCCACACCGCCGACATACCACTCGTCGGATCGAGTAGCGAAGATAGGTCCGGACTCCGAACAGGTCCAAGTGCCGCCAGTAGCGATTGTAGCGATCTTTGTTCTTGCGGACCTTTCGTCCGCAAATCCCGCACAGAGGCTTCCTCCTCCGTGGTACTACATCCACCACCACTCTGGCTTTGTCCGCCTGGAAGTGGAAACCTCGGACCCACAGGCCTTGCAATCCGATGAGCTTGTTGACTAACGTAGTAACGCGCATCGCGGGAACGCTCTTTTCTCTTTCGGAAAAAAAGATTCTAGCGTTCTCGCCGATGCGCATCTACACATGGCTTACCCTCTCAACCCACGGGCCTCACCAAATGCCACTGCCCCTCAGCGGGAGACGAGGCTGTGGGAAACGCCCCACGGTTCTGGTCGTTCAGACCTTGCTCACGACTGAGTTCTCTTCGAAGCCTGGAAGGGCGTTTTCCATAGCCTCCACTAATCGAGCCCCCCCTTCCTTATTCCATATGAACTGAGCGCGTGCGCTCCATCGCCTAAAGGCGATGGGTTCACGTCGCCGACTAAAGTCGGCTTGTCCTTGCCTCGTTTCACTACTCACTGACCTTGAAAGAATCGTCGTCCTGGGGCACGGCACCCTGCAACTCTATATACTTCGCTATCACCTCATCCGTCACGTTGCCCGTTGTCACCACGAAGTAACCCCGTGCCCATAGGTGCCGACCCCAGAACTCCTTCCGCATCGTCCGTAAGTCGCGCATCAGACGATTCGACGTCTTACCCTTGATCAACTGCATCACTCCACTCGGCGACAAATTCGGCGGCACGCTCAGCAACAGGTGCACGTGCTCAGGCCGCACATGACCCTTCAGTATTTCTATCTGGTTCCGAGCACAGATCTCCCGGATGAGATCCCGGAGACGAACCGCTACATCCCCTCTCAAGGCCGGCTTGCGGTACTTCGTGATAAATACGAAGTGATAGTTTAACTGGTACGTCGTGTGCGATGATTTACGATATCCTTTCACCTGGGGATCGTACCCCAAGCCTCCTAAAGGCTTCGCCTAAAGGCGAGGGATTTCAACCATCCCCGAGTGGGACATTAATCTTTCTTGTATATATATCAGGAGGGGCCTGTGGGCGCTCGTGGGAAACGCGAAGCGTTTTCCAAGCGATTGTGGAAAACGCCGCTCCACGTTTGTACGTGCTCACAACCTTTCCCTAAACGCCTCTCTCCCCCGGAGTTTCCGGCGTTTTCCACAATCGCGGCAGCGTCCATAGGCCATGCCCTCCAACACAAATCAGATCCCCCGAAACGACAGGAGAACCATTTAATATTGCTCGGATTGGCTCACGGTGCGGTTGCGGCTTTGCGGAGATCGTCGGCCTTGTCGGTTTTTTCCCACGTGAACTCGGGCTCGGTGCGGCCGAAATGGCCGTAGGCTGCCGTTTTCTTGAAGATGGGTCGCAGTAGGTCGAGGTACGCGATGATGTCTTTCGGGGTGAGCGGGAAGTGTTCGCGAATCAACGCAGCGATCTTGGATTCGTCGATCTCGCTGGTGCCGAACGTATCGACCATGATGGAGACCGGTTCAGGAACCCCGATGGCATAAGCGAGCTGGACTTCCGCTCGCTTCGCGATATCGGAGGCCACGATGTTCTTTGCGATGTAGCGCGCCATATAGGATGCCGAGCGGTCGACCTTCGTCGGGTCCTTACCGGAAAAGGCGCCACCTCCGTGGCTCCCAACGCCGCCATAGGTATCGACGATGATCTTGCGGCCGGTCAACCCACAATCTCCCTGGGGTCCGCCGACGACGAAGCGGCCCGTCGGATTGATGTAATATTTGGTGTTGTCGTCGAGGAGGTCTCCGGGGATGACATGCTTGATGACTTGTTCCTTCACCTCTTCACGCAGTGTCTCCATCTTGACGAGGTTGCTGTGCTGGCTCGAGATGACGACGGCCTCGACGCGTGCCGGCTTGTTCCCGTCATACTCGATGGTCACCTGACTCTTGCCGTCGGGCCGGAGATAGTCGAGCGCCTCGGTCTTGCGCACTTCTGACAAGCGGCGCACGAGCTTGTGCGCGAGCATGATCGGCATGGGCATGAGCTCTTCGGTCTCGTCACAGGCAAAGCCGAACATGAGCCCCTGGTCACCGGCGCCACCCGGGTCGACACCCATCGCGATATCCGGTGATTGCTCGTTGATCGTCGAGAGAACGGCGCAGGTCTCGTGGTCGAACCCGAACTTGGCGCGGGTGTAACCGACGTCACGGATCGTGTCGCGCACGATTTGCGGCAAGTCGGCGTAACACTTGCTGGTCACCTCGCCAGCGATGATTGCGATACCGGTGGTGACCAAAGTCTCGCAAGCGACGCGCGAGCTGGGGTCCCCAGCGATAAGGGCGTCGAGAATCGAATCTGAGATCTGGTCGGCGATTTTGTCGGGGTGCCCTTCCGTAACCGACTCCGAAGTGAAGAGGTGCTTACCGTCGCGGCTCATCCATTTCCTCCTGTCAAGATCTTCTCGCGGGCGACAAGAGCGGCATTTTACGCATAACGCCCTGAAGAACGCAATTGTTGCGAAAAAAGCGACAGAAAACTTGCTTCTGCCTTACCTTTTACGATTGAATTGCCCGTGCCCCAGAAATCTCGTAAAGGTGGCCTGCCGCGGGCGTCGCGGGGGAAGGGTGCCAACGTCCTCGAGCCGAAACCTCGGCTCGCGCCTCGAGACGGCTCGGGACCTACTGGGCGCGAGGTCGCCTGGGCCGCGCTCGTCTTCGCCCTCGCCACCGTGCTCCTTAGCTACCCGCTCGCGTTTCACCCGGCCACACTCTCCCGGCTCGATAACGGCGATGCCCGGCTGAACGCATGGGCCATCTCCTGGGTGGCGCACCAGCTTCTCGAGCATCCTCTCGCGCTGTTCGAAGCCAACACCTTCTACCCGCTCCCGCATGCGCTCGCCTATTCCGAACATCTAACATTTCAGGGGATACTCGCGATCCCGCTTCTCGCGCTGACGGACGATCTCGTGCTGACGAACAATTTTATCCTGCTCTTCTCGATGTTCGCCTCGGGCCTCGGGATGTATTTTTTGGCCTATGCGCTCACGCGCGACCATCTCGCCGCGATTCTCGCGGGCATCTTCTTTTCGTTCGCTCCGTTCCGCTTCAATCGCCTCCCTCACCTCCAAATGCAGCTCTATGCGTTCATCCCTCTGTTTCTCGCCGGGCTGCACCGATATGCCGAGACTCATCGGCCTCGCTGGCTCGTCCTCGCCGCCGCCGCGTTCGTGTTGCAAGCGCTTTCCGGCACTTATCTCGGGGCCATCGCGGCGGTCGCTCTCGGCGTGGCGCTCGTCACGCTCTTTCCCTACGCTGGTTTGTCGCGACGGGAATGGGGCTACGTGCTCGTGGCGATCGTCGCCATGGCAGCCGTGCTCGTGCCGTTCGCGCTTCCCTATCTCTGGGTGAACCGCGAGCTCGGCGTCGAGTGGGACCTGTCCGGTCTCGGCTCTCTCTCCGCGACGCCCCAAGCCTATCTGGCCTCTTCGAGCCATCTCTACCGCACGATCACGGAAGCCTGGACGAGCCCGAAGGGACGCACCGATTTTCTCTTCCCTGGCTTCACTTTGATCGTCCTGGGCGGCACGGGCTTGTGGACATTCGTCAAGAAAAAGGGACGGCGCCCCATCGGCGTTTGCTACGCGGCCATCTTTCTCACGGGTGTCATTTTGTCGCTCGGGCCTGCCACTCCCATCCATCCGTTTCTCTATGAGCATGTCGTCTTTTTTCGAGGATTGCGCGCGCTCACGCGCTTCAGCCTTCTGCCGTTATTGAGCTTGTCCGTATTCTCCGCCTACGGCCTCGCGTGGCTTCTCGAAGGCTTCGGCCGTCGCAAAACCGTATTCGGGGCCATCCTCGTCTTCTTCGTGGTCGAGTCCACGGCGCTCCCTTACCGGCTCGAGCCTCATCGCGACGCGCCGCCGGAAGTCTATAAATGGCTGCGCGATGCCGAGCCGGGTCCGATCGTCGAACTTCCGTTCAAAGTAGTGGACACGCGTTATATGTTCTGGGCACGGCATCACAACTTTCGGCCCATGCTGAACGGAGACAGCGGCTTCATCCCAATCTCCCATCAATGGCTGAAAGTAGCGCTCGGACGATTCCCCTCCCCCGACGCCATCGCCACACTCCGACACCTCGAAGTGCGCTACGTCGTGCTGCATCTAGGCGCCTTTCGCAAACCGGCGCTCCTGAGACTTCTGAGCGGTATCGAGGCGCAACGGGAAGCTCTCCTCCCCGTCCGAGATTTCGGAACCGATATCGTTTTCGAGGTCCTTCCGGATGCCACTCGATCGAAGCTCAGTGCGGAGGCGGCGCCCGCTCTCGAGAGCGTTCCAGCCTCGGGAAGTATCGACGCGCTCTTCGACCGCGTCACGACCGAGCCCTTCGAAGCTAAAGAGACGATCCTCGAGCTCGAGGTGGAGCTCGAAGAGCTCACTGAAGTGGTAGGACTTCGCTTTCACTACGGGCCGGTGCCGCGCACGCCCGTCGTCGCGTTCGAAGTGTTCTTCGACGCCGCTAATGGACGACCGGGGACACGCGGCGCCGAGCCACCAGACTGGCCCGCGGTGGCCGCGCTCATCGAAGGCTTGATCGAGACTCCTCTGAACGGAACCCAGACGATCTCTCTAGTACCTTTCGACACGACGCGGCTGAGACTCCGAATTCGTGGGATCGACGGGAGACCGCCCGCGCTCTCAGAAATCGAAGTGCTCACCCGGTGAGGCGGTGAGCGGGCGCCTGGCGTCTATCAGCGCTCCAGGCTGAAGACCGGAAACCGATACGTCGAGTCGAAGCCCAGAGCACGGTAGAGGCGTAGGGCGCGATCGTTGTCGCGGCTGACCATGAGTGACAAGGTTCGGATCCCGATGGCCGCGAGTCGATCGAGGGTATTCCGAAGAAGCAAACGTCCGACGCCTTGCCGCTGAAAGGTCGGGTCCACCGCCACTTGAGCAAGATGGCCATGCCCCTTGGCGATCTCGGTGACGATAGCGAAGCCCGCGGCCGCATCGGTCGACGGCTCGCGTGCCACGGTGGATACTTCGGCTAGAGCCTTCCCGCAGCCGCGCTGGCGCACGATATTGTTGAGCAGAAGACGGCAACCGGAGCTCGAACGATAGAGCTCGTTCATCTCTGCGTCGGCGCCGCCTCGATGCGCTCGCTCCATCAGCGCAGCCATCTCCGACAAGTTCCACGCCGTCCAGGGCAGCAGCACCACGCGGCTCGAGGAGCCCGCATCGGGGTGCACGCGCGACACCGTCCTTCGAAGGAAATCGCGCCAAAAGGTTTGAAACCCTTCGGCTTCGAAGCATTCGGCGAGCCACGGGGCATCGAAGCAAACGAATTGGGTCTCGATACGACGCACTCTGCGGCGGTACAAGTCTTCGAAAATCGCATGGAGCATCATGCGTCCGATCTCGGAATCCCGAAAGGCCGGAGAAACCCCGAGCCCGGAGATCACGCCACGATCGCCTTCGACGACATAGTAGGCATAGGCGGCTGTCACGCCATCGCATCGGATAGCTTTGCCGACGAGCCCGCCACGATCGACCGCTCGTTCGAGGGCGGACATAGCGGTCGACACATCCCAGTCGAAACGCTCGCGCCAGAGCCGCGCCTCTCGATCCCACAGGCTACGAAGCTCGTAAGGCCGAACGCGACACAAATCCACGACTTGCAGATTCGCTGGAGCGCGCTCGGCAATCAGGCTGCTCATGCTCGTCTCGATCTCACGTTTAGTGTACCCCGATACGAGTTGTCTTATCTAACATGATCAAGAGGGTGAACATGACCAAGAGGGCGAGCGTGGTACGATCGTCTCTCGAGACTATGCAAGCCGTGATCCTCGCCGCGGGCCGATCGACTCGTACCTATCCACTCACCCGCACACGCCCGAAACCCCTGATCCCCGTTTGGGACAAGCCGCTTCTCGAGCATCAGCTCGGTCAATTGGCCGGTCTGGTCGACGAAGCCATCCTCGTGGTGGGCTACCGTCGTGACCAAATCGAGGCCCGTTTCGGAAACGAGCATCGCGGTATCCGTTTGCGTTACGCCGAGCAACGTACTCAACGCGGCACCGCCGATGCGGTGCTCGCCGCTCGTCCCTATATCTCCGAGAGAAGCCTCGTGCTCAACGGGGACGATTTTTATCATCACGCCGATCTGAAAGCGCTTCTCGAAGGCGGGCGTGGGCTTCTCGTGACCCAGGCGCCGGACCCTCAAAACCGTGCGGTGGTCCGTTGCGAGCTCGACGCCGTCGTCGACATCGTGGAAAAGCCACCAAACTCCGAGCCGGGCGCGCTCTGCAGCGTCGGGGGCTATTGCATCGAGTATGCCGACTTGAAGCTACTGGACGATCTCCCCTTGAGCCCGCGCGGCGAGCTGGAGCTTCCCGATTTCATCCTGAGACTCGTACGCGACTCGAAGGTTCGGCGGCAGGCTATCACCCAGTGGTGGTTGCCCTTGACCTATGGATGGGACGTCCTGACGGCCATACGTCACATCTGGGCGGACCCGAAGCGCGCGAAAGATCTCGGTATCGTGGAGACGGGACACGAGGCCGCGAGAGCGCGCACTGATGGTGACGGCTTCGTGGGCTTCGTGAGCTTCGGAAAGAACGTGCACCTCGAAGGTCCTATCAGGCTCGGAGACGGCGTACGGCTCGGCGACGGGGTGCGCCTGATGGGCCCGACCACGATTGGGGCCGGATGTTCGGTCGGTAACGGCGCTCTCGTCGAAGGCAGCGCTCTTTTCGACGACGTGCATATCGCCGCGGGCGCCACCGTGCTCGACTCCGTGCTCGGCGAGGGCGTCGAGATCGGCAAGGGGGCGAAGCTCTCGAGCGCTTCGGGTCGCGAACTCACGATCGACGTCAAAGGAAAGCGCGTGCACCCGGAGCTCGACCGGCTCGGCGCGGTCGTAGGCGATGGAGCGCGCGTTTTGGACGGAAGCGTCGTTGAGGCAGGAAGCTTGATCGAGGCTTGATCAACGCTGGGTCTAAGGCTAGCGTAACCATCCTTTCGGATAGCTCTGCCGATGCGCCTCTTCTTCGAGCGCCTTCACCGCCTCCACGGCAGCCTGTCGCTCCTGGTCGGCCTCCTGAATGAGGCGGCGCAAGTGATCGAGAGATTCGATGACCGTATTCCCGTTCTCGTCGACATATTGGAGCCCCTCGACGACGTGAATACCATCGAGGATTTGCTTGCGCTCGTGGGCAACGGCCACACGTCGTTTCGCGGCCTGATAGCGCCTTCGGAAATCGGCTTCGCGTCGCTTGCGATCGCGACTCTCGTCTTCCGGGGTGACGGATTCGGGATCGTCTAGGGCGGCATCGAGGCCTGCCGAGCTGAGGCTCTTAGCGCCTTCCGGAACGCCGTCGTTGTCGTCGTCGTCGTCCTCAGTGACGGCGGCGGCAGCATCTTCACCTTCCGCGGCATCGGTGTCCTCTTCTTCCCCGAAGATCTCCGCCTCTGCGAACTCCCGCGCGGCGACGCCTCGGGCTTTGTTTTCGTCACGGCGCTCACGCTCCTTGCGCGCAAGCTCGCCGAGCGACTGCTCGCCAGGCGAGGCCGGGGCAGACCAGGCCAAAAAAAGCACAGCGACGAACAGAACCGACACGATTCTCGGCATAGGGACCCCCGATTTTTTTGGAAGACGCTTGCAACTAGCCTAGCATCCCGGCCCGGCTCCCGCCAGGTGGCTTACGGTTCTCGGGAAAGCGCCCGAAAATATTCCTCGACGAGATTCCGGTACCCCGCGGGAACTTGGTCCGAGCCGGCGACGTAGAGCTCGCCTTCCGCGAGACCCTCGAGCTCGCGCCGTAACCAGTACTCGAACTGCTTGAGCTCCGTCAACACCTCTTCTTCGAGCTGCTCGAGACCGAGGGGGTTCAAGTAGATCTGCTTTTTATCGAACTCTTCCATCCGGCGGATGATCTCACCGAGGTCGGGCACGTCGAGCTGCTGGCGCGCGAGGTCCTGCCGCAGGGCCTCGGCATCCGACACGCGCTCGCGGAACTCACGGCGCAGCTGCCGGAGCTCCTCCGTCGAGAATTGTCCGGGCTGGTAGCTGCCGCCACCGGTCTGGGCGCCTGGCCCAATCGCGCTCGGCCCGGACGCACGCCCCTGCCTTCCTTGACCCTGTTGACTCTGCTGCCCCTCTTGGCCCTGCTGCCCCTGTTGACCCTCTTGGCCCTGTTGGCCCTGTTGACCCTCCTGTCCTTGTTGCTGCCCCTCTTGACCCTGCTCTCCGGGCTGTTCGCCGCGACGAGCTAGCCGCCCGTCCTGTTGGTCTCGTTCGCCCTGCTCGGCCTCGCGGCGCTCCCGGATGCGCTCGGAAAGCGACTCGAGGTTCCGCACGAGGTCGCGCGTCTGGTTGATCGCCTCGGCGACTTTGTCTGCCTCGGACTTGCCGATCGCGTCCCGCGCTTCACCGAGGCGATCGCGAAGCGATTCGATGTCCTCGCCGATGACGGTCTCGAAGTTATCGGCATATTGTCCCGAGCGTCCCTGAACGACACCTTTGCTGTAGCGGATCTTCTCCTTGAGCTTCGTATCGCGAATCGAGTTGGCCGCCTCCTGGATTTTGCGCGACGCCTCTTTTTGTTCGCTACGCGAGTCCCGCGCCATGCGATCGAGCTGGGACTCCAGATTTGCAACTTGCTCGGCAAGCTCATCTTTGCGCTCGAAGATGCGCTGGAGTCGCTCACCGCTTCCCTGGCCTTCCACACGGAGCTTGCTCACCTCGGACTGGATGCGCTCTTGCTGCGCCTTCAGGCGCTCCACTTGTTCCGCCGCATCATCCATATCGCGCTCGAGCCTTACCGACCGGTTCTTGTCGAGCAAACGGCGGGCGTCTTTGAGCTTGTCGAGCGCGGCCAGACCTTCGGCGAGCGCGCCGTCGTCGCCGCGCGCGCCTGCGCGCCTCATGTCGTTGGCCGCCTGCTCGAGGCGGCGCGCCGTGTCCTTTAGATCGGGAGAAGAATGCTCGCGGGCGAGGCGCTCGAGCTCGCGCGCGAGCTCTTCGGTCTGCTCAGCAAGCTCGCGCTGGCTCATGCCTCCTCCGCCACCCATTTGGTTGCGTAGGCGGTTCGCCTGGCGGCGCATCCGCTCGTTCTCCTGCTGCTGGCGGCGCGCAAGCTCTTGCAACCGCTGGAGCGCTTCATCGACTTCGTTGTCGACACTCTGCTGCTGTCCGCGCTGCACCGTCTCGTATTGATTCCGAAGCTTGTCGAGCTCGAGCTCGAAGAGATCCGCGAGGTCCTCGGCGCTTGCAGCCTGACCGCCGCCACCGCCGCCACCCTGTTGGAAGGAGACCTGCACTTCGCGAAAGAAGGCATCGGCCCGCTGCAGGTGTTGTAGCGCCCGCTGCTCGAACGGCATCGCCTTATCCGGGTCCTTGGCCGTCAAGCTCTCCTCGGCCGGGCCCATCTCATCGATGGCCTTTTTCAAAGACTCGCTGATGGTCGCGAACTCGCCAGCCAGACCCGTAATGCCGCGATTTCCCATGCGGCGCAGCAAGTTGGTAACTTGATCCCGAAGCCGGCCCTGCATGAGCGCTATCGTTGTGAGATTTTCTTCCCAGTCCCGCTTTTTGTACTCGTCCTTGTCGCGAATGAGCTTGAACGTCGCCGCCACGATCTCGCGCTGTCGCAGGGACAACGTGCCTTCCATGCCGCCGCCACCGCCGCCGCCACCGCCGCCCTGCGCTTGACGGTATTGGCGATCGAAGGGCCGCGCTTCGATGAAATAAATGTCCGTCATCGCCACTTGCGGGCCGCCGACATCTTTGGCGCGCGCGTAATAGGAAATGAAATCGCCTGGTTGGAGCTCGTAATCTTCGAGGAAGAATGTGTAGCCCGCGATCATTTCTTTCTTCCCGCGGCCGTCATAGAGTGCGACGATCTGCTCGTCGCCGCCATTCACCGAAAAGACGAGCTCGAGGCGGCGCAGGCCGTAATCGTCTTCGCCTTTGATCTCGGTGAACACTTCCTCGATGGGATTCACTTTCAAATCCCTACCGGGCTTCACGATCGTCACCGAAGGCGGCTGGTCCGACAGAAGCTCGATGGCGTAGTCGGGAGATGCCGGCTGCAACGTTTCGTCGAAGGATTCGAGATCGATGCGATAGAAGCCGTCCTCGACGAGCTCGAGCGTCACCGACAAATTGCCGTCCGCGCCGAGCTCGAGCGGCGCCGGATCCTTTTCTTCGACCGCGAGCACGCCACCGGCGACGCGGACCGTCGGCACGATGCTCAGATGGACTTTGGTTCCTCGAAGCGCCGCGATGTCGCCCCCGTCCTCGACGCGCTGCGGAGAGAGCCCGGTATAGCTCGGAAACTCGTATTCGAGATCGATACGCCGCACGTAAGGCAGATCCGAGACATCCACGCGAAACAAATCTGAGCGGACGCCATGGGCCTCGACGTAATATTCCGTCGGATCCTCGAGATCGAAGAGCATGAACGAATAGCGTCCGGTCTCGTCGTCGAAGCTCATTGGGAGACGGCGCCACTCGTCCTCTCCTTCGCTCTTGACGGCGATATCCGACTCTGCGGCATCGAACCCCCGAAGCTCCGCGGTCACGAGCTGATCCGCACCGCGCGCGACGCCGACGTCGCCCGGCTCGACGACGATCATGTAAGGGCTCGCCGCTTGGGCGCTTCTCATCGGGTTGAGAAGAAGCCCTGCACCGTAGCGCAAGAAGCTCGGGCTGAGCAGGACCGCGATCATGCCGCCGACCGCGACAGCAAGGAACACGGCTGAGCTTTTCTTCAGACCATCTTGCTCGATCGCGTGCCCGTAGTCGATAGCCTCACAGCGCTCCACCGTTTGCTCGACGAGCTTCTCGATGAGAGCCGGCGACACGCTCGCATCAGCCTTCTTCGTCCCGTCCTCACCATCCTTCAAAGAAGACCCGCCCACCTCGAGCGCGCTCGAGAGGGCCTCTTTCAAGGAAGGATCGTGTTCTTCGATATAGAGTGCGACTTGTTCGTGGGTGACCCGCTTTGCGAGAGGGCGTACGAGGAACCGCAAAGCGAGCCCTACGAGCGCCAGATAAGTAAAGATGCGGAAGAGCCGGACGGACCACGCGCTGTAGCGGAAATACTCCATCCCGTAAGCGGAGATGGCGAAGGCCACGAGCCCGAAGAGCAGAAGAAAGACGATGCCTTTGACCGTGTTCCGGATACGCCAACGGCTTCTCACGTAGCGGATGACTCGAAGTAACTGCGGGTAGCCCGACGTCTCGAAAATTTCCATTGCCTAAGCCCCGAAAAATCATCTAGCTGTTAGTGCCTAATGTTCGCCCCTCAGGCTGAGCACAGGCGCTTCACGCCTACTTACTAGTATAGCTCGGCTTAGCCGACACCAGCCACCACGGTCCGAGTCCGCGATAAGCGATTCGAAAGGATTGTCTCCGTCATGAGCAGAATAAAAGCCGCGACGAGCAAATACCACCAATAGCCCTGCCGTCCTTCTTGGTCGGCCACTGTCTCGCCCGCGCCGGGAGCCGCGTCGTCGCTCAGCTCGCGAAACGTGACCGAAGCGACGAGCTCCTCCGGATCGAGCTTGGCGAGATCCGACTCGGTCAAATCCAAGTTCGACGCGAGCGCCATGGCCTCTGCCGTCCCAGAGCCGCGCCCTGCCAGGCGAAGCTCGTAGAATCCTCGCTCCGAAAGCGACAAGAGCGCGCGTTCTTCGCTCGGCGGGATGATCGTGCGCGTTCCGGAAGGCGCCGAGACGACGAGATCGACTTTCCGTTCTCCATCGGGCGCAACGTCCTCACCCATCCTGGCGAAAAATTGCTCGAGATCCGCTACATCGCCGACCGTGTGCCACGCGTTGGCCTCCGCGTAGCCGGCGGCATATTTCGTGAGCTGGTGAAGAAAAGGCAGAAACACGGGCTGCAGCGCCAAGTCGTTCCAGAAAGTGTCGAGCGTCGACGTCCACACGAGCACCCGACCGTCGCCGATGGTCTTCTCGGCCAGCGCGACGGCCCCATCATCGAAGCGTGCGAGTATGCCGCTTGCGATCGGCTCTTCGAAGGTGCGGTAGCGAAAAAATTTGGCCGCGGAGAAATCGCCACTATGCGGTGCTCCGAAGATGTCGAAGACCGGCGATCCGTAATCCAAATAAGACAATGTCCCACCCCAATCTCGAGCGCGATCGGTCGAACCTCCGGGCGGCGCCGGCAAAAGAAGCGCGGCGTCTCCCGTGAAACTGTTCCGCCCGCTCGCTTCCCCGAGTGCTACGATGAGACCGCCGCCTTCGGAGACGAAGCGCTCGAGAAGACGCGCTCTAGCGGCCCCGATCGAGGCGACGTCGTTCAAGAGCACCACATGGCGGCCCTCCAGATCGGCCGCGCCCAACTGGCTCATCCGTTTGCTCTCGAGGCGAAATGACGGCCGATCGCCTATCGCCAAGGCGCGATCCACGTACAGGCTTCTGCGACGATTTCCGTCGAGAGAAAGCACGTTCAACGATTGCCCTGGCCAGAGCACGAAGTGATAGGCGTTGTCGATCTCGAGTTTGTCGGCGTCGAGCTGAATCGTCCCGCGTGAGACGCCACCGGGGAGCGTCAACGGATCGAAGCTCACCGTGGTCGAGCTGTTCGGGGCGAGCTGGAGTTTTTTCGACTGGAGCGAGCGGCCGTTGAGCTCCAGTTTGATATTGGTCTCGAGCGGCGGATCACCGTCCGGCGCCTTGTAGGTGACACGCGCGGTAGCGACGAGCCGCTCGCGCACTGAGGATGACGCCTTTTTGGTCTTGTCGGTCTTGTTGCGCTCGAGAATCACACCCGTCACCGCGAGATTGTCGGACGTCGGGCTCCCGACATCAATGGGCGTGAAGCTCGTATCCGCAGGGAACCAAACGTCCTCATCGCCTTCCCAGCCGAGACGCTGAAAATCGGACAGCAGGACGACTTCCTTCCGCGTCAGCGACGATTCGTCAACAATCTTCTTCGCGAGCTTCAAGGCGGGGCCGTAGCGCGTCGTTCTTGCCGAAAGTGTGACGCCGTTCACGATCGCGTTCAGCTGATCCTTGTCGGAGGTCGGTTGATTCAAGATCTCCGCGCGATCCGAGAAGACGACGAACGATGCGCGCTCGTCGGGCGAAAGCGTTCCAATCTGCCCGCGTATGTCGTCTTTGGCGCGCTCGAGCCGGTCCTCGTAGCCCATGCTGTAGGAGTGATCGAGCACGAAAACCACCTCACGAGGTCCCAAAGGCAAAGCACTCGCTGCCGTCGGCGATTCGAGAAACGGGCGCGCGAAGGCCAAGATCAAGAGGAGCAGCGCGAGACAGCGCAGCGCAAAGAGAAACAAATGGCGGAGCCGTTGCCGGCGCACCGACCGATACGGGATGCGCCGGAGAAACATGAGCGAGGGAAAGTCGACGACTTCCTTCTTCTCACGGTTTGTCAGATGGATGATGACCGGGATCGCGAGCGCGAGCGCGCCGAGAAAAAAAAAGGTGTCAGAAAGCTCATGGGCTCACCTCGTCCGCGTCAGCCGTTCACGGCTCGCAAGGAAATGAAAGAGTGCGAAGTCGAGCGGTGTGGATGTGTCCATGAGCGCATAATCGATCCGATTATCGCCGAGCGTGTGGGTCAAGCGCAAGATGTGCTCTTGCACGAGCTTCCGATACTCGTCCCGCAAATATTCGGGAATAATCGGCTGAGCCTCACCCGATTCGAGGTCTCGATAGTTCGCGGCCTCGTCATAGGGAAAACTGAGCTCGGCGGGGTCGAGAACGTGGAAGACGATGAGGTCGTTCCCTTTGTACCGCAACCCCTTCACGGCGTCGAGGATGGCGTCCGGGTCGTCATAGAGATCCGAAATGAGCACGACGATGCTCCGCCGCTGGATCGCCCCAGCGATTTTTTGCAAAGGCTTCCGGTAGCCGCCCGCCTTGGTGGACTTCAGACGATCGATGGTGTGAAGCACGATCTCGAGATGTTTCGCCGAAGGGGGTACGAAATCCACGATGTCCTCGTCGAAGGTGACGAGGCCGATGCGATCGCGCTGTTGTTGCGAGAACACCGCGAGCGACGCCGCGAGGTAGCGCGCATAGTCGAGCTTCGTGATGCCTTCGCTCCCGAAGTTCATCGAGCGCGAGATGTCGAGGAGCACCGTCAGGCTCGTATTCGTATCCGCCTCGAACTGTTTCACGTAGAAGCGGTCGGTCCGCGCAAAGAGCTTCCAATCAATCTGACGGATGTCGTCACCCGGCATATAGGCCCGATGTTCGGCGAAATCGACCGAGCGCCCGAGATAAGTCGAGCGATGAAGCCCGCTAATAAACCCCTGCACCACACTACGCGCCAGCAACTTCAAATTCGAGATGCGCCCAAGCACATGAGGGTCAACAAACTGCCCGAGCCGTTCCCCATCTTGCCCATCTTGCTGAATTCCTGCCATGCCCTACTAAATCCGAAAGTCCTGAATGCTGAATGCTGAACCCTGAATGCTGAAAATCACATTCTCGATTTCGGAGCATCGACCGTCTCGAGAAGCTGGTCGAGGATCTTCTCCGAAGAAATCTTCTCCGACTGCGCGTGGAAATTGATCAGGATGCGGTGGCGAAAGACCGGCGGCGCGAGGGCGCGAATGTCCTCGTAGCTCACGTGATAGCGCCCATCCATGATCGCCCGGGCCTTGCTGCCGAGGATGATGTATTGCGCCGCCCGGACGCTCGCACCGTACTCGACCCACTTCTCGACGAACTCGGGAGCGCCCTCTTCCCCTGGCCGCGACGTCCGTGCGAGGCGCACCGCATAGCGCATGATCGACTCCGCCACCGGCACGCGCCGCACGAGCGTTTGGAAGGCGAGGATGTCTTCCCCGGTGATGACGTTGTCGAAGCTAATATCCTGTACCGCGGTCGTGTTCCGCACCACCTCTACTTCGTCCTCTTCCGGCATGTAATCAATAATAATGTTGAACATGAAGCGGTCGAGCTGTGCTTCGGGAAGCGGATAGGTGCCTTCGAGCTCGATCGGGTTCTGGGTCGCGAAGACGAAAAAAGGCTCTTCGAGCGTATAGGTGCGCCCTTGAATGGTGACCTGGTGCTCCTGCATGGCTTCGAGAAGCGCCGATTGCGTCTTGGGCGGGGTCCGGTTGATCTCGTCGGCGAGCACGATGTTGTTGAAGATGGGCCCGGGCATGAAGACGAGCTCGCGCTTACCCGTTTTCGGATCTTCCTGCACGAGGTCGGTGCCCGTGATGTCGGACGGCATCAGATCCGGCGTGAACTGGATCCGAGCGAATTTGAGATCCAAGACCTGGGCGACGGTGTGCACGATCATCGTCTTCGCAAGGCCGGGAACGCCTGTGATGATGGAATTGCCGCCGACGAATAGAGACAAGAGCACCTGCTCGATCGGGCCTTCCTGGCCCACGATGAGCTTTTTGATCTCGCTCGTCACGTTCGAATAGGCGTCTTTCAGCTTGTCCGCGAGGGCGATGTCATCTTCGGATTCGAGAGCGACTTTTTCTTCTTCAGCCAAGACTAGCTTTCCTTTCTTTAAGTTTGGACTCTATTCATCCCGACATCAATAAGCAGGCCTTTAGTGCGTCAGCCCGTAAACGACGTAGTTGACGCCGAGCTTGAAAGCCTCGTTCGAGATATCGATGGGTACCCAGCCACTTCCCGACCATTCCCAATAGTCGCCGATATCGTGGTTATAGTTCGCAATCACCATGAGCCGCTTTTTGGGATCGTCGTCTTCAAAGATGCCGTAGTAAACGGGCTGGTATCCGGGAAAGGTGGGGTGCTCGAAATCGAGCGTTTCGATGTAGAAGAACGAATTGAAAATCGGATGCGAGACGTCCAGCTCCACGAGCTGGTAATCGGGCATCACTTTGCGCATCTGCTCGACGTAGTTGTACCACTGCCATTCCGTGATGAAATCGTCGACGACGAGAAACCCGCCTTTGAGCAAATAAGTGCGCAGGCTTTCGGCTTCGGCCTCCGTCGGATTCCAGAACCCGACCTCACAGAGATAGGCCCAGGGATAGCGGAACAGCTCGGGATCGTCGAGCGCGTAAATGTTGCTCTTCCCCATATTGGGCGCGATCGACGTGTGATGCTTCAGGATCGTCATCAGATTCCGCTCGGCCCGGGGGTAGTCGTGATTCCATTTGAGATCCAGCCCCCATTGATACGGACCTCGCCCCCATCGCGTCGGTTCGAACTTTACCCGGACGAAGGTGAACTTCCCGTTATAGGAGTGGTTGTCATAGGGAACGTCGAACCCTTGCAAGAGGCTCGCGGCGATCGGGACCGCGAGGCCCATGACGACGGAAGCCGCGATCGTGAGAAACAATTTCTTTTTCTTCACGCTCCGTCGCCTTTCTCGGAACGTGAGAGCTTCAGCAAGAGCGCGAGGCCGTCTTTGAAAGCCGGGGCGAGCTCGAGAGCTTTCAGAAGCTCCTGGCGCGCCCGGATGTCGTCCCCCGCCTCGTGGTAGGCGAGCGCGAGCTCATAGAGTCCCTGCGCGCGGTCCGTCGTGAGCGCGAGGAGCGCGCGGCGCTCGACGATGACCTCATCCTTCCGCCCCACTTCGCGATAGAGCTCCGCGAGCTTTCTATGGTCCTCGAGCTCGAACGGGTAGATATAGAGTGCGCGCTTCAGGATCTCCGCGGCCTTCGCTTTCTCATCCAGATCCGCGTACAGCCCGGCGAGCATGACATGGGCATCGTAGTGGTTCTCGTTGATGTTGACGAAGGTCGCGAGCTCTTGGGCGGCACGGCGGATGTCACCCCGATCCTCGTGGATTTTCGCGAGTGCTAAATAGGCGTTGCCTTCGCCGGCATATTGGGGGAAGAGCTTCTTGGCACGCTCGAGAAGCTTCTCGGCCTTTTCGATGTCACCCTCTTCGAGGGCGCGCCGTCCGGTCTCGAGCTGAGCGATGAAATCGAACTCGTCTTCTTCGGCGCGGGTCGCGAGCTCCTCGACCGAGTCGGGAGTCGCGTCGTCTTCGGGCGGGAGCCGAAGGGTCGCGGCAATCGCGTCGAAGCGCTCGGCCAAATATTCATCGAAGCGCGTGTCGAACGCGTCGAGCGTCAGGCCGAGCACTTTCTCGAAAACTTCAGGCGTCGAGAGACCTTCACGATAGGCCGCCAACATGTCGCGGATCGCTTGAAACTCGAAGTCGCGCTCGATGAGCTCCGAGACGAGCGACGCCTGATAGTAAGAGATCCCGATCTGCTGCGGGTAAGTGGGACGCATGAAGCCATTATTGAGCTCCGCAACCTTCAGTAGCCGCTCGCGCTGATAGGCCGCGAGAAACCCGAGATTTACGTCGTCACCCCAACCCGGGCGCGCGCGCCGCTCTTCGAGCACGGAGAGACCCTCCGAGAACCAGCGAGGCACTTTGTGATCGGTCACGCCGAGCGTCACCGTGTGGGCGAGCTCGTGCCAGAGCGTCGACGCCCAATTGAACTGACCCTTCGGGCGAGCGGAAGGTGAATCGACCGCAATCACGAGGCCGAAGCAAACGCCGAGCGCGCCGAGCCCGGGAAGCCCGAGCGTGCGCACCGAGAAGTCGCCGTGCGACCGGAAGACCTCGATCCGGATCGGCGTGGGCGGCTCGTATTGGTAGAGCTTCGACAGTTTTTCGTAGGCCTCTTCCGCAACGTTTGCGTAGTGGACCGAGAGCAGATCGGATTCTTGACCTTCGATGAAGATCTCAAAACGCTCGGTCGGCGTCGTTTCGTAGTCGACGAAGGTGTCGAGAAGGTCGAGCGTGTTCTTGTTCCAGATGTGGTAGGGGTCGCCTTTGAAGGAGAGCTCGAGATTTCTGGTCCCTTCTTCGATATCGCCGAGCCGGAGCTGATTGACGCCGAGAAGCCCGTAGCCCCACCACGAGCGCTCATCGAGCTCCACTGCCTTGGCGGCGAAATCCGCGGCGCGCTCGTAAAGACGATTGTTGACGGCGATCTCGGAGAGCTTGTTGTAGAAATCCGCGTGGCGCGGGTTCCGTTCGAGGGCGCGCGCCTCGACCGTGCGGAAGCCGGCTTCGTCGCCGCTCAAAAGCTCGGCCGCAGCCAGAATCGGGAGCGCATCGGGCGATAGCGGGTTCACTTCGAGGGCTTTTTCAGCTTCCTCTCTGGCGCTACCGTAATCCTCGAGCCCGAGATGCTGCTCGGCGAGAAACGCACGGGCCGCAACGTGATTCGGGTTCACTTCGAGCACTTTCTCGGCCAAAGTGAGCGCTTCGGGAGAGCCGGCGAAGGCCTTCACTTTGGCCATGCCGAAAAGAGCTTCGGGATGGTTCGCGTTCATGGAGAGCGCTTCCTCGAAGCTCGAGCTGGCGTCGGGGCTGTTATATTTCTCGAGAAACAAGGACCCCGCGAAAATCGTCGGCTCGATCGGCGTGGGGTCGGCCACTTTCGCTTCGTCGAGGGCTTTCAAGGCGTCCTTGAAGAGCTGCGGGTTCGTCGCCCCGAGATACCAGCACGCGACGCCCACGGCGACGAGCTGGTCGGCGCGCAGCGACGAGCTGCGGTTGTAGACGTCGATGAACGCATCGAAACGGCGGAGCGCCTCGTCTACGTCGCCCTGCTCCCGGTAAAGGATCGCGAGGTTGAGCTCCGCCGTCAGATGATTGCGCGCGCCCCCCGCAATCGCTTTCTCGAAGGCAGCACGGGCTTCATCGATACGCCCTGTCCCGTAAAGAATCTCGCCACGCACGTTCTCGAGCTCTACTGAGGCCGGCTCTTTCGCGATAAAGGCGTCGACGCGTTCGAGCGCGTCATCATTCTGGCCCGTAAGCCGAAGCGCTTCGATCCATCCGTGATAGAGACGCGGCGTCGGCATGCTGACCGATGCCGCCTCGAACGCCGCGATGGCGTCGTCATAACGCCCCTCGCCAAGCGC
Source organism: Candidatus Marinacidobacterales bacterium (assembly GCA_965197495.1). Classification (GTDB taxonomy): domain Bacteria; phylum Acidobacteriota; class Vicinamibacteria; order Marinacidobacterales; family SMYC01; genus SMYC01. The sequence continues at coordinate 8,008,483 of OZ240210.1, forward strand.
CAACTCAGCATCCTCGAGACTAGCCCCCGCCGTCCCAACGAAAACCCCAAATAGCAAGAGAACAACACTAAAAACACGCAGGTAGCCGGAACCAGGTAGCAGGTAGCGGGTCACGGCCTCCTCTCCTCAATACTGGCCGTGACCCGAGCCAGCTCCAAAAGCATCTGCTCGAGCTCTTGCATATACAAATCTTCCGGCATCGAGTCTTTCTGCTGCCGAAGCGCTACGACGCGCCCTTCGAGCTCACGCCGTTTCTCAACGAGCTTCGCGAGCTCGGGATCCGCCGCCAGGTCGACATCACTAAACCCTTCGGCCAGCGCAGCGTCACCCATGAGATAAGCCGTGCCCGCCAGATCGCCCTCGTCCTCTGAAGGCTCATGAGCGCCCTCGCCGTCCCCGTTGCCGTCGAGAATCGAATGCTCGGTTTGAAGCATGTTCTCTTCGTCGTAGTACCCCTTCACGCGAATCCGGGCATAGGTGTAAGCTTCTAGCACCGACACACGCTCGTTCTTGTCGGTGTCCGCCCCGTCTCCAGAATAGGCCTCTACGAAATACTGCCCAAACTGCGATTCATTCCGCTCGTAGCCGCTCTTCGTCGCGGTCGCTACGATGCGATTGGGCCCCGAGAGAATGGGAAGAAAATTCCCACTCGCGCTCGACGTATTGACGAAAACGATTTGTTGCCCGCCAAAAGGCTTCAAGATCGCGGCGAAATCCTCGGCGGTTAGATCCGGCCCGGGCAAATTGAACCGCGACTGCTCCGAGCGGAAGCTGCCGTGACCGATGAGCAGCACATAGAGCTGGTCGCCCGGACGCACTCTTGTCTGGATTTTCTCGAAAATCGCGATGACGTTATCCTTGGTCGACTTCGCGTGCACGAGCTCGGGAGAAAGCTCGACTTTCTCGGCGAGGTAGAAAACGTTGTCTTCGGGGACGGCCGCGTCCGTTAGCGCCGCTTCACGCATCGCGAGCGACCATTGGTGGAACCTCTCGCGGTACCGCTCCTCGCCGCCGAGGCCCGAAATGATGACGAGGTAGGTCTGGTTAGCCGCCCCGACGGCGGCCAATGTCAAGATGAGGACGACGACGAACGCCCTCGCGATCATGCGAGGCCTCGGAGCTTTCGGTAGCCCCACTCCGAGCCGACGAGGCCGACGAGCATCAAGAAGATGAAGGGCATGTCCCAGAGATCCCGGTGCTCGCGCACGGTCATCCCGCCTTCGGCGTAAGTCATGTCCTCTGGGAGACGGGCGACGGTCGCCGGCGTGTAAAACTGGCCACCGGTCTCGTGCGCGACGCGCTCCAAAAGAGGCGTGCGCATCTCGGCCTGAAAGTACTCGTCATCGAGGTCTTGGGACTCGGTGAAGCCGCGCGCGGTCCCGAGCTCGACACCGTCGCGCATGGCCGAGACGTCGATTTCATAGATGCCCTTTTCCCTGGGCAAGAAATTTCCGCGATACTCGCCGTCCTTGTCGACCGTCCACTCCATCGGGACGTCGAAACGCTCGCCCGAGGGTGTCCGCACGGTGGCCGTGACCTGGGCATTGTTTACTTTCAAGAAACGGTCGTCATCGGCTTCGGCGAGCAGCGAGACACTCTCACCGGGCGCATAGCGGTGTTTTTCGACGCTTATCGCTACTTGTTGGGGAACGTAGCTCACGAGCCACCGCAGAAGTTTTCGCCAGAGCAACTCGTGCGTCATGTCCTCGAGCGGCATGTCGTGATGCATCTGCCATTGCCACGAATCGTTGACCGTGAAGGCGATCGACTTTCCCCGACCGTAGCGCTGGAAGACAAGAACGGGCTGCTCGTCCACCCCCGGTCCCGAGCCTGTCAGAAGCGTGGTCGCGCCAGGCGTCACGGCGCTCACATCATTCAGCGTCGATAGCGGCGGCAGGGTCGCCCAACGTTCGCTGCTCGCATCGAGCTCCTGGCTGAACTGCGTGACAGGATGGGTCGTCCCAAACGGCGTCGGCTTCACCGTGAGCGTGCTGAAAAAAGCCGGGCCCGCGAGCTCCTCCGCTTCGGAGCGCTCTTTGGCCGGAGAGAGCACGACGGGAAGCACGTCCGCGACCGGTGTTCCGGCATAGCCGCCCTCGGAGAGCGCGAGACGGCCGCCGAGCACGAGCAAACCGCCGCCGCGCTGGCTGACGAAGTCCGCGATCATTCGGAGCTGGTCATGCGTGAAATGGCTCGCTTCGATACTGCCCAGGATGAGGCCCCGATATTTGAAGAGCTCCTCGCGCGTTTTGGGGAAGCCGCTCGCGAGCTCTTCGGAATCGTCGATGTCGAGCCGCAGGAACTTGTTCTCCGCGGTGCGATTGAGACAGACGACCTGCAGATTCTCGTCATCCGCGACCGCGCGGCGGATAAAGCCGAACTCGAAGCGCGGCTCGCCTTCGAAGTACAAAATCTTGGGCCGTTCATCTTCGACATAGATGAGCTGGTCGCGCTGATTGTTCTGCGAGACCATCTCACCCTCTTCGGTCGCAACGCGGAAGCGGAATATACGCGCTCCGGGATCCGCGGCGGTGAAATGAATCCGCACCGTCGTCGCCTCGGCGGAAAGCTCGACCTCGCGCGAGTTCACGATACGGCCGTCATCCTCGACGTCGAGGCGGACGGTCTCGCCGTTGAAGCCCCGCTGCGAGATCGTGACGTCCACGATGAGTGACGAGTCTACGAGAACGCTCCTTGGAGCTTCGACCCGAGAGACTTCGATGTCCCGCGTAAAGCGCTCCCGTCCGAGGCCGACGGTATAGACCGGAACTTTTTGCGCTTGAAGCTCGAGCAAAGTATCGCTGATCGCCGCGTTCGAATTATCGGCGCCGTCGCTTATGACGACGAGGCCCGCGAGAGGAACGTTCGAAAGCTCTTCGGCGCTTCGGGTGAGAGCGCGCGCTAGGTGCGTCCGTGATCCTGCGAAGCCGAGAGCCGCGGGATCGTTCAAGCGTTGCGCTGTCTCCGAGAAGCGGAAAAAACGCAGCATGAACTTGTCGGAGAGCGCTTTCGCGAGCGCGCTCCCCTCAGGACCAAAGGTTTCCTGAATGAAACCGCCGCGAGGCTCGCCCTCGACATCCGCGATTTGCATGCTGCGTGAGTCATCGAGCAGAATGCCTACAAAGCTCCGCTGCGGAACGATCGTCGACAAGATGAGCGAAGGACGGAACAGGCAGAACAAGACGAGCAGCAATGCCGCCGTCCTCAAACCGGTGAGTACGAGACGATCGCGGGCGGTGCTCTTGCCGCGCACGTCGCGATAACGCAGCACCGTGGGCACCGCGAGAACCACCGCCACGACGCCTGCCAGGATGATCGGCCAGGAGACTCCGAGACTGAGCTCGCCTCGCTCGAAGAGCAACGGGCGGTACTTGAATAGAAACTCGAAAACGCTTTCGAACCAAGATGCCATCAATGACTCATTGCGTAGATAATGAAATTTACTCCCATTTGGTAAGCATAAGTCGAGAACTTGAGCGGGTAATAGGGATTTTCAGCCCACTCCCAAGCGTCTCCGAGGTCCGTGTTCCAATTGATCACGACCATGAGCCGCCCGTGCTCATCGAAAACACCTTTCACGGCCGGATAATAGCCATCCGACTCCCACGTCGGACCACCTTGCATACCTTGACCTACGTTGGGAACTTGAATGATCTCGTCCACGTCGTAGAAGCAGCTGAAAATCGGATGATCGAGCGGGAGGTCCACAATCGGATATCCGGGAAGAATGCGCTGAAACTGGTTCTGGAAGTTCTCGAACTCGAACGTGCCCCAGAAATCATCGACGACGAGAAAGCCGCCCGCCTGGAGATAGCGCCTCAGCCCCTTGACCTCGAGCGCGGTGAGCGCCATATAGCCGACCTCGACCGTATATAGGAACGGAAAGCGTCCGAGGTCTGGGTCGGTGAGCCGCACCGGATTCTCGGCCTCGAACGCATCGAGATTCGTGAGGCGCCGGAGCCCGATCAAGAACTGCCGATCCGCCTTCGGAAAATCGACGCTCCAGCTGCGATAGTCCCGAAAACGGTAATAGCCGGTATAGGCCGCGCGCGAGAAATAAAACTCACGAGGAACACGTGGGTCGCTAATCTCAGGGTTCCGGTGCTGCTGAAGCGCTTGCGGCAGCGTGAAGAGGTCTTGCGGGGAACCCGATGTTTGTGGCGGTTCGTTATTAGCTGGTTTAGCTGGTTTGACTGGTCTAACTGGCTTAGCTGGTGCTCCGGGCTTGCCGAGCATTCCCGAAAAGCCCAGCAGGCGCTCTGGCAGGCCGTACTGCGCGGCCGCGCCCAGGCATGCGAAGAGCGCAATGACACTGACAGCGCCGACCGCCAACGTTCGGCGGCTCCGCCAACGCGTTGCCACGTACTGGCCTTCGTACAGGGGCACAGCCATCCTTTTTTTGACCGCCCCGGGACTGTTCTGTTTACCCGAGGGCGCCGGCCCAGCGATTTCGAAGTGGTAGCTTCCTGAGTCTGTTTGGTTTGCCTACGTCTTTATTATACGTCACGGCACGCGCTCGATCATGAGGACTTCGTCACAGTCGTGCGGCAACACTATTAGGTTCAAGGATTTGAACTACGCGACTCAGCCGAGCCAGCGATGGTCGACCACGAAAGAGAAATCCGGCTCGAGCTTTCGAATCACGAGCTCCGAAGCGAGCGACTTCCCACAAGCTCGAGCGAGGAGATCGCCCGAGGAAACGTTTTCAGAGCTGGTACGCTCCTCCGCGAGCTTTAGAGCGTCGTCGGTGATTCGGCAGGTACCCGCGACGTTGCCGCCGGGCTGCCCGGAGACCGTGGCGCCGTAGGGGTTGAACTTGTCACCTTCGCTGCGCTCTTTCTTCTCGAGCACGACTTCATATTGCGTATCTTGCACCGTGAACTTGGATTTCATAACACCCGTATCGTAGCAGTCACCGCCCGTCACCCGCCAGTCTCTCTCTAGGCTGCCTAGCAGCTAATTCTGACGGGTTAGAGCTAGATCAACATTAAGCGCAAAGGCGCAAAGGCGCAAAGAAAAAGCAAGAAAAGAAGATGAGAGGAAACGCTCTTGTCGCTAAGTTGTTGGCCCCTGACCAACTCAGAACCGAGGGGCGCCGTCAGAATGTCACTGAGAGCGATAGAAATGAAGGACTGCGCAGGCTGTGGCGCGCGAGCCTAATCAACCTAACCAATGCCTTCGAGCAGTGAAAGTCTCATACCGCGCAAGCGGCTTTTCTTTCTTTTTCTTCGCGTCTTTGCGTCTTTGCGCCTTTGCGTTACGCTTTTCTTAACATTGATCTTGCTCCAAAACGGGCTCAGCTGGGCTGTGGGCTATTGGTTCGTTGGTGGGGGCTCCGGGCCGAAATAGCCGCGGCGATGGCGTATCTTGACATCGTCCACATCGACCTTGACTTTGATCTTCCGGTACTTCCCGTTGGTCTCGTCATTCGAGGATAGGTAGGCGATGTTGTATTGGCTGAAGAGCTCATCGAGGATTTTGTCGAAGAGCTCGTCGATTCCCTTCAGCGACTGGCCCTGCGCGTAGGTGCCCCCTGTCTCGCGCGCGAGTTGGCGCAGAAAACGGCTCTCTTGGAAACGGCGGCTCGCACTGGAGCTTCCGGCGAAATGGATGGAGTGCATCGTGACGTTGGAAAGCTTCACCATTTCGTAGATCTCGCCGATGCCCAAGGTGCTTCGCGAGTCGACGCCGTCGCTGAAAATGACGAGCGTCTTGCGGCCATCAAGGTCGTAAACACGCTCGAGAAAAGTCGCAACCGCATCGTAGAGTGCCGTCCAGCCCTCGGACTCGACCTCGTAGATACGATCGGCAATGACCCGTTGATCGTCGGACGAGTACCGCGACAGACGTATGTTCTCGTCGAAATCCATGATGAACAAGTTCTCGGTCTTGGGGATATTCATCAGGAACTTGATGGCGGCGCTTTGCAAAAGGGGCATGTCGTCTTCCATGCTCCCGCTCGCGTCCAGGATAAGCCCGATGACTTGCCGGCCCGAGAGCTCGTCCTTGACCTCTGGAGGCAGCTCCACCCAGGACTCGTCGAGTCCCGAAGCAAAGAGCTCGATCTTCTGCTCGACGCCGTCCTCGTACACTTTGAACTGATCGGCGGTGAGGTCCCTCACGAAGTTGCCGTCGCGGTCTTGAACGGCGATCGCGACCGACACCATCTCGACGTCGATCGTGAACGTGGGGATGTGTTGATCTTCCTCTTGCGCGAGCGCCGTCGCCGCGCAAAGAACGAGAAGACCAACGAGATTCAGCGAACCCATGATTCCTTTGTAACACACCGCACGTCGAGCTTAAACTGAAGTTCCTTGCTGAAAAAACCAAGATCCGGTGTTGATCCAATAAGATAGATGGAATCAATGGTGCTGGCTTCTGTCTACACGGTGATACCTTTGAGCAAGTCGTAGGCTCTCTGCTGTTTCGAGTCCGGAGTTGTCGTGACATCGAAGGTGGGCTCGTCGGGTCCGGCTTCCGGTCGCCGACATTTGTTTCGGACGATGTTGCTGAGAAGGCGCAGCAGCGTGCGGAAGCTGGAAGCTGGTCTCCCATCGTCAAGCTTCTTGGTGTGTATCTTGCGCAGGGCGGCCTCGGAGCGTTGCGCCGGAGCGACGGGGTCACGCTCGGCCTTCGCCTGCTGCTCCTCGTCAGAGAATACTAGCGGGCGCCAAACCTCCATCATGTGCCACAGGACGTAGTAGGCCAGCATGCACAAGAAGATGTGCGCCCGGACTCGGTTTTCGCGCCGGTGACGAATCGGCCGCACCTTTAGGTCCATGCTCTTGAAGGAACGAAACGCCCTCTCGACCTGGGTCAGCAACTTGTAGCTGCGCACTGTGTCGTCGGTTTTCATCCGCTGCTCAGCAAGACTGGTGCGGATCACGTAGATGCCGTCAAGGGCAGCTTCCGTAGTGACCTTTGTGTCGTCGATTTCGAAGCTAAAGCTGTCGTCGCGAATGTCCAGCTTGAAGTGCTTGCCGACTTTGTACTTGTTGAGAACTTTGCCTACCCGCACACCGATTTTATCTTTACCATGCAGCTGACCTCGCCCGATCCGTTGGCGAATCCGTTCCAACTGCTTAACGATCGTCCCCATGTGTCGCTTCCACCGCTGGAGCCGTTTGTTGGCGAGCTCAGAGTTGCCGTTGGCGAGGCGCGAGGCGTCGGCAGCCATCGTTGTCTCGTCTAGCTCGAAGTCGAAACCGTCGTCACGGATGTCGAGCCTATAGTACTTGCCGACCTTGTACTTGTTGAGGAGCTTTTTCACTGCAGCACGGATGTCCTCCTTGCCCTGCAAACGGCGCCGCTCGACCATCCGACAAACCTTCTCCAGCTCTTTGCAGGTTGCTTCGAGCAGAGCACGACGCTTGTGACGCCGCCTCTCGGCCAGCTCCGGATTGCGGCAAGCGACCAGCCTCTCGTTGGGGAAATCCGGGTGCGTCAACTCAAACAGGTTCCGCCTGTCGAATAGCCCCATCTGGATCACCCCATCGTTAATGAGCTTGCGAATCGGTTCGGGACGCAGAGCGGTAATCCAGTCGATACCGTCCATCTCCCGTAACTCGTCGATCTGGGTCTGGGTGATCATTCCGCGGTCGCCCACCATCACAAACTGCTCGATGCCGAACCGCTCTTGCGCATTTTCTACCTGAGGCAACAGCGTTTTGGGATCGCCCGTGTTGCCCTCAAAGACGGATACCGACACGGGGATGCCGCGTTCGTTGGTCAGCAGGCCGTAGTTGACCTGCAGCTTGCCTTTCTTGCCGTCACGGTTGTATCCGAGCCTGGCCAGCGGACAACTCACCCCCTCGAAGTAGCTTGAGGTTAGGTCATAGAGCGCGAGGCCGTCGTTTTGGAGATGGCGCGCCGCGAGTTTCTTTTCGATGACCTCCTGGCGTTTGAGAACCCAGTCCATGGCGGCATAGAGATCGTCTTCGTCGGCATCGCTCACCCCCAGGATTTCGGGCAGTGTGGTTGTGTGCCACCACAGGCTAGTCGCCAGCTTCGACTGCGGTTCGAGGATCCGGGAGATCTGTGCTCGGAACCAGATAGAAATACTGAAGGGTCATGTGCGGCCTGAGCACGTGCACCTGTTGCTGAGCGTGCCGCCGAATTTGTCGCCGAGTCGAGTGATGCAGTTGATCAAGGGTAAGACGTCGAATCGTCTGATGCGCGACTTACGGACGATGCGGAAGGAGTTCTGGGGTCGGCACCTACGGGCACGGGGTTACTTCGTGGTGACAACGGGCAACGTGACGGATGAGGTGATAGCGAAGTATATAGAGTTGCAGGGTGCCGTGCCCCAGGACGACGATTCTTTCAAGGTCAGTGAGTAGTGAAACGAGGCAAGGACAAGCCGACTTTAGTCGGCGACGTGAACCCATCGCCTTTAGGCGATGGAGCGCACGCGCTCAGTCTTTCTTGTATATATATCAGGAGGGGCCTGTGGGCGCTCGTGGGAAACGCGAAGCGTTTTCCAAGCGATTGTGGAAAACGCCGCTCCACGTTTGTACGTGCTCACAACCTTTCCCTAAACGCCTCTCTCGCCCGGAGTTTCCGGCGTTTTCCACAATCGCGGCAGCGTCCATAGGCCATGCCCTCCAACACAAATCAGATCCCCCGAAACGACAGGAGAACCACAGTTTTTATCACGTCACGAGGATCGAATCACAGGGGTACTGAGCGGATTCGACCGGTTGGTGTTCCGCGGAACCCTACGCCACATTTCTTATACGGACGGCATGGGTAAGTACCTTTCCTACCAGAAAATCCTTCTGAAGGAGTTCGCGGAGTTCGCACTGCAGCGTACCTCCGAGCTCAAGCAGGCCTTGTATCAGCAGGCGGAGCGACTCGAGCGTCCGGTCGTCTATCTGGAGTCTTCCCGTAAGAACAAGGAGGCCATCGCACGCGAGATTGCACAACAAGACAATGTCCGCAGTGGTCTCATCGCAGCGCTGAGCTGCGTGGAACCTTGTATCACCTTCAGCATACGTCGCAACCGCCAGAAGAAGCGGTTGGAGCTCGTGCAATTCCTCAGAAAGTGCCTAAACTTTTACCACTACTGCATGGACCCTATTTTTGGTTTCATGCATGCCCGTATCCAAAGCTGGTTTCCATTCAATGTTCAGGTCTACGTCAACGGCCGTGAATGGCTCGCCGTTGAGATGGATAAGGCTGGCATTCAATATCGGCGCCGGGAAAACTGCTTTACCTGGGTTGAGGATGCCCACGCGGCACAGCAGCTTCTCGATGAGCAGCTCAAAACCAACTGGCCTCACATCCTGAATCGCCTGAGTCGATTCGTCAATCCATTGCAAGACAAATTATTCCCGCCGAGTAGCCTCGACTACTACTGGAGTGTCTACAGCAGCGAATGGGCCACCGACGTCACGTTTCGTAACAGCTCTAGCCTCGCGGAGATCTATCCCGCTCTTGTACATCATGCGATCACAAACTTTTCGAGCCCCGACGTGATGCGCTTTCTCGGAAAACGGATTCGAACCGACTTTTCAGGGGAAGTCGTCAGCCGATTTCGCGACCGGCCCGAGGGTCTGCGTATCAAACATGCCCTCGACCTCAATTCCGTCAAACTCTACGACAAACAAGGTTCCGTGCTCCGTGTGGAGACAACCATCCAGCGTGCCGAGGGTATGCGCTGCTACCGGCCAAAGGAAGGCGACCCCAACGGCCCTCTCGAGTGGCGTCCGCTCCGTCGTGGCATCGCAGACCTGCATCGTCGTGCCCAGCTCTCCCAGGACTCCAATGAGCGCTACCTCGACGCTCTCGCCGCTTGTGATACCTCAACCCCACTCGGTCGACTCCTCGCTCGCGTCAGCCAAAAAACTCAATGGAATAGCTCCACCCTCCGAGCTCTTCGCCCTTGGGACGCTCTGGACGCCCGACTCCTCGCCGCTATTTCCCGTGGAGAGTTTCATCTGCGAGGCTTTCGCAACAGGGAACTCCGTGCCTTGCTCTTTCCAAAGACTTCGGACGACCCTCTCGAAACCAGGCGGCTAAGCGGACGCGTCACCCGGCTCATTCGCATCCTCCGAGCCCACCGTCTTGTCAAAAAGTTCCCAAAACTTTTCGCTACAGACTCACAAAGCGCGGTCAGCAACTTTGCTCCGCATTACTTACCGCAAACTCTCTCTCCCTCGATAAACTCCACGCTGCTGCCGCATGATTTTTCTTCTTCTCAAAACAAGCTTTTCAGGGTTAGTAGTACAGAGAAAGCGAAAGCGAGAGCGAGGAAGAGCACTCGGCGGGCTCTATTGATGCTTCTGTGTTCGACGCTGCTAGCAGCGTCATCCCGGCGGACGGTGACGTCGTGAGCTCCCTGGAAGATCTCGTCGCGCCCAGCGGAAATGGTAAGTGTTTTCGAAACTCTGTGTCTCTGTGGGCATTCTTAAGGCGCCTCATGCACACGATTTGGGGAGCGGCCGAGCTTTCAGGTTTACCTGGATAGCATTAGTAGTACGGTGCGCTACGCTGATTTATCATGGGCGCGCATGGCGAGCTTCTCCGAGTTCAGCACCCATCGACGGACAGCCGCGATTCTTCTCGGCGAAGGCACGTCGGCTGCCTATCTCGCAGGCGTCATGAGCGCGCTCAAGAATGCCGGCGTGCGTGTCGACATGATCCTCGGCAAAGGCGCCGGGGCACTCGTCGCGGTTTTCAGCTCCATCGATGCCGAAGAGCGACTTCATGGAGACGCGGGACTGCTGGCCCGGGCCAGTGGCGAACACCCATGGCGCTTGCGACCCTTATACAAGAAGATGCTTGCCTGTCTTCTGGTTGCACTGGCCGCATTTCTCTCGCCGGTTTTGTTCGGGCTCGCGGCCGTTCTCGCGCTTCCGCTTCAAGCCTTGGGCCGCCTTCTGTTGGGGGGGGCGGAGACGGCGCTCCCGGGGGTCGGGGCGCAATGGTTGCCCGCGCTGTTAGAGGCCGCCGAGCCGGTCTATCTCCGCGTGATGGTGCTCCCGCTCGCTGCGCTGTGCGCGATTTGGGTCGCGTGGTGGCTATCGAGCTTCGCGCGGCAACGTGGCGCGCCCTCGCTTCCCGAGCTCTACGACCTCGAGCCGCTCGCGGCGCTCGTCGAGACCAAGCTATGGCAAGCTGTGCGGGGCGCGTCGACCGGCGATCGGCCACGGGAGCGAAGGGATATCGGCGGCGCCTATCAAGAACTTCTGTCGGGAAGCCTCGGGCAGCTCGGTTTTCGCGAGCTCGTCTTCTACGCTCTCGATACCGATAGCGGTCGCGAAGTCTCTTTTGCGCTCTTGAAGGATCATTTTCTCAAAAAGCTTTCATCGAACGGCGCGGGGCGAGCGCGGCGCCGGGAGACGATCGATCTCGCCAAAGACGGTGGCCCGCTATTGTTCGATGCTTTGATGGCGGCGTTGAGCCCAGTTGGCCTCGTGCCGACCGTGCCGATCAAGCTTCCGCTCGATACCACCTTCGGGGGCGAGGTTCACCGCTTCGCCGGGAGCCTCCTAACCGGCTCGAGCGCGGTTCAGGACGCCGTGGCCGCGGGCGCCGAACAAATCATCTATGTCGCCGGCTGCGCTCCCAGCGACCGCCCGGGCGGCAATGCGATCGAGCGGTTCATCGAGGCGTCGGTGCGGCGAACTTTGAGCGACGATCTCGCCGAAGCGACGAGACATACCGACCTCCCTGTTTTCCTGATCCGCCCCGACAAGCAACGACTGAACCCGTTCGAAGTGACGGGCCGCGCGCAGATTGGAAACGAGCGGCTCGACTTGAACGCGCTGATCGCGCATGGACGCCGCGACGCGCTGCGGCTGTTCGTAGAGCCCGTGCTGGGTGACGATGCTTCCGAGCACGACCGGAGCTTGATGAAGGTGCCGCAAGCGGGGCCTCGCGAGCTTTAGGGTCCGGGCTGCGAGATCTAGAGAAAAGCGTAACGCAAAGGCGTCAAGGTTCAAAGACGCGAAGGTTCAAACCTTCAGCGCTGTACAATGGGACCAGTTATGTCCAGTGTTCTCGATTTGACCTTTATCGGCCTCGCGGGGCTCTTTACGGTGTGGAACGTCTTTTTTCTAGCTCGCTACGCGCGATATCGGCGCCTCATGCCCACCGCCGAGCTCACGTGGCGGCCCACCCGGCCGTGGTTTTACAACATGTGCATCGGCATCGGTTTTTTCATGGTGAGCATGACGGCGTTGAGCCTCTTCGTTTTGGATAGGCCAATCCTCTCGAGCGTGGCCCAGGGCCTGATGGCCATCTACTACACGATCGCCTTTCCTCTCTCGTTTCAAATTCAACCTGGTTTCTACAAGTCGGGCATCTGGTTCGACCGCTCCTTCGTGCCTTATACGAAAGTGCGGCGTTTGGGGTGGCGCGAACAGCCGGACATCGTTCTGATCGTCACGAAGGAAACAGGCCTGATGGAGCAGGACTACGCGCGGCTTCAAGTTCCGAGAGAGCGCTACGGCGAAGCGCGGCGCATTCTGGCGAGCCATATCGATGACCAGAGTCTCTCCATCGAAACGGGAATTCTGGGGCTCGACGAGGGCGACATGCCGGCGCAGGAGCGCGTATGACGTCGTTTGGACGAGACGCCTTCCGAAAGCGGCTATCATCGGCGCCGCTCGTTTGCGACGGCGCCATGGGCACGTCGCTCTACGGCAAGGGCGTGATGGTCAACCGCTGTTTCGACGAGCTCAACCTCTCGAATCGCGAGCTCGTCCGGTCGGTGCATCGTGACTACCTCGGCGTCGGTGTCGACATCCTCGAGACGAACACATATGGCGCCAACCGTTTCAAGCTCGAGTCTCACGGGTTCAAAGACCGCGTCCGTGAGATCAACGAGGCGGGCGCGGCCGTCGCGAGAGACGCCATCGGGGATAAGGATGGGCCCGTTCTCGTTGCAGGTTCCATCGGTCCGCTCGGAAAACCGATCGCGCCGATCGGAACGATTTCCGAAGAGGAGGCGCTCGCGAGCTTTGGCGAGCAAAGCGAGGGATTGATCGCTGGCGCTGTCGATTTCGCGATTCTCGAAACGTTCTCGGATCTGCGGGAGCTCGGTCTCGCCATCCGCGCGCTGCGCGAGGTGGCGCCCGATCTGGCGATCGTCGCGCAGATGACTTACGGCGACGACGGATCGACACCGCTCGGCGCCAAGCCCGAGCACGTCGCCCGCAAGCTCTCGGAGCTCGACATCGACGCCATCGGCGCGAATTGTAGCGTCGGTCCCGAGCTCATGCTGCGCGTCGTCGAGCGGCTTGCGACCGCGACGAAGCTTCCGATCTCCGTGCAGCCGAACGCCGGTCTCCCCGAGCTTGTCGAAGGACGCGTCATCTACTTGAGCTCACCCGAGTACATGGGCCATTATGCGAAGCGTTTCTTGAAGGCTGGTGCCACGATTCTCGGCGGCTGTTGTGGCACGGCGCCCGACCATATCGGCGCGATGGTCGGCGTCGTTCGCGCGCTCGGCCCCGCGCGAAAGCAAATCGAAGTCGCCCCCGCCGAAGAGCGCGTCGAGCGCGAGCCCGTGCCGCGCGAGAAAAAATCACGTCTCGCGAGAAGCCTTGGGCGCAAATTCGTCGTCTCGGTCGAGATGGATCCGCCCAAAGGCGCGGACCCGGGACTCTTCCTCGAGAAAGCGCAGTGGCTGAAAGAGAACGAGGTCGACTACATCAATGTCGGCGACGGCCCGCGCGCGAGCGCCAGGATGAGCGCGCTGAGCTTCGCCGTCCTTCTCGAGCAACGTGTCGGCTTGGAGACGATCCTTCACTATCAATGCCGCGACCGGAACCTCATCGGCATCCAGTCGGATCTGCTGGGGGCGCAGTCACTCGGCTTGCGCAACATCCTCGCGGTAACAGGCGATCCCCCCAAGCTCGGAGATTACCCATATGCCACCGCGGTCTTCGACGTCGACTCCGTGGGCCTCACGAAGATCCTCGGACGGTTGAATCGTGGTCTCGATCTTTCGGGAAATCCTCTCGGTCTTGCGCTACCGTTCCACATCGGTGTCGGGGTCAACCCTGGAGCGACCGACTTCGACGCCGAGATTCAGAAGTTCCAGAACAAAGTGGAAGCGGGCGCGGAATATTGCTTGACGCAGCCCGTCTACGAGGCGCGCTATCTCGAACGGTTTCTCGAAGCGATCGAGAGCTACAGGATCCCCGTGCTCGTGGGCATCCTGCCGCTCGTGAGCTCACGCAACGCCGAGTTTCTCCACAACGAGGTGCCCGGCATGGCCGTCCCGCAGGAGATTCGCGACCGGCTAAGGAGCGCCTCGACGAAAGAAACCGCCCAGCAAGCCGGCGTGGATATCGCGCGCGATGCTTTGCGAGCCGCGCGAGACCTCGCCGACGGTGCTTATGTGTTGCCGCCGTTCAATCGATTCGAGCTCGCGGTCAAGGTCATCGAACACATTATCTGATTCGTGCGTGGCCGGTGCTGCTTCCGGCTGCCCGCTACCTGCACATCATTCAAGTCGCACCGCTTTAAGCTGAAGTTCTGCCCAGTAAGCCCTCCCACGCTTCGGTAAAGTACCTTTAGTCGCATGGAGTTACAGCGCTAGAGGTGTGATTTTTGCCTGCAATTGGTAGCCATGTTGTATTGTATTTTTTATTGTTATATATGCCTATATAGTGTATATAGTAGCCATGCACATCGATATCGTGCCCAACCGCAACTCCAAACCCGCCGTTTTGCTCCGTGAGTCCTATCGGGATGCCAAGAGCAAGAAACCGCGCAAGCGCACACTTGCCAACCTGTCCAAACTGCCGAGCGAGCAGGTCGATGCCATCCGACGCATACTCAAGGGGCAAAAGCTCGTTTCGCTCGAAGACGCCTTCGAAATCGTCGAGAACGGCTCCCGGCACCATGGCCACGTCGACGCGGTGCTCAGTGCCATGAGACAGCTCGGTTTCGAAAAACTCGTTGGCTCTCGACACTCACCAGAGCGGGATTTGGTCGTGGCCATGGTAGTCGCCCGGATGAGATCCCGGAGACGAACCGCTACATCCCCTCTCAAGGCCGGCTTGCGGTACTTCGTGATAAATACGAAGTGATAGTTTAACTGATACGTCGTGTGCGATGATTTACGATATCCTTTCACCTGGGGATCGTACCCCAAGCCTCCTAAAGGCTTCGCCTAAAGGCGAGGGATTTCAACCATCCCCGAGTGGGACATTAATTCATATGGAATAAGGAAGGGGGGGCTCGATTAGTGGAGGCTATGGAAAACGCCCTTCCAGGCTTCGAAGAGAACTCAGTCGTGAGCAAGGTCTGAACGACCAGAACCGTGGGGGCGTTTCCCACAGCCTCGTCTCCCGCTGAGGGGCAGTGGCATTTGGTGAGGCCCGTGGGTTGAGAGGGTAAGCCATGTGTAGATGCGCATCGGCGAGAACGCTAGAATCTTTTTTTCCGAAAGAGAAAAGAGCGTTCCCGCGATGCGCGTTACTACGTTAGTCAACAAGCTCATCGGATTGCAAGGCCTGTGGGTCCGAGGTTTCCACTTCCAGGCGGACAAAGCCAGAGTGGTGGTGGATGTAGTACCACGGAGGAGGAAGCCTCTGTGCGGGATTTGCGGACGAAAGGTCCGCAAGAACAAAGATCGCTACAATCGCTACTGGCGGCACTTGGACCTGTTCGGAGTCCGGACCTATCTTCGCTACTCGATCCGACGAGTGGTATGTCGGCGGTGTGGAGTGGTCAGAGAAAAGGTGCCTTCCCTCTGTGCCAACATCGCTGAGACACTTCGCCCCTTGAAATTAGTGTAGAGGGCGGAGGAGGATCAATGCATGAGTATGTTGATTGAGAGAGAGACCTCGGCGGGATCGGAGGGAGCCCGTAGGGCGACTGGAGATCCCGCCGGCCGCGATGCGGCGGGGGTCCCGGATCCCGAAGTGAGCGAGCAAGCGAAGCGTCGACGCTTTACCGCGGAGTACAAGCTGCGGATAGTGCGTGAGGCCGATGCCTGCAAGGGTGACGGTGACGTTGCTGCTCTTCTGCGTCGAGAGGGCCTGTACTCGTCGCATTTATCGAGTTGGCGCCGCCAACGTGACGAGGTCGCCAAAGCGGGGTTGGCGTCGAGAAAGCGAGGCCGGAAGGCAAAGGCCGAGGATCCACGGGTCAAGGAGCTCGAGCGCGAGAACGCCCGGCTCCAACGTCGCCTGGCTCGGGTGGAGACAATGTTGGAGACCAAAAAAAAACCTCCGAATTACTGGGGATCCCCCTGAATCCACTCGACAGCTACGAGAACGACTGATGGTGGCGGCCGAGGAGCTGGCGGGGCAGATTGGGCAGACGACGGAAGCCTGCGAGGCTCTGGGTGTGGCTCGTTCCACGCTGTATCGCAGGCGCCAGGTGACGCCCGAACCGAAGCGGCGTCCTCGGCCGCACCGAGCCTTCGACGAGACTGAGCGCGAGGAAGTCCTCGGGGCCTCGCACTGTGAGCGGTTCGTCGACAAGGCGCCCGCCCAGGTGTGGGCCACGCTTCTGGACGAGGGAACCTACCTCTGCTCGATTCGCACGATGTATCGGATTTTGGAGGAGCACGGCGAGGTCCGAGAGCGCCGGAACCAACGGCGCCATCCGAACTACACGAAGCCGGAGCTGCTGGCCGAAGCGCCCAACCAGGTTTGGTCGTGGGATATTACGAAGCTTCGTGGCCCCGTCAAGTGGACCTACTACTACCTCTACGTCATCCTCGACATCTTCTCCCGCTACGTGGTTGGCTGGATGCTGGCTCACCGAGAAAGTGCGGCGCTCGCGCAACGCCTCATCGCCGAGAGCTGTCGCAAGCAGGACATTGAACCCGACCAGCTCACCCTTCACGCGGACCGTGGCAGCTCGATGAGAAGCAAGCCCGTGGCTCTGCTCCTGGCTGACCTCGGAGTTACCAAGACCCACTCCAGACCTTATGTCTCGAACGACAATCCCTACTCCGAGTCCCAGTTCAAGACGATGAAGTACTGCCCTCAGTTTCCGAGCCGTTTTGGTTCCGCCGAAGACGGCCGGCTGTTCTGCGGCGGTTTCTTCGACTACTACAACTACGAGCACCGGCACTCAGGAATCGGCTTCATGACGCCGGCCGACGTTCACTATGGTCGCGCCGAACAGCTCACCACCGCTCGGCGCCAGATCCTTCTCGAAGCTCATCGGACTCATCCCGAACGCTTCGTTCGCGGAACGCCACAACCTCCCGTTTTGCCTCCTCAGGCTTGGATCAACCCGCCGACGGAGAAAACGACGCTCCTGAATGCCGCACAAGCCACTCTCGCGGCGGCGTCCATACCTGGGGTACCCCCTTTTTCTGCTCCACGAAACGAGATCTCGATCGATGCAGATGTGGACCGCACCGGCGCCACGAGCCTCCCGACGCTAATCGAGGCTCACTAAATGCAGCTCGCGAGTGTCTCAAAGTTGTTGACACGTACCGCTTGGGCCGACAAGGGAAGCCGCTTTACCAAAAGCTTCGAACAAGAGGTAGCGTGGCTGGCACAGAGGACGGACGTCAGCGCCGTAGCGAACTATTTCCGAGTGACGTGGCGTTCGGTGCGACGGATCATCCAGCGAGTGGTTGCCGAGCAGCGGGATGAGCGGCGCGAGCTCGATGGATTGCGGGTGATTGGGATGGACGAGATCAGCTACCGCAAACGCCACAAGTACTTAACCCTAATCGCAAAATCTTCGAAGCACGAAAACGCGAAACAGCCGCACTGGGCGCAGGCGAGAAGCTCGTGCTGGGGCACCCGCTCGCCGCCACTATAGGTGATTCTGCACGGTGTATGCAGAACCTGGAAAAGGTGCTATTCACGGGGCCAAAGACCTCAGACACGGTGACGTTTATTTGCGATTAGGGTTAACAGTGGTAATAGACCATCTCAGCGGCCGGGTCGTCTGGGCGGGAAAGGAGCGCAAGGCCAAGACGCTGCTGCGGTTTTTCCGCAAGCTCGGACCACAAAGAGCCGCGGAGCTCGAAGCGGTCAGCATGGACATGTGGGAGCCGTACATAACTGTCGTCGGCAAAAAGGCTCCTCAGGCACGGGTGATCTTTGACCGCTTCCACATCGTCAAGCATCTGAACGAGGCCGTGGATAAGACCCGGCGCGAGCTGGTGCGCGAGCTCAAAGGGACTGCCCGGCGGAACCTCAAAAACACCAAGTTTCCCCTTCTCAAGGCCAAACACAACCGCAGCGCGAAAGACAAACGGGTGCTCCGCGAGCAGGTGCGAGCTAATCGTCGCCTCTACCGCGCCATGCTTCTGCGCGACGACTTCATGGACCTCTACACCTACAAAACCGAGACATGGGCCAAGAAGTTTCTCCGAGGATGGCTGCGGCGCGCTATGAGCTCGAGGATAGAGCCCGTCAAACGCGCGGCGAAGATGATCCGCAGCCACTTCGATGGCGTCATCGCGTGGGTCACGTGGAGACTCAGCAACGGCCGACTCGAAGGAATGAACAACAAAATCCGGCTGCTGAGCCACCGCAGCTTTGGACTCCACTCTGCCGAAGCTCTCATCAGTCTCGTCTACCTAAACTGTGGCGGTCTCACCCTCGAGAGGATCCACTGAAATGGCAGGAGAGGCAAAACTGTTTCACGGCGTCCTCCAGCGTGGGAAAGGGTTGTCGTGACATCTTCCTACTCTGGATGTGGCGCCGTGTCTACTTCACGCCCAGATTGTGCATCGAGCCCGCGTTGGGCTGACGTGGTGAGCGAGCCGACAGCGAAGAGTCAGGATGAAAGACTTTCGAGATCTAAAGGTTTGGGAGAAGGCCCATCAGCTAGTCAAGGGTTTGTACCAGGCCACCGGCCACTTCCCAACCGAAGAGAAGTTCGGCTTGACGGCTCAGATGCGCCGAGCGGCGGTTTCCATCCCGGCGAATATTGCTGAGGGCTGTGGACGCGGTTCAGACCGGGATATGGCCCGCTTTCTTCAAATGAGTATGGGCTCAGCAAGCGAGCTCGAATACGAACTGCTCCTTGCCCACGAGCTCGGGTTGCTCGATAGCCAAAGTCTTCAGGAGCTTGCCGAGCGAACCACCGAGGTCAAGCGTATGCTCGCCTCTCTCATCCGGAGGCTCGAATCCGGAGCTGACCGCTGAATGCTGACCGCTGACCGCTCGCGGCGGAGCCGTCCTCCAATTTGGTTGCGGCTCCGCCGCGCTGTGCCTCTGTGGCCATCCCCTTTGGTTGCGGCCACAGGCTGCGCTTGGACGAAGTTCGAAAGTGTGAACAAGATCCTCGTTTCTGAGCAGTTAGATGGTAGTGGCGTCTGCCATTCTGCGCCTGTGTATAATCCGCTAATGAGCGAAGGAGGAGTTCATCGAAAGCTGCGGCGAGCGCTCCGCGACGCGGTCCAAGAGAATTATGGCGTTCTGATCGACGACATCGCGCAAGAGCGACCGCCGAAATCGAGCTTGGGAGATGCAGCTTTTCCAGTAGCTTTCGATCTCGCTCGGATCGCGAAAATGGCTCCGCGAAAGATCGCTGAGATCTTGGCCCCCGCTCTAGAAAGCGTCCAAGGTGTGGAACGCGTCGACATCGCGGGCGCGGGCTATCTCAACGTTTTCCTCGACCGAGCAAGCTACGTCGAGGACTTCCTCGCGCCGAGAGCCGGAGACGAGCCCGAAACGCACGGAAAGACGATCGTCGAGCACACGAACATCAATCCGAACAAAGCCGCTCATATCGGCCATCTCAGAAACGCGGCGCTCGGCGACAGCTTCGTGCGCGTATTGCGGTACTGCGGTCGCGACGTCGAAGTGCAGAACTACATTGACGATACCGGCGCGCAGGTCGCGGACGTCGTGGTCGGCTTTCTCCATATCGAGAAGAAAACGCTCGACGACGTGCGCGCCATAGCCGATGAAGGGCGTTTCGACTACGTTTGCTGGGATCTGTATGCACGTGTCTCCGGTTTCTACGCGGAGGATCGTGAGCGTCTGAAGCTTCGCGAGAACACGCTCAAGGCAATCGAAGAAGGCGCTGCCCCGGAAGGACCCCTCGGCGAGCTGATCGCCGAGACGATCGTGCGCTACCACCTCGCGACGATGGAGCGCATCGACGTCCGCTACGACCTTCTGCCTTGGGAGAGCGATATTCTTCAATTGCATTTCTGGGAACGCGCCTACGAGCTCCTCAAAGAAAAAAAAGCCATCCGGCTCGCGACGAAAGGCAAGAACGAAGGCTGCTGGATCATGGGCCTCGGCACACAAGGCGAGGAGGCGAGCGAACAAGACGAAAAAGTCATCGTGCGCTCGAACGGAACCGTGACTTACGTCGGCAAGGACATCGCCTATCAAATGTGGAAGTTGGGGCTTCTCGACCGCCACTTCCAATACGAGACCTTTCACCGCTACCCCGACGGGCACACGGTGTGGTCGACGACGGCGAACGGCGCGAAGGACGCGCCGAGCTTCGGTGACGGCGAGAGTGTCTACAACGTCATCGACGTTCGGCAAGCCTACCTTCAAGACATCGTGCAGCGCGGCGTCGCCTTGCTCGCTTCGGAACGTGCGCGAGACCGTTCCCATCACTTTTCTTACGAAATGGTCGCTCTCACACCGGCGACCTGTCGCGAGCTCGGCTTCCCCCTAAGCCCCGAGGAAGAGAAGAAACCTTACCTCGAAGTGTCGGGACGCAGAGGTCTCGGCGTGAAAGCGGACGATCTGCTCGGCGCACTCGAGGCCAAGGCGCGCGCCGAGGTCGACAAGAGAAACCCCGAGTTGACAGGAGACGAGCAACGCGACATCGCCAAGGCGATCGCCCGAGGAGCGCTACGCTACTTCATGGTCAAGTACACGAAGAACAAGGTCATCGCCTTCGATTTCGATGAAGCCTTGAGCTTCGATGGCGACAGCGGTCCCTATCTGCAATACGCCGCGGTGCGCGCCGCCAAGATCCTTCAGAAGATGAGCACTTCGTCCGTGGACATCACTTTTCCAGAAACGTTGGCCGAGAGCTTCGAAACCCTCGGCGCCGCGGAAGCGGACGAGATTTGGAGTGTCATGTACGAAGCGATGGAGCTTCGAGCGATGACGGAGACGGTCTTGCGCACCGAAGAGCCCGCCCATTTGGCGCGATTCGCTTTGGGCCTCGCGCAAAAGTTCAACGGGTTCTACCACCGCTTCAAGATCGCCACCGAGCCGAACGAAGCGAAGCGCGTGCTGCTTCTTCTAGTGGTACAGCTGTTTCACTGTCAGCACAAAACGGTGCTCGCGCTGATGGGAATCCCGGTTCCAGACCGTATGTGAGTTCAATAACTACTGGACCAGGCCGACGTCGATCAGTGGCCAGATTCGCACGAAGGCTTTGCCGTAAATGTAGCGCTCGGGCACCAGGCCCCAGCTTCGGCTGTCATTGCTTCCGCGCCGATTGTCTCCCAAGACGAAATAATGTCCGGGGCGAATCTCTTGGCTCGGGTGAGACCTGCGGTCGGCATGCGCGATCGTTACATAGGATTCGTCGATCTGAACCCCATCGACGAAAACGTCCCCGCTTTTGATCTCGACGGTTTCACCGGGTAGCGCGACTACCCGTTTGATGAAAGACAGCTCTGGGTCTTCCGGATACCAAAAGACCACGACATCTCCACGTGCGATATCGCTGAAGTGATACATGAACTTGTTGACCAGAATCCGCTCGCCGTCTTGAAGCTCCGGGGACATACTCGTGCCCTGCACTTTGAACGCCTGAACCACATAAGTGATTAGCAGCACGCAGACCACGACCGCGATGGCCAAGTCGTGAATCAGCTCGACGAGCGAGTGAAACGTGCCTTGTTTTGGCGGTGCATCCTCTCCTGCTTCAGGCGGGTCGAGTGTGTCACGAGGGCTCTCTACCTGCTTCGGCTCGCGCGACAGGGCAGGGTCAGGCTCGAGAACAGCAGCGGCTCGGGACGGGATTGCGGGCTCGGGCCTGACGGCCTCGCCTTTGGCTTCGTCTTCAATGGCGGTTTTCGGCATCTCGGTGTTCGGGATTGCGATTTTCGACGTCTCGATATTCGGCTCGTTCGGTGGTAAGCGCGTTGGTGTCGTCAAAGGTTCCTCATCACGCGGGTGCCGGCGATGCGATCGTGGAGTCCGCGTTTGTCGTCAGAAAAGGCGATCAGGAGGAACCCCAATCCCATTATAAGGAAGCTTGCGACGTAGCCTAGTGCTCTGAGCGCGGCGCGTTGATAGCCGATCGGGCTTTCTCCCTCTTCCGATTCAACGACGATAGCGAGGAGGCTCTTGCCAGGTGTCGCTCCACGATACCCCCAGAAGAAAACGAAATAGATGAGACAGAGCATCGGAAACGCGATCGCAAGGAGCGGGAGGCTGAAAGAAGGCACGGAGCGAAGCCCGGTATCCGTGGCGCCCAACGCAAAAGTCCCCCAAACCAACGTCGTCAAAAAGAGAGGAGTCCCCAAGATCATGCCGTCCACGACCGCGGCGACAAGTCGAACACCGAACCCAGCGGGCTCTTCGTTCTTCTTGGCGCGCACACCCGGTTTCCAGGGTTTATCGGGCCGGTCGGGATCGGTGTTCTTGAGATCGAGCTCCGCGGCATCGGCGGGGTGCGGCGACGACACCTTGTCTTTAGCGGGTAGCTCGTGGCCACAATGGCCGCAGAACTCCGCAGGGAGCTGTACGCGGCGACCGCAAGCGGTACAAACGGCGACCTGCTTTCTGGCTAGCTCCGCGCCGCACTTCCGGCAAAAACGATCTTTGGTGAGCGCAGGCGCATCACAGGACGGGCAGCGCAACTTCCCGCTCGGGCTACCCTTGTCCGCTTCGGCGTTTCGCACATCGGACGCGGCTTTCGCGCTCGCCTCGCCGTCCTCCGCGGGCGGATCGGTCGCGGCGGCCCCCAAACCTCGCGGAGTGTCGAGTTGAAAGAGCAGACGAGCGGAGCCGATCGCGACGAGATCGCCGTCTCGCAAAGTGTGCTCGCTATCCACCTTGTCGCCGTTCACCAGCGTGCCGTTAGCGCTGCCGTTGTCGCGCAGGACGAAAACATCGTCGCGCTGCTCTAGAATCGCGTGGCGGCGCGAGACCATCGAGTCCGACAAGACGAGATCATTCGACGGATCACAGCCAATCGAGATCACTCGAGCAGCAATCGAGATCTCTTTCTTGTTGCCGGAGGTCGGGTTGACGACGAGCTTGGGCAAAGTGTCTACCTACCCCGTCGAAATCGAAAGCGCTGAATCCAGCGTATCCTCACAGGGACCCCGTTCTTGGTCGCCGGTTGATAGCGCCATTCTTGGACTGCCCGGGTCGCGTTGGCGTCGAACATCTCGCCGCCCGACTTTTGAACCGTGACATCTTGGACCGCGCCGTTTTCGTCGATGACATAGCTCAGCTCGACCAACCCTTCCATTCCTCGTCGCCGCGCCTCTTCTGGATAGGGGGCTGCTCTACACTCGAGACATTTGGGATCGATAACACCAGAGTCCCCGCGCTCGACGAGCGTCCCAGATGAGACCGATGCGACCTTCGGCGCTTTTGTCGTCGGCGACGGGGAGGGGTTACGCGCGGCACGACCATCCCGCGTCAACATCGCGTCGACATGGTGTCCGCACAATCGGGCCAGACGATCAATGTCTTCCCACGGCAAATAGCCTCGACGCTCAATGCGCACGACCCGGTTCCCTGGAGGGACCCCGTACTTTTCTGTGGGTGTCGTCCCGACCCTCTGGCCGTCGATGGCAACCCGCGCGCCGCCGGTACCAGCACCAGTTC
Organism: Candidatus Marinacidobacterales bacterium; assembly: GCA_965197495.1. Lineage (GTDB taxonomy): Bacteria > Acidobacteriota > Vicinamibacteria > Marinacidobacterales > SMYC01 > SMYC01. Next base: position 8,032,191 of record OZ240210.1, read on the forward strand.
GAAGTTCGCGAGAGGCTCTTCTCCCGTCAACGCGGCGCTGAGCTCTTCCGGAAGATAGCCCGATCGTTCGACTCTCAGCGCGTAGTCACCAAACGGGAGTGCTTCGAGCTCGAGGGGCGTGGTGCCGCGTTTCACACCGTCGAGAAAGACAAGAGCGCCCTCCGGTTCCGTCGTCACCGTCAACGTACCGGATTCGACGGCCGTCGACGCGGTCACAGCGTCCGGGATCGGCTCTCCGCCCGAAAAAATGAGGAACAAAGCGAAAATCATCGCAACGAAGACCCCCGCTCCGAGAGCCAGCCGCCTGGGAGGCAAAGCACGCAGCCTGGCAATAGCAGTCCGGGCAGTCCGGGCGGGCGGGCCTTGGATGACGGTTTCGTCCGCCGCGTCGAAGGCGCGGAGCGTTTCGTCCAGCTCGGTTTCCGCGTACAAAGTCGCTTCAACGTCACCCCGCGGAGCCATGAGCACCGTGTCCTCGCCGATTTCTTCCTCGCTCGGTCGGGCCTCGCGGTTCGTATCCGCCGACACGTCGACGAGCGTGCGATCACGCCTGAGGGTCATCGTCACGCCTTCGAGCGATTCGTCTCGGCCGGCCGCGGTGGGGGCGCTTTCGGTGGCGAGCGCGTCAACGGATAGGACCACGGTATCGCTCGAGGCATTCTCAACTGGCTCAACTGGCTCAACTGGCTCAACTGGCTCAACTGGCTCAACTGGCTCAACTGGCTCAACTGGCTCAACTGGCTCAACTGGCTCAACTGGCTCAACTGGCTCAACTGGCTCAACTGGCTCAACCGGCTCAACCGGCTCAACCGGTTCAACCGGCGTCGACGACACCGAGCGAACGGGGGCGGCGTCGAAGCGAACATCTTTCATGACGATGGTCTCGCCCTCGAGACCACCGAACCAGGACCCGAGGCAATGTTCGAGGTGCACGACGAACTCCGCTGCCGTGGAAAAACGCTCGTCCGCCTCTTTCGCGAGCACTATCGAGAAAACGTCGTGCCATTTGTCGGGCAGAAGACCCAACACTTCCAAATCGTCCGGGCGGACGGGATCGGCGTGGACAAGCTTGTATAGGATCGACGTGACGTTGTTGCCCGGAAAAGGTTGCTGTCCGGAGAGCATCTCGAACGCAACGACACCGAGCGAAAAAATGTCGCTCCGGCCGTCGAGATCCTCTCCCATCGCTTGCTCCGGTGACATGTAGCTCGGTGTCCCAAGCATGAGGCCCGAGTTCGTCATATCGGCATCCATGAGCTTCGCGATCCCGAAATCCGCGACTTTCACTTTCTCGCCGCCAAACACAATAATGTTGGACGGTTTGATGTCGCGATGGATGACACCTTCGCCATGGGCGTAGTCGAGCGCGCTCCCGATCTGGGAGACGAGACCGACGACGACTGCGGGGCGGAGCTTTTCACCTTCGAGCAAGTCGGCGACGGTCTCGCCCTCGATGAACTCCATCGCAAGCCAGGGAAGCTGGTCGTCCGTGTGGCCGACATCGTAGAGAGTGATGATGTTCGGGTGCGACAAACGGCCCGCGGTGCGCGCCTCTGTCGCAAAGCGTTCGAGAAAAGCTTTGTAATCAGGACTCTGCGACGGCACATCGACGCGCAACGTTTTCACCGCGACGGGTCGCTTGATCAGCGGGTCGAAGGCTTTGTAGACTGCTCCCATGGCACCGAAACCGACCGCCTCGATGATCTCGTAGCGGTCGATCTTCTTCGGGATTTGGGCACCACGCTGCGTCAACGGGGTTCTCCTGTCGTACGGCTCGAATCTCTGGTCAGAACCGCCGGGCACGCCTGCCCAATGTACAGTTAAGTTACTCTAACATAACCTTTTAACAGGTGTCAACGCGCCCGAGCCTGGCCTCACGTCATTGAGAACGCTATGATAGATGGGCCTTACGCTAGCTTGGAGCCGCCGAGAATTTCCATGCCGCACATTTCTACTCTCGATTACCGCAAGTTGCCCTCTTACAAGCCCCTCTTCCTCGACTACCTGAACAAGTTCGACGCCCTTTCACCTTTCTTCGCCGCCGATCCGTTCGATGCGGCCGCGTGGGGCGATGTGGCGGCGAAGCTCGAGGGCAAGAGCGCCACCCTCGGCCCACTGCGAAAGCTCAATGTCTCGCTGGGGGCCGACGAATCTGCCCTCGCATCGCTCGACGCACTCTCCGATGGCGCGCTCGTGGTCGTGAGCGGACAACAAGTCGGAATTTTCGGTGGGCCGCTCTACACGATCGCGAAAGCCCTCACCGCCGTGCGGCTCGCCGGCCTCGCCGAGCAACGGCTCGAAAGACGGGTTGTGCCGCTGTTTTGGATGGACGCAGACGATCACGATTTCGCCGAGGTTCAAAAGACCTCCATGCTCACACGCGGGAACGAGCTCTTGGACCTCCGCTACGAGCCGCCTCTGGCGCACGGTCGTCAGTCGGTTGGGCAGCTAGCGCTCGCGCCCGAGATCAGCGCCGTGATCGACGAGGCCGGCGAGGCGCTCGCCGACAGCGAGTTCAAACAAGACGTGCTCACGTCTCTCCGCTCGAGCTACGCCCCGGGGCGGTCGATGGCCGATGCTTTCGGCGCATGGCTGCTCCGCATGACGCGCGGGACGGGGCTGGCCGTCGTCGACCCGACACTCCCCGAGCTCAAGGCCATCGGCACCGCGCTCTTTGAGCGCGAGCTCGAGGAGGGGTCCGAAAGCAGCGCAATCCTCAGGAAGACGAGTGAAGAGCTCGTCGCCCGCGGTTATCACGTCCAGGCGAGCCCTACAGACGGACAGCTGAATCTTTTCTACGCGCATCCCGACAGAACCGCGATCGGCGTGTCGGAAGGCGGCATGCGTCTCGCCGCGGACGGAAACACTGTGTCGAAAGAGGACGTTCTAAGGCGGCTCCGGGACGAGCCAAGCCGTTTCAGCCCCAACGTATTACTGCGGCCTATCTATCAGGACACTTTACTTCCGACGCTCGCCTATGTCGCCGGCCCCAGCGAGATCGCCTATTTCGCCCAGCTCCGGGGCCTTTACGAGCATTTCGGCGTCGTCATGCCGCTCATCGCGTCACGTGCGAGCTTCACGATCGTCGAGCGCGCGCCAGCTCGCTTCCTCGAGCGCTACGACGTCCCGTTCGTGGAGCTCAAATCAAACGACGAATCGATTCTGAACGACATCTTGCGTCAACACACCCCACCACAGCTCGACGAAGATCTCACGCGCGCTCGAAATTGCATTGAAGACATCACGCGCGCGCTCGAGCGCGATCTCGCCCCCGTCGACGCGAGCCTCGTGCCGACGGTCAAATCGACGCGCGGCAAGCTGCTGCACCACCTCACGGAGCTCGAGTCGAAGGCGCTTCGCGCGGTGAAGCGCAAGAACGAGACCGTGCGCCATCAATTTCTTGCTGCACGGACGGCGCTGTTCCCGGGCTTCGCGTTCCAGGAGCGCCGTCTATCCCCTCTCGGATTTCTCGCAAAATATGGTTGGCACTTCGCCACGATGATCGAAGAGAGCGTCGACCCGCAGTCCAGGACCCACACGCTGTTCTACCCGTGATTGGATGTATAAGTTCGAGCTGCGGACGATCGGCAAAGAACTCTCAATCAGCAACGGTAGTCGTAGACCTGTTTGTCGTCCTGAATCGGTCCCACGATCTCCTTGACGAATCGCTGGTGCTGGGGATGCACCTGGTACGCCTTTAGAGCCGCCTCGTCCTCGAAATCCATGATGAGTGCGATGGGATGCGATCGCTCGGACTTCACCCCCAAGCCGGATCCCACGCGCAAGTTCTGAACGCCGGGTATCGGTCCGAGAACTTCACGCGCCTCGTTGATGAAGGCGTCGGTTTGCTGCGGAGTGATGTCCGCCTTGAGCCGCAGGAGTACGAAATGGTGGAGCATGGTGGCCCTCCAGAGAGCCATCTTATCAAGCTCGCGGCGCGGGCCCTCAGGCCGTCCGTGCGAGGCTCGCAAACAAGAGGTGACGGCCGAGACGTTTCCGCAACGTGCGCACCGCTTTTTTGTGAATCTGCGAGACCCGAGACTCGTTCACACCGAGAACCTCGCCCACCCCTTTCATGGTGAGGTCTTCGTAGTAGTAAAGCGTCATCACGAGCCGCTCCTTCTCGGTGAGGCTCTCGACGAGAATCCGGAATAGCTCGCGATGGGCCAAAACTTCGTGGGGATCGATCGCGTTCGGATCGCGCACAAGGCTGTCGAGCTCGTCGGTGCTTTCCACCATCTCGGCGGCCGGCTGTGAACGACTGAGGTCGCTGACGGCGAGGTCGAGCTCGGCGGCAAGCTCCGTTTCACTCGGCGAACGTCCCAAGCGCGCCTCGAGCCTCTCGGACGCCGCTTCGAGCTCGCGCCGGCGACGCCTCACGGAGCGAGGCACCCAATCGAGCTCACGCAGGCCGTCGAGGATGGAGCCTCGAATGCGCAGCTCAGCATAGGTCGAGAAACGAACGCCCTTCGCCTCGTCGTATTTCGACGCGGCATCGAGTAGCCCGAGAACCCCCGCCTGGGTCAGATCGGAAAGCTCCACTTGCATGGGCAGGCGGCTCGCGACTTGTAGCGCGACGCGGCGTACGAGAGGCAAGGATTTCTGGACGAGCGTATCGCGCGGCGTGCGCATGCTTTCAATGATGCAAGAAGACTGCCAGGGAAAAGCGTATGGAAATGAGGAATTTGATGGAACAGGTGGGGGCAAAACCCCTTAGCTTGGATTTAAATGCGCGATGTTCAGAAACATCACGCGACGGCCTCGTCGGCCTCAATCGCGGTCGAGTCGATCTCGCCTTCCGCGGCCGCGACATAGCTCGCGTTCACGAGGTGCCCGATGAGATTGGTCGACGAGCGCGCCATATCGAGCGGCCGCTCGACGCCGAGGATGAGGGCGGCGCCTTCGAGAGGCAGCCCAAGCGCGGCGAGGATGATCGTCAAGTTCACGAAGCTCGCGGCGGGTACGGAGGCGACGGCGAGCGCCGATAGCATCGCGGTAAAGATGAGCGTCCCCAAATCCTGGGCGCCGAGCGTGACACCGTAGACCTGCGCGATGAACATCACGGAGATCCCCTGGTACATGGCACTTCCGTCGCGGCCTATCGCCGCACCGAGCGGTATAACAAAGCTCGCGACGCGCGAGGAGATCCCCATCCCTTTCTGCATCGTCGACAGCGAAACGGGCAGTGCCGCGGCCGTCGAGCACGTGGCGAAGGCAATGAGAAGAGGAGGTTTAGCGGCATCGACGAAACGCTTCGGACTCTGGCGCGCCACGACGCGAAGCATCACGCCGTAAACGAAGACGATATGCAATATCAGTGCGAGCACGACGACACCGACATAGGCCGAGAGGCTGAGGAGCACCGAAAGACCGGAGCGACCCACGACCGCCGCCATGAGACCGAAGATGCCGAACGGCGCAAGCTCGAGGATCCAGCCTGTCACTTTGAAGAGCGTCTCGGCGAGGCTTCTCGCAAGCTCGACCACCGGCTTGCGGCGATCTTCGGGAAGCGCGCTCGCGGCGAGACCGAGCAAAATCGACACGAGCAGAATCTGCAGCACGTTGCCTTCCGCCGCTGCGCGCACCGGGTTGTCCGGCACAATAGCGAGAATCGTATCGACGATCGCATCGACGACAGATGGCTTCGGCGCATTGGAGTCCACGACCGGGATGGCTTTGCCCTCGAGCAGCGCGCTCCGTGCTTCCGAGGAGAGCATCTTCCCAGGCTGGATCACGTGGCCCACCGCGATGCCGATACACAGGGCCACAAAGAGGCTGATTACGATGAAACCGAAGGCACGCACACCCATCCGTCCGAGCGCGGACCGGCCCGGGAGACCCGCAATGGCCATGATGAGCGACGAGGCAATGAGCGGAACGATGACCATGCGGATGAGCTTGATGAACAAAGTCCCGAGCGGCTCGAGGACCGACGCGCTCGGCCCGGCCACGACGCCGACGAGGACGCCGGCGAGAAGCCCGATCGCGACGCGGTTGTGGATCTTCAAAGCGGTCCGGAACTTATCACAATCACGGCCGTTCGACCCAAACCAAAAAATGGCCACAGAGACACGGAGGCACAGCGGCGGAGCCGCAACCAAATTGGAGGACGGCTCCGCCGCGAGCGGTCAGCGGTCAGCATTCAGCGGTCAGCTCCGGATTTGAGCCTCCGGATGAGAGAGGCGAGCATACGCTTGACCTCGGTGGTTCGCTCGGCAAGCTCCTGAAGACTTTGGCTATCGAGCAACCCGAGCTCGTGGGCAAGGAGCAGTTCGTATTCGAGCTCGCTTGCTGAGCCCATACTCATTTGAAGAAAGCGGGCCATATCCCGGTCTGAACCGCGTCCACAGCCCTCAGCAATATTCGCCGGGATGGAAACCGCCGCTCGGCGCATCTGAGCCGTCAAGCCGAACTTCTCTTCGGTTGGGAAGTGGCCGGTGGCCTGGTACAAACCCTTGACTAGCTGATGGGCCTTCTCCCAAACCTTTAGATCTCGAAAGTCTTTCATCCTGACTCTTCGCTGTCGGCTCGCTCACCACGTCAGCCCAACGCGGGCTCGATGCACAATCTGGGCGTGAAGTAGACACGGCGCCACATCCAGAGTAGGAAGATGTCACGACAACCCTTTCCCACGCTGGAGGACGCCGTGAAACAGTTTTTATCACGTCACGAGGATCGAATCACAGGGGTGCTGAGCGGATTCGACCGGTTGGTGTTCCGCGGAACCCTACGCCACATTTCTTATACGGACGGCATGGGTAAGTACCTTTCCTACCAGAAAATCCTTCTGAAGGAGTTCGCGGAGTTCGCACTGCAGCGTACCTCCGAGCTCAAGCAGGCCTTGTATCAGCAGGCGGAGCGACTCGAGCGTCCGGTCGTCTATCTGGAGTCTTCCCGTAAGAACAAGGAGGCCATCGCACGCGAGATTGCACAACAAGACAATGTCCGCAGTGGTCTCATCGCAGTGCTGAGCTGCGTGGAACCTTGTATCACCTTCAGCATACGTCGCAACCGCCAGAAGAAGCGGTTGGAGCTCGTGCAATCCCTCAGAAAGTGCCTAAACTTTTACCACTACTGCATGGACCCTATTTTTGGTTTCATGCATGCCCGTATCCAAAGCTGGTTTCCATTCAATGTTCAGGTCTACGTCAACGGCCGTGAATGGCTCGCCGTTGAGATGGATAAGGCTGGCATTCAATATCGGCGCCGGGAAAACTGCTTTACCTGGGTTGAAGATGCCCACGCGGCACAGCAGCTTCTCGATGAGCAGCTCAAAACCAACTGGCCTCACATCCTGAATCGCCTGAGTCGATTCGTCAATCCATTGCAAGACAAATTATTCCCGCCGAGTGGCCTCGACTACTACTGGAGTGTCTACAGCAGCGAATGGGCCACCGACGTCACGTTTCGTAACAGCTCTAGCCTCGCGGAGATCTATCCCGCTCTTGTACATCATGCGATCACAAACTTTTCGAGCCCCGACGTGATGCGCTTTCTCGGAAAACGGATTCGAACCGACTTTTCAGGGGAAGTCGTCAGCCGATTTCGCGACCGGCCCGAGGGTCTGCGTATCAAACATGCCCTCGACCTCAATTCCGTCAAACTCTACGACAAACAAGGTTCCGTGCTCCGTGTGGAGACAACCATCCAGCGTGCCGAGGGTATGCGCTGCTACCGGCCAAAGGAAGGCGACCCCAACGGCCCTCTCGAGTGGCGTCCGCTCCGTCGTGGCATCGCAGACCTGCATCGTCGTGCCCAGCTCTCCCAGGACTCCAATGAGCGCTACCTCGACGCTCTCGCCGCTTGTGATACCTCAACCCCACTCGGTCGACTCCTCGCTCGCGTCAGCCAAAAAACTCAATGGAATGGCTCCACCCTCCGAGCTCTTCGCCCTTGGGACGCTCTGGACGCCCGACTCCTCGCCGCTATTTCCCGTGGAGAGTTTCATCTGCGAGGCTTTCGCAACAGGGAACTCCGTGCCTTGCTCTTTCCAAAGACTTCGGACGACCCTCTCGAAACCAGGCGGCTAAGCGGACGCGTCACCCGGCTCATTCGCATCCTCCGAGCCCACCGTCTTGTCAAAAAAATTCCCAAAACTTTTCGCTACAGACTCACAAAGCGCGGTCAGCAACTTTGCTCCGCATTACTTACCGCAAACTCTCTCTCCCTCGATAAACTCCACGCTGCTGCCGCATGATTTTTCTTCTTCTCAAAACAAGCTTTTCAGGGTTAGTAGTACAGAGACACAGCGCGGCGGAGCCGTCCTCCAATTTGGTTGCGGCTCCGCCGCGCTGTGCCTCTGTACTACTAACCCGAAAAAGCTTCTATTTCTTGCAAGAATTTGAGCGGCTGCGGCCGGATCCGCAAGAGGGTAAATCAGTTAGAAGAGGCACCGCGGCGAAGAATTGGGACGGCGCACACTGAGAATGGGACCGAGGCGCGAAGCGCCGAGCACCACGAGCTGACCGCTGAATGCTGACCGCTGACCGCTCGCGGCGGAGCCGTCCTCCAATTTGGTTGCGGCTCCGCCGCGCTGTGTCTCTGTGGCCATGCTTTTGGGCGTTGAAGATCTATAATCACGGCCGTTCCATCCACTGGAAGGCGCCCGTTGGCCCCGACGGAGGGGCCACCGGATGCTCCAACCAAACCGTTGCGCGCACGAAGCTTGCGTCGCGAGGGCGAAGTTGTTATCAACTTAGAACGACAACGATGAAAGAAAAACAGGTCTCGGCCGCACTCGGAAAGCTTCAGGCGCTCGCCCAGGAGCGCATCCTCGTCTTCGACGGCGCCATGGGAACGATGATCCAGAGCTACGGCCTCGACGAAGACGGGTATCGCGGCGAGAGTTTTCGCGATCACCCGAAATCTCTCAAAGGCGCCAACGATCTCTTGTCGCTCACAAATCCGCAGATCATCGAGGAGATCCACCAACGCTTTCTCGACGTGGGCGCTGACATCATCGAGACCAATAGCTTCAACGGCACGTCCATCGCCATGGCCGATTACGATCTCGAGCCTTACGTCTACGAGATCAACCGGCAAGCCGCGAGGATCGCCCGCCGCGCCGCGGATGCCGCCACTGAAAAAACTCCCGACAAACCGCGTTTCGTCGCGGGGTCGATGGGGCCGACCAACCGCACGGCTTCGATTTCACCCGACGTGACCAACCCGGCGTTTCGCGGGATCACGTTCGACCAACTGAAAGAGGCGTATCACGAACAAGCGCGCGGGCTCGTCGATGGCGGCGCCGACCTCCTGCTTGCGGAGACTGCCTTCGACACGCTGAACATCAAAGCTGCCCTCGCCGGAATCCAGCAGGTGTTCGACGAGCGCGGCATCTTGCTCCCGGTCATCGCCTCGGTCACCATCGTCGACGAGAGCGGACGAAACCTCTCGGGCCAGACACCCGAAGCCTTCTGGATCTCGGTCTCGCACGCGCCGCTCCTGGCGGTGGGGATCAACTGCGCGCTCGGGCCGTCCACGATGCGCCCCTATGTCGAGGATCTCGCAACGGTCTCCGATCGTTTCGTCGCCTGCGTCCCGAATGCCGGCCTTCCCAACGCCTTCGGAGGCTACGATGAGAGTCCCGAGCAAATGGCAGGGGCGCTGTCGGAGTTCGCGAGCGAAGGCTGGCTCAACTTCGCCGGCGGCTGTTGCGGTACTACCCCGGAGCACATTGCCGCGATCGCCGAAGGCGTCGCGCGATACGCGCCGCATGCACGCTCGGAGCGATCGAGCTTTACCCAGCTATCGGGCTACGAACCATTGACGATCCGCCCCGATTCGAACTTCATCCTCATCGGCGAGAGAACCAACGTCACCGGCTCGCGAAAATTTGCCCGCCTCGTCAAGAGCGGCGCGCTCGAAGAAGCTCTCGAGGTCGCCCGCCATCAAGTCGAAGGCGGCGCCAATATCCTCGACGTCAACATGGACGAAGGGCTCCTCGACTCCGAAAAAGAGATGACGACGTTTCTCAACCTCATCGCCTCGGAGCCCGATATCGCGCGGCTGCCGATCATGGTGGACAGCTCCAAGTTCTCGGTGATCGAGGCGGGACTGCGCTGCCTCCAAGGGAAAGGGATCGTCAACTCGCTGAGCCTCAAAGAAGGCGGGGAGGTCTTTACGGAGCAGGCGCGGACCGTTCGTCGATACGGCGCCGCAGTCGTCGTGATGGCGTTCGACGAACAAGGGCAAGCGACGGAGACGGATCGCAAGGTTGCGATTTGCGAGCGCGCCTATCGCATCCTGACCGAAGAGATCGGTTTCCCGCCGCAGGACATCGTGTTCGACCCCAATGTTCTCACCGTCGCGACCGGGATGGAGGAGCACAACGGCTACGCGCTCGCTTTCATCGAGGCCGCGAGCAAGATCCACGAAAAATGTCCCGGAGCCAAGATTTCGGGAGGCATCAGCAATCTTTCGTTCTCGTTTCGCGGCAACGACTTTGTGCGTGAAGCGATGAACTCCGCATTTCTCTACCACGCGATCCGCGCCGGGCTCGATATGGGTATCGTTAACGCGGGACAGCTCACCGTCTATGACGAGATCAAGCCCGATTTTCGAGAGCTCATCGAGGACGTGCTCTTCAACCGCCATCCCGAAGCTACCGAGAAGCTCATCACCTTCGCTCAGGACCATGCAGGCCCGGGCAAGAAACAGGAAAAAGACGAGTCGTGGCGCGAGGGCACGATCGAAGAGCGGCTGAGGCATGCGCTCGTCCGCGGGATCGTGGACCACATCGAAGCCGACGCCGAAGAGGCACGGCAAAAATACGACCGTCCGTTGAAGGTCATCGAAGGCCCCTTGATGGACGGCATGAACGTCGTCGGAGATCTGTTCGGCGCGGGCAAGATGTTCTTACCCCAAGTCGTGAAGAGCGCGCGGGTGATGAAAAAAGCCGTCGCCTATCTCGAGCCGTTCATGGAAGAAGAAAAAAAGCGGACGGGCCGGACGGAGAGCAAAGCGAAGCTCGTCATGGCCACCGTCAAGGGCGACGTTCACGACATCGGCAAGAACATCGTCGGCGTCGTGCTCGCGTGCAACGGCTATGAGATCATCGACCTCGGCGTCATGGTGCCGGCGGAGAAAATTCTCGACTGCGCGGAGAAAGAACGAGCCGATTTCATCGGGCTTTCGGGGCTCATCACGCCGTCGCTCGACGAGATGGTGCATGTCGCCACCGAGCTCGAGCGGCGCGATCTCGAAGTATCTCTCCTCATCGGTGGCGCCACGACGTCGCGCATGCACACCGCCGTAAAAATCGCGCCGCGTTACAGCCAGGATACGTTGCACGTGCTCGACGCGTCTCGGGCCGTGACCGCGGTGAGCGGTCTACTGAGCAGCGACGCGCGTGCGGCGTTCATCGCCGATAATCGCCGCGAGCAGGAACGTCTTCGGAAAAGCTTCGAGGAACGCGACCAGAAGCTTCTCGCCTACGGGACCGTCCGCGATCGGAGGCCCGATCTCGCGTGGACTTCGGAGACGATCGCAAAACCCGATTTTCTCGGCACCCGCGTCCTCGACCCCGTGCCGCTCGCGGACATCGTCGACTATATCGACTGGACGCCTTTTTTCAACGCCTGGGAGCTTCGGGGAGTCTATCCGGACATTCTCGATAAACCCGATCTCGGCGAGGCGGCCCGCGAGTTATTCGAGAATGCCCAGACGTTGCTCGGCGAGATTGTCGAGGGCGGCAAGCTCACGGCGCGCGCGGTCTACGGGTTTTTCCCTGCAAACCGGGACGACGACGACATTATTGTTTATGAAGACGAGACTCGCACCGTCGAAAAAGCGCGCTTCCACACGTTGAGGCAGCAGCAGGAAAAGAAGAGCGACAAACCCTATCTCGCCCTCGCGGATTTTCTCGCTCCGGTGGGCCATCCGGATTATTTGGGCGGCTTCGTCGTGACCGCAGGCTTCGGCACGGACACGCTCGCGAAGCAATACGAGTGCGACAACGACGACTACCACGCCATCATGGTCAAAGCCCTCGCCGACCGGCTCGCCGAAGCGCTCGCCGAAAAAGTTCACGAGCAGGCACGGCAGGACTGCGGATTCGGTCGCGACGAGAATCTCACGAAACAGGAACTGGTCCGCGAGCGCTATCGCGGCATCCGTCCCGCGCCCGGCTATCCCGCATCGCCCGATCACAGCGAAAAAGGGCTCTTGTTCGAGCTCCTTTCTGCCGCGAGCGCGACCGGCGTGAGCTTGACCGAGACCTACGCGATGCTCCCGGCGGCATCCGTGAGCGGTCTCTACTTCAATCATCCCGAAGCCCACTATTTCAGCGTCGGCAAAATCGGACGCGACCAAATCGAAGACTACGCCCGGCGCAAGGGTGAGACAGTGGACGCCGTCGAGCGCTGGATACGCGGAAACCTCGGCTACTAGTTTTCGCGATCCGGGTTGCTACCGGCTTTCGGCTACCTGCTTCCTGGTCTTGGGTTTTAGGTTAGAGGATTATGCAGCGCCGCAGCATCAAATCGCTGTAGCGCTTGCCGATCACCTCGACGATGAGGTGTACGGGCTGCCAATCACGTAACGGTTGATCTGACGGCTGGGCGAGGCGGCATTCCACGAACGAGAGCTCGTAGTCGATTGCGAGTAGCAGAGGGTCGTGGACGTACGGATCTTGGTCGACGAGCTTGAAACCGTCCGCAAAGTCTCTCATGTTGGCCGGGGCGACCGTCCCCTCTAGAAGCACGAGCTTGCCTTTGTACTTGGCGTCTACCTCGGCCGTGACGTTCGGGAACAAGTATTCAGCGTAGAGCACCTCGACGTCCCGGTACGCGAGTTTGCCGTCCCGCGCAAGATCGGTTGCGAGCTCCCGGATGCCGGCCGCGGCGTCCGGATCGGAGCGTTTCCCGAATGCCTTCACGAGAACATCTAGCTCACGCTGGGCCGCGCGGAAAGCGTCGGGGCCGAGCGCCTCGGCGCGGGCCGCCGCCGCGGCGGCCTCCGCCTTGTCCAGAAGCGGCGGTATCGGCGGCGGGAGACCCGGCGTATCTGGCGACGGCCTTTGCGTGAACCCCTGTTTCAGGGGCCGGCTCTCGGTGACGTCTGGGGCCGGCTCCCGCAGCGAGGGTGGCGACGGATCCGGAGCCTGGCAGCCACCAACGAAAGCCACGAGCGCGAGGAGCCAACGGGTCATCTCGTCGCGAGGCTAACACAGCACGGCAGGCCGCACCAAAATCGAGCCGCCGAGCGCCCGGAAGCCGCTCTCGCAGCAGGCTCGCCATGTCCACGGCGTCGTGCAGGAGCTCGAGCGCCGCGTCACGTAGCGACAACGACATAGAACAGGTAACCTTGTCGTGTGAAGAAGCTCCTGTGGTTGTTCATTATCTTCGCCGCCGCAACCGCGGTGCGGGAAGCGGTTGAATATTTCGGACCGATGGCCGCGGCGTTTCGGGCTTATCGGGACGAGGCACACGCCCAGGCGCTCGAGCGCGGCAAGAAGAAGTCTTTCCGCGACATCGAGGGTAACATCGTGAGAGTCAGCCATAAGCTCGAATCGTCAGAGCGATCCGCTGAGGACAAAGTGAGGCTCGTCGTGCTCGAGGCGGTTCATTTCCAGAAGAGCAGCGAAAGGCGGGCGTTCGGCAACCGCCGTGTCGCCCAAACCCGGCAATACGTGCTCATGACCCGCATCGATGGTGAGTGGCTCATCTCTCAGCTCGAGGAAGACGCGACCGAGATCGTCGAGCTCTCGGAGGTTGCCGAGAGCCTGCTCGAGTAACCGCGAGCAGGCTCTGCTGACCCCGGGTGTGCTATTCTTCGCGGGGCGAACCTGTTGGAGCAAAGAATGAAGCGACTTTTCTGTTTCCTATCCGTTTTTGCCGTCATCGTTGCCGTGGCCCAAGTGCTCACGGCCCAGGACCAGGACGGCCCGGCCTCGGTGCAAGCTGGCGTCTATTCCGACGCCCAGGCCGAACGAGGCGAGAAGTTTTTTGGCGAAGCGTGCATGGTGTGTCACCAGCCCGAGGAGTTCAGCGACGGCGGTTACATGGACGGCTGGTCCGGACAATCCGTCAACGACTTCGTGGAGTTCGTGCGCTCGACCATGCCCGAGGACAACCCCGGCCGGCTCAAGCGTCGAGAATATATCGACATCATCGCCTACTTCTTCAAATTGAACGGACTACCCAGCGGAGAGAACGACTTGGAGCGCAAATCGCTTCGAGGCATTCAGATCGAGGGTCCCTACGGCGACGCGAGCCAAGACGGACATTAGAGCGACTTTTTCCGGCGATCGCGCAAGACCGTCGCCGACACGGCAAGGACCGCGATGATAACCAAAGGCATCATCCTCGCCGGAGGCTCGGGAAGCCGTCTCTATCCCATGACGACGGTGGTGAGCAAACAGCTCCTCCCCGTCTACGACAAGCCCATGATCTATTTCCCGCTGAGCACACTGATGCTCGCCGGGATTCGGGACATTCTCGTCATTACGACCCCACACGATCAGCCGCTGTTCGAGGACTTGCTCGCCGACGGAAGCCAGCTAGGCATTCAGATCCGTTATGCCGTACAGCCGAAGCCAGAAGGTTTAGCCCAAGCTTTCATCATCGGCACTGACTTCATCGACGGCCAAGGCGCCGCACTCATCCTCGGAGACAACCTTTTTTACGGTCACGAGCTCACGCAGCACTTGCGCTCCGCGGCGGAGCGCCGCTCGGGGGCGACCGTCTTCGCGTACTGGGTTCGTGATCCGGAGCGCTACGGTGTTGTCACACTCGATGGGGACGGCCAAGCCATGAGCCTCGAAGAAAAGCCCGAGAATCCCGCGTCGAACTTCGCCGTCACCGGTCTCTATTTCTACGACGAGCGGGTGGTGGATTATGCCTCGGCGCTGAAACCATCCGCGCGCGGCGAGCTCGAGATCACGGATTTGAATCAACTTTATCTGGACGATGGCGAGCTACATGTCGAGACTCTGGGTCGCGGTTACGCATGGCTCGATACCGGAACCAAGGAGTCGCTCCTCCAGGCCGCGACGTTCATCGAGTCCATCGAACAGCGCCAGGGGCTCAAGATTTGTTGCCCGGAAGAAATCGCCTATCGCATGGGGTTTATCGAAGCCAAGGCGCTCCGCGAGCTCGGTGAGGCCCGCGCCGAGAGCGAGTACGGACAATATTTGATCTCCATTGTCGAACAGGACAGCTCATCTTGAAGGTCACGACGACAGCTCTACCAGAGGTTCTGCTCGTCGAGCCCATACGGTACGAGGACGCGCGCGGGTTCTTCGTCGAGACTTTTCGAGAAGGCCGATACCGCGACGCCGGCGTCGACGCGCGCTTCGTCCAGGACAATCTTTCCCACTCGACGAAGCACGTGCTGCGCGGGCTGCACTTCCAGCGGCGCCAGGGAAAGCTCATCAGCGTGGTTCGAGGGGAAGTCTTCGATGTCGCGGTGGACATTCGCCCCGACTCGGAGCGTTTCGGCCAATGGGTCGGAAGCCAACTGAGCGCGAGCAACCATCGGCAGCTCTACGTTCCGCCGGGGTTTGCGCACGGATTTTACGTTCTATCCGACGAAGCGGACGTTTGGTACAAGACGACCGACATCTATCGGCCGGAGGAAGAAGGCGGCATTCTCTGGAACGACACGCGGCTCGCGATCGATTGGCCCACTTCCGATCCACTATTGTCCGATCGCGACGGTGAGAATCCCCGACTCGATGAGCTCGACCACTCGGCGCTCATCACTTGCGCCGAGCTTGCTTAGCGATCGGTCTTGGGCTCCTCATGGCTCACCTGTCAAGGCTAGTCATTCGTGGGCACCAGCCGTTTTAGTTCTTCGGTCCAGTTGAGGACGACATGGATTTCGCGGGCATCGACGTCACCGCTCCAGCGAATCATGAGGAAACGCTTGCCATCGGGAGTGATGTCGAACTGACGGCCGCCTCCGCGGACGTAGTTACCGCCAAACAACTTCTGTGGCGTCCCCGATTCGAACGTCGGCTCCGTCCGAATCGGTACGGCAACGTAAGCGTCCTCCTCTGTCGAGAAATAGAAGAGCTCCGAACCATCGGGTGCCCATAAAGGCCAGTTACCCCCGTGCGGCGCCGGTTGGTATCGGCCACCATTCACGTCAGGGAAGGTTCGGACGTCGATCTGCATTCGCCCCGCTTCTTCGGCGGCATAGGCCATGAATCTGCCGTCGGGAGATAGCGCCGGCCAGCGCTCGGCATACGGCTCGTTCAAGAGGGGCTCATGCGACGGCTCATCCATGAGCGTGAGTTTCCCGATGTCGAGGCGGTTGCCGGCAGCGTTCCGCTCCACCGTCAGAAGCGTCTTTCCATCAGGGGTGAACGCGTAAGGTCGGATCCCTAGCCTGAAGTTCCTTGGTCGAATGAACCCACTGACAGTGTGAATCCCCAATGATTACGCGTCTTTAGGGAACGCCGAGAGGCTGATTTTGGGTTGCAATATATAGGCATGTCTAAAGCCTTTTATGGTTTGATATACATTGATATATAGGCTATTATGGTGGGCATGCATACCCACATCATCCCCAATCGCAACTCTACCCCCGCGGTCCTGCTGCGTGAGTCCTATCGGGTGGGCGGAAACGTCCGCAAGCGCACGCTCGCTAACTTGTCCAAATTGCCCATGGACGCAGTCGACGCCATCCGACGCATTCTCAAAGGGGAAAAGCTCGTCTCGGTTGAAGTCGCCTTCAAAATCGTCGAGAACGGCTCCCGGCACCATGGCCACGTCGACGCGGTGCTCAGCGCCATGAGACAGCTCGGTTTCGAAAAGCTCGTTGGTTCTCGACACTCACCAGAGCGGGATTTGGTCGTGGCCATGGTAGTCGCCCGGATCCTCGAACCGCAGTCGAAGCTGGCGACTAGCCAGTGGTGGCACACAACCACACTGCCCGAAATCCTGGGGGTGAGCGATGCCCGCGAAGACGATCTCTATGCCGCCATGGACTGGGTTCTCAAACGCCAGGAGGTCATCGAAAAAAAACTCGCGGCGCGCCATCTCCAAAACGACGGCCTGGCGCTCTATGACCTAACCTCAAGCTACTTCGAGGGTGTGAGTTGTCCGATCGCCCGCCTCGGATACGACCGTGACGGCAAGAAAGGCAAGCTGCAGATCAACTACGGTCTGCTGACCAACGAACGCGGCATCCCCGTGTCGGTATCCGTCTTTGAGGGCAACACGGGCGATCCCAAAACGCTGTTGCCTCAGGTAGAAAAGGTGCAAGAGCGCTTCGGCATCGAGCAGTTTGTGATGGTGGGCGACCGCGGAATGATCACCCAGACCCAGATCGACGAGTTGCGGGAGATGGACGGTGTCGACTGGATTACCGCTCTGCGTCCCGAACCGATTCGCAAGCTCATCAACGATGGGGTGCTCCAGATGGGGCTATTCGACGAGCGGAATCTGTTTGAGGTGACGCACCCGGATTTCCCCAACGAGAGGCTGGTCGCTTGCCGCAATCCGGAGCTGGCCGAGAGGCGGCGTCACAAGCGCCGTGCTCTGCTCGAAGCGACCTGCAAGGAGCTGGAGAAAGTTTGTCGGATGGTCGAGCGGCGCCGTTTGCAGGGCAAGGAGGACATCCGTGCTGCAGTGAAAAAGCTCCTCAACAAGTACAAGGTCGGCAGGTACTACAGGCTCGACATCCGTGACGACGGTTTCGACTTCGAGCTAGACGAGACAACGATGGCTGCCGACGCCTCGCGCCTCGCCAACGGCAACTCTGAGCTCGCCAACAAACGGCTCCAGCGGTGGAAGCGACACATGGGGACGATCGCTAAGCAGTTGGAACGGATTCGCCAACGGATCGGGCGGGGTCAGCTGCATGGTAAAGATAAAATCGGTGTGCGGGTAGGCAGAGTTCTCAACAAGTACAAAGTCGGCAAGCACTTCAAGCTGGACATTCGCGACGACAGCTTTAGCTTCGAAATCGACGACACAAAGGTCACTGCGGAAGCTGCCCTTGACGGCATCTACGTGATCCGCACCAGTCTTGCTGAGCAGCGGATGAAAACCGACGACACAGTGCGCAGCTACAAGTTGCTGACCCAGGTCGAGAGGGCGTTTCGTTCCTTCAAGAGCATGGACCTAAAGGTGCGGCCGATTCGTCACCGGCGCGAAAACCGAGTCCGGGCGCACGTCTTCTTGTGCATGCTGGCCTACTACGTCCTGTGGCACATGATGGAGGCTTGGCGGCCGCTGCTATTCTCTGACGAGGACCAGCAGGCGAAGGCCAGCGTGACCCGGTTGCTCCGGCGAAGCGCTCCGAGGCCGCCCTGCGCAAGATACACACCAAGAAGCTTGACGATGGGAGTCCAGCTTCCGCACGCTGCTGCGCCTTCTCAGCAACATCGTCCGAAACAAATGTCGGCGACCGGAAGCCGGACCCGACGAGCCCACCTTCGATGTCACGACAACTCCGGACTCGAAACAGCAGAGAGCCTACGACCTGCTCAAAGGTATCACCGTGTAGACAGAAGCCAGCACCATTGATTCCAACTATCTCATTGGATCAACACCGGATCTTGGCTTTTTCAGCCAGGAACTTCAGACTAGCAGTTCATCCGACCGCGGAAACTCGACTGGCTCGGCTTTCCCACTCCCGTCCCCCGCCTTCGAAAACAATTGCGCTCGGCCTCCCCGTTGCGACTGGAAAAACACAGGGTGCCGTCGGGCGTCCAGAGTGGATTGATGTCGACGGCCGGATCGAATGTGAGTCGAGCGGAGGTTTGTTGCTCAACATCATGAATCCAGATGTCGCCGTCCCGCTCGAAGGCGATGCGCCCACCATCGGGCGAGATCCTGGGTCGAGCGTAACCGCCCGGTTCCACGGGCAGTGGCTCCTCCCGTCCTTCACGATCCACCCAGACGAGGATACGTCTCCCGTCGTCACGCCTCTCGATGTAAGCGAGAGTTTCCCCGTTGGACAC
Organism: Candidatus Marinacidobacterales bacterium; assembly: GCA_965197495.1. Lineage (GTDB taxonomy): Bacteria > Acidobacteriota > Vicinamibacteria > Marinacidobacterales > SMYC01 > SMYC01. The sequence goes on from OZ240210.1 coordinate 8,051,104, forward strand.
CGCAAAGTCCGGGCGGACATTCTGTATCAGGGAAACCGCCTCGCCACGAAATTCGAGTCGACCGAGATCGAACGGCGCGACCCATAAGACGCCGTTTGCACCAAACACCAAATGCCCGGTAGCCACGTAGCGAGCGCGACGTCCTTGTTCAAGAAGGGTCTTCCGTTGCCCCGTCTCCAGGTCGAGGACGACGACTTTCCACGCGTCTCCGGCCTCGTTGAAAAGCAGGTGTTTCCCGCCGGGTAGGAGCTGGGGTGAGTCTCGAAAAAACGAGCCGGCCAGGCTCGACAACAGCTCCGGTTCGCCGCCGTCCGACGAGATGGCGTAGAGGAACCCGTCATTGGCGGAAAACACGATCGTGCCGTCGTCGCCCCAACTGGCCTCGTTGAGCCCGGTGCGAAGGCGGCCGATCGTCGTCGTGAAACCACTGCTTACAGATACCTTCTTCAAGAGGAGCTCACCGGTAACATAAACACCGAGCCACTCTCCGTCAGGTGAAAAGAACGGAGAGCGAAGGACGCGGTCGCTTGCCTCGGCAATCATGAGAGGCCTTACCTCCAGATCGTCGACGCTACGCAGGTAGACGTTGCCGGTGGGTTTCTCCCCCACAAAGGCGATGGTTTTGCCGTCGGGCGAGACGGCAAAGTCGGTATGGTCCACGCGGACCAACAAACTGTCGCCGTCGGGCGGGCGCACAGAAAACCGTACTGTAGTCTTTGGTTCAGGTTGAGAGAGGAACCAACTGGCGGTTCCCACGACGATGGCAGCAACGAGAGCGCTCGCGGCAGCGATAGGCACGGAGGACGCCTTCTTGATCGGAGGCGGCGCATCGCTCACGTCTTCGAGCTCGAGCCGCGCGTCACCGATGTCTCTCAACCGTCGCGTGCGGTCTTTCTCCAAAGCGCGGCGAAGCAGATCGCGCACGCGCCAAGGTGTCTTCGACAGGAAGCTTGTCCCAGTCCGGCTCCAGCTTGATCACCGAAGCCAGCACTTCCGAGACATCTCCGCCCGGAAACGCCTTCTTCCCCGCGAGCATTTCGTAGAGCAACGCGCCGAAAGCGAAGATGTCGGTGCGCTTATCGACCTTCTTGCCCTTCGCTTGCTCGGGACTCATATAAGCAGCCGTTCCGAGGATCACGCCAACTCGCGTCGCATCTCTCGTGATGGTCGGGGACATCGAGCTGTCGGCGTCGGGCGCGTCCTCCGTGAATGCCTTGGCGATGCCGAAGTCGAGGACCTTGACCTTGTCGTCTGGTGTCAGCATGACGTTGGCCGGCTTCAGATCCCGATGGATGATCCCTTGCTCGTGTGCTGCTTCGAGCGCGTCCGCAATCTGGGTGGCGATCGCGCGAGCCTCTTCAATGGAAAGGGGACCACGTGCAAGTCGTTCCGCGAGCGTCTCACCGGGAACGAACTCGAGAACCAGATAGTGCGTTCTCTCGGACTGCTCCAGGCCATAAATCGACGCGATGTTCGGATGGTTCAGAGATGCGAGGAGCTTCGCCTCGCGCTTGAATCGGGCGAGTCGTTCGGCGTCCTGGGAAATTCTTCGGGGAGAACTTTGATCGCGACGTCATCGCGGAAAACACCACAACTCTGCCCTGTGCATCATCGCCAACCGCTCGCTGATCCCACGCATCCTCGCAGTGCTCCGCGAGCAGCGTCCCTATGAGCTCCAAGACCTCGAAGGCAACTCGATTACTAAACCCGAGGCTCGCGCGCTGGCAGAGCAGTGGAAGGTGACTGAGGAAGTGCGCAAGCGCCTGCGCAACAAAAAGACGTTAGCGCAAGAGCGCTGGGAAGCGCCGCCATCTGTCACGAGCGAACCAAAGGCTCCTCGAAATGGTCGGCCCTCCCAGCCCGCCGATCCTAACCCCGAGACGCTGTCTGTGACAACGGACCAGCTCAAGATGCTCGTCTTCAAGAGCCTCGAGCAAATGTTGAACGCCGGTGGAAATCTTGAGGAAATCCGACTACAACTCAAAGAAGAGGCTGCTAATTTTTTTCAAGAAAGGGCTTGACACGGATTAGACTGAAGTTCCTTGCTGAAAAAACCAAGATCCGGTGTTGATCCAATAAGATAGATGGAATCAATGGTGCTGGCTTCTGTCTACACGGTGATACCTTTGAGCAAGTCGTAGGCTCTCTGCTGTTTCGAGTCCGGAGTTGTCGTGACATCGAAGGTGGGCTCGTCGGGTCCGGCTTCCGGTCGCCGACATTTGTTTCGGACGATGTTGCTGAGAAGGCGCAGCAGCGTGCGGAAGCTGGAAGCTGGTCTCCCATCGTCAAGCTTCTTGGTTTGTATCTTGCGCAGGGCTGCGTCGGAGCGTTGCGCCGGAGCGACGGGGTCACGCTCGGCCTTCGCCTGCTGCTCCTCGTCAGAGAATACTAGCGGGCGCCAAACCTCCATCATGTGCCACAGGACGTAGTAGGCCAGCATGCACAAGAAGATGTGCGCCCGGACTCGGTTTTCGCGCCGGTGACGAATCGGCCGCACCTTTAGGTCCATGCTCTTGAAGGAACGAAACGCCCTCTCGACCTGGGTCAGCAACTTGTAGCTGCGCACTGTGTCGTCGGTTTTCATCCGCTGCTCAGCAAGACTGGTGCGGATCACGTAGATGCCGTCAAGGGCAGCTTCCGTAGTGACCTTTGTGTCGTCGATTTCGAAGCTAAAGCGGTCGTCGCGAATGTCCAGCTTGAAGTGCTTGCCGACTTTGTACTTGTTGAGAACTTTGCCTACCCGCACACCGATTTTATCTTTACCATGCAGCTGGCCTCGCCCGATCCGTTGGCGAATCCGTTCCAACTGCTTAACGATCGTCCCCATGTGTCGCTTCCACCGCTGGAGCCGTTTGTTGGCGAGCTCAGAGTTGCCGTTGGCGAGGCGCGAGGCGTCGGCAGCCATCGTTGTCTCGTCTAGCTCGAAGTCGAAACCGTCGTCACGGATGTCGAGCCTATAGTACTTGCCGACCTTGTACTTGTTGAGGAGCTTTTTCACCGTAGCACGGATGTCCTCCTTGCCGTGCAAACGGCGCCGCTCGACCATCCGACAAACCTTCTCCAGCTCCTTGCAGGTTGCTTCGAGCAGAGCACGACGCTTGTGACGCCGCCTCTCGGCCAGCTCCGGATTGCGGCAAGCGACCAGCCTCTCGTTGGGAAAATCCGGGTGCGTCAACTCAAACAGGTTCCGCCTGTCGAATAGCCCCATCTGGATCACCCCATCGTTAATGAGCTTGCGAATCGGTTCGGGACGCAGAGCGGTAATCCAGTCGATACCGTCCATCTCCCGTAACTCGTCGATCTGGGTCTGGGTGATCATTCCGCGGTCGCCCACCATCACAAACTGCTCGATGCCGAACCGCTCTTGCGCATTTTCTACCTGAGGCAACAGCGTTTTGGGATCGCCCGTGTTGCCCTCAAAGACGGATACCGACACGGGGATGCCGCGTTCGTTGGTCAGCAGGCCGTAGTTGACCTGCAGCTTGCCTTTCTTGCCGTCACGGTTGTATCCGAGCCTGGCCAGCGGACAACTCACCCCCTCGAAGTAGCTTGAGGTTAGGTCATAGAGCGCGAGGCCGTCGTTTTGAAGATGGCGCGCCGCGAGTTTCTTTTCGATGACCTCCTGGCGTTTGAGAACCCAGTCCATGGCGGCATAGAGATCGTCTTCGCGGGCATCGCTCACCCCCAGGATTTCGGGCAGTGTGGTTGTGTGCCACCACAGGCTAGTCGCCAGCTTCGACTGCGGTTCGAGGATCCGGGCGACTACCATGGCCACGACCAAATCCCGCTCTGGTGAGTGTCGAGAGCCAACGAGTTTTTCGAAACCGAGCTGTCTCATGGCACTGAGCACCGCGTCGACGTGGCCATGGTGCCGGGAGCCGTTCTCGACGATTTCGAAGGCGTCTTCGAGCGAAACGAGCTTTTGCCCCTTGAGTATGCGTCGGATGGCATCGACCTGCTCGCTCGGCAGTTTGGACAGGTTGGCAAGTGTGCGCTTGCGCGGTTTCTTGCTCTTGGCATCCCGATAGGACTCACGGAGCAAAACGGCGGGTTTGGAGTTGCGGTTGGGCACGATATCGATGTGCATGGCTACTATATACACTATATAAACATATATAACAACAATAAATACAATACAACATGGCTACTAATTGCAGGCAAAAATCACACCTCTAGCGCTGTAACTCCATGCGACTAAAGGTACTTTACCGAAGCGTGGGAGGACTTACTGGGCAGAACTTCAGATTAGAAACTCTATCCCACCTTTCCCAATGGGCTCGCGGATCTCGTAGTGGGCGAGCTTCTGACCGTTTTCAAGCGACACAGCGCAACGATCCTAAGACGATGAGGGTCGTCGTGGCAACGTCTTTGCGGGGCTCGAGCCAGCGTCGTCAGTGCTGCGCTGCGACGTCCATGACCCAGATGTCGCCGAGCGTCTCGTCCCACGTGAAGTAGAGGTAGTCGCCATCGGTTGCAAGCGAAAGTGCGCCCAGAGATCCTCGCCTACCACTCAGCTTGGTCACGGGTCTCTCGGTCCCGTGCTCCATGGATAGGGCCCAGATGTTGCCCCGGCGCTCTCTTGTGCCCGTGAAGAACATCGTCTTGTCGTCTCGGGACCAAACGACTCTGGCACGACCTGGCCCCGCGTTCAAAGGTTCGGGTTCCCCGCCCTCCCGTGGCACCCGCATCAGCCGGCCGTCTGCACTTCCGACGATAACCCACGCTCCGTCACGCGACCACGCGGAGAAACCTCCCTGGGCTATCGTGGAAAGTTCGCCATCATCCATACTCAAGAGCCAGAGTTCCCCGCTGCCGCTTCGCGACGAACCGAATGCAATTTGATTCCCACGGGGAGACCAGGCTGGCATCGAGTCCGCCGCTTCGTGCAGAGTGAGCTGTCTTGCTGGTCCACCTTCGATGGGCATCGTCCAAAGATCCCGGTTGCCGCTCCGATAGGCATAAAACACGAACTCACTGCCGTCGGGTGACCATGAGAGGGCCCAATCGGGAGTCGGATGATGGGTGAGCTGGACCATTTCACCGCCGTCCATGGGCAGCATCCAGATGTCCACGTTGCCGCTCCGATCTGAGCTCAGAAGCAAGTGCTTGCCGTCGGGAGACATCTCCATGAACTGGATGCGGGCCTGCTCGAAGGTGATCTGTTCGGCGTCATCCCAAGTGGCTGGTCGGTCGCGAAGCATGGGAACACGCCAGACATTCGCTACGAGACGGCCGCGCGTGTAGGCGAGCTTCGTCCGATCCGGCGAAAAGAAAGCGTCCATCATGCCGATACCCGTGGTCAATCGTTCCGGGAACCCGTCACGTCCGAGACGCTGCCGCCAGAGATCCATCGCGCCACCCCGGTTGGAGACGAAGTAAAGCGTCTCTCCGTTGGGAGACCAGCTCGGGCTGCGGTCATTGAAGAGTCCGTCGGTCACGAGACCACCCATGCCGTCGTCCAACGAGACGACCAATAGGCGTGTTACGTCAGGACTGCGAAACGAGTCGACAAAGGCAAAATTCCGACCGTCTGGCGACCAGCTGAGCTCGAGCCCCGTACCGCTCTTAGCGGGAAGGGAAACGCTTCGAGCTTCTCGCGTCTCGAGGGAAACGATTTCCACGAGGACGCCGGACTCTTCTCGGACGAGGCAGGCGAACTCGGTGCCGTCGGAAGACCAGACAGGCGCGCTCGTCGGCAGCGCAGCGACCCGGCTGACGCGACGAGCCGGGCCGCCGAGCGCTGACATCACGAAGCAACTAGGTCCATCACGGTCCGAGTGAAACGCGATCTGATTTCCGTCGGGTGACCAGGCGGGAAATCGGTCCACGCTTTCATAGTCGGCAGTCAAATTCAACGGCTGGCCGCCTCCAACCTGCGCTACCCAAATGTCGAAGTCACCGTCCTGTTCGGAATGGTAAGCGAGTCTTCCCCCATCGGGTGACCAAGTCGGGTTGCCCTCAACCCCCACTGCCGCGGTGATCTGGGTGGGATTGCTAAATGCGGTCGTCACCCGCGGCGCGCTCGTTCTGCTTCCTACGACGTAGCCGATGAGCGCGCCTAGCAGTAGCACGGCGACGGTAACCTTCGGAAGCGTGACGCGCCCGTCATGTGGACGGTCGGCGCTCGCGTCGAGCTCTCCGGAATTGATCTCTTGCTCGAGCTCTCGAAGCTCGTTGAGCACGTCGAGCGCGCTCTGAAAACGCCGCGCCGGTACCTTGGCCAAACATCGCCGCACGATTCTCGCCACATCGCGCGGAAGGGAAGGAGCTCGCGCCGTGACGGGCTCCGGGTTGTCCTTGAGGATCGCCGAGAGGACCGACGCCGGTGTTTCCCCTTGGAACGGCCGCTGGCCCGTGAGCATTTCGTAGAAGACGACGCCCAGAGAAAAGATGTCGGAGCGCGCGTCGATGTCTTTGCTTTCCACTTGCTCCGGCGACATGTAGTGAAGCGTTCCCGCCAGAGTGCCCTCGCGTGACTTGAGCTCCGTGGGCGATTCGCTGTCGAGGCTCTCCTCTGTGCTCGCGTCCATATGCGCGAGCCCAAAGTCGAGGATCTTGATGCGGCCGTCTTCCGTAACCATGAAGTTTCCCTGTTTCAAATCCCGGTGGACGATGCCTTCCTCGTGCGCGGCCGCCGCCGCGTCCGCAAGGGGAATCGCGATCTCGAAAAACTTGTCGAGGGCGAAGCCTTTTTTTGGAAGAAGCTCCGCCAGCGTCTTCCCCTTCACGAGCTCCATGGTGATGAAGTGGACGGCGTCCGCCTCTTCGACGGAGTAGACGGTTACGATGTTGGGGTGGTTGAGAGCGGCGATCGCTTTCGCTTCTCGCTTGAACCGGGCCCGCCGTTCCTCGCTCCCGGCCAGCTGCGGAGGGAGAACCTTGAGCGCGACCTTTCGATCTAGCTTCGTGTCCTCGGCTAGATAGACCTCACCCATTCCGCCTTTGCCAATGGACTCTCGGATCACGTAGTGCGCGAGCTTCTGACCATTTTCAAGCGACACAGCGCGCCGATCTTAGGACGATGAGGGTCGGCAGGCAACCGCGTCGTACCGATTTGGGCTATGATCGACTAATGACGCGATCGGCCACTCTCCACGCGTACACCTACGCTGATTACCTCGCCCACGAAGCTGCGAGTAATGTAAAGCACGAGTACCTAGAGGGTGAGATCTATGCCATGGCGGGAGGCTCTCCGGCACATGCCGAGCTTTCGTTGGCTGTCGGCGCGGCGCTGCGGGCGCAGCTCCAAGACAAGCCGTGCCGGGTGTTCAGCTCCGATTTAAGGTTCCGAGTCGGCGCAACGGGTCTTACGACCTATCCAGACGTGACCGTAGTTTGCGGGGCTCTCGAGCGAGACAAAGAAGGGCACGACACCGTGCTGAACCCCAAAGTGCTCGTCGAAGTCTTGAGTGACAGCACCGAGCGCTACGATCGCGGCGAGAAGTTCGAACACTATAAACAAATCCCTTCTCTTGATGAATACGTCCTCTTATCGCAGAAGGAAGCGCATTTGGAAACTTGGCGCCGTGAGGGCGGTTCGTGGCACCGCCGCGAGGTGAGATCCGGGGAGCGCCTCACACTCGAGTCGATTGAGTGCGAGCTGGTCGTCGACGCGTTATACCAGGGCGTGTTCGACGAATAGCCGTATCGACTCGTCTCTACTCGATCGGCTGCCCCGTGCGAGGCGGAATTCGCAAAATTCTTGAAAAAAAGCTGGGAAATCGAAAAACGCGCGTCCGTAAGTGCTTGTTCAGGAGCAAGTTACGAACACTCAATTCGACGATTTCACTCGAATTTCGCCTGCATCTTGTTGTTAGACAACCACTTACCGCTGCGTTGATTTGACATCCTCCTGTTGATCACCTAAACTCTACTTCACCTTGAGCAGCTCGGTGTGGGGTTTTGTTCTCGAACACATTCTTCAGGAGAGGTGTGTCCCATGAGCGTGTCTATTTACAATGATGTCGTTACCCAAATGCCCGACGTCACGGACGAGGAGGTGGACCTAAAACTGGAGGAAGCCGTCATCCAGAGCGAGAAGGCCGAGATGCTCGTCTGCTGCTACCTGGCCGAGGTGCGCGAGAGGCGGCTCTTTATAGACTTTGGCTACGCGAACATCTCGGACTACGCGTTTTGCACGCTTCGCATTCAAGGAGCGCAAGACCCACTATCTGGTTCGCCTCGGCAAGAGGATCAAGAAACTTCCGAAGCTCCGCGAAGCGATGGCGAACGGAAAAATCGGCTGGTGCAAGGCACGCCGGCTCGCCGACATCGCCGCTCCCGAGAACGAGGTGATGTGGATCGAATCCGCGTTGTCCTCGACGGTGCAGCAACTCGAGAAAAAAATCAAGGACGGTACGGACACGCTCGCGACGATGCTTCACTTCCCTTTGTCGGAGGGAATGCGTCTTTTGTGGGAGGACACGCTCGAGATTTTCCGCCGCCGTGCGGGCGCCGAGATATCGCCCCTCGCCGTCTTCGAATACATGCTCGCTGAGAATGTCGCGGGATGGGGTCACTACCTTGCCCCCGACAAAACGCCGGAAACGCCCGAACCAGAAACAACCGAACCCGAAACCGACGCTACCGAAGCCGACCGACCGGCAGAAAGCGAGACCGAAACCGGTCCCGTCTTCCCGTGGGCTGAAAAAATCGACACCGACTCCATCTCGCAGCTGGGCCTGTTCGAAAGCGAGGCCGCGTCCGAGGCGGACTACGAGGACGACCCAGAGTACAAGCGGATGCGCGATCTCGTCCTAGCCGGAACTTCCGCCGGCTAGACGCATGTAAACCCGTACGTTTAAAGCAGATGCGGCGGTTCTAAATGTAATGTGTAAGCATGTAATAGTGACAGAACAGTTATTTTACTGATTTAATCCTGTATAGTCGGCGCATGTACATCGCCAAGGTGCCGAACCGCAACTCGCCCCCAGCGATTCTCATCCGCGAAAGCTACCGCGAAGGCGGTGCGCCCAAAACGAGGACCGTCGCCAACATCTCGAAGTGGAAGCCCGCGCGAATTGAAGCTCTTCGCCAGTTGCTAAAGGGCAACGTGGATTTGGGTGAGGCTCAGCAGTTCGAGATCACCAGAAGCAAGCCTCACGGACATGTTGCGGCCGTGCTGGGAACGCTGCGCAAAGTTGGCCTCGAGCGAATCATCCATAGCCGCCAGCGCCGAGAGCGTGACCTCGTCGTGGCGATGATTGTGGCGCGAATCGTAGAGCCGGGCTCCAAGTTGGCCACGGCCCGTGGTCTATCGAAACAGACCTTGACTTCGTCATTGGGTGAGTGTGTTGGAGTTGAAGACACCAACGAGGATGAGTTGTATGATTCCCTGGATTGGCTTTTGAGCCGCCAAGCAGCCATAGAGAAGAAACTGGCGAAACGCCATCTGCAGCAGGGCAGCCTGGTTCTCTACGACTTGACGTCGACTTGGGTAGAAGGTCGGTCGTGCCCTCTGGCGAAGCTCGGTTACTCGAGAGACGGCAAGAAAAACAAGTTGCAGGTCGTGTTCGGCTTACTGTGTGAGCGTGATGGTCGGCCGGTCGGGGTAGAGGTGTTCGAAGGCAACACCGGAGATCCCGCAACACTGGGGAGCCAAATTCGCAAAGTCCGAGAACGTTTTGAGCTTGACAGTATCGTCTTCGTAGGTGACCGAGGGATGATCACCGAAGCCCGGATTCGCGAGGAACTTCGACCGGAGGAAGGTCTCGAGTGGATCAGCTCACTTCGTGCCCCTCAGATTCAGCGACTTGCAAAAGACGGAATGCTGCAGCCTTCTCTGTTCGATGAACTCGACCTAGCGGAGATCCATCATCCTAGCTTCCCTGGTGAGCGACTCATCGCCTGCCGCAACCCTCTTCTTGCTACCGAGCGGGCGCGGAAGCGAGAAGAGATGCTTGTGTCGACGGAGTCAAAGCTAGAAGTGATTAGCAAAGCGACGAAGCGAGACCAACGTCCTTTGCGAGGCAAAGATACCATCGGCATACGATTGGGTCGAGTGTTCGCTCGGAGCAAGATGGGCAAGCACTTTCGCTACACCATTACGGACGACGGCTTCGACTTCGAGCGCGACAACGAAAACATCGAGCGTGAGGCGGCCCTCGACAGCATCTATATCATCCGAACAAGCCTCACCGAAGAGGCCATCTCCGCAGACGAAGCTGTCAGGACCTACAAAGGCTTGGCAGTCGTTGAACGCGCTTTTCGTTGCTGCAAAACCGTGGATTTGAAAGTACGGCCCATCTATCACTACAACGCTGAGCGAGTTCGAGCTCACATCTTTCTTTGCATGCTCGCCTACTACGTGGAATGGCACATGCGAAAAGCCCTCGTCCCGATCTTGTTTGACGACGACGACCCTGACGGTGCCCATGCCAAACGCTCATCCATCGTCAGCCCAGCAACGCCTTCAGACTCCGCCCAGGCAAAGGCTTCTACCAAGAAGACTCCCGACGGGTTGCCCGTCCACAGTTTCAGAACGCTTCTTTCTGATCTTGCTACGGTCACGAAAAATCAGGTCGAAAACGAAGCCCGCGGCCTGTCCTTCGTCAGCATCACTCGCCCCACACCCTTGCAGCACAAAGCATTCAACCTGCTCGAAATCAACCCCCGCACGATGTAAGCAGTACACACACCTCTCTTCAAAAACAAAGCCAATGATGCCCACACTTACGCTTGTTCATCCGTGGAAGGTCCGACTAGAAAGGGACGGCTGGAAATGCACGGTTCCCTGTTGCAGTGCCCGCTCGCAATTAACGGTCCATCACATTCAGTATCGCAGCCGTGGCATCGGCCACTCGCCGTGGAATTTGACGACCACCTGCACGTTCCATCATTCTCTGATCCACGCCGAGCGCATCGGCGTGAAAGGACGCGCACCGCAAGATCTCAAATGGACTTTTCCGAAATTGATGCAGGCGGTTTTGGAACGCCGTCGCAACCGTCCGAGCATTTGGCTCGGCGAGTCGGACGTGCTCGAGTGCTCTCTCGAAACGCGCGCAGGTCCAAAGACGACCGATACATAGACGCTGCCACCGAGGCCTATCCGATGGACTCGACCAAACGATGCCGTTCTGCCTGTCACAGCGTTTTCCGTCCTTTTTCAGTCGATCTAGCAACGAATCCATTCTTGCATGCCCGTTTCATACTCGATGCCGTCGAAAGCGACACGCCATCAAAACCGAACATGTGTTCGGTTTTGATGCGACTCGAACGCTTGGAGCGCCCCCTTACTCCTCCACCCACCGAGCTGTTCGCTCCCAGCCACCACACAGACGCGCGCGCAGGTCCCAAGCCGACCGTTTTACCTCCCGGATCGTTTTTACGCCTTTCCGAGTCGATCCAGCGCCAAATCCATCCTCGCATGTCCCTCTCGTGCTTGACGCCTTCGAAAGCGACGCGCCATCAAAACCGCACATATGTGCGTTTTTGACGCGACGCGAACGCGTGGAGCGCCCCTTACTCCTCCACCCACCCGAGCGTTCGCTCAACGGCCTTCTCCCAGCCGCTATATAAACGCGCGCGCTCGTCCGCCGCCATTTTCGGCGACCACTCCTTGTCCACGGCCCAGTTTTCCCGAAGCTCCTCTTCGCTCTTCCAAAAGCCCACCGCGAGCCCGGCGGCGTAGACCGCCCCGAGCGACGTCGCCTCGTTCACCTTGGGCCGCACGACGGGCACGTCGAGCATATCGGACTGAAACTGCATGAGGAGCTCGTTCACGACCATGCCGCCATCGACTTTGAGCGCAGTCAGCTCGACGTTCGAATCCTTGCGCATCGCGTCGAGGACATCCTTCGTTTGATAGGCCGTCGCCTCGAGGCTCGCGCGAGCCACGTGCTCCTTGCGGATGAACCGTGTCAGGCCCACCATGACCCCGCGCGCATCGCTGCGCCAATGCGGCGCGAAGAGGCCGGAAAAAGCCGGCACGAGATACATCCCGCCGTTATCCTCCGCGTCTCGGGCGAGAGCCTCGACCTCCGGCGCGCTCGAGATGAGCTGAAGGTTGTCGCGAAGCCACTGAACGAGAGCCCCCGCGATGGCGACGGAGCCTTCGAGCGCGTAGACGGGCGCGTTCTCTCCTATCTGATACCCCACCGTCGTCAAGAGTCCCGAGCGCGACGCAACCATCTCCTCGCCCGTATTCAGCAGCAAGAAACATCCCGTCCCATAGGTGTTCTTCGCTTCTCCGGGAGCGAAACAGGTCTGGCCGTAGAGCGCCGCTTGCTGATCCCCAAGGTCTCCACAGACGGGCACCACGCCGCCAAACGGGCCATCGGCGCGCGTCGAACCGTAGTGGCTCGGGTCTGAGGATGGCCGTATCTCCGGCAACATCGCTTCCGGGATCTCCATGATCGACAAGATCTCCGGATCCCAGTGCAGGGTCTCGAGGTTCATCAGCTGGGTGCGGCTCGCATTGGTGACATCGGTGACGTGCGCTCCGCCATCCGGACCACCCGTCAAGTTCCAAATGAGCCAAGTATCCATGTTGCCGAAGAGCGCATCGCCGCGCTCTGCGGCCTCGCGCAACCCATCGACCTCATCGAGCAGCCAGCGGATCTTGGGTCCCGAAAAATACGTCGCCAGTGGCAGGCCGGTCTGCGCCCGAAACCGGTCTTGGCCCCCTTCCTCGGCAAGCTGACGGCAAATCTTGTCCGTCCGCATGTCCTGCCACACGATGGCTGGATGGAACGGCTCGCCGGTCTTCCGATCCCATACCACAGTGGTCTCGCGCTGGTTCGTGATCCCCACCGCGGCCACGGTCTCCGGCGTTGCCCCCGCCTTCTCTAGGGCAAGCCGGACGACGTCTTGCGTTTTCCGCCAGATCTCGCCCGGATCGTGCTCTACCCAACCTGGCTTGGGGTAAATCTGTGCGTGCTCGATTTGGTGGGAAGCAACCACTTCCCCGCCATGGTTCACGAGCAGACACAGCGTGCTCGTCGTGCCCTGGTCCAGCGCCGCCACCACTTTTTCCACTTCATCCTCCATAAAGCTTTATGTCACAATATCTTACCTAGATCAAGCCCTACAGCCACGATACGAGTAGAAAGCTAAAGTAAAATCTTAGGATCTTGTAGAAAAACAGTTGCAAAATAGCGATCTTCCGTGTACATTCGTTGGTACGGATGGGAGGGGGTCGCACTTCACGAATGGCTTCTCGCGCGGCTCAACCTTTCCGCAGGGAGAAATCACCAATCACACCAGGACGAGGTTCATGAAGGGCCAGGACGGACGACCGAGACCCATTCTTCTCGCGACGCTCCTGGCCCTCACTTTTTCCCTAAACGGGTGCAAGCTCGAGGAAGCGCTGCTTCCGACCGGCGGTACAGGGTCGGATGCCGTCAGCGGGGACAGCACCATCGGCAACATCAACAGTGCTTTTGGCGTCACGGCGCCCATTATCGCGGATCCGCTCCCAGGGAGCACGGTTTCGGTTCCGCAGCCTTCGCTCACCGTGCTGAACTCCGCTCACGAAGGTGGGTCGGCCCCGACCTATCTTTATCAGGTCTCGACGGAATCGAGCTTCGTGACGTTGATCGCGCAGTCGAACCAAATCGTCGAGAATGCGAGCGGCAGCACTACATGGACAGTGAACCGCGCCCTTCCCGATGGTACCTATTCCTGGCGCGTGCGAGCACGCTCGGGCGCCACGGAGAGCGCGTTCTCGGCGACTGCTACGTTCAACGTTAGCGGTGGTGGCGTCTCGAGCCCGCCGCCCTCGTCGCCCACCCCGTCGCCAGACCCTCCGCCTCCCGGACCGACACCGTCCGGCACTATCGTGGCGGACCCTCTGATCGGGGGAGGCACGGGCGAAGTTCACGGGGGAAGCTTTACCAATGGTGGCTGGCTCGTCAACTCGCCGGGGAACTTCATTCGCTACGAGGTGCCTCCGATGGCCCGCGGTTGGGTCGAGTTCGAGACGACCGGCCTCCGGCCCGAGAACCCCGCGCACAACCAGTTCATGCTCTTCGGAATGTGGGACCCCACGGCCGGACCGTTCCGGGCGAATCCGTTCCGCGTCAATATACAAAAGCTCCACCCGAACCCGCACAACCCGCCCTATCTCCGGGTACGGTGGATCGCGAACGGGGAACAGCACGACGACGGGACTGACTTTTTCGCCTGGGACCCGAGCCGGACTTATCGTTGGCGTCTCGAATGGGGGCCGGATGGCTCTTCGAATAGAGCCCGCCTCTTCCTCGACGGCGCATTGATGATCGAGATTGCCTATAGCCGGGCTTATCGTCCGAACGTCCACTTCATCGAGCTCGGGATCGGCGCGCGCGGTGAATCCATTGTCGGCGTGAGGTATTCGAATGTAGTGATTGGAAACTAAGAGCCTCGGGACCGAGACGACCCCCTCGGCCCGAATAGCCTCCCCTAAAGTCTTGTCCTTCTCACCGAGACTTCAGGGGAGGCCCCCTCCTGTAGGCGGGCGCTGGCGCTGCCGGCTCCCGCCTTTTTTTTGTTATCCCAAAAGCTCTCCGCGCCCCGCTCTCGCTAGGGCTTTCGACGGCTGCTATACTGAACCACCGACTGGGACCAGCGTTCGCTGTCCGAGCGTCGGTTGTCACCATGAGCAGCACGAGCCTCGCCAGCGACCCACAAAAGACGCGGGACGAGCGCCAAAGCCTCATTGTGCTCGTGGACGACGATCGCAATCTGTGCGATCTCGTGGAGCGTTTTCTCGAGCGCGCGGGCCATCGTGTCCAAATCTTCCATGACGGCGAGAGCTTCCTCGCCGCGCTCGGCGCGATGATGCCCGACGCCATCTGCCTCGACTTGAGCATGCCCGGGATTAGCGGCCTCGAGACACTGGAGCTCATCAAAGATCGCCAGGAACAGCTTCCAGTCATCATTCTCACCGCCGACCATGCGGTCGCGAGCGTGGTGGGCGCGATGCAGCGCGGGGCCTATGACTATATCGTCAAGCCCATCGATCGCACCAAGCTCATCACGACCGTCGGCAACACCGTCAACCACTACCGCATGTCGATGCGCCTCCGTCGGCTCGAACGTGAGGTCGAAGGCGAAGGCTACGCCAACATCATCGGAGAGTCTCTCCCGATGAAAGAGCTCTACAGGCAGATGGACCGCGTGGCCGCGAGCGACATCACGATTCTGGTCCATGGCGAGAGCGGCACCGGTAAAGAGCTCGTGGCGCAGGCCATCTACCAGGCCAGTGGACGCCGCTCCGGTCCTTTCGTCGCCTTGAACTGCGCAGCGATCCCGGAGACGTTGCAAGAATCGGAGATCTTCGGTCACGAAAAAGGGGCGTTTACCGGAGCGGTGAACCGTCACATCGGCAAGTTCGAGCAAGCGGATTCGGGATGTCTCTTTACGGACGAAGTCGCGGAGCTCAGCTTGACGCTTCAGGCCAAGCTCCTGCGCGCGATTCAAGAAAGGCGCTTTCATCGGGTCGGGGGATCCTCGCAAGTAAAGTCCGACTTCAGGCTCATTGCGGCAACGCATCGGAACTTGCTCGACGAGGTCAAGAAGGGACTTTTTCGCGAAGACCTCTATTTCCGCATCGCCGTGTTCGAGCTCGAAGTGCCTCCGCTGCGGGAACGCGGTGATGACGTGACACTTCTCGCTGAGCGCTTTCTCGATCGCTATAAGTCGAAGGGTAAAGGGGGCAAGGCCATACCGCGCCCGAAACTCTCACCGATTGTCATCCATCACTTGAACACCTACAACTGGCCGGGCAACGTCCGCGAGCTCGAGAACATCATGCAGCGGTGCCTCCTCATCGCGAAAGACAACGTCATCCAACCGGACGATCTGCCGCCACGCCTCCGGACGGGCTCGGGTCAGGTGGGGGCGCTCGAGGACACGCCAGCAGCGCCAGCGCTTGACGACGCGACGCAAGCGGCTCCGCCTGCGGCGACGGTGACGGCAACCTCGTCGTCCACTCCCACAAAAGCGCCGAGTTCGCCCCGATTCGAGACGCTCGATTTGAAGGCCATCGAGCGACAGGCCATTGAGCAAGCCCTCGTAGAAGCGAACGGCAATCTGTCTCAAGTAGTGCGGCTACTCGGTATCGGGCGCACGACGCTCTATCGCAGGCTCAAAGCGCACAAGTTGCGCGAATAGGTCGTCCGCGCCGCGGGACCATGAACAAAGCGTCACCTGCACTGAGCGAGAACGAGCTGCACGCGCGCATCCGCGAGCTCGAGGTCGCGCTCGCCGCCTTCACGCAAAACCCGTTCCAGGCCATCGACCTCCGCGCGGACGTAGCACGAGCGCTCGTCGACGGCGAGCGCCGCTACCGTCAGCTCATGGAGCACAGCGGCGCGTTCATCTGCACCCACGATATGAACGGTGTGCTGCTCTCGGTGAACCGCGCGGCCGCGGACCAGCTCGGACACCCGCCGGAGGCGATGGTGGGGCGCAGTATCGAGGAGTTCATCGAACCGAACCAACGCGACCGCTTCCACGCTTACTTGCGCGAGGTCTCGTCCGCGGCGACGGTGAGCGGCATCTTGACGATCCGCTGCCGCGACGGCGAGCGCCGCAACTGGGCCTATCTCAGCTCGCGCTCAAAAGAGCCCGGCCAGGAGACTTGTGTGCTCGGCCACGCACAAGACGTCACCGAGATGAAAAGGTGGCCATGACGACCTTCCGTCCGTCGTCTTCGAAGAGAATCCCCGATTGCAGGTTTTCGATGAGACCTTCGAGTCTTCGGCGCGAGCTCGATGGATTGCGGGTGATTGGGATGGACGAGATCAGCTACCGCAAACGCCACAAGTACTTAACAGTGGTAATAGACCATCTCAGCGGCCGGGTCGTCTGGGCGGGAAAGGAGCGCAAGGCCAAGACGCTGCTGCGGTTTTTCCGCAAGCTCGGACCACAAAGAGCCGCGGAGCTCGAAGCGGTCAGCATGGACATGTGGGAGCCGTACATAACTGTCGTCGGCAAAAAGGCTCCTCAGGCACGGGTGATCTTTGACCGCTTCCACATCGTCAAGCATCTGAACGAGGCCGTGGATAAGACCCGGCGCGAGCTGGTGCGCGAGCTCAAAGGGACTGCCCGGCGCAACCTCAAGAACACCAAGTTTCCCCTTCTCAAGGCCAAACACAACCGCAGCGCGAAAGACAAACGGGTGCTCCGCGAGCAGGTGCGAGCTAATCGTCGCCTCTACCGCGCCATGCTTCTGCGCGACGACTTCATGGACCTCTACACCTACAAAACCGAGACATGGGCCAAGAAGTTTCTCCGAGGATGGCTGCGGCGCGCTATGAGCTCGAGGATAGAGCCCGTCAAACGCGCGGCGAAGATGATCCGCAGCCACTTCGATGGCGTCATCGCGTGGGTCACGTGGAGACTCAGCAACGGCCGACTCGAAGGAATGAACAACAAAATCCGGCTGCTGAGCCACCGCAGCTTTGGACTCCACTCTGCCGAAGCTCTCATCAGTCTCGTCTACCTAAACTGTGGCGGTCTCACCCTCGAGAGGATCCACTGAAATGGCAGGAGAGGCAGAATAATAAAAGACAACGGAAAGGCGCAAAGACGCAAAGATTTCGTGGTCCGATCCCTAAGAGAGATCTTTGCGTCTTTCGCCCTTTGCGCCTTTGCGTTATCCCTTTTTTTATTAATTTTTCTGGGGAGGGCGGGTTGTTCGGTGGAAATCGTCTTAATGTCCCACTCGGGGATGGTTGAAATCCCACGCCTTTAGGCGAAGCCTTTAGGAGGCTTGGGGTACGATCCCCAGGTGAAAGGATATCGTAAATCATCGCACACGACGTACCAGTTAAACTATCACTTCGTATTTATCACGAAGTACCGCAAGCCGGCCTTGAGAGGGGATGTAGCGGTTCGTCTCCGGGATCTCATCCGGGAGATCTGTGCTCGGAACCAGATAGAAATACTGAAGGGTCATGTGCGGCCTGAGCACGTGCACCTGTTGCTGAGCGTGCCGCCGAATTTGTCGCCGAGTCGAGTGATGCAGTTGATCAAGGGTAAGACGTCGAATCGTCTGATGCGCGACTTACGGACGATGCGGAAGGAGTTCTGGGGTCGGCACCTACGGGCACGGGGTTACTTCGTGGTGACAACGGGCAACGTGACGGATGAGGTGATAGCGAAGTATATAGAGTTGCAGGGTGCCGTGTCCCAGGACGACGATTCTTTCAAGGTCAGTGAGTAGTGAAACGAGGCAAGGACAAGCCGACTTTAGTCGGCGACGTGAACCCATCGCCTTTAGGCGATGGAGCGCACGCGCTCAGTCTAAGAGAGCCTCATCGCGCTTATGTTCGGAGGGCGGGCTTCGTGCTATAGATTTGGGTCATGAGTGTTTATAACTATGTGAACTTTCCCCTTGATGGTGACATGAAGGATTTTGTTGCGTTTCCCGAGGGGCCGCGTGTGGGGGGCAAAGCGCCGGATGGGGAGCTGGTCGACGTACGAGATGGCCGGCGGGTCCGTTTGTCCGAGTACTTCCTCAGAGGGGTCACGGTCATCGAGTTCGGGTCCTTCACGTGACCGTATTGCGCGCAGGCGGGACCTGCTCTCGAGAATATGGCGGCGGAATATGCCGAGCATGACGGCCAGTTCCTCTTCGTTTACACGCGTGAGGCCCATCCGAGTGACCGCTATTCCGGACATACGAGCTTCGAGCAAAAGAAATCCGTCGCTAGCACGATGGCCAAGCGACCGGGCTTCGCGCGGCCCATGCTCGTCGACGACCTGGAAGGAACGGTGCATCACGCCTATGGACCCTTCCCAACATGACTTACATCATCAACCCGGGCGGCGCCATTATCTATCGCGCCGCTTGGACGGATCCGCGTACCATACGTCTGGCGCTCGAGCAGGTTCTGTTCGAGCGTGGCGAGCGGCGCGCCCAGAGAAGAATGACCCCCTACCACATGGAGTGGTTACCGCAGCGGCCGAACGACGACGTCACCTTCGTTCAGGATCTCTTCGAGCTCGGCGGCGAGCGTCCAGTCGAGGAGTTCATCACCACAATGGATGAAGTGCAAGGAAACGCAGCAACGAAACGTATTCGAGAATGGTGGACAGAGAAGAAAACGACCATCTGAAAGCGCTCCTGCGGAAAGTCTTCGGCTATACGAGCTTTCGCGGCCAGCAGCAGCGGATCATCGAGCATGTTGTCGCCGGCGATTCCGCACTCGTGCTCATGCCCACGGGTGGCGGAAAGAGCCTCTGTTACCAGATCCCTGCACTAGTGCGGGACGGCGTCGCCATCGTCGTCTCGCCGCTGATAGCTCTCATGCAGGATCAAGTCGCATCGCTCCGTCAGGCAGGTCTGCGAGCTGCGTTCATCAATTCGACACTTCCCTATGAGACGGCGCGTGAGCGCGAATCCGGCATGGTCGCCGGCCGTTTCGATCTCATCTATGTCGCACCCGAGCGCCTCACGACCGAACCGTTTCTCGAGCGTCTCGATCAGACGAGGCTCGCTCTTTTCGCGATCGACGAGGCCCACTGCGTGAGCCAATGGGGCCACGACTTTCGTCCGGAATATCGGCAACTCGACGTCCTCGAGTCGCGCTACCCCTCGGTCCCGCGGATCGCACTCACCGCGACGGCCGACGCGCCCACGAGGGGCGAGATCCAGACCCATCTCGCGATTCCCAATTCGGGCGTCTTCATCTCGGGGTTCGACCGGCCCAACATTCGCTATGAGATCGTCCCGAAGGCCAGTGCGCGCCAGCAGCTTCTTCGTTTCATCCGCTCGCGGCACAGCGGCGACAGCGGCATCGTCTATTGCATGAGCCGCAAGAAAGTGGAGGACACCGCGGCGTGGTTGAGGACACAGAGCGTCGAGGCCCTTCCCTATCACGCCGGGCTGGAAAAGCGGGTCCGCAGCGCTCATCAGGAGCGCTTCATCAAGGAAGAGGGTCTTGTCATCGTGGCGACCATCGCTTTCGGCATGGGAATCGACAAGCCCGACGTGCGCTTCGTCGCCCATCTCGATCTTCCGAAAAGCTTGGAGGCCTATTACCAGGAGACGGGCCGCGCCGGACGTGACGGCCTGCCATCCGATGCCTGGCTCACCTACGGCTATGGCGATGCCGTCCTGATTCGTCAACTCGTGGAGCGCTCCGACACCCCGATCGAGCGCAAGCGGCTCGAGCACCGCAAGTTGAATGCCCTTTTAGGATTTTGCGAGAGCGCCGAGTGCCGTCGGGCGGTGATGTTACGTTATTTTGGCGAAGCCGGAAGTGAGCGCTGTGGGAACTGCGATACGTGCTCGAACCCTGTCGAGACCTATGACGGCACTACGGAAGCTCGAAAAGCTCTATCGAATGTCTACCGCACTGGCCAGCGCTTCGGCGCCGCCTACCTCGCGGACGTTTTGTTGGGGGCGGCCGACGGGCGCATTCGCCAAAACCGTCACGAGCAAATCTCGACGTTCGGCATCGGCGCCGAACGCGATCGCAACAGCTGGCTCAGCGTCTATCGGCAGCTCGTTGCCGCGGGCCGTCTCGACGTGGACCCGGACCACGGCGGCCTTTCGCTTTCAAAAACGGCGTGGCCGCTTCTCAAAGGACAAGAGACGATCCGGCTACGACGCGACCCCAAAGCCGTCCGAGGCCGAGGCAAGGCGAAACCCAGCAGCGGACGCTCTGTGGAACTGGTGTTGAGCTCGGAAAATGAGCGAGAGCTCTTCGACCTGTTGCGCGCGAAACGGCTCGAGCTGGCACGCGCCCAGAGCGTCCCGCCCTATGTCATCTTCCATGACCGAACACTCATCGAGATGGCCAAAGACCGACCACAAACCCAAGAGGCGATGGCCTCCATTGTTGGCGTCGGCGAAGCGAAGCTCGCGAAATACGGCGACACGTTCTTGAAGCTGCTTCACCCGGAGCCAGACGCACCATAGGATCAATATTAACCCTAATCGCAAATAAACGTCACCGTGTCTGAGGTCTTTGGCCCCGTGAATAGCACCTTTTCCAGGTTCTGCATACACCGTGCAGAATCACCTATAGTGGCGGCGAGCGGGTGCCCCAGCACGAGCTTCTCGCCTGCGCCCAGTGCGGCTGTTTCGCGTTTTCGTGCTTCGAAGATTTTGCGCTTAGGGTTAATATTGATCCTCTAACCCGTCAGAATCCTCTCCGCGGTTGCAAACGACTTTCAGGTTTACTTGGCTGGCGTTAATTCTTGTCGTCCACGAAGCCCTGCCAGTGCGTGCCGTCGCAAAACGGTTTGTTCTTTGAGCCCCCACAACGACAAAGCGTGTAATGGCCGGTCGCCTGTGGTTTCTGCCCCGTGACCGGATCGTCGAGTTCGACGCCGCCTCTCACTGCATAGGGCCCGTTCTTCGCGATGTAGATCACCGGATCAGCGCCGAAGTCACGATGCTCGACGCCCTCGACGCTGTAGCTCAAGGCACCCGACGGACAGGCCGCGACTTGCTTTTTGATTGCTTCGACTTCGGCACCGTCAGGGTCGATCCAAGGCTCCTCACCATACTTGAAAACAGACGCGAGCCCCTCGGTACAAATCGCCGCGTGCGCGCAGATGGCGCGATTGTCATGGATCGTAATGGCCCGACCCTCGTAGGGGGCCTGTCCGTCCTTCGAGCCGTCGCTCGCGCGCGCTCCCGAGAATCCGACCTTCGCATGCGTGCCGTCGCAATAAGGTTTGTTCTCCGATCGCCCGCAACGGCAGAGCGCAGTCACCTCTTTGGACTCGAGCGTCTCGCCCTTCGAGTTCTTGAGCGGGGGCGCGTTCTCGACGAGGTAAGGCCCGTTCGGCACCGCTTTGATTTTCGATCCGTTTCCCATCATGTCCTCCGTTTCATGGCCGCAGTGCTGAGAGTATCCTGAATGCTGGATGCTGAATGCTGAATGCTGAGATACAATCCAGCCTTATGAATCGCATCGTACAGCGTGTGCTGGCGCTTCTGTTGCTTTTTCCGGCTCTTGGGGCGGCGGCTGAGCCTCGCGTTTTCATCATGGGAGTTTGGCCCAATCGACTGCGATTGTTCGACGAGCAGAAGCAGGAGTTCATTGGGGAGTTCGGACTTCGCCACGGCGCGGTGACGAGCTACAGCGTCACGGCCCATACACCGGACTATCGGCGCCTGTTCTTCGTCACCGATCGCATGGAGGCCGTCGAGGTGGTCGATACCACGGCGCGAGGTCGTCGATGAGTTTAAGATCTCGACACCGGGGCGGCGGGATCTTTGCGGTCGCGCCAGATCCGACGGGGAAGCTTCTCTATCTGCATGCGCGTGGTGTCGGCCTCGAGACCGACCGCTTCACTCCAGAAGATTTCCAGCTCATCCTCTACGATCTCGAAGCTCACGAAGTCCGAACCTTGCTCTTTCCGGAAGGAGTCAAGCTCGGCTTCTTCGACACTCTTGTCGTCTCCCCCGATGGCCTCTCTCTATTCGTAATCGGATCGGACATTCACGAGTTGAGCACCGCGACCCACGAGCTCGTGGACCAAATTTCGTGGTCGAAAGCGCGAGCGTCGGGCTTCGGGGGCGTCGAGAGCGCCGCTTTGAGCGAAGTGGAGGCCGGCATTTTCTACGGCGCCTACACCACGACCGACCCAGTTCTCGAGAAAGGGATGTCCGGCGTTTTGCTATTGGACTTGAAGGCGAAATCGTTCGAGAGCTTCGAGCTGGGCCCAGCCCTCGCCATTAGCGTCTTCGCCGTCTCGCCAGACGGTAAGCTCGGCTTCGGGGGACTCGGCGATATGGTCGTGATCGATATGGAAACGAAACGCATCCTCGAGCACAAAGAGGCCTTCGAGCGCGGTCGCCAGAACAACACGATCATCGTCTCGGCCGACGGGACCGAAATCTACGTTAGCGGGGTTGGCGACGCGATGAAGGTTTACGACGCCCGAACGCTCGAGCTGCTACGCGTCATCAATGTCGGCGGCGATCTCATGAGCCCACCCTTTCCGCTTCCGCGGAGCGTTGTCCTGTCTCAGCCCGCAAGTCCGTGAGAAACATGTGCCCGGGAGCATGGCTCGCCATGAGCTCGGGTCTTGCTCGCTCCGCAGCCGCTTGAGCTGTCACCCCACACGCCCAGAACACCGGTATCTCGCTGGGCCGGATCTCGATGGCGTCGCCGTAATCCGGAACACTCAGGTCTTCGATCCCGAGCGCGGCCGGATCGCCAGCGTGGACCGGCGCCCCGTGTGATTCGGGATACCTCGCGGTGATGGCGCTTGCCTCGTCCACGCGCGCCGCCGGGATCGGTCGCATCGATACGACGAGAGGACCTTCGAAAGGTCCCGCGAGCTCGCAAGCACGATCGGTCACGTACATCGGCACAACTTTTCGCGCCTCCTGATGCCGTAGGGGTATGCCGGCTCGTCTCAGGGCCGCTTCGAAGGTAAAGCTACATCCTAGAAGAAAGCTCACGAGATCGGCTCGCCACAACGACCGCAAATCGTACGTTTCGCTCGCGAGCACGCCATCCCGGTAGACGCGATAACGCGGGACGTCCCTGCGCAGGTCGGCCCCCGGCGCGCTCGACGGCGCGATCGCACGGGCGCTGTCTGTTCGATGAGCGGACAAGGTCGCGGGTTGCGTTCGCAAAACTCGCGGAAGGCGCCTCTGAGCTCGGCGGGCAGAATGACCAAGTTCGCCTGCACGTAGCCCCGGCAAAGGCCAGATGTCGTGCCCGTCCACTCGCCGCGGCGAATCTGGCCCCGCACCTTACTCGGGGTCATCTTTTTGCCCGACCGCCGCTCCTCCTCGTCGCGGGTCGGAACCCCCCATTCGAATACCAGTATCCGCATCCACGTAGATCAGTGGGACGAAAACGGAGAGCGCAACCAGTGCCGCGAGCGGGCGGATGGATCTCATCGTCTGTGCTCCTTATTCCGAGATTCGATTGTAGTGGCGCAACACGTTCTGAAGCTCTTGTTCAGGTAGCTCGATCACGCGATGCCCGTCACGGCCGACCATCGTTTCTGCGGCCACGAACGCGTTCACGATGGCTTCTTCGACGGATTCGACCGTCGCGCCGAAGATCGGATCGAGCCGGCCATTGGGGAGCATATCAACCGAGCGACGTTCAGCGGCGCGTGCGGCGCCTGCATTGGCCGTCGAGAACGCGATGAACAGATCTCCCGAGAAGTTGCTCGACGTTCCGCCGGTGCGGGCAATGCCCATCGAGGCGCGGCGAGCGAGCCGTTTCAGTTAATGCGGCAACATCGGTGCGTCGGTCGCGATGATGATGATGATGATGATGATGATGATGGAACCGCCTTGGTAGCGTGGGGCGTCGCGGGGGATTTCCTCGCCAACCGGCGCTCCGGCAATACGGAGCTGGCCGCGGCGTCCAAAATTTGCTTGCACGAGCGCGGCGACCATATAGCCGCCCACCGTGCGCGACGCCGTCCCGATCCCACCTTTGAAGCCGCAGCAAATCATGCCGGTCCCACCCCCGACGCCACCTTCCGCGACCGCGCCGGGCCCAGCGTTCGCGATGGCGGCGAGCACGTGCCCTTTTTTCACGTGAAAGCCGTTGATGTCGTTCAAGTGCCCGTCCAAAGTCTCGGCGACGATCGGAAGCGACCATGGCTGGAGCAGGAGATCGTTTTGCGCCTGCCATCCGATCACGGAATCCCGCACGACGCCGACGCTGTGGGTGTTGGTGATGGCGATGGGCCCTTCGAGAAAGCCGGACTCTTCGACCCAGGCGGTTCCCTTCATTTCCCCGTTCCCGTTCAGCGAGAACCAGCCCGCGAACACAGGGTCTTTCGACGTAGCGCCGCGCGGCAAGATCACGGTAACACCGGTTCGCACAGGTCCCTCGCCGACGCGAAGCTCGCCCTCGCCCTCGATGAGCGTCACGTGCCCAACTTCGACACCGGAAATATCCGTGATGGCGTTCATTGGGCCCGGCGTCCCGTCAAAAGGAACGCCTAGATCGCGCGCACGTGTTTGAGCGTTGGCGCTCGCCAGGCTCAAGCCGAGCGACAGCAGCACGACCGTGCTACCGCATAACCCAGGTTTCACTCTCGAGAATGTAGCCATAGTCGTAACTCCGTTCGAATCGTACCCTCGCTATGCCATCGAGGTCCGGCGTTTCGCTTTCTATGAGAAACCGGATCGTGCCGGCCCATGGCTCGACTTCGTTTCCCTCTTGAGGCCGAACTTCGACGCTTTGAATCGTCCACGTCACCGTGACGCCAAGTGCGGGGTTGACGTCCGCCTCTGCTTCGCGCTTCATGGACTCCGCCTCTTGCTTCAGGAGCATCTCCACGTCCTGGCGCGGAGGCGGTGATTCCGCGTCGCTCCCGCAGGATGCGAAGACGAACAGGGAAAGAATCCAAAGGCTTGCACTGCATCGCATGAACAAGAGGCTAGCCTGAAGTTCCTGGCTGAAAAAGCCAAGATCCGGTGTTGATCCAATGAGATAGTTGGAATCAATGGTGCTGGCTTCTGTCTACACGGTGATACCTTTGAGCAGGTCGTAGGCTCTCTGCTGTTTCGAGTCCGGAGTTGTCGTGACATCGAAGGTGGGCTCGTCGGGTCCGGCTTCCGGTCGCCGACATTTGTTTCGGACGATGTTGCTGAGAAGGCGCAGCAGCGTGCGGAAGCTGGAAGCTCGACTCCCATCGTCAAGCTTCTTGGTTTGTATCTTGCGCAGGGCGGCCTCGGAGCGCTTCGCCGGAGCAACCGGGTCACGCCTGGCCTTCGCCTGCTGGTCCTCGTCAGAGAATAGCAGCGGCCGCCAAGCCTCCATCATGTGCCACAGGACGTAGTAGGCCAGCATGCACAAGAAGACGTGCGCCCGGACTCGGTTTTCGCGCCGGTGACGAATCGGCCGCACCTTTAGGTCCATGCTCTTGAAGGAACGAAACGCCCTCTCGACCTGGGTCAGCAACTTGTAGCTGCGCACTGTGTCGTCGGTTTTCATCCGCTGCTCAGCAAGACTGGTGCGGATCACGTAGATGCCGTCAAGGGCAGCTTCCGCAGTGACCTTTGTGTCGTCGATTTCGAAGCTAAAGCTGTCGTCGCGAATGTCCAGCTTGAAGTGCTTGCCGACTTTGTACTTGTTGAGAACTCTGCCTACCCGCACACCGATTTTATCTTTACCATGCAGCTGACCCCGCCCGATCCGTTGGCGAATCCCTCCGAACTGCTTAGCGATCGTCCCCATGTGTCGCTTCCACCGCTGGAGCCGTTTGTTGGCGAGCTCAGAGTTGCCGTTGGCGAGGCGCGAGGCGTCGGCATCCATCGTTGTCTCGTCTAGCTCGAAGTCGAAACCGTCGTCACGGATGTCGAGCCTGTAGTACCTGCCGACCTTGTACTTGTTGAGGAGCTTTTTCACTGCAGCACGGATGTCCTCCTTGCCCTGCAAACGGCGCCGCTCGACCATCCGACAAACTTTCTCCAGCTCCTTGCAGGTCGCTTCGAGCAGAGCACGGCGCTTGTGACGCCGCCTCTCGGCCAGCTCCGGATTGCGGCAAGCGACCAGCCTCTCGTTGGGGAAATCCGGGTGCGTCACCTCAAACAGATTCCGCTCGTCGAATAGCCCCATCTGGAGCACCCCATCGTTGATGAGCTTGCGAATCGGTTCGGGACGCAGAGCGGTAATCCAGTCGACACCGTCCATCTCCCGCAACTCGTCGATCTGGGTCTGGGTGATCATTCCGCGGTCGCCCACCATCACAAACTGCTCGATGCCGAAGCGCTCTTGCACCTTTTCTACCTGAGGCAACAGCGTTTTGGGATCGCCCGTGTTGCCCTCAAAGACCGATACCGACACGGGGATGCCGTGTTCGTTGGTCAGCAGACCGTAGTTGATCTGCAGCTTGCCTTTCTTGCCGTCACGGTCGTATCCGAGGCGGGCGATCGGACAACTCACACCCTCGAAGTAGCTTGAGGTTAGGTCATAGAGCGCCAGGCCATCGTTTTGGAGATGGCGCGCCGCGAGTTTTTTTTCGATGACCTCCTGGCGTTTGAGAACCCAGTCCATGGCGGCATAGAGATCGTCTTCGCGGGCATCGCTCACCCCCAGGATTTCGGGCAGTGTGGTTGTGTGCCACCACTGGCTAGTCGCCAGCTTCGACTGCGGTTCGAGGATCCGGGCGACTACCATGGCCACGACCAAATCCCGCTCTGGTGAGTGTCGAGAACCAACGAGCTTTTCGAAACCGAGCTGTCTCATGGCGCTGAGCACCGCGTCGACGTGGCCATGGTGCCGGGAGCCGTTCTCGACGATTTTGAAGGCGACTTCAACCGAGACGAGCTTTTCCCCTTTGAGAATGCGTCGGATGGCGTCGACTGCGTCCATGGGCAATTTGGACAAGTTAGCGAGCGTGCGCTTGCGGACGTTTCCGCCCACCCGATAGGACTCACGCAGCAGGACCGCGGGGGTAGAGTTGCGATTGGGGATGATGTGGGTATGCATGCCCACCATAATAGCCTATATATCAATATATATCAAACCATAAAAGGCTTTAGACATGCCTACATATTGCATCCCAAAATTAGCCTCTCGGCGTCCCTAAACGGAACTTCCGCCGGCTAGACGCATGTAAACCCGTACGTTTAAAGCAGATGCGGCGGTTCGAAATGTAATGTGTAAGCATGTAATAGTGACAGAACAATTTATTTTACTGATTTAATCCTGTATAGTCGGCGCATGTACATCGCCAAGGTGCCGAACCGCAACTCGCCCCCAGCGATTCTCATCCGCGAAAGCTACCGCGAAGGCGGTGCGCCCAAAACGAGGACCGTCGCCAACATCTCGAAGTGGAAGCCCGCTCGAATTGAAGCTCTTCGCCAGTTGCTGAAGGGCAACGTGGATTTGGGTGAGGCTCAGCAGTTCGAGATCACCAGAAGCAAGCCTCACGGACATGTTGCGGCCGTGCTGGGAACGCTGCGCAAAGTTGGCCTCGAGCGAATCATCCATAGCCGCCAGCGCCGAGAGCGTGACCTTGTCGTGGCGATGATTGTGGCGCGAATCGTAGAGCCGGGCTCCAAGTTGGCCACGGCCCGTGGTCTATCGAAACAGACCTTGACTTCGTCATTGGGTGAGTGTGTTGGAGTTGAAGACACCAACGAGGATGAGTTGTATGATTCCCTGGATTGGCTTTTGAGCCGCCAAGCAGCCATAGAGAAGAAACTGGCGAAACGCCATCTGCAGCAGGGCAGCCTGGTTCTCTACGACTTGACGTCGACTTGGGTAGAAGGTCGGTCGTGCCCTCTGGCGAAGCTCGGTTACTCGAGAGACGGCAAGAAAAACAAGTTGCAGGTCGTGTTCGGCTTACTGTGTGAGCGTGATGGTCGGCCGGTCGGGGTAGAGGTGTTCGAAGGCAACACCGGAGATCCCGCAACACTGGGGAGCCAAATTCGCAAAGTCCGAGAACGTTTTGAGCTTGACAGTATCGTCTTCGTAGGTGACCGAGGGATGATCACCGAAGCCCGGATTCGCGAGGAACTTCGACCGGAGGAAGGTCTCGAGTGGATCAGCTCACTTCGTGCCCCTCAGATTCAGCGACTTGCAAAAGACGGAATGCTGCAGCCTTCTCTGTTCGATGAACTCGACCTAGCGGAGATCCATCATCCTAGCTTCCCTGGTGAGCGACTCATCGCCTGCCGCAACCCTCTTCTTGCTACCGAGCGGGCGCGGAAGCGAGAAGAGATGCTTGTGTCGACGGAGTCAAAGCTAGAAGTGATTAGCAAAGCGACGAAGCGAGACCAACGTCCTTTGCGAGGCAAAGATACCATCGGCATACGATTGGGTCGAGTGTTCGCTCGGAGCAAGATGGGCAAGCACTTTCGCTACACCATTACGGACGACGGCTTCGACTTCGAGCGCGACAACGAAAACATCGAGCGTGAGGCGGCCCTCGACAGCATCTATATCATCCGAACAAGCCTCACCGAAGAGGCCATCTCCGCAGACGAAGCTGTCAGGACCTACAAAGGCTTGGCAGTCGTTGAACGCGCTTTTCGTTGCTGCAAAACCGTGGATTTGAAAGTACGGCCCATCTATCACTACAACGCTGAGCGAGTTCGAGCTCACATCTTTCTTTGCATGCTCGCCTACTACGTGGAATGGCACATGCGAAAAGCCCTCGTCCCGATCTTGTTTGACGACGACGACCCTGACGGTGCCCATGCCAAACGCTCATCCATCGTCAGCCCAGCAACGCCTTCAGACTCCGCCCAGGCAAAGGCTTCTACCAAGAAGACTCCCGACGGGTTGCCCGTCCACAGTTTCAGAACGCTTCTTTCTGATCTTGCTACGGTCACGAAAAATCAGGTCGAAAACGAAGCCCGCGGCCTGTCCTTCGTCAGCATCACTCGCCCCACACCCTTGCAGCACAAAGCATTCAACCTGCTCGAAATCAACCCCCGCACGATGTAAGCAGTACACACACCTCTCTTCAAAAACAAAGCCAATGATGCCCACACTCACGCTTGTTCATCCGTGGAAGGTCCGCCTAAAGACGCGTAATCATTGGGGATTCACACTGTCAGTGGGTTCATTCGACCAAGGAACTTCAGGCTAGCAGCGGCCGAATCGGAGGTCAAACCCCCATTTGACGAGTGCTGGTTCCGTTCGGCACACTGATCTCAGTCGATTCATAGAACTTCCCCACCCTTTCACCGAGCCGGAGCTCTCGTGTCGACGAAAAACCCAGCGGATATCGAAGTCGCAATCGGAACGGAAGCGTCTCGCTTTTTGCCCATGGAGACGCTCAGCGTGCGACTCACCGGTTCCGACATCTCGACCCGCGATCCGGTTTTCGGAATCATCGCCAACATGTCGATGACGGGCGCCTGCCTGATTACCAATCGCGGCCTCCCCAAAGACACGATGGTCGAGGTGTCTATCTCGTCAAAGACGCTCGGAGAAGGCGTCACGCTTCCAGCGAGGATCGTCTGGTGCGCGGAGCGGCTCGAGCCCGTGAGGGAGATCGTCGGCCATCTCACTGGGGTCGCGTTCGACACAAAATATCAAAAGGCGATCCAGAGCCTTTTGTCGTCCGCGCTGTTTCAGCCGGTCTCGTGATCGCTCAGAGACTGCCGAGCGCCACGAGTTTCGTTTCCAAGTACTCCTCGAGCCCTTCTTGTCCCGATTCCGCGCCGATGCCGCTATGTTTCCAGCCAGGAAAAGGCGCTTCGGTAGACATCGGAGCCCACTCGTTGACGCCGACCATTCCAAACTCGAGCCCTTCATAGCAGCGCACCGCGGTTTTCAAGCTTTCCGTCCACACGTAGGCAGCCAAACCGTATTCGGTGCGATTGGCCGCGGCGATCGCTCCGTCGACATCATTGAAGGACGAGATGGGCATGACCGGCCCGAAGATCTCCTCCCCCGCCAAACGCATCTCGGAGCGGACGCCCGCGAGAACCGTAGGCTCGTAGAAATAGCCCTTGTCCCGACCCGCCGGACGGCCGCCGCCCGCGAGCACCTCGACCCCCTTGCCCCGTGCATCGGCGACGAGCGCCTCGACGCGGTCGCGTTGCACGACGTTGATCATCGGCCCGACCTCCGTCGCCGGGTCCATCCCGTCCCCGAGCGTGAGTGCTTCGACATGAGGCACGACGCGTTCGGCAAATTCCTGCGAGCGGCTCTCGTGCACGAGGAATCTCTGAGGAGAGACACACACTTGGCCTGCATTGCGATATTTGGCAGAAACGGCAGATTTTGCTAGAGACTCTAGATCCGCATCAGGGAAAATCAGAACAGGTGCGTTCCCGCCGAGCTCGAGCGAGAGCCGCGTGAACGTGCGCGAGGCGCCTTCCATCAGAATCCGCCCCACACGAACGCTACCGGTGAAGCTGATCTTGCGGCAGATCGGAGAGTCCAGCATGGATTGACCCATCGATTCGGGCTCGCCATTGACGAGATTCAAAACCCCTTTCGGAAGACCGACTTCGGCGAGGATGTTGACGACCTCCATCGCGGTGAGCGGTGTATATTCCGACGCTCGCGCCACCACGGTGCAACCTGCCGCCAAAGCCGCCGCCCACGAGCGCACGGGGTTGTAAGCCGGGAAGTTCCAAGCCGTGATGACACCGACGACACCCACGGGCTGCTTGAGCACCATCATCCGTTTACCCGGGCGTCGCGACGGAATCGTGCGTCCATAGGCGCGCTTGCCCTCTTCCGCGAACCACTCGAAGATGTCGGCGGCGGTCTGCCATTCGCCTTTGGCTTGAAGGGCCGGCTTGCCGCTTTCGCGAACGGTGACGTCGGCGAGTCTCTCGGCGCGCTGGCGGATGAGCTCGGCCGTTTCTTTCAAGTAACGCGCGCGCTCGTAGGCCGTCGCCCCCGACCACGCTGGACGCGCCGCCTCGGCGGCGTCGAGAGCGGCCCGGCAATCGGCACCATCGCCGAAGGGCACGGTGACGACGGTTTCTTCCGTGGCGGGGTTGATGACATCCCAAGTCGCACCGTTTCCGGCATCCGTCCATTCCCCATCGATGAACTGTTTGTAGGTCGAGCCCACATACCCTCCTTGTCACTCGCGGATGGTGCGACTCTACCACGCCTTTGAACCGCAGAGACGCGGAGGACGCCGAGGAAAATCCAAGATTTCGATGAATCTGAGGCTAGGGATACCTTTTCATCTCTGCGTACTCTGCGCCTCTGCGGTGAGATTTTCTTCTTCCAAAAAGTGAACAAAATCCACGATTCTGACCGGTAAGAGGATAAGGCAGAACGAGCATCAAGGACTCTAATGCCCTGGACGGTAGCGCTCTAGCTCCCCAGTGACAACGGTGAAGGGATCGTAGGGCGCCTCTTTCGCGGTGCGCCCGGCGCAGAGCCCGAGCACCACGTTCGCGCCGTGGCGTCTGAGCCTCGCGGCGCAAGCCCGTAACGTCGTGCTGCTCGTAAAGAGATAGTCGACGAGGACGAGCACGCGGTCGGTCGGAAACGGGCGGATCACAGCGAGATTCTCGTAGAGCTCCGATACGGTGTGGCAACGTTGCTCCGGCAAGGGCTCTTGCCAGCGCAGTAAGTCGAGCACCGAGGCATCATCGAGGCCATTCGAGGAGATCGAGATCGCGAGGAGCGAGGTCCAAGGCCCCGCGCTCGATGCGAGCGTCGTCTGGGGCGTCGGGACGGGAACGAGCCCGAACGGCGGAAGGACCTGATGGCTGTCTAAATATTGAACGACCATCTCGCCGAACCAGTCGATGGAGTCGTTCGCGTTCTTCGTCGTGAGCGACCTCTCGTCGTTACCCACCGGAACGGCGGAGGTTCCGCTGACTCGCTCGCCGCGGAGCGCAAGCAAGAAATTCCGGACGTCGCGATGCCGAACAGCCTGTTGGCTCGGCCCGGCCACGTAGGTCGAAAAACACACGACGGGCAGCGACGTCGAGTCAGGACTCTTCGTCGGGGTTATTATCGTTGGTGTGGACTCATATATCTGCATGGGCTCCTCCGAAATAAAGGATTCGAGGGATAAATCATCTATAAAGCGATCTAGTAACGCGACCTAGATCTTAGGCAGGTTAGGTAGAGGAAACTTATGATTTTTCCCCCTATCTGTCAAGTACAATATCCGTCATCTCGTCTCAAATTAACGAGTTACACGAACCATCGTAGTTACCGGCGCGTGTATTTGCCCTCATCACTTTCGCTAAACATCCGCGGGCTTTTTCCCACTTTACCGAAGTGGTGAGCGTTTCAGGCAAGAAAGGGTCGCAGAGCGTGTCGTGATCCACATCACTTAACCTGCTGTTCCACAACGGTGTACCACTTCGAAACCGGAATTGTTGCCCATATCCCCCACGGACACTTGGCTTAGCTCGCCAGAATACCCCCAATGGGCGCTTCGTTCGTCGGAGGCCACGAGAACGAAAAAATTCGCATACGTCGCACGAAACGGCGCGAGAACGTCACGATGCGGCGCCGGTTCGCGGCGAGGCCAGTAACGGCGTTTACTGCCCGCCGAGCTCCGCGAGCCGAGCCTTCACCCCGGGCTGGTTCGGGTTGGCGCCGAGCGAGAGCTCGAACATCTCGCGCGCTTTCTCCACTCGACCAATTTGCTGGTAGCAATCCCCAACCGCGTTCAGCAACGAGGTATCGGGCGGGCGTATCGCCATCGCATGCTCGAGCTGGGATAGACTACAACCTGACGCGTTTCTTGAGCCCGGCCACCGCTTCGCCGGCGTCGTGCTTCCCGTCGTTGAGCGCATCTTCCGTCGCGGATTCGAGAACGCTTTCGAGATCCATGAGAGCGTCCTGCAGCTCTTTGGCCGCCTTCCCGGCGCCATGAATCTCGTTGCGGAGCTCCGTCGCCCCGCACTTCACCGAGCAGGTCACGTAAGCCTTCAGGACATCGCCGATCCCCGCGCCGGTCGACGCCATCATCCTTCGGAAGAAGTCCACACCAGCGTGGTTCACGACATGGTTCACCGCCGCGGTGGCGATGATCTCGTGCTTCAGAGGATGCTCGGTAAAGAATTTCGAGAAAGCCTCCTTGAGCCGGCGCGGGAAATAGCTCGTCAGAAAGGGCGCGCCGTCCTCGCTGTCAGGAAAGTCCGTTTTCAAAATCTCGCTGAACGCCCATATCTTGACATAGCCGAGAAGCAGCGCGATGAGCGGTCGCGGAAGGCCTCGCTCGATTTGATCAGATTCTTTCAGCTCGTTCCAGGACGGAATGTGCTCGTCCTTGCGATTCAGGACGCCTTCGCGGTGAAGATCGCCAATCAAGTCGAGAAAGTCTTGGTAACGGGCCGCGCTGCGGCGGCCATCGAGTGTCAACGCGAGCGCCTGGTCGGCGTTGTCGGCCAGCACGAGCTCCGCGACGTCCTCGGTCATCTCCATGAAGATGCGGTTGCGCTCGTCTCGGCCGGAGAGAGCCCCGTGCTTGACCGCCATGTCCATGAGGATCTTGATGTTGACTTCGTGATCCGACATGTCGACGCCGCCCGAATTGTCCACCGCATCGGTGTTGATGACGCCGCCTTTCGCCCAATATTCGAGACGTGCTCTCTGCGTGAGCCCGAGATTGCCGCCCTCGGCCACGACGCGCGCCCGCAAATCGGCGGCGTTCACCCGCACACGGCCATTGGCGCGATCCCCGGCATCCAGATGCTCTTCGCTCGACGCTTTGACGTAGGTACCGATCCCACCGTTATAGAGAAGGTCGACCGGGGCCTTGAGAATCGAGCAGATCATCTCTTCGCCGGTCACCATGTCCTTATCGATTCTGAGGAGCGTCTTCATCTCGGGAGTGACGTCGATCCGCTTGGCCGAACGGTCGAACACCCCGCCGCCCTTGCTGATGAGCGCCGCGTCATAGTCGCGCCAGCCCGAGCGCGGCAACCGGAACAGACGTTCTCTCTCCTGAAAGCTACGCTCCCTGTCGGGATCGGGATCGATGAAGATATGCAAATGGTTGAACGCAGCGACGAGCTTGATGGCCCGGGAGCGCAGCATCCCGTTGCCGAAAACGTCGCCTGCCATATCACCGAGCCCCACAACCGTGAAGGGATCCTTCGATACGTCGGTGCCCAGGTTGTGGAAGTGATGTTTGACGCACTCCCATGCACCACGTGCGGTGATACCGACCTTCTTGTGGTCGTAACCAATGCTTCCGCCAGAAGCGAAGGCATCGCCGAGCCAGTACCCGTAATGTTTGGCGACTTTGTTTGCCGTATCCGACAGATGGGCCGTGCCTTTGTCCGCGGCGACGACGAGATAAGGGTCGTCGCCGTCGTGACGCACGACCTCCGGAGGATGGAGGACGCCGCCATCAACCATGTTATCGGTCACGTCCAGAAGACCGGAGATGAACTCACGATAGCGGTCGATGAGATAGGCGTCGAGCGCCGGCCGCGTCGGAAGCTCCCCTTTCAGCACGAAGCCGCCTTTCGAGCCGACCGGGACGATGATGGAGTTTTTCACCATCTGTGTCTTCTGCAGATCGAGAATCTCGGTACGAAAATCGTCGTGACGATCGCTCCAACGAATACCGCCGCGCGCCACGCGTCCGCCTCGAAGATGAATGCCCTCGAATCGCCGAGAATGAACGTAGATCTCCACCATCGGCTTCGGCGACCGCATGTTCTCGACTTTCGCGCCTTCCACTTTGATCGAGAAAACCGGCCGCTCCAGTTCTTGATAGACGTTGGTGCGCATCGTCGCCGCGATCAGATTGCCGAACGCTCGCAGCACTTCATCGTCGACGAGGCTGCCCACGTCATCGAGTGCCTTTTCGAGCTCCTCGCCGGCAGCGCGGATCCCTTCGGCGCGATCGCCTGAGATCGACGGATCGAAGCGCGCCTCGAAGGTTCTGAAGAGCGCCCGCGTCGCTTTGGCGTTCTGAAGGAGCACCCCGTTCACCGTCTCCAGGTTGTAGTGCGGGCGGATTTGCTGGAGGTGGTTCCGGAACGTTCGCAACACTTCGACTTGCCGCCAGTCGAGATCCGTGGACAGGATGAGCGCGTTCAAAGAGCCGTCGCTCGCGCGCTCTTCGTCGAGCGCGCGAATCGCGTCGCCGAGCCGCCCGACGCTCGCGACGAGCGTGGCGATACGCGGCGCACTGTCCTCGATTTCGTAGCGATAAAGATGCGCGCGTTGGCCGTCGGGGAGCCGGGTGGGAACGTAGAGCTCTCCGGTCACGCCGAGCCCGAGATTGCCGAGCGTCGTGAGCGTCTCGATAAAGCTCAACGGCTTCATCGAATAGAGCTTGAGCGTCGCGTGCTCGGACGAGCGCGGCACGATGGCGACCTGGAGCTGGGCGTCGAGAACCTCGAGATGCTCCAGATCGAAGACGACTTCCTCAGGAGGCGTCGACTCACGATAGATGCCGCTCCGGGTGTCGTAAGTGATCCAGCACAGAAACAGGCGCCGGCCTTCACGTTCGCCAAATCGCTCGGTGAGCGCACGCGAAACATGGTCCATCCACGTGGTCAAGATGTCTTCGGTGATGCGGAGCGCCAGGTCCTCGTCGATCGGATGCTCGAGCCGGTCGAGATCGAAATAAAAGATGAGTACGTGCGCCGGCCCGGCATCTTCGGACGCGGTGAAGCCAATGGGACCGAAGCGCCCGGAGAAGGCGCGGCGGAGCGCGTTTTCGGACTGATACGAGTAGCGGAGCTTCGAAAAGGCAAGGTAGAGCGCTGCGTAGCCGGGCCCGAGTCGGTGGTGCACGGCAATCTCGTCATCGCCCGTGATGTGCACGATGCGCTCCAAGAAAGGCTTGAGCTCCACGGCCGGCGCGTAGAGAAGCTCCCGCCGCGGAAAG
Organism: Candidatus Marinacidobacterales bacterium; assembly: GCA_965197495.1. Taxonomy (GTDB): domain Bacteria; phylum Acidobacteriota; class Vicinamibacteria; order Marinacidobacterales; family SMYC01; genus SMYC01. Next base: position 8,087,272 of record OZ240210.1, read on the forward strand.
CGGTTGAAAAGAGCGCGCACTTGGCGGAACGCGTAGGACATCGGCGCCGCACCGCCCTGGTCGATGATCCACCGCCGCTTCTCGCGAAGCAGCGGCACATCCGCCGCGCGCTGCGCGAACGACCCCTGGGAGAACCTGCCGAGAAGGAGCGTGGCCTGCTCGAGGCGCCCGTCCTCACCCCACTGGCGGATCACGATGTCGTCGATGGGCTCGAGATGGTAGATCGCGGAAGCGTTGCTGCAGTAGTCGATCTCGACGATCCGTTGGTCCTCGGGAGGCGGCACCAGCTGGCTTTCGACCTCGTCGACAAGTCCCGGAAACACGACGGGAAGAAGGGCCGGATCGCGGAAAGCGCCGAGCGCGCTCTCGGGGATACGATCGATCGCGCCGTCGGCACCGATCCGATAGCTCATGACGCCCATGAGGATGAAGTTCTCGTCAGTCAGCCATTTCAAGAACGCACGGGTAGGCTCGAGATCCGTGCCATCGTCTTGCCGCGAGCGCAGATTCTCTGTCAGGCCCGACACGGTATGGGTCATCTCCACAAAATCCTCAAGCGCGAGGAAGACGGATTTGAGCACCGAGAACAGCTCGTGCTGCACACGCCGCAAACGCTCTTTCGACTCGATATGCTCGATGCGGAAGCGGCACAAAAGCTCCTTGTCCCCGTCCGCAAGGGCGTCTCCAATCCAGACCACGCGCTCCCACTGCCTGCGGACGGTGAGGATGGGATGGATGGCGGAAAAGACTCTGAGCCCCGCTTTGCGGAAGTAGTTCATGAGGCTGTCAAAAACGAACGGCGCGTCCGCCGTGTGGGTCTCGACGATGGTCGTTTCCATCGGGATGGCTTTGTCCTGAGCGGTATGGAGCGACTCTTTCTCCGCGGAGTGACGCACGACGATGTGAAGTCCCGGAAGGCCGTGATAAAGCTGCGTCGGAGGCGGGAGCTCGTGCACGAAGAAGCGAAAGTTGTCCCAGAGGCGCTCGGCGAGCTCGGCCGCGCTAATCCCGCGCGGCATCCACTCTGGGAGCCCCGCATAGACCACGCGGGTGAAGGCGTCGAGGAGCTCCCAATCCTCATCTCTCTTGGTTTCTTTGAGATGAGCCAGGATTTCGCCGAGCTTCTGTTCTTTTTCTTCAGGACTGACGCTAATCATGATCGAGGTCTCCGGACCAACGTGCGGCCGTGCGATTTCTTAGTTTAGTCCGTTGGACGCACGGATTGCCATGAACGCCGCGCTCGCATCACTGCGAATAGGCGTGCCGGTTGGATCCGTCAAAAGCGGCTGCTCTTGAGACAACAGCGCTTGAATGGACGCCCGGAGCCGCAGGCGCACGGGTCGTTCCGGCCGAGCTTCTCAAGAAGCTCTTTGTCGCCGTGCATGCCGCGCTTGACGTGCGTCTCGGACGGGTAGCCTCGGCGCCGCTTGCTCGACGGCTCAAAAGGAGTGCTGGTTGTCGGGATCGTTACTGCTGCGCACGAGTCACCTCCGGGTATCGATGTTTCCTATTGTGCCAATCTCGCGAGGCTTGTCAACCTGCAATGGCGCGTTAGACTGGCGCATGGATTTCTTTCGGCGAGCCACGCGTGGGTGGTTCGAGGCGAGCTTTCGGGCGCCGACCCGAGTCCAAGAGGAAGGCTGGCCGGTGCTCGCGCGCGGCGAGCACGGACTCCTCCTCGCCCCGACGGGAAGCGGCAAAACGCTCGCCGCGTTTCTCTGGGCCATCGACCAGTTGATGCGCCTTCCCGAGGACGCAAAACCCGGAGCCCGCATCCTTTATATCTCGCCCCTCAAAGCGCTCGTCTACGACATCGAGCGCAACTTGCGCGCCCCCCTCGTCGGCATCGCGCGCCAAGCCGAGCGCGACGCCGCACCGCTGCGGAACATCCGCGTGGACATGCGCACGGGCGACACCTCGCGCAAAGAGCGGCGCCAGCAGCTTCGAGATCCTGCTGACATTCTCGTGACTACACCCGAGTCGCTCTTCTTGATCCTCGGCTCGCAGGTGGCCTCAAACTTGAGCCAAGTCCAGACCGTGATCGTCGACGAGATCCACTCGCTCGCGCCATCGAAACGGGGTGGCCATCTCGCGCTCTCGCTCGAAAGACTGGCGGAGCTCGCGGCTTGTGAGCCGCAACGCATCGGCTTGTCCGCAACCGTGCGTCCGCCGCGCGACGTCGCACGTTTCTTGGGTGGCGATCGCGAGGTCACTATCGTCGACGCGAGCGAGCCGGCCTATATCGAGCTCACGATCCGCGTGCCCGTTCCCGACATGGAGCAGATAAACCCGCCCGAGCCCAAGCCCAACCTCAAGTCCGACCGGGGCAGGGTCCCGGGTGAGCCCCGGGGCAGGGTCCCGGGTGAGCCCCGGGACGACTCGATCCTGGGCGAGCTCGCGCGCGCCGAGATGCCACCCGCACGCGAGCCGGGCTCCATCTGGTCCCAGATCTACCCGCAGCTTCTCGAGCTCATCCAAAAGCACCGTTCGACCATCGTTTTCGTGAACAGCCGCTCGCTCGCGGAGCGTCTCGCTCAAAGACTGAACGAGCTCGCCAGCACAGCGCTCGTGCGCGCGCATCACGGAAGCGTCTCTCACCAGAAGCGGACCGAGATCGAAGAAGCGCTCAAGAGTGGTGCGCTCCGAGGTCTCGTGGCGACGAGCTCGCTCGAGCTCGGTATCGATATGGGCGCGGTCGACCTCGTCGTGCTCGTCGAATCTCCAGGCTCGGTAGCACGCGGGCTCCAACGGGTCGGCCGCGCCGGCCACGGTGTCGGCGAGACGAGCCTCGGCATCATCTTTCCAAAGTTTCGAGGTGACTTGCTCGAGTCCGCCGTCGTGGCTCAACGGATGCTTGCGGGCGAGATCGAAGCGCTCCAGATGCCGGAAAACCCGCTCGATGTCTTGGCGCAGCAAATCGTCGCTCTTTGCGCCGACCGGCCACGGCGCGTCGACGAGCTCGAGGCCCTCATCCGGCGAGCGGCACCCTATCGTGAGCTATCCCATGACGCGCTCGTCGCGGTTTTGGAGATGCTCTCCGGCCAGTACCCGTCAGAAGACTTCGCCGATCTCAGGCCGCGCCTATCTTGGGATCGCAAAAAGGACATCCTCACGGTCCGCAAAGGCGCGAAGATGATCTCGCTCATGAACGCGGGAACGATCCCCGATCGCGGTCTCTTCGGCGTGCATATCGGGGAGGGCGGTCCTCGGGTGGGCGAGCTAGACGAGGAAATGGTCTACGAGTCGCGCAAAGGAGAGGTCTTTTTCCTCGGGGCGTCCTCGTGGCGCATCGAGGCGATCACGCGCGACCGCGTCATCGTCTCACCGGCGCCAGGAGAGCCGGGCAAGATGCCGTTTTGGCGCGGCGACGGACCGGGGCGCCCGATCGAGTTCGGGCGGGCGATGGGTGCTTTCTTGCGCAAGCTCGACGGGATGCCGCACGCGGCGGCGCAAAAGTGGCTCGAAGAAACGACGCCTCTCGACGCTTTCGCCGCCGAGAACCTCCTACGCTACGTCGAAGAGCAGAAAGAGCATACCGATACGCTCCCGACGGATCGCGATATCACGATCGAGCGGTTCCGCGACGAGCTCGGCGATTGGCGCGTCTGCGTTCTGACCCCGTTCGGTTCACGCGTCCACGCGCCGTGGGCTCTCGCGATCCAGAACGCTCTGAGTGCTTTGGCCGGCTACGAAGTGGAGACGATGTACACCGATGACGGGATCGTCCTGCGCTTCGCCGACATAGAGGAGCTTCCCGATCTCGAGCTACTCTTCCCCGATCCGGAAGAAGTCGAGGATCGCGTCGTCGAGGAGCTCGGCGGATCGGCTCTTTTCGCGAGCAACTTCCGCGAGAATGCAGCGCGCGCGCTTCTTCTTCCTCGCCGCAGCCCCGACCGCCGGACACCGCTTTGGCTGCAGCGGCTCAGGGCCAAGAACCTTCTCGCAAACGTCACGCGCTACCCATCCTTTCCGATCGTGCTCGAGACCTATCGGCAATGTTTGAAAGACGTCTTCGATCTTCCCGCGCTCCAGGCGGTCCTCGGAGACGTTCAGCGGCGCGAGGTGCAGGTCCACGATGTGGAGACGGTGTCCGCCTCACCGTTTGCGCGCTCGCTCACCTTCGCTTACGTGGCGAATTACCTCTACGAGCAAGACGCGCCGCTTGCGGAGCGCAAAGCGCAAGCGCTCACGCTCGACCGCAACCTTCTGCGCGAGCTCCTCGGTCAAGCCGAGCCGCGCGAGCTCATCGATGCGGAAGTACTCGAGGAGATCGAGGCCGAGCTCGCGCGCCTCGCCCACGGCTGGCAAGCGCGGAGCGCCGACGAAGTGGAGGACCTGCTACGCCGATCGGGTGATTTGTCGGAAGCGGAGATTCGCGAACGGTCGACGGACGATCCCAGCGCCTGGCTGCGAAAGCTCGAGGAGGAACGACGCGCCGTCTTGATCCCGTTGGCCGGCGAGAAACGCTACATCGCTGTCACCGATGCGGCGCGGTATCGCGATGCGCTCGGCGTCGTGCCGCCCCCGGGCCTACCGCTGAATCTGCTCGAGCCTGTAGATGCGCCCCTCGAGAGCTTGATGAGGCGCTACGCGCGCAGCCACGGCCCGTTTCTTCCCGAAGCGCCGGCCGTGCGCTTTGGTCTTCTCCTGTCACAGGTCGAGACTGTCTTGGCTCACCTCGAATCCGATGGGCAGCTCGTTCGCGGCGAGATCCGTCCTTTCGGAGTGCGTCCCGAGTGGTGTGACCCGGAGGTGCTTCGACGTCTCAAACGTCGTACGCTCGCGAAACTTCGAAAAGAAGTCGCTCCCGTCGATGCCAGCGTGCTTGGTCGCTTTCTTCCCGGATGGCACGGCGTCCAAGTCGGCACGCGCGGTACGGCGAAGCTCGAGGAAACACTTGCGCAGCTCGAAGGGCTTCCCCTGCCTTGGTCGTCGCTTCTGGAAGTGATCCTCCCAGGGCGCATTCAGGACTTCCGACCGGAAATGCTCGACATGCTGTCCGCCGCAGGCTCCATCGTGTGGGTCGGTGTGGGCGCTCTCGGTACCTCGGACGGCCGCGTCGCTCTGTATCGTCGCGAACGCGCGTCGATCCTCTTGCCCGCGCCGGCGCTCTACGAGCCGCAGTCGGAGCTCGAAGCCAACATCTTGAGGCACCTCGGCGAGCGCGGCGCGTCGTTCACGCTCGAGTTTGTGGCGGCGACGAGCGAGGGCTCCGTCCGCGAGATCGAGAAAGCCTTGCAGAGTCTTCTCTGGGCAGGCCAAATCACGAACGATACGTTCTTCCCGCTCCGAAACCTCGGGAAGAAAACCAGGCGCCGGCGCCCCCAAAAGGTGAGCTATGCCGGCGGTCGATGGTCGCTGGTCGAAAGCCTCGTCGATCCAAACGTGAGCGATACGGAGCGCACGCACGCACGCATCACGATGCTGCTCGAGCGCTACGGCATCGTGAGCCGAAGCGCCGCCCTTTTCGAGGACTTGCCCGGCGGATACAAGATGCTCTATCCGCTCTTGCGAGAAATGGAGGAGCGCGGGCGCCTGCGGCGCGGACACTTCGTCGAGAGCCTCTTGGGCTCCCAGTTCGCGCTCCCAGGAGCGGTCGAACGACTACGCGCCGTACGCGACGCTCTGTGCACGGAGCCGAGGAGTCCGGACGACGAAATGCGCGCTTATCTCGCCGTCGATCCCGCGAACCCCTATGGCTCGATCCTTCCCTGGCCTCAGCCGACGACGGGAACGAGGGCACACCCCCGCCGCGTTGCGGGGGCTTGGGTGGTCCTATATAAAGGTAATCTCGTGCTCTATATGGAGAAGGGAGGCCGCACGCTGTGGACGTTCGGGAAGCTCGACGAGCCTGAGATGGCGCGAGCCGCCTTTCGCGCCATCACCAATCTCCCGCGCGGCCGTCCGCGGCGGCTTTCGATCGACACCATCGACGACGATGCCCCGGCGAACGGACCCCACGAAGCGCTCGAGATAGAGCTTCGTGTCCATGTACAGGATCTGGTTGAAGGTCTGGGCGGCGTCGCATCGCCGCTGGTGCTCGTAGGCGACCTCGTAGGTATCGACTTCCTAACCGGCGAACATCTCATCGCCGCCGTCACCACCGAGCGCGACCTTGACCTTCTCTCGCGTGAATTGCGACAGAAAATAAGTCGGCACGATCGAGGAATCGCCGAAGGGCTCGTCGAGAAAATCCATGAGCTTCGGAACGAGGGTGAGCATCATGCTGGATGTGACGGTGAGCTCGTGGTGCTCCGTGCCGACCTCGTCAGCCACCATCCGAGCGTAGCGCGACTCGTCGAAGGACTTCTCTTCGAAGGCGATAGAGAAGCTCTTGACGGCGCCCGGCGCTATCTGCGACATCATCGCGGCTACGGCGCTCGAGTCGATGCCGCCGCTCAAGAGGACGCCAACCGGAACATCGCTCAGCATCTCTTTTTCGACGGCTTGTTTGAGCTTGACGCGCAGCTGGTCTTTGAAATCGCGCCAGCTCACCGGGGGCCGGCGCTCGCTCTTCGCTAGGCTCATGTCCCAGTAGCGCTTCACGTCGACGCCCGAGTCGTCGGCGACGAGCACGTGCCCAGGTTCTAGCCGGTGAATGCCTTTGAGGATGGTCCTCGGAGAGGGCACGTATTCAAATGAGAGATATTCGTTGAACGCGACGAAATCGATCCGGCGCTCCACCGAGGGGTGTTTCAGAATGGATTTGAGCTCCGAGCCGAAAACGAGCGCCTTGTCGACGAGCGTGTAATAGAGCGGCTTGATGCCGAAGCGGTCTCGCGCCACGAACAGCCTCCGGCGAGGACGGTCCCAGATGGCGAAGGCGAACATTCCGTCGAGATATTTGACGCATTCGTCGCCGAATTCTTCATAGGCATGGACGATGGTCTCGGTGTCGCTGCGCGTGTAGAAGCGATGACCCAGCTTCTCCAGAAGTGCTTGGAGCTGGCGGCAGTTGTAGATTTCGCCATTGAAAACGATCCAGATGGAGGAATCCTCGTTATGGATGGGCTGGTGGCCCCCTTCCACGTCGATGATCGAGAGACGTCGTGCGCCCAGTCCGACGCCGCGATCGAAGAACGTGCCGTCGTCATCGGGGCCCCGATGAGTGATCGCCCGATTCATCGCTTCGATGAGAGACGGGTCGGGCTTCGTTTCCGCCTCTCTGTCAAAAACGCCGCAAATTCCACACATCTCCTGTTCAATGCTCGCGAAGTGTTAGTGTTACGCTTGGCGTGAGCGGCCAAGCATACCTCAAGAAGAAGGGCTTCAACGTGCCGGTCGCCTACTGGCTCAACGCCGACTTGAAAGAGCTCGTCCAGGATCAGTTCGCGCCGGCCAAGCTGAAGCGCGAAGGTTTCTTGAATCCGGTCTACGTGCAAAAGCTTCTCGCGGAGCACGCCAGGGGCACGCACGACCACCGCAAGCAGCTCTGGACGCTCCTTGTCTTCGAGCTCTGGTACGAACGCTACATGAGCTGATTTTTTGCGCCTACTCCTATTCCACGAACGCGGCGGCCCTTTCCCGTGCTTTCTCCATGAGACGCTCGAACTGCTCGTTCCCGCGAAGGTACTCGAACGACGCGTCGTGCCGATTCCAAAACTCGGGGCTGAACCAACCGAGGTCGATCGCGCGCTCGAGTAAATCGAGCGCCTCTTCCGTGGCGCCCGCAATCGCGCAGGCCGACGCGAGATCGCCGGCCACGCCAAGATGCCACGTGCTGAGCTCCTTGAGCTCCGGCGTGAGCGCGGCGCGGACGCCATCCACGTCACCGCTTTCAGCGCGCTCGTAAACGTTGCCGATGTTCGCAAACATGCGGCCCGGTGCGAGGGCGTGCACGCTCTCTCTCAAAGAAGCCGTTTCGTCGATCCGCCCAGCGTGGGCAAGGACGTTGGCGAGAGAATAGAAGGAAAAAGCTACATGCGGGTCCCTATCCATGAAAGTCTGGAACGCCTCGGCGGCCGCGTCGAATCGACCCGCGATGCGTGCGCAAGTCCTTTCGGAGTCCTTGAGCTGCGTGGCCTACGTACGGGAGATCACGCGAAGGTTTCCGACTTTCGAAAGATCGAGAGTGATGTCCTCGGTCAGCCCATCGCAGAAGAACTCGGCGTCTTGATCCGTGCTCAAGTTCTTGAAAGGAACGATAGCGATGGAGAGCTCATCTGTCGTCGGGACCGCCGCCGCGTCCTCGGCGATAGCCGCCTGAAGCTCCAACGCCGAGCCGAATCGTGCGCCCGGCTTTTTCTCCAAACAGCGAAGGATGACGGGTTCGAGAGACGCCGGAAGTCCCGTCGTGCTCGGCGCCTGGTGCAAGATCGCGTCGAAGACCGCCGCTACCGTCTCGCCCGAGAACGGCTTGCGACCCGTCGTCATCTCATAAAGCACGACGCCGAGAGAGAACAGATCGCTTCGTCCGTCTTGTGGTTTTCCGAGAGCCTGCTCGGGCGCCATGTACGCTAGCGTCCCACCCGTGACCGGCGCTTCCTTCGTGAGCGTCTCGGCCTCGAAATCGATAGCCCTCGCCGAGCCGAGAAGTTGCGCGAGGCCGAAGTCGACAATCTTGACGAGCCCGTCCCGAGTCACCATGACGTTGTCGGGCTTCAAGTCGCCGTGGACGACACCCGAGTCGTGGGCTTTTTTTGAGCCCTTCGCAGATCTGTCGGGCGATACGACGCACTTCTGAAAGCTCGAGAGGTCCGTGCTCGAGGCGCTCGCGGAGCGTCGTCTCGTCGACAAGCTCCATCGCGATGAACGACGATGACTCGAAATCTCCGATTTGGTAGATGGTAATAATGTTGGGATGGTTGAGGGCCGAGGCGGCCTTGGCTTCCTCCTCGAAACGCTTCCGCCTCAAAGCGTCGGAGGCGACGTCCGAACGAAGGATCTTGATGGTGGCATCGCGACCGAGTCGGGTGTCTTTCGCACGGTAGCGCTCCCCCATCCCTCCCGCGCCTATCGGAGAGCCGATCTCGTAATCACCTAGTCGCGCTCCAGCGGGCAAGGACATCGGGGGAATTCGAAGATGATCAGGAACGGGCCACGACCCCGCCCGGGAAAAACGATTTTGTCTAACCGCCGTTGAAGAACTCGCTCAGCTCCTTCGGCCGCCGAACTTCCACGAGTTCCCGTTGCGAAAGACGATGTAGCGCGAGTCCGGCTCTACAGCCGGATCCTCGAGCCAGCTTTCGACCGTCTCCCGGTCGATATAGTGCGTCGTCGGCGTCACGAGCTGGTCGAAAGCGACGTGGTGGAAGAACGAGAAGCCCCGCTCCGCGATCCAGAGGCTGTAGGCTCCGAGGGGGAAACGTCGTATGAGCGGCTCCCCGAGAAGCGTGGCGAGAAGACGGAGAAGCTTCGCGTAAAGGAAGTACTTTGCGGCGAGTGGGAGCGCGACGCCGTATTTCGTCAGCCACCACGGAAGCCGCGACGTTACCCGGCGCAACGGATCGACGAAGTAACGGATGACGGCGTTTCCCTCGCGCGCATAGACCCAGCAATGGAACCGGCCTCGGGCGCGCGTATGCCGGAGCACCGCGCGAAATCCGTCCACCGGCTCTTTCAGATGATGGAGCACGCCGATGCAGTAAACAAAATCGAATGGACCAAGATCGACCTTTGTGAGATCGGCCTGGTGCAGATCGAGCTCGCTCGCGAGCGCCTCGCCGAGATTGGCTTTCGTTCGCTCGAACGTGTCTCCGAGCTCGACACCGGATAGCCGCGCCGGTCGGCACGCCGCCATGTGGTAGAGAAGCGAGCCGTTGCCGAACCCGAGCTCGAGCACCGCCTTCCCCGCGAAGGCCTCCGGCTCGAGCGGCGTGAACCAGTCCAGAAACTGCTCGCGCGTGTAGACGGAGCCCTCGCGCTGCCGATTCCACGAACCGGCAAACGCCGCGGCCGTCTCGGCGTCGGGCGAGCGCTCGACGCTCATGGCGCTTCCTCTCGCGCGGTCGCGGTGAGATTCAGAGAATGGACCGCGAGCTCCAACCGTTTGGACGGATCTTCGTTCTCGGCACTGAGATTGAAACGCAGCTCGAGCTCGTTGAAACCGGGACGCAGTTGATGCACCGTGACCGGAAACGCGTAGTCCTGCCACCGGGGTACAGCGTCGACGAGGCCGGCTGAGCGTCGATTCACCACCAGCTCCACCCCGAACGGCACGAATTCAGGATCCGCGTGAGCACGGAGCGTCACGGTGAAGTCGCGCGGATAGCGAATGGGCACCGTCAGCGTCGAACGGCGTGTTCGCGCACGGCGGATCGGCAAGCCGAACTCTTCGCTCGGAGGGCGCCACTCGTCATCGAAGAGAACGTGCGGCGCTTCGTCTTCGTCCGACACCCAGCCGATATAGCGCGTTTTCTCGTCCGACCACCAGCCCACGCCATTATCGAACGGGCGTACCCGGATTGGCTCGAGCCCCGTAGGGACATAGTGCTCTTCGAGAAACGCCGTGATCTCCGGAGTGACGGCATCGCGCAAATAGTGGCTCCAGAAAATGAACTTGGGCGCCGCACGTCCGCTGCGAAGGGCCTCGTACATCTCCTTGTGCTCTTCCTTCGACTGAAGCACGAACGCGTGCGGATGCTGGAAGTGATGGAAGAAAGGCTGAGGCCGGAACATGCCGAGCCCGGTGAAACCGTCGAACGTTGTCTCCCAAGGAATGAACGTGAAGCCGAGCGCATCCTCCGGAAGCCGCTCGACGTCGTAGAAATCGAAGAACTGCACGAGAAAAAAGTGCAACCAGGGCGTGTGATGGTCGAAGTAGTCTACGTAAGGAACAAGGCCTCGCCAAACGCACCACGACCAGTGCAGATGCTCGAGCTCGTCAGGGTTGTGGCCACACGTCTCGATAAGAGGAAGCCGCAGAAAAAGGAGTGCGAGCACGAGCAGAATGGCGACGGCGGCAAAGACGAGAACGGCTCGGTCGGAAGCTTTCATGGAAGAGGTGTGCGCATCGTAGCCCAGCGACACGTCGGGGTAAAACGCGCCCCGCTTGCTTGATACCCGTGAGATTACCTATCCTTACCAGCTGTCAAACGCCAGTGGAAGGATAGGAGAGGACGATTATGGGAAAGGCTCTGGAGGGTGTTCGCATCCTTGATATGACCCACGTGCAATCGGGACCGACAGGCACACAGATCCTGGCGTGGCTCGGCGCCGATGTCATCAAGGTGGAACGGCCCGGTAAAGGCGACGCAACCCGCGGCCAGCTGCGCGACCTCCCCGACGTCGATAGCCTTTATTTCACGATGCTGAATCACAACAAACGGAGCGTCACCCTGAATCCGAAGACCGAAGCGGGCAAGAAGATCTTCACGAGGCTCATCGAAGAATGTGACGTGCTGGCGGAGAATTTCGCGCCCGGCGCCGTCGATCGCATGGGCTTTCCGTGGGAGACGATTCAGGAAATCAACCCGCGTATCATCTATGCCTCGGTCAAGGGATTCGGCCCTGGCCCTTACGAAGACTGCAAAGTCTACGAGAACATCGCGCAGTGCACCGGCGGGGCGGCATCGACGACGGGCGAGATCGATGGCTTTCCGATGGTGACAGGTGCTCAGATCGGCGATTCCGGTACCGGAATACACCTCGTCGCTGGCATTCTAGCGGCGCTCCTACACCGGGAGAAGAGCGGCAAAGGCCAGAGGGTTGTGTGTGCCATGCAGGACGCGGTGCTCAACCTTTGCCGGGTGAAGCTCCGCGACCAGCAGCGTCTCGCCCACGGACCACTGACGGAATTTCCCCAATACCCCAACGGCATGTTTGGCGACGCCGTGCCGCGCGCCGGCAATGCCTCCGGTGGCGGCCAGCCAGGCTGGATCGTCAAATGCAAGGGATGGGAGACCGATCCAGACGCTTACGCTTACGTCATCACCCAAGCGGCAGCCTTCGACGGGCTAGCCAAGGCAATAGGCCACGAGGACTGGCTCGAGGATCCGGAGTGGAACACGCCCAAGGCCAGGCTCCCCAAACTCGACACGATTTTCGATGAAATCGAGAAATGGGCGATGACTAAGGACAAACTCGAGGTCATGAATATCCTCAACCCCTTGAACGTGCCTTGCGGCCCGATCCTGTCGATGAAGGAGATCGCCGAAGAGCCCTCTCTCCGCGCGACGGGAACCGTCGTCGAGGTCGACCACCCGGAACGCGGCAAATACTTGACCGTCGGCAACCCGATCAAGCTCTCGGATTCACCTTCCGACGTCGTGCGCTCGCCGCTTCTCGGTGAGCACACTGAGGAAGTGCTCAAGACCGTGCTCGGTCTGGACGACAACGAGATCAAGGAAGCCCGCGAGCAAGGAGCGATCTAACAGGAGTCTTCGTGAATTCTAATCCCAAATATGACGTGCTCATTTTGGGGGCCTCCTACGGCTCCTTGTTCAGCACGAAGTTGTTGTTGGCTGGACATTCGGCAACGCTCGTATGTACCCAACCCACGGCCGAGCTCATCAACCGCGAAGGCACCGTGGTGCGCCTTCCGATCCGCGGACGCGAAGCCCCTGTCGAGGTCGCCTCCAAAGGACTCGAGGGTACGCTCTCGGCAAGCGCTCCCGAGTCCGTCGATCCCGGAAAGTTTGATCTGGTCGTGCTGGCCATGCAGGAGCCACAATACGGCTCTGAAGGCGTCCGCGAGCTGATGGGACGGCTCGCGGCAGCGCGTACGCCGTCGGTGGCGATCATGAACATGCCGCCCCTTCCCTATCTCGAGCGGATTCCTGGGCTCACAACCGAGACGCTGACCGAGTGCTACGCGGATCCCGGCGTCTGGGAAGGCTTCGAGCCGGGTGTGGTCACGCTTGCGAGCCCCGACTCTCAAGCGTTTCGCCCGCAAGGCGAAGCGAAGAACGTCCTCCAAGTCGGCCTTCCGACAAACTTCAAAACCGCGCGCTTCGAATCCGACGAGCACACCGCGATGCTCCGAAACCTGGAAGCCGACATCAACGCCATCCGTTTCGATCCCGGCGACGGCGCCATCGAGCTGCCCGTGAAGCTGAGAGTACACGACTCCGTTTTCGTTCCCCTCGCGAAATGGCTTATGTTGATCACGGGCAATTACCGGTGCGTCCAGCGTGACGAGATGATCTCCATCAAAGACGCGGTCCATGGCGACGTCGAAACGTCCGCCGAGATCTATGACTGGGTCCGGCAATTATGTGTTCGCCTCGGCGCCAGTGATGCCGACTTGGTCCCGTTCGAGAAATACGCCCAAGCCGCTCAGGGCCTCGGCAAGCCGTCCTCGGCGGCCCGCGCTCTTTTCGGAGGCGCCAAGCACATCGAACGCGTCGACTGCCTCGTGCGTCGCATCGCTCGTCAACAGGGAATGGAGTCCGAGGCCGTCGATGAGGTCGTGACCCTCGTCGACGCGCGGCTCGAAAAAAACCGCGCCTCGGCCTGACAGCCTGACATTTTGACGAGCCCGAACACCGAATGCCATCGAAGCTGCCCGACACGCCCGACACGCCCGACACGATTGACGTGCGGAACCGTCGGGACTTCCGAAAGTGGCTAAAAAAGCACCATGACTCCTTGTCTGAGATCTGGCTCGTGTTTCACAAGCGCCATACGGGCGTGACGTCCATCAAATATGATGACGCCGTCGAGGAAGCGCTCTGCTTCGGCTGGATCGACAGCATCATCAGGCGCTTGGATGACGCCCGCTACGCACGGAAGTTCACCCAGCGAAAGGCAGACAGCAAGTGGTCGACAGTAAATCGGCGTCGATATGCCAGCCTCGAATCGCGCGGGCTATTGGCAAAATCGGGGTTGAAACGTCCGCCAACAAGTCGGCGCGGTGATGCCCCAAAGCCATCCGTGTCGGCGATTCCCTCCTACATCACGAAGACGTTCAAGGCCAATCCACGTGCTTGGCAGTTTTTCGAACAGTTGGCTCCGTCATATCGACGGGCATATGTAGGTTGGATCGACTCGGCCAAGCGCGTAGAAACGAGGGAGAAACGTCTTCGCGAGGCGGTCAGCCTATTAGCGGCTGGCGTGGAAGATGTAGTCGGCGACACCGTACTCACGCCGGCTGGATTGGCGCGAAAGCGGCTAATAGCTAGCTCGTGCTTTTTCTCTTCGGCCGATATCCCGGCTGCGTCTCGTGGCGGGATCGCTTCCGCGATCGTTTCTTTCTCTCGCTCTCGGGACTGTGCACGTAGTCCCCCGCGAACCGCCGCTCCGCGTCGAGACGTCGGCGCTCCAGCGCTTCGCGAGGAGGCCTTTCAGGGATCAACGCGTCGCATCCCTGACCGATCAGGTCGCGGCGGCCGGCTTCGAGAAGTGCTTTTCGAGCTTCGAAGTAGTTCTCGGGCTTGAAGAACTGCATCAACGCTCGCTGCAGCTTGCGATCGCGCAAATGTTTCGCGATGTGGACAGGCTTTTTCGTGAACGGATCGATGCCCGTATAATACATCGCGGTGGCGACGTCGAAGGGCGCCGGGATGAAATCCTGCACCTGGTCCGGCTTGTAGCCGTTTCGCTTCAAAAACACCGCCAAGTCGATCATCGCGTTCAGATCACTTCCCGGATGGCTAGCAATGAAATAGGGAACGATGTATTGCTTCTTTGCCAGCCTTCTTCGATTCTTTTTCGAATACCTTCGCAAATTTCTCGAAGTCGTCGTTGCGCGGCTTGCGCATCAGACCGAGCACCGCCGGGTCGGTATGCTCGGGCGCCACTTTGAGATGGCCGCCAACATGATGGCGCGTTAGTGTCTTCATGTAGCGCGGCGACAGCCGTGCCAGATCCATCCGGATACCGCTCGCTACGAGAACCTTCGCAACACCCGGGGTCTCGCGCGCCTCGTTCATGATCTGAATCAGCGGCTCATGGTCGGTGCCGAGCAGCTTGCAAATCGTCGGGTGCACACAGGACTGGCGCCGGCAAATGGCTTCGACCTCCGGCCGCGTGCACCGCATGCGATACATGTTCGCTGTCGGCCCACCGACATCGCTGACGACCCCCTTGAATTTAGGGTCGCTCGCCATGGTGCGCACTTCGTCGAGGATCGATTTCTTGCTGCGTGACTGGATGATCCGGCCCTGATGGGTGGTGATGGAGCAAAAAGTGCAGCCGCCGAAGCAGCCGCGCATGATGGTGACCGAGTCCAGGATCATCTCGAACGCGGGAATGGACTCTTTGTAGCTCGGATGTGGCTTGCGTGTGTACCGCAAGCCGTAAATCGCGTCCATCGCGCCGGACGAGATCGGCAAAGGAGGCGGGTTGCAGACCACGGCCTGACGATCGTGCCGCTGCACCAAACGACGTGCGTTGAAGGGGTTGGTCTCGTTGTGAACGATCCTCGTAGCCTCGGCGAAGGCCCGCTTGTCGCTCTTTATCTCTTCGAAGCTCGGGAGCTCGAGCGCGGCAAGATCATCGGCCAGCGACTCCGAGACGCCTAATACGTAGGCGACGCCTCGCATATCCCTGAGATCCTTGACCGTCTCTCCCGCCAGAAGCCGTTGCGCGATCTCGAGGATAGCGCCCTCGCCCATACCGTAGACGAGCAGGTCGGCTTTGCAGTCGAGCAGGATCGAGCGGCGAACTTTGTCGCTCCAGTAGTCGTAGTGACCCAGCCGCCTCAAAGATGCCTCGACGCCTCCGGCAATGACGGGAACGCCCGTTGCCGCCTCACGGGCCCGCTGGCAATAAGCGAGCGTCGCGCGGTCGGGTCGCCTTCCGATGCGGGCGCCCGGCGAATAGGCGTCATCGTTCCGCACTTTGCGATTCGCCGTGTAGTGATTGATCATCGAATCCATGTTGCCCGCGCTGATGGCATAAAAAAGGCGCGGTGCGCCGAACCGCCGCCAGTCTTCGCAGTTGTGCCAATCCGGTTGCGACACGATCGCTACGCGAAATCCGGCCGCTTCGAGGACCCGGCCGAGGAGGGCCATCGCGAAGCTGGGATGGTCGACATAGGCGTCGCCGGTCACGAACACGACATCGACGCGCTCCCACCCGCGCGCGTGCATCTCCTCGACGCACATCGGGAGCGGGCGCTCGGCAAGGCTGGATCCCGGCGCCTTCAGTTGCGCTAGCCGAGCATCGTCGAAGCTTGTTGCGGAAGCCATGCGTACATTCTATCCCGCCACGCGGATCCAGAAGGCAGACTCGAGACTCTCGCGCTCGGCGGGGCGGATCGGTTAGATTTAGACACTTGGAGGACACATTCTATGGAACACACTTTCGATGAACTCAGCAAGAAGACGGTGGCGCAGCTGCGCGAGATCGCGGACGGCCTGGACCACGACAAAGTCCACGGTTACAGGTCCCTGCACAAGCCGGATCTCGTCAAGCTGCTCTGCGTCGCGCTCGCCATCGAAGCCCACGCGCACCACAACGTGGTCGGGCTCGACAAAGCGAAGATCAAAGCCCAAATCGCCGTCTTGAAGGAAAAACGCGCCGCCGCGATCGAAGCACATGACACAGCCCAGCTCAAGCGAGCTCGGCTCAATATCAAACGCCTGAAGCACAAGATGCGAAGAGCGACCGTGTAGCCCATCGTGGCCACGGAGCAGCGTCGCTTGACGGGGAGCGTCCTGCTCGGCATCTTCATCGCGACGAACGCGGGCTACTTCTATCTCGACCCGGAGTCGATCCGCTTCGCTCCGTGGCTCGCTCTCTATA
The DNA here is from genome assembly GCA_965197495.1 of Candidatus Marinacidobacterales bacterium. Taxonomy (GTDB): domain Bacteria; phylum Acidobacteriota; class Vicinamibacteria; order Marinacidobacterales; family SMYC01; genus SMYC01. Next base: position 8,103,898 of record OZ240210.1, read on the forward strand.
CCCTGCAATTCGGTCCCGGATCGAGAAAGGCCAGACCCGTCCCCAAGCCCTTCTCGCCACAGAGGGGCTCGCTCTCGCGAGCTTCGAGCCGGGTAACTACAGGCTGGTGATAAGAGTCGAAGACAAAGCGAGCGGTGAAGTCCTCCAGAAACAAGCGCGTTTCAAGCCCGAACCCTAGTATGTTTTTATTTCTTGTGCCCGTAGCTGTTCGAGTGCTGCAGCCGATCGAAATACTGATAGGCGGCTAAAGCGATCTGCTCTAGGGCGCGCTCGGCTTCGGGTCCGTCAACAAGCCAGTTCGCCATACCCGCAATGATGAACGGCCGTTCCTCCAGATAAACGATACCAACATCCACGACGACACCGCGTACGGTCCCGGTCTTGTGGGCGACCCGCGTTCCGCGGGGCAAAAGCGGCCTTATACGGCTCGACTTCGGTATCGAGAGGATATGGAGGAGCTCTTTCCGTGAGGCGTCGTTCAGCACGTCGCCTCGGTGTATGAGCTCCAGAAGACGCGCCTGCTCGTTCGGGGTCGACAAGTTCTCCCGGTCCGCGAGCCAGGCCTCGCTATCCTGCATTTTTCTCTGAAGCTTCGTTGCGGAAGCTCGAGGAGGGCCATCGTCTGGTTGACGTTCTCCATACCCACGCGGTCGATGATCATGTTCGTGGCCGTATTGTCGCTGAGCGTGACCATCAGCGTAGCCACGTCGCGAAGCGTCATCCTGACGCTTCCCGGCGTGAGCCGCTGCAAAACGCCGCTTCCCGGGACGATGTCGTCTTGCTCGAGGGTGACGAGGTCGTCGAGGCCGTACCGCCCTTGCTCCACTTGCCGGAAGAGCTCGACGAGCACCGGCAGCTTGATAGCGCTCGCCTGTGTAAACACCGTGTCCCCACGCAACGCAAAACGCTCCGCCGTCGTCAGGTCCTGTATCGTGACGCCGACAACGCCGTCTACGCCATCGGCGATCGTCCGTATTTTGTGCTCGAGGCGCGCGCGCAACACCTGTTGCGGGGTCTCGGGCGTCGCCAGAAAAAGAAGTAGCATCCAAAAGCTCATGGGCACCATTCTGTCCTAGGCACTTTCGCGAAGCAAGTTCCTTATATAGGATGAGCCGCGCAACGAAACGACTGGAGGTTCTTTGGTGATGAGAAGAATGAATTTATTATTGATGGTGGCGATCGTCGCTCTGGCGAGTGCCGCGAGCGCGCAGGATCGTCTTTCGAACCTGCGGCAGGGAACGCCGAACGGAGCGTGGCATTCGACCTATACGCCGCTTCCGTCCGAGCCCACCGTGATTCGAAACGCAACGATCCTGACAGCCGCTGGACGCGAGCTCGAGAACGCCGATCTGTTCATCCGCGACGGCAAGATCGAAGCCCTCGGAACGGATCTGAACGTCCCGTCGGGCACTCGGGAAATCGACGGGTCCGGGCGGTTCGTTACCCCGGGGCTCATCGATAGCCATTCGCACCTCGGCGTTTCGGCCACTCCCGAGGTCGGCGCGCATTTCGACAACAACGAGACCGGCGCCACAACTCCTCAAGTATGGATCGAGCATTCGATTTGGCCCCAAGGTCCTGGCTTCGCGCGGGCGGGCGCGGGCGGCGTCACGACGGCCCAGCTCCTGCCGGGAAGCGGCGACCTCATCGAAGGACGAGGCGCGACCGTGAAGCTCGTCCCGGCGCGCACGGCGCAAGCGATGCTCTTTCCGGGTGCGCCTTGGGGTCTGAAAATGGCCTGTGGTGAAAACCCCAAGCGGGGCAACGGGTATCCCACGACTCGCATGGGCAACGTCGCCGGCTACCGCGCTGCGTTCATCAAAGCGGAGGCTTATCGAAAGAAATGGGACGAGTGGCTCTCGAATCCCGAAGGGGATCCGCCGGAGAGGGACCTTGGAAACGAGACTTTGGCTGAGGCGCTCCGGGGCAACATTCTCGTTCATGTGCACTGTTACCGCGCGGACGAGATGGCCAACATCCTCGAGCTGATGACGGAGTTCGGGATGAAGGTGCGCTCGTTCCATCACGCGGTCGAGGCTTATAAGGTGCGCGACCTGCTCGCCGCACACGGCGCGGCGGCATCGATGTGGTCCGACTGGTGGGGCGGCAAGATGGAGATGTTCGACGGCATCCCTGAGAATGTCGCGCTCGTATCGGAGGCCGGCGGGCGTGCCATCGTCCATTCCGACAGCGATCTCGGAATCCAACTGCTGAATCAAGACGCTTCGAAATCGATGTATGCCGGGCGCCGCGCAGGCATCACGATTGAGCGCGATGAGGCGCTTCGTTGGATTACCGCGAATCCTGCCTGGGCGCTCGGTATCGACGACCGCGTGGGCACACTGGAAGAGGGCAAGAACGCGGACGTTGTGCTGTGGTCGGCCGATCCGTTCAGCATCTACGCTAGAGCGGATCTGACCTTCATTGATGGTGCGGTCGTGTATGACCGCGAAGACCCCGCGCGCCAGTACCGCTCGGACTTCGAGCTCGGAATCCTCGGAACGGAAGGAGGTGCCCCGTGAGACTCTTGGCCTTTCTTCTTTTCGCAACCGTTCCGGCGGCCGCTCAGACGACCGCCATCGTCGGCGGCACAATCCACACGGTCTCGGGCGACATCATCGAAGACGGTACCGTGCTCATCGACGGCAGCGTCATCCGCGCCGTCGGCGCCTCCGTCTCCATTCCTCCAGGTGCGCAGCGTATCGAAGCGCGCGGCAAGATCGTGACCCCCGGACTCATCGACATCGGCACGTCTGTCGGTCTCGTCGAAGTCGGAAGCCTTGCCGACACGCGCGACTCGAGACTCCTCGGTGACGACCCGTATCGCGCCGGCTTCCGTGCGGGCGACGGACTCAACCCGCATTCGATCCTCATCCCCATCACGCGGCTCGGTGGCGTGACGACGGTCGCGAGCCTTCCGTCGGGCGGCATCATCGCGGGACAGTCCGTCCTCATCGATCTCGATGGCCGTTATGCGTCGCAGATCATCGTACAGAACCCCGCGGCCCTCGTCGGCGCCTTCAACCCCTCGGCGGCGGAGGCCGCCGGAGGCGCGCGCGGAGCGCTCGTGCTGCGCTTGCGGGAAGCGTTCGACGATGCGCTCTTCTACGCGGAACGGCGGGACGCCTTCGACGCGCGCGCGCTTCGAAGCCTCTCCATTTCACGTCTGGATCTCGAGGCGCTCGTAACCGCCGCGCGCGGCGAGCTCCCCTTCGTCATACGGGCGTCACGCGCCTCGGATATCGACGCTGCGCTCGGCCTCGCCGAAGCCTACAGCCTCGAGCTCGTCATTCTCGGTGGTGAGGAGGCGTGGCGCCGCAGCGAGGAGCTCGCGCGCACAGAAACGCCAGTCATCGTGAAGGCCTATGCGAACCTCCCGCTGCAGTTCGACCGCCTCGGGACCCGCTTCGACAACGCCGCGCTCTTGTCCAAAGCGGGCGTGCCTCTCGTACTCTCGACGCTCGACACGCACAACGCGCGCAACTTACGTTTCGAGGCGGGCCAAGCCGTCCGCCACGGTATGGCGTGGGAGGCGGCGCTTCGCGCGATCACGCTGACCCCCGCCGAAGTGATGGGCATCGATGATCGCTATGGATCGCTCACCGAGGGCAACGTCGCCAACGTCGTCGTGTGGTCGGGCGATCCATTCGAGCCCGCCTCGGCCCCGGAGCACATTTTCATCAAAGGCCGCGAGATCGAGCACGACTCCCGCCAGAGAAGGCTGCTCGAGCGCTACCGAAGCTTGACCGAAGGCGCGGTGCAGTATCGCGCCAACACTTCTCCGTAATGAGCGCCGAGAGCGTGACCTCGTCGTGGCGATGATTGTGGCGCGAATCGTAGAGCCGGGCTCCAAGTTGGCCACGGCCCGTGGTCTATCGAAACAGACCTTGAATTCGTCATTGGGTGAGTGTGTTGGAGTTGAAGACACCAACGAGGATGAGTTGTATGATTCCCTGGATTGGCTTTTGAGCCGCCAAGCAGCCATAGAGAAGAAACTGGCGAAACGCCATCTGCAGCAGGGCAGCCTGGTTCTCTACGACTTGACGTCGACTTGGGTAGAAGGTCGGTCGTGCCCTCTGGCGAAGCTCGGTTACTCGAGAGACGGCAAGAAAAACAAGTTGCAGGTCGTGTTCGGCTTACTGTGTGAGCGTGATGGTCGGCCGGTCGGGGTAGAGGTGTTCGAAGGCAACACCGGAGATCCCGCAACACTGGGGAGCCAAATTCGCAAAGTCCGAGAACGTTTTGAGCTTGACAGTATCGTCTTCGTAGGTGACCGAGGGATGATCACCGAAGCCCGGATTCGCGAGGAACTTCGACCGGAGGAAGGTCTCGAGTGGATCAGCTCACTTCGTGCCCCTCAGATTCAGCGACTTGCAAAAGACGGAATGCTGCAGCCTTCTCTGTTCGATGAACTCGACCTAGCGGAGATCCATCATCCTAGCTTCCCTGGTGAGCGACTCATCGCCTGCCGCAACCCCCTTCTTGCTACCGAGCGGGCGCGGAAGCGAGAAGAGATGCTTGTGTCGACGGAGTCAAAGCTAGAAGTGATTAGCAAAGCGACGAAGCGAGACCAACGTCCTTTGCGAGGCAAAGATACCATCGGCATACGATTGGGTCGAGTGTTCGCTCGGAGCAAGATGGGCAAGCACTTTCGCTACACCATTACGGACGACGGCTTCGACTTCGAGCGCGACAACGAAAACATCGAGCGTGAGGCGGCCCTCGACAGCATCTATATCATCCGAACAAGCCTCACCGAAGAGGCCATCTCCGCAGACGAAGCTGTCAGGACCTACAAAGGCTTGGCAGTCGTTGAACGCGCTTTTCGTTGCTGCAAAACCGTGGATTTGAAAGTACGGCCCATCTATCACTACAACGCTGAGCGAGTTCGAGCTCACATCTTTCTTTGCATGCTCGCCTACTACGTGGAATGGCACATGCGAAAAGCCCTCGTCCCGATCTTGTTTGACGACGACGACCCTGACGGTGCCCATGCCAAACGCTCATCCATCGTCAGCCCAGCAACGCCTTCAGACTCCGCCCAGGCAAAGGCTTCTACCAAGAAGACTCCCGACGGGTTGCCCGTCCACAGTTTCAGAACGCTTCTTTCTGATCTTGCTACGGTCACGAAAAATCAGGTCGAAAACGAAGCCCGCGGCCTGTCCTTCGTCAGCATCACTCGCCCCACACCCTTGCAGCACAAAGCATTCAACCTGCTCGAAATCAACCCCCGCACGATGTAAGCAGTACACACACCTCTCTTCAAAAACAAAGCCAATGATGCCCACACTTACGCTTGTTCATCCGTGGAAGGTCCGGCTAGGCGGGCGCAGGGCTCGTAGCGGAAACAGCGGATTACGTGGTCGTTGACCATGCCGACGGCTTGCATGTGGGCATACAGAATGGTGCCTCCCACGAAGTTGAACCCGCGTTTCTTGAGATCGGCGCTGAGCGCATCGGACTGCTTCGTCTTCGCCGGGATATCTTTCATCCTCCGTCGGCGGTTCACTTTCGGCTTGCCGCCGACAAAAGGCCACACGTAGGCATCGAAGCTTCCGAACTCTTTCTGAATCGCGAGAAAGGCTCGCGCGTTCCTGACAGCACTGTGCACTTTGAGTCGGTTGCGCACGATGCCGGGATTCTCGAGCAGCTTCGCGATCTTCTTGTCGCTGAAGCGAGCGACCTTCACAGGATCGAACCCCGCAAAGGCCTTGCGATAGGCTTCGCGCTTGTTCAGGATCGTCGACCAGGAGAGTCCGGCTTGGGCGCCTTCGAGAATGAGAAACTCGAAATGCTTGCAATCATCGTGAACGGGCACGCCCCACTCTTCGTCGTGATAGGCGATGTAGAGCTCGTTCCCCGACTCACACCACGCGCAGCGCTTGCGCGGCGTCATGCGTCCTTTGCGAGACGAATGCCCGAGAACTGCCAGCGGTCCTCCGGGTAGAAGAAATTTCGATAGCTCGGTCGAATGTGACCCGCGGGGGTCGCGAAGGAGCCGCCGCGAAGCACCATCTGGTTACACATGAATTTCCCGTTATACTCGCCGAGAGCGCCTTCGCTCGTGCGGTAGCCCGGATATGGAAGGTAGGCGCTTTGCGTCCACTCCCACACGTCGCCATAGAGCTGCCGCGGCGCATCCACGTGAGGCACATGAGGCACGTGAGGCAGGTGAGCGCTCGATGCGGCGTCCATCGGCACGAGATGATCGCTCTCTTGCAAGTTGCCGTCGATGGGGACGCTCGCGGCCGCGATCTCCCACTCGGCTTCGGTCGGAAGTCGCTCCCCTCGGAAGCGCGCATAAGCTTCCGCTTCGTAATAGCTCACATGACAGATGGGAGCGTTGGGATCGACGGGCAGCATGCCGTGAAGTGTCATGCGCCACCACGTCCCCTGCTCGCGCTCCCAATAAAGAGGCGCTTCCCACCCCTCGCTTTGAACCCGCGTCCAGCCATCGCTCAGCCATAACTCCGGTCGCTGATAGCCGCCCGCCCCGATGAACTCCATGAACTCACCCGCGGTGACGAGTCTAGACGCGAGCTCGAAGGGGTGCACGAAAACGCGGTGGCGCGGGTATTCATTGTCGAAGGCAAAGCCCGCGCCGTGGTGGCCGATGCGCTGCACGCCCTCGGCATAAGAGAACCATTCGAGTGGCTCCGCGACCGCGCAGCTCGACGGCCCCGACTCGCGATAAGCGGGCCTCAACGGATTGCTCCAATGCACGTGAAGAATATCGGTCAACATGAGCTCTTGATGCTGCTGCTCGTGGTGGATCCCGACACGGACGGTGCCTGCGCACTCCTCGAGAGTCGCATCGCTCACGTTGTCGAGGAACACACGCATGCCCGCATCCGTCGCATGACGGTAATCTACGACTTCATCAAGCGCAGGACGGCCGAGCATCCCGCGTCGAAGGCGCGGATGTTGCTCGCCGACGGTGTTGTAATAGGAATTGAAGAGGACCTTGAACTCTTCACGCGGCGAACTATACGCCGCGTCGGATTGAAGAAGGAATGTCTCGAAAAACCAGCTCGTATGACCTAGATGCCATTTGGTCGGGCTCGCGTCGTCCATCGACTGGATCTGCGACTCTTCGGGCGTGATCGACGAAGCGACAACCTCCGTTTCTGAACGCACGTGCCGATAGTCGTTCCAAAGACTTTCCCTGAGAGATAACGAGCGTAGCCCGCTCTGCGACACCTCGGACAAAGGACCCCTCCCGTGCTACTTCGACGTACGACCCGGACGTCGTGAGAAACATAACGCTTTTCCTGTCTTGGCGGCACACCTTAGCGGGACGGGGCAAGCCGTGTCAAGCCGGCTCAGCGGGGGGGGATTCCTCAAAGGCTCGGATGGCGTCTTCTCGTTGCATCAGGAAATCGAGTTGGTCTATCCCATTGAGAAGGCAGTGATGCGCGAAGCCGTCAAGCGGAAAGCTGGCAGCACGGCCATCGGGAAGCGAAAGCGTTTTCTTCTCAAGGTCGATGACAACCGAGGCGCCCGGGCTTTGGACAAGCTCTCGATGAGTTTTGGCGTCGACCTCGACGGGAAGAAGCCCGTTTTTGACGGCGTTGTTCTTGAAGATGTCGGCGATGGACGTGCTCACTACGGCACGGAATCCGCAATCGACCAAAGCCCAAGCGGCGTGCTCCCGCGAGGAGCCACACCCAAAGTTGTCTCCGGTGACGAGGATCAAAGCGCCCGCAGATGTGGGCTGGTTCAACACGAAATCCGGATCGAGACGCCAGTCGGCAAAAAGGTTTTTGCCCATTCCGCCCCGCGTCGTCACCGTGAGAAACCGCGCAGGGATGATCTGGTCGGTATCGACGTTGTCTATGGGAAGGACGACGGTCTTCGATTCGAGTGTCTTGAATGGTTCCATGATCTATTGCACTAGTCTAGTCCATGAGCTTTCGGGCGTCCGTGATCCGACCGGAAACGGCCGCGGCGGCCGCCGTCAGCGGGCTCGCGAGGATCGTTCGGCTGCCTTTGCCCTGCCGGCCTTCGAAGTTACGATTGCTCGTGCTGACGGCGAGCTGGCCTTCCGCGACACCGTCCCCATTCATCGCCAGGCACATCGAGCAGCCGGGCTCGCGCCACTCGGCGCCTGCGTCATGGAAGACGCGATCGAGCCCTTCGGCGATCGCGAGACGTTTGACCTCTTGCGATCCTGGCACGACGAGAACGCGCACCCCTTCCGCGACTTTGCGCCCCTTCATCACGCCGGCCGCCATACGTAGGTCTTCGAGGCGCGCATTCGTACAGCTTCCGATGAAGACGACGTCGACGGGCTTCCCTAGAAGCGCATCGCCCCGCTTCATCTTCATATAAGCGATAGGCTGCTCCTCGGCATCGTCGGGAATCGACGCTTCGATAGCCATCGACATGCCAGGGTTGGTGCCGTAGGTCACCATGGGCTCGACTTTCGAGGCATCGATCGCCACCGTCTTGTCGTAGCGCGCGCCCGGATCACTCGGGAGCGTGCGCCAATCCGCGACGGCTTCGTCCCAGGCCTTCCCTTTCGGCGAGAACTCGCGGCCCTGGAGATAGGAGAACGTCGTCTCGTCCGGCGCCATGAGTCCGGCGCGCGCCCCCGCCTCGATCGACATGTTGCAAATCGTCATCCGTTCGTCCACCGAGAGCGACGCGATACAAGAGCCCGTATATTCGATGACGTGCCCGAGACCTCCGTCGACGCCGATCTCGAGGATGACAGCGAGAATGAGATCCTTTGCGGTCACGCCCCGCGCGAGCGCGCCGTCGATACGCACTTCGAGAATTTTCGGCTGTCGCTGCAACAAACACTGCGTGGCAAAAACATGTCCGACTTCGGTCGTCCCGATGCCGAACGCCCAAGCGCCGAACGCGCCATGCGTGCTCGTATGGCTATCCCCGCAAACGATGCTGCGCCCGGGCTGGGTGAGCCCGAGCTCCGGCCCGATCACGTGCACGATGCCCTGACGCGCATCACCCATCGGGTAGAGAGTGATCCCGAACTCGTCGCAATTTTTTTGAAGCGTCTCGACTTGGCTGCGCGTTTTTTCGTCGGCGAAAAGAGGCTCGTCCCCATCGAAGAGCGTCGGGATCGAATGGTCCATCGTCGCGACGGTGCGGTCGGGCCGACGCACAGCGAGCCCCCGCCTCTTGAGCTCAGCGAAGGCTTGGGGCGAAGTGACTTCGTGAATCAAGTGGAGGTCGATATAGACGACCGCCGGGTGATCCTCGGTCGCCGGCTCGACGACGTGCCGCTCCCACAGCTTCTCGAAGAGTGTGAGCGGCTTTCCGCTAGGAAGCTCCATCATTGACCGAAAACGTCGACGAGCTCTTTTTGCTCCTCGCGGGCGGCCAAAACGCGATTGATCACTTTTAGAAAGGCATCGGCGCTCGCGCGCATGATGTCGCCGCCTGCGGCGCGTCCCCGGTGACGGTTTCCGAGCTCTTCGATCTCGACGCTTACCTCACCCCGTCCGTCCAAACCGCCCGTTAGACCGCGCACCTGATAATCCGTCAAGGACAGCTCGGTGCCGCTCGCGCGGCCCATCGCACGGAAGATGGCTTCGACAGGGCCGTCGCCGCACGCGGCTTCTTTCACCATGCGTCCGGCGCGGTCGCGCAGGCAAATCGTCGCCGTGGAGGCCGACTCCGAGCCCGAGCTCAGATGCATGTCTACGAGCTCCCAAATATCGACGACGTTGGCTTCCGCGCCACTCATGAGGGCCTCGAGATCTTCGTCGAAGACTTCTTTTTTCGTGTCGGCGAGAGCCTTGAACTCGACGAACAGTTTTCCTAGCCGCTCGTCGCTGAGCTCATAACCGAGCTCCTCGACCCGTTTCTTGAGCGCGTGCCGGCCGCTATGCTTTCCGAGCACGAGCGCGTTGCTGCCAAGACCGATGTCCTCCGGCTTCATGATCTCGTAGGTCGAACGATGCTGGATCACGCCGTGCTGATGGATGCCGGCTTCATGCGCGAACGCATTCTGCCCCACAATGGCTTTGTTGCGTTGCACGACGAGCCCCGTCACCTGGCAGAGAAGCTGGCTCGTGGGATAGATGCGGGTCGTGTCGATGCCGGTTTCGATGCCGTGGAAGTCACCACGGGTCTTCATCGCCATCACGACTTCCTCGAGCGACGCGTTCCCCGCACGCTCTCCGATGCCGTTGATGGTGCACTCGATTTGGCGCGCTCCGGCGCCGACCGCCGCGAGGCTGTTCGCCACGGCGAGCCCGAGATCATCGTGGCAGTGCACGCTGATGACGGCCTCGTCGATGTTTCTAACGTGCTTTTTCAAATAACCGATGAGCTCCGCAAACTCCGACGGCATGGCGTAGCCGACCGTGTCGGGAATGTTGACCGTGCGCGCGCCCGCTTCGATGGCTTTCTCGACGACCTCTGCGAGAAAGTCCGGCTCCGTGCGAGCCGCGTCCTCGGGCGAGAACTCGACATCTTCGCAAAGCTCGCGCGCCATCGAGACGCTCTCGACAGAGCGGCGCACGATCTCTTCCTTCGCCATCGCGAGCTTGTACTCTCGATGGATCGCACTCGTCGCGAGAAACACGTGAAGCCGCGCACGCGGTGCGTCCTTTAGAGCATCCCAGGCACGCTCGATGTCGAGGCTATTGCAACGCGCCAGACCCGCGATGACAGGCCCTTCCACTCGACGGGCCACTTCACGAACAGCTTCGAAGTCGCCGTTCGAAGCAATCGGAAAACCCGCCTCGAGAACGTCCACGCCGAGTTCGGAAAGCGCGCGCGCCATCGCGAGCTTGCCGTCGAGATCCATGCTCGCGCCAGGCGATTGCTCGCCGTCTCGTAGGGTCGTATCGAAAATCGTTACTCGTTGTGGTTCCGTCATGCCGATCTCCTCTGCACGGGGAAGTGGAGGATAACTAGTCCAGAATCAGCCCGTTAGTATTGCTTACCGACCGATAAGTAAATTACCTCAAGAATGGCCCGCCTGTCAAGTTTTTCGCGCATCTCTATGGTTTGACAAGACTTGTCCCTGTTCTCTAATCTTGACCCCAAACCATGCGCGTGTTGGGGATCGATGCCGGGGCCACGAAAACCGAGTGTCTCCTCGCGGACGGTAAAGGCGACATCCTAGCTAAAGGACGGGGCTCCGGTGCGAACTTCCAACTCTACGAAGAAGACGAGATCGAGTTCGTACTCGAGAATCTTACGATGCGGGTGCTCGCTGGCCATCGCGGCATAGTGGACGCACTCTGCCTCGGGATAGCCGGCGCCGGCCGCGAGCGAGACCAAGGCGCGATGCGCCGCATTCTGAGTCGGCTCGGTCGCGCCCGAGAGAACATCGTCACCAATGACGCGCTCATTGCTCTCGTGGCGGGGGCGGGGGAGCGTTTCGGTGTCGTGCTCATCGTGGGCACGGGGTCGGCGGTCTAAGGCGTGAATCGAAAGGGCGAATCTGCACGGGCCGGAGGTTGGGGGCCTCTTCTCGGCGACGAAGGCAGCGGTTACTGGATGGGCTTGCGCGCGCTTCAGAGCATCGTCCGCGCCGACGACGGCCGGGCACAGCCGACGTTGCTCAAAGGGGCCGTGCTCGAGCAGCTGCGCATCCCGGACTCGGAATCTCTCGTTCACCGTGTCTATCAAGAGCTTGCGCGCGAGGAGATTGCTGCGCTTGCTCCTCTCGTCCAGCAAGCCGCCGATCATGGAGACGAAGCCGCGCAGACGATCATCGACGACGCCGTGCGTGAGTTCATGCGAGCGGTCGAGTCGGTCATCGGACGTCTCGGGCTCGCCGGCGAAAACTTTCGTCTCGTTCTCTCGGGCGGCCTGTGGAAAGCCGTCCCCGTGATCCATCAGGACTTCGAAAAGCTCGCGAAGAAGATCGCGCCCTGGGTGAGCGTACACCGCCTCGACGTGGAGCCCGCCCGTGGCGCGGTGCAGCTCGCCATCGAGCATATGGCTGGGTCCGGTATCTAAACGGAACTTCCGCCGGCTAGACGCATGTAAACCCGTACGTTTAAAGCAGATGCGGCGGTTCGAAATGTAATGTGTAAGCATGTAATAGTGACAGAACAGTTTATTTTACTGATTTAATCCTGTATAGTCGGCGCATGTATATCGCCAAGGTGCCGAACCGCAACTCGCCCCCAGCGATTCTCATCCGCGAAAGCGGTGCGCCCAAAACGAGGACCGTCGCCAATATCTCGAAGTGGAAGCCCGCGCGAATTGAAGCTCTTCGCCAGTTGCTGAAGGGCAACGTGGATTTGGGTGAGGCTCAGCAGTTCGAGATCACCAGAAGCAAGCCTCACGGACATGTTGCGGCCGTGCTGGGAACGCTGCGCAAAGTTGGCCTCGAGCGAATCATCCATAGCCGCCAGCGCCGAGAGCGTGACCTCGTCGTGGCGATGATTGTGGCGCGAATCGTAGAGCCGGGCTCCAAGTTGGCCACGGCCCGTGGTCTATCGAAACAGACCTTGACTTCGTCATTGGGTGAGTGTGTTGGAGTTGAAGACACCAACGAGGATGAGTTGTATGATTCCCTGGATTGGCTTTTGAGCCGCCAAGCAGCCATAGAGAAGAAACTGGCGAAACGCCATCTGCAGCAGGGCAGCCTGGTTCTCTACGACTTGACGTCGACTTGGGTAGAAGGTCGGTCGTGCCCTCTGGCGAAGCTCGGTTACTCGAGAGACGGCAAGAAAAACAAGTTGCAGGTCGTGTTCGGCTTACTGTGTGAGCGTGATGGTCGGCCGGTCGGGGTAGAGGTGTTCGAAGGCAACACCGGAGATCCCGCAACACTGGGGAGCCAAATTCGCAAAGTCCGAGAACGTTTTGAGCTTGACAGTATCGTCTTCGTAGGTGACCGAGGGATGATCACCGAAGCCCGGATTCGCGAGGAACTTCGACCGGAGGAAGGTCTCGAGTGGATCAGCTCACTTCGTGCCCCTCAGATTCAGCGACTTGCAAAAGACGGAATGCTGCAGCCTTCTCTGTTCGATGAACTCGACCTAGCGGAGATCCATCATCCTAGCTTCCCTGGTGAGCGACTCATCGCCTGCCGCAACCCTCTTCTTGCTACCGAGCGGGCGCGGAAGCGAGAAGAGATGCTTGTGTCGACGGAGTCAAAGCTAGAAGTGATTAGCAAAGCGACGAAGCGAGACCAACGTCCTTTGCGAGGCAAAGATACCATCGGCATACGATTGGGTCGAGTGTTCGCTCGGAGCAAGATGGGCAAGCACTTTCGCTACACCATTACGGACGACGGCTTCGACTTCGAGCGCGACAACGAAAACATCGAGCGTGAGGCGGCCCTCGACAGCATCTATATCATCCGAACAAGCCTCACCGAAGAGGCCATCTCCGCAGACGAAGCTGTCAGGACCTACAAAGGCTTGGCAGTCGTTGAACGCGCTTTTCGTTGCTGCAAAACCGTGGATTTGAAAGTACGGCCCATCTATCACTACAACGCTGAGCGAGTTCGAGCTCACATCTTTCTTTGCATGCTCGCCTACTACGTGGAATGGCACATGCGAAAAGCCCTCGTCCCGATCTTGTTTGACGACGACGACCCTGACGGTGCCCATGCCAAACGCTCATCCATCGTCAGCCCAGCAACGCCTTCAGACTCCGCCCAGGCAAAGGCTTCTACCAAGAAGACTCCCGACGGGTTGCCCGTCCACAGTTTCAGAACGCTTCTTTCTGATCTTGCTACGGTCACGAAAAATCAGGTCGAAAACGAAGCCCGCGGCCTGTCCTTCGTCAGCATCACTCGCCCCACACCCTTGCAGCACAAAGCATTCAACCTGCTCGAAATCAACCCCCGCACGATGTAAGCAGTACACACACCTCTCTTCAAAAACAAAGCCAATGATGCCCACACTTACGCTTGTTCATCCGTGGAAGGTCCGTCTAATGGACTACAAGACGCGACGCAGATCGAAAGACGCTTCTTCGAGACGACGCCTCGCCTCGCTGCGCGACACCTCGAGGCGGCCCATCACCACCGCCGTCTTTACGTGATCGCCAGCCTCTGCCAGTAGCGCCTCCGCGCGTTCCCGATCGACGCCGGCGAGAGCGACCACCATCCGGAGCGCCCGATCGCGAAGCTTCGCCGACGTCGTCTTCACGTCGACCATGTAGGGCCCGTACACTTTGTTGAGCCGAATCATGGCGAGAAGCGTCATCTGATTGAGCACGAGCTTCGTCGCCGTACCCGCCTTCATCCGCGTGGACCCCGCTAGAAGCTCCGGCCCGACCGCGGGCGCGACCACGACGTCGGCGACACCTCGTCTTCGCGGCCCGCAGGTGACGAGTACGGTCGCGGCGCCACGCTCTCTCGCATAAAGGAGAGCCCCCGCGACGAACGGCGTCACGCTGCTAGCCGAGATCCCGACGACGACGTCTTTCTTGCTCAGCCTCCGCGCGCGTAGTGCCTTCCGACCCTCAGACGCCTCGTCCTCGGCGCCTTCTTTCGAATGGAAGACCGCCTCGTCTCCGCCCGCCATGACGGCATCGATCTCACGCAGCGAGGTGCCGAATGTCGGCGGGCACTCCGCGGCTTCGAGCACACCGAGACGACCACTCGTACCCGCGCCGACATAGAAAACGCGCCCCCCCGTGGAGAGCGCCGATGCCAATTTGGAAGCGCCCTTACGAATCCGTGTCGCTTCGCCGCGCACCGCTTCGACCGCACGATGGTCTTCCTCCGCCATCGCGTCGAGGATCGAGCTCTCCGAAGCTCGGTCCAAGTTGCGGCTGAAGGCGTGGATGGCTTCGGTTGGAAGCGCTTCCCACTGAGAGCGATTGGACACGAGGCTCAGCCGAGAAAAGTCCCGCGCTTGTAGTCTTCGAAGGCCTCATGGATCTCTTCGCGCGTGTTCATGACAAACGGACCGTAGCGGGCCATGGGCTCGTCGAGGGGCTTGGCGGCGAGCAGTAAAAGGCGCATCGGCTGCGCCGTGGTCACGAGACGCACCGCTTCACTTTCGCCTCGGGACAAGACGCCGAGTTGGCCGGAGGCAAGAAGCTTCTCCCCGGCAACGCCTTCGCCTTCGAAGACATAGACGAAGCCGTTATGCTCGCGGGGTATTGGGATGACGCATTCGGAGTCCTTCAGAACCTCGACGTCTACATAAAGAGGCGAAGTAGCAATCCCTTCGACGGGACCATTGGTGCCGTCCACGGTGCCCGCCACCACGCGCAACGTGGCGCCGTTTTTGGTCATAGCCGTCGGTATCGCCTCGGCAGGGATGTCTTGATAGCGCGGGGCGGTCATCTTGTGAGCGGCGGGCAAGTTCACCCAGATCTGAAAACCCCACATGAGACCGTGCTCTTGCATCGGCATCTCGGAATGCACGATACCGCGCCCCGCCGTCATCCACTGAACGCTCCCCGGCCCGAGCTCGCCGCGGTTGCCTTTGTGGTCTTCATGCCACATCGAGCCCGCGAGCATATAGGTCACGGTCTCGAACCCGCGGTGTGGGTGATCGGGAAAGCCGGCGATGTAGTCGGCGCCCTCCGCGGACTTGAACTCGTCGAGAAGAAGGAACGGATCGAGATAGTCGAGCTCCGGGGTCCCGATAGTGCGGCGAATGCGCACGCCCGCACCCTCGAGCGCTTCCTGCGCGCTGACGATTTGAGCAACATCGCGATATTTCATAGGTCGCTACTGTAACATTTCGGACCGCTCGCTGACGTAGGTCGCGAACACGTGCGGCGGGATCGACCTTCCACCGTAGCGGTGCCCGAAGATGGTGGCAACGGTGAAACGTTCGAGGCTTAACCCGAAGGAAACGAGAAGTTTCTGCCGTCCGGCCTCTCCTGCGGACAGCGAACTCAAGGCAAAGGTCACCGGCTCGTTGACGAGAAGGCCTGGATGAGCTCGTAGCTAGAAGCCGTCTGCGCTCGTCGTCGGCCGACGCGACGAAGCTGGGATCGACAACAGCGCGACCTATATCAAGACGTGTGCAGGGTTCATCGAAACGCCAGCGAGTCTTTCTCGGGACCGTCGAAGCCGAGCTTGAACTTTGGGTCCATATCTCGTATATAGATATCTTCGCGAAAGGGAAATTCATGGAAGCACCCTGGCTATTGTTCCTCGTCGGCGCGGGGCTCGGGTTTCTCGTAGATTACTTGATCCGGATTCTCGACGATGACGAGTACGCCCGAAAGAGGACCATCAAGATCCTCGACAAGGACGGAGGCGGCATCAAGCTCGAGCCGAAGAAAGTCAAGCTCTACTATCCGGGCGAGCTCACGTTCGACAACGAGAGCTCCAAGAGCGTCACCATCAAGTTCCGCAACAAATTTCTCTTAAGAAGGTTCAGGAGTTTCAGAGGACCGTTTCCGAAACACGGGCACGGAGAACCGGGTGTTTATACTGTGGCTTCGAGGAGCGAAGTCAAGTTGGATGCCGAGATCGAGCCCGACATCTTGACCGACTACTGGAAGTTCGACGGGCGCGATCAGGATGGGAACAAGGTGGATCCGGGGGTAAGACTCAAGAAGGGCGTGTGAGGACCGACGTCAGCGCGCCGTCACTTCGAGCTCCCGCAGGTCGGGGCTCGTCCGGATGTCAACGCCGCCTTCGAGCGCCTTCCGTGCGTGATCACCGCCTGATCGCGAGCGCCGCAAAGGGCGTAGGCAATTGCTATGTAATAGTGAGCAGTGGGGCTCACGAGTTTTCCAGCGACGGAGAGGGCTCGGCCGCGGGCATCGTCACAGCGACCGTAGCCAGCGAGCGCCATGGAGAGTTCGGCGGCGCTCTCCGTGCCCTCGGGATTCACCTCGAGGCGTACCTCTCCCAGCTCGATGGCTCGCGCATAGGCGTTGCGGGCTTGGTCGTATCGGCCGAGCATGCGGTAGCTGTCCCCGAGATTTCCATAGTAGAGCGAGTCCTCGGCTCCCAGCTCGATCGCCTTTTCGAACTGCTCCGCGGCTTCGCGAAAGCGATCGGTAGTGTAATAGACGAAACCGAGATTGTTGTACGCCTGCGGCGCCGAGGGGTTGATTCGGATCGCGGCCAGCAGCAAGGGGGCGGCCTTTTCGAGCTCACCGGCGAGAATGTAGGCGACGGCGAGGTTGCCATGGCCGGTATCGCTCTCTGGCCGAAGCTCGATGACTCACTGGAAAAACGGGACGGCCTCGTCGAGCTTTCCGCTCTCGACGTAGAACGTACCGACATAGTTGTGGTTCTCCCAGTAGCCGGGGCGGAGGTCGATCGCGTGCCGGTACATCCTCTCCGCCTCGTCCTCCCGTCCGAGCGCCGCATGAGCCCGACCGATGCGCCGAAATACGGAATCATCGGCCGGCGCCAGCTCCTCGGCCCTCGCGAACGAGGCCGCCTCCTCCGGGGAGAGGCCGCGCCCGAGTTGCACGACGCCGAGAGCCAGGTGGGACTCCGGGAGTTCAGGTGCCAAGCCAACGGCCCGCCGCGCCTCCGAAAGACTTCGCTCCACGAGCTCGGCCTCTCTCGTTTCTTCGTAACGCGTCCACAACGCGAGGGCCAGCCCCGCGTACGCCTCGGCGAAATCGTCTTCTTCTTCGATCGCCTTTTCGAAGGCCTCCGCCGCCCGCGCGTAGTTGCGCTCCAAATCCCAGCCCTCGAGAAGGCTCTTGCCCTCCAGGTAGTAAGACAGAGCGCGCTCTTTGATGCGCTTACCGGGAAGGATCTTTCTCCTCTCGCCCATGGCGTCCAGGATCTCGACGGAAGCCCGTTCCGCAACGTCGAGAACATCCTCCATGTCTCCCGTAAACGTTCGATTCCAGGCCGCGGTGTCTTCCGCGCCCGCTCGAAACAAAGAGAGCGCCCCCTCGAAAGTCTGCCCCAGGGTGCGAAGCTCCCCTCGGACGACCCAGCCGACCCCTAACTCCCGGGCCACGGAGGCGACGTCGTCGCCGGCCGTGTACGTCCGGCTGGTATCGAAAGGCACGAGCTCAAGGCTTGGAATAGGCTTGAGGTTTCTCAGGATGACGAGTGGGAGCAGACGGGCGATGTACTCACTCTCGGCGGAGCCGCGGTACGCGAGTGGAAGCACCGCCAAGCCCTCGGCCCCTCGAGGTGGGCTGGACGACGTGAGAAGGCTCCAGACGAGCGCTCCCAACGTTACGAACGCGAAGGCGGCCAGGACCCACGACCACTTGCGCTTCGAGACCCGTCGCGAGTCGGGAGGCGTTTTGAGCAGCAGGCTCTCCTCGATCTTTGCGAGGGCCACGCCCATCTCTCGAGCCGTTTGAAACCGCTCTTCCAGAGCGCGCTCCAGGCAGCGCAGGACGAGAGCATCGAGGGCGGGCGGGATGTCGGGCGCGAAGAGGCTCGGCGGCGGACAGCCCTCCGAAAGGTCTCGGAGCCCCATCGGCACCGGTCCTCCGTCACCCGGGGGCCTCTTGCCCGTCAGCATCTCGAAGAGCACCAAGCCGAGTGAGTAGATATCCGAGCGGCGGTCGGTTTCGCCGCGAGCCTGCTCGGGGGACAAGTAGGCAAGCGTACCCAGCACGTCATCCTCGGCCGTGATCTCGTCGGACTGAGGGTGGTAGGCGAGGCCGAAGTCCATGACGACGGCGCGCCCGCTGCGATCGAGCATGATGTTGCTCGGTTTCAAGTCGCGGTGGACGATCGATTGCTCGTGGATGGCGTCCAAGCCCCCGCAAAGCTGGCGGCCGAGCTTAACCGTTTGGTAAGGCGACAGCCTCCCCACCGCCTGTGTCCAGTCGCGGAGCGTCTGTCCGTCGATGTACTCCATGCTGATGTAGTGCACACCGGCGGACTCGCCCAGGTCGTATACGCGACAGACGTTGGGGTGCGCCGCTTGTCGTGCAAGCACCAGCTCCCGCCGAAAGCGCTTCAGGCCGGCTGCCCGTAACGTGCCCGGCTCAGCCAACTTCAGAGCAAGCGATTGTCCAACTTCGCGATCCAGGACCTTGTACACTTGCCCCATACCGCCGGCGCCGATCTTCTCGACGATGGTGTAGCGCCCGGCGAAGGGCTCCCCCGGCATGAAATCGTGCAGCTGAGAGGATTTGGCGCTCGCGGCCCTGGCCTTGGTGGGTGCCTGGGCGGCAGAGAGGCTAGTGCCACAGGCGTCGCAACGCACGCTCTCGACCGGTGCCGTCGTACCGCAGGCAGGACAGACCATGGCTAGACAACGCGTGCGTCGGTCAAACTACTCCGCCGACCCGCTTTTGCAACGATGGAGTCGGCGCCCTCCGCAAACTTGAAATCGTCGAGAAGCAGGAACGGATCGAGATAGTCGAGCTCCGGGGTCCCTGTGGTGCGGCGAATGCGCACGCCCGCACCCTCGAGCGCTTCCTGCACGCTGACGATTTGAGCAACATCGCGATATTTCATAGATCGCTACTGTAACATTTCGGACCGCTCGGCCGTATTCCGTGTATGGATGCTTTTCTGAGAGATTTGAGATGCGGCCTGCGCATGCTATCGAAGCGCAAAGGGTTTACGCTCGTTGTCGTTCTCACGCTCGCCCTCGCGACGGGCACGACGACGACGCTTTTCTCCATCGTGAGTAAGGTGCTCGTAACGCCGCTCGCCTTCGAAGCTCCGGAGACGATCGCCTTCGTGTGGTCCAGGAACGAGGGCCTTTCACGCGTGCGCGCGCCGCTCACGTTCACCGAAAAAGCGAGCCGAATCAATCGCTCGTTTTCGAAGGTCGGCCCGAGCCTGCTCTCGACGACGTGGCGTGGGCCGCGACGACCACCGTCAGCACGGAGTTTTTCAGGACGCTCCGCATCCCACTCCTATCGGGACGGGTTTTCACGGACGCGGAGACGAGGCCGACGGCGGTCGTCAGCCGCAGCGCCCACGAACGCTACTGGGCGGGCGAAGACCCCATCGGCACCCGTTTCCGCTTCGGCGACGACGGGGATACCTGGTGGACCGTCCTAGGGATCGTCGAAGACCTCCGGAACCCGGACGCGGACCAGCCGCCCGAGCCCCCGTGTACCTACCTTTCGAGCAGCAACCGTCGAGGGGCATGGCGCTCGTCGTGCGCAGCCGGACTCCGCTCGCCTTGACGCCCGAGCTCCGAGCGATCGTCTCCGAGCTCGATGCGGCGCAACCGATTGGCGACATCCGAACGATGAGTCAGATTCTGCATGACGACCTCTCCGGCACATTCGCGGTTGCGGGGCTCATGAGCTACTTCACGCTCGTGGCGTTCGCCCTCGCGATTGCCGGTATCTTTGGGGTCTTGTCCTACTCTGTCGCAGCGCGATCGCGCGAGCTCGTCTTTTGGCGCTCGGCGCAGAACGCACGGACATATGGTGGATGGTGCTGCGCCAGGCTTTCGCTCCCGTCGGCGCTGGCATCGCCGTCGGCTGTCTCGTCGCTCTCGGCCTCTCTCGATTCATGGCCAGCTTCGTTTTCGGTGTTACGACCAAGGATCCCACGACCTATCTGTTCGTCACGCTATGGCTCGCGGTTTCGGCCACCGTTGCCTGCGGCGTCCCCGCCCTCCAAGCCGCGCGCATCGACCCCATCGTGACGCTTCGGCACGATTGAGGTCGGGGACGTCGATCGTTGGGCGACGAAGACGCCGGCGAGAACGAGCAACCCACCGAGCGCGCCTATGGGGCCGAACGGCGCTCCGAGCAGGGGCACCGCAAGAGCGGTCGTTGTCAGCGGCTCGAGATAGAGAAAGAGACCGGCTTTCGCGGCACCGAGCTGGGCCACTCCGGTTTGCCAGAACCACTGGGCGAGCGCCACACCTCCCAGACCGAGAAAGAAGAGCGCGAAGAGCGCGTCGGGCGGAAGAGCGCGAAGTGGTGTCCAGTCATCGAGCGCGAAAGGCAGAACGAGCGCCGCGGCGGCGAGCGGCAGAGTCATCGCGAACGCAATGACGACCGGATCACGCGCTCGGCTCAGATCACGGGTCAGGATCGTATAGAGCGCCCAAGTGCCCGTCGAAAGGAGCATCAACCAGTCGCCGACGGAGGACAGCCAGTCGAGACTCGTGAGCTCGCCGCGAGACACCAACAGGACGATCCCGAGCGTCGCCACTACGAGTCCGGCACGCATGGCCGGTGGAACCGCTTCTTTCAAAACGAGCACTGCCATGATGGCGATCGTGGGCGGTGTGACCGCGACGATCCAGCCGCTATTCGTCGCCGTGGTGAACTCGAGCGCCCAAGTCTGGATCAAGAAGTGCACCGAGAAGATGCCCGCTCCGATGGTGAGCGGACGCGCGAGCGCGCTGTAGCCGAACGACGCTTTTCGAAGCCGCGCGAAGAGATACAGCATCGGAGCAGCGATGAGGAAACGGCTCGCCACGAGCTGGAGCGTGCTCATGTGCTCCAGGCAGATCTTCGTCGCGACGAAGGTCGAGCCCCAAATCACCACCGCGATCAGCAGCAGGATGTAGTTCATACGACCGCCATCGACCCGACCACCACGATGCCTGGAGCACCGCCTCGGTCGATCTCGAGAACGTCGCAGCCTCGTGCACGGTCGTAGCGGCTCCGGGTACGAAGACTTGCTTCGCAAAATGCTCCAAAAGACCGGCTCCTGCCGAGCTGGCCGAGCTGAAATGTCCTACAGGAACGGCATCGCCGTCTAGAAAGCATGAAGGGAGAATCGGACGGTTTGAACCCACGCGCGACGCCATTATAAACTTCGTCTCCCTTCCGGAGGCTAACTAGTACCCGTCCTGAAGCCTGTAAGGGATTGAGAAAAAAGGAGAAATCACAAATTAGGGCTAGTCTTCTGAGGGGGTGTCGATTAGGATCGTGTCGTTGAAAACATCCGATTCTAAATGACTTAACTCCAAAGGAGACCAGCCCTAAATGCGAAAAACGATCAACCCACAGCCAAATCTACGTGAGCCCTGGCTGGAGCTGGAGCACGCACGCGAGCTCGAAACGATCTCGTCGCTACTCGATGCCCATCCTAAGCTCAATGAGCTGGTACTGCAAGACCTAAGGTCGGTCACCCCACCGGCAGGGAGCGATGTTGGTCGTGGGGGAATGAGCGCGGAGCAGGTTCTCCGGGCGTTGTTGGTGAAGCAGCTGAATCAGTTCACCTATCGGGAGCTGGCGTTTCACTTGGCAGACTCTCGAAGCTATCGGACGTTTTGCCAGCTCGGCATCATAGAGCCGACCCCGTCGAAGTCGACCCTAGCAGCAAACATCAAAGCCGTGAAGTTCGAAACGCTGGAGCAGATCAACCGAGAGCTGGTGAGCGTTGCCGAGGATGCTGGGATCGAAAAGGGAAGAAAAGTACGAGTGGACTGCACGGTAGTGGAATCAAACATTCATCCGCCTACAGACTCCGAGCTTCTTTATGACTGTGTTCGGGTTCTCACTCGCGTGATGTGCCGAGCTCGCGAACTGCTGGGTACAGTAGTGGTCTTCGGCAATCGAACGCGTCGAGCGAAGAGACGTCGACTGGGAGTTCTGAACGCGAAGGATAAGCAACAAAGGCGTCGCGTCTATCGAGATCTACTGAAGGTGACGGAAGAAACCTATCGCTCCGCTCAACGCGTTGCAGCACAGTTGGAAGAGTCGGGCTTGACCGAGCCGGTGAAGCGAGCGAGCGCGGAGAGGATCGCCGCGGATTTTGAGCACTTTCTCGTCCTCACCAAGAAAGTCATCAACCAAACCCAACGCCGAGTGATCGACGAAGAGCGTGTGCCTGCGGAGGAAAAGGTCGTTTCTATCTTCGAAGAACACACCGACATTATTCGCAAAGATCGGCGCGAGACTCTCTACGGCCACAAGGTGTGTATGACTGGTGGCTCGTCCTCGATGATTTTGGATTGCGTGATCTTGGATGGGAATCCGTCCGATTCAACTCTCGCGGAAACCATGATCGACCGTCAAGTCGAACTCTACGAACGGGCCCCGCGCCAGGTTGCCTACGATGGCGCGTTTTCTTCAAAGGCAAACTTGGAAGCCATCAAAGGCAAGGGAGTTGAAGATGTTGCCTTTACCAAGGCTCATTTCGCGGTGACCGATATGGTCAAGAGTTCCTGGGTCTATCAACGCCTGCGGCGATTTCGCTGCGGAATCGAAGGCGTCATTTCGTTCTTGAAACGAGTCTTTGGTCTCGACCGATGCACATGGCGCTCATTGCCTTCTTTTAAATCGTACGTATGGAGTTCCATCATCACCTGCAACCTACTGATGATGGCAAGACACTTATTATGATAACAACTATTACTCTTCCGCCCCTTATAGCCATGGATTGCTAACAATTCGCCTCTCGTTTCGTCCAAGATTTTCATTCGCTCTCAACCCCACGAAGCCCCTTCCGAAAACGTATAATACCCACATCTTCGGTAGGTCTCTCGCACACCACAAGTTATGGTGTTTCTGGACAGGAACTAACTAGTACCCGTCCTGAAGCCTGTAAGGGATTGAGAAAAAAGGAGAAATCGCAAATTTAGGGCTAGTCTTCTGAGGGGGTGTCGATTAGGATCGTGTCGTTGAAAACATCCGATTCTAAATGACTTAACTCCAAAGGAGACCAGCCCTAAATGCGAAAAACGATCAACCCACAGCCAAATCTACGTGAGCCCTGGCTGGAGCTGGAGCACGCACGCGAACTCGAAACGATCTCGTCGCTACTCGATGCCCATCCTAAGCTCAATGAGCTGGTACTGCAAGACCTAAGGTCGGTCACCCCACCGGCAGGGAGCGATGTTGGTCGTGGGGGAATGAGCGCGGAGCAGGTTCTCCGGGCGTTGTTGGTGAAGCAGCTGAATCAGTTCACCTATCGGGAGCTGGCGTTTCACTTGGCAGACTCTCGAAGCTATCGGACGTTTTGCCAGCTCGGCATCATAGAGCCGACCCCGTCGAAGTCGACCCTAGCAGCAAACATCAAAGCCGTGAAGTTCGAAACGCTGGAGCAGATCAACCGAGAGCTGGTGAGCGTTGCCGAGGATGCTGGGATCGAAAAGGGAAGAAAAGTACGAGTGGACTGCACGGTAGTGGAATCAAACATTCATCCGCCTACAGACTCCGAGCTTCTTTATGACTGTGTTCGGGTTCTCACTCGCGTGATGTGCCGAGTTCGCGAACTGCTGGGTACAGTAGTGGTCTTCGGCAATCGAACGCGTCGAGCGAAGAGACGTCGACTGGGAGTTCTGAACGCGAAGGATAAGCAACAAAGGCGTCGCGTCTATCGAGATCTACTGAAGGTGACGGAAGAAACCTATCGCTCCGCTCAACGCGTTGCAGAACAGTTGGAAGAGTCGGGCTTGACCGAGCCTGTGAAGCGAGCGAGCGCGGAGAGGATCGCCGCGGATTTTGAGCACTTTCTCGTCCTCACCAAGAAAGTCATCAACCAAACCCAACGCCGAGTGATCGACGAAGAGCGTGTGCCTGCGGAGGAAAAGGTCGTTTCTATCTTCGAAGAACACACCGACATTATTCGCAAAGACCGGCGCGAGACTCTCTACGGCCACAAGGTGTGTATGACTGGTGGCTCGTCCTCGATGATTTTGGATTGCGTGATCTTGGATGGGAATCCGTCCGATTCAACTCTCGCGGAAACCATGATCGACCGTCAAGTCGAACTCTACGAACGGGCCCCGCGCCAGGTTGCCTACGATGGCGCGTTTTCTTCAAAGGCAAACTTGGAAGCCATCAAAGGCAAGGGAGTTGAAGATGTTGCCTTTACCAAGGCTCATTTCGCGGTGACCGATATGGTCAAGAGTTCCTGGGTCTATCAACGCCTGCGGCGATTTCGCTGCGGAATCGAAGGCGTCATTTCGTTCTTGAAACGAGTCTTTGGTCTCGACCGATGCACATGGCGCTCATTGCCTTCTTTTAAATCGTACGTATGGAGTTCCATCATCACCTGCAACCTACTGATGATGGCAAGACACTTATTATGATAACAACTATTACTCTTCCGCCCCTTATAGCCATGGATTGCTAACAATTCGCCTCTCGTTTCGTCCAAGATTTTCATTCGCTCTCAACCCCACGAAGCCCCTTTCGAAAACGTATAATACCCACATCTTCGATAGGTCTCTCGCACACCACAAGTTATGGTGTTTCTGGACAGGAACTAACTAACCAGAGTCGCGGTTGAGCTATTGATTCGATTCTTCGCGCTGACAGTTCTGACCGGGTGCTCTTCCCCGCCGTCGTCACCTGCCGAGCTTGTCTTTCGGGGCGGCGCCATCTATACGCTGAACGCCGAGGCACCTTGGGCGGACGGGCTCGCGATAGCGGATGGACGCATCCTCGCGATCGGTAACGTCGAGGCCTTCATCGGTGAAGACACACACGTCGTCGACCTCGATGGACGGCTGCTTCTTCCCGGCTTCCACGACGACCGTGTGGATCTCGCGGCCGGCGCCGCTTGGCTCGAGGAGACAGGCATCACGCCGTCCGACGCCCCAACCTATCTCCACCGCTTCGGCATCACGAGCGTGCGCGCGCTCGATGGCACCCTCCCGGAAGCGCTCCCCCTCCGAACCATCGATGCCCGGGGCGATGCTCGGGACGACGCTTGGGGCGGTGTACGCTTCGGAAGCGGCTGGCCGGAAACCACGATCGACCCTCTCGTCAGGCTCCACCGAGCCGTGACCGGCCTCGATCTCGATGGTCGGCGCGTTTCGAGCGAGAAACTGAACGTCGAGGACGCTGTCCCTCGCTACGCGGCCTCTCGGCTCGAGCCCGGCGAGCTCGCCGATCTCGCGGTCTTGTCCGAGAACATCCTGAAAATTCCACCCGAGCGGATTGCGGAGTGCAAGGTCGAGATGACCGTATTCGGCGGCCGTATCGTTTACCGAGCTGCCTCGTTTGACCAGGGGAACCGTCAACGCTAGAGTGATCCATTCGAAAAGAGGTCACTTCAGGGCAAGAAGTTACAAAGCTTGATCTCGACCTTCGCGGTTTGCTTCGCCTGGGAGCGCTATCGCCCGATACGGCGATTCATGGAGAGTCGGAATAGCTCGTACCGCATCTTCCAGTATCTGACGGCCCGTAGCGCGTTACTGTTTATGCGTCAGCTCGCGCCGTCATCCCAATCGTCTCCGTCGTCTTCTTCTTCGTCGTCCTCGTCGTCCTCGTCGAGCGAAGCGTCGGCCTCGTCCCAATCACTATCGTCCTCGCGCAACTGCTCGTCTTCTTCGTCGCTCTCATCTTCTTCGTCGTCACTCTCGTCATCGTCGTCGAGATCGTTGTCCTCGAGCTCGGGCTCATCGGGCTCGGACCATTCCTCATCCTCCGAGCTATCGTGCGAGCGACTCCAGTTGGGATGGGCCATCGGCGCCGATTATACAGCAGCGTCAATAGAGCAAGTATGCACGGCGATGCTCAACGAAACGCGCGAGCTCGGAAGCTTCCCGTCCGACGATCGCGCTCACCGCCATCCCGTCCTCGAGCGCCCGCCGAGGCCGATCGGTGCCGAGGAGCAAGTCTATCCAGTAGCGCTCACCGCGCCGCACCCACTCGAACGCTTCGGGATGAAGCGCGCGGATCGTCGCAATCGTCGTGAGTCCAGTGCGCACGGCTTCGAAGCGAGTTGGATCAGTGATCGTCATCGCGACGCCGTAACAGATCTCGTCGCGATATTTAGGCTGGGGCGAGGCGGCGATCGCGCGCGGCGTAAACGAGGTACTGCGGAAGCGAACACCGGGAAGCTCCGCCTGCGACAGCGCCGCCGCTAACTTTGCCCCATCGATCCAAGGCGCGCCGATCCGCTCGAACGTGTCTTCGATGCCGCGGCCTTCGTTCACGTTGATCCCCTCGATCAATCCGAAGGCCGGATAAGCCAGGGCGGCGCGAGCGGTGCGAATGTTCGGTGACGGAGGATTCCACGAGAGCCCGGTGTCCTTCCATAGCATCCCGCGCCCGAATCCTCGCACCTGTATAACCTCGAGCTCGAGCCCCGTCCCCGTCATCGAGGCACCGAACAGCCCGGCCAGCTCACCCGCCGTCATGCCATGTACAAGAGGGATCGGAGCAATCCCGACAAAGGACGCAAAATCCGGGTGTAACACGGGACCTTCGACCCGAACACCACCGAGCGGGTTCGGTCGATCGAGTACGACGAAGCCGACCTGCGCAGCCGCGGCCGCCTCCATGGCGAGCTTCATGGTGCTGATATAGGTGTAGAAACGGACACCGATGTCCTGAATGTCGAAGACGAGCGTATCGATCCCGTCGAGCATCTCGGGCGTCGGCGCCGCATATCGCCGTAGAGGTTGTGAATAGGGATCGCCGAAAACGTACCGGAGCCGACATCGTCCCCCGCCGCCACGTCCCCCCGACAACCGTGCTCCGGTGAAAACAGCGCGACGACGTCGACCCCAAGCTCCCGCAAAACGCTCAGCGTAGACACCCCATCGCGAGCGGCCCCGGTATGGTTCGTAATGAGCCCAACCCGCCCCGAAACCGCCCCCCCGCCCCCCCGAAGCACATCAACCCCAGAAAGAACAGGAATGCCAGACCCCTGAACGGAAACGAGACCCAAACCCGAGGCAAGAGCGACCCAAAGGAACATCAACGCCGCCGTGGTAGCCGGAAGCAGATAGCCGATGGCAACAACGAACTACAATTCAACTGAGCGCGTGCGCTCCATCGCCTAAAGGCGATGGGTTCACGTCGCCGACTAAAGTCGGCTTGTCCTTGCCTCGTTTCACTACTCACTGACCTTGAAAGAATCGTCGTCCTGGGGCACGGCACCCTGCAACTCTATATACTTCGCTATCACCTCATCCGTCACGTTGCCCGTCGTCACCACGAAGTAACCCCGTGCCCGTAGGTGCCGACCCCAGAACTCCTTCCGCATCGTCCGTAAGTCGCGCATCAGACGATTCGACGTCTTACCCTTGATCAACTGCATCACTCGACTCGGCGACAAATTCGGCGGCACGCTCAGCAACAGGTGCACGTGCTCAGGCCGCACATGACCCTTCAGTATTTCTATCTGGTTCCGAGCACAGATCTCCCGGATGAGATCCCGGAGACGAACCGCTACATCCCCTCTCAAGGCCGGCTTGCGGTACTTCGTGATAAATACGAAGTGATAGTTTAACTGATACGTCGTGTGCGATGATTTACGATATCCTTTCACCTGGGGATCGTACCCCAAGCCTCCTAAAGGCTTCGCCTAAAGGCGAGGGATTTCAACCATCCCCGAGTGGGACATTAAGGACGGTAGCCGAAAGCAGGTAGCAGGTAGCGCCACGA
Organism: Candidatus Marinacidobacterales bacterium; assembly: GCA_965197495.1. GTDB lineage: Bacteria > Acidobacteriota > Vicinamibacteria > Marinacidobacterales > SMYC01 > SMYC01. The sequence goes on from OZ240210.1 coordinate 8,132,020, forward strand.
ACTACGGTCAAACAACCTGTATCCATCCATGAACATCCTCCGCCAAACCGCGACGGATGTCCGTGAGCTGCTTCAAAAGAGCCGGGCCGATTTTGCGCTCGGAATCCGGCTTCAACTGAAGGACACCTTCTTCGCTGCCAATCTCGATGACGGGAGAGATCGTCGCCGCTGTGCCGGCACCGAAAGCTTCGTCGAGCTTGCCGGCTTCGTGCGCTTCAGTGATCTCCTCGATGGAAACACGTCGCTCCTGGACCTCGACATTCATGTCCTTCAAGAGCGTGATGGCGCTGTCGCGCGTGACGCCGTGAAGAATCGTTCCCGACAAGTTGGGCGTTACCGCGACGCCGTCGATGACGAAGAAGATATTCATCGTACCGCATTCTTCGATGTAGCGGTGATCCTGGCCATCGAGCCAAAGGACGTTGTCGTAGCCACGGTCCTGCGCTTGTTTCGCCGCGTAGTAGCTTGCGGCATAGTTGCCCGCCGTCTTGGCTTCGCCGACGCCGCCCTGGGCCGCCCGAACGTATTCGCGCGTGACCCAAAGCTTGACAGGCTCCGAGTAATACTTCCCGACCGGACAGGTAAAGATGACGAACTTGTAAGTGTCGGACGGTTTCACACCGATATAGTCGTCGCTCGCGAACATGAGAGGGCGCACGTAGAGCGAGCTGTCTTTCTGGTTCGGAATCCAATCCGCGTCGAGGCGTACGAGCTCTTTGATGCCGTCGAGAAAGATCCCTTCTGGGACCGCCGGCATCACCATACGCTCGGCCGAGCGGTTCATGCGCTCGAAATTGTCGCGAGCGCGAAACAAGACCGGCTTACCGTCGGCATTTCTATAGGCTTTCATGCCTTCGAAAATGGCCTGGCCGTAGTGGAGCGTCGGCATGGCCGGTGCTAATTGCAGCGTGCCGTAAGGCACGATCTCCGGCGACTGCCACGTGCCATCGCTGTAGTCGGCCACGAGCATGTGATCGCTGAACACTCGGCCAAAAGGAATGTTGTCGAAGTCGACCTCGGCTATACGTGAGGCCTTGGTTCGGGTGATTTTGATTTCGCCAACCGTCGTCATCTTTCATTGCCTCTACTGCTAAATTGTTTCGTTACAATGTGTTGGACCGCGCTTCACCATTGTAACGCGTTTTCACGGACAAATCAGATGCACGTTGCGTCACCGTTCGATTCCCTATATAAGTATCCCCTTTTGTGGGATTTGCGAGTAGGCCCTGCGCACGATGACCGACAAGGACGACGTTCTAGAATCTCTTCCCCTTCCCGAGATGACCCCGCTCGGTCTCGTTCGGCAGTTCGGCCCCGGCTTGATTTTGATGATGACCGGCATCGGTACCAGTCATCTCGTTACCGCGCCGGTTGCGGGCGGCCGGTTCGAGTTCGCGCTCCTGTGGGCAATCCCGGTCGCTTATATCTTCAAATATTACGGTTTTGAGATGGCGTTTCGCTTTACGAACGCCACAGGCCGCAGCATGCTCGACGCTTATTCCACCGCGTGGCACAAGTGGCCGGTTTGGTACGTGCTCATCACGACGATTCTGCAAGCCGCTCTCGGCCAAGCGGGACGCCTCACCGCGGCTGCGGCGGTCGCCTACTTCTTTTCGCTGTACTACTTCGGTGTCGATGTTCCGGCTTACGTCTTCGCCCTCGCCATTGGCGTCCTCAGCGTGGTTCTCATCTTGAGCGGACGTTACGGCGTCGTGGAGCTCATGACGAAGATCTGCGCGGGCATTTTGCTGCTTTCGACTGTGGCTGTTTTTCTGCGCTCGCCGGCCCCCCTGTCCGGGATGGCGCATTTTTTCATCTTCGATACGCCCGAAGGATCGTGGCTCATACTCGCGGCTTTTCTAGGACTGCTTCCCACGGGTATGGATGTCTCCCTCCAAGCTTCGGAATGGGGCAAAGCCAAAAAAGCCGGCATGGGGCGCATTCGCGATCACCTCGAGCATCGCGGCCTCGTGGCGACGTTCGACCCCTTCAGCTCAAGCAAAAAAGATCTTTCGGTCGATACATCCAAGCTCCCGCCCCATGCCCTCGAATATTGCCAGCGGTGGTTCCGCATAGGCCTCTGGGACTTTCGCGCCGGACACATCATCTCCTTCATCATCGCGACGATCTTTCTCGCGCTCGCGGCGGTGTGGATCTATCCGAGCGAAGTCGAAGGGCGTGCCGTCATCGGTCAGATTGCCCAGATCTTCACCAAGAGCGTCGGTCCGTGGATGATGATCGTGTTTCTCGCGGGTGCTCTCGCTGCGACCTTTTCGACGGCCTTCAACTATTTTGACGGTTGGCCTAGAGTCGTCGGCGCTTGCTGCCGGAATCTCTTCCGAAAAACCGCGGCGCTCTCCGGCATCGCTCGCGACGACCTGACAGACGAGCACCGCAGCAAGTGGTACTCGGAGTTCAACATCTATCGCATCACGATGTTCTACTCCCTCATCGCGTCGGTCGCCATCATCGCCGGCGTCGGCCGCCCCGTCTGGCTGGTGCTCGTCGCGTCGGCGCTCGCTTTTTTCGTAGCCCCCATCATCTTCGGGTTGAATCTCTATTACTGCTTCACCGTCATCCCGAAACAGGATCGCCGCTTCTATCCCAACACCTTCGATACGTGGTTTGGCTGGGCGAGCCTCGTGATTTTCACCGGAATGACGGCGATCCTCATCGCGGCGCGGATTTTCGGGATCGAGCTGTTCGGCGGGTAAGGCTCCACCACGGGGCACCCCGTGGCACAAGTATCAGCTCACGGCGAGGGGTTCTTTCTCGAGCGTGTCCATTGCCGCGGCCAGTCCCGACTTTAAATCGGTCGCGTGGCCTTGCGCCGCCAGCGAGTGGCTGAGGCACGACATGAAAAAAAGAATCCGCTCGGGCGAAGACGAATAGCCCATGAGCCCGACGCGCCACACCTTAGAAGCGAGGGCGCCGAGCCCCCCGCCAATCTCGAGATTGAACGTCTCGAGCAAATAGCCGCGAACCTTCGCGTCGTCGATGCCGTCGGGGACCCGCACAGTATTGAGTGAAGGCAATCGATATTCGGGCGCCACGAACATCTCGAGGCCCATCGCTTCGACGCCAGCCACGAAAGCTCGATGGTTGCGAAGATGCCGCACGATGCGATTCGAAAGCCCTTCTTCTTCGATCAAGTTGAGCGCTTCGAGAAGGCCGTAGTTCAACGTGCTCGAGCTAGTGTGGTGGTACTTCCGTCCCGTCCAGTATTCGTCGAGAAGCTGGGCGTCGAGATACCAGCCGCGCACGGGGTGGCTTCGATGCTTCATGGCTTCAACGGTGCGCTCGCTGAACGTGATGGGCGCCAGGCCGGGCGGCGAGCCGATGCATTTCTGAGAGCAGCTATAGGCCGCGTCGATGCCCCACTCATCGATCTTGACGTCGACGCCGCCGAGCGACGTGACCGTATCGAGAAGTATTTGGCCCCATGAGACTTCGCGAGACGGACGACATCGTCCATCGGTTGCAGCACCCCCGTGGAGGTCTCCGCGTGCACGAGCGTGATGACTTTGTAGCCGCCATCTTTGAGCGCCGCTTCGATGCGCGCGGGATCGTCGGGCATACCCCATTCGCTTTCGAGAACGGTCACGTCCGCGTCCTGTCGCTCCGCCATCTGACGGATGCGATCGCCGAAATAGCCGTGGACACAACAGAGAACGCGATCTCCGGGCTCCAACATGTTCGCGACACACATCTCCATTCCCGAGGTCCCCGTCCCGGGCGACGCTTGGGTCAGGTGGTTTTCCGTTTGGAACACCATGCGCAGACGTTCCCGAATCTGGTCGAGCACCTCGACATAAGCGGGGTCGAGATGGCCGATAACCGGGGAGGCGAGGGCACGGTAAACGTTGGGATGGATGTCGAGCGGCCCTGGTCCCATCAGTGTTCTCATGGGAGCCGCGGGCCGTTTCACTATCATCTGCTTTGCTCCTTTCATTCTCGCAACGTTCCCTTGTACGTCGCGCTTGCATTCCCTGAGACTTTACACTAAGTTACCATTGTTCCCGTTGTCGGTCCGTCTCATATTAAGTATTTTCACGAATTCGAAGGCTGAGCAGCTCGCTTCGTCTTCGCCAAGGTGCCAAATGGGAGTGCACCTTGAGCGAGATGAACAACAACGATTTCGTGGGCAGACAGGCGGGTCGCGCCGTCCCTACCACTTCCGTTACCGTCGCCCTCCTCGAAGACAACGTGCCCGTGGCCTATGGCATCGTGCGCAATCTTTCCGAGATCGGCGCCTGCATCATGACCAATACGGTCTTGCGACCTGGCAACAGCTACCAGTTCCGCATGAGTTTTTTTGGCGGTGAGGTTCTCGAAGCCGTTGCGACGATTGTCTGGAGTGAGTCCCGCCACCCCGGCATCGCGACGTCGGTCGAAATCCCCCACGGGCTCAAGTTCAACGAGATTAACGACGCACATCTCGACCATCTCAAGTACCTTCTCGACTCCGGACAGTTCGGCCACAAAACGGAGCATTAGCCCTAATCGCAAAATCTTCGAAGCACGAAAACGCGAAACAGCCGCACTGGGCGCAGGCGAGAAGCTCGTGCTGGGGCACCCACTCGCCGCCACTGTAGGTGATTCTGCACGGTGTATGCAGAACCTGGAAAAGGTGCTATTCACGGGGCCAAAGACCTCAGACACGGTGACGTTTATTTGCGATTAGGGTTAGTGCTCGAACCCGCTAATCCTGTCGAGTGAGTCCGAGGCCATTTTGGTGCTTTAGGCATGGCTCCCAAGCGCTCGAGGCGAACCCCGCCCAGAGCCGCATCAGTGCTCGGTGGCCACGTGGCAAGACTTGCAGCTTTCGATCTGTGCCACGCGGTCGATCGCGTGGCGGTCGAGATCGATCGGAAGCATCTCGGCGTGGCACCGGCCGCAGTCATATTGCCGCTCGAGGACGACCCGGTGGACGTTCTCGAAATGGGTATAGCCGGGCCGCTAATCTTCGATGAGCCCCGGAAGATCGTGACAGGTCGCGCAGTCATCGCCCGCCGCCGCCTCCTGTGGAAGGCCCGGGTTGGGCGCCTCGACGCTCGGCGTCAACGTCTCGACGAAGCCATGGCGGAGTCGGGCGAGCTCTTTCAAGATCGTGCGCCCCGCTACGCGGCCGGTGACGATGGACGGACCGAGAAACGTTCCTTCGAGACCGGCCTTTCCGTTGATGCCGCCGAAGCCGGTCGCCTCGCCCACGGCGAGGAGCCCCGCGATCGGTCCGCCGCTCTTGTCGAGCACGCGGGCGTCGATATCGATCGCGATGCCGCCCATGCTCTTGCGCGAGAGCGGGTAGAACGTGACCGCGTAGAAAGGAGAAGTCTCGATGCGCGGCGGGCGCGGGAGTCGCTGCCGAAGCGGCCGAAGTCGCTATCGCTGTCCTCCTCGATCATCTTGTTGTAGCGGGTCACAGTATCGACGAGCGCGTCCAGCGGCAGCCCCGCTGCTTCGGCGAGCGCCTCGAGGCTGTCCGCCGATTGGACGAGCTCGTCATTCTCGAAGATGACCTGCTCGATGACGTCGAAGTCCGCCCAATCGGAGCCGGTGATGGCGAACTGCCGCTTACTGGTCTCGTCGAAGATGGCCCCATAGCGGGCAGGCTCCTGCGCCAAGAGCGCGGGAAACCTCTCCTTCGTGCTTCCCCGCTCGTTCACGAAGCGCGTGCCCGCCGCGTTCACCCATAGAGCCGTTGTTGCTCGCGTTCAACCCGCGATATCCGCCCGGGTAGCGAGGGTCCGGAAGCCCAGTCGCGTAGTTCCACTGGTGATCCAAGTTACGGAGCGTCGCGCCCGCTTGCTCCGCAATGGCAAGCCCGGACCCATGCGAGTTCACACCGGAGCCCGCGAGTAGCTTCTCCGGGAAGCGCACTGCCTTGGGCCAGTACTCGCGGACGATATCCAAGTTGCTCTGAAAGCCGCCCGTCGCAAGCACGACGAGCTCGCCGCGGAAGCTCGCGCGCTCGCCGCCGCGCATATAGGCGCCGTCCACGCCGACGACTCGACGGCCTTGTGTGACAAGCCCGTCGACCTTGAAATTCCACACGAAGCGAATGTTGGGATTCAGCACCGCCTGACGGTAAATCGGGCTGACGAGGCCGAGGCCTCGGCCAATCGGTTCATGAAAGCGCGCGACGCTGTTACCTGGAATCCGAAGCACGCCGGAGAACTCGACGCCCATCTCCGTGACCCAGTCGTAGATCTGCTCGCGCGAATTTTCCGTGTAGTAATGCACCCATTCCGCGTCCGCGTCTTCACCCCAGGTGAGAAAGTCTTTCTCTGCGAGCTCGGCGCTGTCGCTTACGCCTTGGGCTTTCTACACGGGCGTATCGACGATGCAAAGCCCGCCATGCGACATGACCGCGTGGCCACCGAAAATGGACCACATGTCCACCACGAGAACGGACGCGCCCCCACGCGCCGCTTCGAGCGCGGCGGAAACGCCGGAGATCCCGGCGCCGACGATGACGACATCCGCGTCGGCGTATCGCGGTGACTCGCTCGGCGCGTTGCAAGCTCCTGTCACGAGAGCGGTCATCAGAATCATGCGCTGCATCAATTCTCTCCTCGAGGGTAGATCTCCATATCGTCGATCGCTTTCATGACCGCGTCGTGAAACTTGGGACGCACGTCATAGAGCTTCCGGTTCTCGCGCGTTGGATGCACGCGGTTCGTGAGAAGGAGGGCGAAGAGCTCGCGCTCCGGATCGATCCACATCGACGTGCCGGTGAAGCCCGTATGGCCGTAGGAGGCCGCGGAGAAGTAAGCCCCCGAAGAGCTACGCTCCGAAGGCGTATCCCATCCGAGTGCGCGGCTGCTGTTGGGAGCAAGCTCGGCGCGCGTCGTGAAGAGCTCGATGGTTTCCGCGTTGACGATGCGCCGACCGTTATAAGCACCCCCGTTCAGGTACATTTGCGGAAACGGTGCCAGGCTCGACGCCGTCGAAAAAAGACCGGCATGCGGTGCGAGACCTCCAAGACCGAAAGCATTTTCGTCGTGCACTTCCCCGTGCACGACACGGCCGCGCCACGCATCCTGTTCCGTGGGCGCGATGCGCCCGAGCAGAGACTCAGGAGGACGAAACATGGTGTCGTCCATCCCGAGAGGATCGAAGACTTCCTCCTGCGCCATCACATCGAGCGGCTTGCCTGATACGCGCTCCAGAATCTCTCCCAAGAGCAGAATCCCGAGGTCCGAATAGGAGGTCTTGCTGCGAGGAGAATAATCGAGTGGCATCTCACAAATCGCTTCGATATAGACGCGACGAGTTTTTTCGGGCGGTTGACCTTCGAACTCCATATACAGTTCCGTCCACCAGAGAAGCCCTCCCGAATGGGCGAGAAGATCCTTCACGAGCACACGATCCTTGTCTTCACCGCGGAACTCGGGAATGTAGGCGGAGACCGGGCTCTCGAGATCCAGGAGATCCCGCTCGTAAAAGATCATCGAGAGCGTCGTCGTAACGAAGATCTTCGTGAGCGAGGCAAGATCGAAAATCGTATCGACCCGCATCCCCTCGGCGCCGTCGTCATAGCTCATATGACCGAAAGCTCTTTCGAGCACGATCTGGCCGCGCCGCGCGACGAGAACGACCGCACCCGGAGCGGCGCCGTCTTCGATAGCCTCTTCCACAAGGCGCGCGGCCTCTTCGAGTCGGCTCGTCGAAAAACCGACATCCTCCGGATTTCTCACTTCGGCGAGCTTCATGCGACGCGCATCCACGTGAATTCCATGACCCTGAGGATATCGCTCCGAAAGGCCAACGGGAAGCTTCCCGGAGATGGCGACCTCACCGAAAAGGGCCCGCGCAAGGGCACGCTGCGACCCAGGCGCTCCGTCATAGGTCGTGACGAGCGCGGCTGCGTCGGGAACCGTGTTCAGTACGTAGGGGCTTCCTAGGCTCGCGAGCACGACGGTCGTGCCACTTCTCGCTAGTGCGCTCAGCGTTTCGGCCAATTCTGACGCGAGCTCGCCTTGGCCGAGAAACGATCGCGTGCGCGCGTAGCTTGCCACGAGCACGACCTCGCCGTCCTGAGGTCGGATTTCCTTGGCGCGGGTTTCGGTGGTGGGCGGTGTCAGCCGGATGCGGCGCAGCGTGGCGGCGCGTCTTTCGAGCTCCTCTGCGAAAATGTCGGGCTCGGAATCGCGATCGTTCGAGAAAACGAAATCCACGAGCAAAATGCGCGGTGGTACGGCACGAGCGAAGGGCACGAGATCGCCTTCGTTCTTCACGAGCGTGACGGTCTTGTTGAAAAGCCGGTCGAGGCGCTCCTCCACCGCGGGTTCGGCAATGCGCCATTGAAGCGCGTCGAGGTCGACCGTCCGGTTTCGATGAAGTCCGACCCGCGCTTTCGCCTCGAGGATGCGCCGAATCGCGTTATCGATCCGAGCGAGCGGGATATCACCGCGCTCGACACCTCGAAGCACGGATTGATAGGCCACCAAGGGGTCGGGCGGCACGAGCAACATGTCGACTCCCGCGCGCACCGCGGCTACGGCCACCTCGCCATCCCAAGCGTTCTGACGGGCCCCGCCCATGTCGAGAGCATCGCTCACGATGAGCCCGTCGAAACCGAGATCGCCTCGGAGTACTCCTTGGAGCACCTCCTTCGAAAGCGTGCTCGGCTGATCCCTCGCCCCTCCGAGAGTCGGTACCGCAATGTGCCAGGGCATGACCGCGGCCACCCCCGCGTCGATGGCGGCGCGAAACGGCACCAACTCGACACGTTTCAACCGCTCTAGATCGAGCTCGAGAACTGGAAGACCGAGATGCGAATCGAGGACGGTCCCGCCGTGACCGGGAAAGTGTTTCGCGGTGGTAAGAACACCGAGGGCTTGCGCGCGCTCGATATAGGCAGCGCCGAGCTCCCCTGCGCGCTTCGGATCCAGGCCGAACGACCTCGTAATAATGACGCGGTTTCGCGGGTTCGAGTTCAAGTCGAGAACGGGATTCAAGAGCAGATGGATCCCGTAGGCCCGCGCTTCACGCGCGGTGACCTCGGCTTGAAACTCCATGTCCGTCCGACTCGCGCCCGCCCCCATCGCCATGGCCCGGGGGAAGCGGCTCCCGCCGTCGACGCGCATCGCGGTTCCCCACTCGTAGTCCGACGCCATGAGAAGCGGGAGCTTCGAAGCTTCCTGAAGCCGATTCACGATAGCGGCCGTTTCGTAGGGCTCTCCTTTGAAGAACACGACCCCGCCAATGCGCCCCGAACGCACGGCCTCGATGAGCGTGCGCGCCTCGGGATCCGACGCGTTCACAAAGACGCCGTCGCTGCGCGGATAGATCATCTGCCCGACTTTCTGCTCGAGCGAGAGACCGGCGAGGGCCTCATCGACCCAGGTCTTGGCCGCGATGGCGGCGTTCTCCCCGCGGCGCGTTCCAGCGCAAGCAAAGCACGAGACGGCGAGCACCAACAGGCAAGAGTTTCGTTTCATGTCGCGCTCATCCTACCCATAATAATGAAAGACGCAATCCACTAGGCTCTAACCGCTCAGAAACGAGGATCTTGTTCACACTTTCGAACTTCGTCCAAGCGCAGCCTGCGGCCGCAACCAAAGGGGATGGCCACAGAGACACAGCGCGGCGGAGCCGCAACCAAATTGGAGGACGGCTCCGCCGCGAGCGGTCAGCGGTCAGCATTCAGCGGTCAGCTCGTGGTGCTCGGCGCTTCGCGCCTCGGTCCCATTCTCAGTGTGCGCCGTCCCAATTCTTCGCCGCGGTGCCTCTTCTAACTGATTTACCCTCTCGCGGATCCGGCCGCAGCCGCTCAAATTCTTGCAAGAAATAGAAGCTTTTTCGGGTTAGTCTGAAGTTCCTGGCTGAAAAAGCCAAGATCCGGTGTTGATCCAATGAGATAGTTGGAATCAATGGTGCTGGCTTCTGTCTACACGGTGATACCTTTGAGCAGGTCGTAGGCTCTCTGCTGTTTCGAGTCCGGAGTTGTCGTGACATCGAAGGTGGGCTCGTCGGGTCCGGCTTCCGGTCGCCGACATTTGTTTCGGACGATGTTGCTGAGAAGGCGCAGCAGCGTGCGGAAGCTGGAAGCTCGACTCCCATCGTCAAGCTTCTTGGTTTGTATCTTGCGCAGGGCGGCCTCGGAGCGCTTCGCCGGAGCGACGGGGTCACGCTCGGCCTTCGCCTGCTGCTCCTCGTCAGAGAATACTAGCGGGCGCCAAACCTCCATCATGTGCCACAGGACGTAGTAGGCCAGCATGCACAAGAAGATGTGCGCCCGGACTCGGTTTTCGCGCCGGTGACGAATCGGCCGCACCTTTAGGTCCATGCTCTTGAAGGAACGAAACGCCCTCTCGACCTGGGTCAGCAACTTGTAGCTGCGCACTGTGTCGTCGGTTTTCATCCGCTGCTCAGCAAGACTGGTGCGGATCACGTAGATGCCGTCAAGGGCAGCTTCCGTAGTGACCTTTGTGTCGTCGATTTCGAAGCTAAAGCGGTCGTCGCGAATGTCCAGCTTGAAGTGCTTGCCGACTTTGTACTTGTTGAGAACTCTGCCTACCCGCACACCGATTTTATCTTTACCATGCAGCTGACCCCGCCCGATCCGTTGGCGAATCCCTCCGAACTGCTTAGCGATCGTCCCCATGTGTCGCTTCCACCGCTGGAGCCGTTTGTTGGCGAGCTCAGAGTTGCCGTTGGCGAGGCGCGAGGCGTCGGCATCCATCGTTGTCTCGTCTAGCTCGAAGTCGAAACCGTCGTCACGGATGTCGAGCCTGTAGTACCTGCCGACCTTGTACTTGTTGAGGAGCTTTTTCACTGCAGCACGGATGTCCTCCTTGCCCTGCAAACGGCGCCGCTCGACCATCCGACAAACTTTCTCCAGCTCCTTGCAGATCGCTTCGAGCAGAGCACGGCGCTTGTGACGCCGCCTCTCGGCCAGCTCCGGATTGCGGCAAGCGACCAGCCTCTCGTTGGGGAAATCCGGGTGCGTCACCTCAAACAGATTCCGCTCGTCGAATAGCCCCATCTGGAGCACCCCATCGTTGATGAGCTTGCGAATCGGTTCGGGACGCAGAGCGGTAATCCAGTCGACACCGTCCATCTCCCGCAACTCGTCGATCTGGGTCTGGGTGATCATTCCGCGGTCGCCCACCATCACAAACTGCTCGATGCCGAAGCGCTCTTGCACCTTTTCTACCTGAGGCAACAGCGTTTTGGGATCGCCCGTGTTGCCCTCAAAGACCGATACCGACACGGGGATGCCGCGTTCGTTGGTCAGCAGGCCGTAGTTGATCTGCAGCTTGCCTTTCTTGCCGTCACGGTCGTATCCGAGGCGGGCGATCGGACAACTCACCCCCTCGAAGTAGCTTGAGGTTAGGTCATAGAGCGCCAGGCCGTCGTTTTGGAGATGGCGCGCCGCGAGTTTTTTTTCGATGACCTCCTGGCGTTTGAGAACCCAGTCCATGGCGGCATAGAGATCGTCTTCGCGGGCATCGCTCACCCCCAGGATTTCGGGCAGTGTGGTTGTGTGCCACCACTGGCTAGTCGCCAGCTTCGACTGCGGTTCGAGGATCCGGGCGACTACCATGGCCACGACCAAATCCCGCTCTGGTGAGTGTCGAGAACCAACGAGCTTTTCGAAACCGAGCTGTCTCATGGCGCTGAGCACCGCGTCGACGTGGCCATGGTGCCGGGAGCCGTTCTCGACGATTTTGAAGGCGACTTCAACCGAGACGAGCTTTTCCCCTTTGAGAATGCGTCGGATGGCGTCGACTGCGTCCATGGGCAATTTGGACAAGTTAGCGAGCGTGCGCTTGCGGACGTTTCCGCCCACCCGATAGGACTCACGCAGCAGGACCGCGGGGGTAGAGTTGCGATTGGGGATGATGTGGGTATGCATGCCCACCATAATAGCCTATGTATCAATGTGTATCAAATCATAAAAGGCTTTAGACATGCCTACATATTGCAACCCAAAATTAGCCTCTCGGCGTCCCTAAAGACGCGTAATCATTGGGGATTCACACTGTCAGTGGGTTCATTCGACCAAGGAACTTCAGGTTAGTAGTACAGGGGCACAGCGCGGCGGAGCCGTCCTCCAATTTGGTTGCGGCTCCGCCGCGCTGTGTCTCTGTACTACTAACCCGAAAAAGCTTCTATTTCTTGCAAGAATTTGAGCGGCTGCGGCCGGATCCGCAAGAGGGTAAATCAGTTAGAAGAGGCACCGCGGCGAAGAATTGGGACGGCGCACACTGAGAATGGGACCGAGGCGCGAAGCGCCGAGCACCACGAGCTGACCGCTGAATGCTGACCGCTGACCGCTCGCGGCGGAGCCGTCCTCCAATTTGGTTGCGGCTCCGCCGCGCTGTGTCTCTGTGGCCATTCTTAAGGTGCCTCATGCACACGATTTGAGGAGCGGCCGAGCTTACAGGTTTACCTGGCTAGACAGACTAGACAAATTCGCCCAACCCGTATTTGCGGGTCGAGCCCACGTCGGATTTGTCACGAGCCTCGAAGCGACGTGCGGCGAGGGCTCCGTCGAGCTTTCGTGAAACCGCCTCCCGAGTCTGGGGCTAGCTCGACGATCCGGCGATGGCTGCGTAGACAAATCGCGCCTGGGCGAGATTCTACTCGTCGCGCGTCCGGCGTGGCGTAACCAGTCCGGGGTTTCATTAGGGGAGATCTGGTCGCTTTCGTGGTTTTTTGCCCATACTTTCCGACGCTTCGACAAAGACGGGATGTACGAGTGTCTCCAAGGGACGAAACCATTTCCCGCTCCCAATCTCACCGGCGTACTCCTCCGCATCCTGAATGAGGATCCTGCTCCGATCGACTACGAAAAGCGCGGGCTGCCTCGAGCTCTCCATCCGGTGCTGGAGCGCTCGCTCGCCAAGGACCCTTGCAAGCGTTTCTCATCCGCGGCAGAGTTCGCTCAGGCGCTCCGCAGCGTCGAAACGGTTACTCCGGACGGAGATTTCTTCAGCAGCCGGGATCGGGCAGACGAAGCTGGTCCGAGCTCGAGCAGCTCCGCGCCGGATTCCGTCGCCGATTCGCTCATGCGAGAGGCTCGCGAAACCACCGACATCCAGGCTCATTTGAGCGCGTTGCTGCAGGAGGACCGCGTCCTCAAGATCACCGCCAACCCCTTACTTCAATTCCGAAACGTGAATCTCACCAGCGAGGAGGCCTTCATCTTGTCTCGCATAGCGGAGGCCGGAACAGCGAAGGACATATTCTCGGTGAGTCCTCTGGGAGAGGAGGAAACGGCACGGGCTCTACTAGGCTTCCTCAGAACCGGCTTGGTCGAATTCGAAAACGATACGATCACCAAGAAGTCCTCGGAGGTGAACGTTTCGTCTTCGTCGCAAGGAAAAGCGACGAACGCCGACAGACCGGAGCCGGGGGGATGTCCCGCCGGATGTTGAATTTGGGGTAGCGGCGGCTCCTTGGCCGGCCTAAGAATAGGTCTGCCAAACCAACCGTCTCCAGAGGGGGACAAGGAGCCACCATGCCAAGGAAATCAAAGAAGCCAGTAAGAAAGCAAACGCACTCGCCTACGGGCAAGGTAGTTGGCCAAGTCGGTCAGATACTGCTACCGATGATAGCTGGGATCGCGGCCACGAAGGCGGACCTGACGGAATGGGTGTACGAGCAAGGACTGACCGCATTGCACCTACTCCTGAGAGAGGACGCGGAGAAGATCGCGGGGCCGAAGGGCAAGCACGAGAAGGAGCGAACTCATAACCACTGGGGGAGCACGGATGGGGAGCTGAGCTTCGGCGGTCGTCGAATCCAAGTGTCGCGACCTCGAGTTCGTTCGAAGTCGGGCGAGGAGGCGTCGCTTCCACACTTCGAAGCCTTCCGCGAAGAAGACCCGCTTCCGGAGCGAGTGCTGAACCAGATCTTGGTGGGGGTATCGACCCGAAATTACGAATCGAGTCTGGACAAACCCTCGGCGAAGTTGAAGTCTCGTGGCACGAGCAAGAGTGCCGCCAGCCGTCACCTCGTGAGCCAGACGACTAAGAAGCTCGAGGAATACCTATCTCGGAGGCTAGAGGAGTTCGAGCTTGCGGCACTAATGATGGATGGCCTTGAGGTGGCCGGACAGACCGTCGTCGTAACTCTCGGTATCACAATAGATGGAACGAAGGTGCCCTTGGGTATATGGCTGGGCTCGACGGAAAACTCTCGGGTGTGCACCGCGATGTTGCAGAACCTTCTCGAGCGGGGATTGCGGATCGACGAATCGATTCTCTGCGTAGTGGACGGAGGCAAAGGGATCCGCAAAGCACTCGTCGACGTTTTGGGGGATCTCGCGGTTATCCAAAGATGCCAGCTCCACAAACTCCGAAATCTTCGCTCGTACCTTCCCAAGTCCCGTCACGCCTACGTGCTCCAGACAATGAAGGAAGCGTACAAATGCAAGAGTGCCGACAAGGCGCGCAAGCGACTTCAGGCATTGGTGTCGTGGCTCGAGCGAAACGGCTACGACGAAGCTGCCGGAAGCCTTCGCGAAGGGTTGGAAGAGACCCTCACGGTTGTGAAGCTCGCTCTACCCGAGTTACTTCGCAAATCTCTGGCCACGACAAACGCCATCGAGAATCTCAACGGCACCATCCGCAGAGTCTCGAGAAACGTCAAGCGGTGGAAGAGTCCTTCCATGATTCGCCGATGGACCGCTCTCGGCGTCGTCACGGCGGAGAAAAAGTTTCACCGTATCAAAGGCTATCGCCATATGGGCGCTCTCGTTCACGCGCTTAGAAGCAAACAGAAATCTCTTGACAGCGATGAGGTTGCTGCCTAAGAGTATTCACAGGTGCCGCCGCTACCCGACCAAATTCAACAGCGGCCGGGACATCTCCGGAGCCGGACGAGATAAGACGACTCTTCCGAAGCGCACAAAACGAAGACGATTGGCAGGTGCTGGGTCCAGGGTCCGGGGCGAGCCTCGCGGAGATCAAGACGGCGTTTAAATCGAAAGCATTCCGCTATCACCCGGATCGCTACGCGCACAGCGGAGAAAAGGACCTTTCTGAAAAACTTTCCTATCTCTTCCGCCGCGTGAGCGACGCTTTCTCCAATCTTTCGAGCGGGAAACGCTAGAAAGCGTGAGGCGACATTCGTGGCTGCGGTGATGGATTTGATTGCCGAGTACGGAATTTTGTCGGACCAAAAAATCCGGCGCGGTGGCGCGCTCGCGCCCTCGGACGAAGATCGCTGGGCGGAGCTCGACGTTTTTTTCGACTTGTTGATGAGACAGCCCGGCCTGCCTCTGCGGGCGGATCGTCCGCCCTTTGCCGCGGACGAGATCCGCAGCATCCTCACCGAGCGCCTCCGCGTTCCGACGGAGGGATTCGCCATCTTGCGCCACGAGGGCGGCTGTTGCCAGGCCCGCATCGCAAACCTCAGCCGTGGCGGTGTTTTCTTGGCTGCACAGCATCTACTCGCTGTAGGGAGCCGTGCCATCCTCTACCTCGCTGGAATCGATCGGATCGAGGTCGAGGGAGAGGTTATTTGGAGCACCAAGCGAGGGATTTCCCGAGCAGCGCTACCCCGGGGAATGGGCATCCGCCTCGTCGACACCACGCGCGAAATACAGGTCCGCATCGACGACTTGATCGCCGAATCGATCAAGATGCGACTTTCCGGATTGTGGTGAGCTCTCCGGTTTGCGATCCCGGCGCCAAGCTCCAGAGCCGCTCACGGAATGAACCCTTGAAAGCCACGCTCGGAGCGATTCGTCCATCACGAAGGGGCAGGAACGAATCGTTCCTCCGGCTGCATTCGGATCCACCGAAAGACGACTACGTTAGAATGCAGCATGAAACGGCTCATCGTCACCGCGGACGATTTCGGGCTCACCCCCGGGGTGGTCGCCGGTATCGTCGAAGCGCACGAGCGCGGCATCGTGACCGCAACATCTTTGATGGTGAACGCCGAAGCGGCGGAGAGCGCCTTCACCTGGGCGCGGGATCACACGTCTCTCGCGGTTGGGCTTCATTTCGTTCTCACGTTCGCGCGCCCCACCGGCCCACGTGAGCCGCTGGGCGAGCTTGTCGACGCCGACGGACGTTTCCGCAAGCTCGAATCGGGCGCCCATGAGCGCGCCACGGCGGAGCAAGTCCGTGGGGAGCTCTGCGCTCAGCTCGAACGGTTCGAAAAGGGCGTCGGCCGCGCGCCCACCCACATCGACGGCCATCACCACACCCATGCTTTTCCAGGGATCTTGACAGCCGTTCTGGAAGAAGCGGTAAGGCTGGGCGTGCCGGTGCGCGCCCCCGACGACACGACGCGCGAGCGGATCCGTCGAGCAGGTGTCGAGACGGCAGACCACTTTCTCGCGAGCTTCTACGGCGCCGACAACGTGAGCGAAGACCAGCTGGTCGAGATCCTGGACGCCGCTCCCGACGGCACGTCGGAGCTCATGTGCCACCCAGCACAGAAGGACGACCGGCTCGAGACGTTGAGTAGCTACGTGGGTCCACGGTGGACGGAGCTTGCCACGTTGACTTCACCCCGCGTCGTCGCCGCGACGACCAACTTCGCCACGTAGCGCGAACGCTCCATCTTTTTGCCCGCTTCGGGCTCCGGCTCGAGCGCCGTGAGCATGACGGTGAGGCCGCCGAGTGATTGCGCGTCCTCCCCGCCTGGAGGTATTTCGAAGGTGAGCGTGGTCGTCTCACCGGCGACGACCGCATCGAAGCGAACAACGCCACTCCCTGCCACGATGCACGAAACCTCTTTGGGACATCGAGAATCCCTGGTGACCTCACGGAAAGTCAGCAAGAGCTCCGCGTCGTCCAGGCGGGCGGTCTCGCCTATTGCAAGCGAAAAGGGCTCGTCGAGCCGGGACAGGGAGTCCACCTGAGCCGCCATGAGGAAAATCCCCATCCACAGAATGTGCTTCATCTCTCGATCACCATGCTTCCACGAGCCAGAGTAGCCTCCCCGGCGTCGCCGGCAAGGCATTTTGTGGGCGTTGACATCCGCCTTAAATAAAGAGACGATCCGGGCAGAGGGGAAGGAGGTAAGTGTTGGAAATTGATCGGAGAGCATTTATCGGCAGCCTGGGCGGCGTGACCACGGTCCAAGCGATGAGCCCAAACGCCCGCGCCGAAGCGCTCGAGCACTATATGATCGAGCAACTAAACAGCTCGGAAGGTTCCACCGAGGAAGAAGACCATGTGAAGCTCGACTTCTACGATCCCGAGCGGCCCGTGCCGCGCGGGGCGGGACGGCTCTTCGCCGAGAACAAGAACTTGAAGCCGATGCCGGCCAAACCGACCCTCGTGGACTTCTTCGAGCTGCGGTTCGCCCCCGCACGGCACGTTCTCCAGAGCGCGGCACGCGCGATAAAAACGGGCCAACCGGAGCGCACCGTGCTCGCTTGCTTGCTGCACGACACCGTGCTCAACCTGATCAAGCCCGACCACGGATGGTGGGGCGCGCAACTCTACGAGCCTTATGTCGACGAGCGGGTGAGCTGGGGCATCCGTTACCACCAGCCGCTCCGCTTCTTCCCCGACCCCGAAGTCGGCTACGAATATCCCAATTTCTATAACCGCATCTTTGGCAAGGATTACGAGCCGGATGCACATATCCAGGCGGCCCACAAAAAAGCTCGCGACCACAAGTGGTACATGGAAGCGCGGCTCATTACGATGAACGACGAATACGCGTTCGATCGCGAGGCCAAAGTCTCGATCGAGCCTTTCATCGACATCATCGGCCGCCATTTCCAGCAGCCCGAAGAGGGTCTGGGCGGGGACGATTCACCCTCGTCCCACATGTGGCGCACGATCGCGAACCCGAACCGGCCGCTCTAGCTCCATCCGCATCTGCAAGTGTCCGTCGACTTCAGCCCTCACGAAGCGCGGCCGCCACCGGCATGCGCGCGGCGCGAATCGCTGGAAAAAGACCGCCCACGAGCCCAATCATCGCGGCGTAGAAAATGCCCCGGACGAGCAAGCCTGGCGTCACGTCGAACGCGAAGGCGACTTGCGAGAAACTCTGCCAATTCATCGTCGCGGCGCGGAAGCCGTCGAAAGCGACGTAAGCCAGGCCTGCCCCGGTCGCACCACCGATGATTGCGAGCACGAGAGCTTCCACCAGCACCGAGATCACGACCGGGCCGTTTCCGAACCCGAGCGCACGAAGCGTCGCGATCTCGCGCGTTCGCGACGACACCGCGCTATACATCGTGTTGAGCGCGCCGAAGACAGCGCCGATCCCCATCAATCCGGCGATCAACGTGCCGAGCCCGGTAATGAGGCCGGTGATCGCGGTCGACTGATCGGCATAGTACTCGTCCTGCCGCACGACCTTGACGTTGAGCCGCGGGTCCGTCGTCAACCGGTCTTTGAAGCCTTGAAAGCCTTCCGTGGCCTCGAGCTTCGCATAAACGGCTTGAAACGAGTTGCCGCGGCGATAGGCCGGCTGCAGAACGCTCGCGTCCGTCCAAATCTCGGATTCGGAGATTCCACCATCGGCTTCGAAGATACCCACGACGGTCCACTCTTCCTTGCCGACGGGAATCCGCCCACCGAACTCGAGACCTTCAAACTCGCGCACGGCGCCCGAGCCAACAATGACCTCGTTCCGGCCCCATTCGAAGGGGCGGCCTTGGATAATATCGATATCGCTTCGTACGCTAAAGGCCATGGGCTCGACGCCGCGCAACGGCACGTTCGCATCCGTGCCTGTCGATCGCTTCGGAAGATTGATGATCACGAAGAGCTCCGCGGAAGCGAGCGCGCCTTCGGCGCTGCGTGCGACGCCTTCGGTATCCGCAATGATGCGCGTCGTGTCGCGCGAAAGGCCGCTCATCATTTCGGTGTCGGCGCCGCTTCTCAAAATGAGCGCGGTGTCGGGCTTGCCGGAAGCGTTCATCACGGCACTAAAACCTTGCGCGATAGACAACACACCTACGAGCACGGCAACGACACCCGCGATCCCGAAGAGCGCCGCAGCCGAAGAGCCCTTGCGCTGCCAAATCGTACGGAGGTTGAACTGGATCAACGCGAAGATCTGAGAAAACCAGTTGAACATAGTAAGCCTACTAGAGCTGCCTCAAGGCGTCCGCGATGCGAAGCCGCCCGGCCTGAAGCGCGGGCAAGAGCCCAGTGATCAGCCCGAGCGCGATCACGAAGATAACGCCCATGACGATGTCTTTGGGCGGGAAATAGAAGATCGGCAGCAGCCCGCCGGTGGGATCGCCCCGCGAGATCATCAGCCACCCCGCGCCGAGCCCGAGAAATCCGCCGACCCCCGCGATAGCCATCGTCTCTAGCAGCACCATGACCAGCACGTGACTATCGGTGAAGCCCACCGCCTTGAGAACGGCGAGCTCGCCGGTACGCTCCCGCACCGATTGCGCCATCGTGTTGCCGGCGACGAGAAGGATCGTGAAGAAGACCATGACGAGGATCGCCTGGATGATGGCGCCGATATTGCCGATCTGATCAGCGAAGCCTTGCACAAAGGCACCCTCGGTCTCCGCTTTCGTCTCTCTGGGCGAGTTGGCAAACGTGTCATCGATGGCGGTGGCGACACGCACGGCGTCGTCCGGGTCGTCGACGCGCACAATATACCAGCCCACGAGCCCGCGGCCGAAAGCCCGCGCCTCGTCGAAATAGTCGTACTGGAACAGGAACTGTGTCGTGTCCGTCCCTTGCTCCGCACCATGATAGATGCCGACAACATCGAACTCCCAGGTGCGCTCGCCGCCCTTACGTGTCCAGGCCGTCCCTTGGATCGGCACTTTGTCGCCAACCTCCCAGCCGAAGCGCTCCGCTGTGTTCCGCCCACGACCGCCCCGGTGCGCGTGCGGAACCACGCCTCCTTCTCCTCGTCGGACAAGAGAAACTCGGGATACATCGCGAGGTACTCTTCCGGATTCACCGCAAATTGCGGGAAGAAGTTTTTAGGCTCCTGGTAGATGCCGCCGAACCAGTTCGAAAACGTGGCATCGGCGACGCCCGGGATTTGCTCGATATCCGCTTCGTAGCTTCCGGGAAGCATTTGAATGATGGAGACCTTGTGCCGCACGACGAGCCGGTCCGCCCCGGCAACGTCGATACCTTGGCTCAACGATTGCCGGATGGCCGCGAGATAGCCGAACAAGATGAAGGCCACGAGGATTGACAGGATCGTGAGGACGGTGCGGACGATCTTGCGTCTGAAATTGCTGACGACGAGCTTCAAGAATTTCATTCGACCGGCTCCGTGCTGAGCTTGCCTTCGTTCAAGTAGAGCGTGCGCGTCGAGCACACCGCAGCGTGAGGATCGTGCGTCACCATGATAATGGTCTTGTTGTGGTCTTTGTTGAGCGCTTGCAGAAGATCGAGAACCTCGTCCCCCGACTTGCGATCGAGGTCGCCCGTCGGCTCGTCAGCGAGGAGAAGCGTCGGATCGCTGACGATGCCGCGGGCGATGCCGACGCGCTGCTGCTCACCGCCCGACAAAGTTCGCGGGTAATGGGTCTTCCGATGCGATAGACCCACCACGCCGAGCGCAGCATCGACGTGTTTCTTCCGCTGCGCGCGCGAGAGATGCGTGAGGAGCAACGGAAGCTCGACGTTACGCTCAGCGGTCAAGACCGGCAGCAGGTTGTAGAACTGAAACACGAGCCCAACGTGGCGCGCCCGCCAGGCCGCGAGCTTTTGTCGCGAGAGGCGGTCGATGCGCTCACCCGCCACCGTCACCGAGCCGGATGTGGGCCTATCCAAGCCACCGATCAAATTCAAGAGCGTGCTCTTCCCCGAGCCGGACGGTCCCATGAGCGCCAGAAACTCACCTTCCGGTACTTGCATGTCGAGCTTCTCGAGAACATGGATCTCCTCGGAGCCTCTCTTGAAATATTTGGTCGCTTCGTCGACTTTGACGAGCGTCCCGTTGCGATTCACACTCATGGACTCGCTACCTCCACTTGGTCTCCATCCGCGAGATCGGGCGGCCCTTGCACGACGACGCTCTCTCCGCCTTCGATCCCCACGGTGACGATGGCGTCCTCGCCTTCGCTCACGCTCAACGTGACGGCGCGCCGTTCGACCTTGTCGCCCGCCATCACGAACACGACATCCCGGCCGCCATCTTTACGCACCGCCTCTTTTGGTATGAGCACGACGCGTCGGTCGACCTGTTCCACTTGCTCGTCGCGAAAGGCCACCTTGACGCCCATATCGGGAAGAATGCGCGACTCGAGCTCTTCGAAGCCGATCCGGACCCGCACCGTCGCCCGGTCGCGATCCGCGGTCGGCACGATCGCGATCACGCGGCACGGGATCTTCCAGTCCGGGTAAGCGTCGAGGGCCGCCTCGACTTCTTGGCCCGCCCGGACGCGGTTGATATAGCTCTCGTTAACGTCGACTTCGATCTCGAGCGAGGCCATATCGACGACCGTGCCAATCCCTGTGCGCGTGAACCCGCCTCCAGCGCTCACGGGCGAGATCATCTCGCCCGGCTGCGCATCCTTGGTCGTGACGATGCCGCTGAACGGCGAGCGGATCACGGTGTCCTCGAGCTGCTGTTGCCATACGCCGAGCCGGCGCTCCGCGACGGCTTCGTCTTCACCCTGGCGTGCGAGCCGCGCTTCGAGAGAGCCCGTCTCTGCCTGCACCGCGTCGAGCTGCGCTTGGCTCAAAACGTCGTCCTTCACGAGCGTTTTGGTGCGATCGAGACGCAGCTTTGCTTCCGCGAGCAACGCCTTCGTCTCCGCGAGCACGCTCTTCGCCGAGCCGAGCTGCGCTTCCGCGAGGCTCAAACTCCGCTCGACATTCGAGGAATCCAGGCGCGCGAGAACTTGCCCCTCACGGACCTCCATCCCTTCGTCGATCAGAACTTCCAGAACTTTCGCCGTGACTTTGGACGAGACGACCGCTTTCCGCCGTGCGGTGACATATCCGGAGGCGTTCAGGACCGTTTGGCCGCCTTCGAGAGAGGTTTCGCGAGCCACGACCACGACGACCGTCTTGCCCTCGGGCTGCAGGAGCCAATAGGCAAGACCAGAAATCACGGCCAGCGGCAGCAAGAGTAAAACCCACGTCCACGATCCGGACGGCGAGTCGCTCACCCCACTACGGTCGATCTTCAGGTCGTCGAGACTACTCTTCCTGCCATATCCTCAATCGCCCCACACCTTATAGAAATGTCTCGGCTGCGGTCAAGCTAGCGAGTGCGCGGGTACGGAAACTCGATGCGATTTCGCTTAATGTGACGGTTTTCGCCGGAATAACGTACCTGGACCGTCTGCGAATATACACTATACTTTCACTTATGTCTAGAAGCGCTTCATCGCCGGGTGGATCTCTATTCAGTACGGAGCTCAACCATGAATGTTGCGGTGCGAGAGGACCTTCGTCAACACCGCGATCAGACCCCCGAGAACCTGGATCCCGAACGCGCGGGCGGCTATCGCGAGGCCGCCATCGTGCGTTGCCATCACCATGAAGCTCGTTCCGCTTCTAAAGAAGAGCTCCTTGCTGTCTACCCGGGCGTCTATCCGAACGGATAGGGCTCATCCATTAACGTTAGGGGCTCACCCTACCCCCTTTTTCTAAAGCTCGCTCGTCTCGACGTTTGTGCCTTCGTGCTTTTGGTATGGGAGTTGCAGTTCCCACGGCGTTAACCGAAAGGAGACGTGCATGGACAATCTGGTGCTGGCGAACCTGGTTGCGCGGCCCATCCGCAGTCTTTCGAGTGTCGTGGGTATCGCTCTCGGAGTCATCTTGATTTTGGTCACGGTCGGGCTCGCCCGCGGCATGCTCCTGAGCTCGGGGCAACGTGAAGGCAACCTGCAGGCGGAGCTCGTGTTCTTGCCGCCGAGCGGCTTGGGCGCGGGCGTCACCATGAGCCCATTGACCTTGCCGGTCGCCTACGCGGAAGCCATCCAGAAAATGGAGGGCGTCGAAGCGACGACCCCGGTTGCGCGTTACGTTCGCGGGGGCGCAAGGGGCATCGGCTTCGAGCTCATCGAAGGTATTTCCTTCGAAAGCGACGGCAATCTCGCGTCCTATGCGGATGTGACCGGGCTGACGCTCGCCAAGGGGCGTCGTCCGGGAGGCCCGCACGAGCTCATCGTCGACCAGCAGCGCGCGGCAGACCCTGAGACCCGGCTCGGCGCGAAGCTCGAAATTCTCGGCGAGACCTTCGAGGTCGTCGGTGTCTACGAGCCTGAAGTCGGGGCGCGGATGAAGATGCCGCTCGCCACGATGCAGGAGCTTCTCGGAGCCAGCGAGCGCGCGTCGTGGATTCTCATCAAGATGGCGGCGAATGCCTCTGTCGACGCGGTCGCGAGCGCCATCGAAGCCAAGTTCCCGGGCAATCAGATCGTCTTCACACGCGACATCCCGAGGATGTGGGCACAAGGGGTTCCGAGCCTTCAGGTGTTCTTGAACGTCGTGATCGGGCTCGCTGTGTATAGAGCGCGAGAAAGATGGTCAACGTACTGATGAACCGCGATCACCGAGCGGACACGCGAGATCGGCATCTTGAAATCGATGGGCGGCTCGAAGTCGTTCATCGTGGGCGCCATCGAGACCGAAGCCTTCGTGTTGAGCATCTTTGGAGTCGGTCTCGGTGCGCTCGTCGCCGTCGTCATCAAGTGGGGCGTCATGACCTATACGTCCCTAATCGTTCAGTTCGAGTGGCAGTGGCTTCTCGCCGCGGCTTCGTTGGCCGTTCTTGGCGGCACACTCGGCGCTTTGTACCCCGCGCTCAAAGCAGCGCATCAGGATCCCGTGGAGGCTTTGTCCTATGAGTAGTGCAACGACGTTTCGCGATGTTCCGGCCCGCATGAGCAAGACGAGCAAGCGGACGGGGATGCCCGCGGCGCTCGTGGCCCAGTCGCTCTGGAAGTCCTACCGGATGGGTGCAGGCGACATCCATGCGCTGCGCGGCCTGAATCTGAGAGTCGACCGCGGCGAGCTCGTCGCCATCATGGGGCCCTCGGGCTGCGGCAAATCAACGCTTCTCCACACGCTCGGCGGCCTCTTGTCTCCGACCTCCGGGAGCGTCGTCATCGAAGGCGAGGATCTCGCGACGATGTCGGACGCCGAGCGGACCGAGCTCCGGAGAAAGCGGATCGGGTTCGTGTTCCAACGCTTCAACTTGTTCCCGACGCTGACGGTCGAGGGCAACTTGCAGCTCGCGGAGCGCATCTCCCTCGGTCGGCGGGATCCTTCGATGGGCGCGGCGCGCAGACTGGACCTTCTTTCGATACTCGGCCTCTCGAAAAAACTTCGCCACAAACCGATACCAGCGCAAGAGACGTTCCACGCCCGCTATCCACCTAAACCCAAGAAAACAAAGGGCGTCGACTATTCTTGGGGCGGGGCCGGCCTATCCCTTCGGATAGACCTGCAAGCGAGTGGATAGAATGGGCCGGACGATGCCAAAACCAGTGCTCGTGCTCTGCCGCGGTTGGCGCGGCGTGAGCGCCTTCGCGAGCCGCACGCTCAAAAAGCAAGCGGAGCGGGACCCCCTCGCCCTTAGTCGTACCGTCGTCCTCGTCCCGACGGCCGCTGCCGCGCATCTATATAGAAACCAGCTCGAGCGCGACTTCTCGACGAAACGCGAAGTGGTGTTTCTCCCCGTCATCACGACGCCGGGCCCCTTGTTCCAAGACCTCGCAGAGCGCAGCCAAGGGAGAGTACGCCTCGCGGACCCACTCCTTCGAGAGGCCCTTCTTGAAGAGGGCTTCCAAAAGGCCGCGGCGTCCGGAAGCCCGCCGCCGTTCAAAGTGCGCGCCGGGCTCGCGCCGCGCGTGCTCCAGTTCTACGACGAGCTTCTTCAAAACCGTGCCGAGCTCAAAGACTTCACCAAGCGCGCGCTCGAAGAGCTCGAGGCACCCGACGATCTGGGCGCCGCCAGGATGGCCGCGCAGACGCGCTTTCTCGAAGCGTCGCTCGAAGCCTATCGCGAAGCGCTCGCGCGCCTCGATCTCCACGATCCGCCTTCGGTCCGCCGCGCTCTTTCTACAGAGCCGTTTCCCTACGAGCGCGCCCTCGTTCTCGGCTCGGAGACACTCGCGCCCGCCGATCTCGATTTTCTGACGGAAGCCCGGGGCCTCGAAACACTGACGGTTGCGGCCGTGGACAAAGTTTCCGCGCTCCCCGCCTCACTCGCTGACGCCGCACCGGATCTCCACGTGGACGAAGAGGCGCGCGCGACGCCTCCGAAGCTCTTGACCCCCGCGGTCCACGTCGCACGTGATCGGGAAGAGTCGCTCGTCGACGCCGTGCGGTTCATGAAACACCTCGAAGACAACAAAGACCTGCCGCCTCTCGATCGCGTCGCCATCGTGGTGCCGCGACCGCTCCCCTATATGTACCTAGCCAAGAAAGTTCTCGGCGAAGCCGGCATTCCGTTCGAGCTCCAGGACAGCTTTCCGCTCGCCACCGAGCCGTTCATGGCCGCGGTCGATCTTGCTATCGAGCTCGTCGCCACCGACGCGCATCGCAACGAAGCACTCGCGCTTTTGCGCAGTCCGTTTTTCGTCTTCAAAGGCGTCGGACCATCCGAGGTCGCCGCGCTCGACGAGCTCACGCTGCGCTATCGTGAGCCTGGCGGGCTCGAGCGTTGGCAGAGGCTTTGGACACGGAAGAGCCGGCCACCAACGCAGCCGAGCCTGCCCGGGATGGAAGCGGGCGATGCGCCGCGGCGTGCGCTGGCACCACTCGGCGCCATCCTGGAGACAGGAAAGGCGCTCGCCGAGCTCGGGACAGAGAGCTCACTCGGCGCCAAGATTCGCTGCCTACGCGATTTTCTCAAAACCTATACCCGCACGCCTCCGGGTGAGCGTCATCAGAGAGCCCGAGCCGCCGTCGACGCGATCCTCGAACGCTTGGAAGAAGCGGCTCGACATGTCGGCGACCCTTCCGTCGACTTCCGCACCTTCCGCGAAAAATTTCGCCGCGCGGTGGAGGCGCACACTTTCGCCCTCCGGACGGGCTCTGGTGGAGTGACGGTGGTCGACGCCCGCTCGGCGGGGTTCGGCGCTTTCGATCTCGTGATTCTGCTCGGTATCAACGAAGGTGAGTGGCCCGCGCGCGGCGAGCGCAACATTTTCTTCCCGCAATGGCTCCTGCGCGATTTCGGCTGGCCGTCCGATCGCAAGCTTCTGGCGCGAGAGCGAAGTCGGTTCCAAGAGCTTCTCGATTTGGGCCGGGAGCATCTCGTGCTCATCCGCCACCAGCTCGAAGACGAGATCCCCACGGTGGCGTCGCCGTTTCTCGAAGAAGTCGAAACCTGGCTCGAAGAGAGCCCGCACGAAGCCGCGCCGCCGATGAATGACACCGACACCGACGCCGAGACCGTTCTGGAGCTCGTCGTCACGAAGAGCGAAGCACTCCGCCGCGGTCTTCTCGAGCCGTCCTCACCGCTTCCGAGCGAGCGCCGTCCCGGAATCGTGGGCTCAGAGCGAGCGGTCCCGGACCCCGTGTCCCCGACGGCCCTCGAGCTCTACCTCCGTTGCCCCTTCAAATATTTTTCTCGCTATCTCCTCGATCTTTCGGAAGAAGAAGACGTCGAAGCCATGCTGACGCCGCTCGAGCGCGGGCGCATCTTGCACGACCTCCTGCACGAAGGCTTCAAGGAATGGGACGCGGGCCGCAGCGAGCCCCGCCCCGTCGAGCCCGAGACCTATGATGACGCGCTCGCTCTGTTTCGAGCCGTCGCGGTGAAGAAGATCCCGCCCGAGCATCGAAGCGTGGAGCTCCGACGTTTATTCGGAGGTCCCGGTGAGGCCGGCGCTCTTGAGTGGTTGTTGCGACGAGAGATGGCGCGCGGCCCGCTCCAAAAGCGGCTGCTCGAGCATCCTTTTCAAACCCCGCTGCGCTTGACCGAAGGACCCGGCGGTGAAAAACCCTGGTTCGTGCAAATCAAAGGACGGGTCGATCGGGCCGACGTGGACGCCTCCGGCCGGTTGCACGTCTACGACTACAAGAGCGGCCGCGCGCCGGAAGCATCGGTGACGCTCCAAGTGCCGCTCTACTCGATGTGCCTGTCGCAAGATCTAGGCACACCCATCGAAGAATCCGCCTATCTCAGCTTCCGCGACCGCCGGTCGACGGCGCGCGCGGATTACCAAAAAGCGAGCGCCCTTCTCGTCGAGACCTTCGACGCGATCCAGAACGGCCGCTTCCCGCCGAAGCCGCACCGGGACACGCTTTGCGGGAGCTGCGGCTTCGTCGGCGTTTGTCGCAAAGAAATCCAGGAGGACGCGTGAAGGGCGACGTCACCTTCGTCGACCGGCGCGCCCGCGAGCTCGCCTCGGATCCGACCTTGAACGTCGCCCTCGAAGCCTCCGCCGGCACAGGCAAGACCCGCGTGCTCGTGGATCGCTACATCCATCTCATCGAAGGGGGCGCAAGCCCGAGACACGTCCTCGCGATCACGTTCACGCGCAAAGCCGCGGGCGAGATGCGCAGCCGGATCATCGACGAGCTTCGCAAACACCCCAAGCTCTGGAAGGACATCCGAACGCGTCTTTTCGAGATCCACATCACGACCATCGACGCGTTCTGTCTCGGGCTCTTACGCGAATTTCCTCTCGAAGCGGGGCTCGACCCCGACCTCGCGCTCCTCGACAAAGTGGACAGCGAACGTTTGCTCGAAGAGTCCATCGACCAGGTCATGGCAGAAGCGCGCCGGGGCTCGAAAGTCGACGTGCGATTTCTCATCGCGCGCTTCGAGGAAGGCACTCTCCGGCGAGGCATGCGCGAGTTTCTGACGAGCCGTCTTCTCAAAGAGGAGATGCTCGCGCGTTACGTGCAACGCGTCGTCCCGAAGTCTGTGAGCCTCACCCAGAGCTTGAAGCGAGTCGCGAAGAGCCTCGCGAGTGCCTTCCGCGGCGCCGAGGGCGTGGAACAATTCTTGGGCACCGGGCCTCCGGAAGCACCCGTGTTGAAAGCGCTCGGGTTCGCCGTTCGGCGCGCCATTGATACGGACGCGGACACGATTAGAAGCGCAGATGTCGAGGAGATCGCTGGCTATTTCTTGACGCAGAACAAAGACCCTCGGCGCCGCCTCTCGAAGCTCGTTACGAAAGACAGCTTCGCGCGGGCAGAAGACTACGAAACACACCGCGACCGCGTACTCGGGCTCGCGCCTTTGGTCGCGCGCGCTTACAAAGCTTGGTTGCGCGAGAAAGACTTCTACGCGATCCGAGAGCTCTTCGAGCTCTACGAAACGGCATCGAAGCGTTTCGCCAAGCTCAAAGCCGCGCGCGCCGGCCTAGATTTCAGCGACGTGCTCACCAACGCCGTCGCTCTCCTCGAGAACCGCGGCGAGTTCGCGCAGAGCCGCTTCCGTCTCGAATCACGCTACCACCACCTTCTCATCGACGAGTTCCAAGATACGAACGAAGTGCAGTGGCGGCTCGTGAAAGCGCTCATCGAGAGCTGGGGCGAAGGTCAGGGTCTCGTGCAAGAAGCCATTTTGTCAGAACAAGCCGAGGGAGACGGCACCGGCCGGATACGCGAGCCGAGTCTTTTCATCGTGGGCGACCGAAAACAATCCATCTATGGGTGGCGCGACGCGCGTGTGGAAGTCCTCGAGAAAGCTTCGCGCCATCTGCTCAAGATCCGCCACCGGGGCGGACAGCGGCTGACGCTTCGAACGAGCTTCCGCGCGGGCGGAGAGCTCCTGTCTTTTCTGAACGATTTGTTCGACGAGGTCCCCAAAGTCCGCGGCGATCTCGATTGGTCGTTCCAATATCGCGAGGGCGACCACTTCCCTGTCGTGCCTGTCGCGGATGTCGCGGAGCTCGCCAAGCCCGATCGCCCGAAGCGGCCCATAGCGGTTGCCGTCGCGACGGATCTTCCGAGTGTGGCGAGCGCCGTCGCCGACGAAATCGTGCGCGTACTCACCGAGGAAGGCCGGCGGCCGAAGGACATCGCCATTTTGTTTCGAAGCCGCTCCTCGTACCGCATCTACCAAGCAGCGCTCGTCGCGAGAGGCGTCCCGGCCTACGTCTATCGCGGGCTCGGCTTCTTCGATTCCGCCGAAGTGCGCGATATCGGCGCCCTCGTCCGCTACCTGGCGGAGCCCGCTTCGGAGCTCCGCGCGGCCGAGCTCGCGCGCTCGCGCTTCATCGGGATCTCCGACGACGGCCTGATGCGCGTCGCCGCGGGCCGGAAGGCTTCGATCGCGCGGTGGCTCTCAGGCGCGGCGCTCGACACATCGCTTCCGCTTTCCGAGGAAGATCGCCGGGCCGTCCTTCGCGCAAAAACATGCGTGCCGCGATGGGTCGCGCTCGTCGACCGCACGGCGCCCGCGGATCTTCTCACCCACATTCTCGACGACGCCGACTACGCCGCGTGGTTCGAAGGCGACGAGCAGAGCTGGGAGAACCTCAAGAAAGTGCTGGGAATGGTCCGGCGCGCGGAGAACCGCGGCTATCTCACGCTATCGCGTCTCACGGACTACCTCGCGAGCGCTTCGACGGAAGAGGAATCACCCGCCGTGCTCGAAGCCGTCGACGCGGTGAACCTCATGACGGTGCATGCGGCGAAAGGTCTCGAGTTCGATACGGTCTTTCTCGTCAACATGCATCAGCGCACGCGCCAAGACACGTCGCTGCCGCGCATCCGCGAGCTTCCCGATGGACGGGTCGAGGTGAGCGCGCTCGCCGCGATGGAGCCCGCCGAAGACCTCCCGAACCGTGTCAAGGAAGAAGAGAAGCGACTCCTATATGTAGGCCTGACGCGCGCGCGCCGCAACTTGGTACTATCGACGGTTCTCGGCGACGAAGCGCAAACCGACCAGAGCTTCGCGCGTCTGCTGCCTTCGAGCTTTCGCGAGGCACTGCAACAAGCCCTCGTGACCGAGGAGCGCGAAATCGCCTGGGGCGCCCACGGCCTCCGTGTGCTGCGCCCGCGCGGCAAGCGGACCTATCACGAAGAGCGT
Source organism: Candidatus Marinacidobacterales bacterium (assembly GCA_965197495.1). Classification (GTDB taxonomy): domain Bacteria; phylum Acidobacteriota; class Vicinamibacteria; order Marinacidobacterales; family SMYC01; genus SMYC01. Next base: position 8,161,891 of record OZ240210.1, read on the forward strand.
CCTGAACGCGCCTATGAGCTCCGCCTGGGGTCGTTAGAAACTACCGAAGCCGCGTCGGTCGTGGAGATCGCCGACGAAGATGTCGCGTCGTACCGTGAGCTACTCGAGCGAGAGGATGTCGCGGATCTGTCGGCGACGGGGAGCGTGCACTACGGCGTCCCGTTCTCGATCGTTTCCGGGCGGCACGTTCGCCGAGGCAGGATCGGCTGCTTGATCGCGGGCCGCCATCAGGTGACGGTGCTGTCTCGCTCCGCGCGCGATATCGAGCCCAAGCTGCGCGCGGCGGCCGCCGCCTTCCCTGGGCGAGACGTCGAGGCGTGGGTGTTTCGTGATGGCCGCGAGCCCGAGACGGTTCGGCTCGACGAAGGTAAGACGGGGTCGCAACTTCCTTTGTTCTAGACTGACTAGACGGAACTTCCGCCGGCTAGACGCATGTAAACCCGTACGTTTAAAGCAGATGCGGCGGTTTGAAATGTAATGTGTACGCATGTAATAGTGACAGAACAGTTTATTTTACTGATTTAATCCTGTATAGTCGGCGCATGTACATCGCCAAGGTGCCGAACCGCAACTCGCCCCCAGCGATTCTCATCCGCGAAAGCTACCGCGAAGGCGGTGCGCCCAAAACGAGGACCGTCGCCAACATCTCGAAGTGGAAGCCCGCGCGAATTGAAGCTCTTCGCCAGTTGCTGAAGGGCAACGTGGATTTGGGTGAGGCTCAGCAGTTCGAGATCACCAGAAGCAAGCCTCACGGACATGTTGCGGCCGTGCTGGGAACGCTGCGCAAAGTTGGCCTCGAGCGAATCATCCATAGCCGCCAGCGCCGAGAGCGTGACCTCGTCGTGGCGATGATTGTGGCGCGAATCGTAGAGCCGGGCTCCAAGTTGGCCACGGCCCGTGGTCTATCGAAACAGACCTTGACTTCGTCATTGGGTGAGTGTGTTGGAGTTGAAGACACCAACGAGGATGAGTTGTATGATTCCCTGGATTGGCTTTTGAGCCGCCAAGCAGCCATAGAGAAGAAACTGGCGAAACGCCATCTGCAGCAGGGCAGCCTGGTTCTCTACGACTTGACGTCGACTTGGGTAGAAGGTCGGTCGTGCCCTCTGGCGAAGCTCGGTTACTCGAGAGACGGCAAGAAAAACAAGTTGCAGGTCGTGTTCGGCTTACTGTGTGAGCGTGATGGTCGGCCGGTCGGGGTAGAGGTGTTCGAAGGCAACACCGGAGATCCCGCAACACTGGGGAGCCAAATTCGCAAAGTCCGAGAACGTTTTGAGCTTGACAGTATCGTCTTCGTAGGTGACCGAGGGATGATCACCGAAGCCCGGATTCGCGAGGAACTTCGACCGGAGGAAGGTCTCGAGTGGATCAGCTCACTTCGTGCCCCTCAGATTCAGCGACTTGCAAAAGACGGAATGCTGCAGCCTTCTCTGTTCGATGAACTCGACCTAGCGGAGATCCATCATCCTAGCTTCCCTGGTGAGCGACTCATCGCCTGCCGCAACCCTCTTCTTGCTACCGAGCGGGCGCGGAAGCGAGAAGAGATGCTTGTGTCGACGGAGTCAAAGCTAGAAGTGATTAGCAAAGCGACGAAGCGAGACCAACGTCCTTTGCGAGGCAAAGATACCATCGGCATACGATTGGGTCGAGTGTTCGCTCGGAGCAAGATGGGCAAGCACTTTCGCTACACCATTACGGACGACGGCTTCGACTTCGAGCGCGACAACGAAAACATCGAGCGTGAGGCGGCCCTCGACGGCATCTATATCATCCGAACAAGCCTCACCGAAGAGGCCATCTCCGCAGACGAAGCTGTCAGGACCTACAAAGGCTTGGCAGTCGTTAAACGCGCTTTTCGTTGCTGCAAAACCGTGGATTTGAAAGTACGGCCCATCTATCACTACAACGCTGAGCGAGTTCGAGCTCACATCTTTCTTTGCATGCTCGCCTACTACGTGGAATGGCACATGCGAAAAGCCCTCGTCCCGATCTTGTTTGACGACGACGACCCTGACGGTGCCCATGCCAAACGCTCATCCATCGTCAGCCCAGCAACGCCTTCAGACTCCGCCCAGGCAAAGGCTTCTACCAAGAAGACTCCCGACGGGTTGCCCGTCCACAGTTTCAGAACGCTTCTTTCTGATCTTGCTACGGTCACGAAAAATCAGGTCGAAAACGAAGCCCGCGGCCTGTCCTTCGTCAGCATCACTCGCCCCACACCCTTGCAGCACAAAGCATTCAACCTGCTCGAAATCAACCCCCGCACGATGTAAGCAGTACACACACCTCTCTTCAAAAACAAAGCCAATGATGCCCACACTTACGCTTGTTCATCCGTGGAAGGTCCGCCTAGAACTCATCGCAGCAAAGTACGATGGGAGCCAGCGCCGCGGTCCAGGGCGACCTCGCGTGATGGAAACGATACGTGAGCTCGTGCTCACGATGGCGAAGGAAAATTCAAGCTGGGGCTATACGAGGATTTGTGGGGCTCTCGCTAACATGGGCCACGAGATCGGCAGAAACACCGTGAAACGCATCCTCGCGGAACACGATATCGAGCCCGCACCCGCGAGGGACAAAGGCACCCCCTGGAGCACCTTTCTGAAAGCCCATTGGGGAGCTATAGCTGCAACGGATTTCTTCACCGTGAAGTGCTTACCGCCGGTGGATTGATTCGCTATTTCGTGCTTTTGGTCATCGACCTCAAGACCCGTCGCGTCGAGATCGCGGGCATCGTCCATCGGCCTTACGAGGATTGGATGAAGCAAATCGCGCGAAACTTGACGGACGCCGTCGATGGGTTTCTTCGCGACACGCGATTTCTAATCCACGATCGCGACTCGTTGTTTTCGGCGTCATTCCGCGACACGCTCTCCGCTACCGGCGTGGAGACCATGAAACTACCCGCAAGGCGTCCGAATTTGAACGCTCACGCGGAGCGTTTTGTTCGTTCGAAAAACACGAGTGTCTCAACAGGGTCGTTCCGCTCGGAGAGAATCATCTTCGCGCGACCGTTCGCGCTTACGTCGCCCACTATCGTCTGGAAAGAAATCACCAAGGTCTCGACAACACGTTGATTTCCGAAGTGCCCGACAGCCCCAGCACTGAGGGGAGCATTCTGTGTCGGGAACGTCTTGGCGGGATTCTCCGATATTATTATCGGGAGGCAGCGTAAGCGGAGCGACCGCGTTTCACGGTCGAAGATCGAAGGCTCCAGAAACGCGATGGCGAGTCCTGAGTGACCCCGTCTCTGACTATCGCGCCGCCTCACCTTCAAGAGTCGCAAACGAAATGGCGGACGAGAACGTCCTTTTGCCCTAATTCAAGCGCGCAGGTCTTTAATAATCACGGCCGTCGCCTTCCGTCTGAGTTTTGGCACACTACGCGCAAGGAGTCCGAATTTGAACGCTTACGCGGAGCGGTTTGTTCGTTCGATAAAGCACGAGTGCCTCAACAGGATCGTCCCGCTCGGAGAGAATCATCTTCGCACGGCCGTTCGCGCTTACGTCGCCCATTACCATCTGGAAAGAAATCACCAAGGTCTCGACAACAGGTTGATCTCCGAAGTGCCCGACCGTCCCGGCACTGATGGGAGCATTCAGTGTCGGGAACGTCTTGGCGGGATTCTCCGATATTATTATCGGGAGGCAGCGTAAGCGGAGCCACCGCGTTTCACGGCCGAAGATCGAAGGCTCCAGAAACACGATGGCGAGTCCTGAGGGAGACCAGCGTGTCACCTGGCGGAAACCGGCGTAACGACCCGGGTCAGCTGCGAGCGGCGTCACCCTGATCCTTCTTTAAGTAAGCCCGCGCCGATCGTCAGTTGCACGCGCGGTTATACCGCTCGAGCCCGCCATTGTCACGTTCCCCTAGCGAAACAATCGTAGGCGAGACAGTATCAGGGAACATCCGCCCTTGGGCTCGTCCACGGATGCACGGCCCCACCAACATTATTAGAACGTAATTCTACGTACACTGCTAGCCTCGTAGACCGGAACGGAGTTTTACATCGAACATACACCTGTGCCAGCGCCGAGGCCCTTTTCGGGGTTGGGATCTGGGGTCCGTTCGAGTTTTTGGACAGCACGCGCTCCACCCCCACCGTTGTCACGATCCCCCGAGGGAAAGACTGGCCGAGACAGCGACCGAGCGTCTGCCACACGAGTCGTCATCTGTTGCCTCGTTTTAGGAGCCCGAGACCCTGAACTTCTGAATGCGCCGCCCTTCCTGTTCGGCGATGTAGACGTTGCCCACCGAATCGACACCGATGCCATGCGGCAGCGTGAACTGCCCGAGATAGCGTCCGGGCCCTTCCCTAAAGCTCGACAGCACCTCGCCGGTCTGGCGGTCGACGACATCGATCATCACGCTGTTTTGGTTCACGACGAACATATGGTGCTGTGCCGGGTCGGCGGAGAACGCCAGGACGACGGCGGTGCCGCGCGTGCCGCTCCGCCGGCCGTCGGGGGAGGTGAGCGGCTCGAAGGGGATGTCGATGTTCCGGATGAACGTGCCTTCGCGGTCAAACACCTGGATCCGATCGGCCTGCCGGTCGCAAACATACACCAGGCCGTCATCGGACAGCCTCAGACAGTGCGGCAGCGGCGTGATGTCACGTTCGGCCTCGGTGCGCTCGAGCGCCCATTGCCGGAGAAAGCGTCCCTCACGATCGAGCACGGCGATCCGCTGGTTGCCACCGGGGAGCTCGCCATCGGCGACATAGATGTCACCGGTTTCGGCGTCGACATCGACGGCGGCAGGAAGGAAGAACTGGGCGCGGTCGGAGTTCAGGGGCTCGCCGTCGCGCGTGCCGTCCGACGAGTCATACTGGCCCGTCTCGCCGATCTGGTGCAGCAGCTCGCTGCCGTCGCTCGAGTACTTCTGCACAACACCGGTACCGGCAGCGACGATCCAGACGTTGCCGTCCGCATCGACGTGGCAGTCGTGCAGCCGACTGCCCAGCCGCTCCGGATCGCCCCAGGCGCGGACGACATTGCCCTCGGGGTCGAGCTCGATCACCGGCGGCGCCGGACGCGCTCCGTCCAGATCGTCGGGCACCACGTTCTGCCGATTGAGCACGAATACGTGATCTCTCCCATCGATGCACATCCCGCCCAGACCACCGGTAATCCATCGGTCGCCCAGCGGCAGCTTGGGCCACGTGGGGTCAACCTCGTAGTGGGGAACCCGCGATGCCTCGGCCACCCCGCTCGAGCTGGCGACGCCGGACGGGCTCTCGCCCCCCGCGGATGGCCCACCCCCGCAGCCGACGAGCACCACGATGCCGGCCAGGGCTGGCAGAAGCGTTCTGTTCATAACGTGCCGTTACCCCTGGTTCACGTGAGGAGGGTATCGGATCTCGAAGCCTCCTGCTACCCTATCCGCCAGATGCGGAGGATTTCCCGCGGAAGATCTCAAAGTGGACGATAACCCCCAGGAGAATCTGAGCGTTCCTGTAAGGGCGCAAGGGAAGTTGTTGGGTCGCTCGGGGGCTCCGACCGAGCCTCGTGGAGACGGAATAACGTTGAATTCAGCGGCGAGGCCAACCTATGACCCGGTTGCTCCGGCGAAGCGCTCCGAGGCCGCCCTGCGCAAGATACAAACCAAGAAGCTTGACGATGGGAGTCGAGCTTCCAGCTTCCGCACGCTGCTGCGCCTTCTCAGCAACATCGTCCGAAACAAATGTCGGCGACCGGAAGCCGGACCCGACGAGCCCACCTTCGATGTCACGACAACTCCGGACTCGAAACAGCAGAGAGCCTACGACCTGCTCAAAGGTATCACCGTGTAGACAGAAGCCAGCACCATTGATTCCAACTATCTCATTGGATCAACACCGGATCTTGGCTTTTTCAGCCAGGAACTTCAGCTTACGGTCGGCTTGCCATGCGTTGCACATGGCGGAGTAACGACTTCTCCACGTTCCACGTAATCGCTTTTTTTTCGACAACTTAGGTGGAACCCCTACGCCGGTGGCTCTTCGATCTCGTGCAGGCAGTTAAAAAGCCTGCAGCCTGGCCACGCATGCGAACACAAGGAAGCATGCCTCTGACCTGTTAGCTCCCGTAGGTCCGTACTTCACTGACGGCGCTGCAGTTCTTCGATTAGTCTCACCATATTGTCAAACCCTAGCCCTTAACCGGATGGAGCTTCCGGAGGGGTTCTCCTGTCGCCAGGTACGGACCCGATTCGGTACATTGTCCGCGAGGCTTCGAACCGGTTGCACATCGCACAACCCGCACGCTCGCGTAGGGTGATGGTGGAGATACACCACGTGTTTACTTCTTTCTCCTTTCTCAACACATTCGATTACGCGACCTCGTGTCGCAATCTAACGTTGAATTGAGCGGCGGCGCAGCGTCTGCGTTGTCGAAGCCACCAACTCCGCCATCGCTCTCATTCTCGACCGAAGTCTCGGCGCCGTCCGCTCGAATTCAGGGTTAGGCTTCGTCCCCCAAGACGGCTATTTCGTCGTCTCTACGAGGCTGATGTTGCGCCTGAGCCAATCGTTGACGATGGTCTCCACGTCGGAATCCTTCTCCTCCGCCAACTTTTGCAGGAATTCAGCGATGTCTTTTTGAAGGTAGACCGGTATCCGAAGCTCCACGTCTGGCCGATAGAACTTACCGCGCTCGCCTTTGGAGAAATCGTACTCTTCTTTCATGATTCTCTCGCGTCGTACTGCCGTGTCTCAGGCCTGGTCGCCTTGCGCGCCGAGATGATGTGAATCGAACAATTCTCTTTGTCCATGTTGGTGAACGTGTGATGCACCACAAGTAGCGCGCCACCACTGTCTAGTCCGAGGGTGAGCCAACGCTGCTCCTCGTCGCTATGATCGTCGTCGAAAACCGATACCGCGTTCGGGTCTCGAAAAACCGTCGCCGCTCGCTCGAACGCCACACCGTGTTTGCTGACGTTACTTTCCGCCTTCGCTGGGTCCCAATCAAAATTGTAACGCACGATCGATATCTGCGTATGGTATCACCTCGTAGAAGCGTAACGTTGAGTTGAGCGGCGGCACCGCGATGATGGTGGCCGAAGCTGACGCCCGCCCTTGCCTTTGATGGCTTCCAAGTTTGCCTTTGAAGAAAACGCGCCATCGTAGGCAACCTGGCGCGGGGCCCGTTCGTAGAGTTCGACTTGACGGTCGATCATGGTTTCCGCGAGAGTTGAATCGGACGGATTCCCATCCAAGATCACGCAATCCAAAATCATCGAGGACGAGCCACCAGTCATACACACCTTGTGGCCGTAGAGGGTCTCGCGCCGGTCTTTGCGAATAATGTCGGTGTGTTCTTCGAAGATAGAAACGACCTTTTCCTCCGCAGGCACACGCTCTTCGTCGATCACTCGGCGTTGGGTTTGGTTGATGACTTTCTTGGTGAGGACGAGAAAGTGCTCAAAATCCGCGGCGATCCTCTCCGCGCTCGCTCGCTTCACAGGCTCGGTCAAGCCCGACTCTTCCAACTGTTCTGCAACGCGTTGAGCGGAGCGATAGGTTTCTTCCGTCACCTTCAGTAGATCTCGATAGACGCGACGCCTTTGTTGCTTATCCTTCGCGTTCAGAACTCCCAGTCGACGTCTCTTCGCTCGACGCGTTCGATTGCCGAAGACCACTACTGTACCCAGCAGTTCGCGAGCTCGGCACATCACGCGAGTGAGAACCCGAACACAGTCATAAAGAAGCTCGGAGTCTGTAGGCGGATGAATGTTTGATTCCACTACCGTGCAGTCCACTCGTACTTTTCTTCCCTTTTCGATCCCAGCATCCTCGGCAACGCTCACCAGCTCTCGGTTGATCTGCTCCAGCGTTTCGAACTTCACGGCTTTGATGTTTACTGCTAGGGTCGACTTCGACGGGGTCGGCTCTATGATGCCGAGCTGGCAAAACGTCCGATAGCTTCGAGAAGTCTGCCAAGTGAAACGCCAGCTCCCGATAGGTGAACTGATTCAGCTGCTTCACCAACAACGCCCGGAGAACCTGCTCCGCGCTCATTCCCCCACGACCAACATCGCTCCCTGCCGATGGGGTAACCGACCTTAGGTCTTGCAGTACCAGCTCATTGAGCTTAGGATGGGCATCGAGTAGCGACGAGATCGTTTCGAGTTCGCGTGCGTGCTCCAGCTCCAGCCAGGGCTCACGTAGATTTGGCTGTGGGTTGATCGTTTTTCGCATTTAGGGCTGGTCTCCTTTGGAGTTAAGTCATTTAGAATCGGATGTTTTCAACGACACGATCCTAATCGACACCCCCTCAGAAGACTAGCCCTAAATTTGCGATTTCTCCTTTTTTCTCAATCCCTTACAGGCTTCAGGACGGGTACTAGTTAGTTCCTGTCCAGAAACACCATAACTTGTGGTGTGCGAGAGACCTACCGAAGATGTGGGTATTATACGTTTTCGGAAGGGGCTTCGTGGGGTTGAGAGCGAATGAAAATCTTGGACGAAACGAGAGGCGAATTGTTAGCAATCCATGGCTATAAGGGGCGGAAGAGTAATAGTTGTTATCGTAATAAGTGTCTTGCCATCATCAGTAGGTTGCAGGTGATGATGGAACTCCATACGTACGATTTAACCCTAATCGCAAAATCTTCGAAGCACGAAAACGCGAAACAGCCGCACTGGGCGCAGGCGAGAAGCTCGTGCTGGGGCACCCACTCGCCGCCACTATAGGTGATTCTGCACGGTGTATGCAGAACCTGGAAAAGGTGCTATTCACGGGGCCAAAGACCTCAGACACGGTGACGTTTATTTGCGATTAGGGTTAAAAGAAGCAATGAGCGCCATGTGCATCGGTCGAGACCAAAGACTCGTTTCAAGAACGAAATGACGCCTTCGATTCCGCAGCGAAATCGCCGCAGGCGTTGATAGACCCAGGAACTCTTGACCATATCGGTCACCGCGAAATGAGCCTTGGTAAAGGCAACATCTTCAACTCCCTTGCCTTTGATGGCTTCCAAGTTTGCCTTTGAAGAAAACGCGCCATCGTAGGCAACCTGGCGCGGGGCCCGTTCGTAGAGTTCGACTTGACGGTCGATCATGGTTTCCGCGAGAGTTGAATCGGACGGATTCCCATCCAAGATCACGCAATCCAAAATCATCGAGGACGAGCCACCAGTCATACACACCTTGTGGCCGTAGAGAGTCTCGCGCCGGTCTTTGCGAATAATGTCGGTGTGTTCTTCGAAGATAGAAACGACCTTTTCCTCCGCAGGCACACGCTCTTCGTCGATCACTCGGCGTTGGGTTTGGTTGATGACTTTCTTGGTGAGGACGAGAAAGTGCTCAAAATCCGCGGCGATCCTCTCCGCGCTCGCTCGCTTCACCGGCTCGGTCAAGCCCGACTCTTCCAACTGTTCTGCAACGCGTTGAGCGGAGCGATAGGTTTCTTCCGTCACCTTCAGTAGATCTCGATAGACGCCACGCCTTTGTTGCTTATCCTTCGCGTTCAGAACTCCCAGTCGACGTCTCTTCGCTCGACGCGTTCGATTGCCGAAGACCACTACTGTACCCAGCAGTTCGCGAGCTCGGCACATCACGCGAGTGAGAACCCGAACAGTCATAAAGAAGCTCGGAGTCTGTAGGCGGATGAATGTTTGATTCCACTACCGTGCAGTCCACTCGTACTTTTCTTCCCTTTTCGATCCCAGCATCCTCGGCAACGCTCACCAGCTCTCGGTTGATCTGCTCCAGCGTTTCGAACTTCACGGCTTTGATGTTTGCTGCTAGGGTCGACTTCGACGGGGTCGGCTCTATGATGCCGAGCTGGCAAAACGTCCGATAGCTTCGAGAGTCTGCCAAGTGAAACGCCAGCTCCCGATAGGTGAACTGATTCAGCTGCTTCACCAACAACGCCCGGAGAACCTGCTCCGCGCTCATTCCCCCACGACCAACATCGCTCCCTGCCGGTGGGGTGACCGACCTTAGGTCTTGCAGTACCAGCTCATTGAGCTTAGGATGGGCATCGAGTAGCGACGAGATCGTTTCGAGTTCGCGTGCGTGCTCCAGCTCCAGCCAGGGCTCACGTAGATTTGGCTGTGGGTTGATCGTTTTTCGCATTTAGGGCTGGTCTCCTTTGGAGTTAAGTCATTTAGAATCGGATGTTTTCAACGACACGATCCTAATCGACACCCCCTCAGAAGACTAGCCCTAAATTTGCGATTTCTCCTTTTTCTCAATCCCTTACAGGCTTCAGGACGGGTACTAGTTAGTTCCTGTCCAGAAACACCATAACTTGTGGTGTGCGAGAGACCTACCGAAGATGTGGGTATTATACGTTTTCGGAAGGGGCTTCGTGGGGTTGAGAGCGAATGAAAATCTTGGACGAAACGAGAGGCGAATTGTTAGCAATCCATGGCTATAAGGGGCGGAAGAGTAATAGTTGTTATCATAATAAGTGTCTTGCCATCATCAGTAGGTTGCAGGTGATGATGGAACTCCATACGTACGATTTAAAAGAAGGCAATGAGCGCCATGTGCATCGGTCGAGACCAAAGACTCGTTTCAAGAACGAAATGACGCCTTCGATTCCGCAGCGAAATCGCCGCAGGCGTTGATAGACCCAGGAACTCTTGACCATATCGGTCACCGCGAAATGAGCCTTGGTAAAGGCAACATCTTCAACTCCCTTGCCTTTGATGGCTTCCAAGTTTGCCTTTGAAGAAAACGCGCCATCGTAGGCAACCTGGCGCGGGGCCCGTTCGTAGAGTTCGACTTGACGGTCGATCATGGTTTCCGCGAGAGTTGAATCGGACGGATTCCCATCCAAGATCACGCAATCCAAAATCATCGAGGACGAGCCACCAGTCATACACACCTTGTGGCCGTAGAGAGTCTCGCGCCGGTCTTTGCGAATAATGTCGGTGTGTTCTTCGAAGATAGAAACGACCTTTTCCTCCGCAGGCACACGCTCTTCGTCGATCACTCGGCGTTGGGTTTGGTTGATGACTTTCTTGGTGAGGACGAGAAAGTGCTCAAAATCCGCGGCGATCCTCTCCGCGCTCGCTCGCTTCACCGGCTCGGTCAAGCCCGACTCTTCCAACTGTTCTGCAACGCGTTGAGCGGAGCGATAGGTTTCTTCCGTCACCTTCAGTAGATCTCGATAGACGCCACGCCTTTGTTGCTTATCCTTCGCGTTCAGAACTCCCAGTCGACGTCTCTTCGCTCGACGCGTTCGATTGCCGAAGACCACTACTGTACCCAGCAGTTCGCGAGCTCGGCACATCACGCGAGTGAGAACCCGAACACAGTCATAAAGAAGCTCGGAGTCTGTAGGCGGATGAATGTTTGATTCCACTACCGTGCAGTCCACTCGTACTTTTCTTCCCTTTTCGATCCCAGCATCCTCGGCAACGCTCACCAGCTCTCGGTTGATCTGCTCCAGCGTTTCGAACTTCACGGCTTTGATGTTTGCTGCTAGGGTCGACTTCGACGGGGTCGGCTCTATGATGCCGAGCTGGCAAAACGTCCGATAGCTTCGAGAGTTTGCCAAGTGAAACGCCAGCTCCCGATAGGTGAACTGATTCAGCTGCTTCACCAACAACGCCCGGAGAACCTGCTCCGCGCTCATTCCCCCACGACCAACATCGCTCCCTGCCGGTGGGGTGACCGACCTTAGGTCTTGCAGTACCAGCTCATTGAGCTTAGGATGGGCATCGAGTAGCGACGAGATCGTTTCGAGCTCGCGTGCGTGCTCCAGCTCCAGCAGGGCTCACGTAGATTTGGCTGTGGGTTGATCGTTTTTCGCATTTAGGGCTGGTCTCCTTTGGAGTTAAGTCATTTAGAATCGGATGTTTTCAACGACACGATCCTAATCGACACCCCCTCAGAAGACTAGCCCTAAATTTGCGATTTCTCCTTTTTTCTCAATCCCTTACAGGCTTCAGGACGGGTACTAGGTAGTTCCTGTCCAGAAACACCATAACTTGTGGTGTGCGAGAGACCTACCGAAGATGTGGGTATTATACGTTTTCGGAAGGGGCTTCGTGGGGTTGAGAGCGAATGAAAATCTTGGACGAAACGAGAGGCGAATTGTTAGCAATCCATGGCTATAAGGGGCGGAAGAGTAATAGTTGTTATCGTAATAAGTGTCTTGCCATCATCAGTAGGTTGCAGGTGATGATGGAACTCCATACGTACGATTTAAAAGAAGGCAATGAGCGCCATGTGCATCGGTCGAGACCAAAGACTCGTTTCAAGAACGAAATGACGCCTTCGATTCCGCAGCGAAATCGCCGCAGGCGTTGATAGACCCAGGAACTCTTGACCATATCGGTCACCGCGAAATGAGCCTTGGTAAAGGCAACATCTTCAACTCCCTTGCCTTTGATGGCTTCCAAGTTTGCCTTTGAAGAAAACGCGCCATCGTAGGCAACCTGGCGCGGGGCCCGTTCGTAGAGTTCGACTTGACGGTCGATCATGGTTTCCGCGAGAGTTGAATCGGACGGATTCCCATCCAAGATCACGCAATCCAAAATCATCGAGGACGAGCCACCAGTCATACACACCTTGTGGCCGTAGAGAGTCTCGCGCCGGTCTTTGCGAATAATGTCGGTGTGTTCTTCGAAGATAGAAACGACCTTTTCCTCCGCAGGCACACGCTCTTCGTCGATCACTCGGCGTTGGGTTTGGTTGATGACTTTCTTGGTGAGGACGAGAAAGTGCTCAAAATCCGCGGCGATCCTCTCCGCGCTCGCTCGCTTCACCGGCTCGGTCAAGCCCGACTCTTCCAACTGTTCTGCAACGCGTTGAGCGGAGCGATAGGTTTCTTCCGTCACCTTCAGTAGATCTCGATAGACGCCACGCCTTTGTTGCTTATCCTTCGCGTTCAGAACTCCTAGTCGACGTCTCTTCGCTCGACGCGTTCGATTGCCGAAGACCACTACTGTACCCAGCAGTTCGCGAGCTCCGCACATCAGGCGAGTGAGAACCCGAACACAGTCATAAAGAAGCTCGGAGTCTGTAGGCGGATGAATGTTTGATTCCACTACCGTGCAGTCCACTCGTACTTTTCTTCCCTTTTCGATCCCAGCATCCTCGGCAACGCTCACCAGCTCTCGGTTGATCTGCTCCAGCGTTTCGAACTTCACGGCTTTGATGTTTGCTGCTAGGGTCGACTTCGACGGGGTCGGCTCTATGATGCCGAGCTGGCAAAACGTCCGATAGCTTCGAGAGTCTGCCAAGTGAAACGCCAGCTCCCGATAGGTGAACTGATTCAGCTGCTTCACCAGTAACGCCCGGAGAACCTGCTCCGCGCTCATTCCCCCACGACCAACATCGCTCCCTGCCGATGGGGTGACCGACTTCAGGTCTTGCAGTACCAGCTCATTGAGTTTAGGATGGGCGTCGAGCAGCGACGAGATCGTTTCGAGCTCGCGTGCGTGCTCCAGCTCCAGCCAGGGCTCACGTAGATTTGGCTGTGGGTTGATCGTTTTTCGCATTTAGGGCTGGTCTCCTTTGGAGTTAAGTCATTTAGAATCGGATGTTTTCAACGACACGATCCTAATCGACACCCCCTCAGAAGACTAGCCCTAAATTTGCGATTTCTCCTTTTTTCTCAATCCCTTACAGGCTTCAGGACGGGTACTAGTTAGTTAGCTATCACGTCCGGTCGTGCCACCGTCGCGGGTCGCGTTTTCCGTGAAAGCACGAAACCACAATCACTTCGTCACCGGCGAGTCGATAAAGCAACGAATATTGGAACCGGCCCAACATCGCTCGACGCGTGTCACGTCTCAGCACCGCGTAGAGTTCGGGCATTTCTCCAATCCTCTCGAGCGTCCCGTTGACCTCTACGAGGAACTCTTCTCCCAGTCCGGTTCATTGAGATTCGTACCACAGGTACGCTTCGTCGATCTCTGCCGCTGCAGCGGGTCGGATGATGACGGGATTCAACGAGAACGATTCCGGATGCGGTGCAAAACCTCATTCCACGGTATCCCGAGTGGCGCCCCTGACTCGATATCGGTCTCCAAATCATCGAGGCGACGGTCCAATTTTTCCTGTTGCGCCTGGGTCAAAGGAACGCTGGACGGTTCCTTCCGCAGGCTATCCCACAGCTCCTCCATCAATTCGAGTCGCTCATCTGGACTCAACTTCTCGATGTCCAAGGTCGGCTTGCTCATAGGCCCAGTATCTCTCCTACTGCCATGTCGGGACAAACGCTCGACGAGGCATTTTCAATCTCAGCTCGGCGTCTCATCAATGCCGAAATTGATAGCTAACGTTGAGTTGAGCGACGGCACTGCGAAGGCGTTGCCGAAGCCGCTGCCTCTTCAAGATATCCCAGGCGCTTCATCGAAGTCTCTGTGCCGTCCGCTCGAATTCGATGTTATGTGGCCGTCCTTTTATGGCTCTCCCTCCGGTCCCCGGATTCTGATGCGGTCCTCCTCCACGATCCAAAGACGCCCTACCAACGGTTCCTCTGACAATACAGTCAAGAGTCGGCGACAAACCTCGAGAACGTGTGGCCTATCTTGCCGCTTAAGGCGAAGGACGATGATTCCGGGATATTCGTGAGGGGGGTAGACTCGAATGTCGGCGAAGTCCAGGTTCAACGAGACGAGAGCCCGCTCTTCGTCACGTGCTACTTCGGCGAGTTTCGGATCTGGGGCGCCAATTAGCCCTAATCGCAAAATCTTCGAAGCACGAAAACGCGAAACAGCCGCACTGGGCACAGGCGAGAAGCTCGTGCTGGGGCACCCGCTCGCCGCCACTATAGGTGATTCTGCACGGTGTATGCAGAACCTGGAAAAGGTGCTATTCACGGGGCCAAAGACCTCAGACACGGTGACGTTTATTTGCGGTTAGGGTTAGTGCCTCGTCGGCCACTGTTTCTGCGTCGTGCCCGGCCTCAGTAAGAATCGCTCCCACCTCAATCGGAAGGTTCTCGTCGACCTTGAACTTCATGCAGTCGGGCCTGTGGCTTATGGCATCGCTACAACTCGCTCGCGCGCCAGTTCAGCGGCGTAGGCGATCGCAGCGTTCACGGCCTCCCTAGTTACAGACGGATAGCTTCGGAGTACTTCGTCCACGCTAAGGCCGGCCGCCAGGTTGTCGAGCACGACGGATACCATGACGCGCGTGCCATGAATGCAAGCTCTGCCATGACAGACCTGCGGATCCACGGAAATGTGTTTTCGCCAATCCATTGGACTTGCCCCAAAGTTACGTTGTGATTATACCCTGGCCGGTGATTCGACCACATAACGTGGGGATGAGCGGCGTGGCCGGCGCCCAGCATCGGCACGGCGTCCACGAAGCCACCACAATTTGACGGAGCGACGATCCCAAGAAAGAGAGGCCACGACCGCTGCAATCGGAAGTTATCCGGCGCTGTCGCGGTCCGCCAGCCATTGCTTCAGAGAATTCTGGGACTCTCCTGACGCTCGGCCGCCGAGTAGGCCCTCGATGCTGATGTCTTCATCAAGGTATGGCCAATGAACGCCCTCCCCCTGACCAATTAGGCGCCAATTATCACGCTCTGACGGTGTTCCGTGAGATAAGCGTGGGTACCATGCGAGTGGGACTGATACCGTGCGTCCGTCCACTAGATCGACCGTCAATGAATCATCGGTAACGATGACGCGCTGCGCCCGAGGCGGCCGGATCTCAATTGCCGAAGAACTATCCCAAGACCTCACCAAATCCTTTAGATTCTCGTCAACTAACCCTAATCGCAAAATCTTCGAAGCACGAAAACGCGAAACAGCCGCACTGGGCGCAGGCGAGAAGCTCGTGCTGGGGCACCCACTCGCCGCCACTATAGGTGATTCTGCACGGTGTATGCAGAACCTGGAAAAGGTGCTATTCACGGGGCCAAAGACCTCAGACACGGTGACGTTTATTTGCGATTAGGGCTAAACGCTCGATTTTCCGTAGTTCGACGCGGCTGAATTGCCCGCTTTCTTGCAGCCGTACGGGATGGAGCCAAAACTTCGCGATTTGTGCGTCTCGCTCGATGTGTACGTGGGGTGGTT
This sequence comes from Candidatus Marinacidobacterales bacterium, assembly GCA_965197495.1. Taxonomy (GTDB): domain Bacteria; phylum Acidobacteriota; class Vicinamibacteria; order Marinacidobacterales; family SMYC01; genus SMYC01. Next base: position 8,177,866 of record OZ240210.1, read on the forward strand.
CATCCCTATCACCAGAGTAAAAGAAAAACCTATATGGCCCGCTCCGCAGAACTGTTGGCATCTAGTTCAATTCTAGAACGAGTGCACGATCTGCATAATCAGGTGCAGAGAACGCTCGATTTCGCCGTCACGCCCTACCGTTCCAGTGGGCCTTCGCGCAGGTTACTGAGGGGGTAGCGGTCCACCTCCTTTAGCACAGCCACGAACTGAGCCGCCGCGTGGTCAATGAGTTGTGCGCCGCGTGCGGCGTCGGCATCGCGGGCGTTGCCTGCGACGCCCGCCGGGTTCAGGTCCTGGGCCTGCCAGCCAAACCTCGTGGGACCAGTCACCGTCAGATGCTGGAAGTCGCCTGCGAGCTCCGCCATCAGCGGCCGGAAGTCCTCGGCCTTGCTCATGTCGACCAGGTCGGGTCGCAGATGCAGCATGATCGACGTCTCGATGCTGCCGCCGTGAATCCCGTATCTCACCTCGTCCTCAGGAAACAGATCCTTGGGGAAGTAGGAGTACAGGTTCGCCACAACCACCAGCATGTCCAGTCGAACCCTTAGGTCGCGGGCCACGACATCCATGATCTGCGGCTGCCCGCCGTGACTGTTGGACGAGTTTCCGGACGCCCGCCCGATGGACGGACCCAGCGATCTCGGTCCACAGCCGCCGCACCGTCTCCGGTTCGAGGGTCAGCGTGCCGGGAAAGGAGCTGTGTTCGCTTTCCAACCGGCATCATCGGTAGAACGGTGACCTGCAGTTCGTCGGGCAACAGTTCCAGCGTCCGCTCGATCACGGCCTGATTGGAGCAAGCGTCGGCACAGACTGGCAAGTGAGGCCCGTGCTGCTCGATTGAGGCAACCGGAAGGACGGCAATGACACGATCAGCGTCGAGAGCGGCGAAATCCTCAGTCGTCATGTCCTGCCAATAGCGCCGTGGATGCTTCCCGGTGGCGCTGCTCTTTGCGCCGGAAGCCACGGTTCCATCCTTCTGTTGGCGTTGGGCGGAGGCTGAATGCGATCGAGGAGGCATCCCCTGCTCGCCCTCGAGCGAAGTTGTTCCCCCCTGAATGCCGACACCAACAAGGATCAGGCTCAGCGTCAGCGTACGAGTGTCTGCAACGAACATGACTCCTCCGTCCGGCACCGCGACGGGCCAGACCCTTTGTCGGACCACATGGCCTCTCTGCGATCCGGATAACGTTGGTTTCAGCTGCGGGCTGGACTGGCGTGACGCGTGCGCAAGCACGCGGCGTGACAGGCCAGATCCGTCAGCTGCAAACTGATGTTATGCGGCGGCGCTTGCCTTGGCACGCTCGTGCAGCGTTTCAGGCGCGATGTCGGCATCGTTCGGCCAAGCAACGGTACCGCCCTCAATAAAGAACCGGGCGAAATAGTCGGGGTCCTTCAACGGCTCGAAAACAGGGCCGCTGAGCCAATCTGCAAAGTCAACGGTTCCCTCGACGCCGTCGTTGAAAACGAGACGGATCTTGAATTCGCCGCAATACTCAGCTCGGATCACTGCCGGAAGGACATCCATTCGCTTTCCTCAGTCCAGGGGGGTGATTCGCTCCAGCGGTTCGCCAGCCCTGCCTCTACCCCAGTTTGCCTCCAACTCCGCACCGTGCGCAAGGCTCCACTCCTTGATGAGCCGTCGAGCCGTGCGAGAACGGATGTTTCCGGCCAGAATCTCCCCGTCGAGCGTGAAAGTGGCCTGCTCACCTTGGTACTCGGCGTGAAAATGAATCACGCCGTGCTCGCGGTAGAACATTCGAATCACGATCCCAAAGAACGTCGCGATCACGGGCATGTGCTAAAGCGTCCCCTTCTTAAGCCCACATAACGGTCCCAGATGAGGGGCGTGGCCAGCGCCGCAGTTCAAGTAAGCTGGGTCCCGTAGGCACCGCCCATTCCTCCAAGCTCCGATGTTACCCGAAGAGATAGGCAGCGGGGAGCCGGGAGTCCTGACGTTGCCTATTGGAAGATGCACCATGTCACCCAGAGGGCTGGACATTTACGTTGGAGCGGAAGAAGTTCGAAGGATCGTATTGCTGCTTAAGCCGAGCCAACCGCCTAAGATTGACCCCAAATGCGGCGGCGCTCGAGTCACGCTCCATGTCACTGGACCAATTGGAATATATTCCGCCAGTCGCGAACGGCAACATCGCCGTCCAGAACTCGCGCGCCCAGGCAACATGGCGTTGGCCTTCTGTCGAGACAGGCCATCGCGGAAAAACGCCGATTTCGTACGCGGCCTCACGATGGGGGTAGGCTGTGGCGTTCGGCGACACGCGACTAAACGCGCCGTGGTAATGGACCATCCAAACGATCGTCTGCGGTGAGGTTGCCCCCCGGCAATAATCGACAAAAGTATCAATCACGTCATCCGGTAGGTCTCGCAGGTAATGAGAGCGCCAGTAGACGGCTCCTGGCGGGCCGCCGGCATCAGGGGGCGTGAAGAGGCGTAGCACGGATATCCGCCTGACGGTGTCTCCCATCGGCGTACCATAGTTGCGAAGGGGATTAAGCGTGCTGTCGGCGGCGGCGTCAGGGCCGGCGTAGGAGACGCGGAGAATAAACATCGGATCAGGCGTCTGCACGTAGACGATCATCGAGCCGAGGTCGTCGGGCACGTCCACCATGTGATCACGCCAGTGCCTAATGACGTCACGACCCGCAGCGGCAGGATAGGCAACATCTCCGGCCACTACCTGAGAGAGCGGGTACAGCCGGTACTCGAACGAGGTCACGATGCCGAAGTTGCCGCCGCCACCACGCAGCCCCCACAGCAGGTTCGGGTTTTCGGTCTTGCTCACGTGAACGAGAGTGCCTTCGGCCGTCGCAACCTCTGCCGAGACGAGATTGTCACACGTGAGCCCGTACTTCGGCGTCAGCCACCCCTCTCCGCCGCCCAGTGTGAGGCCGGCGAGACCGACCGTGGGAACCTCACCAGTTGGAAGCACCAAACCTGCCTTCTGGGTAACCCGGTGCATGTGACCTGCCAGCACACCGGGGGCCACCCTCCCGATCCGATTCTCTGGATCTACGTCGACCTCCTTCAAGTCTGACAAATCGATCACGAGACCGCCGTCCACCATCGCAAAGCCGGCAGCATGGTGACCGCCGCCTCGCACGGCAACTGAGACGCCACGCTCTCGCGCAAAGGCGATACAACGAAGCACGTCCGACGCGCCCGCGCATTTCGCAATTCCCCACGGTCGCCGATCGATCAAAAGATTCCAAACGCGCCGCGCCGACTCGTATTCGTTGTTCTCGCGGAGAACCAAGCGACCAGTCAACTGCGATCGGAATTGCTGAATCGCAGCCTCTGATACGTCGAGGCCTTGTTCAGCGGAAAGACCTCGACATCCGAAGCCGCCCAACGTGATACTGCAGCCGCCACGCCTGATGTTTTCAAGAACGCTCGGCGCGAAACAAGGTTACTCATTAACGTCTCTCACATGGGCACCACATTTGGGCGGGGTAGCAGATTACCCGCCGACCGGGTAGACCGAAGGGCCTTGCGACCCCCGGTCCCCCTCAGAACCGTACTTGAAAGGTTTCCGTCATACGGCTCAAGCATTCCAAAAAGACGCCCTTCTGGGGCGCCGCGGTTGTTGCACCTCGATTATATGGTCATGGCCTGATATTCTCTTGCCGAAAGAGCAGGAAAAAGACGCGAGACTCGGTCGTGCCGACGGCGCCAGAAGTAGCCGCCATATTCGGGCATGTACGGGTTCGCCTCCGCCTTGACCTTGATGTGTCGGCGAATGCCTATAGAACTGAGACGTTACACCATGTATCGGCGCTTGCCACTCTTCGTCTTTGCTGTCGTCGAGAACACCCACTTGTGTCCCGGAGTGGACCAGTATTTCCTGACTAGCCACTTCTTGGACTTCTTGGGATGGCGACGACGTAGCATTCGCCAAAGTTGTTCATAGACATACGTGTCGACACACGAAAAGGCTTCCGATGCCACTACGTGTCGGTGGTAGTTGCCCCATCCCCGAAGCATCTGGTTCAGCTTCTTGATGAGAGCAGGCATCGGCGCGCTGACGTATTCACGGATCGTATCTCCTAGCTTCTGCTTGAGGGCGAGGACTCCCTCAGTCGACGGGATGATGTGCAGCACATTCCCATGCTTGCGGAAGGTTTGCCCCAGGAACGTAAATCCGTTTCTTATATGCGTGATCGCGGTCTTCTCTGCTGATAGAGTGCGACCACGCTCAGTAAGGAACTTTTCGACCACGGGCCGGACGTTTTCTTCCGACAGGCGTTTGGATTTGCCCGTCACAATAAAGTCGTCGGCATAGCGGACGAAGTTGACGCGAGAGCGACGAGGAACTGCGTTGCGGACGGCCCGCTCCAGTCCATCTAGCGTCATGTTCGCGAGCGTGGGAGATATGATCCCACCCTGCGGTGTTCCTTTTCGCGAAGGGTACAGTATGCCGTTTTCAACGTACCCTGCTCTGAGCCACTTGCGAAGAACTTCACGGTCCACTGGGATGTTGTTCAACATCCATCCCTGACTGATGTTGTCATAGCAGCCCGCAATATCCGCTTCCAGTACCCATGGTGCCGAGTTCGGCTTTGACAAGGCGTTGAAAGCAGCAGCCACCGCGTCGGCACAACCTCAGCTTTCACGAAACCCATATGAGTTTCCGTCGGCCGTGGTTTCCGCCACCGGTGCTAGCGCCAGTTTGTACAACGCCTGCATCGCTCGGTCGTGCATGCAGGGTATGGATAGGGGGCGTTTCTTGCCGTTCTTCTTCCGGATATAGATCCGTCTCAGCGGCTGAGGTTTGTAGCCACGTCGGCGCAGGCTCGTTGAAGCCCGCCATTTGGCTCGAGCGCCTTGCCACAAGACACCGTCTACGCCGGGGGTTTTCTTCCCCTTGTTCGAGGTCACTCGTTTCACAGCCAGGAGCTTGGCGTAGAACGAGCGCGTGAGCAGGCGTTGCAAGGTCTGAACCTTGTTCCACCGGCCCTCCTTCACAGCCTTTGCGATACGCAACTGCAGTCTTCTAACTTCGCGGATCTGTCCCGCTTCCCGTGGAAATAAGAATGGCGTAACCTCCGGTTAAACAAAACGGGTTCTCCTGTCGTTTCGGGGGATCTGATTTGTGTTGGAGGGCATGGCCTATGGACGCTGCCGCGATTGTGGAAAACGCTTCGCGTTTCCCACGAGCGCCCACAGGCCCCTCCTGATATATATACAAGAAAGATTAATTCATATGGAATAAGGAAGGGGGGGCTCGATTAGTGGAGGCTATGGAAAACGCCCTTCCAGGCTTCGAAGAGAACTCAGTCGTGAGCAAGGTCTGAACGACCAGAACCGTGGGGGCGTTTCCCACAGCCTCGTCTCCCGCTGAGGGGCAGTGGCATTTGGTGAGGCCCGTGGGTTGAGAGGGTAAGCCATGTGTAGATGCGCATCGGCGAGAACGCTAGAATCTTTTTTTCCGAAAGAGAAAAGAGCGTTCCCGCGATGCGCGTTACTACGTTAGTCAACAAGCTCATCGGATTGCAAGGCCTGTGGGTCCGAGGTTTCCACTTCCAGGCGGACAAAGCCAGAGTGGTGGTGGATGTAGTACCACGGAGGAGGAAGCCTCTGTGCGGGATTTGCGGACGAAAGGTCCGCAAGAACAAAGATCGCTACAATCGCTACTGGCGGCACTTGGACCTGTTCGGAGTCCGGACCTATCTACTCGATCCGACGAGTGGTATGTCGGCGGTGTGGAGTGGTCAGAGAAAAGGTGCCTTGGGCCGACAAGGGAAGCCGCTTTACCAAAAGCTTCGAACAAGAGGTAGCGTGGCTGGCACAGAGGACGGACGTCAGCGCCGTAGCGAACTATTTCCGAGTGACGTGGCGTTCGGTGCGACGGATCATCCAGCGAGTGGTTGCCGAGCAGCGGGATGAGCGGCGCGAGCTCGATGGATTGCGGGTGATTGGGATGGACGAGATCAGCTACCGCAAACGCCACAAGTACTTAACAGTGGTAATAGACCATCTCAGCGGCCGGGTCGTCTGGGCGGGAAAGGAGCGCAAGGCCAAGACGCTGCTGCGGTTTTTCCGCAAGCTCGGACCACAAAGAGCCGCGGAGCTCGAAGCGGTCAGCATGGACATGTGGGAGCCGTACATAACTGTCGTCGGCAAAAAGGCTCCTCAGGCACGGGTGATCTTTGACCGCTTCCACATCGTCAAGCATCTGAACGAGGCCGTGGATAAGACCCGGCGCGAGCTGGTGCGCGAGCTCAAAGGGACTGCCCGGCGCAACCTCAAGAACACCAAGTTTCCCCTTCTCAAGGCCAAACACAACCGCAGCGCGAAAGACAAACGGGTGCTCCGCGAGCAGGTGCGAGCTAATCGTCGCCTCTACCGCGCCATGCTTCTGCGCGACGACTTCATGGACCTCTACACCTACAAAACCGAGACATGGGCCAAGAAGTTTCTCCGAGGATGGCTGCGGCGCGCTATGAGCTCGAGAATAGAGCCCGTCAAACGCGCGGCGAAGATGATCCGCAGCCACTTCGATGGCGTCATCGCGTGGGTCACGTGGAGACTCAGCAACGGCCGACTCGAAGGAATGAACAACAAAATCCGGCTGCTGAGCCACCGCAGCTTTGGACTCCACTCTGCCGAAGCTCTCATCAGTCTCGTCTACCTAAACTGTGGCGGTCTCACCCTCGAGAGGATCCACTGAAATGGCAGGAGAGGCACAAAACGAAACCGCGCCTGGAAAGGCGAGGAGGAGGATTACGCCATGAAGAAGCCTACCACCATATCGAAGGAGTCTGTAAGCGAGTACCGGGAGTTCGTCCAACTTCGGCTGCGTAAGCGGGTACTGGAGGCGATCGAGGTCGTGCTCGAGGAAGAAGTCGACCAAGCGCTGGGGTGTCGTAGCTACGAGCGTGCGGAAGACCGCCGTGGGTATCGCAACGGAGCCGAAACCCGTCGCGTGACGACGTCGGTGGGAACTCGCGAGCTCCGTGTGCCACGAGCCCGCGTGCGAGACGAGGAAACGGGAGAGACGACAGAGTTCAGGAGCGAGCTGTTGCCCCGGTATGCACGCCGGACTCGTGAGGTCGACGAGGCGATCTTGGGGACGTACTTGTCGGGCGCGAATAGCCGCCGGATCCGCAAAGCGCTGAAACCACTGCTCGGGGAGATGTCCCGGCCGCTGTTGAATTTGGTCGGGTAGCGGCGGCACCTGTGAATACTCTTAGGCAGCAACCTCATCGCTGTCAAGAGATTTCTGTTTGCTTCTAAGCGCGTGAACGAGAGCGCCCATATGGCGATAGCCTTTGATACGGTGAAACTTTTTCTCCGCCGTGACGACGCCGAGAGCGGTCCATCGGCGAATCATGGAAGGACTCTTCCACCGCTTGACGTTTCTCGAGACTCTGCGGATGGTGCCGTTGAGATTCTCGATGGCGTTTGTCGTGGCCAGAGATTTGCGAAGTAACTCGGGTAGAGCGAGCTTCACAACCGTGAGGGTCTCTTCCATCCCTTCGCGAAGGCTTCCGGCAGCTTCGTCGTAGCCGTTTCGCTCGAGCCACGACACCAATGCCTGAAGTCGCTTGCGCGCCTTGTCGGCACTCTTGCATTTGTACGCTTCCTTCATTGTCTGGAGCACGTAGGCGTGACGGGACTTGGGAAGGTACGAGCGAAGATTTCGGAGTTTGTGGAGCTGGCATCTTTGGATAACCGCGAGATCCCCCAAAACGTCGACGAGTGCTTTGCGGATCCCTTTGCCTCCGTCCACTACGCAGAGAATCGATTCGTCGATCCGCAATCCCCGCTCGAGAAGGTTCTGCAACATCGCGGTGCACACCCGAGAGTTTTCCGTCGAGCCCAGCCATATACCCAAGGGCACCTTCGTTCCATCTATTGTGATACCGAGAGTTACGACGACGGTCTGTCCGGCCACCTCAAGGCCATCCATCATTAGTGCCGCAAGCTCGAACTCCTCTAGCCTCCGAGATAGGTATTCCTCGAGCTTCTTAGTCGTCTGGCTCACGAGGTGACGGCTGGCGGCACTCTTGCTCGTGCCACGAGACTTCAACTTCGCCGAGGGTTTGTCCAGACTCGATTCGTAATTTCGGGTCGATACCCCCACCAAGATCTGGTTCAGCACTCGCTCCGGAAGCGGGTCTTCTTCGCGGAAGGCTTCGAAGTGTGGAAGCGACGCCTCCTCGCCCGACTTCGAACGAACTCGAGGTCGCGACACTTGGATTCGACGACCGCCGAAGCTCAGCTCCCCATCCGTGCTCCCCCAGTGGTTATGAGTTCGCTCCTTCTCGTGCTTGCCCTTCGGCCCCGCGATCTTCTCCGCGTCCTCTCTCAGGAGTAGGTGCAATGCGGTCAGTCCTTGCTCGTACACCCATTCCGTCAGGTCCGCCTTCGTGGCCGCGATCCCAGCTATCATCGGTAGCAGTATCTGACGACTTGGCCAACTACCTTGCCCGTAGGCGAGTGCGTTTGCTTTCTTACTGGCTTCTTTGATTTCCTTGGCATGGTGGCTCCTTGTCCCCCTCTGGAGACGGTTGGTTTGGCAGACCTATTCTTAGGCCGGCCAAGGAGCCGCCGCTACCCCAAATTCAACATCCGGCGGGACATCCCCCTGCTCGGTGAGGAGCACCTATCGAAGAGCGCGGTGTCTCGCGTGGTTAGCCGGCTGAAGGAGCGCTTCGAGGAATGGCAGAACCGTGCTCTCAGCGAGGAGGTCTACGCGATCGTTTACCTGGACGGCTTCCACCTGAAAGTGCGGATGGCGAAACGTGTGATCAGCGTACCCGTACTGGTCGCGCTCGGGGTCGCGCCAGACGGGCAGAAACGTCTGTTGTCATTGCGTCTGGCGGTGAGCGAAGCCTCGACGCATTGGGGCTCCGTGCTGGAGGGACTTCAGGCTCGAGGACTCCGGGCTCCCAAGCTAGTGATCAGCGATGGCCACAAGGGGCTGACGAAAGCGCTGGAGAAGTGGCCGGGGTGCCGGTTGCAGCGATGTACCGAGCACAAGCGCGCCAACTTGCTCGAACATTGCCCGGCGCACGCACGCCGTGAGCTCCGGCGTGACTACAACCGGATCGTCTACGCCAAGAACGGGATCGATGCTCGCAAAGCCTATGACGAGCTCGTCGCCAAGTGGACGCCTCTCGCGCCGGCCGTCGTCCGAAGCCTAGAGGAGGCCGGTAATCAGCTGCTGACCTTCTATGAATTCCCTCGTGCCATGTGGAAATCGATTCGGACGACCAATGCTCTGGAGAATCTCAACCGCGAGTTTCGACGCCGGACGAAAACCCAAGCGTCGTTCTCCAGCGAGGAGTCCGCGGTCGCTTTGCTGTTTGGGCTTATCGCCTCTGGCCAGATTCAACTACGACGCATCGACGGCTACCAACGTCTGAGCGAGGTTCTCGAACACGCGGAGGTTGCCGCCTGATATGATGCTCTGATGACGGAGTGGAGGGCGCCGTTCTTTTTCCACGAACCTCGGGACACATCCAACTTCGCCCCGGGCCTTGGCCCAATCGACCTTCGACCATTCCACGGCATCGTCTCTGGGCGCACTGGCCGAAGCCGTCTTTTGCTTTCCCATCTACGAAGATTCTCCAATTTCTCTCGCAACGGAACACCTGTCGGACGTGGGCACGCACTTCACCGGGGCAGGATGCCTCCGATTTTCGCGTTGAGCCATTTTCCATGCTCTATCCGTCTCATTACAAAACGGCTTTTGCTTTTTCCGACCTCTCATTTTCGCTCCTCCATCGGCCTGCCTTACGGTCGGCTTGCCATGCGTTGCACATGGCGGAGTAACGACTTTTCCACGTTCCACGTAATCGCTTTTTTTTCGACAACTTAGGTGGAACCCCTACGCCGGTGGCTCTTCGATCTCGTGCAGGCAGTTAAAAAGCCTGCAGCCTGGCCACGCATGCGAACACAAGGAAGCATGCCTCTGACCTGTTAGCTCCCGTAGGTCCGTACTTCACTGACGGCGCTGCAGTTCTTCGATTAGTCTCACCATATTGTCAAACCCTAGCCCTTAACCGGATGGAGCTTCCGGAGGGGTTCTCCTGTCGCCAGGTACGGACCCGATTCGGTACATTGTCCGCGAGGCTTCGAACCGGTTGCACATCGCACAACCCGCACGCTCGCGTAGGGTGATGGTGGAGATACACCACGTGTTTACTTCTTTCTCCTTTCTCAACACATTCGATTACGCGACCTCGTGTCGCAATCTAACGTTGAATTGAGCGGCGGCACCGCGAAGTCCATGCCGAGCCACCACCGTTTCAGGATATCTCATGCCTTACCGAAGTCTCTGTGCCGTCCGCTCGAATTCAGGGTTAGAGGGCTAACTTTGAGAACTACTCGGCTCGCGAAGCCCAATACCCAGGCTTTCGTTTGGCGTGCGCCACCGCAACGATTTCGACATCGTTTCCCTCGATCCGGTAGACGAGGCTGAACGGATACACGCGAAAGATGAACCTCCTGGTGTTGGCTTTATAGTTCGGCCAGGTTTCGGGAAGTTCCGCAACTCGCTCAATTGCGTGATTCAACTCGGCGACGAAACCAGCCGCCTCCTCCGCGCTCCGTTCTCGATACTAATCAGTCGCAGCTTCCACTTCCTCGGCGGCCTCGGGGTGAAATCGTACGCTATGCGCCACCCTCGCTCCGAAGGAGCTTTCGACGGACGTCCTCCCAAGGAATCGTCTGCACCGCGCCTGACTCTAACTCTTGCACGCGGCGGCGGATGGTCGCGTCCCATGCGGCGTCCACCTCCTCCTGCGACTCACCCGGTACGCTCTCGAGGAGCAAAGTCGCAAGTTCCTCTCTCGCCTTGGGATCCAATTCCAGGGCCTGGCGCAAAAGCTCGTCTACAGTCACGCTCATAGCTTCATCCTAGCATGGGCATAGACAGCGGGGGCGATTTGGAATTCGACGGCAGACGAAGGCGGGATGAGCAAATTGACCCTCTAACGTTGAGATGAGCGGCGGCACAGACGGTGTCACTGCGAGGGGCAACGTCTCTCAATCAAGTATCTTACTCGCATTAGAAGCTTGGTGCCGTCCGCTCGATCGCATTGTTATGTGGCGCTCATCATTACGCATCCCACGTAAACGAAAATTCTCAGGCGATGTCATCGAGTTCTTGTCTCCACGACGAACCGGCAAAGACGCGCAAGCCATCGTCCCAAGGGACGAGGCAAACCGCGCGATTGGGTCGCAGATACGCCCTTAAGTTGTTTACCTCTCCGATGAAGGACCACTATATCGAAACCTCGTTGATAACCCGGCAAGGCCCCCTCGGTCAGGTTGAGCTTGCCCAGGATGACGGCACCGGCTGCTTTCAGCTTCGACACGACGGTCGCATCATAGTCCGGCACGTGCTCTCGCAGGACCGCAAGCCCCCCCATCGTACGGATCCCTCTCGTGTAGAACGAATCCTTTACGGCGATCGGAACACCATGTAGCGGGCCCAGATACTCCCCCGCGCCGATCTGCCGCTCAGCGGTGCGTGCAGCAGCCAGGGCGCGATCAGACACGACGGTGGCGTAGCTCTTAAGGCGACCATCGGTAGTGGCGATCCGTTCCAGCATCGTCTGCGTAAGCTCAACGCCCTCTGTGCCAACATCGCTGAGACACTTCGCCCCTTGAAATTAGTGTAGAGGGCGGAGGAGGATCAATGCATGAGTATGTTGATTGAGAGAGAGACCTCGGCGGGATCGGAGGGAGCCCGTAGGGCGACTGGAGATCCCGCCGGCCGCGATGCGGCGGGGGTCCCGGATCCCGAAGTGAGCGAGCAAGCGAAGCGTCGACGCTTTACCGCGGAGTACAAGCTGCGGATAGTGCGTGAGGCCGATGCCTGCAAGGGTGACGGTGACGTTGCTGCTCTTCTGCGTCGAGAGGGCCTGTACTCGTCGCATTTATCGAGTTGGCGCCGCCAACGTGACGAGGTCGCCAAAGCGGGGTTGGCGTCGAGAAAGCGAGGCCGGAAGGCAAAGGCCGAGGATCCACGGGTCAAGGAGCTCGAGCGCGAGAACGCCCGGCTCCAACGTCGCCTGGCTCGGGTGGAGACGATGTTGGAGACCCAAAAAAAAACCTCCGAATTACTGGGGATCCCCCTGAATCCACTCGACAGCTACGAGAACGACTGATGGTGGCGGCCGAGGAGCTGGCGGGGCAGATTGGGCAGACGACGGAAGCCTGCGAGGCTCTGGGTGTGGCTCGTTCCACGCTGTATCGCAGGCGCCAGGTGACGCCCGAACCGAAGCGGCGTCCTCGGCCGCACCGAGCCCTCGACGAGACTGAGCGCGAGGAAGTCCTCGGGGCCTCGCACTGTGAGAGGTTCGTCGACAAGGCGCCCGCCCAGGTGTGGGCCACGCTTCTGGACGAGGGAACCTACCTCTGCTCGATTCGCACGATGTATCGGATTTTGGAGGAGCACGGCGAGGTCCGAGAGCGCCGGAACCAACGGCGCCATCCGAACTACACGAAGCCGGAGCTGCTGGCCGAAGTGCCCAACCAGGTTTGGTCGTGGGATATTACGAAGCTTCGTGGCCCCGTCAAGTGGACCTACTACTACCTCTACGTCATCCTCGACATCTTCTCCCGCTACGTGGTTGGCTGGATGCTGGCTCACCGAGAAAGTGCGGCGCTCGCGCAACGCCTCATCGCCGAGAGCTGTCGCAAGCAGGACATTGAACCCGACCAGCTCACCCTTCACGCGGACCGTGGCAGCTCGATGAGAAGCAAGCCCGTGGCTCTGCTCCTGGCTGACCTCGGAGTTACCAAGACCCACTCCAGACCTTACGTCTCGAACGACAATCCCTACTCCGAGTCCCAGTTCAAGACGATGAAGTACTGTCCTCAGTTTCCGAGCCGTTTTGGTTCCGCCGAAGACGGCCGGCTGTTCTGCGGCGGTTTCTTCGACTACTACAACTACGAGCACCGGCACTCAGGAATCGGCTTCATGACGCCGGCCGACGTTCACTATGGTCGCGCCGAACAGCTCACCACCGCTCGGCGCCAGATCCTTCTCGAAGCTCATCGGACTCATCCCGAACGCTTCGTTCGCGGAACGCCACAACCTCCCGTTTTGCCTCCTCAGGCTTGGATCAACCCGCCGACGGAGAAAACGACGCTCCTGAATGCCGCACAAGCCACTCTCGCGGCGGCGTCTATACCTGGGGTACCCCCTTTTTCTGCTCCACGAAACGAGATCTCGATCGATGCAGATGTGGACCGCACCGGCGCCACAAGCCTCCCGACGCTAATCGAGGCTCACTAAATGCAGCTCGCGAGTGTCTCAAAGTTGTTGACACGTACCGACGGGAGATATCTGCTTCGATTCGATCCATCGCGCGACTTCCCTCAGACTGGCGTAATGGAGTGCCGCACCCTCGCTCTCTCCACTGCGAGTAGATGGCGACTCGGTCCTTGAACCGGCAGAACATGCCGAGAGGAGCGACGCCAGGGCACCGCCACTCAGTGTTGTCAGCAATTGACGTCGAGAAATCGCTTCGTGTGATGGTCCCGCCGTTTTGCGTACGGCACTTCCTTCGTGCGCTCCGGTGCTCATGATGCCTTCAGTAACACGTTGTTCACTTGCACGCATAACGGTCAGATGAGCGGCGTGGCCGGCCGCCCCATAGCAGCACCGGACCACCCGAAGCTCAGAACGTCTCATGCCGTGTTTCCATCTCTCAAGAAGAGAGGCCACGTCCGCTCGATCTGATTGTTATCCCGTTTCCTCAAAGACGCTAAGTTTTCCAGTGGAGGTCCTCTCTGTGGAGATGTACTACCGCGAAGACGCTGATCTTGCTGCCACGAATTCGGTAAAAGACGCCGTAGGGAAAGTGCCGAGTGATTGCGTGTCGGATATTGCGGTGAAGAACCTGATATTGCTCGGGGTTCGCCTCGATCCGCTCCAGCGCTGCGTCCACTTCCGCGACGAACTGCTTGCCCAGACCCTCCCGCTGCTGTTCGTACCATTTTGCTGCATGTCGGATGTCAGCTTTGGCGCGACCCCTGACGAGCAGCTCGAGTGTCACAGGTCCCGAAGAATATCGGCTTTCGCTTTCGTCCAAGGCTCAACATCGTCGGGATTCTGCTCTTCATCAGCAAGGCGTTCATCCAAAAGACGACGCTGCGACTCGGACAGCGGCCTGCGGCTCACTTCCTCTGCGATCTCGTCCCACAGTTCCTGGACAAGCCGAATCTTCTCGTCCGACGATAACTCCCGAAACTGCGCAACGAACGGCTCAGTACTCATCTATCCACCTGTGCACCCAGTTTAACGCGCCGTCGTTCCGTAAGTCTACCAATCGGGATAACGCCTCGGTTCAGCGGCGGCGCGCCAGCGCCGTCCGTTGCAACCGATTGTTAGCTGGTCACCTACGTTTACTTCACCAGCTCTATCTCACCCGGTCTCCAGGTTTTCTCGTACCACGGCTCCAACGGGCCATAGAGGCGAAAAATGGTGTTCCACCCTTTGCCGGGAATGGTCTGGATCCAGTTGCTCTCCTTGCCTGTTGGTGCCTCGGGGCCAAAGTAGACGTCCACCGACCCATCCAGATTGATCACGACGCCTTTCTTCTGACTGCCAAGACTCGGGAACTGCTGGTCGGTCTGCAACATGGACTCCCGTCGAGTGCGTTGTCTTCAGAATCAACAAATGCGAGAGCGTATTTTGAACCTTTACCCCGCAGTTTCAAGGCCATAGCTGGGGTGATGCCGGTGGCGTAAAAGAGCATGAAGGAGTGGGCATTGAGCCGGTGAGCGCCATTGTCCATAAACTCGTGGCTGCCCCCGACGAAGGCAGTTCCCCACGCGCTGTTTGGGTAGTAGCGCTGAAGCTTGTCCGGATGGCGGAAGGTCAGGGCGCGTGCCGTGGCAGTGCCCACGTCTGCGGCCTCCTCCAGGATTTTCTTCATACGCGCATCCGGCGCGAAGGGCTTGCCTTTTTGAATCCCGATGGAGGCAAGGGCTCCAAGGGTTTCCGGACCCATCGATTCGGCGGGCTCATACTGGACGGTTGCGTTCACTTCCTCGAAGAAGGTGTAGTCCATGGCATGAAGGGTGTTGAAGGCAATGCCCGAAGCATTGGAGAATTTCATCTTTGGCGGATTGTCCTTACTCGCCAACGGATAGACGCGAAACAGCTTCTTGGTCACCTCAACCGCAGGCTTGGGGTCTCCATCTACTTGGAACCCACGCCAGATGACCCAGTTTCCGAAGGTGCGGGTACGGCCAACAAAGTAGCCTTCAGGAACATCACTATCGTAGCCGGGAGGCAGAATGAGGAACTTGCCACCTTTATTCTTATCAGGACCCACCCTGCCGAAGTCAGTAACGAAGTGGAACCAGGCATCGTCAACAATCCCAAGCACGTCAGGGGGCGTCTCGATGACCATCGGGCCGTTCTTCACATCGAGCCACATCATGCAATAGACGGATGAAGTGTTGGCAGTGAGAAACAGCGCCTTGGAGTCCATCAGCTGCTCAAAGATGATCGCAGACGTGTTGTCGGGGCCAAAGGTGCGAATTCCTTCACGCATGGCATGCAGTGATGCAGCCGGAATGGCGGCCAGAACGGCTTGCACGCCTCGCTGGAAATCGAGGTTGTCCAATACCTTCTCGATGGTCGCATCGTCCGGGAAGCCATCAGTGAACTTCAATGTCCCCAGGCGTGTCTCCACCGAGTCCGCCGTAGTGATCCCCTGTGGGACAGGGGTAGTCATCTTCATCTTCGGCGAATCCTGCGCTTGGACGGTCGGTGCACACAGCGCGAAAGCGAGCGTAGCGGCGGCCAGGCGCTTCGTGAGATTGTCTTTCATCATGTTCTCCTGTTTCATCTAGTCACGGTTGGGGGCTGTCAGATCCAGCTAACGTTGAGTTGAGCGGCGGCACCGCGAAAGCGTTGCCGAAGTTGCGATTGTTTCACGATAGCTCATACTTCACCGAAGCCTCTGTGCCGTCCGCTCGAACTCATAGTTATAGGGCTCTATCGCCGCCCATGGATAGCGCCAGCAAAGCTGCTCGGCGCGACAGACCGAAGCTACGCTGACACGGCGACATCGAACTAGCGATGCTTCGCGAGGAACTTTAGCGTCTGTTCGAGGAACATGGCGGCTCGCAAAGCGGCGCCATGATCTGCCCCCGGGATCACGACGACCTCCAGGTTGGACATCACGCCGACCATCCTATCGACGTCCCTTTTGTTGGGATCGATTTCTCCGATCAGCGCAAGAGTCGGCACCTGGTTGGAGCGCATTGACGGGCTCTATCCTCGAGCTCATAGCGCGCCGCAGCCATCCTCGGAGAAACTTCTTGGCCCATGTCTCGGTTTTGTAGGTGTAGAGGTCCATGAAGTCGTCGCGCAGAAGCATGGCGCGGTAGAGGCGACGATTAGCTCGCACCTGCTCGCGGAGCACCCGTTTGTCTTTCGCGCTGCGGTTGTGTTTGGCCTTGAGAAGGGGAAACTTGGTGTTCTTGAGGTTGCGCCGGCGGTACGTGTCAACAACTTTGAGACACTCGCGAGCTGCATTTAGTGAGCCTCGATTAGCGTCGGGAGGCTCGTGGCGCCGGTGCGGTCCACATCTGCATCGATCGAGATCTCGTTTCGTGGAGCAGAAAAAGGGGGTACCCCAGGTATGGACGCCGCCGCGAGAGTGGCTTGTGCGGCATTCAGGAGCGTCGTTTTCTCCGTCGGCGGGTTGATCCAAGCCTGAGGAGGCAAAACGGGAGGTTGTGGCGTTCCGCGAACGAAGCGTTCGGGATGAGTCCGATGAGCTTCGAGAAGGATCTGGCGCCGAGCGGTGGTGAGCTGTTCGGCGCGACCATAGTGAACGTCGGCCGGCGTCATGAAGCCGATTCCTGAGTGCCGGTGCTCGTAGTTGTAGTAGTCGAAGAAACCGCCGCAGAACAGCCGGCCGTCTTCGGCGGAACCAAAACGGCTCGGAAACTGAGGACAGTACTTCATCGTCTTGAACTGGGACTCGGAGTAGGGATTGTCGTTCGAGACGTAAGGTCTGGAGTGGGTCTTGGTAACTCCGAGGTCAGCCAGGAGCAGAGCCACGGGCTTGCTTCTCATCGAGCTGCCACGGTCCGCGTGAAGGGTGAGCTGGTCGGGTTCAATGTCCTGCTTGCGACAGCTCTCGGCGATGAGGCGTTGCGCGAGCGCCGCACTTTCTCGGTGAGCCAGCATCCAGCCAACCACGTAGCGGGAGAAGATGTCGAGGATGACGTAGAGGTAGTAGTAGGTCCACTTGACGGGGCCACGAAGCTTCGTAATATCCCACGACCAAACCTGGTTGGGCGCTTCGGCCAGCAGCTCCGGCTTCGTGTAGTTCGGATGGCGCCGTTGGTTCCGGCGCTCTCGGACCTCGCCGTGCTCCTCCAAAATCCGATACATCGTGCGAATCGAGCAGAGGTAGGTTCCCTCGTCCAGAAGCGTGGCCCACACCTGGGCGGGCGCCTTGTCGACGAACCGCTCACAGTGCAAGGCCCCGAGGACTTCCTCGCGCTCAGTCTCGTCGAGGGCTCGGTGCGGCCGAGGACGCCGCTTCGGTTCGGGCGTCACCTGGCGCCTGCGATACAGCGTGGAACGAGCCACACCCAGAGCCTCGCAGGCTTCCGTCGTCTGCCCAATCTGCCCCGCCAGCTCCTCGGCCGCCACCATCAGTCGTTCTCGTAGCTGTCGAGTGGATTCAGGGGGACCCCCAGTAATTCGGAGGTTTTTTTTTGGGTCTCCAACATCGTCTCCACCCGAGCCAGGCGACGTTGGAGCCGGGCGTTCTCGCGCTCGAGCTCCTTGACCCGTGGATCCTCGGCCTTTGCCTTCCGGCCTCGCTTTCTCGACGCCAACCCCGCTTTGGCGACCTCGTCACGTTGGCGGCGCCAACTCGATAAATGCGACGAGTACAGGCCCTCTCGACGCAGAAGAGCAGCAACGTCACCGTCACCCTTGCAGGCATCGGCCTCACGCACTATCCGCAGCTTGTACTCCGCGGTAAAGCGTCGACGCTTCGCTTGCTCGCTCACTTCGGGATCCGGGACCCCCCCCGCATCGCGGCCGGCGGGATCTCCAGTCGCCCTACGGGCTCCCTCCGATCCCGCCGAGGTCTCTCTCTCAATCAACATACTCATGCATTGATCCTCCTCCGCCCTCTACACTAATTTCAAGGGGCGAAGTGTCTCAGCGATGTTGGCACAGAGGGCTTTGAGCTCGCGCACCAGCTCGCGCCGGGTCTTATCCACGGCCTCGTTCAGATGCTTGACGATGTGGAAGCGGTCAAAGATCACCCGTGCCTGAGGAGCCTTTTTGCCGACGACAGTTATGTACGGCTCCCACATGTCCATGCTGACCGCTTCGAGCTCCGCGGCTCTTTGTGGTCCGAGCTTGCGGAAAAACCGCAGCAGCGTCTTGGCCTTGCGCTCCTTTCCCGCCCAGACGACCCGGCCGCTGAGATGGTCTATTACCACTGTTAACCCTAATCGCAAAATCTTCGAAGCACGAAAACGCGAAACAGCCGCACTGGGCACAGGCGAGAAGCTCGTGCTGGGGCACCCGCTCGCCGCCACTATAGGTGATTCTGCACGGTGTATGCAGAACCTGGAAAAGGTGCCATTCACGGGGCCAAAGACCTCAGACACGGTGACGTTTATTTGCGATTAGGGTTAAGTACTTGTGGCGTTTGCGGTAGCTGATCTCGTCCATCCCAATCACCCGCAATCCATCGAGCTCGCGCCGCTCATCCCGCTGCTCGGCAACCACTCGCTGGATGATCCGTCGCACCGAACGCCACGTCACTCGGAAATAGTTCGCTACGGCGCTGACGTCCGTCCTCTGTGCCAGCCACGCTACCTCTTGTTCGAAGCTTTTGGTAAAGCGGCTTCCCTTGTCGGCCCAAGGCACCTTTTCTCTGACCACTCCACACCGCCGACATACCACTCGTCGGATCGAGTAGCGAAGATAGGTCCGGACTCCGAACAGGTCCAAGTGCCGCCAGTAGCGATTGTAGCGATCTTTGTTCTTGCGGACCTTTCGTCCGCAAATCCCGCACAGAGGCTTCCTCCTCCGTGGTACTACATCCACCACCACTCTGGCTTTGTCCGCCTGGAAGTGGAAACCTCGGACCCACAGGCCTTGCAATCCGATGAGCTTGTTGACTAACGTAGTAACGCGCATCGCGGGAACGCTCTTTTCTCTTTCGGAAAAAAAGATTCTAGCGTTCTCGCCGATGCGCATCTACACATGGCTTACCCTCTCAACCCACGGGCCTCACCAAATGCCACTGCCCCTCAGCGGGAGACGAGGCTGTGGGAAACGCCCCCACGGTTCTGGTCGTTCAGACCTTGCTCACGACTGCCTGTGGGCGCTCGTGGGAAACGCGAAGCGTTTTCCAAGCGATTGTGGAAAACGCCGCTCCACGTTTGTACGTGCTCACAACCTTTCCCTAAACGCCTCTCTCGCCCGGAGTTTCCGGCGTTTTCCACAATCGCGGCAGCGTCCATAGGCCATGCCCTCCAACACAAATCAGATCCCCCGAAACGACAGGAGAACCTTCTTTTTTACGATTACGGCTGGCGCCGCGCCGAGTTCGACGCTTATGGATTCGAGCTCGAAGCCTCCGACGACGAGCGCGCAGCCAAGATGGAAGAGGGGCTCACGATTATCAAAGGGATGCTGCGCGAAGAGCGTTTCAGCTTCGACGGACGCTTCTACAAAGTCGAAGACACGCTTTGTGCGCCCAAGCCGGTTCAGAAACCGCTCCCCCCGATCTGGATGGGAGAGGCGAACAATCCTGTCATGGTGAAGGCCATCGCCAAGCACGCCGATATGTTCAACTCGATGCCGGCCTCCGTCGAAGGGTTCCGACAAAAGGTCGAGACCATTTCTTCGGCCTGTGACGCGATAGGGCGAGACATGTCGACGATGGGACTGTCGCTCGAGACGCAGATTCTCGTGTGCCGCACCGACGCTGAGATCGACGCGTGCTTCGAGTGGATAAAGACGCTGACGCTGACGCTACCGCCTGCGGAGAGAAGCGACGAGGACATCCTCGCCCAGATGAAGGCGACGAACCCCGCTCTCGAGAATTACAGCTCGCGCGGTGATTTCGAAAAAGAGTTCCTCATCGGAACACCGGATGTGATCGTGGACCGCTTGAAGGGATACACGGATCTCGGCGTGACGCATTTCATGCTCTGGTTCATGGACTTCCCGGCGCTCGACGGCGTCGAGCTCTTCGCGCAAGAAGTCATGCCGCATTTCCGGTGAGCGGTCGCAAACGCAATGCGAGGTAGGCGCTTCGTCTCGAAAGCTATGCCGAGCTTTGCCGGAAGGTCAAATTCAGCCGCTCGATGATCCAGGTGTTCAAATATCCGGCCGGTTGTGGGTGTATTCCGCCCCGACTTCCTCCCATCCTCGAACGTGCCGGGAGTTGCGCTTATCGATGGAGCTGTTTCTCCTGAAGCGGTAAGTCGAACAGGCGCCGGCTCACGGAGAAGACGGAATCTAGCACCAAAGCCATGAGCACCCGACGGATAGAGCTCATGGCTGTGTCTCGTAGCATGAGCTGCGGTTCTAGGAAACAGGCTGCGGTTGTGGGAGTCTGAGTTGCGCTTCTAGCGCATGAGCGGGGGTTGGTGCATGAATCCGTTCGGGGCGCGCACGGGACCTGGTTACCCACTAGCCACCATTGTCGTAACATCGTCGCCTTGAAATGTCACTCATACCCGGCCACAAACTCGCCCACTACGAGATTCTCGAGCCCATTGGGAAAGGCGTACAGGGAGAGGTGTATCGGGCCAGGGATGGGAAGTTCGGACGGGATGTGGCGATCAAGGTCCTGCCGGAAGAGTTCGCCGAGAACGAAGAACGCCTGAGGCGATTTCAGCGGGAGGCGAAAGTTCTTGCGTCTCGGACTCGCAGTGACCCTGCAGAAAGCCGAGGCCGAGGGAGAGCACTCCGAGCAGCGTGCGCGCGAGCGCACCGAGCTGTCGAAACCACAGGTCAAGCGTGTCTTTGAACCCAGGTAGCACGCTGTCGGGGAGCCATTGGTTCGGGCCCAGCAGCCGCAGGTAGACGGGGGCTCACGTCGGGCGCGCGGCGGATGCTCGGTCCAGAGATCGACCTGCTCGCGGATATCCGGCAGGTTATTGGTATATTCCGCGCCGACGGGGATGCTGCGACCCGCGCGCTCGGATCACGCCAAAAGTGCGGGCTTGCGTTCGTGCCAGCGTGCCACGTCCTGATAGGCCTTCGCTACCGCCAGCACCTCCGCCTCCGCGTATAGCCGGCCGAGGAACGTGATGCCGGTGGGGCGGCCTTTTTCGTCGAACCCGTTGGGCACCGACAGCGCGGGATAGCCGCACAGGTTGGCCACCGCGAAATGATCGCGGATCGGGCCGGGCGGGGGAGGCGGGGGAGGCGGCGCGTTCTCGTCGCGCGGCGGGCGCGGCTGCATGTACGGCGCAATGTAGACGTCGTATTTCGAGACGACGTCGGCGAGCTGGCGCATGATCATGGCGCGGACACGCTGGGTTTGGAGGAACTCGACCGCAGGGATCAGGCGGCTTCGGCGGTGTCCGTGTGCCCGCCTTTGGTTCCCGAGTTCAGCGTCCCGGCCGCTCCGAAGGAACGCGTCGAAGAATGCGCCCGACTCGGCGCCGTTCGCGCTCGTCGCGGCGTCCGTCGGGAACGCGGGCAGCTCGAACGGCTCGAGCGTCAAGCCGATCCCCCGCAGCTCGTCGAGAGCGGCCGCGTCGTTCTGCTTCCAGGCGGCATACCGGCCTTCTTCCTCGAACGCGGGGGCCAGGTAGCCGATCCGCAGCGGTCGAATATCGCGGCGGGCGTCCCAGCTGAACGGCAGATCGATCACGCTGAGATCTTGCTCGTCGGTCTTCGCGATCGTGTGTAATACGACCGCGCAATCCTCGGCCGTCCGGCACATCGGTCCGATCCGGTCGCGCGTCCACGAGAGCGTCATCGTTCCGTACCGGCTTACGCGGCCGAAGGTCGGTCGCAGGCCAGTCACGCCGCAACGCGTAGACGGGCTCAGGATCGATCCACTCGTCTCGGTCCCGATGCCGAAGGCGACCAGGCCGGCGGCGGGCGCCGCGGCAGGGCCGGCCGACGATCCGCTCGACCCCATGCTGGGGTCCCACGGGCTGTTCGTGCGACCTCCGAACCATCGGTCGCCACCGGCCAGCTCACCGGTCGCAAGCTTGGCCAACATCACCGCGCCCGCTTCGCGCAGCAGCCGCACGACGGTGGCTTCGGTCTCGATCACTTGTTCCTTGAACGCGTTCGAGCCCCAAGTGGTGGGGTATCCCGGCACCGCGATGATGTCTTTGCAGCCCCACGGGATGCCGTGGAGCGGTCCCCGGTAGCGTCCGGCAGCGATCTCGCGGTCCGCCGCGCGCGCTTGCTCGAGCGCGAGCGCGTCGGTGAAGGTCACGACGCAGTTGAGGAGCGGATTGTGCCGGTGGAGTCGCGCGAGGTACATCTCCGTCAGCTCGACCGAAGTGACTTGTCGGGTTCTCACGAGCTCCGCGAGGTGCGTCAACGGCCAGAAGGCGACGTCCTCGAGCTCGGCGGAACGGCGGATGGGCGGTGGGTCGCTCATCCGGAACGGGCGCACTTCGCGGTCGAGCCGAGTCCCTGGTACGATCGGGCTGAAGTACATCGGTGGAGCGATGGCGTCGTCGATCTCGATCGCGCGGAGCGCCTCGTAGCGCTCGAGGTTGCGGTTCAGCCCCTCCAGCATTTCGTCGCGGTGCTCCTCGGAGAACGCAAGGCCGGCTACCGCCAGCGCGTCGGTCAGCATGGCGCTCGTGATGGGTCCTGCCGGCTCTTCCTGTACGAGCGCCCAGAGCACGCCCGGCAGCAACGTTGGTGCGAGACCCGCGCTCGCGAAGTAGGCAACGAATCGGCGCCGTGTCGTCTCGAGATCCCGTGTGGTCATGGTCGTCTCCTTTTGGCGGTTGCGGCCAGCGTAATTCCAGATGGGTCGCGCCATTCTGAACGTTGGGACCGACTGCGTCCAGTGCATGAACGCGTCGGAAGTGTCGTCTGCGCGACCAGCGTTAGACCGCGGACCGTAAGCTTCTTGGTGAACGGCGGGTAATCGTTCGTTACCCCGTGCCAGCTGTTGCGCTGGTTGTACACCCACATCGGCTTGCCAGCGTAGTTTTCCGGTGTGTTCGGCTGGGTGACGGGAATCGGAAACGGCTCATCGGCGTGGCGCCCGACGTGCCGCTCCGACGGCGTGAAGTTGTCGTGCACGGCCTTGTGCGACAGGTAGAGCAGGAACGGTCGACCCTCGTCGCGGGTCTCTAGCCAGTCGACGGCGTATTCGGTGAGCTCGTCGGTGATGTAGCCTTGTTGCGGTACCGACTCGCCGTTGACATTTAGGCTCCAGTCTTCGGTCAGCCCGAAATGTGTCCCATATACATGCCGATTGCCGAATAGAGGCCGTAGCTCCAGTGTCGCGCGTAGCGAAAGAGCGCCATATCGGAAAGCCCGATATGCATCGCGAGCTTCGCGAACCAGGCAAAAAACGTGATGTGCCAAAACCCGAACTTCTCTTGGCCTTCGCTCGGGACGCCGTTCCAGATCTTCGTGCTGGCGACGCTCAGAAAGCTTCCGAGATCCGACACCCCGAGCTTCGGAAGCGAAGCGGCCGCACCTGCAAGGAACGCAAGGAAGATCCACGGCGCCAGATAGCCCGCGAACCGGCTGAGCTTTTCGAAGCCGAGAATGGCAAAGACCGTGATGACCGTGCCGATGGAGAAGGTCGTCAACACCCATGCGAGACTATTGGGGTAGATGTCGGTCAAAGCGGGCGTCGCGATGTCGAAAGCAAGGCCGAGCGCCGTCGCCGAAACGGCAATCATCGCACCCGCGAGAACGCAGTAAAGGACGGCATTCGCAATGTTGTAAACGAAGGTGAGCCCGGGGCCGGCGATGGGTCTCAAGTACCAATAGAGCTGATCGATACGGCGTCGGTATCAGCGATTCTCAGTTTCTGGTGAGTGACGTGGATATCTACGGCTGCAAAGACCCCAGCGCGTCGCCTAATGCTTCAGCGTTCGGATAACGCTCGTCAGGATCCTTCGCGAGGCAGCGACGGATGATCCGCGCGAGACCCTCCGGGACGGAGGATTCGACGTCTCTCGCGTCGGGCGGTGTCGCCGTCTTGTGAAGCTCGAGCACCTCTTTGGCGTCGTCGGCCTCGAAGGGCCGGGTTCCGGTGGCCATTTCGAAGATCACTACACCGAGGGAGTAGAGATCGGAGCGAGGGTCGAGAGATAAGAGCTTCGCTTGCTCAGGCGATGCATAGTTCGGAGTACCCAGGAAAATCCCGGTTCGCGTGATGCCCGGACGTGATAGATATCGGAGATGTGGCGCTGGATGATGGCAATGAGCTTCGCGTGGGGTTTGAGTATGCCTTCCTCCAGTCCGCGCCCGTTATCGCGCTTCGTGTCGGCGGGTGGTGGGAGCCCGATCACCGACTCCGTTTCGTTGGAGACGACCCATTATGCCGCGCCCTCGTAAGTGCCGGCGAAGACCAGCTCCACTTTGCCACCGGCATCGGTTTGGCTTTTCGGAATTTCCAGATTGATGTCGGTGTCGATCTGTCCAGTATCGCAGATACGGTCTCGCTGTCGGCGATATACAGCTTCTGAGAAAGCACCGAATCGAGCGCGTCGAAACCGGGAGTTTGCTCGCCCGCTCGCCACTGCACTACTATCCGTTCAAAGAGGTGATGTGAACCACTCGCCGTTCCTCCTTACGTCAAAGGGATTACCTTCCTTTTTGCGCGCGAGGAATCTTCGAACGTGCTTCCATATCTTCGTTCTCTCGATCTTGCTCGGTGGGACAAGCACAGCCAATCCGTGGTACGAGCACTATGCGAAGGGAGAGGAAGCGCTCGAGCAGCAAAACTGGACGGAGGCGATTGCCCAGTTCAATCAAGCGCTCGAGAGAAAAGGGGACTCTGGAGCGCGGGTACGCACCTAGGCTTCTCGGCACGCGCCGACTCGGGAAGACGTCGCTCTTGAAGCAGCTCGAGCACGTTACTGCAGACTCGAAGCGCGGATTTTTCCCCTTATTCTGGGACCTTCAGGGCGCCGACGAGCCAGAAGAGCTCCACGCGGATTTTCGAGAGATGCTGCTCGACGCCGAGGATCGGTTTTTAGAAGTCGGTGTCGCTCTCGAAGACGTTGAATCCCAAGATCTATTCACGTCGCTCGGCGCATTGCGACGTCGGATGCGATCGAAAGGACTGCGCCTGCTACTTCTATGCGATGAGGTCGAGGCGCTCATCCAGCTCAACCACAAGGATCCTTCCCTTTTACGAAAGCTTCGTCGGGCTCTTCAATCACACGACGATATCCGCTCTGTTCTCGCGTCGACGATTCGACTCTGGAAACTCGCGGAACAGAAAGAAGACACATCGCCGTTCCTTCACGGCTTTGCGCCGCCCCTGTACATCCACACCCTGACTGATGAGGACGCCCGCGCGCTCATCCGTCAAACCCAACTTCAGAACGGGGCACCTCGATTCGAGGACGAGACCGTCGAGCGGATCCGTAGCCGCTGTGACAACCATCCGTACTTGATCCAGCTAGTTTGCAAGCGGTACCTGGAGATGGGTGATTTAGAAGAGGCCCTCGGGCAGGTCGCCTCAGATCGCATGGTGAGCTTTTTCTTCTCCGTCGACTTCGAAATGCTCTCCGAGATTGACCGCGGCATCATCCATGTGCTAGCAACGCAGTCCGCCGCCACCAGCGACTCCATTCACGAAAGCCTTTCGATCACGTCGGACCTGACCAAGGACAGCTTGCATCGGCTGGAGAATCTCGGCTTTATCCGCCGAGACGAGGAGCGCCGTTTAGTCCTCGCCAACTACTTCTTCCGTCATTGGTTGAAGCACTTGGAAAGGAAAGAGCGCTCAGACGTCGATATCGACCAAAGCCGGCGGATGCCGTCTGTCGGTTCCGAAGACGAAACCCGCACCCACGACCGTGTTCTGGGCTCTATCAAGGATCGCTACGACCTCCTACAGCAGGTGGGCGAGGGGGCCACAGGTATCGTTTACCAAGCCTTCGATCGATTGCTTCATATGAAGATCGCCGTTAAGGTCCTGCGCCGCGAATACTTCAAAAACGAAACGGCACTCGAGCGTTTCCACCAGGAGATTCTCCTGTCCAGGGACATCGCTCATCCCAACATCCTCCGCATGTACAGCCTCGGCGAGGACGATGGGAAAACCTACCTCACCATGCGATGGGTCAACGGTGTCACGCTAGCAGAAAAGATCAAGAACGAGGCGCCGCTCCCGCTTCTGACGATCCTCCGCACCGCGCAAAAGCTCGCCCGCGCTCTCGGCGCGGCCCACTCGAAGAACGTTTTGCACCGCGACATCAAGCCCACGAACATTCTCATCGACGAGAAGGAAGAGCCCTTTGTGATGGATTTCGGTGTCGCGCGCCTCGTGGGGGAACCGGGTTGAGGCTTTCGACGAAGCTCGAATATTGAACGTAATCCCATTCGAAACTGGCGGTCACCACCCCGTTATGGGACTTGAAGGCGACCCCCAGACCGTAAACATCGGGAAACTCGAGGGGACTCGTGTCGGAAACAAGAGGAGTGCCTACAGGGACAAAGGACTCGAGGATTGGTCCGGAAGAAACTTGTTGATTCAGCTCAAACTTCAGGCCTTCGCGGTAGGATCCTCCGACGCTCCATTGTCCGGTAACGTTCCACAGGAACCCCCCCGTAAAACCCCAGTCGGAGTTGTCAATGGTGGTCGTCTCGGCCGAGGCGACCCGTGCTTCTTCGGCATAGGCGTTCCGGCCGAATGGGCCATCGGGTAGAGTCGGGTCGATAGCGGCGAAGACTGCGGCTGTGCTGGTGAAAGTCCCATCGAAATAAGAAACCCCCCACCGAGACTGAACGTCTCCGTCAAACTATAGGCACCAGCCACTCCATAGGTCGATATTTCGATGTCAGTGAACGTGCGGAAAGCACCGATTCGAAGCGTCTCCCCAACCTGCTGCGCAGACACCCGGAAGATGAGGTCGTTCAAGGGGATCGGATCGCTGAAGAGCCCCTGGGTTTCGGTAGGGGCCTCGAAATTGGCTGATTGGTGTCGGTAGACGGTCAGCGACCATTTCTCGTGCGGATAGACGAACGAGATAAACGACAGGCCAGCTAGCGTCTCGGAGGAGACTCCGGTCCGAAGCCCGCTTGAATTGTCAAGAAGATTGCCAGTGGGCTGCCCCGAGATTCTTCCTCCTTCCGGGAAAGGCGTCGAGTAGTTCCAAAGCCGCCCCTCCAGCGACACTTCCGGCCTCGAGAGCTGCACGAGACCCGCGGGATTGGCGACCGCGGCGGTAGCGTCGTCGGCCAGAGCCACGAAAGCGCCACCGAACCCGAGGGCTGCGCGCCCCCGGGTTGGAAAAGCTAAACTGGAGCGACGCGGGTGCCCCGGTGGCCTGAGCCCGGACGATGGTGGCGGTGAACAGTACGCCCACAAAAGTGAGATACGAATACGTCGGTAAGCGCTTCATCATCGTCTTCGATACCCTACCCTCGGTTCGTGCCCGTCATCGGCGTTCACACCGAACGGGATTGTAGGCGCGGCGAGTTCCTGGTTCAAGTTGGTCCCAATACGCAAGTCGTCAACGGATTCTCAAGGTATGCACCATAGCGCCATAGTACATTGTTTTTCCGCCTAGCGGCCTAGATTCCCCCCGATCTCGGCGTGACGCATTTCATGCTCTGGTTCATGGACTTCCCGGCGCTCGACGGCGTCGACCTCTTCGCGCAAGACGTCATGCCGTATTTCCGGAGAGCGTTCGCAAACGCAACGCGAGATAGGCGGCGATCGCGATCCCATAGCCCGGCAGCCAACGATAGTAGAGGTGAAGAGGCATGAAATAGCAGACCGTCAGCGTGCTTTGGGGTACATGTCGGTCAAAGCGGGCGTCGCGATGTCGAAAGCAAGGCCGAGCGCCGTCGCCGAAATGGCAATCATCGCACCCGCGAGAACGCAATAAAGGACCGCATTGGCAATGTTGTAGACGAAGGTAAGCAGCGGGGCCGGCAATGCGTCTCAAGTACCAATAGAGCGTGAGCCGCGTGTCGGTGGCGATGGGGGCGCACACGAACGTCCAGGACAAAACAGCCAGCAAGTTTCCGAGCAGAAGACCAAAGACGAGGTCTCTGAGCTCGACCCCATGAAGAACGAAAAAAGCGCCGATCACGAACTCCGTTGCCGCCACGTGCTCGCCGGCGAAGAGGCCCGCGAAGTAGCGGCCGGGCTTCAGATCGTCGCGCGAGACCGGCTCGCGGTCATACTCGTAGAGCCCATCCATGTGCGCGACAAAGCGCGCGAGCTTACTGGAGGAGGTCATCGAGAAGACGCGCGAGGCGATAGCCCGCGAGCGCAACCTGCTTCGAAGCGATTTCCGAGGCCTCGGCCTCATAACCGGCCGGCGGCACGGCGTCCCGGCTCAGATATTCGGGATAGGCGCGCGTCATCGCGATCTCGGCGGAGGCCTTCGACCACGCCTCGAAGCCAGCGACCGCGATCGCGTCGCGAAGCGATTCAGGCGGGTGAGATTCCATAAGCTCTCGTGCCACACGGGACACCCACGCGGTGGAGCTCTCGCTGTGTCGCTTGCGATGGATGCGTTTCAGGATCGTGTCCCAATAGGCGTGAAGGTTGGAGGTCTCGAAGTCATCGAGCCCAAAGTCGTTGCCACCACGATCGCCCTCTGGCTCCCGATCCGTCACGCGGCTGCTCGAGTGCAGAGGTTGATGGACGTCGCCAACAAGATGAAGAAGCCAAGAGACCTCCACCCCGCCATCGAGACCGCGCCCGAGCACGTTCAGGCGCTCGAGGAGCTCGCCCAATGTCCCCGTCTCCGGAAGCGGTTCGCCGTCACGCCAAAAGTGATTAACGTAGTGCCAGGTCGGCCGATCGTAAGCTTCTTTACGCGCAGGCCACGCTTCGTCACGGACGACATCGGGCCAGTAAGCGGCGTGCAGGAACAGATCCCGCGGCGAGAGCGCGAGTAGCGCGAGCCCCGCATCCGAAGGCGCGCTCTTCAAAAGCTCGACCGCCGCCGCCCGCGTCGTGTCTTCCATGTGCTCCCAAGCCATCGCACCCACGAGCAGATGCCCAAACCGATCCCAAGCCGACAATGAGGAGGCGCAGAAGATACCAAGAAGGAGGAAGCCAATGACCCGCATGGCCCCGAATCATATACCAGTCGTCAGCATTCAGTATCTGAGGCCGTTGACGAAGCCTCATAGCACGCGAAAGAAATGAAGCGAGCTGCGGATTAATATTCCTGAATGCTGAATGCTGAATGCTGAATGCTACTCGGCGCGAAGCGCAACAATAGGATCCACTTGCGTCGCGCGCCGTGCAGGCACATAGCTCGCCAGAAGCGCCGTTCCCGCAAGCACGAGCGCAGCAAACGCAAAAACCATCGGGTCAAGCGGCTCGATCCCGTATAGCAGACTGGCGGTCAGCCGTTCTAGACCAACGCTCAGCACGAGCCCGATACTTACGCCAAAGAGCGCGAGCCGCATTCCCTGCCAGACGCTCACCAGGATGTCCCGTCCCCGGGCGCCAAGCGCGCGACGGAGGCCGATCTCGAAGCTCTGCTGCGCGACCGCGAATGCAAGCATGCCGTAGAGCCCCACGGCCGCGAGCCCGAGTGCGAGAAACGCAAACGAACCCAGAAGCGACGCACCGACGCGCGCGGGTGCCAGCGCAATCCGCAGATGCTCGTCCATCGGCTTCACGTCGTAAACCGGAAGACCGGCATCCATGGCGCGCACTTCTTCGCGGATAGGCTCGAGGAGCGCTCCGGGCTCACCGTGCGTGCGGGCAACGGCTCGGACAAACCATTCGTGCTGGCTTCTCCTTCGGCTGCGCCGACGGCGCTGTCGGTCGCGCAGACGGCGGTCCCGAGCTCGTTCCTACCGCTCATGGAGATCACCGCGCCGGGCACGATCGCCGGGCTCTACGAAACCGTGTTCCAGCCTTGGTCGGCACCGCTCGCGGGCGTCCTTGCCAGGCCGGTTCAATACGGCGATGGAGCGGGCGGAGGCCTCGACGGTTGCTCGACCGGCCCTGACCCGAGCGTCGGGCCGTCCCCATTCCCACTAGGCTCGCTCACCGGGAAAATCGTGCTCGTCGATCGTGGCGGCTGCTTTTTTAGCACCAAGATCCAAAACGTCGAAGCCGGTGGCGGCCTAGTTGGCATCATCGGATTAGTCGCGCCGGGCGATCCATTCGCCGGAAGTTTCGGCGCGGGTCCACTTCCTGGGATTCCGGGATTCATGATTAGCCAAAACGACTCACTAACGATCAAGAGTGAACTCGGTACGGGCGTGGCCGCGAGATTCGATCCCGCGGTCGCGGTTCCGCTGGTCATGACGATGGGGGGTAGCTCCTCTCGGGGCCCTCAATATCAGGACTTCCGCATCAAGCCCGAGATCGGAGCCCCGGGAGCGTCGGTGTCCGCCGAAGTCGGCACGGGTGCCGGCGTGACGCCGTTCGGCGGCACTTCGGGCGCCACGCCAATGGTTGCCGGCTCCGCTGCTTTGTTGATACAAGCCTATCCCGCTCTCCGCCCCGCTGAAGTCAAAGCGCGTCTCATGAACACCGCCGAGACGAATATCGCCAATGAGGGCGGCGGTCCGCCCGCAGCGATCAGCCGCATCGGTAGCGGCGAGGTTCGCGTGGATCGCGCCTGGGCGGCGCCTGCGGCCGCATGGGACGACAATGATCCGAGCCATCCCGCCGCACTCAGCTTTGGGTTCCACGAAGTGTCGAAAAAGAAGGCCAGAGGCATAGGCAAGTTCAAGCGTCCCGTGATCAAGAAGAAAGTTCGGGTGCGGAACTACTCCAGCTCGGACATCGAGTACGATGTCTTCGCGAGCTTCCGCTTCGCGGACGACGAGGCGAGCGGTGCCGTCAAGATCAAAGTGCCAAAGAAGGTCAAAGTAAAAGACGGCAACGACAAGACGTTCAACGTGAAAATCGAGATCGACGGCGAGCTTCTCAGCGGGAACTTTCTGCACTCTGGCTCGGGCGGTGCGAATCCTTCGCTTCTAACCGCCATGGAATTCGACGGCTATATCACGCTCGACGATGGCGTCTTTCCGATCCATCTTCCATGGCACATCATTCCGAGGAAAGCCGCGAAGGCGAAAGCCAGGCCGAAACACCTCAAGTTCGACGCCGGCGGAGTCGCCGAGTTCAAGCTCAAGAACAAAGGTGTCGGCACCGCCCAGAACGACGTCTACTCGCTCCTCGGCACGAGCCCGGATATTCCAGAGGGCTTGCCGGGAGAACAAAACCCGACGCCGGACCTTCGCGCGGTAGGCGTACAGACATTCCCCACCGGTGGCTGCAGTGCCGGCTATGTTCTCGCTCTCGCGAGCAACAACTGGGAACGGCAGACGCATGCTGTTGCCCCGGCCTCGATCCAGTGGTGGCTGGACATCGACCAGAACGGCGTCGAGGACTACGTCGTCCTGTCCAGAGATTTCACCTTCGACAACATCACCGACGGCCGAAACCTCGCCTGGTCGCTTGAGCTCGCCACCGGCAACGCGAATGCGTTCTTCTTTACCGAGCACAACACGAATACGGGCAACCAGGTTCTGTACGTCTGCGGGGAGCAAATCGGCTCACCGGCCTTTTTTCAGAACATGGATGCCCGGGTCGTCGCGCAGGATTTCTACTTCGGCGGCAATGGAGATGAGATCGACGGATTGACGTTCTCGCCTCTGGGCGAGCGCTACCTGACGTTCGATCCGGTCGCTCTCGTGCTCCTGCCGAACATCGATCTTCAGCACAAGGAGAAAACCCAGGTGCATGTGATCGATTTCGGCCCCCTCGGTACGAACCCGAGCGAGATCGGCTTGATGCTCGTCACCAACGGTGATTGTGGCGCTGGAAATCGCGGCGCCGCGACCGAGAAGACGGAGACCTTGGTCCTCGAAGTGAAGTAGCTACTGCACTCCACATACGGAGCGGGGGCCTTCGGGCCCTCGCTCTTTCTCCACGGTTACTGGTTTTTCTCTGCGGTCGTTCTACATAGCGTGAACGCACCGCGACCGGACGCGCGGTAGTCGTAAACACGCCCGTCGACTTCAGTTCGACGTGATATCCGTCGACAAGGGCCTGGGTGTACACCATTCCCGGCTGAGCGCAGCCCAGCGAGCCGTCGTTCCACGTCACCGCCTCCGCTCGCACGGTCTCGATCGCTTGGATATCGGCCCCTTCCCGTTCCGCCAGGTCATCGACGATATCAACGAGGAGACCGTCAGGAACCTCGCCGGTGATCGACGGCTCGTCGCCTGTGGGAACTCTCTCGAGGCGCTTTTCTCGAAAGCTGGAATCCTCGTTCTGACGACACAGGGTCGCGATCCCAGAAGTGGCACGCAGGTCATAAACGGCACGCTCAGACACCAACACCACTCTGAAACCGGAGAGCGACTCGATGTCAGTTTCGGTGGAAAACTCAGGACAGCCGACGCCGAGCTCCGCTCCTTCCACACGCTCAGCGCGAAGGAGACGCATGGGAAGATCTCCTACTTCCTGCCTCAGCGTGTTCCGCGCGAGATCGATAGCCTCTTCCCGATTCGCCTGCGGTGCGAGCGTCGTAACTAAAACCATGAGGACCAGCATCACTTTTGACCGTTTCCTATGATACTGAAAACGGTGCGAGAAATTCCTGTGCCTCATCAAAAACCGTCTGCGTTTGACGGCCCAGTTACAGACCCCTAACAGAGGAGCTCTGAGACTAGAAGAGTGGAGATCGAGATTGGTGCTGGCACGGCGGGCCGGCGGCGCGCGGTCAAGCGATGATCTGCGGGATCAACGTCCCGGCGACATCGGTGAGACGCATGTCGCGGCCGTTGAACTGGTAGGTGAGCTTCGTGTGGTCCATCCCCAGCAGGTGCAGTATGGTCGCGTGCAAGTCATGCGCCGAGATCGGCTGCTCCTCGGCCTTGTAGCCGAACGCGTCGCTCGAGCCGATAACTTGACCGCGCTTTATCCCCGCGCCCGCCATCAAGGCTGTCATCGTACCGGGGTTGTGATCGCGGCCGACACCTCGCTGAGAGATCGGCATCCGCCCGAACTCTCCGTGCCAAACGATGAGCGTCGAGTCGAGCCGCGCGCGCGGAGATCCGTCAAAAGGCCGGCGATGGGAAGGTCCGACTCCGCCGCGTGCTGACAATGATTCTCCACGAGATTGCTGTGGGCATCCCACGTGTCGGTGTTCTGATTGTCACCTCACCGTAGGACAAAGCCTGGTACGCGATTCTAACTCTTGCGGTCAGATTTCACACCTGTTAAGCGCTCGCAGGGCGCGGCGAAAGTCATTATGATTGGCCTCATTTGATGAAAGGTCGCGCCATGTGTAGAAACCTTCTCCTTGGTCTCCTGTTGGGTATTACCGGGCCGGCACTGCCGGCTGAAGCTCAGGAAAATCCGTTCGACACGACCGTCGATGTACGGATGGGCACGCATGTGTTCCGTGCCGAATGCGGCCGTTGCCACGGCCGTGACGCCAAAGGCAACGATGAAACGGGGGCCCCCGACCTGACCACCGCCGCGAGTACTCCCGCCAAGCTCTTCGAAGTCATCCGCGACGGCATTCCGGGCACCACGATGATCGGGATCGGCTGGGCGCCAGACCAGACGGTTTGGCAGATCGTCGCGTATATCGACTCGCTGAACCTCGACCCGGACGACGTCGATCTGCCGGGGAGCGCAGACCAAGGTCAAAAACTCTACATCGGCAAGGGGAACTGCGCGAGCTGTCACATGCTAGGCGGTAGCGGCGGTCGTCTCGGCCCCGATTTGTCGACGGTCGGGAACCGACGCGACCCCGACGAGCTCAAGAAAGACTTGATGGATCCGAACGAGACCGTTTTGCCGCGTTGGTGGACGATGAAAGTCACGCGCGCGGACGGCTCCGTCGCCAAAGGACTTCGAATGAACGAAGACACGTTCACCCTCCGCATTATGGATGAAAACGAGAACCTTTGGCATTTCTCGAAAGGCCAGATCCGCTCGAGCGAACGGATCGAGACATCCACCATGCCGAGCGCTTCAGAAACGCTGAGCGCGAGCGAAGTGGACGACTTGGTCGCCTACCTCTTCTCGTTGCGGAAGGAGAGCTGACGATGAAACACCTCGCTTTCGCCTTCGCACTCTTCTCGTGCGTTCGGATGGCCGCGGGTCAAGAGCAAGAGACGTCGCGCGAGAATCAACCAACCCCGGCACTCAAACCGGTGACTTGGGAGCGGCTTTTGAACGCCTCCAGCGAGCCCGAAAACTGGCTCATGTATTCGGGAACGCTCGACAGCCAGCGGTTCAGCCGGTTGGACCAGGTTGACAAACAGAACGTCAGAAAGCTCGAACTCAAGTGGGCCTATCAGATCCCCGAGATCGATCGCGCCGAGACGGTACCGATCGTTGTCGATGGCGTGATGTTCATTACCGAGTCGCCGAGCAACGTCGTTGCTGTCGACGCGAGTACCGGCCGCCCCTATTGGCGCTATGACCATGAGCTTCCGGACGACCTTCGGATCTGCTGCGGCCGGAACAATCGCGGCGTCGCGATCCTGGGCGAGACGTTGTTCATGAGCACGCTCGACGCGCACATCGTCGCCATCGATGCCCGCAGCGGCAGCTTGAAGTGGAACGCGGAGACCGCGGACCACAAAGCCGGCTACAGCAAGACGGCCGCTCCGCTCGTCGTCAAGGACTTGGTCGTCACTGGAATCGCCGGCGGCGAATACGGCATTCGAGGATTCCTCGATGCGTATCACGCGGAAAGCGGCGAGCGTGCGTGGCGGCTGAACACGATACCAGGGCCCGACCACCCCGACAACCGCACGTGGCCCGGCGACTCCTGGCGCACGGGCGGCGCGGCGACGTGGATCACCGGGGCCTACGATCCGGACCTCGACCTCATCTACTGGGGCACGGGCAACCCCGGCCCGGACTGGAACGGTGAAGTACGGATGGGGGACAACCTTTATTCCGACTCCGCTCTGGCGGTCAACGCCGACAGCGGTGAGCTCGAGTGGTACTTCCAGTTCACGCCATGGGACGTGCACGACTGGGACGCCATCCAGGTTCCCATCCTCGCGGATCTCGAGCTCAACGGTGAGTCGCGGAAAATCATGATGTGGGCCAACCGCAACGCTTTTTACTACACGCTGGATCGCGAGACCGGAGAGTTCCTGGTCGGAACGCCCTACGCGAAACAGACGTGGGCGGAGGGTCTCGATGAGAAAGGACGACCCATCCGCCGTGCCGGAAAACTACCGACTCCCGAGGGCAACGTCGTGTCGCCCTCGATCGGTGGCGGCACCAACTGGTGGTCGGCCGCCTACAGCCCACGAACCGAGCTGTTTTACGTGACCGCCTATGACGGCGAGCAGGAGTTTTTCATTCGCGAGCAGGAATATCGCGAGGGCGAGCAGTTCACCGGCGGTGGCGCGCAAAACGTGAAACCCGGGGACAGCTACAAGAGCGCCATCCGGGCTCTGGATCCGCGGACGGGCGATCTACGCTGGGAGTTCGAGATCCAGCCGCGTTCCACGTCCGGCCTCCTCGCGACTGCAGGTGACTTGGTCTTCGGCGGCACGGTCGACGGCTATTTCTTCGCGCTCGACGCTGCAAGCGGGCAGGAGCTGTGGCACATCGCGGTTGGCGCCCGCGTGCACTCCGCGCCGTTGACCTATTCCGTCAACGGCGAGCAGCTCATCACGGTAGCGGCCGGCAACGTGGTGTTCACGTTCGGGCTGGACTAGTCCTCATTACCTGCTTCTCGCAACGTCGCCCTGATATGATATTGACAGGTTCGTGGTCATGATCGATCGAACGCCCGAAACGTACGCCTACGCGCGCGCTCCTCGACCCGAGGAGCCTGACGTGCCCCTCGCCGACGCGTACCTGAAGGCGGTGGGACAGGTCGAGGCTCTCCCGCGAAACCAGAGCGGTGAGGACAAAACTTGGGTCGAGAAAGCGATTGGCAACTGGGATCGCCACTACCGACAAGCCGTTCGCGTGCGCTGAGACGTGATGGACTCTTTCCTCCAGCTCATGAGCACACTTTCGCGTGAGCCAGCAAGATATGTACTCGTCGGCGTCGCTGGCGTGAACTACTACGCGACATCGGGAGCGACCCTATTCGCTACGAAGGACCGCGACCTTTTCCTTCCGCCGGACCCGGAGAACCTACTAACCGTTTGGCGGACGATCGAAGCTCAGGGCCTGCAGCTCTGGGCAGGCGCCGAGCCGCTGGGGAAGCCACTCGACCGTTTGCTAGCTGATCGCGTCGTCGAGCGAAAGGCTCTGACCAAAGCGACTGACGACGACGGTCTGGAAGTCGATCTCACGTTCGTTATGGCGGGATTCGAGTTCGATCAAGTGTGGAACGAGCGACGTGTGTTCCGTGTCGAAGACGTCGAGATTCCGGTGGCGCGGCTCACGCACATCGTCACGTCCAAGGCCAAAGCAAATCGTCCGAAAGATCGTCTTTTCTTGGAGACGCACGCCGAAGCGCTCAAGGATTTGATGGACGACTGAGCGCGGGCGCTCCATCGCCTAAAGTAGCCGAGGATTTCTCGCTTTCCCTGAACGACTCGTCGTTTTCCGGCAACTCTCTTGCAGCGACCGAGAGCTTGTGGAGTGCAAAGCGATCCCGAGACACCGGGGCTCGTCGGAAGCCGAGCGCTCCGCTTCTTCTGAGCCGGCGGCGAAAGCGCACTACCTCGCGAACGCCGGGGTTTTGATCGTCAGCGGTGAGACCAAGGTTGTTTTCGACCCTCTATTTCGGAACGACTATTGAATCTACCGCCTCCTGCTGGAGGAGTTGGAGCATGCCCTGTTCGCCGGGGAGCCTCCACTGGACGGAATCGACGCCGTGCTCATCAGCCACTATCACGAGGATCACTTCTCGCCTGTCGACATACTCCGACTTCTAAAAGAGCAACCGGAAATCCAGCTATATGCACCGGTTCAGGCTGTGTCGGGAATGAGAAGCATCGCCGATGCCAGCCACCACGAGATTTTCGATCGCGTGACCGAAATTGCTCTCGAATACAAGGACGCGCCCGTCACCATCGAAGCGGGCGCCCTTACCATCGAGGCGGTACGCATCCCTCACTCCGGTTGGCCAGAGGGGAGGTTGGACGTAGAGAACATCGCGTATCGGGTAACGCTCGATGAGGCAACGACCGTCTTGCACCTGGGAGATGCAGATACGAAAGATGTTCATTTCGCACACGACGCCGAGTATTGGGACCAGCGCCATACTGATATCGCGTTTCCTCCATACTGGTACTTCCAGTCGGAGGACGGTCGTTCCGTTCTCGAGCATCGGCTGAAACCAACCCACGCGGTCGGCGTTCATGTGCCGGTAGCGATTCCGAGCGATCCGTCAAAGCGTCCCGCTGATCTTCAGAGCCACGATTTGTTCGTCGAGCAGGGAGAGACCAGGGACATCCCGCACTAGTTCGGCCTAGCGGGCCGTCCCGTTGTACTGCTCGTCGGTGGTCTTCTCGAGCCACGTGATGCCGCTGCCGAAGCCGACATGCACCTGCACGAAAGGCTCATCGGGCGCCGCGCCGTGCCAGTGCTCCACCATCGGTGGGGTGTAGTCGCTCTCCCCCTGTCCCATTTCCTTCATCGGCTCGCCGCGCTTCTGCGTGCGCGCACGGCCTTCTTCCACAAACAATAGTTGGCCGTGCTCGTGGGAGTGCCAGGCCGACCGGGCGCTCGAGTCGAAGTGGCGCCGGGAGACATTGAGGTTCGTCGGCTCCATGCGCGTCGACACCCCGGTGAAGCGTGGGTCGCGATCCTTAAGAATGACCGCCTGCTCCGGGCTTTTTGCGTTGACCCAGTGCGCCGACACGACCACGCCCATTGCCATCCACAGCGTCCAACCCGCGATCCGAAGAAACCGCTTTGCTTGCTGCATCATCTCGAAACTCCTCCGTCCGTGCCTCCTTGAACGTCAAGTCCGATTCTACGTCAACACGTCGTCAGTCGTCGAGGATTTGCTCGGCGGAACGGCCCATGCCGCGCAGGTAGTCACGAAGGGTTCGCCCCGGCTCGTCGGTGAACGTTTCGTCCAGCGTCCGGAGCTCGAGGACTCGATCGAGCCGAAAGTTGCGAAAGTCGTTTCTGAGCTCGCACCACGCGGTAAGCGTCCAGCTTCGCCCCCAGAAAAACGCGCCCAACGGAAGGATCGTGCGGTCGGATTCCTCTTTATCCTCCCTCTGGTATCGAAGCTTCAGCTTGCGCTTCTCCGTCAAGGCCGCGCGCACGGTGTCGAGCGCCTGAGCGCGCATCTCGGCTCGGAACGTGCGCAGCGCGTAGAGGGCGGGGCGCTTCGCGACTTTTAGGCGCGGCGGCAGCACCGCTTCGACTTTCGAGATGGCGGAGCGCGCGGGGCCCACGAGAGATTTATCGCCAAAGGCGCCCACGAGCCGAGCACCCAGAACGAGGGCTTGAAGCTCCTCGGCGTCGAACATGAGCGGAGGAAGATCGTAGTCCCGGCGTATCGTTTAGCCGACCCCGGCTTCGCCCGCGATGGGCGTTCCCGCGACCATGAGGTCCCGGATGTCCCGGTAGACGGTGCGCTCGGAAACGGAAAGCTGCTCCGCGAGCCAGGAGGCGGTGACGGCCCGCCTCCGGCCGCGAAGCAGCTGGATGATTTGGAAGAGTCGATCGGCGCGTCTCACAACACCGGCTATGGTACGGCAGAAGCGCCGATCGAGACAGGATCAACAGGGCTTCGAAATCTACGCGCTCTCCTCGACGAGACCGATGGCGTTGCCGTCGACATCCGCAAAAGTCCCGATAACCGGGCCGTCCGGCATCACGGTGCGCGGCATCAGAACCTTGCCTCCGAGCTTTTCGGCTTGTTCGAGCGACGCATCCACGGACTCCGTCGACACGTAGAAGGTGACTTTGGGCCAGGCTGGTCACCGAGCTGCCCGACGCCACCGGGAATGCCTTGGCCGTTCACGGCCTCGACCATCCCGTACTTCATCGGATTGCTGGCATCGATCTTCCACCCGAAGAGCTTGCTGTAGAAAGACTGCAAACGTTCGCCGTTCTCGCCCATGACCTCGAACCAAACAACTGGATGCTGCATTAGATGTCTCCTTGTCATCGCCAACGGCGCTCCCATCGCGCCGCGTCAGACTCGAACGACAGCATGCACCGAGGCTCCTGACACCCTTCTGTCAGGAGAGTCGAACATCCTGCACGTTTGCTGACACCGTTATGGCAGGAGGAGCCAAGACTTGAACCCGAAACGAGCCTCAGGGGTATGGTTATGCGAGCATCTTCTTGGGAACATCATCAGGCTGATCTTTGGACTCGATCCTCACCGAGGAAGTCGCCCCACTGTACAAAATACCTCCGTGCGGCCGCGGGCGCACGTCATTGTGCGGAAGCTCCGATCGCGCGGAGTACAAACGTATACGCATGATGGCCCGTGCTGGAAGCAGGCCCCCGTCGATCGCGCCAAGAAAAAAGTCAAAAAAAAAGGCCTCTCCTGCCATTTCAGTGGATCCTCTCGAGGGTGAGACCGCCACAGTTTAGGTAGACGAGACTGATGAGAGCTTCGGCAGAGTGGAGTCCAAAGCTGCGGTGGCTCAGCAGCCGGATTTTGTTGTTCATTCCTTCGAGTCGGCCGTTGCTGAGTCTCCACGTGACCCACGCGATGACGCCATCGAAGTGGCTGCGGATCATCTTCGCCGCGCGTTTGACGGGCTCTATCCTCGAGCTCATAGCGCGCCGCAGCCATCCTCGGAGAAACTTCTTGGCCCATGTCTCGGTTTTGTAGGTGTAGAGGTCCATGAAGTCGTCGCGCAGAAGCATGGCGCGGTAGAGGCGACGATTAGCTCGCACCTGCTCGCGGAGCACCCGTTTGTCTTTCGCGCTGCGGTTGTGTTTGGCCTTGAGAAGGGGAAACTTGGTGTTCTTGAGGTTGCGCCGGGCAGTCCCTTTGAGCTCGCGCACCAGCTCGCGCCAGGTCTTATCCACGGCCTCGTTCAGATGCTTGACGATGTGGAAGCGGTCAAAGATCACCCGTGCCTGAGGAGCCTTTTTGCCGACGACAGTTATGTACGGCTCCCACATGTCCATGCTGACCGCTTCGAGCTCCGCGGCTCTTTGTGGTCCGAGCTTGCGGAAAAACCGCAGCAGCGTCTTGGCCTTGCGCTCCTTTCCCGCCCAGACGACCCGGCCGCTGAGATGGTCTATTACCACTGTTAAGTACTTGTGGCGTTTGCGGTAGCTGATCTCGTCCATCCCAATCACCCGCAATCCATCGAGCTCGCGCCGCTCATCCCGCTGCTCGGCAACCACTCGCTGGATGATCCGTCGCACCGAACGCCACGTCACTCGGAAATAGTTCGCTACGGCGCTGACGTCCGTCCTCTGTGCCAGCCACGCTACCTCTTGTTCGAAGCTTTTGGTAAAGCGGCTTCCCTTGTCGGCCCAAGGCACCTTTTCTCTGACCACTCCACACCGCCGACATACCACTCGTCGGATCGAGTAGCGAAGATAGGTCCGGACTCCGAACAGGTCCAAGTGCCGCCAGTAGCGATTGTAGCGATCTTTGTTCTTGCGGACCTTTCGTCCGCAAATCCCGCACA
The DNA here is from genome assembly GCA_965197495.1 of Candidatus Marinacidobacterales bacterium. Lineage (GTDB taxonomy): Bacteria > Acidobacteriota > Vicinamibacteria > Marinacidobacterales > SMYC01 > SMYC01. The sequence goes on from OZ240210.1 coordinate 8,218,584, forward strand.
GAGGCTTCCTCCTCCGTGGTACTACATCCACCACCACTCTGGCTTTGTCCGCCTGGAAGTGGAAACCTCGGACCCACAGGCCTTGCAATCCGATGAGCTTGTTGACTAACGTAGTAACGCGCATCGCGGGAACGCTCTTTTCTCTTTCGGAAAAAAAGATTCTAGCGTTCTCGCCGATGCGCATCTACACATGGCTTACCCTCTCAACCCACGGGCCTCACCAAATGCCACTGCCCCTCAGCGGGAGACGAGGCTGTGGGAAACGCCCCCACGGTTCTGGTCGTTCAGACCTTGCTCACGACTGAGTTCTCTTCGAAGCCTGGAAGGGCGTTTTCCATAGCCTCCACTAATCGAGCCCCCCCTTCCTTATTCCATATGAACTGAGCGCGTGCGCTCCATCGCCTAAAGGCGATGGGTTCACGTCGCCGACTAAAGTCGGCTTGTCCTTGCCTCGTTTCACTACTCACTGACCTTGAAAGAATCGTCGTCCTGGGGCACGGCACCCTGCAACCCTATATACTTCGCTATCACCTCATCCGTCACGTTGCCCGTTGTCACCACGAAGTAACCCCGTGCCCGTAGGTGCCGACCCCAGAACTCCTTCCGCATCGTCCGTAAGTCGCGCATCAGACGATTCGACGTCTTACCCTTGATCAACTGCATCACTCGACTCGGCGACAAATTCGGCGGCACGCTCAGCAACAGGTGCACGTGCTCAGGCCGCACATGACCCTTCAGTATTTCTATCTGGTTCCGAGCACAGATCTCCCGGATGAGATCCCGGAGACGAACCGCTACATCCCCTCTCAAGGCCGGCTTGCGGTACTTCGTGATAAATACGAAGTGATAGTTTAACTGCTACGTCGTGTGCGATGATTTACGATATCCTTTCACCTGGGGATCGTACCCCAAGCCTCCTAAAGGCTTCGCCTAAAGGCGTGGGATTTCAACCATCCCCGAGTGGGACATTAATCTTTCTTGTATATATATCAGGAGGGGCCTGTGGGCGCTCGTGGGAAACGCGAAGCGTTTTCCAAGCGATTGTGGAAAACGCCGCTCCACGTTTGTACGTGCTCACAACCTTTCCCTAAACGCCTCTCTCCCCCGGAGTTTCCGGCGTTTTCCACAATCGCGGCAGCGTCCATAGGCCATGCCCTCCAACACAAATCAGATCCCCCGAAACGACAGGAGAACCAAAAAAAGCTTAACAGGTTTCGCGGGACAAAATGGCTCGCGTTGCGGTCACGTCTGAAAACAGTGTTCACGTAGGCAGCATAGGTCAACATCAACATCACCGGCGCCTTCACCGCCACCCGCACCCGCCGAGACGCCCAAGAGCTCCCCAACCTTCTGCAGCCCGCCCGTCCGGAAGTTTTCAACTTCCGCTTTTCGGCCAACCGGGATTTCAAGGACAAGTTCGAACGGCTCGCCGAAGTTGTGGGCGTCGAGAACACTCAGAAACACATGGCCGAGATTTTGGAGAAGGCGCTCGATATCGCGCTCGAGAAGAAAGACCCGAAAAGAGGCTCGAGCGGCGGAGAAAGAAGCAGCGTGCCAGAACGGCGAGATCTCGTTCAAACGAGATCGCGAAAAAAGACGGGCCGGCCGAGTCTCGATACGTTGCCGCCGAGGTTCTCGAGCGAGTCCACGAACGTGACTCGTACCAATGCGTCTATCGTGGCCGTGATGGGAGGCGATGTACGGCGCGGGCAGGGCTCCACGTCGACCACTCGGATCCGTTTGGCATCTTTCACAGCAACGAGGAGTCCATTCTCAGGATTCTCTGCCCGGGTCATAACGGTTTAGAGGCGGAGCGTGTCTATGGGCCAGCTTTTATCCAGCGAAAGATCGATGAAAGACGAAGGCTCGGTCGCCATGAGGATCACTTGCCGCGGGGTGAGCGAAAGCGATCGGTTTGAAAAACGTTGCCGTATGGCGGTGAGAGCTCCTGTCGAAATGGATTGGGACCCATCTTCTCAAGGAGACGCTCGGGTGCGAAGCTTCCGTCAGTGGGCACCCAATAAAGGTTGAAGGTTCGGCGGCCAAGTTGCCCCAAGAATCGCGCAGGCCAAGTTGGCTCTCTTCTCACGATGGCTGCGATAACGTCGGGATGCGTGTCCCCGTCAAACGGTCGTTTGCCCGAAACAACAGCCACCTGCTCGCGAAACTCCTGGCCTGTCTCCAGGTGCTGTCGGGCCAAAGCGGCTTGCTCCGCGCTCGGATACCGGGAGCGCGTCTTCCTGGCGTCGCTAGACGTGAGGCTGAAGTACAGGCCATGCCGCGCGTGCGGGTTGTGATGTCAGCGGCACTCCTTTCGACCACACTTCATAAACCGCTGGGACACCGCTCTCTCCGGACAACCTGTTGTGGTTGCGTGCGCGCACGGCAGCGAGCAAGAAACGCAGCGTTAGCGAGACGCTCGACAACCTCATTCACGAGCTACGCGCCTCGTCCGGTCAGGCCAGCGCCCAGCAGCGTTCCGTCGTCGGGATGGTAACGATTCAACCTGCCGATGGAGGGTTCAGAAAAGCCGACCGCGAGATCCGCCAGACTTTCGAAGAGTCGCTATCCCGCCCAATCTCTGTGCCTCGCGCGTCGCGGAAACGCCGCAAGAGTAAAACGAATTGAGCCTCCCGGCCGTTACGGATACGCACCCATTACTCTTTTACGCGGCGAGCAGCAAGAAACTCGGTAAAAAAGCTCTCAAACATTTTCGAGCGTGTGAAAGTCACGAGGCGCTAGTCTTCGTTCCGATGGCGGTAATCTGGGAGGTTTCGTTGTTGAGCCAAAGAAAACGCCTCCAGCTTGGAGGGCAACCCCGTGATTTCTTCGATGCGCTCTTCAGCAATCCGGCGTTTCAGCCACTAGACCTCACCCCCGAGCAGGTATATCTCTCCGACGAGATTCGAGTCAACGCGGACCCTTTCGATAATGTGATCTGCGCCACTGCCCTAAGTCTGGATCTTCCGCTCATAACGGCCGATAGTGCGATCGCAGAATCGGGTGTTGTCGAAGTCCTTTGGGATTGAGCACATGGTCGGCTTCGGGAATGATCGGACGGTCAACCATTTGCTTCCGTCAATACATCTCACAGCGACCCTTGTCGCGCACGAGCGGGTTCGTGTGCGCGCAGGATATCTCGATGCGACGGGCCCGAGATCTATTCGCCGCTACACGCGACCGTGGCGGGCGCGCTTCCACCGCACAAGATGTTCTCCGTGCGGCCGTTCACGACTTGCGCGCAAGCGTTGTTGAGCGCGGTCTGAATGGCTTCTTCGCGCGTCGGTCCACGCGCGGTGCGGCAGGCTTTTCGTCCTTTGAAATCGATGCACACCTCGCAGCTGAGCTTGGAGGTCGCTATCGAAGACGTGACGATATAGCCCACAGCTCCGAGAACGAGAAGCACGATCACGATTTTCACGGATTTGGACATCGCCTCAGGGGCCTCAGCCTCGCCAGATGGGACGCGTCAGGCAAGTCGGCCCACCCGAGCCGTTCGCGCTGATTTCCGAAGCTTCATAAGTCAGCACTTCGAAGCCTTCTTTCTCGAGACGCGCATTCGTTTTCTCGTTCTCCGCAATCGTGAGAAGCTTTTTATCCCCGAGCGCAAGGACGTTGCAGGCAAGCGAGTCGCGCTCGTCGTCTTCGATCTCGATGAGCGTAAATCCGCGCTCCTCGAGAAGCTGGACGGTGGGAACCGATAGCCAGCGCAAATCGACGACGGCGGCGCGCTCGTCCAGAATGCTGATGAGCGACATCAGGTGCAGGCAGGCATCGGACCCTGGACCATACGGGAGCGCCGACGCAATCACTTCGACACCGTGAGGCGCGAGCAGTTGCCGCACTTGCTCGATGCCTTCGGCATTCGTCCGGTAGCCTTCCCCGATCAAAACCGTGCTCTCGTCGAGCCACAGCATGTCGCCGGCCTCGGTGAGCCCGGGAGGCCCGATCGTACCGAGCACGGGGATCGATTGCGCTTCGAAGAACCGCCGATGGAGATCGGGCTCGCCGCGGCGGGTCGGCTTACCCATGTGCATGAGGATCATGCCGTCGTTCGTCGGAAACGAGGCATCGTGCGGGTAGACCGCGTCGAGCGACACGCCGTCACCACCGGGAAGCCTCGAGACTTCAGCGCCGACCTTATCGAGAGCGGCGACCAAACCCGCGTGCTGCGATTCGGCCTCGTCGAGCCGTGGCGCGTGGAAATAGCCGAGCTCACGCCAGCCCGTGCCTTCACCCCAGCCGGCGGCGTCCGGCTCACAAACCAAAACGCGCTGCAGCGTTTTCGACATCGAGTGCCCGCCATAAGGCTTCACGCCAGCCATCTTAGCAAAAGCTCAAGGCGCGTCCAGAAAAGCCACGCTCTCGGTGAGCTTGAACGACTCCCCTTTCACCATCGGACCGGTCGTCTCGAAGATCTTTTGGACTTTGGGATCGCTCATGAGCGCTTTCCATTTCCGCTCGTAGTCCTGAAGGTCGCGAAATTTCCAGATCTCCGTGAACTCCCCGGCGACCCCGACGAGGATCTTGAAAATCCCGACAGCTTCGAAGCCATGCCCTTGGATGACGGGATAGAACTCTTCGGCGTAGAAGGTCTCGAACCGCTCGACGTCCTGCGCCTCAAGATGAAACGTAACGTGCAGATAGACCATAGGCCGCTATTGTAACTGCGAGAGCCCGGGGGGGGAGGTTCTAGCCCACTTTGCGCTTTGGGGCTCGGGCTCGCGTGCCCTTTTTCTCGAGCTCGGCAAGAAAGCTCTGGAAGCGAAAGACATCGACACATTCGCCGTGAATGATCTCGACGCCGTTCTCGAAACCGCCATCCACTTCCTCGACGCGCACGATGCGCGCTGTTCCGTTCCACTTCTTGCGCTGGCCGGGAAAAAGAAGCTGGAGCTGCACGATGGCGCCCACTGTGAGGTGCCGACGCGAGCGGAAGCGAACGCCGCCCTGGCTCACGTCGGACGTCGTGAAGCGAATAGGCGTTTTGTCCAGCACCACGAGCTTGCCACCGACCGCGACGTCGAAACGCTCGAACTGTCGCCGATCCTCGGAGAAAGCCTCTACCCGATTCTTTCCGAACGCTTTTGCCCGGTAGAGGGCGGCATCGGCGCGCGCGATGAGCTCATCCGCCCTCGTCGCGTCCGTCGGCACCGTGGCCACACCGATGCTCACGGTGACTTTGCCGAGGGGCTGCTTCGATCCGCCGGCGAAACGCGCCCGCGCGACCCGCGTTCTCATCTTCTCGGCGGCGGTCAGGGCTCCGTTTTTGAGCGTTGTCGGCAGGATGACCGCGAACTCTTCGCCGCCGTAGCGACAGACTACATCGACGTCGCGCACGCATTTGCCGAGAACACCGGCGAGCTTCTTGAGCGCCGCGTTTCCCACGAGGTGGCCGTTCTGGTCGTTGAAGTTCTTGAAATCATCGACGTCGATCATCAGAAGGGACATCCCGCGGTCGTAGCGTCGCACACGGCGGATCTCTTGTTCGATGCCGTGCTGGAAGTAGCGGAAATTATAGGCGCCGGTGAGCTCGTCGTGAATGGCCGAGTCTTCGGCCTGCTGCAAGAACTTGATCTCCACGACAGCCGGGTTGCGAAGTTGTTTCTGCACGCGGAGAAAGTAGTGAATCACGACGACCCGCAAGTCGAGCTCCGTGCCCGTCTTGCGGTCGAGATCCTCCCAAACGGCCACCAGTTTCTTCCAATGTGTCTTGGCTCGGCGCGCTTTGAAGTCGATATGAACGATCACGTAGAACAACACCCTATAGGTGTCGGCACCGTATTTTGCTTCGAGCTGGGCGATCCGTCGCCCCCAGGCGTTACGTGTGCAAAGACGCTCGGGGGAGGCGATGATTTTTTTTGACAGGTCAGAGTTGGTGGTGGACAGCTTGGGCATGGGGTTGGTGGTGGAGAATTTAGGTTGTCTCAGGCTCCAGAACAGGATAGCAAAACCCGGGACCCTTAGGTGGCCCATTGGGGTGCTACTGGGGTAGAGTGCCTGCCTCAGGAGGGCATGTCATGAAAAACACTTTGTGGGTACTCCTCGCATGCGGGCTTTTGGCTGTGGCCTGCGCGACCGAAGAACCGGTCACCCCCGATGGCAGTAGAGCCTTTGTCGGAGCAACCCTTTTCGATGGTACGGGCTCGGAGCCCATCTCAAACGCCGTCATCGTCGTCCGGGACGGGCGTATCGTCGCTGCGGGCGCGGCCGACGCGGTCGAGATCCCCGCGGGGGCGGAGCGCGTCAACATCGCCGGCAAGACCGTCGTCCCTGGGCTCATCAATACGCACGGCCACGTTAGCGGCGTTCTCGGGCTCGAGGGTGGGCATTACAACGAAGAGAACCTGCTGCGTCAGCTCGGTCTTTATGCGCGTTACGGCGTCACCGCCGTGAACTCGCTCGGAGGCGACGGCGAAGACGCGGTCCGTCTCCGGGACGCCGAAGATGCGAGCCTCGATCGCGCGCGGATTACGATCGCCGGCGCCGTCGTGACAGGCGAGAGTGTAGAAGAGGTCCAAGCCGCCGTGGAGGCGAACGCGGCCATGGGCGTCGACTTTATCAAGATTCGCGTCGACGACAATCTCGGCGCGAGCGCGAAGATGCCTCCCGAGCTCTACGCCGCCGTCATCGAGGCCGCCCACGCGAAGGGGCTCAAAGTCGCTTCGCACCTTTTCTATCTCGAGGATGCCAAGGGACTTCTCGAGGCCGGGACGGATTTCGTTGCGCACAGTATCCGAGACCTCGACGTCGATGACGAAGTTATCTCGATGATGAAAGAAAAAAACGTCTGCTACTGCCCGACCTTGACGCGCGAAGTTTCGACTTATGTCTATGAGGATATCCCAGGTTTCTTCGAGGACCCGTTCTTTCTCACCGATGCCGATCCTGCCGTGCTCGAGCAGCTCAAAGATCCGGAACGCATGCAAGGCGTGAAAGATAGCCCTGCCCCCGCTGCGTACAAGAAGGCGCTCGAAGTCGCGATGGCGAACCTCAAAAAAGTCGCGGATGGCGGCGCCACGGTCGCGTTCGGGACCGACACCGGTCCTGCCGGCCGTTTCCAAGGCTACTTCGAGCACATGGAGCTCGACATGATGGCTGAAGCGGGTTTGACGCCGAAACAAATTCTCATGTCGGCGACGGGCGACGCGGCGCAGTGTTTGGGCTTCACCGATATCGGTACGCTCGAAGCCGGCAACTGGGCCGACTTCATCGTGCTCGACGACGATCCGCTCGCCGATATCAAGAACTTGCGCAGCATCGATTCCGTGTGGATCGCGGGCAATCGCGTTCCGAACGATACTTAGCTACCGCAAGACAAGCGCGGCCCGGCTAGCCGGGCCGCGCTTCACTTCTTATCTAGCTTGAAGCAGGCTAGCGTTCGTTCGTCGCGGACGTATAGATGACCGTTCGCTAGGGCCGGATAGGCGCGGACGACGCCCGGCAGAAGCTCGGCGCGTCCGAGCACGCGAAACGCCTCGGGGCTCGCTTCTGCAATGACGAGCTCGCCCGACTCGCGCACGATGACGAGACGATCGCCGCTCAGCGTGACCGTCCCCGCCATGAACCGGTCGACGCTCCAGTGGACTTTGCCGGTTAGTAGATCGATAGCGCGAAAAGCTTGACCGTATTCCTGACGGCCGTGAAAGCCGTAGAGAACGCCATCGCGATGGACCGCGGTCGCATAGTGGTTCGAGAGCGCGTCGTCGGAAGACCAGAGCTCTTCGAGGCCTTCGGCACTCATCTTCAAAACACTCGCGCCGGTGCCGTAGCTGGCAGAAATGAAAACGACGCCGTCGATGACGAGAGGCGAGGCCCCGTTCACCGAAGCATTCGAGCGCGAGCGCCAGCGCTTCTCGTAACGGACGGCACCGGAGTCGATGTCGAGCACCACGAGACCGCTCCTGGTGAAGAACACGCCGTCCGGGCCCACGCGCGTTGGCGACGAGTAGCTCACTTCGTCATCCGTGGCCTGCCACAAAACCTTTCCGGTCGCGGTGTCGAACGCCACGATCCCTGCTCCGTCGCGGCTTCCTACGTTGTGGAGCAGCTTGTCCTCGACGACGAGAGAGGACGACGCGGCGCCGAACCAGCCTTTGCGCACGCTGAAACGCGCACGCGTATCGACGCTCCAAATCTTCTTGCCCGTCTCGAAATCGAGCGCCTGGAGTATGTCCTGCGCACCGAAGGTGAACACTCTGCCACCGGCAATCGTGGGCGTCGCCCGCGGTCCTTCGTCGAAGCCGAAATCGTCGCGATAGGCGGTGGCATAGTGGGAAGACCAGAGAAGTTCACCTGTTTCCGCGTCGAGAGCATCGACGCGCTCCCGGTTGTCGACGCGGTGAAAGAGGATGAGCCGGCCACCTTTGACGACGGGCGCACTGAAACCCTGCCCAACAGCTTTCTTCCATACGAGCCCCGGCGCGGCTTCCGAAACCAGCCCGCCAGTGTACACACCGTCGCGGCTGGGGCCCAGGTGTTGAGGCCAATCTTGAGACGCAACAAGCAGCGAAAGCAGCCAAACAACGCTCGGGAGCATCGGCCTATTCTACTGCGAGCTCGGCGAGCGAGGGTCTTGACGCGTCGCGGCCGCCTGTTTCCGTTCCTCGGATAGCGTGTTCTCGAATTTGATGGTTTCTTGCTCGCGCCGTTCCTGCGATCTCTCGTCTCCTTCGTTCAGGCGTTCGAGCCTCTCGTGGAGTTCTCCGATCTGCCCGTCGAGCTTCGAAGCTTCGTCACGTTGCTCGTGACATTCCTTCTCGGCTGTTGCGAGACGCGCGGTGAGCTCTTTGATTTCTTGCTCGTGCAGCGCACGGACTTTCTCCGATTCCGCGTTCAGCCGTTCGAGCTCCGCGCGCGAGCTTGCGAGCTCCTCTACCGGTTCGGCGTCCTGAGATGTGGCCGCCACCTCTTCGGGCTCGTCTTCTGCATCTCCGACTTCCGTGACGTCCGCCAAGGCCCGTTCCTGACCCGCCACGCCCGCGACGGCATCGAACAATCCGTGTCCGAAAGCTCTGTCTTTTCGATGTAGAGCTCCGCATGGACACTGAGCTTCTCGTGCATCTTCAAGTCCGCTCTCGACACCGTGGATGTGGTGATCACGACGGGCACGGTACGCTGTACCCTCTTGACTTCGCTGAAGAGGAAGAAGCCCTCTTTCTCCGGGAGGTCGACGGCAAGGACGACCACCACCGGGCGTCGGCACTCGAGAAGCGAGAGCAGATCCTCCTCGCCTGACGTGTGGATGAGCTCGATGCCCGCGAGGTCCAGGAGCCTAGCCAGACGAGCTCGAAAAGACTCGTCTTCGTCGACGATGAGCGCGCAATGCTCGGCCATAGAGTTTCGCTCGTGAACCGTACCGCTCCCCGACGCATGGAACCCGGGCCCGACGGTGTTCTACGAAATTGTCCTCGGATCTCCCATTAGAATAACAAATAGGAGCGGTCGAACTCGTCTGGGCCGTGTCCGAACTTTCCCTTGATGGGCTCACTCGGAATCCTGGAGCTTCAGGTCGAGGTGGTCGCTCGGCCGAACCTGCTCTTATTGCTGCGCATCAACACGCTGGCCAGGGTGAACTGGTGCCGTGAGATGCGCCCAGCCTCGATCATGCTCTCGCCGAACCGGTCCGCTTTCAGGCTACTGGACGCGAAGACGATGAAGCCACGGTCGAAATAGACGGTCTTGATCGCGGAGGGACCGGTCACCTGAAGGTCGCCGCTGCGCTCCTCGACAACGAGGCGCCGGAACACCTCCGCCAATGGCGTATGGGCGAGGGATCCGATGAAGCCTGCCGATGCACGGGTCTCCCCGCCGCTCATGGTCGCGGTTACCATTTCAGCCCTGTTTTTCTGTGTGTACCAGTAATGATACGAGACAGAACCAAGATATAGAAGTCCGCCACCGCAATGGCATAGAGCTTCTGCTTGGAGCTTATGCCGGCGAGCGCGTGCTCGCCGAACTCGCGTCGTTCGTGGGAGACGAACGCCCGAGCGACACCGCTAGTCAAGCCCAGCTTCTACTTCACGTAGACCGTCTTGATGTTCACGAATTCCCGGATGCCGAAGTCGGCGAACTCACGCCCATATCCGGATCCCTTGATCCCGCCGAAAGGAAGGCGCGGATCAGACTTGACGAAGCTGTTTACGAAGCAAGCGCCTGCGTGAAGACGCTTCGTGGCGATCTCTTCGCCCCGTTGGACGTCCGCAGTGAAGACCGCCGCTCCGAGGCCGAAGACCGTGTCGTTGGCGACCCGGATGGCTTCCTCCTCGTCTTCCACAGGAATGATGGCCGCCACCGGACCGAAGAGCTCCTCATCGTAGGCGGGCATGCCCTTTCGAACGTCGCTCAACCGTGGGAGGATAGAACGCTCCAGGACTGTCCGGAACCTCTCCTCCGAGCAATAGGCGGGCGCCTTGCGCCAAACTCCCCTTCACTTGTTCGTGAAGCTCGTCCCGGAGATCTTCCCGTGCCTGCGGACCGACGTCGGTGTCCTCCTCCATTGGATCGCCCATCTTCCTTGCTTTCATGAGCTCGACGTAGCGTTTCTCGAAATCGTCTTTTTGCTTCTCGAGGACGATGAAACGTTTGGCGGCGATACAGCTTTGTCCGCTATTGATGAGTCGGCTGGTGACGCACATGTCTACCGCTTGCTCGAGGTCGGCGTCTTCGAGAACGACGTAAGGATCGCTCCCGCCGAGCTCGAGCACCGTCTTCTTCAGCATCTCGCCCGCCTTGGACGCGACGGCTTGACCCGCCGGCGTGCTGCCCGTGAGCGTCACGGCCATCACCTTGGAGCTCTCGATCACGGCGGCCACCCTGTGCCCGCCGATGACGAGCGTTCGGAAGAGGTTCTCCGGAAAACCGGCCTTTCGAAAAACGTCTTCGATCGCTAGAGCACACCCCATGACATTGGAGGAATGCTTCAAAATACCCCCATTGCCAGCCATCAAGGCCGGGGCGGCGAAGCGCAGGACTTGCCAGAAAGGGAAGTTCCAGGGCATGACGGCCAGCACCACCCCGATGGGCTCGAACGCGACGAAGCTCTTCGAGGCATCGGTTGCCACAGCCTGTGACGCAAGGAATGTCTCGGCGTTGTCGGCGTAGTAATCGCACACCCAGGCGCATTTCTCCATCTCCGCTCTACCCTGCGTGATTGGCTTTCCCATCTCTGCGGTCATGAGCCTGGCATAGTCTTCCTGTCCGTCACAGAGAACCTGGGCCGCCGCGTGCATGAGCCGAGCTCGCTCGGCGAAGGGGACATCACGCCAGTCGAGAAACGCCTGGTGGCACTGGTCGATAATGGCATCGACCTGTTCCGTCGACATCTCTTCGTATTTCTCGATGGTTTCCCCATTGGCGGGGTTGATACTCTCGATCGGCATGGTGGCTCCTTTCCCCGCGATGACCTCCGTCACTTCCACGGATAGAGCAGATAAAGATGTGAGAGGCGACCGGATTCGCCAACGAAGATGGTTCCATCAATACCCGTTACCATCGCGTCAATTTCGCGAAGTTGAAGAAGGCGGACAGATGAGTCCCGAAATAGATGCTCCCATCGGCTCCTTCGACGACCTGAGTATGCACTTTCGATTGGGGCTCGACCCAGACGTTGGGTTGGCCCGCGATCACGTTCATGTCGCCGAGGGTCTTCATCGTGTCGGTGCCCGGGTCATAGACGGCGACCGTCGCCCCCTTGCCGTGGTAGTTCAATCCGACATAAACCTGCCCGTCCGACGCGGCCAAACAGGCCGTGTAGTTCGAGTCCCAGACGAGGGGGTCGGTAAACGTCCGTGACTCCATACGGACCGTCGAAGGCTCCGCCGACAGAGCAGCGGACCACAGAAGGATCAAAGAAGCCAGGCCCGCACGCGAGCTCTTGGTTCTCGTCATGAGAGGCACTTGTACCACACACACCGCGATAGCGCAGAGTCAATCCCTCTTCTTCCTTCTCCAAGCTTTGCCTGGCGTAACCTTTGCGTTGTCTGTTCAATCACTGGTGCGAACGACATTGTTAAATTGTCGAGCCCACACGGCTGGCATCCAGGTGCTCATGCACGTGATCACCGACGGCGCCGCGCGGATGGCGTCGACCGCGGTCGAGCGGGCCCAGAGGCGCGACCCGCGGCAACATCGGCACCGGCTCGAGCACGGCGCCGACGTGGAGAGCGCCCTAGAGATGCGACGCCTGCGCGAGCTGGGTCTGCGTCTCGTCGCGACTCCGAGCGAGGGTCGGCCAGGACGGCGCACTCCGCGCTACCGGACGCTTGTCGAGGAAGGTCTCGAGCCCATCGCTATCACCGACACGACGGGGACCGTCCCCGGATCGTCCGACCCGCGGCGCAAGATCGCCTTCGCCGCGAACACGGTGGACGAGGGCGGTGGCGCTCCGCTCGGGGAGGCGCTCACCTTCGAGGACGCCCTTCGTATGTACACGATCTGGGCCGCGCGCGGCGGTTTCGAAGAGACGGATAAAGGCTCGATTGCGGTCGGCAAGCTGGGGGATTTCGCCGTTCTGTCTGCGGATCCGCACGGACGCCCGAGCGCCGAGCTGTTCGACCTGAAGGTGGACGCGACGATCCTGGGCGGCCAGGTCGTCTTCGAGCGCTGACCTGTCAACACGGAGAGGGATAACGCCGAGAACATGGCTGGTGTGCACCGGTCCGGTTGTCCGGAAGAGAACGCCCTGGTTATGGCTTTCGAGGCGCGGATGAGGAGACGCGAGGCCCGCGACAGTGTTACCCTTGCACTCCACGGAGGAGGAGTTATGGCGAACCACCAAACGCGCGTCTACGACGAGGTGTTGGAGATGCTCTGCGACGAAGAGAACCCCACGCCTCTGGTGCGGCTGAGGCGGGTCGTGCCCTGGCGCAGGCCAAGGTCTACGCCAAGCTGGAGTGGTACAACCCCTTCGGCTCCGTCAAGGACCGGATCGCGGCCAACATGATCCGCGACGCCCGCGAGAAGGGGCTCCTGCGCGAAAGCCAGCAACTGGTCGAGCCGACGAGCGGGAACACGGGTATGGGCTTGGCGATGATGGCCAACGCCCAGGGCTACCAGCTGACGACGCCCGTGTCCAAGGCCATACCGGCCGAGAAGCGAGTCATGCTGCGCTTCTTCGGCTCGGATGTCGAGGAGTTCGAAGACAGCCTCTGACCGGATCCACGGTCCCCGGAGGGGGCCATTGCGCGAGGCGTGGATCTGGCCACACGGCCCGAATTCCACATGCTCAACCAGTACGAGAACGAGGCGAACATCGAGGCCCACATCCGCACGACCGGCCCCGAGATCTGGCGCCAAACGGAGGGCAGGGTCACCCACTTCGTCGCCAGTCTGGGCACCTGCGGGACCATCACCGGCAACGGCAGCTTCCTGAAGGGCAAGAACCGGGACATCCAGGTCATTGGCGTGCACCCCGAGGAGGGCCACGACATCCCCGGAGTGCGCTCGATGCGCCAGCTGAAGCACACCAAGCTCTTCCGACCGGACGAGTACGACACCCTCGTGGAGGTCGGCAACCGGGAGGCCTTCGACATGTGCTTGCGTCTGACCCGAGAGGAGAGCCTCATCGCCGGACCTAGCTCCGCCCTCGCCCTGGTCGGCGCCCTCAAGGTGATCGAGGACCAGCCGGACGCCGTGGTCGTCGTCATCTTCCCGGATAACGTGTTCAAGTACGCCTCCTCATTCGAGCGGCACTTCCCCCATGTCCGGACTGCCCCCTCGGCCGACGCGCGCCCGGGCGAGCCCAGCCCGAAGGAGCAGCTTCTAACCACCCTGGTGGAGAACTCGCGCAACCCGCACAACACCTGGGAGGTGGAGGACCTGCGCGCGGCGCTCGAGGGCCGGGACTCGCGGCCCTTCCTCCTCGACGTGCGGTCAGCGGAGGTCTACGCGAAGCGGCACGTGGCGGGGGCGATGAACATCCCCTTCGGGGAGTTGGGGGACCGTCGGGGCGAGCTGCCCGAGCAGCGCGAGCGCTCTATCGTCACGGTGTGCGACCGCGGCAACCTGTCGATCTCGGGGATGCTCTTTCTGCAGTCGCTCGGCTACCAAAACGTCCGGAGCCTGAACGGCGGGACCATCGCTTGGGCCGAGCAGGGGCTGCCGACCAACAGTCAGCAGCCCGCCTGCGGTCCGCAAGAGAGCCGGTAGCCGGCGGGGCGGGTAACGGTTCGTCTTTACACCAAAAGCCGGTTCTAGTGAAAAGGATACAGCTAGTTCAAGCCCGAAGCCTCGACAGGAGAACCTCGGCGTCCGGTGGTTTCTGTACGCGCGCGGTCGCGCACAGAAGGTTTTTGGGATCGGCATCGGCCTCGAGAGTAACCCGCTCGCACCCTTGATACAACCTGTCGAGAAACGGGTGCAGCGTTTCCGCCAGCGTCTTCGCGCAAGCGGTCGTGCTCGGAGCGAGAAGGCGGTTGCGGATGCGGAACGACACCTCGTCCACGCGAAACTTGAGAGCGCGTAATGTGCCAAAACTCGATCAACGCCGGATGCTGAGTGTTGGCAGGTCGTTGAAGCGTCCAGGAGCGAGCCCGCGGGAGTCGATGAGCGGCTAGAATCTGGGCCCATGCAACCGTACCTATGGCAGTTCTTCGTCATGGCCTTCGCCGGATGGGTCAACCGGTTCCAACAGGACGCGATCGAATACCTGAAAGAAGAGAATCGCGTTCTTCGGGAACAACTGGGTGGACGCCGACTACGTTTTACCGATGCGCAGCGGCGGCGGCTCGCGGCGAAGGCGAGGACGTTGGGTAGGGATGGCCTGAAGGAAATCACGGTTCTCGTGACGCCCGATACCTTGTTGCGCTGGTACAAAAATCTGATCGCAAAAAAGTACGACGGGAGCCAGCGCCGCGGGCCAGGACGGCCTCGTGTGCTGGAAACGATACGCGCGCTCGTGGTCAGGATGGCGACCGAGAATTCAACCTGGGGCTATACGAGAATTTGCGGCGCTCTTCGAAACCTCGGCCATGACGTCGGCCGCAACACCGTAAAGCGCATTCTCGCGGAGCATGGAATCGACCCGCGAATGAACGAAGTAAACGAATGCCCTGGAGTACGTTCCTGAAGGCTCACTGGGGAGCCATAGCTGCGACGGACTTCTTCACCGTTGAAGTGCTGACGACTTGCGGGCTTGTTCGATACTTCGTGCTCTTCGTGATCGACCTCAAGACGCGCCGAGTGGAGATCGCGGGCATCTGTCACCAGCCCTACGACGATTGGATGAGGCAAGTGGCCAGAAACCTGACCGACGCCATTGACGGTTTTCTTCGAGACGCGCGGTTTCTCATTCACGACCGCGACCCGCTCTTTTCAGCATCATTCTGCGCCACACTCGGTGCTGTCGGCGTGGAGACGGTGAAGCTGCCGGCGAGGAGTCCGAATTTGAACGCCTACGCCGAACGCTTTGTGCGGTCCATCAAAAGCGAGTGCCTTAGTCGGATGATTCCCTTGGGAGAGAATCATCTCCGCGCGAGTATCCGCGCTTTCGTCGCCCATTACCATCTGGAGAGGAATCATCAAGGTCTCGACAACGAGCTCATCTGCTCGGCGCAGGATTCGCTGGGGTCCGACGGTCGCATCCGATGTCGGGAGCGCCTCCGCGGAACGCTCCGATATTACTATCGAGACGCGGCGTGAGAGGACTTTAACGCCAATATAGTTTCCCAAGCAGTTTGCCGACGGCTGGCACCCTATCGCCTCGTTTCCCGACAGCCGTCTCCGCATTCTCAACGCCGAGAATAGCCTTCTAATAATGATGGAGTCGCTCGATCGGGTTTTGGCACACTACAGGGTACTGTCAAGTTGAGGGCGTGAAGGCCGATTTGACCCCAAGATATCGCTGCCGGCGCGTCCTCGAGCGCCACATATTGGCGCGCGATTCGCCAACTTGACAGTACCCACGAGAGCTCTTGCCGAAGATGGAATCGGGATTCGTCGCGATCTATCTCCGATCCATCGATGTCGCGGGCCATGCCACGCTACATTGGCGCCACGGCGCAGCGATCCCCGAGAGCTGTCCGGAGTCCGTGCGTGATGTCACGGACGAGATTTATGGACAGATCGACCTGTGGATCAACGAGGTTCTCGAAGCGCTTCCGCGCCGTGCGACGGTGGTCGTCGTCTCGGATCACGGCATGCAACCTATAGAAGGCGGTGGACACCATGCGCCGTTCGGACTGTTCATCGCGCAAGGCGAAGGTCTGAGACGCGGGAAAACCTTTCACGGGTCGACGGTGCTGGACGTTGCGCCGACCATACTGCACCCCCTGGGCGCTGAAGTGCCACTGGATATGGATGGAAAAGTGCTTGCACCGATCTACGAGAGCGTGTGGCTCGCGAGAAACGCACCACGTTACGCCGACATCGATACAACGCTCGAGAGCGAAACGGACGTCGAGACCGAGGCTAGCGAAGACGCGCTCGAGCAGCTTCGTGCCCTCGACTACATCGAGTGACGCACGCACGAGCCGTCAATGTCTCGAATGGACGTCGAACCAGCGACCAGCGGTTCCCCTCGACGGCAACCCGAAAGCCTCGATAGGCATCGACGGATTGCCTATTGTCTACGGCCGACGTCCGTGCGGCAAGAAGATGTTTGTCAGGAAGACGCGGGAGGTTCGTCTTGGAGCTCGGCGAGAAGCGCCGTCGCCTCTTCCGCGCGATCTTTGGCGACGTCGAGCCGCACCTTCCCCAGGAAAGGATTGCCGGCGAACACGGCGCCCGCGTTCTCACCTATGGCGACGTATTCGATGCAGGCGCCTTCGAGAACCGATTTCGCGAGCGCTACGAGACCCGGGTTCGCAGAGTCGAAAACGTTGACGAGGTCGATATCGTTGTTGGCAGGCATGGCAGTCTCAACTTAGTGTCGTCGAATAGGTGGCCGCCGCCCGCGGGCGATCGGCGGGAGGCGCACTCTTGATGGGGATCGCGACGGTAAAGGTCGAGCCCTTTCCGAGCTCGCTCGTCACCGTGAGCCGCCCGCCATGGTTCTGCACGATGCGGTAGCAGATCGATAAGCCAAGGCCTGTCCCTACACCGACACCCTTGGTCGTGAAACCGGGGTCGAAAACCCGGGCGAGATCCTCTTCGGCGATCCCGGCTCCGTCGTCAGAAATGCTCACGATGGCCTCGTCGCCGTCGCGAAACGTCTCGATCCGAATCCGGCCGCGTCCGTCGATAGCCTGAATGGCATTTACGATGAGGTTCATGAAGACTTGATTGATCTGTCCCGCATAACAGTTCACGTGCGGGATGTCGCCGTAGACTTTGTCGACCGATATGCGATTTTTCGTTTTGTGCTCGACGAGAGTGAGCGTCTCTTCGAGCCCTTGGGTGATGTCGATGCTCTGCCACTCCGACTCGTCGAGGCGCGCGAACTTCCTCAGATTCGAGACGATGTGAATGATGCGGCGAGACGCAGTCTCGTTGACGGCGTTCATCTCACGCAGCACGCCGATGGAGCCCGAAACCGATTCTAGCTCGGACGCGCCCAAGCTCTTCCCGGAAGCTAGTCGTTCACCCACACGCTCGAGCGTTTTTCCTTCCGTCTGCGTATTGCTGTGGATGGCTCCCATGGGCGTGTTGAGCTCGTGGGCGACGCCGGCGACGAGCTGTCCGAGCGACGCCATTTTCTCGGACTGAATCAGCTGGAGCTGCGTCTCTGATAGCTCCCGGAAATCGACGAAGCGCTGGAAGGCGACCGAAATCGCATCGGCGAACTCGGTCAGCGTCGTCACGTGCTCTTCTGTCGGCTCGTCCGCCTGCGAGCTGCCGACGAAGAGGACCCCGTGCGAGAACGGCACGGTGACGAGCCAGCGCCACTCGGGGTGCCCGCCCTCTTCCGCAAAATCAGTGCCGTCGAAGCGCAGGGTCTCGACCCGTTGCTCTTTCCACGCATCGATGAGCTGCCGGACCTGCGGCGTGTCATGGACCGAGAGGTCCTTTGTCACTAGCCCCCCGCCCTCCGTCGCGCTATAGGTCTGCACCTTGTCGTCGTCCTCATTGATGATGGCGATGCCGCAGACCGAAAAGCGAAGTCCGAGCCGCAACAGCTCGTCTTGCAAGACATCGATGGCGAGCGCGAGGTCGTCCGGCTTCTGCATCAAGAAGACTTGTCTCACCACTTTGGCGACCGAGCGGCCTCGGCGGAGCTCGCGGTTTTGCTCGTGGAGCGTCAGTCTCTCGAGAGCATCGAACAAGTCCTGTGGCGTCATGCGCATATGGCCGTACTCGGCGTAGTAGACCCAGCGCACGATCCCGTATTTATCAACGAGGATACCCGTCGGAAACGCGACATCCTTTGCCGGAGCGCCGCCCCGGTGGCGGATGTCGAGCTTGTCGAGAAGCTCACCGTTCTCGTCGGAGAGAAAGGTGAAATCGGCCCCGAGCTTCCGTCGGAAGGCTTCCGAGATCTTGGGAGGATCGACGCTAATGGCGAAAATGCGGGCGTCGGCATCCGCGACCCGCGCTTGGAATTTTTGGAGCTGCCCGAGCTCACTCGTGCAGAACGGTCACCAAGAGCCGCGGTAGAAGAGGTAGAGCGCCGTTTTGCCGTCGAGCCCCAAGAGACTATCCGAGTCGAAGATGCCGCCGCGGGAGTCCGGAAGCGTGAAGCTCGGAAACCGCTCGCCGAGCTTCAAGCTAGTCTCTCCGCGCGAAAACCGCGCGCCAATGCTCATGTACCAGGTGAGAACGGCGAGCACCACGAGCTCGACGACGAAGAGAATCCAGTGAACGACGTTCGGGCTCGTCAGCACGGTAGCGAAGCACGGTAGCGAAGCCGATGGCCGCGCTCGCGCCGACGAGCGCAAATTGCTCGAAAGGATAACGGCGATATTTACCGCGCCGGAGCGTCCACTGGAAGAGAGCGACGCTCAGAACGAGGAGGCTGATGCCTGCGAAAGCCACCATATCTAGCTTCCATACTAGCTCAGTTCTCGGGGAAGAACCTTGCCAGCACGGCCTCATCCGGCGGGGCTGTGAAAAGCGACACCACCGTGAGGCTTATTGTGGTACAGCAAGTTTACCGGCAGGCCGAGAACAAGGCGCGCGTCGTCCCACATCCAATAGTTCAGGTGCGCCGCGATGAGGCCGAGGCCATTTCGGGTAGCGCACCATCACGCAGGGGGGTAATGGGATGGCCGCGTCGATGCAACCTTCCGCTCTTCCCTTTTTCGTTCTGCCTTCCCCTTTTCGTTCTGCCTTCCCTTTTTGTTTCTGCCTTCCCTTTTTGTTTCTCAATGCTACACTGGATCCATCGACTAACAATCCAGTTCACCTTCACGGCAACCGAAACTAGCCAATTTTCGGGCCCGTCGTCTGTCTCCTTCGGGGGGTTGTTTGAACGCTTCGAGCTTCCGTTTTCGCTATCTTCTGGGCCTTTTGTGTCACATCGCTCTGGCCCTGGTAGCGTGTACACCGCTTCCGCTCTCGCCCGACATGACGACAGAAATTCTCGCCTCCTGCGGCGCGCAACCGAACTTCGCCTCCGCGACCCAGCTGAAAAGGTGGCAAAGCTTCCCCGTCGACGTCTATGTCAATCTCGGTCCGATTCCCGAAACGCTGCTGGATGTCTATCACGAAGGCGTCGAGCGCGGCATCCATCTCTGGGCGGAAGCGACCATGGGCCGCATGGTTCAGTTTCGGGTGAGCTACTCTCCGAACGCTGCCCCGGTTACATTGTCCCTCACCGCAGGCCCGCTTCCGGGAAACGCGATGGGCATCACCGAGCTCACCTTCCACGACGAGCTCATCGTGAACGCGAAAATCAAGCTGACTCGTAGCCATTACGAGCGCACCCCCTTTCTCGTGAACGACCTCGCCAACACAACCGCGCACGAGACATCGTGGACCACTCGCGGTCGCCCGAGGACAAGATGTTGGCGGCGGGCAATTTCGGCATCCACAATCAAGGCCAAGACCCGGTGAGTCTTCTCACCGCAAGCAACCTCAACACCCTCCGAGAAGCTTACTGCCGTTAACGGCAGCTTGCTTCAACCAGCACCCGCGCACTACCATCGCACGTTCTTTTATCGAGCGAGGTGTGTTTCATGGTCCGTGCGTCCATCCTTTCCTTGATTTCAACCCTAGTCCTCGTTGGCTCCACCAGTGCCCAAGAAGCGTTTTGGCCGGGTGTGAGCTACGACGCCTCCGTGCCCACGATGGAGCAAGTCTTGGGCCACGCCCCAGGCGATCGGATCGTCTCGCATGCCGAGATGCTCGAATATCTGGAGGCGCTGACCGAAGCGCGACCCGCGCAAATCCAAGTGCAGGAATACGCGCGAACGTGGGAAGGACGTGAGCTCGTCTATGCAGTCATCGGATCGCCGGCCAACATGGGAAGGCTCGACGAGATACGAGCCAATATCCAAAAGCTCGCCGACCCCCGCACGACGACCGAGGCGGAAGCCGCCGCCATTATCGAGAACC
Organism: Candidatus Marinacidobacterales bacterium; assembly: GCA_965197495.1. GTDB lineage: Bacteria > Acidobacteriota > Vicinamibacteria > Marinacidobacterales > SMYC01 > SMYC01. The sequence goes on from OZ240210.1 coordinate 8,239,014, forward strand.
AGCCCGCGGTCACGTGGCTCGCCTACGGGGTGCACGGGAACGAAATCTCTTCACCGGATGCGGGCTTGCTCACGGCCTACCACCTACTCGCCGCCCAGGGCGACGAGGTTGTGGAGACGATATTGCGGGAAACACTCGTGGTCATCGTCCCGACGCAGAACGCGGGCGGACGCGACCGCTTCGTGAATCACTTCCGCGTCGCCGAAGGGATCGCACCGAGCGCCCATCCGGCGGCCGCCGAGCACGACGAGCCGTGGCCCGGGGGCCGCACCAATCATTATTACTTCGACTTGAACCGCGACTGGCTCGCTTTGACCCAGCCGGAGACGCAAGGCCACGTGCGCGCGATCCTGGAGTGGTTCCCGCAGATCTTCATCGACTTGCACGAGATGGGCGGCAACTCGACTTATTACTTCACGCCGGAAGCCATCCCCTACAACCCTCACATCACCTCGAGCCAGAGAGAAACGCTCGATGTCTACGGACGCAACAACGCGAAGTGGTTCGACACGTACGGATTCCTCTACTTCACGCGCGAGATCTACGACGCCTTCTACCCGGGCTACGGCGCGAGCTGGCCGCTGTTTCACGGCACACTCGCGGCGACTTACGAGCAAGCGTCGGCGCGCGGGCTCGTCTTCCGGCGGAATGACGGGACCGATCTTCACTTCCGGGACGGCGTGCGCCATCACTTCGTGGCCTCCATCGCCACCGCGGAAACGACCGCGCGGAACCGCGTGCGCTTTCTCAACGGTTTCTGGACCTATCGCCAATCCGCCATCGAGGAAGGCCGGAGCGACAGCGTGAAAGCCTACGCGATCAGAAACGAAGGAGACACGGCAGCGGTGCGGAAGCTCGCGGGCATTCTCGCGGAGCACGGTATCGAAGTGAGCCGCGCAACGGCAGCTTTCACGGGCTGCGGCCGCGGTGGCGACTTTCCCGCGGGAAGCCTGATCGTCGAGCTCGCGCAGCCGGCGAAGCGGCTCATTCGAACGATCCTCGACGCAGACGTTCCGCTCGGCGATGACTTTCTGGAAGAGCAAGAGCGCCGGCGGAAGAGAAACCTTCCCGACGAGATCTACGACGTCACGGGCTGGTCGTTGCCGCAGCTGTTCAACCTCGAGACGGTCACCTGCGATGTCGTCCCCACAGGTAATTTCGAGCCCGCGGGGAGCGAGCGCGTCACCCCCGCGACGATTACAGGAGGCCGCGCGCGAGTCGCCTACCTCGCTCCCTGGGGCACGGCCGCGGCCGGGCGCTTGCTGGCAGGAGCGCTCCGCGCCGATCTCCGCGCGCTGAGCTCCGACAAAACGATCGGGCAAGGCGGACGGACCTACCCCACGGGAACGCTCATCTTTCCCGTGGACCAGAACCCGTCCGAGATGCACGACACGCTCGACCAACTCGCGCGCCAGACGGGCGCCGAGATCGTCGCCACCGATACCGGCTGGGTCGAAGGCGGTGTCAATTTCGGAAGCCGCAACGTTCGGCACGTACGACGCCCCGAAGTGGCGCTCGCGTGGGACGCGCCGACTTCGTCCAGCTCCGCGGGCGCAACGCGCTTCGTGCTCGAAGGTCAGTACGGCTATCCCGTCACACCTATCCGCTCGCGGCGGATGGCTTCGACCGATCTGCATCCTTTCGACGTCCTCATCCTGCCCGAAGGAAACTACGACTCGGTGTTCGACGAAAAGACGACCGAGAGCTTGAAGCGCTGGGTGCAGGAAGGCGGGACACTCATCGGGCTCGGGAGCGCGGTCGGCTTTCTCACGGATGCAGAGCTTTTGTCCTCACGGCGCGAGAACTAGGCGGAGCGCGAGGACGATCCAAAGAAAGAGGGCGACACACCGCCCACGATGCTGCTCACGTCCGAGGAGGATTACCTGAAAGCCATCGAGCCGGAGGAAGAGAGGCCCGACCCCGTTGCCGGAGTCATGGTGCACGCCAAGCTCGATCCCGAGCACTGGCTCAACGCCGGCATGGGTGACAGTGTTTATGCGCTCGTGCGCGGCCGAGCGATCTATACGCCGCTCACGCTCGACAAAGGTCGCAACCCCGCAGTCTTCGCCGGCGGCGACGAGCTCGTCGCGGGCGGCTATCTCTGGGAAGAAAATCGCAAACAGATGGCCTATAAGCCACTCACGATGGTCGAAGGCCACGGGCGCGGTCTCGTCATCGGTTTCGTCGCCGACCCGAACTACCGTGCCTACATGGAGGCTCAACACGATCTTCGTGAACGCCGTCTTCCGGGGTCCCGCGCGGGCCCGCCCAGCCGTGCTGGGGCGATAGCGCGTTGGGAGTTGGCGCTTTTCACCGTATGATGGCGCCGACGCGCGACGGACGCGTCCAAGAAAACCTGACATAGAGAAAGGAAACCCGTGCGTTTCGTGTACCCACGTCTCGAGAACATGATCTTTGTCGGCCTGCTGGCTCTCGGGATCACCGCTTGCTCCAACAACGAAAACCAAGAAGAACCCGCCGCGGCTCCCGAGGCCGCCATTGCTGAAGAAGTGAACGAGGAGCCGGCCGACCCCGAAACGTTCACCGACATCGTCGCGACCGTGAACGGGGTCGAGATCCCGAAAACCGAGCTCCTCGAGCGTATCGCGGGCGCTGAGGCGCAAGTGGGCGGAAGCCTCGGCCCCAAGACCGTCGCGTTCTATCGCGAGGTCCTCGATCAACTGGTCGGCGCGCAGCTCTTTATCAAGCGAGCCGCGATCGAGACATGCTCGCGGGGAGCGCTGACGTGGATAGAGAGCTCGACAACATGAAGAGCCGCTTCCCGCAACCCGATCTGTTCGACCAGGCTCTCGAAGCTCAAGGCATGACACTCGAGGAGCTACGCACAGAAATGCAGCGAAATCTAAGCATCCAGAACTTGATCGAGACGGATATCGTCAGTCAAGTGAGCGTCTCCACAGAAGACATGCGACGCTTTTATGACGAGAATCAAGAACAGATGCGCCAACCGGAACGGCTGCGGTTGAGCCACATACTGAAAAGCGTGGATCCTGAGGCCACGGCCGAGGAGCGTGCGACCGTGCTCACCGCTATCGAAGGCGTCTTGGAAGAAGCGAGATCCGGAGCGGATTTCGCCGTGCTCGCGCGGGAGCATTGTATGGAGTTATAGGCGACGCGGGTGCCATCCGGCGTCCAAACGGGCGCCCAGTTGAGCTCACCTTCCACGGAAAGCCGAAGCCGCGTTCCCCGGGAGATATCGAAGATCCAGATGTGGGTTCCGTCCTCGGTGTCCTCGACCAGCGCGAGTGTTCTGCCGTCGGGAGAAAAGCGCGGAGCGCCGTAACAGCCGCCGGTCAACACACGGGAGACTTCACCGTTGCGGTCGACGCGTGCGAGGACCTGCCCGCAATCCGCGGCAGCGGCGAGGTAGATGAGCGTCCCGTCAAGCGCCATCGTGTAATGCGCGGTTCCGTGGCCGCGGTTGACCAGAACATCGGGGAGGATGGGTGCCGGCGTTCCCAGCAGCTTGAGCTGCTCGTCATCGAACGGAGCCGCCCATAGGGTCTCGTCCCGGGCGAAAACGAGATACCCCGTCGTGCTCAAACGGGGTTGCGTTCCGTCGCGCAGAATACGCCACTCGTTGCTGTCGAAGGAAAAGACGGCGAGCTGGTTCGTGCCCCGTCTCGCACTGCCTGATGTCACGGCAAAGAGGACGCCCTTTCCGTTCGGAAGAGCTTCTGGCCACACATGGCCAGTAGCATTGCTGGTTGGATCCAACTCCGTGAGCGGCTCGGCAACACCTCCATCGGCAGGTATCCGCCATAGCCCCGAGTTGCGGTCGCCGAAGATGATCGTATCTCCTGTCCAGCTCGCTCCGGCAATAGACCACGGCCCTTTCGTGAGTGATACGGCGGTACCTCCCGCCAAGGAGACCTTCTTGAGCTCACGAGCACCCACGTCGAAGCCCACCCACTCGCCGCCGGGGGAAAAAAACGGAGGACCTGTGCCCTCGGTTCCGGGTATCGGCGTTGCTACGAAATCGTTCATCGAGCGAAGCCATAGCCGCCGCACGCCGTCGCGCCAGGCCCGATAGACCAGTTGCGTCCCATCGGGAGACAACGCTCCGAAATAACCTGCGCTGTCAGTTACCCCCTCCTCACCCGCGGAGGGTCCGAGGGTCAGACGACGGACGGGAGCGTGAGCGGGAGGTGCACGAAGGACGAGCGTGGCGACTGCCACAAGGAGAGCCACGGCAGCCATTCCCCAAGCGATGCGTTCGCCGCTTCGACGCGGAGTCGCGACGGGCGCAGGGCCGCCGCCGCCATCGGCAATAAAATCCAGCTCCAGCATGACGTCGGACGCGGCCTGCCAGCGTCCTCTAGGATCCTGGGCCATGCACCGACGGATCACGTGATCCAGAAGCGGAGGAACGTCAGGAAGTTTGTCCGAATCGGCGCGAGCGGCTCGGAGCGCCTTATGCCCCGTCACCATCTCGTAGAGCACGGCGCCGAGGGCGAAGATGTCCGTCCGCGCGGCGGTGTCTCGGCCTTCGAGTTGCTCGGGCGCCATGTATTGCAACGTTCCCACGACGGCGCCTTCTTGCGTGAGAGGCCTAGCTCGAGTCGCAAGCGATAAGCCGGAACCTCCGACTTGCCCAGGCGCTTCCGTTGCAAGTCCGAAATCCAGTAGCTTGGCGCCCGACTCCCCGAGAACAACGTTTCCCGGCTTCAGGTCGCGATGGACGATATCGGCTCGGTGCGCGTTGTCGAGCGCGTCGGCCATTTGACTTCCGTAGCAAAGGACGGCCTGAAGCGGTAGAGGGCCCTTGCGAAGGCGCTCCGCGAGCGTCTCACCTTCGATGTACTCCATGACCAGGTAGGCAACACCCTCGTCCTCACCTATGTCGTGGAGTGTACAAATGTGCGGGTGGTTCAAGCGTGAGATAGCACGCGCCTCACGCTCGAAACGCTCACGCCGCGCTGGATCTGAAGCTACCGCCTCGGGAAGCACCTTGATCGCCACCGTACGACCGAACCGCGTATCGCGAGCTTTGTACACTTCGCCCATACCGCCCGCACCGATTGGCGAGAGAATCTCGTAGTTACCCAGGCGTCTGCCGGATTCGAGCACCATCGGCCGTAAGTTATAGCAGATCACACGGGAGGCGGCACGCCGAAGTGCGCTCGAGCTGGTCGGACCTAGTAAATCGCAACACCCATCAGCCGAAACGCGCGCGGGCGAGGCTCGTGCGACGAACACGTGTGCGCGGGGCTCAAGTATCACTCGAGGTTGCCAGCACTTCTACAGGAACGAGACCTCGTTCGGACGAGGTGTTTCGAAATGTAGCGAGAGCTCCCCGGAGAGCGCTTACTGGCGTCGGAACGCGAGTGAAGGCGACCGTCCTCGTCGCATGCCAGTAACGCCCGGAGCTCATTCATTTTCTGGGGCGCACGCCTGACGTAGCCTTGACCCGATGCTGTCAGGTTGACGCCACACAGCAGCTGAGTTCGACAGTACCCACAGGAGCCTCCAGTGTGAACTTATCGTTCATCGAGTCCTGACCTCCCGAGCTCGTACTCGGTCCTCCGCAGGCTGGTCTCAAGCCACGAGGGAGGCTCCTCGGCAAGGTAAGTGATGCGCCCCCGCTCGGCTATCAGAACAGGACGCGGGTCCTCTCCTAGAGCGGAGTTGTCGTACGCAGTGACTTCCTCGAATTCCCGGAGTGCGCGCGCAAAGTGCTTCAAACTGGCCGCGTAGGTTTCGCGAATCTTCGCGACCGAGGCGGAATGCCCGCCACGGTCGGCTCTCATGGCCACACGCTCGATATTCGCTTCGACGTCCTCCGTCGCGACATAGGTCATGTGTACCGCGAACCCTTTTTCATGAGCGGCCTGCGCTTGCTCGAACGTGATCTCGGTCCGAAGGGTGGTCTCGACTGCAAAACTCTTTCCCTCGCGGATGTGCTCCTCGATGAAGGCCTCGCACTGATGGTTGGCTTCGGCACGGATCTCGAGCGGGATGTTCCGATAGGAACCACCGTTGAGCTCGGCGGCAAGGTCATCGATGTTGAGGTGATCCTCACCGCTCTCAGCAACGGGAAAGGCGGTGGACTTGCCGCTTCCGGGCGGGCCTGCGACAACGACCATCAAGGGTCGCATTCGAATGGTAGTCCGCGGCTAGACGTCGGTCTCTGACCCAGGCTGCATGTCAGGAGGAAGCTCTTTTTTCACGCGCCGGCCCTCTTCGTCCATGATGCCAAGGTCCTGGAGCTCTTTGACCGATTTGCGGATCCGCTCACCGGCTCTCTTCTCTTGCTGGCGTCGGAAGCGCTCCATTTCCTCGGGGTCCTCGGTGTTAACGTTGGCCCAGGTGAGCTCTTTTTCCTCGATTTTCTCCTTCACGTCACTTTCCTCTTCCCAATAGGATACCTTGATCCTGGTACGCATGCGCGCTCGTCGATTCGGGCCAGCGGCGAGGATCGGACAAGTCGCCGATGCGGGTGCTTCCGCCATCAACTGTTGCTACGCTACCAGAGGCATTTCCGGGATCCCGCTTTGAGTGAAGGCGACCGTCCTCGTCGCATGCCAGTAACGTCCGGAGCGCATTCACATTCACTGGCGCGCGCGCCTGGGGTAGATTGGTGGATTCAGATTCGGGGCACTAGAATAGCTGTGGATGAGCGCCAATGACCGCCACGCACCCCGTCGTACAGCAAGGCACTGAGTGGTCTCTCCACGTCGATTTCAGCTCGGTCCCCTTGACCAGTGAGCAGTTCTATCGCCTTTGCAGTGACAATCCCGAGCTTCGGATGGAGCTTACAGCGAACGGAGAGTTGATTCTCAAGTCTCCCACCGGGGCCAAAACCGGCTATCGCAATGCGGAGCTGAACTATCAGCTCGTCGGCTGGGCCAAGGCCGACGGAAGCGGAATCACCTTCGATTCTTCGACGGTCTTCTCTCTACCGACCGGCGCCAAACGCTCCCCCGACGCGTCGTGGATCCAGCGGAAACGCTGGGACGTGCTGAGTGACGAGGAGCAGGAGAAATTCGCCTCGCTTTGCCCGGATTTCGTGGCCGAGCTTCGCTCGCCCAGCGACCATCTTGCCACGCTCGAGGCCAAGATGGACGAGTACATCCAAAACGGCGCGCGGTTAGGCTGGCTCCTCGACCCGATCGAAAAGCGCATCTACGTGTACCGGCCCGACCGGAAAGTCGAGGTCCTCAACAACCCGACGCGCGTTGAAGGTGAGGACGTCCTCAAGGGGCTCGTCGTCGACCTCCAAGAAATCTTGTAAGCTCGCAGCGGTTCAGAACCGGTCCTCCTGTCTCGGCTGCCGCTCGTGCAGCGAACACGTGTTCGCGGAGTTCGAGATATCACTCGAGGTTGCCAACGCTTCTAGGAAACGAGACCGTGATCGGACGAGGTGTTACGAAATGTAGCGAAGGCTGGCGAATACGCCCGGAGGACTAATTTTCGACACTCTTCTCGAGGGCCTCGACGTCAGCCAGATCTTGGAGGCGGCCCGAGCTCTTCTTATTCTGGATGAGGTGGCGGCGCGACACAACGTGAACGGGTTGATCGTCGTAGATCGAAGAGATCCGCTCGGGCCAGGCGTCATCGAAATCGACGCCGTCGATAGACGTGATGATGTCGATGCGAACAGGTGCAACCCCGATCTGGAAGATGAGCTCCGCCGAAGCCAAATCGTCCGCGGTTAGATCTTGGAGAGGTGCTCCAAACGAAGCGAGTGCGCGGAACACGCGATTCGCGTTCTCTGGTGTCGCTCGAACCCACACATCGAGGTCCTTGGTCGCGCGGATGTGGCCATGAGCGGCGACCGCGAGCGCACCAACGACGAGATATTCAGCGTCCGCGTCGTTTAACGCGGCAAACAGATCTCTGAAGTCTGAGTTCGTCTGCATCCGCACCTGTCCAAGCAAGACATTCGAGTGTCAACGGCCACACCATGGCCATGCGCTCCGCCGTAGACAACGATAACGTGTGCTCGTCCCTTCGCGGTTCTCGTTCCCCGCGAAGTACTCGAGTGACTGCCCCGCTGCGGCGGGCTCGCCGTCGTTGTTCCGGTGTCGATTCGGAGGCCACGTTCTATTTTACCACCGGGCCACGCCCTATTGCCGCCGAAACGTGAACGTTCCAACCGGCGGCACGATACCGCCTACGGCAAGCGGTGGGCCTTCGAGGTGCGCGATCGGGGTACGGGGCACGGTGTCGCGGTCGGGCGCGTTGTAGGTGTTGCCGCTATCAGTGCCGGCATCGTAGGGCTGGAGCTCGACGACAATCTCGTCGGCCCAATCTCCGTTCTCGAACAGGCTCATCTCGCTCACGCCGACGAACCAATCGGGGCTCGGCGCGACCATCGAGACGAGTGTCACGAACGGATGCTCGACGCTGATGTCGAAAGCAAGGGTCACGTTACCCGGGGAGGGCGCGATACCGCCGCCGGACAGAAGGTGCTCTGCGTTGCCGTTCGTAATCGCGCGCCCGATTCCCACGTCGAGCGGCGTTTTGGAGCCGAGCTCGGCCATCGCCTCGATGCCGTTTGTCGCGATCGCGCCGGGGGACCAGAAGCGGATGCCCGCGCGATGGGTCGCGCCGATGAGACCCGAGAAGTGTGGGTTCGGCGGGAACATGTTGGGGTGGGTCGCGGCGCTCCAGGTAGCCGCGAAGGTTACGACATAGCTCGCGGTGGCATCGGGTGTTGGTGGCGGCGCGGGCGCTACTGGAGGCGTCGGCGTCGTAGCGGTGGGGCCGGAATCGCCGCAGCCGGCGACGAGAAGAAGCTCTACCGCTAGAACACGATTTCTCACGCTACTTGCCTTTGGCAGCTTGCTCCGCGAGAAAAAGCCAGGTCTCGACGACGGTATCGGGGTTCAGCGACACGCTGTCGATACCTTCGTCCAGGAGCCACTTCGCGAAATCTGGATAGTCCGAAGGTCCCTGCCCGCATATCCCAATGTATTTCTCGGCTTTGTGGCAGGCCAGAATCGCGTCATGGACCATTTTCTTGACGGCGTCGTTCCGCTCGTCGAAGGTCGCGGCGACGAGCGCGGAGTCGCGGTCGACGGCCAAAGTGAACTGGGTGAGATCGTTCGAGCCAATCGAGAAGCCGTCGAAATATTCGAGAAACTCGTCGGCGAGGATGACGTTGGACGGGATCTCGCACATCATGATGAGCTTGAGGGTGTTCCTTCCGCGCTCGAGTCCGTTTGCGCGAAGCGCCTCGATGACGGCTCGGGCCTCGTCGAGCGTGCGCACGAAGGGGATCATGACTTCGACGTTGTCGAGCCCCATTTCTTCCCGCACGCGCTTCACGGCTTGGCACTCGAGCGCGAAGCATTCGGAGAACTCGTCCGAGACGTAGCGAGACGCGCCGCGAAAGCCGATCATCGGGTTCTCTTCGTTGGGCTCGTAGCGCGCGCCACCGAGAAGGTGGGCATATTCGTTGGATTTGAAATCCGACAAGCGGACGATGACTTTCTTTGGATGAAAGGCCGCGCCGAGCATCGAGATCCCCTCGGTGAGCTTGTCCACGTAAAAGCTCACCGGATCCGGGTAGCCGCGGATGCGCTCGCGCACCGCCGCCTGCAAGTCCGCGGGCAGCTCGTCGAGCTCGAGAAGTGCGCGTGGATGAACGCCGATCATGTTATTGATGACGAACTCGAGCCGGGCGAGACCGACGCCTGCGTTCGGGAGCGAGGCGAAGTGAAAAGCTCTTTCCGGGTTGCCCACGTTCATCGTCACGTCGAGCGGGACCTCCGGCATCGCGTCGAGCGCAATCCTGTCCACGTCGAATTCGAGTGCGCCGTCGTAGATGATTCCCGTATCGCCCTCGGCGCAGCTCACCGTCACGGCTTGATCCGTATGCAATAGATTCGTGGCCTCGACGCTGCCGACGATCGCCGGAACACCGAGCTCCCGCGCGATGATGGCCGCGTGGCAGGTGCGCCCGCCACGATTGGTCACGATGGCGGCGGCGCGTTTCATGACGGGCTCCCAGTCCGGATCGGTCATGTCCGTCACGAGAACTTCGCCCGGCGCTAGCGTGTCCATATCCTCGATATCCGCGATCAAGCGCACTTTTCCCGAAGCAATCTTCTGCCCCACCGCGCGGCCTTCGAGAAGGACCTCGCTCCGCGCTTTCAGCCGATACCGCTCGAGCACTTGGCCGTCGCGGCGGCTCTTCACCGTCTCCGGGCGCGCCTGCACGATGTAGATTTGCCCGTCGACGCCGTCCTTCGCCCACTCGATATCCATGGGACGGCCGTAATGCTTCTCGATGAGGAGCGCCTGGCGGCCTAGCTCCTCGAGCTCGTCATCGGTGAGGACGAACCCCGCGCGCTCCTCGTCGGAGGTCTCGACGGAGCGGACTCTCTCCTCGACCTGATCGCCGTCGGCATGGATCATCTTCGTCGCTTTTTCGCCGAGCAAGCGCGAGAGAACGGCCGGCCGGCCCGCTTCGAGATTCGGCTTGTAGACATAGAACTCGTCGGGGTTGACTGCCCCCTGGACGACGGCCTCACCGAGACCGTAGCTTCCGGTGATGAAAACGACGTTCTCGAAACCGGATTCTGTGTCGAGCGTGAAGGCGACCCCGCTCGACGCGAGGTCGCTCCGCACCATGCGCTGCACGCCCGCCGAGATCCCGACCTCGCGGTGCTCGAATCCCTGATGCACCCGATAGGCGATGGCGCGGTCGTTGAAGAGCGAGGCGAAAACTTTCTTGATCGCCACGAGAACGTGGTCGAGACCTTCGACGTTCAGAAAGCTTTCCTGCTGGCCCGCGAAAGACGCTTCGGGCATATCCTCCGCCGTGGCAGAAGAGCGCACGGCGAACGCATTTCCCTCCTCGAGCGCTTCGAACGCTTCGCGGATGGCGGACGCGACGCCGTCGGGGAGGGGCGCCTGTTCGATCGCGCTCCGAATCTCGCGGCCCACACGCGCGAGCTCGTGGACGTCCTCGACATCGAGCTTTTCGAGCGTGTCGTGGATACGCTCGTCGAGGCCGGCTTCTTTCAAGAACAGATGGAAGGCGTCCGTCGTGGTCGCGAAGCCTCCGGGGACCCGGACGCCGAGCTCGGTGAGGTGGCGGATCATCTCGCCGAGAGACGCGTTCTTGCCTCCGACGACGCCGATATCCGACATCCCGGTTTCGTGGAGAGGTTTGACGTAAGATAGTTTCGACATGCGCACCATGTTCTACGTTTCAGACCGCACGGCCATTACCTCCGAGACTATCGGCCATAGCCTGCTCGCGCAGTTCGAGACCGCGCCCGACTATCGGGAAGTTACCATACCCTACGTCGACACTCCGGAAAAGGGGGCGGAGGTCGTTGCCCGGGTCAACGCGGCCGCCGAGGCCGATGGCGAAAAGCCCTTCGTCTTCAGCACGCTCGCGGACCCCGCGACCCGCACCCAGATCCACGAATCCCAAGGCTTGATCCTCGATCTTTTCGAGGGCTTCTTGGGCCAGCTCGAGCAAGCGCTCGGGGCCAAGGCCGTCGTCAAGCGATCGCGCTCGCATCGCATCAGCAACTTGTCCTCCTACGAGTCGCGCATCGCCGCGATCGATTACAGCTTTCAGCACGACGACGGCGCGCGCATCAAGGATTACGACAAGGCGGACATTATTATGGTGGGTGTGTCGCGCTCCGGAAAGACGCCGTCGTGCCTTTACCTCGCGATGCATTTCGGCATCCGTGCAGCCAACTACCCGATTACCGAGGAGGACCTTTCGACGTCACAGCTTCCGGCGCCCGTCGCGCCGTTTCGCGAGCGGTTGCACGGTTTGACGATCGATCCGAAGCGCCTCGCCAGCATCCGCGAGGAGCGCCGCCGCGGGAGCCGCTATGCGTCGATCGAGCAGTGCCGTGCCGAGGTGCGACAGGTGGAGGCGCTCTTCAAGTCCTTCAACATCCCGTTCATCAACACGACCACTACATCAGTCGAGGAGATCTCCACGCGCGTCGTGCAGACGCGGGGCCTCGATCGCCACACTACGGTCTAAGGCGGAATAGATATGAGCTTGGCGTCCGGCACGAAGCTCGCGGAGTACGAGATCCTGTCTCTTCTCGGCGTGGGAGGCATGGGAGAGGTCTACCGCGCACGTGACACCAAGCTCCGACGGGAAGTAGCGATCAAGGTCTTGCCCGAGGAATTCTCTGGCGACAAAGAACGGCTCGCGCGATTCGAGCGTGAGGCCCAGGCGCTCGCGTCGCTCAATCATCCGAATATCGCCGCCATCTACGGCTTCGAGCAAGCCGAAGGCCGGCACTACCTGGTGATGGAGTTGGTCCCGGGAGAGACACTGGCCGAGCGACTGCTGAAGGGTCGCCTTTCGGTGGAAGAAGCTCTGAGCATGGCGCGGCAGATGGCCGAGGCCGTGGAGGCGGCCCACGAGAAAGGGATCATCCACCGCGACTTGAAGCCGGCCAACGTCAAAGTGACCGCGGAGGGAAAGGTCATCGTACTGGACTTCGGCCTGGCGAAAGCGTTTTCCGTAGACACGTCCACGTCCGCGGCGGATTCCTCCCTGTCCCACGTTGACGCGCGATGCGACCCGAGCCGGCGTCATCCTGGGAACGGCCGCCTACATGAGCCCGGAGCAGGCGCGCGGGAGGTCCGTCGACAAGAGAAGCGACGTCTTCGCCTTCGGCAGCGTTGTCTACGAAATGCTGACGGGCGTGAAAGCGTTTCGAGGCGAGGGCGTCTCGGAGATTCTCGCCGCCGTGATCAAGACGGAGCCGGACTGGTCGCAGTTTTCCGCAAGCCTCGACCCGAGGATCTGAAAGCTTCTGCAGCGGTGCTTCGTGAAGGACCCGCGCGAGCGTCTGCGCGATATCGGTGACGCCCGCATCGAGATCGGAGAGGTGCTCGCCTCGCCGGTATCGGAGACCGAGGCGGATGTTCCGAAGGGGCGACGCCCGCGGTCTCACGCGCTTACAGCTCTTGGCGCCACCGCCGCAACGGCTCTCATCATGTGGCTCTTCGCGGGCACGGCCACGAACCCCGCGGTGGCACCCGTGCGTCGCGCCACGATTTTACTACCCGAGGGCCAGAGCCAGCGGAGACTTCTGAAAGCGCCCATCGCCATCTCACCGGATGGAAGCCTCTTGGCCTACGCCGCCGAGGACGCTGAGGGGTCCGGTCTCTTTCTTCGGTCGCTCGATAGCTTCGAGACGAGAAAGCTTTCGGGAACCGAAGGTGCGGACGCGCCTTTCTTTTCCCCGGATGGCGAATGGGTCGGGTTCTTCGCCGCAGGGAAGCTCAAGAAGGTGTCCGTGGAGCGCGGCGCAGCCCTCACCATCACGAAAGCTCCGGACGGCATAGGCGCTAGCTGGGCGGCCGATGACACGATCGTTTTCTCTCCAGCCCATGGCGCCGGTCTCTTTCGCGTCTCCGCCGACGGAGGAGTGCCCGAGCAACTCACGAAGCCCGATTTCGCCGAGGCTGGTTACGCCCACGCCTGGCCAGACCATCTGCCCGGCGACCGTGAAATCTTGTTTACGTTGTCGGGAACAGGCGGCGGAGCTGCAGTCCTGAATCTGGAGACGAGAGATTGGCACATCGTTCAACAAAATAGCGACGGCGCACAATATCTTTCCACGGGTCACATCATCTCCTCGAACTCAACAATAGGAGGAGGCCTCCTCGCGGCACCGTTCGATGGCACGAGTCCAGCAGTTACGGGTCCGACGGTTTCTATGGTCGATGCTGTTCGCTTCCTCGCCGAATTTGCGTGGCCCTACGCAGCAGTATCGCAAACGGGAACCTTGGTCTACGTGAGGGAACCTGCCGCGCCGGCAACGCTTGCGTGGATGGATCGTGAGGGGACGATGACACCCATCCGAAGTCACGTCGGCTTGACGGCGCCTCGCCTTTCACCGGACGGCGAGAGGGTTGTGTTCAACGACGACGATGGGTCTATCTGGATTCTTGACGTTCCTCGAGCAACGATCGACGTTCTCGTCAGCGTCGACACGTTTGGAGGGAGCTGGGGCCCAACTTGGAACCCGGATGGCCGCCGGGTCACGTTCTCGTCCAGGCGCACCGGAGACTGGGAACTCTACGAGATAACGGTGTCGGACCGCGGTCAGCCGGAAGCCCTCCTCGTCCGTGAGAACGATCAATATGCTAGGTCTTGGTCGTCGGACGGGCGACTCCTCGTTTACCTCGAACTCCATCCCGTTACGGTTGCTGATCTCTGGGTGCTGCCAGTGGGCGAAGAACCCGTCCCCGTTCTGACCACGGAATTCAGCGAGGATTCCCCGGCGTTTTCTCCAAACGGTCGCTTTATCGCTTACGTCTCCAATCAATCGGGCCAGCACCGAGTCTACGTGCTGTCCTATCCCGAGCGAGAGGTTTTTCCCATCTCCACCGCCGGTGGAGAAGAGCCCGTCTGGTCCCGCGACGGACAGGAGCTCTTCTTTCGCGATGGAAATGCACTTCTTTCTGTCGCCATTACAAACCACCCCGAGTTTCAAGCATCAACTCCCACCAAGCTCCACGAGCAGCCCTTCGACCGAAGCGGTTACGGATTTGGTACCTACTATGATGTATCGCCCGACGGCGAGCACTTTCTGGTGGTGGCCGACCGTTCGACGACAGAGTTCCAGGTCGTCTTCAACTGGTTCCAAGAGCTCGAGCGCCTCGCACCCACGAAATAGAGGGCTAGTCCGATCCGCCCACCGCTTTCAAAATGCGAGCGATCACGCCGTCCACGTCAGCGCCTTCGACCCAGCGCGAGACGACCACGAGGTCATGCTCCGGGTCGACCCAAATCGTGCTCGTCGAGCCGGCGCCCAGCGCAAAAAAGCTCGACTCGGGCGCGCTCGGGAAACGCTCGCGGCCCGTGTTGAGCCACCACATGAAGCCGTAATTCGGCTGGATGGCGACAGGCGTCGTCGCGCGCGCGACCCAATCTTCGGGCAAGATCTGTCGATCTTTCCATCGTCCGTTGCGCAAAAAGAGATAGCCGAAGCGCGCATGGTCGCGCGTGCTGATGAACAGGCCGCCGCCCCAATGCCCGCCGCCGCTCACCGATTGCACGCGCCGGCCCCCTAGCTCGACAAAGGAGGTGTCGTACCCGTTCCAGCTCCACGTATCCGAAGCGCCCATCGGATCCATGATCTCTTCTTTCAAGATCCCCGGGAGAGGTCTGTTCCATAGGTGCAGCAGGCTCAGCGCCAGCAAGTTCACCCGTACGTCGTTGTACTCCCAGAACGTTCCCGGACGCTGCAGCGTTCGATCGACGCCGCGGCGCCGGTCCGCGGTGTCGGGTTTTCCGAAAAGGGTCCCTTCCCACTCGGTCGTTTGCTGCAGCAAATGCCGCCAAGTGATGTCGCGATTCTGCGGCGAGTCGAAGAGATCGCCCGCAACGTCGAGCCCGACACGGCGATCGAGGTCGGGCAAGAGACCGTCGCGCTCCGCGAGAGCCGCCATGGTCGAGAGATAGCTCTTCGTCACGCTGAACGTCATATCGACGCGGCGGGTGTTGCCCCACTCCGCGACGATATAGCCGCGATAGATCACGATGCCGTTGACGCCGCCGCGCTCCTTGGTCGGGCCGACAATGTCCTGATCCGCTTGCCCTTCGAAGCGGTCGCGCAGATAGGCGCCCGGGTCCCCCGGCATGGAGGTTTCGTGGGCCTCGGCGTAAGCGATCGTCTCGCGCACTGCCGCGGCGTCGAGTCCCATCGACTCGGGCGTGCGCTTTTTCCACGCTTGGCCCGGCTCCGGGAAATAAACATCACTCGTCTGCCCCGCCGCGAGAAACGACAACAGAATCAGCAGATAGCGCATGCGCTCTCCTTCAGCCAAGTAGCGTCTCGAGCTTTTGAACGGCCGCTTCACCCGTAAGATAGACGTCTTTCAAACATCGATCGCGTCCGTCTTTGGCGCGGATGCGATCGCCGAGGCTGCTCGTGTCGTCCTCCGCGAAGGACGCGCTCATGTGCGTGCGCGCCGTACGATAGGACTCGACGCATCGATAGAAAGTCTCCACCGCGTACAGCGATTCGTTCGGCAGGACCTGAGGCAAACGCGCTTGTTTGGCCTCGTAGCGTTTCGCCGCGACGGGCTCACCTTCCGAGCGGCCTTTCGGATCCGACGAGTCGATGAGCTCACGAATCTCGGGAAGAAGCTCCGTCGCCAGCTCGCGCGCGGCTCGCATCCTCGCGCGCCCACGCGAGCGCGCGACCAGCCAAGCGACGAGCCCGCCGAGAGCAAGGGCCAGGAGCAGTGTCGAGAACATGACCGACTAGGCTTCTGCCCGCCGCATGAAACGGCGTCCCACGAGAACGAGGGCGACACCAATCACGAGTGCGAGGCCGATGCTCGGATAGTGCTGCTGCAACGTCTCCATCGCGTGATCCCCAAGCCGCACGGCGAGATAGGCTTCTGCCGAGAAACGGACGAAGCGACCGACGAAGACAGCCGCCAGGAAGCGGCGCCAGTCCATGCGCACCATGCCCGCGACGAGAATGAAGAGCTTGGTCGGGAAAGGCGGCGGGCCTAGCATCGCCACGGTCACCGCGAGGATATCGTTGCGATGCACCTTCTCCGTCACCCATTCCTGTTTCTCTTTCGGAAAGCGGGCGAGCATGGCGTCGCCACCGACGCGCGCGATGCGGTAGAGAACCCAGCAACCCACGGTCGATCCAATCGCCGCGAGGAGAGCGATGAGGATGAACTTGGACGGACGCTGCCAGGACAACAGCATGACCACGAGATCGACCCCGCCCGGAAGCGGCACGCCCGCAGAGTCCATGAACGCGATCAAGAAAAGTCCGGGCAGGCCAAACGCTAGAAGATATTGTTTGAGAGTCTCCACCTTGCGAACCTACCGTACCACCTCGGCGCTCACCCCGCGAGGGTTTCGCGAAATCTCGGCGTCAATTTCAATCGCGCCTTCGTCTGCTGCTCGAAAGCGAAAGCGAGGCGCAGGAGCGTCGGCTCGCTCCACGCGACACCGAAGAAAGAGATCCCAACAGGAAGACCGTGCACGTTGCCCGCCGGAACCGTGACGTTCGCATAACCGGCGACGGCCGCCGCGGAGGAGCTGCCTCCAGAATAGTGGTCGCCGTTGACGAGGTCGATCGTCCAAGCAGGACCGCCCGTGGGCGCGACGATGGCGTCGAGTCGATGCGACGCGCAGACCTGGTCGATGCCTTCGCCGCGCGTCAAACGATGATTGAGCGCGAGCGCGTCACGATAGGTCTTATCGCTCAGCGGGCCCTTCTCCTGAGCTTGATGAAAGATCTCTTGGCCGAAATACGGCATCTCGCGGGAGCGGTGGCGATCATTGAACGCGATGATCTCGGCGAGGCTCTTCACGGGCGCGTCGTCTCCGAGCGCGGCTAAATATCGGTTCAAGTCGGCCTTGAACTCGTACAAGAGCACGGTCATCTCAGAGGCGTCATATTCAGAGCCCGGCGGGAGCTCCACCGGGTCGACGAGCTCGGCACAAGCCGCCCGCATCGCCGCGAGGGCCTCGTCCATGACGGCGTCGACCTCGGGATGGAAGCCGAAATATTGCCGCGCAACACCGATGCGTGCGCCCCGGAGCCCATCGGCTTCGAGAAACGCCGTGTAGTCGGCATGTGCGCGGCCATCGCTCGCACGCGTCGCGTCATCTCGCGCGTCGACGCCCGTGAGCGCCCCGAGCAAGATCGCACCGTCCGTAACGGTCCGGGTCATGGGTCCGGCCGTGTCCTGGCTATGCGCGACCGGGATGATCCCGGCGCGGCTCACGAGACCGACGGTCGGTTTGATGCCGACGAGGCCGCACGCGTTCGAAGGACAGACGACAGAGCCATCCGTTTCCGTCCCAATCGAGATGGCGCCGAGATTGGCGGACGTTGCGGCGCCGGAGCCGGCGCTCGAGCCGCACGGATTGCGATCCAAAATGTAAGGGTTCTTACACTGCCCGCCTCGACCACTCCAACCGCTCGACGAGCGTGTGGAACGGAAGTTGGCCCACTCGCTCAAATTGGTCTTCGCGAGCAGGATGGCGCCGGCCTCGCGCAGCTTTTCAGCAACGCCCGAGTCAGGCGACGGGATGGATCCCTCGAGCGCGTAGGAGCCGGCGGTCGTCGTCATGCGGTCCGCGGTCGCGATGTTGTCTTTCAGCAGGACGGGGATCCCGTGAAGCGGGCCGCGCGGACCGTTCTCCCGTCGCTCATCGTCGAGTTCGTCGGCCAGGGACAGCGCATCGGGGTTCGTCTCGATGATGGAGCGGAGGGTCGGCCCTTGCCGGTCCACGTCGATCCGGCCGAGATAGAGCTCGGTGATAGAGCGTGCCGTGAGGCGCCCCGACGCCATCCCCTGCTGGAGCTCGGAAATCGTCACTTCATCCAGCTCGAAAGCAGATGGCTCCTGGCCGGCTCGCGCCGAGCCCGTGGTTGCGGCTGCGATGCCAACGCCCGTTCCCATTCCGAGACCCAAGAATCCTCTTCGTGTCACTTTCGATGCGGTCATGCAAAAGCCTCCAGGAGCATTTTAGGCCAGGGTGGCTAGCCGGTTTACACAAGTTCATTCGCGAGGTACACTTAGGAAATTCATTTCGGAATGGGGCTCGGAAGAGCCTAGTCAATCTTCACGCTGATTCAAGGAGAAATCTCGAGAGCCAAGCTCTCTGAAAGACTAATCTATCGTACGGGTTTAACCGTTCCACATCGAGCGATCCGCGCCAGGCGCATCAGGATATCGCAGCTTCCCGTACTCCATCACGACACCAAACAGGAGTTGATCATGTCATTGTGCCACCGTTCGCCGCTGCTCCGGCTGCCCTCGATGAGGCAAACCGTGGGGCTCGTCGCTCTCGTCGGAGCGGCGCTCTTCGCAAACACAGCCGTCGGCCAGGAATATCAGGACTTTAGTCGGCTCGGGACGAGCAACGCGGTCTTCAAGCCCGGCCCGCAAGACGGAGACGAGCTCAAGCGTATGTTTCGCGAGAGCCGCGCGGACTACGAGAAGGTTCTCAACGACGCCAATTGGCCCGGCGACCACGACGACCTCTTCAATGCTGTCGAGAACGGGAGCTTCAGCGAAGCCCAATATCCCGTCGGTCATACTTTCGAGTGGATGGCTGTCCGCAAGCGGGGCATCCCGCAGCCAACCGGCCGTCTTCGCTGGGCCGGGAGCGAGCCTTTCGAAGCTTTCGAGATTCGCTTCGAGTCCAGAGGGCAGGAGCATCGTTTCCTGATCCCGAAAGCTTGCGGCAACTTGGCGCTCATCGACATGCGGACCATTGGGCCGCCGCCGATTACTGGCCTCGCGGGGCCCCGGGTCAACATTCAAAGCCCCAATAGCTGCACGGGAGCAAACGTCACCGTGGACGTATCCATGCCGGGCGGCATGCCCGAAGGCGGAAGCCTCGAGCTCACGCTGACGCGTCCGAGCGGCCAACGCGAGACCTTGAGCCCGAGCCGCGCCGGCGGCGGCTACCGCTGGGAAGGCAAGCTCGACGACGCGGGCGCCTATACGTTCATGGCTACCGTGTCGCGCGGTTCCCAAAGGACGCGCACGACGACGGAAAGGTTGAATCTCGAGCCGTGTCAGCCGACATGCAACTTGCAGCTCACGCCGCCGCCGAACGATCCGACGCCCAAGCCCGGACGCGCGAGCTTCGGCATCGACATGTGCTCGAGCGCGGCGCGCGTCGGGTCGCTGACGAGCAAGACCGTCAAGATTTACCACACGCCCCTCGACGGCTCAGAGCAGCTCATCGACACGATGTCGCTCGACGCCGAGTGCAGCTCCAGCTTCCTGATGCCAGAATATGGCCGCTACCGGCTCGAAGGCGAAGTCGTCGACGATCGCGGCATGAGCGCATCCTGCCAGGCGGATTACAACCTCGGCGAGCCCGAAGCGAAGCTCGACCCGTTCTTCACGCTCTTCGTGGGTAACGAGCGCCGCTGGCGTGCGGATCCCAGAGAAAATCCGGCGTTCGACGAAGGGGAGTTCGAGTTCGATCGCTCGGCGGTTCTCGTGGGCGGCACGTTCGGCGTGGCTTATCCTTTCGCCGACGGGGGCGCTCAAGTCTTCGGACAGGGCGGTGTGGCGATCAACTTGCGCGACTCGGAGCACACGAGCGTCTTCGCCGATGTCGGCATCGACAAGCTCTTCGACGGCGGGTTCATCGGTTTTGGCGTCGGAATCTGGGACATCACCCACAGCGACACGGTCGACGGAACTATCTTCGTCCACGGTGGCTTGAACTTGAGCGAAAACGCCCAGTTCTTCGTCCAAGGCCGCTTGTTCACGTCGATGCTCAATATGATCGACAACAACTATATCTATATGGGCGGTATTCGCTACTTCTTCAGTCGGTAGCGCTCGAACAAAGCACCGAAAGGGGACCCAGACGGGTCCCCTTTCTTTTTAGGCACCATCACCTCTCTCGCACTCCGGGCGGGACCGCCCCCAATCTTGCTTCCGGCCCCGCCCGCTGTCTCGATTAGACGGACAGCGTCCCGTGTGTCCATGCATTTTTTGCCGCTTCGCTATAATCGCGGCATGTTAGAGCTGCCGCGCGTGTCCCGACTCGCCCTTTGGAAGAAGACGTTCGACGCCGTCGAGGCCCTCGCGGAAGATTTAGAAAAGCTTCCTGTATCGCCTTCGACGGACCCCAAGCTCTCTCGGGACCTTCTGTCGCAAGTCGACTTCGAGCGGCCGATGGATCCGGAAGCGGCGCTCGCGCTCGCTGTCGAAGGGCTCCGCCACCAACAGGTGCATAACGGCCACCCGCGCTATTTCGGCCTCTTCAATCCGGCCACCACGACCATGAGCATCGCGGCGGATACGCTCGTCGCTGCTTTCAATCCTCAGCTCGCGGCGTGGACGCATGCCCCGTTCGCCTGTGAAGTCGACCAGATGCTGATCCGCGAGATTGGCGCCCGCTTCGGTTATGCGCGCGAGACGTGCTCGGGGTCTTTCACATCCGGCGGGGCGGAGGCCAATCACACCGCGCTCCTGATGGCGCTCATCCGGCGTTTCCCACGCTTCGGAGAGGACGGGGCCCGCTCACTCGACGGGCTCCCCGTGGTCTACGTCTCGCCCGAGAGCCATCACTCCTTCGTCAAGGCGGCTCGGCTCTCCGGGATCGGCACGCGCGCGGTGCGCCATGTCGCGCTCGACGAGCAATACGTGATCGAACCGCGCGCATTGCAGAATCAGATCGCAAAGGATCGCGCGGCCGGCAACATCCCGTTCCTCGTTGTCGCGACGCTCGGCACCACGGGCGCAGGACTCGTCGATCCCGTTGGCGCGATCGCAAGAGTCGGGCACGAGGAAGGCTTGTGGGTCCACGCGGACGCAGCTTGGGGCGGCGCAGCAGCGCTCCTCCCGGAGATGCGCGAGACGTTCTCGGGGATCGAGCAAGCGGACTCCATTACGTTCGACGCGCACAAGTGGCTCAGTGTGCCCATGGGCGCCGGCATGTTCTTCACTCGCCATCCGGACATGGCGGAGCGCACGTTCTCGATCGCCGCGGGCTACATGCCGCGCGCGAAGGACGGCGTCACGATCATCGAGCCGCATCGAAGCTCGATGCAGTGGACGCGCCGCTTCATCGGGTTGAAGCTTTTTCTCTCTCTTCTCGTCGCTGGATGGGAAGGCTATGAACAAACGATTCGCGAAATGGTGCGGCTCGGCGGCGTGTTGCGAGAAAAGCTCGCGGCGGCCGGCTTCGATCTCGTCAACCAAACGCCGCTTCCGGTCGCGTGCTTCCAGGACGCCTCGCGCCCTGAGGGACGCGAGCTTTCCTATTTGAAGGCCATCGCGGAAACCGTTGTCGCGAGCGGGAAAACTTGGATATCCGTCACGAGCCTCGGCGACACGACCCCTGCCCTTCGGGCCTGCATCACGAACTTCAGAAACCGCGAAGAAGACATCGACGCTCTCATCGGGCTATTGAGGGACGCGCGAGACCAAGCCTCCTGACAACTTCTTCAGCCCGAGATAGCATGGGCGCCGCCAATGAAAGGATTCTTCGACGACAACCGCTCGGTTTGGACACTTGCCAATCTCGCGGGGAGAGTCCTCACCGACATCTATAGCGATGCGGACGAGCGCTGGCGCGGGCTCCCCTTCTACCAGCAAGACCTTCGATTTATTCCGCCCGAGCCCTTTCGATGGCTCGGCTATCAGATGTTCACGCGGCTCACCGGCCGCTCACCGCGAGCACAACATTCCACAGGAGGTTCCTAGGTGCGTTAAAATAAAGCTGGGCGTACGCGAATCACGGAATAGGAACTCATACACCAATGTGCAAGGTCGCCCTAGCGCTCGTTATCGCCTCGCTCGTTTCCCCTTCGCTTCTCGAAAGCGCCGCGACCCGATCGCTGACCGTTCAAAATCTCGAAGACGGCGTCGAAGTCGTCGTCGATGGCCGCGTCACCGAACAGGCTTGGACCAACATCGAGCCTTACACCGACTTCACGCAACAAAACCCGGTCGAGGGCGCATCCGCCAGTGAACGCACCGAGGTCCGGCTTCTTCTCGACCAGAGCACGCTCTACGTCGGCATCATTCTCTTCGATTCGGATCCGAGTCAGATTCTCGTCACCGACAGCCGCCGCGATGGGCAACTGAACGAGACGGACTCCGTTCAAATCATCCTCGACACGTTCAACGACAACCAGAACGGGTTTCTTTTCGGCACTAACCCCGTCGGTATCGAATATGACGGGCAAGTCGCAGGTGAAGGTCAGACGGGCGGCACCACTCGGCAGTCTGGCCGGGGCGGGGCCCGGCGCGGCCAAGTCAGCGGTTGGAACCCCAATTGGGACGGCAACTGGACCGTGCGCTCCGCCATCACCGAGCGCGGCTGGGAGACCGAGATGGCCATCCCGCTGAAGACGCTCCGCTACACGCCCGGCGACAACCAAATCTGGGGATTCAACGTACTTCGCAATATCCGCCGAAAGAACGAGCAAGTGTTCCTCGCACCCATCCCCCGCGGCTACAATATCTACCGCGTCTCGCTCGCGGCCAAGCTCGAAGGCCTTCAGCTTCCCGGACGACGCGATATCAAAGTGACGCCTTATGGCCTCGGGAGCACAGGCCAGGACAACCTCGCCGCATCCAACCAGACACAGAGTGATTTCGAGATCGGCATCGACGCGAAGTGGGGCGTCACGCCCAACCTCACCGCGGACTTCACCGTCAACACCGACTTCGCTCAAGTCGAAGCCGACGATCAGCAGATCAACCTGACGCGCTTTCCGCTGTTTTTTCCGGAGAAGCGCCCGTTCTTTCTCGAGAACGCCTCGACCTTTTCGTTTGGAGCCCCCCGAGAAATCGATCTTTTCTTCTCGAGGCGCATCGGTCTGGAAAGCGGGATCCCGATCCCGATTCTCGGCGGCGCCCGCATGAGCGGGAAAGTCGGCGCGTATAACGTCGGCGTCCTGGACATGCAGACCCGGGAGGCGTTCAACGACCGTACGGGAGATCTCATCGCGCCGGCGGAAAACTTTTTTGTCACGCGAGTCCAGCGCGAAGTCGGCCGCTCGAACTTCGGCGGCATTTTCGTCAACCGCCAGCAGACGGGGGCGTCGTCGTCCGAGCTCGCCCAAAACAACCGCGCTTATGGCGTCGACGCCAATATCCAGCTCACCGAGAACACGAAGCTATTCACGTTCCTGGCTGGCTCGACATCGTCTGGAGAGCTCGGCACCGACTATGCCGGCCGCGCCCTCATCACTTACGCCACCAACTGGTGGAGTGGCCATGTCGGCTACACCCAAGTCGGTGAACGTTTTGACGCGCAAGCGGGTTTCGTTCCTCGCCGCGGCTTTCGCAAGCCGCAAGCGCGGTTCTTTCTCGACTACCAGCCGAAAAAATATCCCTGGATTCGCCGCTTATCGCCCCATGTCACGTGGAGCGCGCATTACGGTTTCGACGGCTTGGTCGAGACCTCGTCGGGACATTTCCACTTCGTCGAGATCCAGCCGCAAGCCGGCAGCCGCTTCGGGGTAACGCTCGATCGTAAACAAGATCGACCGGTGACCCCATTCCCCGTCTATAGAAATCCGAGTGGCGATTCCGTCGTCATCCCGCCCGGCTTCTACACGTGGAACCAATGGACGCTGTCATATATGAGCAATCCGAGCACCCCTTTTTTCTTCGACCTGCGTTACAAGTGGGGAGACTTTTATGACGGGGATCTCAATCATTACAACGTGACGATTAACGCGCGCGTGGGCGCAAAGATTCAAGCGAGCGTCGGCTGGCGTCGCGACGACGTCAAGCTGCCCGGAGGCGACTTCAAGACGGATCTCATTCCTGTGCAGTTCAACTATTCGTTCACGCCTCTCGTGAACATCCAAGCGCTGATCCAGTACAACAGCCAGACCGCCGACATTTCCTCGAATGTCCGTTTTGCCTTGCTGAATCGCAGCGGAACGGGATTGTTCTTCGTTTACAACGATCAGCGCAACACCGCGAACTTCACCCGAATCGATCCGGATACCGGCGTCGTCGTTCCCAACCTCATCGGCCGGTCGTTCGTCGTGAAGTACACCTATCTTTTCGATTTCTAGTCAGATGCTCGCTCTCTTACTGGCCGTCAGCGTCACCCACGGCGTTTCCGTCGGCGAGGTGAGCGCCCGCGAGGCGATTTTGTGGTCGCGCTCGAGCGAGGCGGCGACGATGCGGGTCGAGCTCGACGAAGATGCGGACTTTCAGACGCCGCGCAGACACCCGATCCAACGTTTCGACCGCGCGTCCTTTACGCGGAGGGCGAGATCTTCAATTTCGGCTACGTCCGCATCGAGCCCGCGTCCGACGGTACGTCTCGCCTATATGCGGATATTCGCGACGAGACCGGCGCCGTCCGCGTCGGCTCCGCGCTGGAGCTCGTCGCACAATGACCGAGTACCCGGGTTGGCAGATGAGCGAAGGGAGTTTGCGCACTCTCGCTTCTGAGATCTCAGCGGGTCGAAGCCTGGTCCCGCCAGGTTGGCCCGAGAACAGTCGCGTCGCTGTGCTGCTGTCATTCGACGTCGACACACAAACCTGGGAGCTCACGAATGGCGAACGTCCGTCGTCGAGCGACCTTTCGCAGGGAGAGTACGGCGCGCGGGTCGGCCTTCAGAGGGTCGTGGATCGTCTGACGGATTACCGCGTCCCGGCGAGTTTCTTCGTTCCCGCGGTCTCGGCGATGCTTCATCCGGGCATGATCGAGACCCTGCATTCGGCAGGAGGCCACGAGATCGGCGTGCATGGGTGGTTGCACGAACATCCATCGTCTCTCGAGCCGAACGAGGAGCTCGATCTCATGGAGCGGTCGGTCGAGCTGCTCACGAAGCAAGCTGGTCGGAGGCCCGTCGGGTATCGCGCGCCCGCCTATGACGTGCACGCCCACACATTCGACATTCTCGGAAAGCTCGGCTTCCTCTATGACATTCTAGTGCTCGAGAGCTTTCCGAATCGCCGCGACGGTGGCTTCGGTCCGGAAGGCGATAATCTTTTTGCCGTTCTCGATCGTTTTTTTCGCAGGCGCCAGGCTGACGCCGTTGATGGCGAACTTCCCTGCTTTGATGCGCTGTTCCATGCGCACGGAAGTCGGATCGGCGTTCATCATGATCGACGAAATGTAATAGTCGTCGTGCAACCCCTCGAGCACTTCGTGAATGCCTAGCTCGGTCTTTTCGAACTCACGCACATCGTCGTAATTGTAGTACTCCGGAACGAACGTGATCCGCGTCGGGCCTCGACCCCACGCCGTGCTCAAAGTCTCGGCGACCTCTCGCATCGGCGTCTGGTTCCCGCCGCTATCACCGAGCAAGAAGATGTCCGTGAAACCCTGGGTCTTCAAGCTCGTCGCCATGTCCCTGAGCACGGATTTGTAGGTTTCGTACGACAAATAGATCGTGCCCGGTGTGCGCACGCGCTCCGGGTTCCCGGGCTCGAGCGTAACGATGGGCGCTACCAACGCGTCACCGAGCTCGCGGGCAATCGACTCCCCCATCACTTGCAGCACGTAGTTATGCTTGCCGGTCGCGAGATAGGGGCCGTTCTCCTCGATGCCGCCAGTCAAGATGAGCGCGGTCGTCTTCCCTTCCTGGATCGCGTCGCGCACGTCCATCATCGTCAGCTCTTCGATCCAGACGCTGTCGAGCGCCTCGATCGGCCGAGGCATGTTGACCACATCCAACCGCTCTTGGCTCATCGCCGGCGCTGCGATACACATCACCACGACCGTGAGCCACGTCTCTGATGAGACAACGCCTTTGAGTCTCTTGCTCCACATAAATCCTCCTGCGTTCGAAATCGCTCGTCATTGTAACGCCTTCCCGAGCGCGGCGGTTCCCGAGCCTTCGACAGCATGGCTGTTGGGCATCGGCCTCTCGCTGTTTGGCGTATTGAGAGGACATCGTTCTGTGCTGAGCGTCGTGAGACGGCGCGGACGCTAGTACCCCTCGCCGCGTCTCGCGCTGCGATAAGATCGCGCGCATGAAGCGCACCATCACCTTCGGGCTGAGCCTCCTGTTGAGCGCGTGCAGAAACGATCCAGATTCTGAGACTCCCGCTTTCGCAGGGACTGCCTCTTCCGGCGAACGTATCGACTTTTTGGACAAGAGCACCATCGGTGATCCCCCCGCCGACCCGCCACCGTGGATCACCAACCTGGCGATCGTCGATCTCGACTAGGACGGCCTTCTCGACGTCGTGCTCTGCGACGCGACGCGGAACCAAGTCGCCTGGATCCGGCAAGCACCGCTCGGAACGTTCAACGACAGCACATTGAGTGCGCTCGTGATTGCACCTGCCCACGTGACGCCAAGCGACTTCGATCAGGATGGCAATATCGACCTGCTCATCGCCGAGATGGGGCAGATTCAACCGAACAACGGAAAGATCGGCACCGTGAGCCTACTGGAACAGCGGAGACGGCTCGTTCGAGCACCACGCTCTCGTCGACGGTGTGGCGCGTGTAACCGACATTCAGCCCGGAGATTTCGACGGCGACGGTGACGTCGACCTCGCGGTCGGCCAGTTCGGCTACGACCAGGGCGAGATCCGCTGGATGGAGAACCAGGGCGAGCTTCGCTTCGAGAGCCACCAGCTCCTGAGCTTGCCGGAAACGATTCACGTGCCCGTTGCCGACATGGATGGCGATGGCTGCGGCTTCGAAAAGCTCTCGAGTTCGACTTCCTTCAGCCGGTGGCGGCACTTGGAGCGGCGCGCCTCGAGACGCTCGCGCAGGATTGGCAAGGTGTGCTCGACGTCATGACACCGCTTCTTGCCCGCTATCCGCGCTTATCCAAAGCGCACCAGTTCGTCGCGGCGGCGCACGGCGCTCTGGGGGACAAGGCGCTCTCGGCCCATCACCAGGAGGAGGGTGAATACGGCTCCGCCGTCGAGAGCGAGCTCATGAACGCGTTGAACGAGCTTGCCGTCGCCGCGATTCTCGACGGCGATCCATCCCGCGCTCCCGATCTTCTTACGAGTAAGTGCGCGCGTTGCCACAATCACGAGCGAATCTACGATCACGACCAAGACCGCGCGTGGTGGGCGCGTACAGTGAGACGGATGCAACGAGAAGCGGGATGGCAGTGGCTCACGGATGACGAGGCGGCGGCCGTCGTCGCCTATCTCACGGACCGAGGTTCCCATGACGAATAAGATTTTCTGGATAGCAGCAGCGTTGCTTCTGGTTCGTCCCTCCCCAACCGATAGCTAAGGTAAGCGAGCGCGGCGCGCTTCGTTGCGCACGGTGCGTGCTTCGGCGCGGAAGAGCCAGCGCACAGAGCTCTCGCTTTCCTGCTCAGGAGCTTCGCACATCTCGAGTCCTTCGACCGCGGCGCGGAGCTTCATGCGGTGGTCGAGGGCGCGGTATTCGCGCGCGGCGTCGTCGAAGATCGCACGCGCCTGGTCGCGCTCACCCGCAGCCAACAGACCGTAAGCACGCCATAGACGCGAATCCGCACTCTTCTTCCAATGGGCCTCCGCGAGGTCGTGCGCGCCGCGGGCATGCGCGAGCGCCCCGGCATAGTCCCACGCCTCCGCCTCCACGAACCCATTCTCGGCCGATGGCAGGTCCTGCATGACCAAGGCGAGCAAGGCACGCCCGAGGGTGTTGTCGACGGAACCGTCCGAGCGATCGTAGAGACCTGCCGCGAGCTCGACCTCTCCAAGATCGCGCTCGAGATCGGCACGCCTCGAAAACGCGCGCGCTTCACCCATCGGAGCGTCATAGATGTCGAAGACCGCCGCGGCGGCTTCCATGTCCGCCCGCGCGCGCGACCACTCGCCCAGCTCAGCCGAAATCGAGCCGCGCACGAGAAGCGCAGCGGCTTCACCCTCGCCGTCTTTCGCTTCCCGCCAGAGGACAACGGCTCTTTCGACCGCTTGGTCCGCCTCCTCGAAATGCCCTCGTTCTAGAAGATCGCGCGCTCGTTCCAGATTCTCGCGTGCGCGAGCGCTTGTAAGGCTTCGCCGCTCGGATTCGTCGCTTAGCTCCTGAAAGGCGTCGACGAAGCTGCGAATGTCTTGCCAACGATATGCGGCGCCAGCGGTGACCGCGGCCACGAGGATCCACGGAAGTATCCTGCTCGGGGCACTTCGAAGAGCGGGAGAACGGGGCTGTTCCGCGACCTCGAGCGGAGGGCTGGGCGCCGGGGTCTTCACGTCCAATGTCTTCTCACCGACAGATAGCGCACGCAACGGCGGTTGGCCGTCTAGAGCTCTCGCGAGCTCCTGGGCGATTTCGTCTCCGTTTTGATACCTCTCCGTCCGGTCCTTCGCCATCATCCGCGCCACGAGCCCATCGAGATCGCGGTGCAACCCTTCGACACATTCGGAAGGCGGTCTCGCACTCTTGTGGAGCACTTGCTGCGAGATGGTCTCGATGGTCTCACCCGGGAACGGAGCTGCACCCGTAAGAAGGTTGTAGAGAAGCGCTCCCAGCGAAAAAAGATCGCTTCTCCCATCGACATCCTCACCCTGCAGCTGTTCGGGAGACATGAAAAGAGGCGTGCCGAGAATCGTTTGCGTCGCCGTCAAATGAGACGTCAGAACTTTGGCAATGCCGAAATCCGCAATCTTGGGAACGCTCGCGGCCGTCAGCAAGATGTTCGCGGGCTTGATGTCGCGATGCACGACGCCCTGCGCGTGAGCATAATCGAGAGCATGGGCGAGCGACCGCACGAGAGAGAGCGCCTCTTTCCATGGAATTCGGCCCGTTACGAGCCGGCGGTTCAGCGAACCTCCCGTCAGAAGCTCCATAGCGATGACGGGAGTTCCGGTCGTCTCGTCGTTGAACGCGTCATGAGTGATGACGATGTTGGGATGCGTGAGCATGCCCGCGATCTTGGCCTCGAGAAAGAAACTCTCGAGAAACTTTCGGCGCTTTTCCGGGGAGAGCCCCAAAGGGAGATCGACCGTCTTGAGGGCGATGTCACGATCGAGGATCGGATCGTAGGCTCGATAGACGATCCCCATCGTCCCGCGACCGAGCTCGCCGCGGATCTCGTAGCGCCCGAAGGAGCGTATCTCCAAGGAGTGTAGACCTCGTTTGGGTTATTGGACATTAACATTGTAGCAGGTGAGAGGGCGCTCGCCTTTTGCTAAGATAATCTCATCCCTACAATTCACACATCGGAGGAACTTACATGGCCCATACTTGCGCCCGATGCAAGAGCCCGATCGACGGGAGCGAAAAGAGCATGACGTGCCCTCGATGCGGGGCTACCCAACCCAATCCGGCGTGGACCACGCCTTTTTCGGAGGCAAACGTCCCCACGCTCGAGTCGACAAATTCGAGTGGGGGCTCTCTGTCCAAAAACAAGAAATACGCCATCGTGATCCTGAATGGAGAAGACCCCGGACGAGTCATCCCGATCGAAAAGCCTCGCGTCGTCATCGGCCGCTCGGACTGCGACATCGTCATCAACGACGCCGAGCTCTCTCGCCAGCACGCGCTCGTCGCCATTAACGGAACGAGCGCGAGGCTCGAGGACCTCGGTAGCACCAACGGTACCTACGTGGACGAAAAACCCATCGAGACGCACGAGCTTACCGATAAATCCGAGTTCCGCATTGGCTCGCACGAGCTCTTGTTCGTGATGCGCGATCACGAAAATTAGGAAAAAGCCATGAGTAGATTTCTGCTGAGCCTCCTCGCCGTCCTGCTCATCGTAGCCTCGGTTTTGGCGGCGGCCTTCGTTCTTTACTACCAGCCGCAGACGAAGGAGCTCGAAGACGCGCGGCAGGACGCCAGTCTGGCCCAGGAGCGTGCGGCCCTAAACAGCCGCGTTTCGGACCTCGAGCACTTGCTCGATGAGGTTCGAGCCGAAAGCGAAGAGCTCGAAGCCGAGGTACAGGCCAAAGAAGCGGTCCTCGCCGAGCTTCAGTCGACCCAGGACGAGCTCGTCGCCGAGCTCGAGCAGGAAATTGCCGACGGTCAGATTCGAGTCCAAAGGCTGCGCGGTCAACTGCGCGTCGACATGGTGGACGAGATTCTCTTCGACTCCGGCGAAGCGACACTCAAGCCGGAAGGCCAGACGGTACTGGAGAAAGTCGCTTCCGTCCTCGCGAAGGCGAACCGGACGATTCAAGTCCAGGGACATACGGACAACGTCCCCATCCAAGGCCGTCTCGCTGAGCGTTTCCCGACGAACTGGGAGCTCTCCGCAACACGCGCCGTCAACGTCGTCCGCTTCCTTCATGAAAAAGCAGGTCTGGATCCAACGACGCTTTCGGCCACGGGGCTCTCGGAGTACCGCCCGAGCGAGAGCAACGACACCGACTCCGGTCGTCAGAAAAACCGCCGCATCGAGATTCTACTCGTGCCGCCCTACGAGCCCGACCCCGAATAGACCCAGCCTGAAACGCGTTCGATCAAAACGACGGTGGCGTCGTCATCGAGGGGACGGCCCTCCGCAGTCGGTCCATGATTCCGTCGAGCACTTCTGGCGGGCCTCGACGAGTATCAACTGATATCGGTGATGACCCAGCGCCCGATGGGGCTGAGGTTTCGTTCCGCGTCGAAGATATTGAACTTTTGCAGCGTGAACGTATGGGTCTTTTCGGTCGTCCCGTCGTTGACCCTGAGCGTCAGCTCCTTCCCTGAGACTTCGCCCACGAACTTCGCATTGACCCTGACATTCACCGAGAGGCCGGCGGCCAAACGCAGGTGACTGATCTCTTGACCCAAATCGATCGCAGCGCGGTCGCCCTCTTCCTGCTTGCTACGCCTCTCTTCCCATTGCTTCTGGAATTCCGCCATCTCTCCCGCGAACTGGTATTCCGGCTCGTCCTTACGCTTGGCCTCGTACTCTTCGAAGGCGCTCTTGTGATCTTGCACGAAGAACGCGTTCTTCTCGATCATCTGCCTGCGCTCACGCGAGAGCTCGGACCTTTTGTCGTCGAGCTCCGGGAGCGCGAAAGGCTCAATCGACGTCGGACCGACCTCGACGATCTCCCAAGATACGACCTCTCCCGGAAATTCTACCACTGAGACGGCTTTGGCGGCAGATTCGTTTCCGCTTTGGATGGCGGCCAAGAACGCATTAACGACCTCGTCTTCGCCACCCGAGCAAGACACCCCCAAGAGGATGACCAAGAGCCCTGCACGCTTTGTTTGCCTGAGCATCATTCTCCTCCTTGTTCGGCAGGTCGTTCCCCGAACCTTCGAAGTCGCCCTGGCGGTTGAGGTCAGTGGGTCGATGGGCTGCCCTCTTGCGTCTTCAGGAGCTACGGTGCCGGAGATCGTGGGCGCCGAGGCGAAGTGCGGGTCGACCGCTACGCCAATCCTATTCCCGCGCTCGCCCCGGCGCAAGCTCTGCTGCCCGAGGTGGCTCAGGCGCTCCGTCAAGCCCAGACGACGAGCGCATAACCGATGTAGAACGCGTAGCACGCGAGGATCAGGCCCAGAAAAACGCGAGGGCCGCGTCGGGGGTATTGTTTGAAAAGCACGGCCGCTCCAACGACGACCACGACCATCTCGATCGTGGTGACGATGCCGCCATAGTGGCGGGGGTCCCAATAAGAGACGGGACTTTGAAAGCGCCAATCCGAGAATGGAAACAAATGTCGGTGCGCGTCTTCGCGATGGAGAGCGAGATCGCAGACGGCGTGGAGCATCATGCTTAGGAAGAGTGCCGCGGCGCTTGGGCGCGCGAGCCGGCGCGCCACGAGCACGCCGAGTGCGAGAAGCGGCAAGGAGTTGAAAATGTCAAAAAAGGCTTGCCAGCCAAGATCGTTATAGGACTCGGCCCAGATCACGCGCGCCGGTGTTTTTAGCCAACCCTTCTCATAGGCGTAGAACACGAACAACGGTAAGTCCGGCAATATAGCGCCGAACGCGACCGGCGCGAAAAGAGACCGACGATCGCGTTTTCCTAGAATGAGCAGGTTGACTACGGCATGGCCCGGCGTGTTCACGATCCTCTCCGTGCGAACTCGGCATAAGCGTAGATGAGCGCGAGCCCTCGATAAGGACGCCAGCGTTCCGCGAAGAGACGCATCTCCTCTTCTTTCGCCGCGCCTTCATGCCCGAGCATCTCTCGCGCCAAATACTTCACGACGCCGAGATCCCCGCCGGGAAAGATATCCATGCGAGCACCCCCTCGAAGAAGCGCGAACTCCGCGGTCCATCGTCCCACACCTTTGAACGACATCAGAGACTCGACGGCCTTCTCGTCGTCCATGGTGCCGATCGCTCCGTCAGAGATCTCCCCTGCCTCGAACGCTCTCGCCAGCCCGATGAGTGTCGAGGCTTTAGCACGGCTCAATCGAAACCCGCGAAGCTCCGTCTCGGAGAGTGCGGCAAAACGACGGGTCGTGGGAAACGCGAAATAGCGCGCGCCCTCGAGACGAGCACTTCGCCCGTAGCGCCGCACGAGCTCCCAAAGGATATCGTGTGCGAGCGTCAAGTTGATTTGCTGAGACAGCACGATCTGGATTAGCGTGTCCCAAAACCGCAAACGCCCGGCAACGCGCAAGCCAAAGTGTTCGCGGATCATGGGCCCGAGCAACGGGTCGTCCCGAAAGCGTAGGTAGAAAGGTCGAACGTCGGTCGAGGTACCGAGGACGCGATCGAGCACCTCGGCCGCCGCGGTCCGAGCTTCCTGAGATCGCGCGGCATCACCGTGGAGCTTTAGCCGAAGCGTGGCTCGTGACGGAGACCCTTCTTGGCGGACTTGCAAAAGGAGCGGCTTGAGGTTCACGAAGAGAAGCCGGCGAAACACGCCGTCTTCGAAGCGATCGACACGTTCGGGAAAACGTACGAGACGCGCGGCCGTACGGGCGAGCGAGTAGGGCCGGCGAGGGATCACCTTGTAACGCACCGCCATGGCGGGAGAGCTTATCGCAAAGAGGAGGAACTTTCCCCCCGCTTCGTTCGTCTAACATAGAAAGAGACAGAAAAAAGCAAAGGTAGGCAGAAATGTACGCACACAATACGTTCGCCAAAAGAAGGCGCGACGGTTGGGCCGAGAGGCAGCACTATTTCCGGCGCCTCACCGAGCAAACGCGGGTGAGACAGACAAGAATCAGAAAGCCAACGCCGATAAAGGCGCCGACTAATTTTCGCCTCTCCTGCCATTTCAGTGGATCCTCTCGAGGGTGAGACCGCCACAGTTTAGGTAGACGAGACTGATGAGAGCTTCGGCAGAGTGGAGTCCAAAGCTGCGGTGGCTCAGCAGCCGGATTTTGTTGTTCATTCCTTCGAGTCGGCCGTTGCTGAGTCTCCACGTGACCCACGCGATGACGCCATCGAAGTGGCTGCGGATCATCTTCGCCGCGCGTTTGACGGGCTCTATCCTTGAGCTCATAGCGCGCCGCAGCCATCCTCGGAGAAACGCGCATCGCGGGAACGCTCTTTTCTCTTTCGGAAAAAAAGATTCTAGCGTTCTCGCCGATGCGCATCTACACATGGCTTACCCTCTCAACCCACGGGCCTCACCAAATGCCACTGCCCCTCAGCGGGAGACGAGGCTGTGGGAAACGCCTCCACGGTTCTGGTCGTTCAGACCTTGCTCACGACTGAGTTCTCTTCGAAGCCTGGAAGGGCGTTTTCCATAGCCTCCACTAATCGAGCCCCCCCTTCCTTATTCCATATGAATTAATCTTTCTTGTATATATATCAGGAGGGGCCTGTGGGCGCTCGTGGGAAACGCGAAGCGTTTTCCAAGCGATTGTGGAAAACGCCGCTCCACGTTTGTACGTGCTCACAACCTTTCCCTAAACGCCTCTCTCGCCCGGAGTTTCCGGCGTTTTCCACAATCGCGGCAGCGTCCATAGGCCATGCCCTCTAACACAAATCAGATCCCCCGAAACGACAGGAGAACCTTTTTTTGTTTAGAATCGAAGAATGAAGGACCTTCTTTCTGACGCACTCACGCGCTCCGTCGACTATCTGAACGGCCTTTCCGATCGCCCGGTCGAGCCAAGACCCGACGCGATCGCAAAGTTGGAAGCTTTCGGAGGCGCGCTACCGGACGCGCCCACCGCTCCCAAGGAAGTGTTGCAACGACTCGACGAATGGGGATCGCCTGCCACGATCGCGAATGCCGGACCTCGATATTTTGGATTCGTGACCGGCGGAGCACTCCCCGCGAGTTTGGCCGCGAATTGGCTCGCGGGTGCGTGGGATCAAAACGCATATTTCGTCATCGGCTCGCCTGTCGCCGCCGCGATCGAGGACACCGCGCTCGCATGGGTTCGCGAGATTCTGGATCTACCGGAGAGCTGGGGCGGCGGCTTCGTCACGGGGACGACCATGGGCAACTTTTCCGGCTTAGCCGCAGGGCGACACGCGGTTCTAGAAAAAGCCGGATGGGACGTCGAGGCGCAGGGACTCTTCGGTGCTCCCGAAGTTCAAGTCGTCGTGGGGGCGGAAGCCCATACGACTCTATTGCAAGCGCTCGCACTCGTCGGCTTCGGCCGAGAGCGCGTGGTCAAAGTGCCCGTCGACAGACAAGGACGGATGCGCGCGGACAGGCTTCCGAAGTTACGCCCGCCAAGCATCGTCTGCCTGCAAGCTGGGAACGTCAACACAGGAAGCTTCGACCCCGTCGCGGAGATTGCGGCACGCGCACGAGACGCGGGAGCGTGGATCCATCTCGATGGTGCGTTCGGTCTGTGGGCAGCAGCCTCGCCTGAGACACGTCACCTCACCGAGGGCATCGCCGACGTTGATTCCATCGCGACGGATCTTCACAAATGGCTCAACGTACCCTATGACAACGGGCTCGCACTTTATCGTGACCCGGAGGCCGCGCGCCAAGCGCTCTCGATTACGGCAGCCTATTTGCCGAAAGGGGAAGAGCGCCAGCCTTGCGACTACACGCCTGAGTCCTCGCGGCGTGCCCGCGGCGTAGAGATCTGGGCGGCACTCTTATCTCTGGGGCGCTCGGGCCTGCGAGAGCTCATCGAGCGCCATTGCCGCTTCGCGCGCCGTTTCGCGGACGGCCTCCACGGCGCGGGCTACGAGATCCTCAACGACATCGTGCTCAACCAAGTGCTCGTCTCCTTCGGAAGCGACGAGCAGACCGCGCGCGTCATCGCCGCGGTTCAGGAAGAGGGCACGTGCTGGTGCAGCGGCACAACCTGGAGAGGCCGGGGCGCGATGCGCATCAGCGTCTCGTCCTGGGCAACGACTGAAGAGGACGTCGAAAAGAGCCTCGAAGCCATTGAGCGCGTCGCGAAGGCGATCTCATAAGTCTCGCACCGCTGAATGCAGAAGAGTATGAGCTCGATGCCTACCTGGACCGCGTGCTCGTGGCGGGCTCGCTGGAAGAGATGGAGCTCGGAGTTCGAGCTGTCTTTGTGTTTTTGTGTCGAAGGATGCTATGAGCTCTTGCTCAAATAGCCCCGGAGCTCCACGAGCAAATGCTCGGCGTCCGGGTAGCGGTCGTCCGGAGACTTGGCGAGGAGCTCGAGGATCATGGCTTCCAAGCGTCTCGGCACCTTGGGCGCAATCAAGGAAGGCGGCGTGGGAGGCTCGGTATGTGTTTTCTGAGCGTCACGAGCGGGTTGTCGGCGTCGAACGGCCTCTGGCCCGTCATCATCTCGTAGAAGATGATGCCGAGCGAGTAGAGATCTCCCCGCGCGTCAGTGGTCTTGCCCTCGGCCGTTTCGGGGGCCACGTAGTTCGGCGTGCCGAGAAAGGCGCCCGTGGCCGTGAGATTTTGAAACCGCTGCGCGCGCGCGATCCCGTAATCCATCACCTTGACCATTCCATTCTCCATGATCATGATGTTGGAGGGTTTGAGGTCCCGATGGATGACGCCCTTCAAATGCGCGTAGTCGAGCGCTTCGGCGATCTGGAGAATCACCGCCGCCGCTTCGCGAGGGTTTGACAGCTCGTGTTTCGTGAGTTTTTCTCGGAGCGTGTCGCCGTCGACGAGCTCCATCGTGAAATAGGGAACGTCGTTCACCTCTCCCTTCTCGAAGATTCGGATGATGTTCGGATGGTGGAGCGTTCGCCCGATGTTCGCCTCTCTGAGGAAGCGCTCGCGAAACTCTTCGTCCTCGAGTAGCGAGCTCAACGGCTTTTTCAGGGCGTATTGTTCTCCGTTTCTCTCCGCGAGATAGACAGACGCCATCCCGCCTCGACCCAGCCGCTTGATGAGCCGAAACTCTCCGAAGCGAGACCCCTGCGTCGTGTCCGCTGCAGCTTTCGTCAGGGTAGCGTCTCCTCCGCCCGCGGACGTCTTCGACCGCCGCGAGACGCTCGAGCGCTCCTTAATCGCCCCCGCGGTCAACGTGGCGAGGGTCTCCTCCGGAGCTTTGCGCCATCGGCTGAAGGCGAACACGAGCGCGAAGAAACCGAATGCCAAGCTATCGACGAGCCATCCACGGCTTAGCCCCTCTTCCGGCTCTTCGATGGCGACCGGTGTCGGCTCAACGGCCGCAACGGCCTCAACGGCCTCAACGGAACGTGCCGCTTCCGGAAGCATCTGCGCGAGTGTCCCCTGATACAAAGTCTCCCCTTCGGGCTCAATCTCGATATCTTCGGCGAGCTCTGCATAGCCTGTTCGCGACAGTCGGATCCGGTGCGAGCCGTCTGCGACGCCGCTACGCATCAGTCGGCCCGTTTTTGGGTCGGTGCTGCCGATGAGCTCGTCATCGAGATAGACCGACGTGCCGGGGGGCTCGGTCACGATGAGCAGTGACGGCAGCTCGATGCGAGGCTTCGGCGGCTCCGGAGCGGGCCGGCGCTCCGGAACAGGCGCCGGTTTGGGCTGGGGGAGAATCAAGCGCTGGTTGAGCACGTTCGTCTCTCCCGCCTTCACGCGAACGGAGACGCGCTCGGGCGGGGCGCCTTCCTTACGAACCGTGATCTCGTATTCGCCCGCGTCGAGCTCGACCGTGAGAGGCGTAACTCCTAGAAAGCGGTCGTTCGCCAGAACGCTCGCACCACTCGTAGGCTGGCTCCGCACGACGAGGGTTCCGGTTCTCGGCACCACGGGCGGCGGCGGTATCGGAGCCGCGGTCTGCGTGGTTTTTGGAGGCTCGACTGCGGGCGGGGGTGGCGCGGTCAGCTGGGCGCGGGCCTCCTCTGCTTTGACCGCCTCGCGCCATCGTGCCTGCAAACGTGCCCTGGCATCCGTGGGCTCTTTGCCCTTCGTCTCCGAGCGTTCGAGCGCTGCCTCCGCGGCATCGAGATTACCCAGCGCGAGGTGGGCCTCCGCCAGTTTCAGATAGGGGTAGTATTCCTTGAGGCGGTTGGTTCCGTAGGTGATGAGGTTGGATCCCGGCTCCGGCCGTTTGCGAATCGTCTTCTCGAGAAGTGGGATGGCGCGTTTCGGCCTGCCTTTGGCGAGAGCTTCGACGCCGCGCTCGTAGTCGTCGAACCACTCTGCAGACGCGGTCCCCGGAAGGAGCCAGAGCGCGCAGGCAAGACCTACCGTTACCAGGTGCGGACGAGCTCGGCTCACTGTCGTCTACTCCGACACACCCTCGCTGTCATTGCCCGCGAAGAGCCCCCTGAAGAACGTGGCCAGACCGCCGTCATTGTCGAAGCGCAAGATAACGGAAGCGACGACGCGGTCCACAGCCAAGGTCTCTGTCGGATGCTGTGCCGCTTCGGAACGGTTCAGCCGTTGCAATCCCAGAGCGACGTCACTCTCACTACGCTCGAAGGCGATGTCGAAAACAAAACGGTTGAAGTTGATGCCCGTGCCCACGGTGAAACCGCGAATCGTGCTCGACCCTCCCTCGATCGCATCGGTGAACGGGGACGTCGTTCGAAAGACGCCGGCTCGCACGGGAATCACGACACCCGAGAATGCGATGAGATATTCCGCGCCTGCCCGCAACTGGCTCGAATCCGTTGTCGACGTCAAGGTTCTCGGAAGCAGATCGAAGAAGTTGCGATCGGTGAAGCCGCCGATCAAATTGCCCTCGGGATCAGTCGGAGTGTCCGTCAAGAGCGCCCCATCCGGAAGCTGCTCGATGGACGCCCGCGACCAGAGCGTCGTGCTGATGTCCGAGGCGAGGGTGAGTCCGTTGAACGGCCGGATCGCGATGCCGAGTCCGCCACCGCGGGGCCACTCGAGGCGGCTCGTGACGCCGTAGCCTTGGAACTCGGGTAACGAGCTCGAACCGCTCGGCTCGAAGAACACAGACCGATCGATCTCGTCGAGACGGTAGTCGCCGCTGAACGGAAGGCGCAGCACGCCGCCCACGCTCACCCTCTTGTACTTCAGGAGAAATCCCAGGTTCAAATTGAACCCGCGAAGGCTCTGTACCTGCTCGAACTGCGTTTGGAGTCTCGTCTACCTAAACTGTGGCGGTCTCACCCTCGAGAGGATCCACTGAAATGGCAGGAGAGGCATTTTTTTCAAGAAAGGGCTTGACACGGATTAGAAACTCCATCCCAACGCCCCGCGCTCCGGCGCCAATGGGACTGAACGAGTTCCTGAGAACGATGTTTTGAACCGCTTGGGCGCGGAGCTCGATGGCCGCGGCAAGAAACAAAAAGATGACGCCGATGGTAGCCGCTGTTCGCTTCATGTACACACCTCCGAAGGAATCCCTGCGATCCCCAGCAGTGCGGAGGCGGGTCCGTTTCTGTTGGGGGTCGCCAGGCGCTTCGTCGAGGTGGTCTCGAAGCGCGGCATCGGCACGACCTCCGTGCCGACCGCGCATGTTCGGCTGCGAAGCGCCTAACTGGATTCGCTTTTTGTGATGAATTCAATATGCCATAGGGGAGGGGAAAAGTCGTCCTGGACGCATTGCAGGAGGGGGCGGATCCATGCGATCGAACAAGCCTGAATACTGCCTTCGAGGTTGCGGACGCGGCCGAAGTCCTCGCCCGAGGCGGACCCCATCAGTTTCAGAGGACGATCTGCTCGTCGAAGTCGAGCGTCTCGATGGACTCTGTCGCTCCAACGGCGCTGAGGTTGATCGGCAACCTAGACCGTAACCTCGACCTCTCGAAACGTTGGCTCCCGCGGTCTGATCTGCGACGACCGCGAGATATTCCTGGATCGCGTCCCGAATGTTTGCGAGTGCGTCCTCCTCGGTCTCACCTTGGGACCAGCATCGACGATGCGGCTTTTCACATACTACACACCGTCCCAGTTAAGGTCGAAAGACTGGCCTTCGTTGAAGCTCTGAGCGTCCATCTTCGCACCGAGGGGATTCGTCTGGAACATGTAGCTGTTGCGGCGGTCATGGAACGTGTCGAGGACGATGGCGAACGAGTCTTAGAGTGGACCCGCCTACCCTTCGAAGCGGTAGCCGAGGCCGTGGACGGTCACAATAAAACGCGGGGCGCGCGAGTCCGCCTCGAGCTTTTGCCGCAGCCACGCCACGTGGACATCGACCGTGCGGGTGCTCGGGATGAAGTTGTAGCCCCATACGGCGTCGAGAAGCTCATCGCGCGACAAAACATCCCCCCGATTCTCGATGAAGTGCTTCAATAGCGTGAACTCGCGCGCGGACAGTTTGACGGGCTTTCCATCGCGGCTCACGACGGCGCTCCGAATCTTCACCTCGACGTCGCCGAAGCGGTACGGGTCCGGAACCTGGCGCGCCGCCGGGACGCGCCGCAAGAGCGCTTCGATCCGCGCCAATAGCTCGGCGGATTCGAACGGTTTGGTCAGATAGTCGTCCGCGCCGAGCTTCAGCCCGACGACTTTGTCAGAGGTGCGGTCGCGCGCCGTGAGCATGAGGATGGCCGACGTCATCCCTTTTCTTCTCAAATCACGGCAGACTTCGAAGCCGTCCTTGCGCGGCAGCATGATGTCCAGGATGATGACGTCATAGGCGTTGTCGAGCGCGCGCTCGAGGCCCGTCTCGCCATCGGTGGCGCAGTCGACATCGTAGCCGACGCTCCCGAGGCGGTCGGTCAAAGCGAGTACGAGCCCAGGCTCGTCCTCGATCACGAGCACGCGGCCCGCCATGGTTCAGGCGCCCGCGGGCAAAAGGAGTGTGAAGCGGCTGCCGCCGCCTTCGGAGCTTTCGACCTCGATGGTGCCGCCGTGAGCGTCGATGACATGCTTCACGAGGCTCAGACCCATCCCGCTACCTTCGATTTGCTCGTCGCGCGCCTGCCGGCCACGGTAGAACGGCTCGAAGATATATGGGAGGTCGGAAGCCGGTATCCCCGGCCCGTGATCTTCAATCGCGATCTCGATCGCGGAGCCGTCCCGGCCCTCGGCGGCTTTCACGGACACCGAGATGCTCGCGGGCTTGTTGCTATGTTTGACCGCGTTGGCGAACAAGTTCTGCAGGGCCGACTTCAGCGCCGCGCCGTCGCCCATCACAGCGGGAAGCTCGTCCGGCATGTGCTTGACCACTTCGGCCCCCGACACGTCGCTCTCGCCGAGCGCCGCCTCGATGATCTCCGCGATGCGGACCGGTTGACGCTCCATGTCCTTGGCGGCCCCCGACTCGAGCTTGGAGTGCAAGAGCGCGCTCTCCACGACCTTCGAGAGCCGGCGGCTTTCCTTGTTGATCATCTCGCCGTACTTGCGCGCGGTCGGCAGATCGGAGACGACCGAGTCGGCGAGGTTCTCGCTCGCAACACCGATGACCGCGAGAGGTGTTCTGAGCTCGTGCGCGATGCGCGCGACATATTCCAGCTGCAAGCTAGCCCAGCGCTGCGAGCGACGTGTCGTGAGCACGAGGACCAGAATCGATCCCGCCAAGAGCATGAGAATCCCGAAACTGACCGCCAAATTGCGGGCCCGCATCGCGCCCACGGCCGCCGCGAGCGCTCCGGGCTTGTGCCGGATGTAGAGACGCCATTGATGCTCGGTCGCGGCCGTTGGGAGGGCCTCGATCCAGTCGAATCTGAAATCACGCGTGTGAAGCCCAAAAAACGGCATGGACGCGATGCCCTCGTACGCGATGAGCTCCTCCGCCGACACCTGGGGGTCCGAAGTATGGAAAACATTGTCGCAGGCGTCGTAGCCAACCACGACGGCGTCGAAATCTATCGGCGTGTCAGCCGCGAAGAGGGTCACGCGGTCGGTCAAGAAGGGCCCGGCGATGACATCGAGGTCGAGCACTACGACAGCCCAAGGAACCGGCTCGGTCCCGTGCTGCGGCACCACGAGCGCGGACACAGCGACTTGCAGAGGATTCACGCTCCCGGGTACAAGAAAGACGTCCCGGACCGGCTCGAACTCGGCGGGCCAGTTGATATCACGAAAAACCCCGGCATCGAGATCCACTTGCCGAATGATTGGTTTGGTCTCGGCGAAGACCTCGACCCAATAGACCGCTTTCACGAGCTCCGGATAGGGGAAGGACTGCGCCCACTTCTGGTAATCCGACGCCATGCTGCCGGCCCTGTTCTCGAGCTTCGTCGTCGGGACGTGCAAGGCTTGGTACAAGGTCGCCAGCTGGGCGTCGAAGTCGAACGAAAATCGGCGTGCGGCAGACTGCAGGTTTGCGCGCATGTGCTGCTGCTCGAGCCGCGAGATCTCTCCCAGCCAGTGATATTGCAGAGCCGCCAGAACAGGCAGAAGCGCGCCAATCACGACGATCAGCGCGATGGTGGAATACCTTGTCCAGAACTTCACGCCCCAATTCTAGCAGCCTGGCGAGCGGATGCCACCTCCCGTCCCGGCGATTTTACACCGTCTTAACACGTCCTTTTCGAAGCCTTAACCATTCGATGGCCCCGGTTCTCATATCGTTACGCTCGGAATAGGAAGGCTAGGAGCGAGGGTGGCTCCGGGAAGGGTAGGACGTCCGGAAGCTCAGAACGGAGCCGCCCTCACGCTTTCTTCTCCAAAGTTTGCGAATTCTGCGGCGAAACGCCTGGAATGTCGCAACGCCCCTCTGTTTAATGACCGGGCGTTTCGCCGCAGATGATTTTCTCCCTCCCCAAGTTCCTTAAAGTTCCTCAATTCCCTCGGGCAGATTGGATTTGTACGAGCTCTTGTTCCGCGGCGCGGCAATCCGCGAGCCCTCGTTTGCGATCGAGCGGCACCGCCTGTTCGTCGTCGGGGCCCGGTAAGGTCGAAACCGGATAGACCGCAATACCCTCGTTGCCGTCGGGAAGCTTCCGGTCGAGATAGAGGTCGCGCCCGTTGGCGCCCTTCGGCTCGACCACGCGCCCGTGCACGATCTCGAGGTCGAGCCACCACTTCTTCAAAGTATTCCGTTTGCCGTCCGCGAGTATGTCGAACAGATGGTCCCGGCCATGCTCAATGCTGAGCGTGAGATCGAGCAGTCTTGGAAAGCTGTGAGGCGTCACATCGCGGATGAAAGGAAACTCAGCATGAAGATTCCATCGCTCCCCGCCGCGGCATTTGAGCCGAGGCTCCCGAGAAGCGATCAGCTAGAAACCATCATCAGTCGGCTCGATGATATTGCTTCCACTTTGAAGGTGGTCGTTACTTTGTTGCAGACGGGATTGAATCGGAGGGTTCAGGCAGAGACGATTTCAACACCGGAAGAACGTCCAGAACTACCCTCAGAGCGGTAATCTGCTCATTAAATGTCGTGCCGCTGTTTTCACAAAACTCAATAATCGAATCGGCCAAGACGAGAGCTGGAAGACGTTCTGCCATGCGCGAATAATGGCATGGATCCATCTCGCCGTCATGAGGGGCATGAACAGCGCGTCCGTGGATCTGATCTACTCGACAGGGGCATTCACTCTTTCCATCGGGCGTTTGCGGCTTTGCGAGCGATTTCGGAGCGACGCCCTGGGCTCAGCTTCAAGGCCCTGGCGCGGCCCCCGACGACGCCTCCCTTGCGGGCGCGCTCCGTCAGCTTCGGATTCGTCGGCTTCGCTGGCTCAAGCGGTGTCCCGTCCAGGCGTTCGCCGATAACCTGCTCCAGGACGGAGCGGGCATTGACGGCAAAATCGTGATCCCTGGGAAGTCCTTTGCGTTTAGGCATGGTCGGGATACTGCCAGACGGAGAGGCCGGAATCAAGCCTGAATTTCAAAAGACCCCACTACCGGCATCTTTCGCGGTGAATAGCATAGGCCGCGAATGTAGTAGGATCCGAGTTTTGATTTTCTACGGTATAAGGCGCGCTCTCAAAAACCGCAGCTATCGACTCTACGCGACGGGAAGCTCGATCTCTCTAGTCGGTTTCTGGCTACAGAAAGTCGGCGTCGGTTGGCTCACTTGGGAGCTCACGGAGTCTGCCACGTGGCTCGGCATCATGGCGATGGCGGAGGCTCTCCCTGCGACTTTCCTCGCGCCTGTCAGCGGCGTCATCGCTGACCGCTTCGAGCGGATCCGGCTCATTCGCTGGACCCAGTTCGCGGAGTCCGTCCAAGCCGCAACGCTCGCAACGCTCGTGTTCACCGGTCTCGTACGGACGGAGATTCTGCTCGCACTCGTTCTCGTGCTCGGTGTCATCCAAGCTTTCGCGCAACCGGTCCGCTTGTCTCTCGTCCCGAGCCTCGTGCGCCCCGAAGAGCTCTCCTCCGCGGTAGCCCTCAACTCGAGCTTGTTCAACTTGGCGCGCTTCATCGGACCCGTGGTG
Source organism: Candidatus Marinacidobacterales bacterium (assembly GCA_965197495.1). Lineage (GTDB taxonomy): Bacteria > Acidobacteriota > Vicinamibacteria > Marinacidobacterales > SMYC01 > SMYC01. Next base: position 8,282,911 of record OZ240210.1, read on the forward strand.
GCCGGCTTTCTCATCGCCGCCTTCGGCGTCGCGGCCTCCTTCGCCGGCGCCACGATCTGTTTCGTCTTCTTTTTCGGAATCATGTTCCGCATCGAGCCGCTTCGAAACGAGGTCAGAGAGCGCACCGAGGCCAGCCTCTGGACCGAGATCCGGGAAGGCTTTCGCTATGTCGCGACCCACCCTGGTGTCCGCTCCATTTTGATCTTGATCGTCGCTGCGACCGTTTTTGCACGTTCGTTCTTCGACCTCTTGCCCGCCTTCGCGGATCGGGTGTTCGAGCGGGGTGCTTCAGGCCTCGCGACCCTCATCGCCGCGATCGGCGTCGGGGCGCTCGTGAGCAGCCTCTGGCTCGCGGGACGCGGCCACCCGGCGGGCCTCACCCGCATCGGGGTTTCTTCGCTCCTCGTCGTCGCGGTGTTCCAAGCGTTCTTTGCGACGACGGATAACTTCGTGCTAGCGGTCCTTTGTATGGCGGTCATCGGGTTCGGTACCGTGGCGACGAGCATCACGTGTCAAACGCTCATGCAAAACACCGTCGAAGGCCATATGCGCGGCCGGGTCATGGGTCTCTATGGCGTGGCCATTCACGTCAGCCCCGCAGCGGGCGCCCTCGCCCTCGGCGTGCTTTCCGAGAGCTTCGGACTCCAATGGACGGTCCTCGGAAGCGCTCTCGGTTGCGGTCTCGCGTGGCTCTGGGCGCAAGCACGCATGCATCGTTTGGCGACACTTCTCGAGCGCGACCACTTGTCAGAGGCTCGCGCCGAAGCTACGATGCGGAGCTGAAGGGAGATTAGGCTTGTCCCAGAACTGGTGGGTCGTTTTCGCGGCGTTCCTCTGCCTCGTTTTCATGTTCGGAGTTCCCACGTTCATGATGCAATCCCCGTCATGTCCAAACATTGCTTCGGTCCCAAGGTGCTCGGACGAATGATCGGCGTCCTCACGGCGTGCGTGACCGTCGGTATCGCTGCCGGCCCACCCGTTATGGGCTACCTTTACGACACGCAAGGGACTTACCGCTACGCCTTCATGCTTCTTGCCGTGATGAACATCGCCGCGGCCGCGGCGGTTCTCGGCGCCCGACCGGTCTATTGGGAAGAGAACATTCGCAAGCCCGCGCGAGGTGCTTCGGCCGATGCTACTCAACCGGAGCCGGTGCCCTGAGATTCGCGGCCGTGTCCTATAGAATGCGTCTCCATCGTGTCGATATACGCGAAACTCACTGAGCTCGAACGCCAAGGTGAGGCGTTCGCCATCGCTACCGTAATCCGAGCGCATGGATCGGTCCCGCGCCATGACGGCAGCAAGATGGTCGTCTTCGGTGACGGCCGCATCGAAGGCACGATTGGCGGCGGCGATATGGAAAGCCGCGTCATCCGCGAGTCTCTCGCTGCGATCGCGGACGGAAAGACGCGCGTTCTCTCTTACGCGTTTCGCGACATCCAAAAAGGCGATGTCGGGGTTTGCGGCGGAGAGGTGGAGGTCTACGTGGAGCCTGTCAAACCACGATCGAAGATTGTCATCGTCGGCGGCGGCCATGTCGGCAAAGCCGTCGCCCATCTCGCGGGCTGGCTCGGCTTCCGCGTTGTCGTCTCCGACGACCGGCCTGAGTTCGCGCGTCCGGAGGCCGTACCCGACGCGGACGAGCACATCGAGTGCAAACTGTCGGAGCTTCCGGAGCGCACGTCCATCGATGGCGATACCTACGTGCTGCTCACGACGCGCGGCGTCCCCGTGGATCTCGAAGGTCTTCCCGGGCTTCTTTCGACCTCCGCCGCGTATATCGGTGTCATCGGCTCGCGGCGCCGCTGGGAAGTTTGTGTCGAGCAACTGCGCGCCGCTGGCGTTTCGGATGAAGATGTCGCGCGCGTCGTCTCGCCCATGGGCCTCGAGCTCAATGCCGAGACCCCCGAGGAAATCGCGGTCAGCATTCTCGCCGAGATCGTGATGCTACGGCGCGCCGGAACCGGCGAGCGGATGCGGCACGCAACAAACACCTCCGACAAATGACCTGGGCCGCTCTTCTACTACGACAACGCACAGACCGCCTCGAGAACGTTCTGGTTGTGACGCAGAAGCTCGGCGCCGAGATAGCTCGCGACCGCCCCCATGCCTGAAAGGCCGGCGCGGCGCTCCGCATCGGCGTTGTAGTTCGTGTTGACGTTGACGTCATAGGCGTAGGCGTTGCCGTCTCGGTCCTCGATGAGCTCGATGGCGGCGATCTTCATGCCGTTGCCGGCGAGAAACTCTGCGAAGGGACCGAGGAGTTCGTGGTCGTATCCGCGCCGGATCTCGAACCGAGGTCGTTCCCTCACGGTCGCTGGGCAGAACTCGTCTCCCGCCTGGCATTCGTCGGCGGGGCAGAGCTCGAAACCTTGGGACGTGTCGACGCGGACCGCGTAGAGAAACTTCCCGCCCACGAACTCGCAACGCGTGATGGAGGCGTCGGGCGCTTCGATATATTTCTGGATCAGCGTGATCCCGTCGAGCGGCTCTTCGAACGCGTCGCTCTCCACGTAGCTCCAGAGCGCTTCGAGGCTCTTGAACAGCCGGACGCCGAGGCCTTTACCACCTCGGTTGTGTTTAGTGATGAACGGCCGATCGAATCCGCGCGCCGCTTCGAGGATTTCCTCCCGCCCGATCGCGGCAATGGTCTTGGGGGTTCGGATGCCATAGCTGTTGACCGCCGGGTATTGCGCCGCTTTGCTGATCTCGAGCTGCATCGCCCGAGAGTCATTGACCACGACTCTGTCGTGGCGCTCGAGCCAAGCGAGCACCGCGGCCGTGTGCTCCGCCGCGAAGCGATGGCCGCGCGTGTGGGACGAGGCGCTCATGCGGTTGTAGAAAACTCCGTCGGGCGGTGCCGACGAGAGATCGATCGTTCCCCGATGGAGAAACCGTTCCTCGAAAGGAAGCTCGCGCCGGTTCAGCTCGACCCGCAAGGGGGCGGTCCAATCGTCGTTCTCGTGAATGATGTAGATCCGGGACATAGCCGTGCTGCTCCTGTAAATAGTTCGGTTCTCCTGTCGTTTCGGGGGATCTGATTTGTGTTGGAGGGCATGGCCTATGGACGCTGCCGCGATTGTGGAAAACGCCGGAAACTCCGGGCGAGAGAGGCGTTTAGGGAAAGGTTGTGAGCACGTACAAACGTGGAGCGGCGTTTTCCACAATCGCTTGGAAAACGCTTCGCGTTTCCCACGAGCGCCCACAGGCCCCTCCTGGTATATATACAAGAAAGATTAATTCATATGGAATAAGGAAGGGGGGGCTCGATTAGTGGAGGCTATGGAAAACGCCCTTCCAGGCTTCGAAGAGAACTCAGTCGTGAGCAAGGTCTGAACGACCAGAACCGTGGGGGCGTTTCCCACAGCCTCGTCTCCCGCTGAGGGGCAGTGGCATTTGGTGAGGCCCGTGGGTTGAGAGGGTAAGCCATGTGTAGATGCGCATCGGCGAGAACGCTAGAATCTTTTTTTCCGAAAGAGAAAAGAGCGTTCCCGCGATGCGCGTTACTACGTTAGTCAACAAGCTCATCGGATTGCAAGGCCTGTGGGTCCGAGGTTTCCACTTCCAGGCGGACAAAGCCAGAGTGGTGGTGGATGTAGTACCACGGAGGAGGAAGCCTCTGTGCGGGATTTGCGGACGAAAGGTCCGCAAGAACAAAGATCGCTACAATCGCTACTGGCGGCACTTGGACCTGTTCGGAGTCCGGACCTATCTTCGCTACTCGATCCGACGAGCGGTATGTCGGCGGTGTGGAGTGGTCAGAGAAAAGGTGCCTTGGGCCGACAAGGGAAGCCGCTTTACCAAAAGCTTCGAACAAGAGGTAGCGTGGCTGGCACAGAGGACGGACGTCAGCGCCGTAGCGAACTATTTCCGAGTGACGTGGCGTTCGGTGCGACGGATCATCCAGCGAGTGGTTGCTGAGCAGCGGGATGAGCGGCGCGAGCTCGATGGATTACGGGTGATTGGGATGGACGAGATCAGCTACCGCAAACGCCACAAGTACTTAACCCTAATCGCAAAATCTTCGAAGCACGAAAACGCGAAACAGCCGCACTGGGCGCAGGCGAGAAGCTCGTGCTGGGGCACCCACTCGCCACCACTATAGGTGATTCTGCACGGTGTATGCAGAACCTGGAAAAGGTGCTATTCACGGGGCCAAAGACCTCAGACACGGTGACGTTTATTTGCGATTAGGGTTAACAGTGGTAATAGACCATCTCAGCGGCCGGGTCGTCTGGGCGGGAAAGGAGCGCAAGGCCAAGACGCTGCTGCGGTTTTTCCGCAAGCTCGGACCACAAAGAGCCGCGGAGCTCGAAGCGGTCAGCATGGACATGTGGGAGCCGTACATAACTGTCGTCGGCAAAAAGGCTCCTCAGGCACGGGTGATCTTTGACCGCTTCCACATCGTCAAGCATCTGAACGAGGCCGTGGATAAGACCCGGCGCGAGCTGGTGCGCGAGCTCAAAGGGACTGCCCGGCGCAACCTCAAGAACACCAAGTTTCCCCTTCTCAAGGCCAAACACAACCGCAGCGCGAAAGACAAACGGGTGCTCCGCGAGCAGGCGCGAGCTAATCGTCGCCTCCACCGCGCCATGCTTCTGCGCGACGACTTCATGGACCTCTACACCTACAAAACCGAGACATGGGCCAAGAAGTTTCTCCGAGGATGGCTGCGGCGCGCTATGAGCTCGAGGATAGAGCCCGTCAAACGCGCGGCGAAGATGATCCGCAGCCACTTCGATGGCGTCATCGCGCGGGTCACGTGGAGACTCAGCAACGGCCGACTCGAAGGAATGAACAACAAAATCCGGCTGCTGAGCCACCGCAGCTTTGGACTCCACTCTGCCGAAGCTCTCATCAGTCTCGTCTACCTAAACTGTGGCGGTCTCACCCTCGAGAGGATCCACTGAAATGGCAGGAGAGGCAATAGTTCTATCCTGGGGTTCGACAGAAATTGGGGAGCGTCGCGACTAGTGGGAGGTGGGAATCACTCAGACCGGGAGCCGCGCGCTCCCCTGCTACAACTGCAACAGGGACAGGCGTTCGGCATGAAACCGTAGGTCGAACTCATCCTACGAGGCTAGCACGCGGCGGCGCGGCTCGCAAGAGAATCGAGTATAGAATGCACGTTGACAATGATCGCCGATTCAGCAGCCACCGGAGTCACGGGTGACATCATCCGCCGCTCGGCCGAGCGCAACCCGCAACGGGCCTCGATCGTGTTCGACGGCGAGAGTGTGAGCTACGCGGAGCTCGACCGCACGACGCAGCAATGCGCCCACGCGCTCGCCGAGCGCCTCGCACCCGGAGCGAAGATCGGCTTCATGCTGTCCAACTCGCCCGCCTACGCCGTCGGCTTCTACGGCGCCGCGCGCTCCGGCTGTGTGTCGGTCCACGTGTCCCCCCGCTACACCCCTTCCGAACTCGCTTATGTGTGCCGCCAAACCGGGGCCGAAGCTTGGATCGTCGATGCCAAGACGAAGCCGACGGCTGAGGCGACGTTCGACGAGCTCGGGGTGGCACTGCATCTGATCGACGCTTCCGGCTTTGACGCGTTTTTGGAAGGACATCCGGAGACGCCGGTCGCGCGGACCATCCGGCCCGAGGACCCGTTCTGCATCCAATATACGAGCGGCACGACGGGTCACCCCAAAGGCGTTGTGTTGAGCCACCGGTCACGCATCCTCTCCGCCGTCGCGGCCGTGGAAGAGATCCCGCTTCACGCCGAGGACATCCTCGCCGTGACCACACCTCTGTGCCACGCGGCGGGCATCTTCACGTGGTTCCAACCAGCACTTCTCGCGGGCGCCACGTGCATCTTCCTGCGAGGCTGGAGCCCGAAGGAGCTGATCGCACAAGTCGCGGCACACGGCATCACAGGAGCCTTCATGGTGCCGTCTCAAATCGCCATGCTCCTGGAAGAGCTCAATCGCGACGGGCTCGACAGGCTCGACAGGCTCAACGGGCTGCAGAAAGTCGTTTACGGTGGCGCGCCCGCATCGCAGGAACTTCTTGAGCGCGTGGAAGCCGCGCTCCCCCACGTGACGTTCGTGCAGGCGCTCGGCTCGACGGAAACGGGACATCTTCTCTGCCAAACCCCCGAGGAGCGCCGGAAGAACCCGCTGGCAGTGGGAAAACCCGGACCTCGCATCGAGCATTGCTTGTTCACGGAAAAAGGCGATGTCGCGTCCCCGGGTGAGGTGGGCGAGCTCACTGTTCGAGGGCCCGTGTTGATGGAGGGCTATCTCGACGCGCCCGAGGAGACTCGGGCTTACTTCAAATCCGATGACGGTTGGGGCTTTACGGGTGACCTCGCTCTTGCAGATGACGAAGGCGTCCTGACACTCGTCGGACGCACGAAAGAGCGCATTCTGTCGGGAGGGATCAACGTCTATCCCACCGAGCTCGAAGGCATGATCTCCGAACATCCCGACGTTGTCGAGTGCGCGGTTTTCGCGGTCCCTGATGAAAAATGGGGCGAGCTCCCCGCTGCCGCCGTCGTGCGCCGAGACGGCGCGAGCGTCACCGAGGGCGAGCTTCTCGACTTTGCGGGGGAGCGCACGGCGCGCTTCAAGCGCGTCCGCTATGTCTTCTTCGTCGACGAGCTGCCGAAAACCGCGAGCGGCAAAGTGAAACGCAACTTACTGAAGAAGAGCTACTCCGGCTCCGTTTGAGAGCTTTCCTCCGTGTTCGATTCCAGCTCGATGCCGAGCCCGTCAGCGAGACGGTTCGCGAACGCGAAATAGCCGGTGACTTGGTTGATATCCAGGATCGCGCTGTCGCTGAAGCCTGCTTCGCGCAGCGCGAGAACATCCTGCTCCACCATGTCCCACGGCCGAAGCGTGAGCTTCTCGGAATATTCGAGCATCGCGCGGTCCGCGTCGGAGAGCTCGGCGTCGCGCCAGTTCACGACGAGATTCGCGACGAGCGCGTCGTCCTCGGTGAGCTTACGGAGCCCCGCCCCGTGGTGTTTGATTCAGTAGTGGCACTGGTTCGCCACGGAGGACACGATCGCGATCATCTCCCGCTGCTCTCGTGTCAAATCGGAGCGGCCGCGCATCACCGTCGCGTAGAGCGCAAAGTGCACGTCCATCGAGCGCGGGTTGAGGGAATGTATCTTGAGAATGTTGTCCACACCGCCCCAAGGCTCGGTGTATTTCTCGTAGAGCTCTTTCAGCCGGCCGGTTGCCTCGGCTTCGGGAATCATGTGAATCCAGGCCATCGTGTCGCTCCGCGCGGCGTCAGTAGAACGTCGCGATGTCTTCGAGGGTCTTCTTTTCGATCTTGGGAACCTTGACGTCGTCCGCCGGATAACCGACGACGAGAACCAAAAACGCCCGCTCGTGAGACGACCGGTGAAGGACTTCGTTCAGAAAGTTCATTGGGCTCGGTGTATGGGTCAAGGATACGAGCCCCGCGTTGTGGACCGCAGCGATGAGCATGCCGGTCGCGAGCCCGACGGACTCCGAGACGTAATAGTGCTTGTAGGTGCTCCCATCCGGCTTGACGCCGTGATTCTGGGCGAAGACCACGATGAGATAGGGCGCGATTTCTAGAAACGGTTTGTGCTCGTCGGTGCCGAGATGGGACAACGCCTCGAGCCACGCGTCGGGCGCCCGCCCACTGTAAAAGGCGCGCTCCTCTTCCTCGGCCGCTTCGCGGATCTTTTTCTTGATGGTGGCTTCGGTGACGACCGCGAAATGCCACGGCTGCTGATTAGCTCCGCTCGGGGCCGTCCCTGCGCTCAGCAGGCATTCCTCGATGATGTCCCGCGGCACCGGACGGTCGGAGAAATCGCGCACGGTGCGGCGTTTCGAGAGCTGCTCGTGAAAAGCACGGGCGCGCCGGCGCATTTCTTCCACAGGAAACTCTTCATATTGAGTCAATGGGATGAAGGTTGGTTTCGCCATGGCGCGTCGTAACTTACTGGAACCGAACGCACGGCGCAAGACGACGATTGGGCTTGGACGTCTCAGGCCGGCATGTTACTCTTAACGCGCATCCAGGCAATTTAGCCAGTGGCAACGACTAAAAGCCGGGAGGAAATGGGCTGCGGCGTCGTAGCGGGTCTAGATACGAAGCAAAACGTCGCCACCCATGTCGCCTGAAGCACGGCTTTCTTGCGCTGGTCGTCGGTCTGAGCGCGGCTCTGTGGTCCGCCTGCCGTGAGGGGCCGGCCGAGCAAAAAGAGATTCGACTCGGACTTCTCGCGCTCTTGCACGGTGTACCCAAGGACACTTCGGGCGTACCTTCGGTCCATGGCGCCGAGTTCGCGGTGAAAACGGTCAACGAGCGCGGCGGAGTCGTGCTCGGTGGCACGCCCCACCGTGTCGTTCTCGTGGTCAAGGATTACGAAGACCGGGGCCGACTCCGCCACGAGCGTGGCACGCGCGCTCATCAACCAGGAGCGCATCGACGCCCTCATCGGCCCGCAGTTCAGCCGTCACGCGATTCCCGTCTCCTTGGTAGCGGAGAATGCCCGCATACCGATGGTGAGTCCGCTTTCGTCGAGCCCGGCGACGACGGAAGGCAAACGATTCGTCTTCCGTCTAGCCTTTCTGGATGACGTGCAAGGCGCGGCGATGGGCCGTTTTGCCGCGGAGGAGCTCGATGCCCGCCGTGCCGGCGTGCTCTACGATATCTCCACGGCCTATGGGCGCAATCTCGCCGCGATTTTCCGGGAGTCTTTCGAAAAGCATGGCGGCCGCATCGTTGCCTTCGAGTCTTACACTCGGGACCAGCCACTCGACTTTCGCGAGCCATTGACCCGGATACGGCGAACGACCCCCGATGTCTTATACTTGCCCGACGAAACCGAAGCAGTCGCCGCACAGATCCTGCAAGCGCGGGAGCAAGGTCTCGACATGACGATACTCGGGGGAGATACCTGGGACATGGAAAGCTTCAAGCTCATGCCCGAGAGCGACGGCGCTTTCATGGCCCATCAATGGCACCCCTCTATAGATACCGCCGAGGCCCGTGACTTCGTCGCCCGTTACCGGAAAGAATACGGTGAGACACCCAAGGTGACGGCGGCGATGACTTACGACGCTGTGATACTTCTCGCGGACGTCATCGAACGGAAAGGCCTAATAGACTCCGACGCGATCCGCGCGGGGCTCGCGGAAATCGAAGACTTTAACGGCGCGAGCGGCACACATCGGTTCCGCGGAAGCCCCGATCCCGAACGGAACGTCGTCATATCCAAATTCGAAAACGGAGAAATCAAGCTGTATCGCATCATCGACCCTGAATAGGACCATGCCCATCTTCGACAAGCTGCCCCGCGCCCTCCGCCCCGATCGAAGCCTCGTGGCGCGACTGGTCGGCTCGTTTCTCACCGTATCGGTTCTCACGGTCGGCTTCGTAGCGTTCGTTGCCTTCGTCGAAGCTCGGCGCGCCTTGCACGAAGCGATCGCGGACCGCTTGACGACGGTCGCCGTCGACAAGGAAGGCGAGGTCGTCCGATGGGTGGACCAGCAACGAGACCTCACTGTGTTTCTCGCCGATCTGCCGGTACTTCGCGACGACGCGATGAAGTTGAAGCTCGTGCCGTCGCAACGCGCGATCGACGCGCGCGAGCGTATCGAGAAACTGCTTCGGGGAGCGATCGGCGCGCGTTCGGACCTGGCCGAGCTAACCCTAATCGCAAATAAACGTCACCGTGTCTGAGGTCTTTGGCCCCGTGAATAGCACCTTTTCCAGGTTCTGCATACACCGTGCAGAATCACCTATAGTGGCGGCGAGCGGGTGCCCCAGCACGAGCTTCTCGCCTGCGCCCAGTGCGGCTGTTTCGCGTTTTCGTGCTTCGAAGATTTTGCGATTAGGGCTAAGTTTGCTGTCTTCCGTAGGCGGCGAAGTGATCGCATCCACCAACCCGGCGCGTCTCGGCAACTATCGCGTGAACGATCTGTTCTACACGCGAGGGAAGACCGAGACCTTCATCCAAAACGTCTATACCTCGCCGGTGACAGGCCGTACCGAGCTGACGATTGCGACGCCCATCTTCGATGCAGCGGGCACGACCATTGCGGTGCTCGCGGGCCACCTCGACCTCGCTTATCTAGATCGCCTCATGGCCGATCGCACGGGCCTCGGGAGCACGGGCGAAGCCTATCTCGTGAGCGCGGCCAACGATTTCGTGAGCGCGGATCGATTCGGCCGCGAGGAGTTCCGGCGCGGCGTTTTCAGCGAAGGCATCACCGCCGCCCTTGGTGGCACACGCGGCGTCGGGGTCTATACGAACTATGCCGGAACGCCCGTGATCGGCGCTTATCGTTTCGTCGCTGCCCGAGACCTCGCGCTTCTCGTCGAGATGCGGCAAGACGAAGCCTTTGCACCGGCGCGACGGCTCGTCGTCACCATTCTCGGCATCGGGCTCCTTTCGGCGCTCTTGCTCGCCGGCGGCGTCGTCTTCATCGCAAGGCAAATCGCACGGCCCGTGCTTGCGATCGCGCAGGCAGCAACTTCAGTCGCCGAAGGCGATTTCACCACGGTCGCTCCCGTTCTCACCAATGACGAAGTAGGCGTGCTCGCCACCGCGTTCAACGAGATGACCGCGCGACTGCAGAGCCTCTATACCAATCTCAACGAGCAAGTCCAAGCGACGACACGCACGATGCTCGCGCTCGAGGAGAGCCAGCATCTTCTTCAGGCCATCACGGACAACTCCACGGCCCTCATCACCGTCACGGATCCCGAGAATCGTTTCCTGCTCATCAACAAGAGCTTCGAAGCCGTTCTTGGCCGCCCCCAGTCCGAAGCGCTCGGTCAGACGCCAGCGGACGTACTGCCCGGGGAGATCGCCTCGATCTATGCTCTCATGACGAAAACCGCATGGGAGACGCGGCACGTCGTGGATCGCGAGCTTTCCTTCTCGGTAGACAACGAGCTTCGCACGTACTTCGCCGTCGCCTTTCCGTTGGGCCGAGAACCTTCGGAGTCCTTTGGCGTCGGGGTCGTCGCGACCGATCTGACGGACGCGAAACACGCGCAGGAGACCCGCCAACATCTCGGAGCGCAAGTCCAACACACGCAGAAACTGGAAAGCCTCGGCTTGATGGCCGGAGGGATCGCGCATGACTTCAACAACATTTTGACGAGCTTGCTCGGCAATACCGAGCTCGCTTTGAACTATTCGCCCGAGGGCTCACGCACATCCGCCTATTTGGAAAAGGTCGTAGCCGGGACGAAGCAGGCCGCCAACTTGACGAATCAGATGCTCGCCTATGCCGGCAAGGCGAGCTTCCACCAGGAGGCGATCGACCTCAACGTGCTCGTCCAAGAAATGGCGGAGCTCGTACGCGTTTCGATCCCGAAGAAAATCAACTTCTGGACCGAGCTGTCAACCGAACGAGCGGTCATCCAAGCCAATCGCGGACAGCTGAGCCAGCTCGTCATGAATCTGATCACAAACGCGGGCGAAGCGATCGGGGACCAATCCGGTGACGTCACCGTGCGAACGCAAGCAGACGGCGAAGCGGTGCGGCTCGAGATCTCCGATACGGGCAGCGGGATGGACGAACAGACACGCGAGCGCATTTTTGATCCTTTTTTCTCGACGAAGGGGCCGGGCCGGGGTCTAGGTCTTGCCGCGGTTCAAGGAATCGTGAAGAGCGCGGGCGCGTCGCTCCGTGTCGAGAGCGCACCGTCTCGCGGCTCGCTCTTCGAGGTCGACTTTCCCGCGGCCAAGCTCACGCCCGCCGCAGACGATGCGCCCGAGCCCGTCAGCAAGACTGAGCAATGGCAAGGCACGATCCTCGTTGTCGACGACGAGCCCGTGGTGCGCGAGATGGCGCGCGAACTTCTCGAAGTTGCCAGATTCGACGTCATCGAAGCATCGGACGGGCACGAAGCGGTGGATCGGTTCCGATCTCAGAGCGACGCGATCGACGCCATCCTCCTGGACATGACGATGCCCGGGATGAACGGCGCGGAGGCGCTCGCCGAGATCCGGAAGATAGAACCGCATGTCCGGGTGATCCTCACGAGCGGCTATGACGGGCAGGACACCGTGGCGTCGTTGAGCGGCGCCGAGGGCGTCGCGTTCCTACAAAAACCGGTTCTCCTGTCGTTTCGGGGGATCTGATTTGTGTTGGAGGGCATGGCCTATGGACGCTGCCGCGATTGTGGAAAACGCCGGAAACTCCGGGCGAGAGAGGCGTTTAGGGAAAGGTTGTGAGCACGTACAAACGTGGAGCGGCGTTTTCCACAATCGCTTGGAAAACGCTTCGCGTTTCCCACGAGCGCCCACAGGCCCCTCCTGATATATATACAAGAAAGATTAATTCATATGGAATAAGGAAGGGGGGGCTCGATTAGTGGAGGCTATGGAAAACGCCCTTCCAGGCTTCGAAGAGAACTCAGTCGTGAGCAAGGTCTGAACGACCAGAACCGTGGGGGCGTTTCCCACAGCCTCGTCTCCCGCTGAGGGGCAGTGGCATTTGGTGAGGCCCGTGGGTTGAGAGGGTAAGCCATGTGTAGATGCGCATCGGCGAGAACGCTAGAATCTTTTTTTCCGAAAGAGAAAAGAGCGTTCCCGCGATGCGCGTTACTACGTTAGTCAACAAGCTCATCGGATTGCAAGGCCTGTGGGTCCGAGGTTTCAACTTCCAGGCGGACAAAGCCAGAGTGGTGGTGGATGTAGTACCACGGAGGAGGAAGCCTCTGTGCGGGATTTGCGGACGAAAGGTCCGCAAGAACAAAGATCGCTACAATCGCTACTGGCGGCACTTGGACCTGTTCGGAGTCCGGACCTATCTACTCGATCCGACGAGTGGTATGTCGGCGGTGTGGAGTGGTCAGAGAAAAGGTGCCTTGGGCCGACAAGGGGAGCCGCTTTACCAAGAGCTTCGAACAAGAGGTAGCGTGGCTGGCACAGAGGACGGACGTCAGCGCCGTAGCGAACTATTTCCGAGTGACGTGGCGTTCGGTGCGACGGATCATCCAGCGAGTGGTTGCCGAGCAGCGGGATGAGCGGCGCGAGCTCGATGGATTGCGGGTGATTGGGATGGACGAGATCAGCTACCGCAAACGCCACAAGTACTTAACAGTGGTAATAGACCATCTCAGCGGCCGGGTCGTCTGGGCGGGAAAGGAGCGCAAGGCCAAGACGCTGCTGCGGTTTTTCCGCAAGCTCGGACCACAAAGAGCCGCGGAGCTCGAAGCGGTCAGCATGGACATGTGGGAGCCGTACATAACTGTCGTCGGCAAAAAGGCTCCTCAGGCACGGGTGATCTTTGACCGCTTCCACATCGTCAAGCATCTGAACGAGGCCGTGGATAAGACCCGGCGCGAGCTGGTGCGCGAGCTCAAAGGGACTGCCCGACGCAACCTCAAGAACACCAAGTTTCCCCTTCTCAAGGCCAAACACAACCGCAGCGCGAAAGACAAACGGGTGCTCCGCGAGCAGGTGCGAGCTAATCGTCGCCTCTACCGCGCCATGCTTCTGCGCGACGACTTCATGGACCTCTACACCTACAAAACCGAGACATGGGCCAAGAAGTTTCTCCGAGGATGGCTGCGGCGCGCTATGAGCTCGAGGATAGAGCCCGTCAAACGCGCGGCGAAGATGATCCGCAGCCACTTCGATGGCGTCATCGCGTGGGTCACGTGGAGACTCAGCAACGGCCGACTCGAAGGAATGAACAACAAAATCCGGCTGCTGAGCCACCGCAGCTTTGAACTCCACTCTGCCGAAGCTCTCATCAGTCTCGTCTACCTAAACTGTGGCGGTCTCACCCTCGAGAGGATCCACTGAAATGGCAGGAGAGGCCAAAAACCTTACCGGGCACGAACGCTCATAGCCAAGCTCGCGAGCGTCCTCGAAAACAAAGACCACGAAGCTCTGAAGCGATAGCAAGAGCGACGCGTCCAATTCCTGGTTGTCGCGCGTGAGCTGCTGCTCGAGCGCGAGATGCTCATCGGATGGCCGCTTCTCACGCTCGGCCGAGCGCCGTTCGACGACCGCGCGTCGGTCCTCGATATCATCGCGAGGCCATCGCGCCATGTCTTCGAGCGCACCGGTGGCCAGCTCCTTGGCCACCGCGATGTCCGCGCTCGAGCTGTCCGCCGGCAGGAGCCTTTCACAAAGTCACCACGAAAGAAAACTTCAAGACCGTATCGAGCTTCTTCTTGCGCACGATGACCTTGCCAATCGTAAGACCGCCCGAGTCCTCGAGGTCGATTTTTTCGAGCGCGGGAAGATTCTGATAGAGAAATTGGATGCTGAAGCGAAGCGCAAAAATCGAGCTCAAGCTCGACGTAAAGGCATTGATGGTATCGAAGCGGTAATCGCTCGCGTTCCCGACGTTCAGAAAGACAACGAAATCACTGTCGATGCGATGGCTCGTATCGAGATTGTGTCGGTAGCTCGATGCGAGACGCGCTTCTGAAGATCTCTCCTTCCGCTCCGGATCGGGGATCGCGTCGATTCTTCTCGTGAAAGTGACGGCGTAATCGGTTTTGAACGTCGTCTGCTCTCTATCGAACCAGATGTTGCCGACACCGCCGAACAACACGGTCCGATTCTCGATGCCGGCGTTTGAGTCTTTGTCCCATCGGCCCCCAGTCATCCAGAAGAAGCGCGGCAAAATATTGCGCTGGAATTGACCGAACACGTAATAGCGCTCGTTGTCGAGCTCGCGCGCCGAGTCCTCGATGACCTCGAAGTCTTCCGGTGTGCCAACCGCAAATGGGTCATCTGTCGTTTGGGTGCGGAGCGCGCCGAAGCGAAACCCGAGCTCCGAGCTCTTCCACTTGCGATTGAGCTTGTCGTCAACGGCAAAAGTCGAGGTCGAAGAGTTGCCGGCGGTCACGACGATACTTACATCAGCGACGTTGCTCCAGCCGAGTTTCTGCTCCTTTTCTTCTTGCGCCATGGCGGAAAGAGACGTAAACAAGACACAGATCACCGGGAAGAGAGACCGCATGGCTACAATATTTACCACATTGCGCAGTTCTGGGACGGCCGTCTGTTGAGCGCCTTTGCAGACGCCTTCGGGACCGAGACCGAGCTCCGCCGCGACCTCGGACTCGGCACCGCGACCGCCATGGTCATCGGAACGTGATCGGCTCGGGTATTTTCATCGCCCCCGCTCTCGTGCTCGCCCGCGTCGGCTCCTCGTCCGACCTTCACGTTCGCGGGTTTCAAATCACGGTGGATGACACCCACTTCGTGCCCTGTTTCGAGCGCGTCCGCGATCTGCCCGGCGGTGGCGAAGGCTTCGTCGAGCGGGATCGGACCTTCGGCGATCCTATCGGCTAGCGTCGGCCCTTCGACGAGCTCAAGGACGAGAGCCTTCACGCCGTCCGCGTCTTCGAGTCCATAGATGCTCGCGATGTTCGGATGGTTCAGGGTTGCGAGCAGTCGGGCCTCGCGCTCGAAACGTTCCAAACGCTCTTTGTCCTGTGCGAAGGCTTCGGGAAGGACTTTGATGGCGACGTCGCGTCCGAGCTTTTTATCGCGTGCCCGGTAGACCTCCCCCCATGCCGCCGCTTCCGATCTTTTCGCGGATCTCGTAGTGGGCGAGCGTACGTCCAATCATGGAGGCGGGGCCAGGCGGTTCAGCTCTTCGAAGAACCCTCCGACGATGACGACGCGGAAATCTTCGCTGTTCTCGACCATCAGAAAACGCCCATCCGGCGCCACGTCGTAGCGCTGGTGTCCTTCGATATCTAAAGTGTACGGACCATCAAAGAGCTCCACCGGTGGGCTGAAACGCAGCTCCTCACCGGGCTCTACCTACGCGGCAATGACCTTGCTGCCACGACGAAAGAAGAGATCTTTGCCATCGGAGGACCAGATGGGCGACAACCCGCCGTCTACGGACACGGGAATCCTCGGTCCCGGTCCGGGAAACGGGATCACGTAGACCTGGAACTCACCGGTCTCGTCGCTCACATAGGCGAGCCACTTGCCGTCGGGCGAGAATCGGGCTGACCTCTCGCTCGCCGGCGTCCCGAGCAGACGCGTGGGCTCACCGTCCCTGGGAAGCACCCATACATCGTCGGCGCGGTCGAAGAAGGCCAGGCACTCCCCGTCGGGCGACCATGACGTCGGCACCGCACGAACCGAAAGGAGCCGTTGCTCGTCTGCGCTGCCGTCCGCCATCTTTGCGACGATGGCGCCAACACGACGGAACGTTGCGTGCGCACCATCGGGCGCCCAGATCGGCATCCCCCCATTCGACGTCACGAGGCTACGCGTTCCTCGGGCGAGGTCACTCACGTAAACGGAGCTCATTGAGACAATATTGCAGACGTTGAGGAGCGCGTACCTCCCGTCAGTAGACAGGTCGATGTGAGAGTAGTCGCGCCGTTCACCTCGGATAGCCGTGGGCTGACCGTTACGGTCGACCCACACGAGGCGCGCATTCCCGTCGGCTCGCTGAGCGACGTAGGCCAGGGTCCCGTCATCTGCAAGGCGCGGACCGTAGGCGATCCCGTCGAGGACGAACACGGGCTCACTGGTAAGTTCGAGCTCATCGAGGTCGAAGGGCACAGCCCAAAGCTCGTTGCCTTGTAGAAAGAGAAGGTGGCCCGAGGGAGAGTAGAGCGGCTCCGCCCCTCGCAACGAGAGCTCTTTAAAAGGGGGATTACAAAGACTACTTGACAAGTGCTCCGAATTCCAGTATATTGGGTCCATGACATACAAAGCCCCGGGTCGAGCAGACAGAGAAGGGATTACCGTCATCGAGCTGATGGACATGTTCCCTACCGAAGAAGCCGCCACTCGATGGTTTGAAGCCGTCGTCTGGGACGGCGAGAGGTGCTGCGGCAAGTGCGGAAGCCTCAGCACCAGCGAAGTCCCGAACGCAAAGCCGATGCCCTACTGGTGCTCCACCTGCAGGGGTTACTTCTCCGTCCGCACGGGAACGCCGATAGCTAGGTCGAATGTCCCGCTGCGCAAATGGGTCATTGCGGTCTACCTGTGCCTCACGAGTCTGAAGAGCGTTTCGAGCATGAAGTTGCATCGGGATATCGGCGTCTCCCAACCTACGGCTTGGTTCATGCTGCACCGCATCCGTGAAGCATGGAGCGGTCCGAATCGGAGAGCGTTCGGCGGGCCGGTCGAAATCGACGAGACCTATTTCGGAGGCAAAGAGAAGAACAAACACGCTCGCAAGAAGCTGAACGCTGGTCGCGGGCCGGTCGGCAAGACCGCCGTCGTGGGCGCAAAGGATCGCCAGACGAACCGCGTGAGTGCCGCCGTAGTCACGAGCACGGACGGCGATACGCTCAAGAACTTCGTCGCTGATCGGGCCGAGCCTGGTGCGAAGGTCTACACAGACGACCACGGCGGCTACGCCGGCCTCCCGAACCACGAGACGGTACGCCACTCGGTTGCCGAGTACGTAAAAGGACAGGCACACACGAACGGGATTGAGTCGTTCTGGTCGATGCTCAAGCGGGCGCACAAAGGCACGTTTCACAAGCTTTCCCCGAAGCATTTGCAGCGGTATGTGGACGAGTTCGCCGGCAAACACAACATGCGCGACTCAGGAACGCTTGCGCAAATGCGAGACACGGTCGCCAGCATGGTCGGTCGCAACCTCCTCTACCGGGATCTCATCTCGGACAACGGCCTTAGCTCGATGCGGTCGTCGTAGAGGCCGCAGCAGGGCGCGGGCCAGAGTCTCGGGCGTCGCGCCTACTAGATCGCGCTTCGGGTCTAACATCGGTTTCATCGTTCACTCCTTACAGGCCTCATGCGCTTACATGTTGTCAGGGAAAAACAGAGCAAACAACACGCGTTTGCTTAGTTGCCAAGCATGCAATTGTTCGTTTCCTACCTCATACATGCAGTCATTGAATTTGTTTATGACCGGACAGGCATACAAAATATCACGATCTTTGCCATCACGGACTAGAATGCGTTTCCCTGAATGGATAAATTGAATGCGCCCATCTCCCTTGCATACCACGACATTGAATTGACGCGTGGCATCATTCTCGAACTTGACAAATTCGTCACCAAGGTCTTGGTTTCGTTCGATGCAATCTGACCGAACCCTTTCTCTTAATCGACGAAATAAGTTGCTGGTATCACACTCCTTTACTTCCTTTACCCAATTAGTTATGGGTCGCCTCCTTGCGAAATGATGTCGGAAGAGCCGAAAATGATTCTCTTTTGCGTAACCATGCTAGCTTGCACCCAGTCAAAATCGTCTGGCTTTGTACTCATGGTTTCCTCCTATATTGCGAGCTTAGATCGCAGGTACTCCATACCGCGATCACCTTTGATGCTGTTGCACGAGCCGCACAGCAGCTGAAGATTCTCGATGTGGTCGGTCCCGCCTTTCGCCCGAGCGATAATGTGGTCCACGTCGAAGTGGCGCGGCTCGAAATGCGTGGCGCATCCGGCGCAGTGGCCGCCCTGCTCGCCGTAAAGTTTCTTCCGGTTATTCTTGCTGTTGTAGCGCTCTAGCTTCCCTAGGTCGGTTCGCCGAGGTACGTCAGTTCGGTGCGCGCCCTTGTAGAACATGCCGAGTTCGTCGCGCATCCTCTGGCGGACGAGCTCGGCTGCCTTGGGGGAGATGTCGATGCCCACCCACTCGCGGTTCTTGGCTTGAGCCGCGATACAGGCCGTCGCGCATCCACAGAACGGGTCCAGAATCATATCGCCTTGATTCGAGCTTGCTGAGATGATTCGCTCCAGCAAGGCGATTGGCTTTTGGGTCGGATAACCAATGCGCTCACGCGCAGCCGGACTCACCGGTGGAATGTCAGACCATAAGTCCTGTAAAGGAACTCCCGGCATTTCATCGAGATAGCGTTTGTATCTAGGTGCACGACCTGGTGCAGTTTGAACGACGCGCCCCTCGTCGATCAACTGCTCCATACGTTCCCTCGAATAGCGCCAAAAGCGCGTCACCCCCAGGACCTCATACTGCGGGTTTCCCTTCGCAGCTCCGCCTGGTCCCGTCAAGTCGCCAAGCGTAAACCTTCTCCCAGTACTCGGCTCAACGTGCCGGTAAAAGCGATCTAGGTAACTCTTGTCGTATGGCATGAACTGTGGGTTCCAGGTCCACTCTTTGCCCATAGAGTAGAACAGGATCACATCTCGGATGCGCCCGTACTGTTTGCGACCTTGTGTGCCATCGCTGTGACTACTGGTTCGTTTCCAAGCGATCTCCGTTCTAAATTCTGACCTACCGAAGATCGCGTCCATGACGAGTTTGAGGTAGTGGCTCATCGTGGGGTCACAGTGGAGATAGAGCGAGCCCGTCGGCTTCAGCACGCGGCGCATCTCCAGCAGCCTAGCCGCCATGTACGCCAGATAGGACTTGTCGCTGCTCGTCATAGCTGCCAGCAACACGCGGTATAGCGCCGGGTGCTTCGCCTCGATGAGGTTGATCCACTCGGCGTCCACGTCTGAGAGCGTCCACGTGTCCTTGAACGCAGCGCCGGCCGCCTTGCTGCCAATCGGCGCGGCGTAGTTGGCCTTCGAGTTGAACGGCGGGTCGAGGTAGATGAGGTCCACAGACTCCGAGTTCATACCCCGGAGGATCGGCAGATTATCGCCGGTCCATATCGTCTGGTTCGCCCAGTTAGTCTTCACGTTCACTGTCCGAATCTGGCCTGTCGTGACTCTCATGCAGGAATTCAGGAACGGGCCTAGATTTTGATTCCAGGTATTCCCTCAGAACTTTCCTGTCCACCGCAACGTTGTGGAGTGCTTCCCGGTCCAATTCCTTGCATGTGATCCCCAATTTCACATCGCGGAGACGGGCGATCTGTTGCGCGTCCCTTATTCTCAATTGGGAGATGTAGGTGTGCTGGCGTAGCGCAAAGTTTGTCAAATCCAAAGGACGCATCGCATATGACGGAATCACGACGCGCAGTTCGACGTGCTTCACGTATGGGTCGTGTACTCGGACGGCGTCTACCAGGAAATCCAACCTGTCCAGGGATAACTGATTCGGAAGCGGCCATGCAGGTTCAACATTCGCAAGCAGGCAGGCAGCCTCGTAAAGTTTGAAGCGTTGCTGAGTAGCACCGGGTGGAACCTCCAAGTCTTGCGGTCTCTCATGCGGTCTCTCATTCTCGGTACGCTTCCCCCGCTTTCTCCGCTTCCTCCATACTCTTACCAGGTCCGACGTCCAAAGTGCCCATGCGCCCCACAAGGTGCCAATACCAATGAGCAGCCAACCAAGCGGTGGGCTTCCTATTCCAGCCATTGGGGAACCAAGGCTAAAAAGAACAGGCACACCTAGCATGGCGAGCGCCCTAATGGACTTTTCAAGCCGTCGCACCGCCCGAGAATGTCACGGATGCGCGCGCCTGTCAAGTAGTCTTTGTAATCCCCTTTAAAAGTCCCGGCCACCAGATCGGCAACCGCCAGGCGCGAATCTTCAGGACGATAGATGGTGAACAGAGCATGCCCACCACCCGGAAGGTGCGTGGGGTTTCCATGGGCTTGGGTGTCGGCGTCCTGCACGGGCGTTACCGGCACGCGATCACCGCCAGACGCCGGCACTTTGCTTAGTCCGTCCGCTCCACCCAGCAAGATGTTGTCATCGGCCCCCCAACTCAACCCCCACGCGCCCTCGGGAAGCTGCAAGACCGAGTCAGGCTGTCCGCCTTGAATGGAGACGGTCCGCAACTCGCCTGCGGATTCAAAAGCCAAGCGCTTGCCGTCGGGAGAGAAAGCGACGCTCTGCGGCGAGGCGGGGCCGGAAATCGGCAGCGCCTCGAGACTGTCGAGAGGCCTCAAATAGATCTCCACCCGGTTCTCGTGACGTCCGTGGTACGCAAAGTGTGTCCCATCTGGCGAGATCGCGACTCGAAAATCACCCCAGTTCGAAACGGTCTGCCAAGACAAATCGATCGGAAAGCGACGCGTGGTGCGGTCCGGCGAAGGACCTGCACCTCGCAACAGAAGCCCGATCGTCACGAGACCCATCGCGGCCACGAGAATCCAGGGAGTCACTTGTCGAGCTCGAGTCGGAATCGACGCGCTCCCGCTTTCGGTGTCGTCCGAGCGTTCCTCGATATCGAGTCGGGCATCGCCGATATCACGCAAGCGCCGGCGCGCGTCCTTTTGAAGGCATCGGCGCAGAAGTCTGTGGACAGACGTGGGAAGTCCTGGCGGCAGTGCATCCCATTTGGGATCGAGCTTGAGGATCGAGCCCAGGATGTCGGTCGCGTCGTCGCCTTCGAAAGGCCGTCTTCCCGCCAAAGCTTCGAAGAGACAAACGCCGAACGCCCAAATGTCCGCACGCTTGTCCACCTGTTTCGCGCGCGCCTGTTCGGGGCTCATATAGGCGGCCGTCCCCATGATGGTGCCGAGGGCCGTTCCTCGCGTCAGCGTGGGTGATTGGGACGAGCTCGGGTCGGGCGCGTCTTCTTGAACAAAAGCTTTGGCCAGACCGAAGTCGAGTATCTTGACCTGTCCGTCTGGAGTGATTTTGATATTGGCAGGCTTCAGATCCCGGTGTCGATCTGGCTTCGATCGTCGAGGTGGCGGTGACGGAAAAGCTCGAGCGACTCGAAGCCAAGCGTTTTGGCAAGACGAAGAAGCCCAGGAAAAGCCTCGAAGAGGCGGACACGTCGCCCGGTTCGCGCTATATCTCCGCGCCAGTAAAGCGCTTCGTGTGGAAGCGGGACCGGGGGCGTTGCACGGACGTAAGTCCGAACGGACGACGCTGCACCGCTCGAAAAGGACTCGAGTACCACCACGACGATCCGTACGGTCTCGGCGGTGATCGGACCCCGGAAATGTCAGGTTGCTCTGCGCCGTGCATAACGCTCTCATGGCCGAGCGTGATTTCGGCAAGGATGTGATGGATCAGTACCGTCGCTCAGACGATCGGGTCTCCGAACCTCTTCCCGTGTACTACGATTCGCTTGGTCCAGACCGAGCTCAACTTAGTTGTCGCTCTGGCTGAACCGGAATAGCGCGGCGGAGAGCGCCAAGTCGGACGGGGTCGTGAAGTGGCTGAACACCGTTACGACGCGGCCGTCATAGGCTGCGACCCCAAGATAGTCGCCGAAGAAAACATCGTCGCTCGTCTCGAACGGCTCGATCGCCACCGGAAAGGTCTCGAAGCTCGCGCCACCATCGGTGCTGCGTGCGAGCGTCACAGACGTTGCCGTTCCGTCGAGCCCGTGGCGATCGTAGAAGGCAACGTTGACCGAGCCGTCGATGGGGTCGACCGCCATCCACGTAAAGAATTGCTCCGCGCCATTGCCGATCGAATCGCCGTGGACGCGCACGGGCGGGGCCCAGCTGTCGCCTCCGTCCCGCGAATACGTGACGAACACATCGGGATCGCCATGGCGGTGGTCGATCCAATTGACGTATAGGGTGCCTCGAAAGGCACCCTGTGATCGGTCGACACCCGTGACCGGCATTCCGTTCGCCCGGCCGATGCCTTCGATGTCGATGTCCCAGCCTCCCGGATGCGGCCCGATGACGCGGTCCTCGCCGAAGGTCCAACCTCCGTCCATCGACTTGTCGAAGACGAGGCCTTGCGGGCCCGACCAGACCAAATAGACTTCGCCGTCGACGCCCACCGCGGGCACGACGCCTTCGAGCGTGCCATCACTATCGATGGCGTCTCCGGGAGTGTCCGACACCCGGAAGGGTGCGGCGAAGGTCTGGCCGGCGTCTTCAGACAAGGAGAAGTAGATATGGCTCGTCTCCTGAGGATCCGCGCTGCCGTATTTCGAGAAGCGGGTCCACGCGATGTAGACGCGGTTGTCGGGGGCTGCGACGAGCCAGGGCTTGTCCTCGAATGGCGCGATCGCGTTGTGGTGATCCACGACGGTGACGGGTTCCGACCAGCTTCGGCCACCATCTTCGGAACGGTTCACGAAGATTCCGGTCGCGGCGTCCGTGGGGCGCTCGGACCTCAAGCCGTTGAACGAAATGTACGACCAGTACGCACGGCCCGCGTCGTCGAACACGATCGCGTCATCGCCTTGCGTGCGGGCGTTCGGGTTGCGTCCTTCGATGCTGACCCACGTCGTGCCGCCGTCGAAGCTCACATAGGCGTAGTCTGTTGTCGGGCTTCGTCTCTGTAGCGAGACGGCCACGACGTTCTCGGGCCGCGCCGGGTTGATGGCGACGGAGACTTCGCTCGGCAGGATCGCGGTGCTCGGGCTGACGCGCACCACGCGGTGTTGGTGTCGAGACTGGAGAGTGGCCGTTGAGGCCGCTCCGATCGCGGCCAGTAGCAAGAGCGTATCTCGCATGGGTGGCGGGATAGTACCAGAGACGGCGGCTAGCTCTGTCCGATTCAGCTCCGGCCAGATAAACTCCCTCTTCGCTGAAAGGAGAGTCTTCATGGCATTCGTTGCAGACCTGCACGAGAAATACCGCGAGCATTGGGCCGAGATGCTCGTGGAACCCTTTCTCTCGGAGGTGGCCGCGGGGTCGATTTCCGATGAGCGTTTCGCCAATTGGCTGAAGCAGGATTACGTTTTCGTGCGCGAGGCTATTCCGAACGTCGCGCTCAAGATCACCAAAGCGCCTCTCGAGCACCGGCAAGCTCACAGCAACGCCATCGCAGCGCTCCAGCGTGAGCTCGTGCTCTTTGAAGAAATGGCGGCGGAGCACGGCGTGACCATCGAAGACGTCGAGCCGGCGCCGACGAACCTCGGCTACATCAATTTTCTTCGCGTTATCAACTACGTCGACCCCTACGAAGTCGCTTACGCGGCCACCTACACTGCCGAGAAAGCTTATCTGGACTCGTGGCTCCACGTGAAAGAGCTCCAGGTAGGCCCGAGCAAATGGCAACGCTTCATCGACAACTGGACGAGCGACGGCTTCAAGGCGTGGGTGGATCTGCTCGCCACCAACTTGGACGAGATGGCCGAGGCCGCCTCTTCGAGCCAGCGCGCAAAAATGGAGCGCAAGTTTTTCGAGACGATGCGCTATGAGCGGCTCTTTTGGAAGCTCGCGTTTCATGGCGAGTCCTGGTGAGCGCATTTTTTCGGTACAATTGAAGAACACAGAAACCCCATGGACATCGTCACGCATGGCATGATGGGCGTGGTCATCGCAGCGCCCTTCATGGCGGACTACCCGGAGGCTTCCATCGCCTTCATGATGGGATCGGCCGCTCCCGACCTGGATGCGATGAGCCGCATCGCAGGGCGCCGTAGCTTTCTCAAGTTCCACCAGACGTACTCGCACGCTTTTCCCGTCATTGCAGCCATAGCCGCGGCGGCTTATGTCGTGTCGGCCGCACTCGGCTTTCCCGGCCATCACGTGGCCCTCGGCCTCGCTTTGGGCATGTGCTTTCACAGCGTGCTCGACTTCAGCAACACCTACGGTATTACCCTTCTAGCCCCGTTCTCGGACAAGCGCTTTTGTCGAGAGTGGGTCTTTTTTATCGACCTGCCCGTCATCGCCGTCACAGTGGCGGCCCTGTACGTCATTTATTCTGAGCTCGCTCGGGCCAAGATGCCGGGTCTCGGGTTGGCCTACGCTTACGTGGCTTTTCTTTTCGTTTACTGGATGGTCCGCATCGTTCTGAGGAGGCGGGCCGGGCGGCTTGCACCGGAAGGCACCGTGTCGCTTCTTCCCACCGCCTTCATCCCGTGGAAGTTCATCGGGGCGCGGCCCCTCGACGGTGAGGTCCACCTGTTCGACTCGAGTGCCGTCCGCGGCCGTCTTTCTCGCGAAACGTTGCAGAAGATTCACGACGGGCCCTACGCGACGATTCTCGAAGGCGATCCCGGAATATCAGGCGATGCGGGCGCTCTCTCCTCTCTACCACGTGGTACAGATCCAAAAGAACGAGCAAAACGTGACGCTCACCTGTCGCGACCTCAGGACCAGAAACTTCGACACACGTTTCGGCAAGCTTCTGGTCACCCTCGGCACAAGCGGTGCCGTGCACGCCGTCGAGCTCAACGTCTAGTGGGTCGCCGCGCTGGGTTTCGTTTCTGGTGGCAGGACGCCGTCGCGATCGTCCTGTGTGCTCTCGTCACTTGGCTCTCCTGGCGGCCCTTCGGCCCCGTGGCGCTACTTTTTCCCGTGACCCTCGGCCACTTCTTCCTCTTCTGTAACGTCTTCCGGCTCCGCCGGAGCTACGAGCTTTTCTGGAACGTCCTCTTTCTTACGAATATCGGGTTTTGGCTCTTCCATAATGAGCTGCACTGGGCCGGAATTCTCGCTCTGCAAACACCCTTGACCATCGCTCTCATCCTGCTCGAGATGAGAAGCCCGAATTATCACAGCGTTTTCTGGGCTCGCTTGAACCCGGGCTACGGGGGCGGCTTCGACGCTTCCGAGTCCGAGACGCTATGAAACACGGCGTTGTGCTCCTCCTTCTAGGAGCTAGCTTTTTCGCCTCTCCTGCCATTTCAGTGGATCCTCTCAAGGGTGAGACCGCCACAGTTTAGGTAGACGAGACTGATGAGAGCTTCGGCAGAGTGGAGTCCAAAGCTACGGTGGCTCAGCAGCCGGATTTTGTTGTTCATTCCTTCGAGTCGGCCGTTGCTGAGTCTCCACGTGACCCACGCGATGACGCCATCGAAGTGGCTGCGGATCATCTTCGCCGCGCGTTTGACGGGCTCTATCCTCGAGCTCATAGCGCGCCGCAGCCATCCTCGGAGAAACTTCTTGGCCCATGTCTCGGTTTTGTAGGTGTAGAGGTCCATGAAGTCGTCGCGCAGAAGCATGGCGCGGTAGAGGCGACGATTAGCTCGCGCCTGCTCGCGGAGCACCCGTTTGTCTTTCGCGCTGCGGTTGTGTTTGGCCTTGAGAAGGGGAAACTTGGTGTTCTTGAGGTTGCGTCGGGCAGTCCCTTTGAGCTCGCGCACCAGCTCGCGCCGGGTCTTATCCACGGCCTCGTTCAGATGCTTGACGATGTGGAAGCGGTCAAAGATCACCCGTGCCTGAGGAGCCTTTTTGCCGACGACAGTTATGTACGGCTCCCACATGTCCATGCTGACCGCTTCGAGTTCCGCGGCTCTTTGTGGTCCGAGCTTGCGGAAAAACCGCAGCAGCGTCTTGGCCTTGCGCTCCTTTCCCACCCAGACGACCCGGCCGCTGAGATGGTCTATTACCACTGTTAAGTACTTGTGGCGTTTGCGGTAGCTGATCTCGTCCATCCCAATCACCCGCAATCCATCGAGCTCGCGCCGCTCATCCCGCTGCTCGGCAACCACTCGCTGGATGATCCGTCGCACCGAACGCCACGTCACTCGGAAATAGTTCGCTACGGCGCTGACGTCCGTCCTCTGTGCCAGCCACGCTACCTCTTGTTCGAAGCTCTTGGTAAAGCGGCTCCCCTTGTCGGCCCAAGGCACCTTTTCTCTGACCACTCCACACCGCCGACATACCACTCGTCGGATCGAGTAGATAGGTCCGGACTCCGAACAGGTCCAAGTGCCGCCAGTAGCGATTGTAGCGATCTTTGTTCTTGCGGACCTTTCGTCCGCAAATCCCGCACAGAGGCTTCCTCCTCCGTGGTACTACATCCACCACCACTCTGGCTTTGTCCGCCTGGAAGTGGAAACCTCGGACCCACAGGCCTTGCAATCCGATGAGCTTGTTGACTAACGTAGTAACGCGCATCGCGGGAACGCTCTTTTCTCTTTCGGAAAAAAAGATTCTAGCGTTCTCGCCGATGCGCATCTACACATGGCTTACCCTCTCAACCCACGGGCCTCACCAAATGCCACTACCCCTCAGCGGGAGACGAGGCTGTGGGAAACGCCCCCACGGTTCTGGTCGTTCAGACCTTGCTCACGACTGAGTTCTCTTCGAAGCCTGGAAGGGCGTTTTCCATAGCCTCCACTAATCGAGCCTCCCCTTCCTTATTCCATATGAATTAATCTTTCTTGTATATATATCAGGAGGGGCCTGTGGGCGCTCGTGGGAAACGCGAAGCGTTTTCCAAGCGATTGTGGAAAACGCCGCTCCACGTTTGTACGTGCTCACAACCTTTCCCTAAACGCCTCTCTCGCCCGGAGTTTCCGGCGTTTTCCACAATCGCGGCAGCGTCCATAGGCCATGCCCTCCAACACAAATCAGATCCCCCGAAACGACAGGAGAACCGCTTTTTCTACTTCGCGATCCAGGGTGGCGGCCTCCACTATCTCTGGATTTGGCCGGGCCTGAGCTTCCTCGCAGTGGCTTGCGCCTATTTCGGACTCGGTCCACGCGTCTTTGGGAAGCGCTCTGATGGGACCATCGCTTCGTTGGCGCTCCTGGCGCTTCTACCCTACTTTCTTTTTACATGGGGTATCTGGCATCGGGCACGGCTCCTTATCAAAGAAGACTGCTACAACCGCGTGGTGCCGGGCCTCTACCTGGGCCGCCGTCCTCTGGCTCACGAGCTGCCTGGGAACATTAACGCCGTGGTCGACTTGACAGCGGAGTTCCCCGAGCCCAAAGGTGTCCGGAACGGCCGTGATTACATCTGCGCTCCCACTCTGGATGCTTCCGTCCCCGTCGACGGGCACTTCCTAGAGCTCGTAGAAAGAGTAACCCGCCTCGACGGGCCTACCTACGTTCACTGCGCCCAGGGGCGTGGGCGCTCGGGAACTCTCGTCGCCGCCCTTTTGTTGGCGCGCGGCACGGCAAAAAGTGTGGACGAGGCGATTGCGACGGTGCGGAAGGCCCGGCCGGGCGTCCGGTTGAACGCGCAGCAAAGAGCGCTCCTTGCGCGCGGACCGAGAAGGAGAGACGGCTAGGAGAACCAGCCCTTCAGGCGCTCTTGGAGCAAGCCTCCGGCACCTTTGAACTTTGAGAGCTCGGAGCTAGCCTCAGCATGTTGGGGATTAATGGCGAGCGCCGCTTTGAATTCGGTGACGGCCCGACTCGGCATGTCGAAGGACTGGTAATAGCGCCCGAGAAGATAGTGGATCTGGGTGTCTTGCGAGTTGAGAGACAAGGCACGGCGGAAATGGCGCTCGGCCTCCTTCTTCAAGACGCGATGCTCGGCGAGGGCTTTGGCGAGCATCAGCTCGTACTTCGCTTTGTTCGGCGCGACGCGTACGAGCTCGTACATAAACGTGATCACGCCGTCGTAGTCACCTGCCATCTGCTTATTAAACTGAAGTTCCTTGGTCGAATGAACCCACTGACAGTGTGAATCCCCAATGATTACGCGTCTTTAGGGACGCCGAGAGGCTAATTTTGGGATGCAATATGTAGGCATGTCTAAAGCCTTTTATGGTTTGATATACATTGACACATAGGCTATTATGGTGGGCATGCATACCCACATCATCCCCAATCGCAACTCTACCCCCGCGGTCCTGCTGCGTGAGTCCTATCGGGTGGGCGGAAACGTCCGCAAGCGCACGCTCGCTAACTTGTCCAAATTGCCCATGGACGCAGTCGACGCCATCCGACGCATTCTCAAAGGGGAAAAGCTCGTCTCGGTTGAAGTCGCCTTCAAAATCGTCGAGAACGGCTCCCGGCACCATGGCCACGTCGACGCGGTGCTCAGCGCCATGAGACAGCTCGGTTTCGAAAAGCTCGTTGGTTCTCGACACTCACCAGAGCGGGATTTGGTCGTGGCCATGGTAGTCGCCCGGATCCTCGAACCGCAGTCGAAGCTGGCGACTAGCCAGTGGTGGCACACAACCACACTGCCCGAAATCCTGGGGGTGAGCGATGCCCGCGAAGACGATCTCTATGCCGCCATGGACTGGGTTCTCAAACGCCAGGAGGTCATCGAAAAAAAACTCGCGGCGCGCCATCTCCAAAACGACGGCCTGGCGCTCTATGACCTAACCTCAAGCTACTTCGAGGGTATGAGTTGTCCGATCGCCCGCCTCGGATACGACCGTGACGGCAAGAAAGGCAAGCTGCAGATCAACTACGGTCTGCTGACCAACGAACGCGGCATCCCCGTGTCGGTATCGGTCTTTGAGGGCAACACGGGCGATCCCAAAACGCTGTTGCCTCAGGTAGAAAAGGTGCAAGAGCGCTTCGGCATCGAGCAGTTTGTGATGGTGGGCGACCGCGGAATGATCACCCAGACCCAGATCGACGAGTTGCGGGAGATGGACGGTGTCGACTGGATTACCGCTCTGCGTCCCGAACCGATTCGCAAGCTCATCAACGATGGGGTGCTCCAGATGGGGCTATTCGACGAGCGGAATCTGTTTGAGGTGACGCACCCGGATTTCCCCAACGAGAGGCTGGTCGCTTGCCGCAATCCGGAGCTGGCCGAGAGGCGGCGTCACAAGCGCCGTGCTCTGCTCGAAGCGACCTGCAAGGAGCTGGAGAAAGTTTGTCGGATGGTCGAGCGGCGCCGTTTGCAGGGCAAGGAGGACATCCGTGCTGCAGTGAAAAAGCTCCTCAACAAGTACAAGGTCGGCAGGTACTACAGGCTCGACATCCGTGACGACGGTTTCGACTTCGAGCTAGACGAGACAACGATGGATGCCGACGCCTCGCGCCTCGCCAACGGCAACTCTGAGCTCGCCAACAAACGGCTCCAGCGGTGGAAGCGACACATGGGGACGATCGCTAAGCAGTTCGGAGGGATTCGCCAACGGATCGGGCGGGGTCAGCTGCATGGTAAAGATAAAATCGGTGTGCGGGTAGGCAGAGTTCTCAACAAGTACAAGTCGGCAAGCACTTCAAGCTGGACATTCGCGACGACAGCTTTAGCTTCGAAATCGACGACACAAAGGTCACTGCGGAAGCTGCCCTTGACGGCATCTACGTAATCCGCACCAGTCTTGCTGAGCAGCGGATGAAAACCGACGACACAGTGCGCAGCTACAAGTTGCTGACCCAGGTCGAGAGGGCGTTTCGTTCCTTCAAGAGCATGGACCTAAAGGTGCGGCCGATTCATCACCGGCGCGAAAACCGAGTCCGGGCGCACGTCTTCTTGTGCATGCTGGCCTACTACGTCCTGTGGCACATGATGGAGGCTTGGCGGCCGCTGCTATTCTCTGACGAGGACCAGCAGGCGAAGGCCAGGCGTGACCCGGTTGCTCCGGCGAAGCGCTCCGAGGCCGCCCTGCGCAAGATACAAACCAAGAAGCTTGACGATGGGAGTCGAGCTTCCAGCTTCCGCACGCTGCTGCGCCTTCTCAGCAACATCGTCCGAAGCAAATGTCGGCGACCGGAAGCCGGACCCGACGAGCCCACCTTCGATGTCACGACAACTCCGGACTCGAAACAGCAGAGAGCCTACGACCTGCTCAAAGGTATCACCGTGTAGACAGAAGCCAGCACCATTGATTCCAACTATCTCATTGGATCAACACCGGATCTTGGCTTTTTCGGCCAGGAACTTCAGATTAAGAATTTCTCGGAGAAGGCTCGATTCATCGGGTTCATCGGAGACAGCAACCTTCTGGGGCTCCGGCAGTGGCGGCAGGCTTTGAGCCAATTTGTCAAGCAGATTGTATTTCGCGGTTTCGAGCCTTTGCTTGATTTCGTCTACCATGGCCACGAGCGAGCCGTCCGGGTCGAGCTGCGCTCGCTTAATGTCCCATTCGGCAATCTTGGTCGCGAAGGCGCGGCGGATCTCCACCTCGGCGGCATTCGGGGCGAGCTCGAGCAACTCCTCGGGGGATGCTCGCTCGGAGCTCTCGAACACAAGCAGCACCTCCTGAGAGACGTTTTCCGGAGTCTTCGTGTTATCGGCGCTCAGAGATGACACTAGAAAGTCCCCCTCTTCTCTTCGACCCGGAGCCGCCGGACGGAGCCGTCTCGCGCAAACGAGCCGATCTCGGCCGTGGCAGTGGCTGCGGTTTTCGCGACAGATTTCATGGAACGCGTAACATCTAATTCAATATTGATGCCAGTAGGGCTCGTCCGAGGAAACGTTTGATACGAAACCACTTAGCGGCGTTTCATCGCTTGCGAGAACGTGGGCGCCTACCCACATTTCCTCGAGAGATTGGGGGGTTTCCCCGACGTTTTGGCGTTCATCCTTCGTAATCTCGAGCGGGCGAACGGATGCCGCACGCGGACGGATTCTGATGAGGCACAGCTCCTCTCGCGTCTCGATGAGGTCCTTATTTAAACGTGAGCCGTGAGGGTCTTGTAAGGCTGAGGCCGTTCTTCGACCATGTTCAAGAGCACATCGGTCAAAAGCGGTGTCCGCTTGAAGACGTCCTTTCCCATTGCGTCTTGTACCGCACACACCACAGCCGCGACTCCGGATCCGAACGCCGCCTCGCCGATTCCCCGCGCTCCGACAGGCGTCGACGGATCCGGCAAGTCTACAAAGCCCGCGCCCATGTCTAAGGGAACGTCGAGAATGGATGGCGGTTTGGCGTTAACGAGCTTGTCCGTGAACGCAACACCCCACTTCGGGTCGTAAACCCACCTTTGGCTGCGTGCCAGACCCGCGCCTTGCAGCCCGCCTCCATGAAGCTGTGCCGCTAACCCGCGGGGGTTGATCACGGTGCCGCAGTCGCAGACCGCGTCGTAGCGCAAGATGCGGACGTGTGCCGTCTCGGTGTCGAGTTCGACTTTGCAGAAACCGAGGACGAACGACCAGAGTGAGCCTTCTCCGCCGAAATTGTCCTTGGCGACGCCCATGAGCCCCTGGCCGGCGAGAGCTTTCGCGGCGTTCACCGTCATCTCGTGGAGGTCGTCCGACAGCTCGTGCCCGTCATATCTCCCGCCGAGCTCGATCGCTCGCTCGGCCGCGCGTGCGAGGCTCATACCGCGTGCGCGGTTGCCCGTGCGATAGACGCGCTCGTCCGCAACCTCGTATTGTTCCGGTGAGCCCCCGAGATCCCCGGCCGCGATCTCCTGGAGCTTGCGCTTCGCATCAAGCGCGGCGGCCAGGTTGGCGCGACTCGCCGTGTGTGTCGTCATGCTGCCTGCCTGGATGCACGTCCACGGCAAATGGCGCGACGTGTCGCCCCACGTCACGACGCATTTGTCCCAGGGCACCCCGAGCTCTTCAGCCGCGACACGCGACACATCGGAAAAAGACCCGGTTCCCAAATTGCCGACACCGGTCTGGACGCGAAGCGTGCCGTCCGGTTGGATGATGACGAGACCATCGTAGCCGCGTGATCCCGCATGGTAGGTGCTGAACCCGACGCCGACCCCGGTAACGATGGAACCACGCCGCTGGCCGCTGAGCTTCGATTGCTCCTTCCAGCCGAACAGCTCCTCCGCTTTGTCGAAGAGCTCTTTCGAATAAGCCGACGAGATCGCATGCCGGTCGCCGCCGACCTTCGCGTCGTGCGTCGGAGCGTTGATACGCCGCAATTCGAGACGATCGATGCCGAGCTCTTTGGCTGCCTCGTCGATCACCGGCTCGAGCATCGACGAGATTTGAACGCCGCCAGGGGAGCGCTGTGCGGCCCGCGTCGGTGTGTTGGTGAGAACGGACAGGCCGCGGAATCGCATCGCGAGTGGCGTGTAGCAAAGCGATGCCACTTGGGCAGCGTTTCTTATGTCGGAGCGGCGTCCATAGGGCCCGGTGTCTTGAACGATGTAGAGATCCATGGCGGTCATCCGGCCGTCTCGAGAAAACCCCATCTTGACGCGTCCCTGAAACCCGGCGCGTGCGCGGCCGATCGAAGTTTCCTCCTGGCGCGTGACACGTTGTATGACGGGACGCCCGGCCTTCTTCGACAAAAGCGCCGGGATGATCATGTTGACGGTGCCCCGCGCTTTGCTTCCGAATCCACCGCCGGTATAGGCGTTGACGAGGACGACATCCGAAAGCGGCAGTCCCATCTCCCTGGCGACGCCGACGACCGTCTGGGCCGTGCTCTGGGTCGAAGGATGCAAGTGGAGCTTGCCGCCGCTCCAATAGGCCATGCAGCTTCGGGTCTCGAGTGGATGATGCGTCTGCGACTGGTGGAAGAGCGTCTCGTCGACGATGACGGCGGCGGCTTCGAAGCCGGCTTCGAGATCGCCGTAGCTCCACTCTTCCTCGGGCTCGCCGAGCGGGAGCTCGTCTTCGTCTGCGCCGGCGAAGTCTTCGGCGGTCCACTTCAAGGTCTCGAGGGTCCGCCCGTCGCGCATGATGTTGCCGCCCAGGCGAGCATTGGGTCCGCCGGGACGCAAGCTCTCGAGAGGATCGAGAACGAAAGGAAGAGGCTCGAAATCGATGTGGATTCTCTCGATCGCATCTGCGGCGATGGTTTCGTCGACGGCCGCGACGGCGAGAATCGGCTGACCCACGTACAAAGGCTCGTCGGTCAATGCGCGTTCGGTGAGCGGATCCGCCTCAGGCAGATCGTCAGCCGTCAAGATGGCTTCGACACCGTCCATGGCGAGGGCGGCGTCCAAATCTTTTCGCCGGACTCGAGCGTGTGGCATCGGGCTCGAGAGAATCTTGGCGAACAGCATCCCCTCGGGGCGAAAATCCTCCGCGTATTTGGCCTTGCCGGTGACCTTCGCCACCAAGTCCGGTAGCGAGTACGCTTTTCCGATCAGCTCACGTTTGGCCATGTCGGCTCCTCCAGCTGTTTTCGGACGCGATGTCCGTGGGTGTTTCTCGTGGGAGGATAGGAGGTCGCAGCTTGAAAGGCAAGTGCCTGCTAGAGGGATGGTGCGATCAAATATTTATGGGTGTATGAGGGATTTTACCCACGATGCTCTCCATTTAGGCAGTGTGGGGGGCCCCGCCACAGCTGGCATGGACCTTGCGTAACTGTGTGTGAAGGCCCACAAACAACAAGGGAGGGGTCCATGAGCGATCGAAGCAACAAGACTGCGCTTCTCGAACCGCACACACCCAACGTCGAGGCCGGTCCGGAAAAAGAACCCTCGAGTGAGCAGCAACCCAAATCCACCGTCCACCGTGTTCCACGACTCTGCTTGCTGGACAGGTTCTCCGAAGAGCTGAACGAAGGTCGCGGCATCAATCTGACCAGGCTCGAATCGTTGACTCGTCATCGTCCTCTATTTCTACGATAGCAAAGTTCCGCTGGTTGTAGAAGGAAGAGGAGCTAGTCAATAAACACGGGGCTCGACCACGCGACGCCCCCGTCTTCCTGCACGACGCGGATGTAGACATATTCGCCCGACACGAGGCCGTCGAGCTTCAACCCTTCACCCCATTCACGGCGTCCGAA
This sequence comes from Candidatus Marinacidobacterales bacterium, assembly GCA_965197495.1. Classification (GTDB taxonomy): domain Bacteria; phylum Acidobacteriota; class Vicinamibacteria; order Marinacidobacterales; family SMYC01; genus SMYC01. The sequence goes on from OZ240210.1 coordinate 8,316,895, forward strand.
GCCGGGAAGGCTCGTGACGACGCTGCCGCTCCGGATCACGTCGACGCGCTCGATGGGCGCCGTGCCTGCCACGGCGAAGCGGGGGTTGTCGTCGACCCAGAAGCGAAGCCAGATGCGCGGGCCGTTCGTCGCGTAGACGCGCCGTGATGCGAGGGCTTCGAGCACGCCGTCACGCGTCAAATGTTCCGAGAAGATCGCGGCGAGGCCGCCGCTCGGTTGCGCGAGATGTGCGAGTCCCGGATGACCGTCGTGGCTATCGCCGCTACCGATGAAGCCGAAGCGCGCGCCGCGATCGAGAACGTCACGGACGAAGTTGCCCGGTACGGCGCTGTAGATCGTGCCGGGCGTATCGGCCGCTTCGCTGCTGCCGTGCACCGAGACGATCTCCGTCACGGGCTCGATCGCGGGGTCCGGCATGAAATCCCAATTCGTCGAGACCGGACCGCCCGCTGAGTGGTGCGCAACGGTGAGAGCCTTCCGGCCTTCGAGCGCTGCCCACAACTGGGCCGGCGTTTCATAGACGGGATCGATGGAGCTCAAGACCTCGCCACCGCTTTCGAAATACAGAACATGACGATGACCGTGGAGCCAGCTCGTCCACTCATAACCTTCGATCGCGAGGAACCGGCCGGGCTCTTCGAAGCGGCGGCCCGCCTCGCGGATCGCTTCCCACATCGCTTCGTTCTGATCGAGAAAGCGCATACCCCAATGGTCGTGATCCGTGAGCGCGACGATGTCGAGCGCCGCCACGTCCCGGGCATACCAGAAGTAGTCGTCGGGCGTACCAGTGCCGTCCGAAAGCTGCGAATGGCCATGAAGGTCGGCCCAAAGGATGCGGGGGATGCCGTCGCGGACAACGAGCGGGTTGCTTTCCGCAATCATGTCACCCGACGCGCCACTGACGCGGTAGACACCCGCATCGCGAGGGACGACATCGATATAGCCGACCCCACGCTCCGAAAGCTCGAGCACGGTGGGAAGGCCGAGCGCGGACGGCCCCGAGAGCGTCACACCTCCGTCGAGCGCCATGCCCGCGTTGCCGGCTCGGTCGAGAGCGGCCACCGTCAAGCGCACGCGGTCTCCCGGCCGCGCCGTGCTCGGTAGCGTCAAAACGAGCTGCGCGGGCGGACCAGCGGCGACATCGACGCTCGGCACTTCGTCGATCACTGAACGCACACCGTCCCCATCGCCGTCGACGGCGAGCCAGATCGGCGCCCGCGACTCCGCGTAGCGATCGACCCGAGCCCCCGCCGGACCCGAGCCATAGACGAGCTCGATCCGCTCACCGGGCGCGAGAGCGCGCCCGCGGATCGTGATGGCGAGAAGGTCGCCGAGCGTCAACGTCTCGAGCTTCATGTCCGGCGCATTCGTCGTCGCCTCGGTATATCCGGGCGCTTCCGGAACCTCTGTCTGCGGGGCGTCCCAGCCGAAAAACGGCGACGGTTGCAGGAACAACACGCCGCCCTCGGAGATACCCAACGGGCCGGCCTCGTAAACAATCTCGAAACGGTGGCGGCTCCCCACCAGGATTGGGCCCTCGGGGGCCTCGGCGAGAAACGCGCGCCCGCCGCCGTCCGAGGGATGGCGCGGCGTTTCGAGATCCTCGAGGAGTGCTTCGTGCGTCGCTGTTTTTGCGTCCTTCGACAAGTTGGGCGTCTCGTCGCGCGAGCACGCACCGAAAAAAAGCAAGAGGAGCACGAGACGAAGGCCATGCATATTCGCATATGATACGCGCATGCTTGCTCTCCTGCTTTCATTCGTGGTGGCTCAAACGGAACCCATCGACGTTCTCGTGTTCAATAAGATGGCGGAGTATCTGCACGCGTCGATGCCGGACGGTGTGCGCGTGATCGAAGCGCTCGGCACACAGCACGCCTGGAACGTCGTCACGACCGAAGACGCGAGCCGATTCACCGACGACACGCTCGCGGGCTTCGACGTCGTCGTCTTTCTCTTGACCACGGGCGACGTTTTGGACGACGCGCAGCAGGCCGCGTTCGAGCGTTTCATCCAGTCGGGAAAAGGCTATGTCGGCATCCATGCCGCTGCCGATACGGAATATGACTGGCCGTGGTACGGAAAGCTCGTGGGCGCCTATTTCAAAACCCATCCCGAGATTCAAGAAGCCACCTACATCGTCGAAGATCGTTCGCACCCGGCGACCCGGCACCTTCAGGAGCGATGGACGCGCGTCGACGAGCATTACACCTTCCGCGAGAACCCACGCGCCAACGTCGAGGTGCTCATGGCGCTCGACGAGACAGGCTTCGAGGCCGGCGAGGCCGCGATGGGCGACCATCCCGTGGCGTGGTATCACGAGTTTGACGGCGGCCGCGCTTTCTACACCGCACTCGGCCATACCGAAGCGTCCTACGCGAACGAGACCTTCAAAGCTCACCTCGCGGGCGCCATCAACTGGGCCTCGGGCCGAGAGTAACCGTTCCCGACCGAGCTCTGAAGCATGTGCAGCTTCGTCCTACCGTTTCTCGCGGTCATGGGTCTCGTCGCGGCGGAACAGCTTCCGGAGCGGGCCAAGATCATCGAAGACACGATAGAGCACCTGAGCTCCGGAAGCATCGACCGCCCACTCATGGAGCGCGACCAGGTAGATTCACTCCGAGGCGTGCACTATGCCGGTGCGCCGATCGCGGTCCTGCCGGATGACGAAGAGACCGCGCGCTTCCGGAAGCTGCGCGCAAGCACCGAATCCGAAGCGCTCGACTATCTCGACAAGCTGCACGGGGATCGCGATCGGCTCAAAGCGCTCGCCCTGCGTGATTCGGACGGCGATGGAGTCCCCGACTTCCGGGTCAGCGACTATTACGGGAAGTTTATGGAAGGCGACCTCGATCTCGATGGTGACGGCGTGCGCAATGTGCTCGACAGCGATCCGTTCGATCGTGCGCGGGGCCGTATCGACGCGGACACCAACGGCATGCCCGACTCCATCGACTGGTCCATGTCGGGGCGGGAGGCGGAGCTCGCCGAGATTCAGCTGGGCTTGTATCACGATCACCGCATCGCACTCGTCGACCGCGATGCGCGTTTCGACCTCGTGCTCGCCGAAGCCGTCGACGACACGGTGCGGCGAGTCTTTCGCCATGTGTTCGAGAACGAGAAGGTGCTGCCGACACTGCGCACGATCGCCACGGAGAAAACGGCCCTTCTGAACGCCGCGTTGGCCGCTGTCGAAGAGGACGAGACAGCCGCCGAGGTTTTCCCGCGGACGCAGTCGCTCATAATTTATGACGTTGGCCGTCGGGTCGAGGCGCGGCTTTTACTTCTCGGTCTGCTCGTTCACGAGATGGGCCATAGCTTCCACATGTCGCTCGATTTCGACGCAGAGGATCTCGTGGCCGAGAACGGGCGCACGCGTTTCCCTGCGCCGCGCTTCGTCGAGCTCGTCCGAGCGTTCCAGTGGGAACAAACGGGCTTTTACGACGGCGAGCTCGGCGCCGGGCTCACGGTCGTGCCGCGCTTCGTCTACGCGGGGATGTCGGAACCCACGTTCTCGTTTCGCGGGAAGGACCCGGAGGCATGGGTAAGCTGGGCGAAAGAGGTCTACCAAGCGCTGGGTGAGACGCCGACCTACTTGCTCGACGAAGCGTTTGCGTCGCGCGGCATCGTGAGCGACGACGCCTTGGGCCTCCCGTCCGAATGGTACGCAGACAACCTCATCGCCTATGTCGTGACCGTCATCGAAGCAGAGGCACTCCAAACGCACGGGACGGCGGCGCAGCTAGCCATCGACGAGGCGCTTCGTGCCGGCTGGCCCACTTTCTATCACCGCAATCTGGCACCCGATATTCGCGCTTATTTCGAGACAACGTTTCCGATCGCTGAATCGGATCGCCGACTGCTCGCCGAGCGCTATATCGAGCCCATCGTCAAAATTTCACCGAGCCTGAGATAGCGTCGGCCGCGGGCGCCTAGAGCTCGTCGCAGTCCGCTGAGACGAGCTCGGGCGAGCTCCACCGCTCGCCTTTTTCGATCGTCGACTTCATCCAGATGATGTGCTTCAACCACCCGGTGCGAAAATCTTCGGTATCGCGATCGTCACCGAACCCGCTATGCACGAGTTGGAGCCGCGTACCGCCGCCGGAATCTTCGAGCGTCCACGTCACGATCGATTCGGGATCGTCTCCATGCTTCCAGTCGTGGGTGAGTTTCTCGTTGGGGACGAGCTCTAGAATCTTCACCGGCCCCTCACCTTCCCACCCGTAGTCGAGCTTGTCGCCGACTTCGAGCTCGGTGGAAGCGCCTTTGGCGATCCAACGATCGATCTGGCTCGGCTCCGTCAGCGCGGCGAAGACGCGTTCACGCGGGGCGTCGATGTCAACGACGATCGAAGCGGTTCCACACGCGGGCGCGCCGTAGTCGCAGCGCACGACGCCGCCGTCATCTTCGACATGACGCCTGAGATTCTCGAAGGACAGAAGCCAGAAGCCACCGACGCTGCAATCCGACTTGGGACGCCGAGGAACGTGCTGCTCGAGCTTCAGGAGCGTTCCGCTCTGGCTGGGATCGAGCTCGATATCGACGCGCGTCGTATCAGCAAGCAAGGTGACCGTTACCTGCGATCACTTCTCGTACATGGTGGCCGTAGCGTGCTGTTGCGTGCCCGCGCCATGGAAAAGCCCGACCGGCTACGTGCTTGGGCTCTTACGGTGTATTCCCGGCGTGGCCACAACAAAGCCACCGTCGCCGTCGCCAACAAACTCGCTCGCATGGCCTGGGCGGTGTGGAAACACAACACCGAGTTCAAGTCATACCCGGCGAAAGCCGCTTGAGGCGGCCTCGACATGCAAAGAAACGAACGATTCCGACCGCCCGCCTAGCGATGAGAACTATCGTTAAAATGGCACATCGGTCAGACCGACGCGAGGGCAAGCCGAGTGAACACTGTGGCACCAAAGCCCGAGAACACGATTGGCTCCTCGCGCGCGGTTTCCATTTTGGCCAGGAGGGGAACGGCCCATTCGCGCCCACCCCATTCCACACACAGGCCGGAGATACGAGTGCTAGGCTGACCTATCGCTGCCAACGACGACGAACTCATCGCGAACGCGGAGGGTGGAACAAACTCCGTATCCGAGGGCCAACTTTCAATGCCCAAAAACCGGTTCTCCTGTCGTTTCCGGGGATCTGATTTAGGCAAGAGGGTATGGCCTATGGACGCTGCCGCGATTGTGGAAAACGCCCACCCAGGCTTCGAAGAGCGCTCAGTAGTTGAGCAAGGTTCTGAACCATCAGGGCGGTGGGGGCGTTTCCCACAGCCTCGCCTCCTGAATCTCGTCTACCTACCCAACTTGCGGCGGTCTCACCCTTGAGAGGATCCACTGAAACGCCAGGAGAGGCAAAAACCCTTGCAAAACAGGAGGAGTCCAGATATGGCGTCAAAGAGCGAGCCGCGTGTAGCGACGCGCCATCACGAGGGCGCCGGCGAGCGAAAGTACGAGGGACGCCGCCACCATCAACCAGAGCGGATAATCCGGCCAATAGGCGGCCGTGATGGCTGTGCGGTCTCCCGCATAGGCCTCGAGAAGACCCAGGTAGATCCAGTACCAAGGACACCACGCCCCCAATAGCTGCCAGTCTGGCGGCACGACAAAGATTGCGGCCGGTACCAGCCCCGCCAAGCTCACTATCTTGCTATAGGCCATGCCTTCGATCTTGTTCGACGAGAACGCCGCCAAGATCAGCATCACGAGCGGCGCCGAGAGCGAGGTCGTCGCGAGCATGAGCAGGAAAACCGGCCAGTCCGGGATCGGAAAGCCGTAGACGAGCGCGGCGGCAAGGCCCATGACGAAGGACAGCACCGTTGCGCTCAGCGACAAGTAAGCGAACACCCGGAGCGGGCGTACCGGAAGAACACGGATCAAAAGCCACGTGCCTTGCTCACGCTCTTCGATCAACGCGAAGCCCATAAGCGTGCCGAGGAGAAACGGTCCCGTGAGCACGACCGCAGGCGCAAGGTAGAAGTCGAGCTGGGGCACGGGAATCCACGGGACGATGATGCGGCACGCGATCGCGATCACGATGGCGTATAGGGCGATGAAGATCATGAAGCGGTCGCGATAGACGATCCGTGCATCTTTTCGCGCGAGTGCGCTCAGCTGGTTCATAGAACGCCCTCCCGCACGCGCCGCCGGAACACACGCTCCGCCCACACGAGTGCTATGGCCGCAAACACGGCGAGCTGCAGGCTCAACAAAACGTAAACCCACGGGCGGAGCTCATCCCCCACCACGTTCGCGAACGAGAAAAGCGCGGCATCCCAGGGAAGCCAAACGAAGGTATAACGAGGGGTCAAGTCGAAGTAAGAAAGAAACGGTAACGAGAAGATCGTGACGATGGGGATGGCACCGAGCAAGAAACGCGTGAACTCGGCGTAATGCGACGAAACGATGAGGCCGATCGAGCCCGCGAGAACCGTCGTTAGAAAAAGAGGCATGAACAGAAACAAAAGGCGGCCATCGACGCCGAAAATGCCAGCGAAGACGGCGAGTCCGGCCACGACGGCGACAGCGCTTGGCGCCAGGATCATCGCAAGCACGTGCTCCCAAGCTTGCAGGGGCGTCACGACGAGCGCGGCAGTGCTGCCTTCCGAACGCTCGAAAAAACGCATGGCCGCCACCATGAAGACGCCCATCGTTCCGTACTCACCCAGAAGTAGTGCGGGCACGACGATACTCCACCAGGTTTCGGGCAGGAAGAGGCGCACGATCAAGATCGTCGTGAAGGTGACGCCGAAATAGATCTGTAAAAAGCCCGAGCGATGCTGGACGAGGAGCATCAAACGAACGGCGTTGGCGAGACGCGACGGGCTCACGCGAGCTCCCGGCCGGTGACTTTCAAGAAGACATCCTCGAGAGACGGCTCTTGCGTATGGATGGTGTCGATGTCGTGGTCGCGGACGAGGTCGAGAAAGCTTTTCTTTTGCGCCACCTCGGCCAGATCGAAATCGCGGGACATCGCTTCGCCATCTTCGCGATGCTCCACGCGCGCGACGTGGCTCGTATGGCCGAGCTTCAGCTTGCGCGGCGCGTCCACGAGCACGATTGTCCCGTCCACTAGAAACGCGACGCGATCGCACAGCTCGTCCGCGACTGTCATGTCATGAGTCGTGAGAAAGACGCTCGTGCCCGCGTCGGCCCGCTCCCGGATGAGCTTTCGGATCAAGACCGCGTGTTGCGGATCCTGTCCTGTCGTCGGCTCGTCGAGAAACCAGAGCCGGGGTTTGTTGACGAGCGATCGAGCAAGGGTCAAGCGCATCTTCATGCCCTTCGACCACTGCCCAGCGATGCGGCGGTCGCCAACTGGAAGGTCGAGCCGCTTCAGCACGTCGGCCGCGCTCTCGGTGGAGCCCCCGAAAAACGCCCCGTAGAACTCGAGGTTCTCTTCCGCGGTGAGCTTCTCGTACAGATTTGGAAACTCGAAAAACACGCCAATCGAGTTGTAATAGTCGCTTCCCTGCTGTTGTAAATCTCGCGCGAAAACTTCGACGCGGCCCTCGTAGCCGTGGAGGATGCCGGTGAGAAGCTTCTGCGTCGTACTCTTCCCCGATCCGTTCGGTCCGAGAAAGCCGAAGATCTCGCCCTCCTCGACCGTGAAAGCGAGATCACGCAGCGCGTCGCGATCGGCGCCGGGGTAGCGGTAGGAAAGCCCGCGGATGTCGAGAACCGTCGTCGTCATCTACGACCCGCTCGCGAGACGCGCGTCGAACCAGGCCACCACGCGGCGGAGCAGATCGAGACGATGTTTTTCTTCGCGAATCCCGTGTCCCTCACGTGGATAGATCACGAGCTCGGCATCGACGCCGTAGCGCCGCAGCCCGCGGTAGAACTGCGTGCATTGCCCGATGGGATCCGTCCTGTCGTTCTCGCCGCACGGGATTAACGTCGGTGTCTTGGCGTTTCGAACATGGGTGACGGGCGATCGCTCGATGAAGAGCTCCAGGTTCTCGTAGGGGTTTCCGAGAAACCAAGTGTCGTAAGCGTTGACGTCGTTCGCTTCGGTTCCGTACTCGCTCGCGAGGTCCGTCATGGGCGCGCCGGCGACGGCCGCAACAAAGCGGTCCGTCTGCGTCACGGCCCACGCCGCCATATAGCCTCCGTAGGACCATCCGCCGATGGCGAGACGGTCCGGGTCCGCAAACCCCTTCTCGATCGCGTCGTCGACACCGGCCATCACGTCGCGGAAGTCACCACCCCCCAGTCTTCGTGGTTGAGAGCGAGGAAATCGTGACCGTAGCCCGTCGAGCCGCGCACGTTTGGATAGAGCACGGCGTAGCCGCGCGCAACAAGAAGCTGTCCCCAAGCATCGAAACGCGCAGACCAACGCCCCGTCGGGCTGCCATGGACGAGCACGATGAGCGGTACCCGCTCGCGCGGGCCGCGGAGAGGCGGCGTCAGAAGAGCCGCTTCGATCGTCGTTCCCTCGAGAGCCGGCTGCGGCGTTGCGTCGCCGTCTAGGCTCACTATGAAAAAGCGCGTCGACATCGACGAGGCGGTGCGGACGAGGAGCGTCCCGTCCTCCCGCCAGTGATAGCCGGCCACAGGAAGGTCGATGGACTTCGCCGTCAAGTTCTTCGCAGCGCCTCCCGCAAGAGGCTGAACGTACAAATCGTGCGGCGACGGAGAATCGCGTGAGCCGACATAGGCCACGGTGGCGCCATCCGGCGATACCGACACGTCGCCGAACGGTCCGAGCGGACGGGCGAGCTCGCGCATCGCGGGCGCGCTCGTCGAAAGCGCGTACATCCGGGTCGTCTCGAGCTCCGGCTGCGGGTGGTCCTTCACCGCGACGATGAGCCTGTCGCCGTCCGGTTGCCAATCGAAGCTCGAGATGCGCCACCCACCCGTCGTCAATGCGGACACGTCCCCAGAGGGGAGGTCGACGCGCCAAAGCTGTGGAGGCCGGTCGTCCTTGTCGACGACGCGGGCATCGTCCTTGTCTTCGATTCTTTCTTCGTCCTCTTCGGATCGAGGCTCGGGTGCGAGAAACGCAATGGCGCTCCCGTCCGGGGACCATGCGAAGCGGGTGACCCCAGTCTTCCCGTCAGTGAGCGCCCGGGCTTCCCCGCCGCGCATCGAGAGCAAATGGATCTGCGGCGGGTCGGTGCGGTCAGAGATAAAGGCGAGCGTGTGGCCATCCGGCGACCAGCGCGGTGAGCGATCCGGCTCGTCGGAAGTCGTGAGCCGGCGCAGCTCGTCATGCGTTTCGTTGTAGAGCCAGATATCGCGGTTCTGGTCGGCCCCGCGCATCGGCTCGGCGACGACGAACGCGACCTTCGTGCCATCGGGCGACCAGCGAACATCCGAAAGCCCTCGCCGATCGAGCACCTTTTCCGGCGTCAGGGACTCCGCCCACATTGCAGCCGGCACCAACACGGCGGCAAGAACGAGTCGAGACCAATTCTTCATGAAGACCTCCCTATGCTAAAAAGGACCACCGTTGCCGGTGGCCCTTCAGAAGATCGATCGACGTTAGCGTGTGCTACTCCTCCGGAAGTGCAGCGAATCTTCGCCTGCAAAAAGCGCGGTTGGGGCGAGCGCAAGACTCGCGAATGGTAGCATTCTCAAGGTTGAATTCCCCTTTCTGTGCGTGGGTGAAACCTGGCTTGCCCCTCCGGCCTTTCGGTGACGCCGGATCATAGACCAAACGGGAGCCGGGTGAAAATCCGACGCGGGCCGCATCCACGTTATGCTGGGCACATGACCAAGCGGATGACCGACGCCGAAATCGACGCTTTTCTGCAACAGCCGCTCCATGCGATTCTCGCCACCCACGCGAGCGAGGGCCCCCCGCAGCTGTCCCCTGTATGGTTCCTGTACGAGCACGGCCGGCTCTCCACGAGCATCCTGAGTGGCAGCGCGAAACACGAGAACCTGAAACGCCGCCCGGGCGTGAGCCTCTGCATCGACGGCGGCCGCAGCGACGTACGGGCCGTCATGCTGTACGGCACCGCCGAGCTCCGGCCCGGAGACGCCGAAGCAACCGAGGCCATGCGCTGGCGCATCATTCGGCGCTATCACGAGCGCGAGGAAGAGGCCCAAAGCTACTACGAGAGCGTTCGGGACCAGCCGCACGTGCTTCTCGTGCTCGAGCCCGAGCGGGTTGTGAGCCAGGACTTTAGCGACTAATGGCACGGTGAGCGCGATTTGACTCCGGGCACGATCCCTGGTCTGATTGGCCCCCCCTGACGCTTGGCAAACTGTTCACGGATCGCACGGGCCATGGAAAGAATCGGCAAGTACAAGATCCTTCGTCGGATCGGCAAAGGCGGGATAGAGTTTCTAATCCGTGTCAAGCCCTTTCTTGAAAAAAATTAGCAGCCTCTTCTTTGAGTTGTAGTCGGATTTCCTCAAGATTTCCACCGGCGTTCAACATTTGCTCGAGGCTCTTGAAGACGAGCATCTTGAGCTGGTCCGTTGTCACAGACAGCGTCTCGGGGTTAGGATCGGCGGGCTGGGAGGGCCGACCATTTCGAGGAGCCTTTGGTTCGCTCGTGACAGATGGCGGTGCTTCCCAGCGCTCTTGCGCTAACGTCTTTTTGTTGCGCAGGCGCTTGCGCACTTCGTCAGTCACCTTCCACTGCTCTGCCAGCGCGCGAGCCTCGGGTTTAGTCTGAAGTTCCTTGCTGAAAAAACCAAGATCCGGTGTTGATCCAATAAGATAGATGGAATCAATGGTGCTGGCTTCTGTCTACACGGTGATACCTTTGAGCAAGTCGTAGGCTCTCTGCTGTTTCGAGTCCGGAGTTGTCGTGACATCGAAGGTGGGCTCGTCGGGTCCGGCTTCCGGTCGCCGACATTTGTTTCGGACGATGTTGCTGAGAAGGCGCAGCAGCGTGCGGAAGCTGGAAGCTGGTCTCCCATCGTCAAGCTTCTTGGTTTGTATCTTGCGCAGGGCGGCCTCGGAGCGCTTCGCCGGAGCAACCGGGTCACGCCTGGCCTTCGCCTGCTGGTCCTCGTCAGAGAATAGCAGCGGCCGCCAAGCCTCCATCATGTGCCACAGGACGTAGTAGGCCAGCATGCACAAGAAGACGTGCGCCCGGACTCGGTTTTCGCGCCGGTGACGAATCGGCCGCACCTTTAGGTCCATGCTCTTGAAGGAACGAAACGCCCTCTCGACCTAGGTCAGCAACTTGTAGCTGCGCACTGTGTCGTCGGTTTTCATCCGCTGCTCAGCAAGACTGGTGCGGATCACGTAGATGCCGTCAAGGGCAGCTTCCGTAGTGACCTTTGTGTCGTCGATTTCGAAGCTAAAGCTGTCGTCGCGAATGTCCAGCTTGAAGTGCTTGCCGACTTTGTACTTGTTGAGAACTTTGCCTACCCGCACACCGATTTTATCTTTACCATGCAGCTGACCCCGCCCGATCCGTTGGCGAATCCCTCCGAACTGCTTAGCGATCGTCCCCATGTGTCGCTTCCACCGCTGGAGCCGTTTGTTGGCGAGCTCAGAGTTGCCGTTGGCGAGGCGCGAGGCGTCGGCATCCATCGTTGTCTCGTCTAGCTCGAAGTCGAAACCGTCGTCACGGATGTCGAGCCTGTAGTACCTGCCGACCTTGTACTTGTTGAGGAGCTTTTTCACTGCAGCACGGATGTCCTCCTTGCCCTGCAAACGGCGCCGCTCGACCATCCGACAAACTTTCTCCAGCTCCTTGCAGGTCGCTTCGAGCAGAGCACGGCGCTTGTGACGCCGCCTCTCGGCCAGCTCCGGATTGCGGCAAGCGACCAGCCTCTCGTTGGGGAAATCCGGGTGCGTCACCTCAAACAGATTCCGCTCGTCGAATAGCCCCATCTGGAGCACCCCATCGTTGATGAGCTTGCGAATCGGTTCGGGACGCAGAGCGGTAATCCAGTCGATACCGTCCATCTCCCGCAACTCGTCGATCTGGGTCTGGGTGATCATTCCGCGGTCGCCCACCATCACAAACTGCTCGATGCCGAACCGCTCTTGCGCATTTTCTACCTGAGGCAACAGCGTTTTGGGATCGCCCGTGTTGCCCTCAAAGACCGATACCGACACGGGGATGCCGCGTTTGTTGGTCAGCAGGCCGTAGTTGACCTGCAGCTTGCCTTTCTTGCCGTCACGGTTGTATCCGAGCCTGGCCAGCGGACAACTCACCCCCTCGAAGTAGCTTGAGGTTAGGTCATAGAGCGCGAGGCCGTCGTTTTGGAGATGGCGCGCCGCGAGTTTCTTTTCGATGACCTCCTGGCGTTTGAGAACCCAGTCCATGGTGGCATAGAGATCGTCTTCGTCGGCATCGCTCACCCCCAGGATTTCGGGCAGTGTGGTTGTGTGCCACCACAGGCTAGTCGCCAGCTTCGACTGCGGTTCGAGGATCCGGGCGACTACCATGGCCACGACCAAATCCCGCTCTGGTGAGTGTCGAGAGCCAACGAGCTTTTCGAAACCGAGCTGTCTCATGGCACTGAGCACCGCGTCGACGTGGCCATGGTGCCGGGAGCCGTTCTCGACGATTTTGAAGGCGTCTTCGAGCGAAACGAGCTTTTGCCCCTTGAGTATGCGTCGGATGGCATCGACCTGCTCGCTCGGCAGTTTGGACAGGTTGGCAAGTGTGCGCTTGCGCGGTTTCTTGCTCTTGGCATCCCGATAGGACTCACGGAGCAAAACGGCGGGTTTGGAGTTGCGGTTGGGCACGATATCGATGTGCATGGCTACTATATACACTATATAGAATATATAACAACAAAAAATACAATACAACATGGCTACCAATTGCAGGCAAAAATCACATCTCTAGCGCTGTAACTCCATGCGACTAAAGGTACTTTACCGAAGCGTGGGAGGGCTTACTGGGCAGAACTTCAGTTTAGTAATCGAGTTGCCTTCGAGGTCTTGGAGCTCATAGGGACGCTGCTCGCGGAGCACTGCGAGGATGCGTGGGATCAGCGAGCGGTTGGCGATGATGCACAGGGCAGAGTTGTGGTGTTTTCCGCGATGAACCATCAGATCGTGGTACAGCCGCGCACCGTGAGGGTCGTGGCGACGAAAGTGATCGGCGGCGAGGAAGAGGTCGCGCCTGAGAAGAGCCGGTCCGGCCTTGGTAATGTGGGTTCCTTTACGATCCAAGAGACCGGTGGCATCTGTTTCCGGAAACATTCCTGCAAATCCCTGCGCCTTGCACGTTGAGGCAAAGCGCTCAGGTTCACCGAAGTAGCAGAAGATGGTCGGGGCGGTCTTCTCGGCGATGCCCGGAATACTCATGAGCAATCGTTCTGGATCGCAACGCACGTAAGCTTCATCGAACCGCTTCTCCTTGGTGCGGAGTCGGAGCTCGAGCTCCTCGACCATCTCGACCAACTCGATGGTGTGAGCTAGAGTCGATTCGATTTGCTCCTCAGGCAAGAGATGATGCAGGCCGAGGGTTCGTTGCGCGATGACCAACAACTTGGCGGCCAAACGCTTGGCATAGCTCTTCTGAATTCGTCCCCGGTCCTTCAGAAGTTCTGCTAGCTCGTCGACTTGTAGCGTGGCGATGGTTTTAGGCCTCTGCTCGCGGAGGAAGCTCCGAGCATGCGCGGAATCGAGATCTCCGAACGCTCTACTGATGCCGGGCCAAACGGCGTTGGCGTAAGCAATGAGCTGATTCTTCAGGTCCACCAACTGCTTCACCATCGAGTTCCGCTGGCTCACCTGTATCTTGAGCTCTCGAATCTCAGGCCGCGGAACATAAGTTCTCCCCAGCTGCTTGGGGTCGAGCCAGGGTAAGCGTGCCATGATAAACGCGTCGACCTCATCCGTTTTCACCTTCGGGGAAAGGCATTTCCGAAATTCCTTCACCTGGTTCGATTTCGCGAAGCTCACTTTGTGTCCCCGAGCCAGGAAAAAGGCAGTGACGTACTCGCTCGTTGGATACGTTTGCTCCATGACGACGTGAAGCTTCGTACCTTCCTTGGCACCTTCGAGCCCAGCCACTTCCACGCGTTCCAGCTCATCGATGCCGAGCTCGAACCGAACGGCGTTTCCAATGATCGTGCCGTCCGTGTCCGCCACCATCGCTACGCTCGGCGCGCGGATGCCCAGGTCTATTCCTACTACTCTGTACTACTAACCCGAAAAAGCTTCTATTTCTTGCAAGAATTTGAGCGGCTGCGGCCGGATCCGCAAGAGGGTAAATCAGTTAGAAGAGGCACCGCGGCGAAGAATTGGGACGGCGCACACTGAGAATGGGACCGAGGCGCGAAGCGCCGAGCACCACGAGCTGACCGCTGAATGCTGACCGCTGACCGCTCGCGGCGGAGCCGTCCTCCAATTTGGTTGCGGCTCCGCCGCGCTGTGTTTCATCATCACTCTCCTTGACCTTGTATCTTCACGCGGAGTGGGAATCACGCCCAGGTGGCCACTCATGCGCCCACCTTCATATCCCGGCATTCCATTACAGGCTTGTCCTGAGGTTTCCTAACCATGTCGGTAGGCATGAGGGAAAACTCCATCCCAATGGGCAGTCGCACGAACCAAGACCAAAAACTAAGACTCCCAATATGAAGTTCATTTCCCCACAACCGTTCTGAAGCTCCGTCAGGATAACCTCAGCTGCAAGCTCTGCCTCCTTCCAAATGCGCCATCGTCCTCCTTTTCCACTTTTCCACAGGGAGCTGAACCCTTCTTACTCCTGTTGAAAACAAAATTTGTGTTTCTTTGTGATTCAAAGACGATTTGAGTATACCGGGGGTCGTTTACCGCGCTCTCGATACTGTCCTCGAGCGCGAAGTCGCCCTGAAGGTCCATACCGTCGGTGCCGAGCCCAACGTCGAAGCCGTGGAGCGGTTTTTTAGGGAGGCGCGCGTCATAGCCTCCCTCAAGCATCCGAACATCGTCACCGTGTTCGACCTTGGCCAAGAAAACGACAAAGTCTTCATCGCGATGGAGCTACTCGAAGGCAGCGATGTGACGGCGCTAATGGCGTCGGGCGAGCACCTGACGTTCGAAACAAGACTCCGCATCGCCGAGAGTATCGCCCAAGGGCTCGCCCACGCTCATCATCGAGGTGTCGTCCATCGCGATATCAAACCGCGCAACGTCTTCGTGACCCATGCCGGCGAGATCAAGCTCCTCGATTTCGGGCTCGCGCATATCGCTTTTTCCACGCTCACGGAAGTAGGGCAGATCGTGGGGACGCCGTTCTATATGTCTCCCGAGCAAGTCGGCGGCGGCAAAGCGGATCCTCGGTCCGATATTTTCTCGCTCGGAGCTCTCATCTATGAGCTTCTAACGGACAAAAAGGCATTCGACGGCGAGGACCTCCAGATCATCTTCGACGAGATCGTTCGGTGTGCACCGAAACCGATCCGGAAGCTCGTTCCCGCCATTCCGGCAGAGCTGAGCCGTATCGTCTCGAGGATGATGAACAAGGCCGTGGAACAGCGCTACCAAAACGCCGACGATCTGATTGGCGACCTGACCCGCTTTCGGCGATTCCTCGGCCGATACAAGAAGCAACTGCGCGAGGAAGCACGACGCACGCTTTCCCAGGTCACGGATCTAGCGTATCAGAACGAGGAGCTCTTTTCCCGGGAAGGCATCGGCTTGCCGTCGAAACGTCTCACCGATTCGCTCGAGCTCGACGACGTGAGCTACATGTCGCTCGTCGGCCTCAACGACGGGGCTAGCCTACATTTGCGCCGACTCGAGAAGCTCGTGGAGAGTGCCGCTAGAGCCAGCGCGAAAGACAGTGACCGTACGCTGTCGATTTACGAGGCGACGTGGACGGGGATACGGCCCATGTCGGGAGCCACGCAGCGAGACGCCATCAGGGCCGATGAAAAACTAGAAGCCGCCGAGACATCCTTCTCCACTGGCGATCTTGCCGGGAGCCTCCGGCTCGTGTGCGACGCTCTCAGAATCGCGCCGACTCACCAACGCGCGGAGCAACTGGCCGAGCGTATTCGTATAGGTATCGTGCGCCTCGCCGACGTCCTCGCCCCCCCGCCTGGCCCGACACAAGTCGAAGTCCTCGTCGCAGCACTCCTCGCCATAGGCGAGACCGGCACCGAACAGGCGATGCTCCACAGCGAATCGAGCCACGATCATCGAACCATCGCGGTTTTGAGCGACGTGTTCCTCTCCGGGCTTCCACCCGAGGGGCCTCAGAAAACGGAATCCGACACCGAAAACTAGCAGTCTGCTATCACGGGGAGAAGATGATCTACTACGGCGCCGAGCGGCTGGAGCACATGTTCGCAGTCCGGAGCTTCCTTGATGCGGGGATCAAAGTGACGCAGACTTCGGACTACCCGCCCGGGCCGTTCGAGCCGATGATGGCGCTCCAATCGAGTGTCACGCGCACGGACATGAACGGGACCGTGTGGGGCCCAAGTCAAAAAGTGAGCGTTTTGGAAGCGCTCCGCGTCGGCACACTCCACGGCGCGCATGCGTCGTTCGAAGAAAACGACAAAGGCTCGATCGAAGCCGGTAAGCTCGCCGACCTCGTCGTGCTCGGCCAAGATCCGACCGAAGTCGACCCGTCGACGCTCATCGATGTCCCCGTCGAGCGAACGATGGTGGGCGGGCGGTGGGTCCACGAAGCCTGAAGGGGTGAGCTCCCCGTTTACCCTTGTCGTGGGCCCCGTTTTCTCCTAGGATGGCCTGCACTGGAGACTCGCACGGCTCGAAATTCACCGCTGCCGCGCAAACCCGACGACAGGAGAATCTAATATGAGGACTCATCTCGCCCCGATCGCGGGGAAATACGGATTTTATTTGACCGCCCTTACTTGCATCTTCCTTCTTTGCCTCAGCTTCGCTTGCGCCGGTGGTGGCGAAGAAGAAGCAGAAGAAGCCGTCGTGGAAGAGCCCGCCGAGATGGTGGAGAGCTCGGACGCACCGCTTGTCTGGTTTATCACCCCGGAAGACGGGGCGACCGTCACTTCGCCGGTCGCGTTCGAGTTCGGCTCCGAGAACATCATGATCGAGCCGAAAGGGGACGTTCACGCCGGAGCGGGCCACCACCACATCGGCCTCAACACCGAATGTCTCCCAGCAGGAGAGGCCATTCCAGAAGCCGACCCCTGGGTGCATTTCGGCGACGGCTCCGCGATAATCGAAATGCAGCTCGAGCCGGGCGAGCATACGTTCACGATTCAGCTCGGTGATGGCGAGCACGTGACGCTCGACGAGCCCGGCCTGTGCGCCTCCATCACGATTACCGTCTCCGAGTGAGTCTCGGTTTCAAAGACGCCGGTGTCTGCTCGGGCGCCGGCGTTTTTTGTTTCATCCTCAGAACTCGGTGCTCTCGTGCGGATATTCGCGACCCCGCCAGCGCACGACCCCTTCGTTGTGCACCATCTTGAGCGAGCGGAGCACGACGAAAAGCCCTATGAACGTGGCGATGGGCGCCAAGAGGACGGGCCAGAGTGGGAATCCCAGACGCCAATGGACGAGGCTCTGAGCCACCAAGACGATCCCGAGGCTTGCGCCGATCGTGCCAATCGTCCCAGCGAAGGCGAGCTCAGGATAAAGCGCGGCCAAGATGGGCCATGTATAGGGCGTGAAGCCGATCCAGAGGATCACCGGGAGCACGACGAGTGGGCCCAGGGTCGAGCGCCCGAATCCCGCATGCGCGTTCTTGGTGAAGCCTTCGACGATCTCGTCGAGCCCGTGATACATGCGAAGGCGAAGGCGGTGCGCGCCCAGACGGGCCCCGCTCTTGAAGCCCGCACGTTTGAGCTCGATCGCAAGCCTCACATCGTCGACGACCGAGTTTCGAAGCCGATCATGGCCACCCATCGATTCGTAAGCCTCTCGCTCGACGAGCCCGAACGCGCCGCTCCCGGCGGCGATACGGGTCCGGGGTAAAAACGCAAGAAAAGATGGCAGGCACACGAAGGCGACGTTCGGGATCCATGGCATGAGAAGCTCTTCCCAGAAACCTTCTCTCTCGAAACGCGGTAGGAGCGCCAGGTGGCTCCAGCCGAACCGCTCACAAGCCGCGACCGAGTCCCGGAGCGCGAGCGGGTGCAGTTCGACATCGGCATCCATGAAGAGGATGAAGCGCCCCGTCGCTCGAGCCGCTCCGGTGGCGAGCGCGTTGGGTTTTCCGAGCCAACCGGCCTTGAGCGGGCGAGAGGTCATGGTGACGAGCTTCGCGTCCGAGGAGCGCTTGGCAATCTCGGCCGCCGTTCCATCGGTCGAGTCGTCATCGACGACGATGACCTCGAAATCCGGATAGTCCTGGCGCAAAGCCGCATCGAGTGTTTTCCCGATAGTGCGCACTTCGTTTCTCGCGGGGATGACGATGGAGACACGCGAGCGGCTCGGCTCGGACGCTTCTTCGAGCGTCCGAAAGACGAGCAGATTGATGACGGTTTGAAGCGCCAAGAAACTGCACACGACGAGAAGGATCGTCGCCATTCCATCGAGCATCTAAGCCAGTATGACACTCAACTCGCCAAGGTCTAGCAGCTCCTAGAGCACGTCGTGGTCCTCGGCGAGAGTCATCTCGTTCGGACTCCACCGCCGTTACGAATGGCGTCAACTCTCGCTGCTTGGATTTGAACAAGGGCGTCGACCGTATCGGAAGACGGCCTTTTGCGACCAGCGGCTCGTCCACACTGAGCGCGTGCGCTCCATCGCCTAAAGGCGATGGGTTCACGTCGCCGACTAAAGTCGGCTTGTCCTTGCCTCGTTTCACTACTCACTGACCTTGAAAGAATCGTCGTCCTGGGGCACGGCACCCTGCAACTCTATATACTTCGCTATCACCTCATCCGTCACGTTGCCCGTTGTCACCACGAAGTAACCCCGTGCCCGTAGGTGCCGACCCCAGAACTCCTTCCGCATCGTCCGTAAGTCGCGCATCAGACGATTCGACGTCTTACCCTTGATCAACTGCATCACTCGACTCGGCGACAAATTCGGCGGCACGCTCAGCAACAGGTGCACGTGCTCAGGCCGCACATGACCCTTCAGTATTTCTATCTGGTTCCGAGCACAGATCTCCCGGATGAGATCCCGGAGACGAACCGCTACATCCCCTCTCAAGGCCGGCTTGCGGTACTTCGTGATAAATACGAAGTGATAGTTTAACTGGTACGTCGTGTGCGATGATTTACGATATCCTTTCACCTGGGGATCGTACCCCAAGCCTCCTAAAGGCTTCGCCTAAAGGCGAGGGATTTCAACCATCCCCGAGTGGGACATTAATGGATTAATCATGATGAGATACAAGAAAATGTTGGCAGGGAGACAGCTCGGTGCGTCAAAATGCGCTGACAAAGGAGGTCGGCGAACATGCCTGAGACTCTGACCCGCGAACGATTCAGCGAGCTCCTCGACCACGTGTTCAAGGTTGTGCTGGACGACTCCGTACTCGAGCTTCAGCTGGTCCAGGTCGACCCCGTCGAGAGCGTGGGAGCTCCGCCCGACCTAAGACGGCCCTTTTCGCTAATCTTTCGCGGTCCACTCGAGCCGGTGTTGCCGCAGCGGCTCTATCCGATCGACAACGAGCGAATGGGGGCCCTCGATATTTTCCTCGTGCCCATTGGACGCGACGCACAGGGGATGCGCTACGAGGCAGTGTTCTCCTGAGGTCCAGCTGCCGCTAAGGTCGACCCCACCTGGCTAGCCGGAACCGGCAGATCGTCGCCCGGCTGTAAGTCCCCACTGCGTCGCTTCCGGCGGGCTGGATGAAAAGCTCGACCGCCGATCGTCCGAGCTTCACATCATAAATACCTTCGGAGACTGGATCGCCCACGGACCCCCGGAACACAACGGTGAACTGAGCCAGCTTGCTTCTGGAAGCGTCGTGCACGGCCTCGACTTCAACGAGATGCCAGCCGTCCCCTTGAAGCTGCGCCCGCCTGTTCAGCCGTCTATTCCACCATGCCACCGATAGCTTCCTGAGTCTACGAGGACGGGCGGTTGCGCCCGCGACCATGGACATGCCGGCGGTGACGATCGTTCCAACAGCGGCGGTCACGAATAAGCGTCGGTCTATCATTTAGCTCCTCCTGACTTGTTTCCGGCGCGCTTGGTCGCTCGAATCGAAGCACTTCCGTACCGTCGTGAGCTCCATTTCATGAAGACGTACACGCCTCGGTCGTCGACTTCCGAAAACCCAAGCCGCTCGTAGAGGCGACGCGCCGGGCTCGACGTTTCTACGTGAAGCGTTACGGGTCGACCGGCCCTGGCGCTTTCGTCGAGCACATCCTGCAGCAAAGCACCTCCAATACCGCGGTTGCGCCACTCCGAAAGCAGGGAGATGTCGATGATGCGCGTCTCGGAGTCATTCTTGTTCACATACAATCGCCCAATGCGCTCACCGTCTTTGTCGACGACGTCGAACGAAGCGTCTGGAAACTGCGCGCGATATCCGGCGTCCTGGGCGCGGAACTGCATGCCCACAAAGGTGAATTTTTGTAGGTCGCTCGAGTGGAGCGCTGTGAGCTCGGCTTCGCGGGTGCTCGCATACAATCGGTGGAGAAAAGCGAGGTCCGACTCGCAGCTCGGCCGAAGGCGTAGTCCGTCGATTAGCGTCGTCTTGTTACCGTTCTAGCCCACTCAGTTGCGGGATGGAAAAACACCTACGAGAGCGATGATGTAGTTGAGTGCCAGATAGGGCTGCTGGTTGTTGTGGGGCTGCCCGCCGCCACCTGGGTCCATCGAGTCTGGCGACAACGCGACCAGGTTGTTGGCCGGACCATAAATCTTCGCGCCCCCGCCGCCTCGTCCGCCTACAGGCGGCTCGGCGAGAGAGTGATTCGTTGGCGCCGTCTGCGTGGACGTCGCGGCGATGCCGTCCCACTGATGCGTATGCGCGGGAATTTCCGACACGGAAAGCGTCTCCGTCGCCGCGCCGCCTCTTTGGCCGAGTTGATAGCTGCTCAAGCCCGGCCCGGTACCCGGGTGAAGAGGCGCTCTGTCACGCAAATCAGGACGGCAACGCGCTCGCCGCCGGTGAGGCGGTGCTCGAAACCGACAGACTCCCCGTTCACGAGGATGACGTCGATCTCGGTATGCGGCACGCCGAGCGATTCGACGAAGTCCTTGACCGAACGAGGTCCGCGCAAGCGGTGACGGAAGCTACGTTTCCGCCGATGGCGGGGGAGAAAATCATTGAGCTCCTCGTAGAACCGAAGCTCGACCTAGATCGGGCGCAAGTTGCACCGACAGGGGCGGCTCGACGAAGCGATCGTGAGCTACCGCCAAGCGCTCGCTCTTTCGCCAACGCTGTTCGAGGCTCAAAACAATCTCGGCGCGGCGCTGCTGCAGGGAGGAAACCTCGATGAGGCGGTGGAGGTGTTGCAGCGTCGTTGAAACCATTGGGATCAAACTCGTGGTGCGTATCTTGCCCACAAAACGAAACAACTTGAGGGAGCGAGGCATGTATCGAGTTGTTATTGTTCTGTTTCTGACGTTCGCGGCATCGGGGTCGGCTTGGGCGACGACGTTCTTTATTAACAATGAAGCCGGTTTCAACACCGACGTCTCTTCGCTGACCCTGGGCCTTGCCGGCACGGAGGACTGGGAATCGAGCTCTCTAGCGGCAGGCAGTCTGAGTTTCATTTCCGACCAGATCCAACCAGGTGTTCCGCACCCGCCCTTTTTTGCAACGGGAACGAATGCGGCCACCGGGTTGACGGTGCAGTCGAACACGAACGGAAACCCCGGAAATCCATTGCCTCGCTTAGGCAACTCCTTGGCGATCGCCAGTCTCGGCTATATCGGAACGCCGAGCGATCAGCTCTCTAACAGCGTCGAGCCCGACAGCCTCGACATGCTGTTTGATCCCGTCCTTGCCGTCAAGGCGGTCTCGTTCACCCCGCTCTACTTCGACTTGCTTAACGCGACGGCGACCGGCGAAATCTTCGTCGAGGTCTTCGATATCGCTAACGCCTCTATCGGGACATCGAGTATCATGGGCGTCGACTACCAAAACGCGACCAGCTTCATGGGCGTCGTCGCCATGCCCGGTCAGACCATTGGCCGCATCAACTTGTTCGACGCCAACTTGATCTCAACGAGTCTTCAAGGCGTGGACAACATCGACGTCTGGACGACGGCGATCCCCCCTGGAGTGCCTGAGCCCGGAACTCTCGCCCTCTTGGCCCTCGGCATAGCCGGCCTGCTCTTCCGCCGCAAAATGATATGAACGGCTCGAGAAGCCTACGCTAAGAGAGCCCGGCCGTTTGCCGGGCTTTTTCTTTTGCCCGACGCGGCGACTCTCATCGAGTTCCTGGCTCATCGAGTGAAGGTCGGTGCGCGCTCCGGATCGTAATCGGGATCGTTCAGAGGTTATTCGGCCGAGACCGAGTCGACGAGGGCGCGAAGCCTCGCGAAATGGGCGCCGGGCCAGTAGATCGACGCGCAGTTCTCGCAGCGAAGGAAGCGGTCGTACTCCCTTCGCGTATGCTTCGGAAGCTGGTGCTCGACTTCCGCCTTATCGACCTTTCGAACCGTACCGCTGCACTTCAGGCAGCGTGTAAAGGGCGCGATACGGCTCCGGAGGTCGAACGCCTCGACGACCTCTTTGAGCTGGCCGTCAGGATCCATCGAGCGAACCGCGTGCGCGTGCGTGACCGCGTTCCTCTTGAGTAGCCCAAGATCGCGCGTGAGCACAATCCGCCCCTCATCGCGGGCACGGAGGGCGATACCGGTGTCGTCCAAATCACGCTCATAGACGGTATCGAAACCCAGGAGCCTCAGGTAGCGCGCGAGCTTTCCCAAATGCACGTCCGCAATGAACTTCGGATCGCGGAGCGGCTCGGGGCGAAGCCGGGTGACGCTCGAAACGTCCAGCCGTTCGAACACCGGGTAGGCCACTGAGCTTCGTGTTCGTGACGCCGAACCTCCACAAGTTCCATCACCATTTCGAGCTTCCCTGGACCGACACGAATTACGGCAACATCTTCTCGATCTGGGATCGTCTATTCGGCACCCTCGTCTACGCCGACGTGACGAAAGTGCGTTACGGCCTGAACGTCTCCCGGACGAAGAACACGAGAACCTTCTTTATCAGCTGAAGGTCCCGTTCGACGCGACGATCAAGCGGCAGTCCGAGCTCGTGGAAGTTTCAAGGACGTGAACGTTTTAGCACCCGTCGAAACCCGCGTCCTGGTCCAGACTGTCCGGGCACAAGTTCCATGTGATATTTTCACCGCCGGTTGAATCCTGGCTTACCATACGTTCCGCCATACCAAATCGCGATGATCTACATGAGATTAGGCCAATCGGGAGACGTCGACTGGGAGTTCTGAACGCGAAGGATAAGCAACAAAGGCGTCGCGTCTATCGAGATCTACTGAAGGTGACGGAAGAAACCTATCGGTCCGCTCAACGCGTTGCAGCACAGTTGGAAGAGTCGGGCTTGACCGCTCGACGCGTTCGATTGCCGAAGACCACTACTGTACCCAGCAGTTCGCGAGCTCGGCACATCACGCGAGTGAGAACCCGAACACAGTCATAAAGAAGCTCGGAGTCTGTAGGCGGATGAATGTTTGATTCCACTACCGTGCAGTCCACTCGTACTTTTCTTCCCTTTTCGATCCCAGCATCCTCGGCAACGCTCACCAGCTCTCGGTTGATCTGCTCCAGCGTTTCGAACTTCACGGCTTTGATGTTTGCTGCTAGGGTCGACTTCGACGGGGTCGGCTCTATGATGCCGAGCTGGCAAAACGTCCGATAGCTTCGAGAGTCTGCCAAGTGAAACGCCAGCTCCCGATAGGTGAACTGATTCAGCTGCTTCACCAACAACGCCCGGAGAACCTGCTCCGCGCTCATTCCCCCACGACCAACATCGCTCCCTGCCGGTGGGGTGACCGACCTTAGGTCTTGCAGTACCAGCTCATTGAGCTTAGGATGGGCATCGAGTAGCGACGAGATCGTTTCGAGTTCGCGTGCGTGCTCCAGCTCCAGCAGGGCTCACGTAGATTTGGCTGTGGGTTGATCGTTTTTCGCATTTAGGGCTGGTCTCCTTTGGAGTTAAGTCATTTAGAATCGGATGTTTTCAACGACACGATCCTAATCGACACCCCCTCAGAAGACTAGCCCTAAATTTGCGATTTCTCCTTTTTCTCAATCCCTTACAGGCTTCAGGACGGGTACTAGTTAGTTCCTGTCCAGAAACACCATAACTTGTGGTGTGCGAGAGACCTACCGAAGATGTGGGTATTATACGTTTTCGGAAGGGGCTTCGTGGGGTTGAGAGCGAATGAAAATCTTGGACGAAACGAGAGGCGAATTGTTAGCAATCCATGGCTATAAGGGGCGGAAGAGTAATAGTTGTTATCATAATAAGTGTCTTGCCATCATCAGTAGGTTGCAGGTGATGATGGAACTCCATACGTACGATTTAAAAGAAGGCAATGAGCGCCATGTGCATCGGTCGAGACCAAAGACTCGTTTCAAGAACGAAATGACGCCTTCGATTCCGCAGCGAAATCGCCGCAGGCGTTGATAGACCCAGGAACTCTTGACCATATCGGTCACCGCGAAATGAGCCTTGGTAAAGGCAACATCTTCAACTCCCTTGCCTTTGATGGCTTCCAAGTTTGCCTTTGAAGAAAACGCGCCATCGTAGGCAACCTGGCGCGGGGCCCGTTCGTAGAGTTCGACTTGACGGTCGATCATGGTTTCCGCGAGAGTTGAATCGGACGGATTCCCATCCAAGATCACGCAATCCAAAATCATCGAGGACGAGCCACCAGTCATACACACCTTGTGGCCGTAGAGAGTCTCGCGCCGGTCTTTGCGAATAATGTCGGTGTGTTCTTCGAAGATAGAAACGACCTTTTCCTCCGCAGGCACACGCTCTTCGTCGATCACTCGGCGTTGGGTTTGGTTGATGACTTTCTTGGTGAGGACGAGAAAGTGCTCAAAATCCGCGGCGATCCTCTCCGCGCTCGCTCGCTTCACAGGCTCGGTCAAGCCCGACTCTTCCAACTGTGCTGCAACGCGTTGAGCGGAGCGATAGGTTTCTTCCGTCACCTTCAGTAGATCTCGATAGACGCGACGCCTTTGTTGCTTATCCTTCGCGTTCAGAACTCCCAGTCGACGTCTCTTCGCTCGACGCGTTCGATTGCCGAAGACCACTACTGTACCCAGCAGTTCGCGAGCTCGGCACATCACGCGAGTGAGAACCCGAACACAGTCATAAAGAAGCTCGGAGTCTGTAGGCGGATGAATGTTTGATTCCACTACCGTGCAGTCCACTCGTACTTTTCTTCCCTTTTCGATCCCAGCATCCTCGGCAACGCTCACCAGCTCTCGGTTGATCTGCTCCAGCGTTTCGAACTTCACGGCTTTGATGTTTGCTGCTAGGGTCGACTTCGACGGGGTCGGCTCTATGATGCCGAGCTGGCAAAACGTCCGATAGCTTCGGGAGTCTGCCAAGTGAAACGCCAGCTCCCGATAGGTGAACTGATTCAGCTGCTTCACCAACAACGCCCGGAGAACCTGCTCCGCGCTCATTCCCCCACGACCAACATCGCTCCCTGCCGGTGGGGTGACCGACCTTAGGTCTTGCAGTACCAGCTCATTGAGCTTAGGATGGGCATCGAGTAGCGACGAGATCGTTTCGAGCTCGCGTGCGTGCTCCAGCTCCAGCCAGGGCTCACGTAGATTTGGCTGTGGGTTGATCGTTTTTCGCATTTAGGGCTGGTCTCCTTTGGAGTTAAGTCATTTAGAATCGGATGTTTTCAACGACACGATCCTAATCGACACCCCCTCAGAAGACTAGCCCTAAATTTGCGATTTCTCCTTTTTTCTCAATCCCTTACAGGCTTCAGGACGGGTACTAGTTAGTTCCTGTCCAGAAACACCATAACTTGTGGTGTGCGAGAGACCTATCGAAGATGTGGGTATTATACGTTTTCGGAAGGGGCTTCGTGGGGTTGAGAGCGAATGAAAATCTTGGACGAAACGAGAGGCGAATTGTTAGCAATCCATGGCTATAAGGGGCGGAAGAGTAATAGTTGTTATCGTAATAGGTGTCTTGCCATCATCAGTAGGTTGCAGGTGATGATGGAACTCCATACGTACGATTTAAAAGAAGGCAATGAGCGCCATGTGCATCGGTCGAGACCAAAGACTCGTTTCAAGAACGAAATGACGCCTTCGATTCCGCAGCGAAATCGCCGCAGGCGTTGATAGACCCAGGAACTCTTGACCATATCGGTCACCGCGAAATGAGCCTTGGTAAAGGCAACATCTTCAACTCCCTTGCCTTTGATGGCTTCCAAGTTTGCCTTTGAAGAAAACGCGCCATCGTAGGCAACCTGGCGCGGGGCCCGTTCGTAGAGTTCGACTTGACGGTCGATCATGGTTTCCGCGAGAGTTGAATCGGACGGATTCCCATCCAAGATCACGCAATCCAAAATCATCGAGGACGAGCCACCAGTCATACACACCTTGTGGCCGTAGAGAGTCTCGCGCCGATCTTTGCGAATAATGTCGGTGTGTTCTTCGAAGATAGAAACGACCTTTTCCTCCGCAGGCACACGCTCTTCGTCGATCACTCGGCGTTGGGTTTGGTTGATGACTTTCTTGGTGAGGACGAGAAAGTGCTCAAAATCCGCGGCGATCCTCTCCGCGCTCGCTCGCTTCACCGGCTCGGTCAAGCCCGACTCTTCCAACTGTGCTGCAACGCGTTGAGCGGAGCGATAGGTTTCTTCCGTCACCTTCAGTAGATCTCGATAGACGCGACGCCTTTGTTGCTTAGAATCCAGCGCATGCAATCGTACCTATGGCAATTCCTCGCGCTGACTTTTGCCGGATGGGTCAGCCCCCAACAGGATGCGATCGAATACCTCAAGGAAGATAATCGAGTTCTCCGGGAGCAGCTCGGCGAACGTCGCATACGTTTCACCAACGATCAGCGTCGCATTAGATTGACGTTCAAAGTGATCGGCCGAATTTCGGCACAGTACGGGCTCCACGCCGCGCCGACCATGGCCCGGCTGGCGTCGCTGCGCCACCCGCGACGCGAGCTCGTCATCCGGTGGAACCTCCTTCGACCAGCCTAGTTTCTTCGCCTCTCGTATATACGCGCGAATCGTCTTCCGGCCCCGACCGGTGGCTACAGCTATCCTTCGCTGGCTCTCCCCTCGATGGTGCCGTTTCAGAACATCCAGAACTTCCCACATACCGTGCTCCCTGTATGCCAATACGACCTCTTTGTTTCCAAGAAGGCTCGCACAGCCGAGCTCGGCCTCAAAGGGGTGGGGTCATGACTCCGAAAAGTGGGGTCATGTTTCTGAAAAACTCACCCCTTTGCCGGGGTCATGTCTCTGAAAATGGGGTGGGGAATGTTTCTGAAAAACACGCCCTCAAGTGGGGTCATAATCCTGACAAATCACACACAGGGCAGAGTTGTGGTGTTTTCCGCGATGAACCATCAGATCGTGGTACAGCCGCGCACCGTGAGGGTCGTGGTGACGAAAGTGATCGGCGGCGAGGAAGAGGTCGCGCCTGAGAAGAGCCGGTCCGGCCTTGGTAATGTGGGTTCCTTTACGATCCAAGAGACCGGTGGCATCTGTTTCCGGAAACATTCCTGCAAATCCCTGCGCCTTGCACGTTGAGGCAAAGCGCTCAGGTTCACCGAAGTAGCAGAAGATGGTCGGGGCGGTCTTCTCGGCGATGCCCGGAATACTCATGAGCAATCGTTCTGGATCGCAACGCACGTAAGCTTCATCGAGCCGCTTCTCCTTGGTGCGGAGTCGGAGCTCGAGCTCCTCGACCATCTCGACCAACTCGATGGTGTGAGCTAGAGTCGATTCAATTTGCTCCTCAGGCAAGAGATGATGTAGGCTGAGGGTTCGTTGCGCGATGACCAACAACTTGGCGGCCAAACGCTTGGCATAGCTCTTCTGAATTCGTCCCCGGTCCTTCAGAAGTTCTGCTAGCCCATGTTTACCCTTTAAGCACCCTAACGCTCGTAAGTGACTGAATTCAAAGGAACGGGGGTTGAATTTCGCCCAAAACATAGAGACAGAGATTGTGCTTTGAGCGCCATTAATACGTTGTAATCGTGGACAATGACATGTAGTATGCGTGAGGACAGGTTATGTTCTTCCGCATCGTTCGGGCCGCAGGCGGCAAAGGGGTTCAACATGAGTATGTCCGCCTGGTCGAGTCGTATCTGGAGCACGGCAAGCCGAAGCAACGCGTAGTGTGCAACTTGGGGCGCAAGGATCTCCTAGTTGCCAATCTCGACTCCCTCAATCGGTTGCTTGGGGCCGGTGAACCGGCCGACACCGAGCGAGCAGCCGAGCAGGTCGCGGGGGCAGACGCGTGGGATTGGGGTCCGATGCTGGTGACGGCGACGCTGTGGCGCGAGTTCGGGCTGGAGCAGATTCTCGACCGGCTCGGGGGCCGCGGCAAGCGGGACGGAGTGGCGCTAAGCGAGCGAGCTTTGGTGCTGGTCGCCAACCGGCTATGTGCTCCGTCAAGCGAGCACGGTCTGGCGCGCTGGCTCGAGACCGACTTCGTCTGCGACCGGCAGGGGCGGCGGTGGGTGCCGCAGTGGCGCGATGATGGGGAACGGCGAGCGAGTCGCTCCCCGCGGGTTCGCGTGGAGTTTCGCCAACTCAAGCAATGGTACCGAACGCTCGACCAGCTGCATGCCCGCAAAGAACAGATCGAGAAGGAGCTGTTTTTGCGCTTGCGGGATCTGTTTTCGCTTGAGGTTGACATGGTGTTTTACGACCTGACGTCGACGTACTTCGAAGGTCAAGGCCCTCCGGGGCTCGGCGCCCACGGCTACAGTCGCGACCGCAGACCGCGTAACCGGCAAGTGCTTATCGGTCTGGTGATGGTGGACGGTTGGCCGATCGCCCACCATGTTTTCGCCGGCAACTGGCGTGACGCGAAAACGGTGCCGCAGGTGCTCAACGATCTCAACGAACGATTCGGTTCGCACCGCGTGGTTTTTGTCGGCGACCGAGGGATGGTAACGAGCGACAGCCTGGCAGTGGTGCGCTCGCGCAAGCAGGGCTATCTCGTCGGGCTGCAAAGACGACGGCGCGCGCATACAGGCACGCCACCACGGTCACCGTTACTACGACTGGGAGTACAAAAACGGTCGCTTCCGCTTCTTCGAGCACCCCGTCAACCTCAAGCGCGAGCAAGCCTACGAGGGTAAGTACGTTATTCAAACCGAGGAGCAAAACCTCTCTCCGGTCGACGCCGTGCGCCTTTACAAGGACCTAAACGAGGTCGAGCGAGCCTTCTCATGCCTTAAGGATGTCATTGAGATGCGTCCCGTTTACCACCAGACCGATGAGCGTGTGGAGGCACATCTTTTCGTAGCTACGCTGGCCTTCCTTGTGCATCGGGCTCTTGAGAAAAAGCTCAAGGTCGCCGAACTCGACCTGTCCGCAACCGAGGCACTACAAGCGCTACGCTCGGTCCGGGTCGTCGACTTACAGCTGGGTTCTGGGCGGACTAAGCGCGTCGTCACGCGCGGCACCGCTCGCGCCAACTCGATCCTGACTGCACTCGGCATCGTTGAACGCGACCCGCCAGCCTTCTCCGAGGAGGTGCTGTCAGCGTAGAGACAAACCGCCGATCTCGATCCTTTGTTTTCGATGACTTAGACACCTAAAAGGGAAACATGGGCTAGCTCGTCGACTTGTAGCGTGGCGATGGTTTTAGGCCTCTGCTCGCGGAGGAAGCTCCGAGCATGCGCGGAATCGAGATCTCCGAACGCTCTACTGATGCCGGGCCAAACGGCGTTGGCGTAAGCAATGAGCTGATTCTTCAGGTCCACCAACTGCTTCACCATCGAGTTCCGCTGGCTCACCTGTATCTTGAGCTCTCGAATCTCAGGCCGCGGAACATAAGTTCTCCCCAGCTGCTTGGGGTCGAGCCAGGGTAAGCGTGCCATGATAAACGCGTCGACCTCGTCCGTTTTCACCTTCGGGGAAAGGCATTTCCGAAATTCCTTCACCTGGTTCGATTTCGCGAAGCTCACTTTGTGTCCCCGAGCCAGGAAAAAGGCAGTGACGTACTCGCTCGTTGGATACGTTTGCTCCATGACGACGTGAAGCTTCGTACCTTCCTTGGCACCTTCGAGCCCAGCCACTTCCACGCGTTCCAGCTCATCGATGCCGAGCTCGAACCGAACGGCGTTTCCAATGATCGTGCCGTCCGTGTCCGCCACCATCGCTACGCTCGGCGCGCGGATGCCCAGGTCTATTCCTACTACTCTGTGTTTCATCATCACTCTCCTTGACCTTGTATCTTCACGCGGAGTGGGAATCACGCCCAGGTGGCCACTCATGCGCCCACCTTCATATCCCGGCATTCCATTACAGGCTTGTCCTGAGGTTTCCTAACCATGTCGGTAGGCATGAGGGAAAACTCCATCCCAATGGGCAGTCGCACGAACCAAGACCAAAAACTAAGACTCCCAATATGAAGTTCATTTCCCCACAACCGTTCTGAAGCTCCGTCAGGATAACCTCAGCTGCAAGCTCTGCCTCCTTCCAAATGCGCCATCGTCCTCCTTTTCCACTTTTCCACAGGGAGCTGAACCCTTCTTACTCCTGTTGAAAACAAAATTTGTGTTTCTTTGTGATTCAAAGACGATTTGAGTATACCGGGAGAGGTCTATCTAGCCCAGGACACCAAGCTGGACCGGAAGATTGCACTGAAGATTCTTCCGCCCGAGTTTGCCGAGAGCGAAGAGCGCCGGGCAAGATTCAAGCGAGAAGCGAAGGCCATCGCCGCTCTGAATCATCCCAACATCGTTCAAGTCTACTCGGTCGAAGAGAGCGACGGCGTCCACTTCATCACGATGGAGCACGTCACGGGAAAGACGCTCTCCGCCGCATTACCGAGGCATGGGTTCTCGCTTCGTCAATTTCTGGATCTCGCAATACCGCTCACGGAAGCCGCCGCCGCCCACGAAAACGGCATCACGCACCGTGACTTGAAACCGGACAACATCATCGTGACTAAAGAGGGCGGGATCAAAGTCCTCGATTTCGGTCTCGCGAAGCCGAGTACCGGAGTCGGTTCTGCAGCGAGCGACAGCGATCTCCCCACGGAGCAAATGACGAAGGAGGGACGGATTCTCGGGACTGTCGCCTACATGTCGCCCGAACAGGCGGAAGGGAAGAGCGTCGATGCCCGCTCCGACGTCTTCGCACTGGGCGTCAATTTCTACGAGATGCTTACCGGCGAGCGGCCGTTCCGGGGAGAGACGCCGGCGTCTACACTTTCGGCGGTTCTGAAAGACGAGCCGCAATCGCTGACGAAGCTCGTGCCGTCTCTGCCGCGCGACATCGCACGCATCGTCAAACGGTGCTTGGCCAAGGATCCATCGCGTCGATACCAGACAACGATCGACGTGCGCAACGAGCTCGAAGAGCTTGCCCGTGCCTTGGACTCCGGCGAGACGATGGCGGATGCGGGCGTCTCACCTCGTACGCCTGCCTCACGACGCGCGCTCCCGTGGATAGCGATCGTGGGAGGCGGACTTCTCGTTGTCCTATGGAGGAGCGACATCGTCCCGACATCGTTCGAGAACCTGGGCCCGGCGGTTCCAACATTCACGAACGCGCGCCAGATTACGTCGGCCATCGGCGTGGAAGATTTTCCAACCTGGTCACCGGATGGACAAACGCTGGCGTACGAATCCAACCAAACCGGCAAAATGGAAATCTGGGTGCAGCAAATCGAGGGCGGAGCGCCCATCATGCGGACGCCCGACAGCGACTCGAGTAACTCCCGATCCTGCGTGACCGTCCGGCAACGTGGGCCGATGCGGAGCCGGTCTCGTCGGAGCAAGCTTTCGTCGAAGAGTTGGACGTTTCACCGGATGGGACGGAGCTCGCGTTGAATTCCGATCGCGCCGGGAATCTAGACCTGTGGGTCGTGCCGCTCGACGGTGGCGAGTGGCGAGCGTTGACGACGCACCCGGGCCCTGATTGGGCGCCGCGCTATTCCGCGGATGGAAAGGAGGTCGTGTTTCACTCGCACCGCGGCGGGACGCGCGACCTTTTCATCGTGCCTAGCGAAGGAGGCGTTGTCCGACCGCTGATCCAATCTCCGGAGTTCGAGCATGTACCGACCGTACCGACCTTCTCGCCCGACGGCCAACACGTCGCGTACTGGGAGAGGAAGTCGACGGATATCTGGGTCGTTTCGACGCAGGACGGCTCCAGAGCGCCGCTGGTCGAGGCGGCGGGCTGGCAGGTTGCGCCTGAATGGTCGGCTGACGGGAATCACATCGTTTATGCGAACATCACTGCCTTTGGAAGCAATGTCGTTTTCACTCAAGTCAATATCGAAGTGTGGAAAGCGTCCAGCACGGGAGAGGACGCGGTGCGAATCGCTGATGCTGATGGCTGGGTTGCTCGCTGGTCCGCCGATGGGAGCTCTATCTTTTTCCTGCGGGACCAAAACATCTGGATGGTTTCCGCCGATGGCGGAGACGAGCGACGCATGACCGACCTCGTGGGGAAGCGTAGTCTGATGGGCGCGCTAGCCCTGGCGACCGACGATCGCTATCTCTACTTCAGCTGGGGAGAGGAAATAGGCGACATCTGGGTCATGGATGTCGTGACGGACGCAAGCGAATGATCGGCCGCACCCTATCTCACTATCTCACCCCACGCTCGGGTGATTCCGCCAGCTGATCAGCCAACTGCTCGCGCGCATCGACCTCGCTTTCGTCGTTGGTCGCCGAGCCGCGCGGCCCTGTAGTCCCGTCCGGATCAATAATGATGAATGACAGTAGATAAGAAAACGTAAACCATGGAGTCGAAGAGCATGAGAGTCGCGTTGTACGCACGGGTTTCCAGCAAAGTTCAGGAGAAGAAGGGGACGATAGCTTCGCAGATCGAAGCGCTGCGCAACTACGCCACCGAACACCAGTTCGAGCTTGACGAGAGCTACGTTTGCACGGATGACGGTTACAGTGGCGCGTTGCTCGCGCGTCCCGAGCTCGACCGGCTCCGTGATGGTGCACAAGCAGGCGCTTTCGATGCGGTATTGGTTCACTCCCCCGATCGCCTTTCACGCAAGTACGCCTACCTGATCCTTATCCTCGAGGAGTTCGAGCGTTTCGGCACACCGGTGATGTTTCTCGAGCAGCCACCGCCAGAAGATCCTCATTCAGCCCTATTGGTTCAGATACAGGGCGCGGTGGCGGAATATGAACGCGCGAAGCTTGCCGAACGCTATCGTCGCGGCAAGCTTTACCGAGCTCGCCAGGGGGAGATTTTCTGGACCGGCGTGCCTTATGACTACCACCACGTGGCGCGACAAGGTGACGTTGCGGCTCACGTGGTGATCGATAACGTGCAGGCCGAGGTGGTGAGGAAGATCTTTCGCTGGCACGCGGACGAATCGACAAGCATCCGGCAAATCGCCAAACGCCTCACTCGAGAAGGCATCCCCACACCGAAGGGCAATAGTCGGTGGGGAGAATCGAGCGTCCATAAGATTGTGCGTCGGGATGACTATGTGGGCACGTTGAACTACAACCGTTCCAAGGAAGAGATTCTCCCGGCGGCCGACGGCAAACCACCTCGCCGCAAGAAACTCTGGAGGCCCCAGTCCGAGTGGATTCCAATTACCATCCCCTCCATTATCGACCGACAAACCTTTGAGCGCTCTCAAGCGCGCCATGGAAAGAATCAACAGTTCAGCCCGCGTAATCTCAAACGAGAACAATGGCTGTTGCGGCGATTGCTGAGGTGCGAACGATGCGGGTATCGGTGCTCATGCGTGACCGCCAAGAACACTTCCCGCAGGCCGCAGCTCCTCTACTACCGATGCGATCGACAAGATCGAGTCTCGACTCGTCCTCCGTGTCGGCCCAATCACTATCGCTCTCAGCCGATCGACAATCTGGTGTGGACGGAGATACGCCGTCACCTCCTGAACCCCGAACTACTGCTAAAAGCTCAGGCGATCCTCCGCAAAGGTGGCTCCGTCGATGAATCGTTTCTCTCAGCGCAACTGGACAACGCCCGGAAACGATTGTCCCAGCTCCATGCAGAGCGTCACCGATTGCTGGATGCGTTTCAAGGCGCCTTTCTCGACAAAGAGGAGTTCGAACAACGAGCAACCCAGATCATGAACCGCACCCAAGAACTCGAAGCAGACATCCGTGCTCTCGAAGAGGAGAACAACAACGTTTCCGAAGGCAAGCAACTCCTCACGAGGATTCGAGACTTCACGAACGCCATCGCCGGAAAGCTCGACGAAATGTCCTTTCACGAAAAGCAAACTCTGGCGAGAACTGTACTCAGCGAGGTCATCATCAACGGCGATACCGTGAAGCTTCTTTTCAAGATTCCCTTGCCGAGGGTAAAAAAAACGGCATTGAGCGCCGGTAGCAGACGACCTTCCGAAGGACTGTTCAAGGAATTAGATTTGCGTTCACACCGTGGTTACATGTGGTCACGACTTCGCTTTCATCCCGGATCCGGAATCCTCATTTATGAGCCCAAAGCCCGACAGGATGTCGGCGACAGCGAGCCCATCGACCCGCTAGAGTTTATAGCCCGCGTGCTCATCCACATCCCCGAGCCCAACAAGCATCTCGTGCATTTCTATGGGACCTATGCCAACCGCGTTCGCTCCTCAATCCCGCATGGTCGCGACTCCGAGCAAAACAAGGAAGAAGGGCAAGGGGAGGCAGAACCTGCCCCCGCGAAACGCGCGGTGCGCAAACGATGGGCGGAGCTTATTTACAAAATCTACCACGTCGACCCTTTGACCTGTCGATGCGGAGCCCAGATGAAAATCGTTGCTTTCGTCACCGAGCCCGCATCCATCCGTCGCATTCTGGCCAAACCGAACAACAACCCTTCGCGACAAAGAGCACCCCCCGAACCAACGCTCAACCTCCATTGACGCCCAGCCGCTAAGGACACGCTCTTGCTGTGTCTTGAACCTCGTCACACCCTTCAATAACTACTTACTGCCTCAGCGTCGACACTCTTGTCTCTCGCGATGCGTCCAGGTAAATTCTAAACAACCACTTCGCGACCAAATTTGCCTCAATCTTGCCTATCACGGACTCGCCACCAGGATAGAATCGGCTAACCGTAACCGTCACCAGGAGCAAAGCTCCGACCTTCGTCGAAGGTTTTGGAGATGTCGCGAAAGGCGATCACTGCGGGCGCGGTGGGCCGGCGCCTTGGGTCATACAAAGTGGAACTTCCTTCTGCTTGCTCGCGATCATGGCCACGTAGTAGAGGGGGCGTCCGTCGGTCGCGAGACGGTGCCGGTACCGTCGATACGACTCGATGCGAATCACCCCGAGGCGGCTGAGCTCTCGGACCATGCGGGCAAAACCAGAGTCGTCCCGTTCCTGCAAGAAATCTTCTTTGATATTGAAGGCGAGCCAGCCCGGCGTTGAGATCAGGGAAAGTGCTGTCGAGAATGCCTTCGGTGGAATGTCGCCAAAGCCCAGCGTCGCGACCGTGGTCAGGCAATTGAGCTCTTTGGACACCAGCCGCTGGGCCTTGTCCGTCGGCAAATCCGTCATGTCCGTGACGAGGTATTCCTGATAGATTCCTTTTCGGTCTCGCCCCGTCGCCGAGCGGGCTTCCGGGATGATGTCGACACCGACGATGGTGTCCACGCCGAGGCTCTGGAACTCATCGCCCACCATGCCGTTGCCCGCTCCCAAATCGAGCACCCTCAAATCGTCGGGCGACTGACCTTGCTCGCGCATCACGTCGGCAAGGAGACGCGTAACTCGAAACGGGGAGATGCACTCGAGGCGGTCGTAGAAGAGCCTTTCGTAGAGTCCGGGGATATCGAAGATGGCCGCGTAATCATGAAAACGGATTCGTCTTTGGCTGCCTTCGACGGTGACGACACACCACTCCTCGTCCTGTGCAAGCCGCTCCTCGCTCTTGCCGGGGAGCTGGATCGCCTCGATGCTCGTGTCCATCGCCGAAAGCCGTTCCTTCCACACTGTTTCCGCAGTCGCAGTCATGAAGCTTGCGCGTCCCCTTTTCGAGTTAAAGAAAAACGCCTCTCCTGCCATTTCAGTGGATCCTCTCGAGGGTGAGACCGCCACAGTTTAGGTAGTACCCGTCCTGAAGCCTGTAAGGAATTGAGAAAAAAGGAGAAATCGCAAATTTAGGGCTAGTCTTCTGAGGGGGTGTCGATTAGGATCGTGTCGTTGAAAACATCCGATTCTAAATGACTTAACTCCAAAGGAGACCAGCCCTAAATGCGAAAAACGATCAACCCACAGCCAAATCTACGTGAGCCCTGGCTGGAGCTGGAGCACGCACGCGAACTCGAAACGATCTCGTCGCTACTCGATGCCCATCCTAAGCTCAATGAGCTGGTACTGCAAGACCTAAGGTCGGTCACCCCACCGGCAGGGAGCGATGTTGGTCGTGGGGGAATGAGCGCGGAGCAGGTTCTCCGGGCGTTGTTGGTGAAGCAGCTGAATCAGTTCACCTATCGGGAGCTGGCGTTTCACTTGGCAGACTCTCGAAGCTATCGGACGTTTTGCCAGCTCGGCATCATAGAGCCGACCCCGTCGAAGTCGACCCTAGCAGCAAACATCAAAGCCGTGAAGTTCGAAACGCTGGAGCAGATCAACCGAGAGCTGGTGAGCGTTGCCGAGGATGCTGGGATCGAAAAGGGAAGAAAAGTACGAGTGGACTGCACGGTAGTGGAATCAAACATTCATCCGCCTACAGACTCCGAGCTTCTTTATGACTGTGTTCGGGTTCTCACTCGCGTGATGTGCCGAGCTCGCGAACTGCTGGGTACAGTAGTGGTCTTCGGCAATCGAACGCGTCGAGCGAAGAGACGTCGACTGGGAGTTCTGAACGCGAAGGATAAGCAACAAAGGCGTGGCGTCTATCGAGATCTACTGAAGGTGACGGAAGAAACCTATCGCTCCGCTCAACGCGTTGCAGAACAGTTGGAAGAGTCGGGCTTGACCGAGCCTGTGAAGCGAGCGAGCGCGGAGAGGATCGCCGCGGATTTTGAGCACTTTCTCGTCCTCACCAAGAAAGTCATCAACCAAACCCAACGCCGAGTGATCGACGAAGAGCGTGTGCCTGCGGAGGAAAAGGTCGTTTCTATCTTCGAAGAACACACCGACATTATTCGCAAAGATCGGCGCGAGACTCTCTACGGCCACAAGGTGTGTATGACTGGTGGCTCGTCCTCGATGATTTTGGATTGCGTGATCTTGGATGGGAATCCGTCCGATTCAACTCTCGCGGAAACCATGATCGACCGTCAAGTCGAACTCTACGAACGGGCCCCGCGCCAGGTTGCCTACGATGGCGCGTTTTCTTCAAAGGCAAACTTGGAAGCCATCAAAGGCAAGGGAGTTGAAGATGTTGCCTTTACCAAGGCTCATTTCGCGGTGACCGATATGGTCAAGAGTTCCTGGGTCTATCAACGCCTGCGGCGATTTCGCTGCGGAATCGAAGGCGTCATTTCGTTCTTGAAACGAGTCTTTGGTCTCGACCGATGCACATGGCGCTCATTGCCTTCTTTTAAATCGTACGTATGGAGTTCCATCATCACCTGCAACCTACTGATGATGGCAAGACACTTATTATGATAACAACTATTACTCTTCCGCCCCTTATAGCCATGGATTGCTAACAATTCGCCTCTCGTTTCGTCCAAGATTTTCATTCGCTCTCAACCCCACGAAGCCCCTTCCGAAAACGTATAATACCCACATCTTCGATAGGTCTCTCGCACACCACAAGTTATGGTGTTTCTGGACAGGAACTAGGTAGACGAGACTGATGAGAGCTTCGGCAGAGTGGAGTCCAAAGCTGCGGTGGCTCAGCAGCCGGATTTTGTTGTTCATTCCTTCGAGTCGGCCGTTGCTGAGTCTCCACGTGACCCACGCGATGACGCCATCGAAGTGGCTGCGGATCATCTTCGCCGCGCGTTTGACGGGCTCTATCCTCGAGCTCATAGCGCGCCGCAGCCATCCTCGGAGAAACTTCTTGGCCCATGTCTCGGTTTTGTAGGTGTAGAGGTCCATGAAGTCGTCGCGCAGAAGCATGGCGCGGTAGAGGCGACGATTAGCTCGCACCTGCTCGCGGAGCACCCGTTTGTCTTTCGCGCTGCGGTTGTGTTTGGCCTTGAGAAGGGGAAACTTGGTGTTCTTGAGGTTGCGTCGGGCAGTCCCTTTGAGCTCGCGCACCAGCTCGCGCCGGTCTTATCCACGGCCTCGTTCAGATGCTTGACGATGTGGAAGCGGTCAAAGATCACCCGTGCCTGAGGAGCCTTTTTGCCGACGACAGTTATGTACGGCTCCCACATGTCCATGCTGACCGCTTCGAGCTCCGCGGCTCTTTGTGGTCCGAGCTTGCGGAAAAACCGCAGCAGCGTCTTGGCCTTGCGCTCCTTTCCCGCCCAGACGACCCGGCCGCTGAGATGGTCTATTACCACTGTTAAGTACTTGTGGCGTTTGCGGTAGCTGATCTCGTCCATCCCAATCACCCGCAATCCGTCGAGCTCGCGCCGCTCATCCCGCTGCTCGGCAACCACTCGCTGGATGATCCGTCGCACCGAACGCCACGTCACTCGGAAATAGTTCGCTACGGCGCTGACGTCCGTCCTCTGTGCCAGCCACGCTACCTCTTGTTCGAAGCTTTTGGTAAAGCGGCTTCCCTTGTCGGCCCAAGGCACCTTTTCTCTGACCACTCCACACCGCCGACATACCACTCGTCGGATCGAGTAGCGAAGATAGGTCCGGACTCCGAACAGGTCCAAGTGCCGCCAGTAGCGATTGTAGCGATCTTTGTTCTTGCGGCCCTCTGTGCCAACATCGCTGAGACACTTCGCCCCTTGAAATTAGTGTAGAGGGCGGAGGAGGATCAATGCATGAGTATGTTGATTGAGAGAGAGACCTCGGCGGGATCGGAGGGAGCCCGTAGGGCGACTGGAGATCCCGCCGGCCGCGATGCGGCGGGGGTCCCGGATCCCGAAGTGAGCGAGCAAGCGAAGCGTCGACGCTTTACCGCGGAGTACAAGCTGCGGATAGTGCGTGAGGCCGATGCCTGCAAGGGTGACGGTGACGTTGCTGCTCTTCTGCGTCGAGAGGGCCTGTACTCGTCGCATTTATCGAGTTGGCGCCGCCAACGTGACGAGGTCGCCAAAGCGGGGTTGGCCTCGAGAAAGCGAGGCCGGAAGGCAAAGGCCGAGGATCCACGGGTCAAGGAGCTCGAGCGCGAGAACGCCCGGCTCCAACGTCGCCTGGCTCGGGTGGAGACGATGTTGGAGACCAAAAAAAAACCTCCGAATTACTGGGGGTCCCCCTGAATCCACTCGACAGCTACGAGAACGACTGATGGTGGCGGCCGAGGAGCTGGCGGGGCAGATTGGGCAGACGACGGAAGCCTGCGAGGCTCTGGGTGTGGCTCGTTCCACGCTGTATCGCAGGCGCCAGGTGACGCCCGAACCGAAGCGGCGTCCTCGGCCGCACCGAGCCCTCGACGAGACTGAGCGCGAGGAAGTCCTCGGGGCCTTGCACTGTGAGCGGTTCGTCGACAAGGCGCCCGCCCAGGTGTGGGCCACGCTTCTGGACGAGGGAACCTACCTCTGCTCGATTCGCACGATGTATCGGATTTTGGAGGAGCACGGCGAGGTCCGAGAGCGCCGGAACCAACGGCGCCATCCGAACTACACGAAGCCGGAGCTGCTGGCCGAAGCGCCCAACCAGGTTTGGTCGTGGGATATTACGAAGCTTCGTGGCCCCGTCAAGTGGACCTACTACTACCTCTACGTCATCCTCGACATCTTCTCCCGCTACGTGGTTGGCTGGATGCTGGCTCACCGAGAAAGTGCGGCGCTCGCGCAACGCCTCATCGCCGAGAGCTGTCGCAAGCAGGACATTGAACCCGACCAGCTCACCC
This sequence comes from Candidatus Marinacidobacterales bacterium, assembly GCA_965197495.1. Classification (GTDB taxonomy): domain Bacteria; phylum Acidobacteriota; class Vicinamibacteria; order Marinacidobacterales; family SMYC01; genus SMYC01. The sequence continues at coordinate 8,356,740 of OZ240210.1, forward strand.
TTCACGCGGACCGTGGCAGCTCGATGAGAAGCAAGCCCGTGGCTCTGCTCCTGGCTGACCTCGGAGTTACCAAGACCCACTCCAGACCTTACGTCTCGAACGACAATCCCTACTCCGAGTCCCAGTTCAAGACGATGAAGTACTGCCCTCAGTTTCCGAGCCGTTTTGGTTCCGCCGAAGACGGCCGGCTGTTCTGCGGCGGTTTCTTCGACTACTACAACTACGAGCACCGGCACTCAGGAATCGGCTTCATGACGCCGGCCGACGTTCACTATGGTCACGCCGAACAGCTCACCACCGCTCGGCGCCAGATCCTTCTCGAAGCTCATCGGACTCATCCCGAACGCTTCGTTCGCGGAACGCCACAACCTCCCGTTTTGCCTCCTCAGGCTTGGATCAACCCGCCGACGGAGAAAACGACGCTCCTGAATGTCGCACAAGCCACATCTCGCGGCGGCGAGCCACGCTACCTCTTGTTCGAAGCTCTTGGTAAAGCGGCTCCCCTTGTCGGCCCAAGGCACCTTTTCTTTGACCACGCCACAACGCCGACAAACCACTCGCCGGATCGAGTAGCGAAGATAGCTCCGGACACCGAACAGATCCAAGTGCCGCCAGTAACGATTGTAGCGATCTTTGTTCTTGCGGACCTTTCGACCGCAAACCCCGCACAGAGGCTTCCTCCTCCGTGGTACGACATCCACCACCACTCTGGCTTTGTCCGCCTGGAAGTGGAAATTTCGGACCCACAGGCCTTGCAATCCGATGAGCTTGTTGACTAACGTGGTAACGCGCATCGCGAGAACGCTCCTTTTTCTTGCCGAAAAAGGATTCTAGCGTTCTCGCCGATGCGCATCTAAACATGGCTTACCCTCTCAACCCACAGGCCTCACCAAATGCCACTGCCCCGCAGCGCGAAACGAGGCTGTGGGAAACGCCCCCACGGTCCGGATCGTTCAAGGCCTTGCTCACGACTGAGCTCTCTTCGAAGCCTGGAAGGGCGTTTTCCATAGCCTCCACTGATCGATGCCTCCCCTTCCTTATTCCAAATGAATGAATCCTTCTTGTATATATCAGGAGGGGCCTGTGGGCGCTTGTGGGAAACGCGAAGCGTTTTCCAAGCGATTGTGGAAAACGCCGCTGCTACGTTTGTACCTGCTCACAACCCATCCCTAACGCCTCTCTCTCCAGGAGTTTCCGGTGTTTTCCACAATCGCGGCAGCGTCCATAGGCCATACCCTCGCGCCCAAATCAGATCCCCAGAAACGACAGGAGAACCAAAAAAGATTCTAGCGTTCTCGCCGATGCGCATCTACACATGGCTTACCCTCTCAACCCACGGGCCTCACCAAATGCCACTGCCCCTCAGCGGGAGACGAGGCTGTGGGAAACGCCCCCACGGTTCTGGTCGTTCAGACCTTGCTCACGACTGAGTTCTCTTCGAAGCCTGGAAGGGCGTTTTCCATAGCCTCCACTAATCGACCCCCCCTTCCTTATTCCATATGAATTAATCTTTCTTGTATATATATCAGGAGGGGCCTGTGGGCGCTCGTGGGAAACGCGAAGCGTTTTCCAAGCGATTGTGGAAAACGCCGCTCCACGTTTGTACGTGCTCACAACCTTTCCCTAAACGCCTCTCTCGCCCGGAGTTTCCGGCGTTTTCCACAATCGCGGCAGCGTCCATAGGCCATGCCCTCCAACACAAATCAGATCCCCCGAAACGACAGGAGAACCGAAATTCAATCCCCATATACACGCCATCGTTAGACGTGGGGTCTTCCTCGCAAACGGCCAGTGGCATCCCATCCCCTACGTCGACCCCCACAAGGCAGAGCTCGCCTTTCGTCATAAGCTTCTCCGATTTCTACGAGACCGCGACCTCATTTCCGAAGAGCGCATCGACTTGCTGCTTTCTTGGCGCCATTCGGGTTTCAACGTTCATAATCACACCACCGTCTATCCCAGCGATACCGAAGGGCTCCATCGACTCGCTTGCTACTTGCACCGAGCGCCCGTGAACTTGTCACGACTTCGCTTTCATCCCGGATCCGGAATCCTCATTTATGAGCCCAAAGCCCGACAGGATGTCGGCGACAGCGAGCCCATCGACCCGCTAGAGTTTATAGCCCGCGTGCTCATCCACATCCCCGAGCCCAACAAGCATCTCGTGCATTTCTATGGGACCTATGCCAACCGCGTTCGCTCCTCAATCCCGCATGGTCGCGACTCCGAGCAAAACAAGGAAGAAGGGCAAGGGAGGCAGAACCTGCCCCCGCGAAACGCGCGGTGCGCAAACGATGGGCGGAGCTTATTTACAAAATCTACCACGTCGACCCTTTGACCTGTCGATGCGGAGCCCAGATGAAAATCGTTGCTTTCGTCACCGAGCCCGCATCCATCCGTCGCATTCTGGCCAAACCGAACAACAACCCTTCGCGACAAAGAGCACCCCCCGAACCAACGCTCAACCTCCATTGACGCCCAGCCGCTAAGGACACGCTCTTGCTGTGTCTTGAACCTCGTCACACCCTTCAATAACTACTTACTGCCTCAGCGTCGACACTCTTGTCTCTCGCGATGCGTCCAGGTAAATTCTAAACAACCACTTCGCGACCAAATTTGCCTCAATCTTGCCTATCACGGACTCGCCACCAGGATAGAATCGGCTAACCGTAGGACCTCAATGTACGACTCGTCGCACTTCGGAGCGAGGTACGTTTGGGGTGGTGCATCGCTTGCTATGCCAGAGGTTTCTCCTTGCGAAGCGCGCTCCGTTGCTTCGAGATCTACCGCGGACCGGGGGACAGACTGGAGCTTTCCATCGAGTCGCTGGAGAATCACGACGCCGTCACGGACTTCATATTTCTCGACCGCGAGGCGGGCTCCGTCGGTGAACACAACTGTGCTCGACGATGTTCTCTCCGCTTCAGTATTTGTGGGAGAGCTGGAATTTGAACTTGGCAGCGAATTCTTGGTAGTTGTGGACCCTCTCAAGAACGTCCGTATGGGGCCAAACGCGCGCTTCCCAGCAGCGAGTCCGTACGCCTGTTCGTTGTACCAGAAGGCAAAATTGATCGCGAAGATCTCGTCCGGATAGTCGTCCGGTAGCGGCAGCAGATCCGCAGCGTGGACTCGCCTCGGCAGCAACGTCATCCAACTCCGGGACACCCGACGCTTCCAGCGTCTGATAATCGAGGATGGTTCCATCCCGTGCGACGCGGAGGCCTACCACGACGTGTCCATGATAGTTGTTAGCTGCCCAGGGCATGCGTGCCCGAAGCGTGCGATTTGCGACAGCATGTGGCTCCAAGGGGCGAAGTCTGCGCCCTTGTCGTCGTAGTGAGCGGTGTGATCGTGATTTGTGGAAGATTGCTGCTCAGCCCCGAGAAACATCAGCGTAGCTAGTACCCGTCCTGAAGCCTGTAAGGGATTGAGAAAAAAGGAGAAATCGCAAATTTAGGGCAGTCTTCTGAGGGGGTGTCGATTAGGATCGTGTCGTTGAAAACATCCCTAAATGACTTAACTCCAAAGGAGACCAGCCCTAAATGCGAAAAACGATCAACCCACAGCCAAATCTACGCCCTGGCTGGAGCTGGAGCACGCACGCGAGCTCGAAACGATCTCGTCGCTACTCGATGCCCATCCTAAGCTCAATGAGCTGGTACTGCAAGACCTAAGGTCGGTCACCCCACCGGCAGGGAGCGATGTTGGTCGTGGGGGAATGAGCGCGGAGCAGGTTCTCCGGGCGTTGTTGGTGAAGCAGCTGAATCAGTTCACCTATCGGGAGCTGGCGTTTCACTTGGCAGACTCCCGAAGCTATCGGACGTTTTGCCAGCTCGGCATCATAGAGCCGACCCCGTCGAAGTCGACCCTAGCAGCAAACATCAAAGCCGTGAAGTTCGAAACGCTGGAGCAGATCAACCGAGAGCTGGTGAGCGTTGCCGAGGATGCTGGGATCGAAAAGGGAAGAAAAGTACGAGTGGACTGCACGGTAGTGGAATCAAACATTCATCCGCCTACAGACTCCGAGCTTCTTTATGACTGTGTTCGGGTTCTCACTCGCGTGATGTGCCGAGCTCGCGAACTGCTGGGTACAGTAGTGGTCTTCGGCAATCGAACGCGTCGAGCGAAGAGACGTCGACTGGGAGTTCTGAACGCGAAGGATAAGCAACAAAGGCGTGGCGTCTATCGAGATCTACTGAAGGTGACGGAAGAAACCTATCGCTCCGCTCAACGCGTTGCAGCACAGTTGGAAGAGTCGGGCTTGACCGAGCCTGTGAAGCGAGCGAGCGCGGAGAGGATCGCCGCGGATTTTGAGCACTTTCTCGTCCTCACCAAGAAAGTCATCAACCAAACCCAACGCCGAGTGATCGACGAAGAGCGTGTGCCTGCGGAGGAAAAGGTCGTTTCTATCTTCGAAGAACACACCGACATTATTCGCAAAGATCGGCGCGAGACTCTCTACGGCCACAAGGTGTGTATGACTGGTGGCTCGTCCTCGATGATTTTGGATTGCGTGATCTTGGATGGGAATCCGTCCGATTCAACTCTCGCGGAAACCATGATCGACCGTCAAGTCGAACTCTACGAACGGGCCCCGCGCCAGGTTGCCTACGATGGCGCGTTTTCTTCAAAGGCAAACTTGGAAGCCATCAAAGGCAAGGGAGTTGAAGATGTTGCCTTTACCAAGGCTCATTTCGCGGTGACCGATATGGTCAAGAGTTCCTGGGTCTATCAACGCCTGCGGCGATTTCGCTGCGGAATCGAAGGCGTCATTTCGTTCTTGAAACGAGTCTTTGGTCTCGACCGATGCACATGGCGCTCATTGCCTTCTTTTAAATCGTACGTATGGAGTTCCATCATCACCTGCAACCTACTGATGATGGCAAGACACTTATTACGATAACAACTATTACTCTTCCGCCCCTTATAGCCATGGATTGCTAACAATTCGCCTCTCGTTTCGTCCAAGATTTTCATTCGCTCTCAACCCCACGAAGCCCCTTCCGAAAACGTATAATACCCACATCTTCGGTAGGTCTCTCGCACACCACAAGTTATGGTGTTTCTGGACAGGAACTAGCTAGTACCCGTCCTGAAGCCTGTAAGGGATTGAGAAAAAAGGAGAAATCGCAAATTTAGGGCTAGTCTTCTGAGGGGGTGTCGATTAGGATCGTGTCGTTGAAAACATCCGATTCTAAATGACTTAACTCCAAAGGAGACCAGCCCTAAATGCGAAAAACGATCAACCCACAGCCAAATCTACGTGAGCCCTGGCTGGAGCTGGAGCACGCACGCGAGCTCGAAACGATCTCGTCGCTACTCGATGCCCATCCTAAGCTCAATGAGCTGGTACTGCAAGACCTAAGGTCGGTCACCCCACCGGCAGGGAGCGATGTTGGTCGTGGGGGAATGAGCGCGGAGCAGGTTCTCCGGGCGTTGTTGGTGAAGCAGCTGAATCAGTTCACCTATCGGGAGCTGGCGTTTCACTTGGCAGACTCTCGAAGCTATCGGACGTTTTGCCAGCTCGGCATCATAGAGCCGACCCCGTCGAAGTCGACCCTAGCAGCAAACATCAAAGCCGTGAAGTTCGAAACGCTGGAGCAGATCAACCGAGAGCTGGTGAGCGTTGCCGAGGATGCTGGGATCGAAAAGGGAAGAAAAGTACGAGTGGACTGCACGGTAGTGGAATCAAACATTCATCCGCCTACAGACTCCGAGCTTCTTTATGACTGTGTTCGGGTTCTCACTCGCGTGATGTGCCGAGCTCGCGAACTGCTGGGTACAGTAGTGGTCTTCGGCAATCGAACGCGTCGAGCGAAGAGACGTCGACTGGGAGTTCTGAACGCGAAGGATAAGCAACAAAGGCGTCGCGTCTATCGAGATCTACTGAAGGTGACGGAAGAAACCTATCGCTCCGCTCAACGCGTTGCAGAACAGTTGGAAGAGTCGGGCTTGACCGAGCCTGTGAAGCGAGCGAGCGCGGAGAGGATCGCCGCGGATTTTGAGCACTTTCTCGTCCTCACCAAGAAAGTCATCAACCAAACCCAACGCCGAGTGATCGACGAAGAGCGTGTGCCTGCGGAGGAAAAGGTCGTTTCTATCTTCGAAGAACACACCGACATTATTCGCAAAGACCGGCGCGAGACTCTCTACGGCCACAAGGTGTGTATGACTGGTGGCTCGTCCTCGATGATTTTGGATTGCGTGATCTTGGATGGGAATCCGTCCGATTCAACTCTCGCGGAAACCATGATCGACCGTCAAGTCGAACTCTACGAACGGGCCCCGCGCCAGGTTGCCTACGATGGCGCGTTTTCTTCAAAGGCAAACTTGGAAGCCATCAAAGGCAAGGGAGTTGAAGATGTTGCCTTTACCAAGGCTCATTTCGCGGTGACCGATATGGTCAAGAGTTCCTGGGTCTATCAACGCCTGCGGCGATTTCGCTGCGGAATCGAAGGCGTCATTTCGTTCTTGAAACGAGTCTTTGGTCTCGACCGATGCACATGGCACTCATTGCCATCTTTTAAATCGTACGTATGGAGTTCCATCATCACCTGCAACCTACTGATGATGGCAAGACACTTATTACGATAACAACTATTACTCTTCCGCCCCTTATAGCCATGGATTGCTAACAATCGCCTCTCGTTTCGTCCAAGATTTTCATTCGCTCTCAACCCCACGAAGCCCCTTCCGAAAACGTATAATACCCACATCTTCGATAGGTCTCTCGCACACCACAAGTTATGGTGTTTCTGGACAGGAACTAGCTAGCAAGATGACGATCATATGACCATCCTTGGATTCACAATGTGAATGGACAGGAGTGTGCCATGTCTCCGCCGCCGCTTCAAGTGGCCCCGCAGTGGTTCAAGCGGTCTGTCAGCGACGCCTCGGCCAGCTTCCTTCTGAACTCCCCGCACCGCAGTTCTCGTTCACCGTGCCCAGAGACCCGGGGAAGAAGCGAATGAACGAGCTGAGGGCCTCTTAGGGTTCGTCAACGCCCTACGAGTCCGCAATCATCAGCCGCCACGATGTGCAATTTTCGACCGGGGTAACGCATGGGAAACAATTGGAATTCTAAGGCCCTCCACCGCGTCATTCGATCCACGCATCGCGGCCTGACTTCGTGGCGGCAATGTACGCGTGCACCACTCGTCTCTGTTTATCCTGGTGGACGTTTGACACGCGGTTAGACATCCTTCACATTCTAAGCGCCCGCTCAGAAACAGGTCCCGACGTGGCAGTGGTAACCTGAGCGTGGCGGCTCACGCAAACAGGCGCAAAGTGAAAAAAATAGCGACTTGCACTAGCCAACCTATGGCACAGACGCCCACGGCCCGCCCGGTGCTGGTGTAGTCCAGCGCCTGTCGGACCGCGACGACCATGGCGACCAGCATCCAGACGCTTGCCGCGAGCGCGATCAGACCGCCCAGCAAGGGAATCATTCCGAATATCCGGAGGACGCCCGGAGACGCCGAAAAGCCAATGGTCCGAAGCAGCTCGCCCAGATCTGCCTTGGTTTGCGGTTCGGGCAGGACCTTCGTGCCGATTAAGAAAGTCAGCGCCGCCCAGATGAACCAGCCCACTAGTGCGCCGATCGTTCCTGCAATCAGCCCAGACGCACCGCCCCCGACCGAGCCGATTCCCGCTGCAAGACTGGAGATGATGACCACCCCCATGGCCTGCCCCGTAGCCGTCTGGTCGTGTTCCACTTCCTCGTAGGTGTCAACGTCCAGCTTTGCAGCGCCGAGCATCCGATCCTTGAAGCTCGCCATCGATTCCCTCCTATGCTGTCACAGTGAGTTGCCTACAATCGAGGGGGAAGAATCTAGTTGGGATTGAACGCTCATGTCAACTGGAGCCGCCCAGTAAAGCTTGTAGCCCGCCTCGATGGAGACGGATCGTAACAGCGCGCGGCAGGGTGCTTCGGCCATGAACTGTTGGCGGCCAGGCGCTAACCCGTTCGCGTGCTAGAGCCTTCGTGTGATACTAGACCTCGACGGAACTCGGGTTGACCATGCTGACGTCTGAAGCGATCATCCGGCTGGGAGCCTTCGCCGGAGTGTTCGGCCTGATGGCTCTGTGGGAGCTCGCCGCACCACGGCGCCGGCTTCGGGTCGCGAAGCGACGATGGGCCGGCAGCGTCCCGCTCACGATCATTCGTTTTCAATCACGGAGAAACAGATATGGGTGATAAGGGAAGTAAAGATAAAGGCAAACGGGAACAACAGAAAAAGGCCCAGCTTAGTCCAAAGGAAAAACGAAAACTGAAAAAAGAAAAGAAGAATAAATAAATCCGAGGCGCTTCCCTTGACAACGCGCCTGCACTCTCCATGCTCCGAGCACTGGTGGTGGTTGTCGTTGCGCGGCGGCTCGGCCACGCAAAGAGCCGCTGAGAGCAAACAACACGGGTGAAATGGCGGATTTCCCTCGTCCCGATTTGCTCTCAGTAGCCCTGAGTTGCCACCAGTTCCCGCGCAATTCCCGCACAGTGACACGGTTGTAACTTCACCGTCATACGGTTAAATTCTCTCGATGTCACTCGCCGCCGGAACGCGCTTCGCCCATTACGAGATCGTCGAACCGATTGGCAAAGGCGGGATGGGCGAGGTCTATCGCGCTCGTGACACCAAGCTCGACCGCGACGTAGCAATCAAAGTCCTGCCCGAAGAGTTCGCCAAAGACAAAGAGCGCCTAGCCCGGACGACGTCCGTCGATTGGTCCAGGCCGTTCGGGATTACGTCGGTGAGAGCGCGATGCGTCCGTCGCCTACTTGATTTCCCGTTCATCGCCAGTAACTTGACGGCTCCCTAATGTCCTCGTTCACTCGGCCCTGAGCGCCACCATCGGATCGGTTGCAGCCGCCCGGCGCGCGGGTAGGTAGCTCGCCACCAGCGTGACCAACCCGAGGCACAGTCCGGTCATCAGAAACGACTGCCCGTCCGTGGGCGCAACCTCATAGAGGAAGGACTCCAATGACCGGGTAGTGACCCACGCGCCAAGAAGGCCGACCGTGAGGCCAGTGAGCGCGAGGCCGCACGCTTCGCGCATGACTAGCACCCGGACGTGTGCCCCCCTGGCCCCCAACGCCATCCGGATGGCGATCTCCCGCGTGCGCTGTGCTACCGAGTAGGCGACGGCGCCGCCAAGGCCAACGGACGCCAGCCCCAGCGAGAGGACCGCCAGCGTCAGCAGGAGCGCCGCTCGCAGCCTCGGCGCTGACAACGAATCGGACACCAGAGCGTCCAGCGAGTTCGTCAAGACAATCGTGATTCCTCGGTCGATCTCGTGAACGGCGTGACGTATGGCGCCGGCCAACGCGAGCGGGTCGCCTGACGTTCGCACCACGAGGTTCATATGGTGGTGGGGAAACTGCGCGAACGGTTGATAGGCGACCTCCTCGGCCGGTGATGCGAGGTCGGAATACTTGACGTCGTTGACCACGCCCACGATCGTCGGCTTCTGCTCTCGGGTGGTTGGCAGAGACTGTCCGACGACGTCTAGCGTGCCAAATATCCGTCGCGCCGCGCTCGCTCCCAGGATCATGACTTGTGCGGATTCTGCTGTGTCTCGTTCCGAGAAGAGGCGCCCACGCAAGAGTCGAAAGTTGAGGGCTTCGAAGTAGCCCGGCGTCGGATTCAAAAAGGTGAGCCGATGGACCCGCGGTGGGCCAAATGTGGCCGCCGAATCCTCGAACTGGAAACGCATGCGTGACTGGTTCGGCGGCAGACCGTTCGCAGCACCCACGGCCTCCACCGCCGGAAGCGCGCGCACCCGCTCGATCACCCGCTCCGTCAGGCCGATCCGCGCCGTCGCATCGAGGTCCCGGCCCATCGTGAGATTGAGTTGGACCGACAGAACCCGATCCCGGACGACGCCCAGATCCACGTCGAATAGCTGGACGAAGCTCTTGCCCACAACCACGGCGCCCATGAGCAAAACCACCGACAAAGCGAGCTGCGCAGTCACCATGACCGACCGTAAGCGCCGCGTTGGTCGGGTGTCGGCTCCGAAGGGCGCGGTGACCCACCACCATCGTGTGACGTGGCGCTAGAGAAGTGGCACTGAAGCGGTCAGACCGGCGAACATCGCGGCGAAGGTCGACACAGCCACCGTAAACATGAGCACCGGCAGGTCGACCCGAATCGCCGCTAGGCGTGGCAGCTCGGTCAGCCCGAGCCACCGCAAGACCGAGAGGGCCCAGACCGCCAGAAGCACTCCTACGACGGCTCCGCCTGCGGACAACCACATGCTCTCGACTACCGATTGCAGCAACAAGCGGGAACGCGGCGCACCGAGTGCCTTTCGCACCATGAGCTCGCGCGAGCGTGACGCCGTATACATGTGGCGAACGTTTCGCGGCGCTTCCCTCAGTTGCTCATAGCACTAGCCGAGAGTCGCATCAGCCTTACGGTGGCGGCCCTCCTGGCACCCCACCTCACCGAGAGCAACGTCGAAAAACTCATCTCGGATTGTGCTGGGAAGAAGCGGAGGGAAACCGAAGAGTACTTGGTGGCGTTGAGGCCGAAGCCCGTTTTCAAGCCGTCGATCCGCAAGCGCCCTGCGCCTCCGGCGGAAGGGGAGCCGCCGCTCCCTCCAACAACAACATCATCGGCATCGGCACCACCGTCCCCTCCGCCTCTACACGTCGAAACTCCGAAGAACTCCCCGACCATTCTGCAGCCCGCCTGTCCAGAAGTCTACAACTTTAGGTTCTCGGCCAACCGAGACTTCAAGGATAAGTTCGAGCGCTTGGCTGAAGTCGTGGGTGTTGTGAACACTCAGAAGCACATGGCCGAGATCTCGGAGAAGGCGCTCGACATCGCGCTCGAGAAGAAAGACCCGAAGAAGAAGCTCGAGCGGCGGAGAAAGAGACAGCGCGGCGCCACGGCGCCATCTCGTTCGAACGAGATGGGCAAGAAAGACGAACCGGCTGAGTCTCGATACGTCGCCTCCGAGATTCTGGAGCGCATCCATGAACGCGGCGGTTATCAGTGCGTTTTTGCGGGGCCAGACGGGAGGAGATGTACGGCGCGCGCGGGGCTTCACGTCGATCACACAGACCCGTTTAGTATCTTTCGCAGCAACGACGAGTCCATTCTTCAAATCCTCTACCCATCGCATAATCTATTGGAGGCAGAGCGTGTCTTCGGGACGGATTTCATCAAACGAAAAATTCGCAAAAGACGAAAGGCTCGATCGCCGTGACGTGGACGTTCATGCGTCGCGGGAGACACCGCTGGAAATGTAGAATGCGTCGGTCTTGAGACCTTCCGCAATCAGCGCGCTGATCCTGCTCGGCTTCGCGTCCGGGTGCCACTCCCAAAGCGGCTCGGTGACGTGGCTCAGCGGTTGCCTGACGCCGGCGGACGCGCCCACTTCCGAAGCCGCCCGGCATTTCGTTTCGCTCGTCGAAGAGCGAACCGAAGGGCGCGTCCGCATCGCTCATTACGACAGCTCCCAGCTCGGGAGCGGGCAGCAGCAGATCGAGGCGCTCGCGCTCGGAACGCAGCACGTCTACTTCGGGTCCGGCTCTGCCGTTTCCATACTCGTCCCCGAATACGGCGTCATCGACGTTGCCTTTCTGTTTCGCGATCGAGACCACTTCGACGCTTTTCTGAGCTCGGACATGGTCGAAGAGCTCAACGAACGCCTGTTGCGCGAGTTTCACATCCGAGTGCTCGCCATGAACTGGTTTCGGAAACCACGCTACCTGCTTCATCGAGAGCGGTTTATCCGCAGCCCGGCCGACCTTCGCGGAACCCGTGCGCGCGCGCCCAACTTGCCGATGTTCATCGCCAACTGGTCGAACCTCGGCGCCGTTTCGGTCAAGGTCGCGTTCTTCGAGCAGTATCTGGCGCTCGGTCAGAACCTGGTCGAGATGACGGAAGCCTCCGGCGACGACATCTATCCGATGAAGCTCCACGAAGTGGCCCCCTACATTGCAATATAAAGAGTTTTCTCGCAGCCCTGCCCTCGACGCCGTTTCGTTAACGCAGATCGAAGCCATACGGTGAGACATTGGATTCGACCCGACCGACGACGAGCCTACATGGAACATCGCCAAGTACGCGGGAGCGAGGCCCGCTCGCACCCCAGATGCACGATCGGCTTCGCAATCACTATCCGGGCTGGCGGTCATCACGCGTGGAGCCCATCATGGCGCTCGGGAATCCTGCGGCAGGGAAAGGAACCGACGCCGGGTAGACCCCGGCGGACCCTGTGGCGATAATGCTCTCATTCATGCCTAGCTCACTCTACCGATGCTTTCTCGGGCTCGTCCTCCTTTCGGCGGGAGCAAGCGAAGCCCAATGGAACTACCGCTATCCGCAAGTCGCGGGCTACCGCCACCACGTTTATCTAGAAGGTTTCGAGCTCCCTGTCATGGGCGCCGGGCCCACGGACCCCGCGCCTTCGCCGGATGGCAAGAGCCTCGCCTTCGCCGCCCGCGGCTGGTTGTGGCTACTCGACCTCGAAACCGGCGAGGCCCGACGGCTCACCTCGGGCCGGGCCATCGATGCGCGCCCGGCTTTCTCGGCAGATAGAAGCCATCTCGCGTTCATCCGCGACGACACCGAGGATACGGACATCTGGTCGTACGATCTGACGACCGGAGAAGAGACCCCGCTCGTCGAGACCCCGGCCATTGAGCTCGACCCGGCTTATTCAGCCGATGACAGCTTCCTCTATTACAGCTCGGCCAAGAACGGCGACCTCGACATTTGGCGACTCCAGCTCGCAACCGGCGAAGCCATGCCGGTGACGTCCGCGCGGGGGATCGAAGTGAGACCGCTTCCGCATCCGGACGGCGGACGTCTGGTTTATCTAGCGAAGGGACCGCGCTCGCCCGATCGGATCCTCGAGCGAGACCTCGAACAGGAGACGGAGCGCACTTTGATGTCGCAATCGATCACGTCACAGACCCATCCGGGGCTCAGCCCGAACGGGAAAGCGCTCGTGGTGAATTGGCCGGGGCCCGATTTCTACGAGCTTTGGCTCGTCGACCCCGCGAACCTCGATCCCATCCGGTTGAATCATGGTCAGGGCCTTCCGCTTTCACCTGTGTTCAGCGCGGATGGCCGATTCGTCTGGTACGTCGAGGCGAACGAAGCGCTTCAGCCTTTGTGGAATCCCCGCGAGAAGGGCTGGTACGCCGGGGATCATCATTATCATATGAACTACGGCGGGCCTTACCGTCTCCGTCCCGAGGATCTACTTCTGGCACTCGAGGCCGAGGACATGGATGTCGGTACGCCGCTCATGGCCAATTTGCAGCACCGTTTCAACGACCTCGAGTTCTTCGATTGGAAGCGCGTCAGCGAGCGGCCCTTTCTCGCTTTCGGGCAGGAAGTGCGTTCGCACTTTCTCGGTCACTTGGGACTCGTGAATATCGCCTCGCCCTTCTGGCCTTGGTATTGGGGTCCGACTATCCGATCTATTCCCAAGACGATCGCCCCAATGACGAAGCGCTTCGCCACGCTCGCGCCCAGGGCGGCATGACGAGCTATATGCATCCCGTCTCGGTTCCGGATCCTTTTACGGATGAAACGACGCTCCGTTCGATCCCCTTGAACCTCATCCCCGATGCCGTTCTAGGCGAACTCGACGCTCTGGAGGTCGCTTGTCTTTGGACGAGCGAGCTCGGCACGGCCGACCTCTGGTACCGCTTTCTCAATATCGGCGTGCCCATTGCCGCATCGGCTGGAACGGACTCCTTTGCGGATTACTATCGAAGCATGGCCGTGGGATCGACCCGGCTCTATGTGAAGCTCGAGGGCCCCTTTCACATGGAGAGCTATCTCAACGGGCTCAAAGCCGGGCGGAGCTTTTTGAGCACCGGGCCGCTTCTGGAGTTCCATGTAGAGGGGCGCGAGGCGGGGGAAGTCCTTTCTCTCGACCAAGGCAGGCGCGTTTCCTGGGAGCTTCAGCTCTCTTCGCCCTTCGCCGTTCTGGATGTCGAAATCCTCGTCAATGGAGAAATCGTTTGGCGCGGCACGGGGCTCGAAGCTTCGGGCCGGAAGAGCTTCGAAGGCACGCTGAGCCTACCGAATGGAGGCTGGATTGCGGCGCGTGCCCATGGCGGACCCAACGTCTGGCCGGCGATGAACGGCTATCCTTTCGCGCATACCTCGCCCATATGGATTGGAGCGCGGGGAAGCACCGACCCGGATGCCGCGCATGAGGCGGCGCGCGATCTCTTGCGAGCTCTGAACGTGGCCGATGAACGTCTCGCTGCAGGATATGGGACGGCGCCCATACCTAAGCTCGAGTCGCGTTTTGCGGAGGCGAGACGCCGGCTCGAAGCCATCGAGCAAAGGTGAGGCGTCTTGAAACGATTCTTTTGCGGAATCGACCCAACTGGACCAGAAAATATCAGCTCGCCCTTCTGGCCTTGGCCTTGGTATTGGGGCCCGGGCTATCCGGTCTATTCCCAAGAGATTCGTTTGAGGAATGGACCCAACCGGTCGCCGCTTGGCCCTCTCAACAGGCGATACCGACAAAAGACTCCAGGACGCGAGGTCAGGGTCTTCGAATCATTCCGGCGGCCCGCAGGCTTCGACGCACCGCACGGAAAACATCCTCGAAGGGCGGCAGCACCGCCATCTGTGAGCCGAGCCGGGTGGTCCACAGCTTTTTGTACCGCGCTTCCTTCTTCTCGAACTCCTCGCCCATCGTGTCTCGGCTGCGGCCGCGGAACTCGAGCTTGCTCTCGATCTCGGCCATGAGCATGGTCAGATCGATATGCTCTTCGGAGGTCAGGTACCAGAGGTCGTAGAGATCTCGCGGCTCGTTGCGAGCTCGGTCAGTGACCGCCGCGACCTTCTCGACGCCAATCTCCTCGAGAGAGTAGACGTGGATCTTGCTGTCCTCGGCCAGGTCAGCGTACTCGTCGTAGCCGCGCAGGACAACGCGTTCTTCGAACGGCAAGACGAAGCGCTCGCTGATCGTGATGTCCACTTTGATCTCCCTTGGGGCGGCCGCGGGGAGCGGCCCTTCATAGGTAAGGTAGAGCGTGTGGGTGTTCTGATGCTTCTTGCGATCGTCTCGTGCGTAACGAAACGGAATACCCGAAGCGCTCCACACCCGGGCGTAGACGTCGAGCTCCGCCACAAGGATGACTGCGGCAGAGGAATTGGGAACGAGCTCCCGAATCGTCTGGAGCGCGGTTCTCGCTTGCTCGGTCTCGCCGAGGCGAATGTGCATCTGGGCGAGCCGCAATCGAGCCGATATCATATCCGGCCGCCTCTGGACGATGTCTTGGACGACGGCGATCGCTTCACGGAACCGCTCAGTAGCTTCCGTCTGTTCTCCGCGCAGACGGTGTAGGTTCGCCATGATCTGAAGTGCTTCTGGGTTCTTTGGGTTCTTCCTCAGTAGATGGTTCAGCGCTTTTTCGCAGCGGTCGAAGTCCTCGTCCGCGAAGCTGTAAGCAGCGATGCGCTGCCAGGCGGGGCGGAAATTAGGGGCCTCTTCGACGAGGCGGTCGAGCTTGTTGTTAGCCTCCTCCGTTCTCCCGAGAAGGCGATAGAAATCCACGACGCGGATCTGGGCTTCGGAGCGAGTAGGCGCCACTTCGGCAACCTGATCGAACTCCGATTCCGCTTTCTCGAACTCACGTGTCATTAGATAGAACGTTCCGAGCGCGAGGTGCGCATCCGGTGAGTCCGGCTCCCGTCTCGCAGCTTCCTGGAACGCGGCCTCGGCCTCGGCGCTCTCCTGTTTTCGGATATGGAGCACCGCGCGCGCCACATGGTACCGGGCCCGCCCTTCGTGCTCGTCCCGGGCCCTATCGAGTCGCAGCATGGCCCGGTCGATCTCTCCGGGTGTGGCGGCCGTGTTGGCGAAGATCGTGAGAGCATCCAGGTTCCCGGGTCCTTTTTCGAGGACGGCGCCCGCTTCCTCCCGGGCCTCTTTGCTCTGACCCGAGTAGAGATAAAGCGTGGCAAGCTTTACACGTATGTCGGTGTCATCGGGAACGATCTTCGCGGCGCGCTGAAGGTAGTGGAAGGCGGGCTCGAGCTGACCGGTGTCGTAGAGCGTGACGGCGAGGCGCTGGGTGGCGATGGGATCGTCTTCATCGAACGCTATGACATTCAGAAACTCGATGATCGCTTCTTGTCGCTTGCCCTCCGCCAGATATTCTTCCCCGCGTTTCAAGTGGCGTGCTTTCTTTTCATCGCTGGAGTTGGCCGAGCTCGAGATCGAGATGGCGAGGATAACGAGGAGCCCTCGCATGGAATGAATGCACTTGAGAAACTTCGAGAACATGCCACGTGCCTCCCATGTTGGGAATGAAACGGCTGGTGTATAAATAGTAGGAAATTTTATGCCTGTCTATCAAGCGGGCGGCTGCCTCGTGTAATAAGAGAGGTCGCACCCCTCCCGAGCCCGCGGCCTGCGTCCATTTGTTCCCGCTCCCGCGGACAGCGATAATGGCGGAGAAATGACTAAGAATATTTTCGTCGCCGCCCTCGCTCTGCTCGCTCTCGGTACGAGCGCTTACGCGCAAACGCCCGCGGACGATCGTCCCGTCAACTGGAAAGACCTTCCTGCGCCGTTCCACACAGAATCCGTGCGCAATCGCTCGGAGGTCGTCTCGCGGCCGGAAGGTGCCGAGCTGCGCCTGCCCGCGGGGTTCGAGGTCGAGGAGTACATGAGCGGATTCACCCGTCCGAGGTTCATGATGCACGGGGACTCCGGTGAGATTTTGTTGACCGACAGCGGCTCCCGCGATCAGCCGGAGGGTGCCGTCTACGTGTTGAAGGACGGGTCGAAGACTCGGATCCTCGACGGCCTGCACCGGCCTTACGGGATGGCGCTCCACGACGGGTGGCTCTATGTGGGGGAGCCGGAATCAGTGAAGCGGTATCGCTACGACTCGGCCGCGATGAAGGTTGCGGGTCGCGGAGAGGAGATCATCTCGCTCGAAGGGCACGGCCGTGGCCACTGGACGCGCACGTTGCTCTTCAACGAGGACCGGTCGAAGCTCTATCTTACGGTCGGGTCCGGCTCGAATATCGATCAGAACGAAGACCCGATCCGAGCCGCTCTCCACCGCTACAACCCAGACGGCAGTGGCCACGAGACGGTGGCGACTGGGCTTCGCAACACCATCGGCCTCCGCTGGTATCCCGGAACCGACGATCTCTGGGCGGCGGTTCAGGAGCGCGACGCCCTCGGTGATGATCTCGTTCCGGACTACGTCGTGAATATCCACGAGGGCGGCTTCTACGGGTGGCCGAATGCCTATATCGGGCCGCACCGCGAGCCGCGACACGAGGACATCGATCCCGCCCAGGTCGCGAGCACGCTTTACCCTGATGTGCTGCTCGGCGCTCACGTGGCGGTGCTCGACATCCTTTTCTACACCGGTGACCAATTCCAGGAGAAATATCGCGGCGGGATGTTTCTCGCCTTCCACGGCTCGTGGAATCGCGCCGAGCGCATCGGCTATGAAGTGGCCTTCATCCCTTTCGCCGATGGCAAGCCCGTCTCGGGTCCTGAAGATTTTCTCGGTGGCTGGATGCTCGATCCGACGAAACGTGAAGTCTGGGGAAGGCCCGTGGGCCTTTTGCAGCTTCCCGATGGCTCGCTGCTCGTCACCGACGATGGCGGCAGAAAGATCTGGCGCGTTACTTACGGGGGTTGAGCGCGCTCCATGACTCAGTTCGATGGCGGCGCTAGCTTCTGAAGCACCTGATCGATCGTGAAGCTCGCCGGGGTCTGCCGTGGCGGAAACTCTTGGAACGTCTGGGTGACCACAGTGGAGGTGAGTTTTGCTGGAGCTCGAAACACTTTTCTCGATGGCGAGCACGCTCGCCGCTTTTTCGTGGCTCGTCTTGGCGGTGACACCTCTTCTCTGGTCGTGGCCGGTCCGCCTTGCGCGCGCGGCGGCGCTCGGGCTGTCGATGCTCTACGTCGCTCTCATCGTGAGTTTCTGGTCCGGGGGAGATGGCGGAAGCTCGGATCGCGCGAGCGGAGTAGTTTTGCGAACTCATACTCACGTCTAGCGAAGCCGGGAAGACGCGCTCCCATATCTGAGCGAGGAGCAGGCCGCTTTGGCCCGCCAGCACGTGGAAGCAAGCCAGGAGTTTCGCGAGCAGGGTGGAAAGGTACTGGCAGGCCTTCGAGCCGTAGGGCGACACTCAACGGAAGCTTCAAGGCGGCCTCGCAAGAGGCCGCCAAAAAGAGGGCTTCAAAACGGCGTTCGAGATCGAAATCGTTACCGAGATCGAAGCGCTCCTAGACACGGTCGTCGACGAGTGGGATTGCGAGGCGATCGAGACCGCCGCGCGTTGTATGGCGATGCGCGTGGCGGCCCAGCTAGTCGCTTCGCCTTTCATCAATCTTTCGCTGGATAAAAGCCGGCCCATAGACACGCTCCGCCTCTAAACCGTTGTGAGCTTCGCATAATGCCGAGTCCGTGATTATGCCGAGTCGGGTGGTGCGCGTTGGAATAATGCGTGGTTGGCGCGGGCTCGATGCGATGGAACAGGAGTTGTACGCGGCATAATCAGAGCCTCTCCAAGAAGGCGAGTAGCTTGTCGGGTGGGTGGAACCGTCCCGGCTTTGTATTGGGAGGTGCGGTTTTTTCGAGCGCGCGCTCCTTGATAGCGAGGTCGGCGTCGAGATAGATCTGAGTGGTCTCGACAGATTCGTGCCCGAGCCAAAGAGCGATGATACTGCGGTCGATGCCGGCTTCGAGGAGTTGGACGGCGGCTGTGTGACGCAAGACGTGCGGGGATACGTTCTTGTTAATGAGAGTCGAGCACTTCTTGCGAGCGGTAGCAGCATGCTTTTTGACGAGCAGTTCGACGGCGTCGCGGCTCAGGGCGGCGCCGCGACAGCTAGGGAACAAAGGTTCAGATAGCGTTTCTTCTCGCTGTTTGAGCCAGTTCCGGAGAACGGCGACTGTCTTGGAGGATAGAGGTATAGGACGTTGTTTGCGCCCCTTTCCTCGGCAACGGAGGTGAGCGATGGACTCAAAAGAGATGTCTTCGCATTTCAGGTTGATGAGCTCTGAGACACGGAGCCCGGTTGGCGGAAAATCTTAAATTGAAAACTTCCGCACGGGCGGGCTGCAGAATGGTTGGGGAACTCTTCGGCGTCTCGGCGGGTGCGGGAGGAGGTGAAGGCGCCGGTGATGTTGATGTTGACGTTGAAGGCGCCGGTGACTCCACGTGCACCGGAGGCGCAGGGCGCTTCCGGATCGACGGCTCGAAGACCGGCTTCGGCCTGAAGGCAACAATGTACTCCTCGGTCTCCCTCCGTTTCATCCCAGCGCAATCCGAGATCAGCTTGTCGACATTGTCCTCGGTAAGGTGGGGCGCCAGAAGGGCCGCGACCGTGAGACTGATGCGACTGATGCGACTGATGCGACTCGGCTAGCGCGACAAGTAGCTGCGGGAAACGCCGCGAAACGTTCGCCACATGAATACGTGCCGGCACGGCGCCCTCGCTCAAGTTGAGGCCGATGATGCAGTATTCGTAGAGGTTTTTGTAACCAAGCTCGAGCGCGGTCTTCCTGCTCGACATCTCGGCAAGATGGGCGATGAGTTTGGCGATGGTCGTGTTCTCCGCGAGAACCAGCTTCTCGGCAGAGCGATGGAGCTCGTCGTTAGAAAGTCGCTCGAGCTTCGTGGAGTAACTCGTGAACTGGTCAATCATCATATCTACCTCAGTAATGAAGTATACTCCGCGTTTTTTCTACGCTCGCTGAAGGCACGAGAGCATCGACAACAGACCGAATCGAAACGAAAGTCAAGTTTGCCGATAGGAACGCAGCAGTGGCCTACGCTGCCTACGTGAACACTATTTTCAGACGTGACCGCAACGCGAGCCATTTGGTCCCGCGAAACCTGTCAAGCCTTTTTTCGACTTTTTTCTTGCCGCGATCGACGGGGCCTGCTTCCAGCACGGGCCACTCGCGCGATCCGAGCTTCCGCACAATTGTGACGTGCGCCCATCGTCGAGGAGTCTAGGGCGTTCCTGTTTCAGCGAGCCACCCCGTAACGACGAGAAGAAGCGCCGCGAGTACCGCTCACGCCTACCAGCAGCGCACCGGTCGTCGCGATCTGCGCGAGTTTTCGGAACCGTTCTGGATTCGGGTCGCGGCGAAACGCCAAGACCAAGACGCCGAGCATCCCCATCCAAATGCCGGCGCCCGCAACATGTGCCGCTTGGAGGATGACGGTTGTCGTGCCGAGGGCCATCGCGTGGCCCGTGAGCGGCAAGCTAAAGCAGAGGCCTAACCCCGAAAGGCTCGTAAGCACCCAACCGAGCTTGGGCGGTATATAGGCCAACGCCAAACTCATGACGGAAGCGACGGCCGCCATGCGCCAGATTAGGAGGCGCCGCGCGCCGAGTCCAGCTCAGCCGCTCGGCTTGGCTCGCAAGAAGCTGCGCATCCCGATCATCAATACGGCCACCGAAATGGCCCCGCAGACGATGCCCCAGAACCAATAGGGGAGCAAGAGTGCATCCGCCATCTGGGCGACGTCGGACGGGCCGACCCCGGTCGATTGCGTGAACAGATAGTCGCCGCGCGAGAAGACACTGAGGCTGAGCTGCACGGCCATGAACGCGAGGATCACCTGCGCCACTCGAGCGCTCGACTTCACCGCCAAGAGCACCGAGCCGGCGCTGAGCGCGCCGACGAGCAGCCATCCGACGGGGCTCCGTACGACGAGGACGAGCGCCGCGAGGCTCGCGAGCCCAAAGGTCATGAGGCCGACATGAGCGGTTCTAGGTCGCTTGGCGAGCCAGAAGAACACCGCCGCAAGAAACGCAGGTCCCACCAACCCGCCCGCGGACGTGGCCGCGCGGGCGAGCCGGCTATCGGGGATGCGCAGATAAGCGACGCCCGAGCCGTCCGCGGACATGACGAGCGATTCGAACGTGCCCCCCATCACGAGAGCGGTCAGCCCGTGGCCCATTTCGTGGGCGTAGGTCGAGAGCAGCAAAAGCGGATAGGCGACGTAGCGCCCATAGGGCACTAGGTAAAGTCCCACCGTACCGGCGATGACGCCCGCAAAAATCCAGGACGCCCGGTTCTTTTTCGACACACGCGGCGCGCCGCGTCGATCAGGAAATCATGATCGTGCGCGGATGTTGGGAATTGTCTTCCAGGAACGTCTTCTTGTTCGCGAGGTCTTCGCGAACCGGCTGGACCCGTCCTTCGGCATCCGTCACCCTCGAGACCAACGTGTGCTCTCCAGGGCTTGCGCCCGTCCACGTATACGTGAAGAGCTTCCAAGAATATTTGCCCTCCGAGGGCTCCATCGTCGCTTTTTGCCACTGGCCGTCATCGACACGAACCTCTACGGACTGGAGCGGTGTCCCGTCGTTCAGAACGAAACCGAGCGCTTTATACGTGTCGCCCTGGTGGCTTACGCGGGCAATGACCGACTTCAGCCGCATGTGCGTGATGGCGGACTCTTTCCATTTCATTTCGCCGCCAACCATCTCGCCGCGCAATGTGCGGTACCAGCGGGCCTGGTATTTACCGAGATAGGGATCGTGCTGCAGATGGATGTTGGCGAGCCATTTCACATTGGGGGCGCCGTACCAGCCGGGCATGATGAGGCGCAGCGGAAAGCCCTGATGGATGCTCAGCGGCGCGCCGTTCATTTCGGTGGCAATGAAGGGCTCCGGCGTCATCGCTCTGTCAATGGTGATGCTGCGGCCATATTGCTGTTCGACTTCGTATTTGCGGCCTCGGAACTCCACTTCCTCTGTGCCGCTATCGGCGCCGAAGAAAACCACTTCGTGTGCGTTGTCTTGGACGCCGACTTTATTCAAAACGTCACGAAGCCGGACACCTTTCCAGCGCGCGTTCGAGGCGAGAGCCTGCATGGCGCGGGCGCTGTTGCCGGAGCATTCGAATCCGGCGACGAGCTCGGTCTCACCGATCGCCTTGAGCTCGTCGATCGACAAATCCGTCGGGTGGTCGACCATCCCGGTCACTTTGAGGTGGAACGTTGAGGCGTCGATCTGTGGATGCCCGTGGTGCTGCGTCGTGAAGAACTCGTCGGCGGGAGTGTAGGGGCCGTCGATCTTGCGAATATCGTAGAAACGCCTCGTCGGACCGCGATCCGTCTTCCACTCATCCGGGTAATCGGTGAACGGGACGAGCGCCTCTCCTTGTGCGAGAGCGGGGAAAGCCCATTCAGGTAAGGCAAGAGCGCCTAGCCCGACCACGCTTCCTCGGAGGATGTCGCGTCGTGTCAGCTCGTTCGTCATGAGTTTCGTCCCCCTTTTCATGCTTGTTTCGCGAAACGCAGTTCTATCACGATCGCCCCCGACCGTGCCAACCTCACCGCAGACCCCGCGGCCGTCGGAACGCGGGCTTTCCACTCCCGGGCTCGCCCACGACGCGCCCCTCTTCGTAAACGATCTCGCCGCGGCGGATCGTCGTGACGGGCCAACCCTTGACGGCCCACCCTTCGAAGGGCGTGTAGTCCGAGCGCGACGGGTCGTCTGCAGCACTCGCGATACGCTCGAGGTCCGGGTCGAGGATCGCAATATCGGCGATCGAGCCCTCGCGCAGCACGCCTCGCTCCGGGTAGAGGCCGAAGGTTTTCGCCGCCTTCGTCGACGTGACCTCGACGAAACGCTCCTCGGTAAGACGCCCCTTGCGGACACCTTCGGAGAAGAGAACGGGGAGCATGAAACGGAGGTCGCTCACACCAGGCCGGAGCCGACCGATATCGAGCTCGGGATCCATCTTCTGCGCGCGGGTCCACGGCGCGTGATCGGTAGCGAGGAAATCGATCCGCCCGTCCACGAGACCGCGCCACATCGCGTCGACGTCGGTCGCCGAGCGCAGGGGCGGCTGGCCGACATAGAGCGGACCGTCCTCTCCTGCGAGCCGCTCTTGTGTGAAGTAGAGGTAGAGCGGCCTCGTTTCGATTGTAAGAGGCGTGAGGGGCAAGCCCGCCCTGCGGCGCGCGGTGTCGAGGGAGCGCTTCGATGAGAGATGCACCAAGTGCATGGGAGCGCGTGTGTACTCGCATAGCGCCACGGCTTCCGCGGTGGCCGCTACTTCTGCGATCTCCGGACGGCTCTCCGCGTAGTGACGCAACGAGGTCCTGCCTTCGGCGCGCAGGCGCTCGAGCGTCGCGCGCAGCAGAACGCCATCTTCGCAGTGCATCAAAGTGACGACCCCGGCATCCCGTGCAGCTTCGAGGAGTGCTATGAACGCCGCCCGGTGCTCGCCGAAATCGGGCCGCGTCATAAAGACCTTGTGGCTCGGCTGATCCAAGGCCGCGAGCTCGGGCATGAGCGTCGCGAAGTCCGGGCTCGGCGGCCAGGTCGAAGCGTGGAAGAAGACATCTCCAATCGCGCTCTTCCCGACTTCACCGAGCCAGCGCTTCGTCGCATCGACCGCGTTCTCGCCGTCTTCCGGATAGGCAAAAGTGCCCACCGTCGTGATGCCGCCCGCCACCGCCGCCGAGGTACCGGTGGTGAGGTCGTCGACGAAGGAACCTTGAAGATGCGTGTGAGGATCGATGCCGCCGGGGATGACGAGCTGGTCGGTAGCGTCGAGGACACGCGCGCCGGCGGGGATGTCGAGCGCGGGCCCGATCTCCGCGATGAGCTCGCCCGATAGGCGCAAGTCGGCCACTTGGCTAGAATCGGCGTTGACCACGCGTCCGCCGCGGATGACGATCTCCGTCGAGGTTTGACTGGCTGAAGCGCGAGCCATCCATCCGGCGGCGGCCGCGCCTATGTGGTGGAGTGCCTCGCGCCGGTTCATGGTAGGAGAAATTGTGTCATGCTACGCCCGTGTTGCACAGGATGTTCGCCGTATTAGCAGCCGTGGCAGTCCTTCGCACTGCTTCTGCACAGGACGCGGCGTCGATCGCGGAAATCGTCCTACCGCTCTTGAAGCAATATAACGTCCCCGGCGCAGCGGTCGCCGTGATCCGGGATGGTGAGATCGCGCTCGTTCGTGGTTTCGGATCGCTTCGGGCTGGCGAGAATGCCCCGGTCGGCGAGCGAACGGTTTTCCAGGCCGCGTCTCTCAGTAAGCCTGTCGTGGCTTACGGGGTGCACCTGCTGTTGCGCCTACGCGCGGGTGATCGAGATCCCGACACCCCATTAGTCAACCTGTGACGCTTTCCGGCTCGGCATTCCCTTGCCCGAGGACGCGCCGACGTCGACACAAGAGCGGGCCTACACGGCGCTCATTTGGTACACGCCGTAGGTGGGCGGAGGTAAGTTGACGGCGTGACGTCGAGCCCACTCACTTGTCCGAAGTGCGGCGCCGAAGCGCTCGGGAAGTATTGCAACCAGTGCGGCGAGCCACTCCGTGCGGTCTGCAAGGCGTGTGGCACCGAGGCGCCGCCCAGATCGCGCTTTTGTCCCGAGTGTGGGGCGTCTTTCAAGGGGGCGACGCCGAAGAAGCCGCCGGTGGCGTCCTCCTCGCGGGACGCGTTTGTGACGCCGTGGACCGTCGCCGGTGGCATCGGTGTCGTGCTCGCGGCGGTCGGGGCGTTCTTGATGCTCGACCCAAAAAGTACGCCGCCGCCGTCTTCGAGCGCCCCCGCCGCGAGTCGGGCGACGAACGCACCACCGGACATCTCGTCTATGTCGCCGAGCGAGGCTGCGGAGCGGATCTTCAATCGAATCATGACGGCCGCTGAACGAGGCGACCTGGGGGAAGCCCAGAGGGTCGTGCCCATGGCCCTTCAGGCCTATGGCCAGCTGGGCGAACTCGACAATGATGGCCACTACCACGTGGGTCTTCTACACGTGACCGTAGGCGACACCGGTAGCGCGCAGGCAGAGCTCGACGTGATCCGCCAATCGGTGCCCAACCATCTTCTGGGCATCCAGCTCGAGCACGCGATTGCGCAGGCGCTCGGCGACAAGGACCAGGTGAGACAGGCCTATCGCAGCTTTCTGGACGCTTACGACGCGGAGATCGCGACGGGGCGGGCGGAATATCGGGGGCATCGAGGCGGTATCGACAGTTTTCGAGACCGCGCGGCGGAGGCGATCCCTTAGGGCCCGGTTTGCTAGACTGTCTCGATCGTGACGTTACTGGACCTCCAAGCCGGCCCCCACCGTTTCAAGGCGCGTTTCGAGGAAGAACGTGCCCCCAAGACCTGCGCCCGATTTCGAGAGCTTCTCCCGTTCGAGAACAAAGTCATTCACTCTCGCTGGAGCGGCGAAGCGGTTTGGATCCCTCTAGGCGAGCTCGATGCGAAGTTGACATTCGAGAATCACACGAGCCATCCCTCGCGCGGGGATATCTTGCTTTACCCTGGCGGCTTCAGCGACACGGAGATTTTGTTCGCCTACGGGAGCGCTCTGTTCGCGAGCAAGATGGGGCAGCTCGCAGGGAATCATTTTCTGACGGTCGTCGAAGGAATCGATGAGCTGGAGACGTTTTTTAAGCTCGTGCTCTGGGAAGGCGCTCAAGACATCGTGTTTCGCATTGCGGGGTGACTGATGAAAATTCGAAAACGACGAAAAAGATTTGCGTGATTGCTCTTTTCACCGGGCTAGCCACAGCCGAAGCCGACGACTGGCATCAGTGGGGCGGACCCGATCGTAATTTTCACGTATCGTCGACCGGACTCAACGCGTCGTGGGGGCCGGACGGCCCCGAAAGGCTGTGGAGCCGTGCGCTCGGAGAGGGCTATTCGAACATCGTTGCGAGCAGCGATCGGCTCTTCACCCTGTACCGTGACGACGAGACGGAAGTCGTCGTCTCCCTCGACGCGGCGACGGGTCAAACGCGTTGGGAGCATCGCTACAACGCTTCGCTCAAAGAGGACATGGGCTATGGCACGTGGCTCCGTCAAGGCGGGGCGGGACCGTACTCGACGCCGCTCTTGCTCGGCGGCGTGCTCTACGCGGTTGGCGTCACGGGAAAGTTTCACGCTTTCGACGCGAGCTCCGGCAACATCCTCTGGTCTCACGATCTCGACGAAATGTTCGACATGTCGGGATATAGCGGTTTTGCACCGAGCCCTATCGCCCATGGTGGTAACGTCATTCTTCCTGTCGGTGGCCGTGGACAGGCGGTGGTAGCCTTCGATCTCGAAAGCGGCGCCGTCGCTTGGAAGAATCAAGATTTCCGCCTCGCGCCCGCGTCCCCCCTGTTGATTGATGTCGACGGCGAAGAGCAGCTCGTCGTCTTCACCCCGGACGACGTTGTCGGCCTCGACCCGGATGACGGCACGCTTTTATGGAGCCATCCGCACGCCACGAATTACGGCCTGAACATCAGCACGCCCGTTTGGGGTGAAGGAAATTTGTTGTTTTCCTCGTCCGCCTATAACGGCGGCAGCCGCGTCATTCGGCTGACTCGCGAAGGCGGCAGGACGATAGCCGAGGAGCTCTGGTCCACGAACCGGCTTCGGCTTCACTTTGGAAACGCTATACGCGTCGGCGATTTCATCTACGGAACGAGCGGGGATTTCGGGCCGGCGTTCTTCATCGCCGTGAACATCCACACCGGCGAGGAAGTCTGGCGGGAGCGAACCTTCGGCCGCTCTCAGATGGTTTATGCCGATGGGATGTTCGTGATCGTCGACGAGGGGGGCGACCTCGCCCTCGCCAAGCCCACTGCCGGAGGCCTCGACGTGCGCGCGCGCGCGGAGCTTCTCACCGAAAATGCTTGGACCCCACCCACGCTCGTGGGAACGCGCCTCTACGTTCGGGATCGAAAGAACGTCGTGGCGGTGGAGCTCGGCGAATAGAGTTGTTCCGCAGGAAACGTCTCGGCTTTTTTAGTCGTGCGAAGGAGCGAGCTGATTTAGCTTTTCGAACCAGTTGACGACGAAATTGAGTTCGGTGGGGTCCGACGCGGAGTCTTCGCTGCGTATCATCAGGAACCGCTGTCCAGTTGGATCGATGTCGTAGGCGCGACCGGCGTAGTGCAAGTACTCGCCGCTGAACAAGACTTTGGGCTCACTCGCAACGAAAGATGGTGTGGTCTGGATCCTTATGATCATCATCGCATCGCCGATGCGATAGAAGAGCTCGTCCCCGCTGGGCGCCCACACCGGCACCGCTCCTCCTCGATTCGAGATTTGTCGTTTGTCGCCGAGCTCCGGGAAGCGCCGCACGTACACCTCCAGACGCCCCGTTTCGCTGGACTCGTACGCAACAAAGCGGCTGTCCGGAGAGAAGAAGGGGGAATAGGCATCCTCGGTACCGGGTAGGACGTTCTCTTCGAGCTGGTCGAACTGTCGTTCGACGAGACGTCGGGTGCCGTCGATTCTCGCAACATACACGAGGCGAGTTCCATCAGGTGCGAGAGCCATCTTGCCATCGGGCGCTTCATCGAGCTTGACCTTTAGTTTCCGTACAGGTCCAGGCAGAGTGGAACCTCCATTGAAGAGCCAGAGAGCGAGAGCACTCATCATCGCGGCGACGAACAAAGAGCCGGCGACCAAGCGCGCCGTGGACCGGAGGGAGGGAGCCGCTGTCGCATGGCTCGGAGACGTCTCGTCAAAGATGAACCATGCGTCACCGATGTCGCGAAGCCGGCGTCTCTTATCCTTCATCAAACAACGCTGAAGAAGCCTCGAGATATTGGATGTCAAGTCAGGCAGAGCATTCCAGTCGGGCTCTCGTTCAAGAATCCTGGCGATCGTTTCGGCTGCGGTGGTCCCGAGAAAAGGCACGCTACCGCTAATCGCTTCATAGAAGCAGCAACCAAATGCCCAAATGTCCGCCCGCTTGTCTACGGTCTCCCCGCGCGCCTGTTCCGGGCTCATGTACGGCGCGGTACCCAAGATCACTCCAGACTGGGTGTTTCCGCGTCGTAACGTCGGGGACTGCGAGAGGTCGTCGCTTGGGCCACTAGGTCTGAACGCTTTTGCGAGACCAAAATCGAGTATCTTCACCCTCCCTTCTGGCGTAATCATTATGTTGGCGGGCTTCAGGTCCCGATGGATAACCCCTTTTTCGTGCGCGGCATCAAGGCCTTCGGCAACTTGAGCGAACAGCCGCACGGCTTCGTCAACGGGGATCGGTCCACGCGCGATCCGCTCCGCCAACGTCTCCCCTTCGACGAGCTCCATCGTCAGGAAGTGCACATCCTGTTCCTCTTCCAAATCGAAGATTGTCGCGATGTTGGATGGTTCAGCGAAGCTAGCAATCTTGCTTCACGCTCGAACCGCGCCAGGCGCTCCTCGTTCTGCGCGAACTCGTCGGGCAGGACTTTGAGAGCGACCTCTCGGCCGAGCTTAGTGTCTCGCGCCCAGATACACTTTGCCCTGTACCGCCAGAGCCCAGCTCGGAGAGAACCTCGTAGTTGCCGAGGCGGGTGCCGGGTCGGAGGGGCATTGCTAGTTGTCCGTGGGAACGAGTCGCTTTAATTCCTCGAACCAGTTGAGGACGAGGATGAGCTCGCTCGGCGGCGGTTCCGACCTGCTTTCGTCAATCATCACGAAGTGTTCGCCATCGGGTGTCACATCGTACTCGACGTACCGGTCGCTCAGACTCTCGAATAGAAGCCTCGGCTTTCCGAGGGTGGGCTCTCCGTCCGTATTGATGGCGACAACCATCACCTTGCTACCGTTGCGGTAGAAGAGCTCCCGGCCATTCCGGTGCCATGTGGATAGGATGCCCCCTCCCGTCGAAACCGGCCGTTTCCCCCCGAGCTGGCTAGCGGGCAAACGTAGATCTCGTATTGCCCTGACTCGTCGGACTCGTAGGCAATCCACCGTCCGTCGGGGGAGAACGCGGCACGGCGTTCGTTGGACTTCGTCTGTAAGAACGGCCGCGGCACTCGCTCACCTTCCATCGACAGCAGCCAGATGTCCCATCCCGTTTCACGACCCGACTCGGCGAAGGCCAGTATCCTTCCGTCGGGAGACCAGGAACGGGGGATTTGGCGGAATTCGCTGGTGGTGAGCCGCTCGGGTGGTGCGCGTATGGTGCAGAAACTCCGCCGGCCGACTCCTGCAGCCGTAAGTAGCTTCCGCTACGATGCTTGCGATGAACACGATGCGCACAATCGTCCGGCCACATATCTTCCTTGTCTGCCTCTTGGCGGGTTGGCTCAACCGGGAGCAGCAGAAGATCCTCGAGTACCTTCAAGAGGAGAACAGCATTTTGAAAGAGCAGCTTGATGGGCGGCTTCGTTTGAGTGATGAGCAACGGCGGCGGCTCGCTGTAAAGGGCAAGGAGCTTGGCCGGAAACTGCTCGAGGAAGTGGCGACTCTGGTCACCCCCGATACAATCCTTCGCTGGCACCGTCAGCTCATCGCGAGGAAGTGGACGTATCCTCGCGGCCCAACGGGCCGTCCGCCCGTCTCGCCAGAGATCGAGGAATTGGTCCTTCGCATGATCAAGTCGAACCCGTCTTGGGGCTACGCTCGAATCCAAGGAGCTGTGGCCAACCTCGGCCACAAGATCGCGCCGAACACGGTGAAGCGGATCTTGAAGGATCACGGTATCGAGCCGGCACCGCTTCGCCGACGAAGGACGACGTGGGTGCAGTTTCTTCGGAGTCACTGGGACACCCTTGCCGGTGCCGACTTCTTCACCACCGAAATCTGGACTCCCGCGGGTCTGGTCACGTTCTACGTCTTTTTCGTCATTCAACTGAAGACCCGTCGGGTCCATATGTCAACACCCACACCAAACCCGAACCGAGTCTTCATGAAACAAGTTGCGCTTGACCTTGCCGCGTTCGACGACAGCTTTCTCCGAGGCTACTCGCACCTCATCATCGACCGAGATTCGAAATACACCACGGAGTTTCGAGAAATTCTGAAGGAAAACGATGTGGACGTCGTCCCGATTCCCCCAAAATCTCCGAACTGCAATCCTCACGCGGAGCGCTTCATGCGCTCCGTTAAGGAGGAGTGCCTGGATCGCATGATCTTGTTTGGCCGGAGCGCGCTGGAACGCGCTCTCCGCGAATATCGGCTCTATTATCTGCATGAGAGAAATCACCAGGGTCTCGGAAACCAGTTGCTCGATCCGAGTCCACAAGACGCGCATGGGCCCAACGTCCAATGTCGCGAGCGACTCGGCGGGCTACTTCGTTACTACTATCGTACAGCCGCTTGACGACAACGATTGAACCTACGCGACGCGGAAACCCCACGTCCCTCGAGCGGATTCCCTTGTTTGCCACGCTTCCGAGCTGGCCTGGCGACCCGCGCGAGTTCTTGGGATAGACGTGGGATTACGGCTTGCGTCCGCTCCTAGCGCCGGACATTGACTCGACTCGCTTTTTGCACCAAACGGCTTGCTTCGTAAAATGTGCTTATTCGCGTAGGTCTGCGCGAGTATCCCGGTGGAAATGTCCCGGCGAGATCTCTCGAGGCACGAAGCTTGTCTTCCCTCGCGCTCCCACCTATAATCCCACTATCTCTGGCCATGTCCGACACGTGGTGAGCGGCGAAAGCGCTGTTGATCAGCGGAATGAGCCAAAGAGGCGGCTTGTTTCTACCGTTGGTCCACCGGGCGTCACGGCTGTGCCAATGCTAACGAATCGTCAAGAGCACCCAAGGGACTGATATGAAGGTATTCGTCTGCTGGTCGGGCGAACGCAGCAAGGCGATCGCCGTGACCTTGAAACAGTGGCTTCCCGAGGTCGTCGCCGGGCTCAAATGTGCGATGTCGGATGACATTCCCAAGGGTACGGAATGGTTTACCTCACTCAAAAGGGCGCTACGAGGCTGCCAGGCGGGAATTCTCTGCTTCACACCGGAGAACTTCAACGCGCCTTGGCTTCATCTCGAAGCCGGTGCCATCATGAACCAACTCAAGGACTCGAAGGCGCGAAAGGATGCTGACGCCAGCGATACAAGCTGGCCACCACGGAGCACGGGCCCCGAGCCAAAGGGCCAGATGGCCGCCCTATTCACTTACCTTTTTGAGTTGAGCGAGCTCCCGGAGCCTCTGTCCGCTTTTCAAGCGACCCGTTTCGACAAGGGTGAAACAAAGCAGCTCGTCGTGGCCCTGGCCAAACAGCTTGGCGATAGCGCGCCTTCCATACAGGCGATCGAGGCAAACTTCTAAAAAACGTGGGGATGGTTTAAAGCCAAGCTGGAAGCGATCCAACCTTTGCCCATCCAAAAGACTGTCCCAGGATTCGAAAGACTTTTTTCGGTGAAGACTTTTGCGGAGCCATTCCCGGATTGTCTCGATGAACGATGGAGGGAACGCTATCAGGGGATCGTTGAGACGCTGACCGCTTTGCGAGAGAGGGATACGGAGCAGCTCGCGTTACATCCCTACCACTCCCGTCTGTATCACGAACTCATTGGACAATTAGAGCGCTACGCGACGATTGTCGGAGGAGCGCTGCTTGAGGAGAAAAAATACCGCGACATCCCAGAGGAGCACCAGGAGCGATGCGAGAAAACTCGGAGCGACGTGCTCAAGCTCACGAGGTTGATGCTGCGGTCTTATAACCCACCCGTCTTCGAGGAGTCGCTGCAGTTCAGAGTGTTCGATGCAGCCGACGATAGAAACGATCTCATCCATCAGATGGAGATCCGGCTAGACAAGATTCCCCGGGAAAAGATTGAGCGAGCCAAGGAAAGCCTCACCTGGGCCCTGGACCGTATCGCTTTCTACCTGGCTTGCGCCAAGAAGCGCGCCAGGGACATAGAGCCAAAGTACCTCGCAGCCTGTGTTCGGCGCGAAGTGGAGCAGGCGAGAGCACGAGGGCTCATTGATAGACTCCAACCGCTCGACCACTCAGTAGAGGCGCTGGCCGAGAATCTCCCCGAAGGGTCGGAGCGAGCCAAGCTCACGCCGCTCATACTCACCACGCTCGACCAGGTAGAAAGGTTTCTAGAAGGGGATGCTCGACGGGATCCTGGTAACGACATCCGGAGCTGGATTGCTACGATCAGGGCTCAGCTTGAGCCCGCCACGAGTCGTGACGGCAAGTTGCAAGCGAAGGTTCGGGACGCGAGCCGTGGTCTTTTCCCCGAAACCTCGAGCTGAAGTGGGGAATGAGAGGCGAGCCGGCAAGCTTTCCTAGCGGCTAGCGGGACTGAGCTCGAACGCTACGCCGGGCTCGTTTCCACCTCGACGGCAGCGGCCGACAACCAGCTCAGTAGCTTCGGGAGCTGCATAATGAGTGGTAGCCGGAACGGTCGCACGCCTGGGTTCTGGGTTTGTTTGTTGGGCGAGCTCGGAAGCATCTGGCTCGACCTGGCAGAGCAAGATTGGGTTCGTTTCGTAAAACGTACTAATTTGCAACGACGAAACGGCGCGAAACCGTGTGAAACAACCACCCGGTTTTGAGCGGTGTCTGACATTTGGCGAAATCGTCCCCTAATTGTCCCCAATTGACGATCTAGCTAATTTCTAGTTCCCTGTAACTTATTGATTTAAATGGAGCCGGCGGGCGGATTTGAACCGCCGGCCTGCTGATTACGAATCAGCTGCTCTACCACTGAGCTACGCCGGCTTATTGTAGGTGGGCACCCGCGCGAGGGAAGTGGCGAAGTCAAAAGGTTAGACCACAGGACCGACGCTGTCAAGACGGCTCATCCCGCCTCACGCCTCGGAGTCGCGTGACATCGCGCGCATCCGGAAGGCCGTCGGCGCTACGACTAAAAAATGGCGATGGAAGCACCGATGGTGAGTTCGAGTCCTTTTGGTTTCGACGAGCCACCAGGAAACGTGATGCCGGCCGTCGCCGTGTGATAGCGCACGTCGACGCGTACGGCCAGCCGGTCCGGCGATGGAAACCAGAGCTTGATGCCGCCGCCAAAGTTGATGTCGAACGCCGAGACGCGCTCGATTTCGGCAATCGGGCTCGTCGGCGTCATTCGGTGAAGTCCGCCGCCGCCGCTGACGTAGGGCACGAAGTGGCCCCGTGGAAACTGGAGGATGAGGTTGCCACCCAGAAAGAGATGATCGGTCTCGAACTGGTCGGCAAGATTTTCGGTGCCGATCGTTTCGTCGTCGACGGTGAGCGCATGGGTGTTGTTGCCACGAGACACGTTGAACTCCGCAGTGATCATGGGCGTGAAAGCCCAGCTCGCTCTGAGTCCTAGGAGTTTTCCGAAATCGATATTCTCTGCCTCGCCGGTCACCGTCTGGTAGATGTTCGTGGCCGTCCCGAGACTCTGGTTGATCGACAGCATCCCGATGAATCCGGACACCTCGAGCCGTTTGGGCTTGGATTGGCCCCGAGCCGTGGGATTGACCTCGAATTGCGCGCTCGCCGCGGTGGCCATTAGGACGGCGCACAAAACGGACGCCGTCGCCACGACGCCTCTCACGGTTGTACCTCGATGTCGATACCCGCCGTGGTGTCCGAAGGCACGACTTGGGCGGCGCCGCCGACAAAGAGCGCGTCGCTAAAGTCGACATCCGCGATGTTCGACGGAAACCCAAAATCTTCGGGCGAAGTGGGGTCGGATATCGGGTTCACACGCACGGTCACGGGGCCCGATGGCAGACCTCGGATCTCGTACGCCCCCGTATCGTCTGCGAAGCCGGCAATCGTTTGTCCCGTGAACGGGTTGAACACAACGACGTGGGCGAACGCCACTCCTCGGCCTCCTTTCGTCACCCGGCCCGCGAGCCGTCCCCTCCGCTGGATGAACTCACCCGTTGGGTACATGACAGAAATGCCCGTCATGTCGTCGTCGGTGAGCGTTCGGCCCTCGACGTGGTCGGGACCGAAAGAAAAGGGAAACATGATCGCCGCGCCGGAGACGAGTTGACGATCGAAGCCTTCGTTCTCCATGAAGCCGACATGCGAGTGGTCGAGCCCAAAGAAATGGCCGATCTCATGCGTTGCGACCGAGACCAAATCGAACGTACCGGGCGCTCCATTCGGGTCGACCGACCAGAAGAAGTTGTTGCTGAAAAAAATATCCGCTTCGACGATCTCGCCCGTGAAGATGTCGATGACCTGCAGCGTGGCTGCGAGCACGCCGGGAGATGCGAGACCCGGATCGGAGGTGAAGCCAAGCGTGCTCTTGTCGTCGAAGAACTCGAACGGTTCCGCGCTGGTGAGGCCGGCCAGCTCGAACGTAATCGTCACCGTCTCCACGTCCTCCCACGTCTGATAGGACTGTTCGATGGCCTGCACAGCTTCCTGGAGAGTGAAGTCGAGCGGTGTCGTATTGTTCACGAAGTACGGGACAGGGCCGAGGCTCGTGTCCCAGCCGAGCTCGACCTGGTCTCCGGACGGCGAGACGTTCCGAAGGATGTGATAGGCGCCCGAGCCTGGGACGAAAACGAGCAGAGCCAAAGCAACGAGACCGGCTGAGAAGGTGCGCGCTTTCATCGTTGGTACCCCTCGATCCGCGATCGGATATCCGCGAGGCGATAGCGTGTGATCGGATCGTCCGGCTTTCGCGCTCGAGTATCGTGGTTCGCGACCATCAACGTCGAAATGTCGCGCTTCACGATGCGCTCGCCGCTGCGGTCGGTCGTGATGGAGAACTTGCCGAGTGAGAGGCCGAGTACCGACGGAATTCTGGCGCCACTCCCCGCGCAAAAAAGCAGCACTTCTTCACCGATTCCGAATTGAGGCGTTCCGGGCACCGTGGCCAGATAACGCCCGAGCTGTCCTCCAACAAGACGCACGGTTGTAACCCGCGCCTCGTTACCGCCTTTCAAGTAGTCGTCGACTTCGAAGGTCACCAACGTGTAAATGCGGGTTCGATCGGCGTTCCACTCTGCGCGCTTGCCCACCACATGGCCCATAAAGATCAAATCGGCGCGGTCCGTCATTTGCTCGAGGTTGTAGGCCACAACCGATCCCGCTTCGATGGAGCTGGGGCCGGCCGCGAAGAAAGACATTGCGGCAAGCAACAACGAAAGCCGCGTCCAGATGCGTCGCATGAACATGCCTCCTTGAAATCAAAGAATCTCTATCATAGCTCGACGTGTGAGAGCACAGCTTCGGCCGCACGACGCGACGCGCCGCCTCCGCCAAGCCTCTGTTTCATATCGTCCAGCCCGGCGCGTATCAACGCGGCGCGATCGTCTTGCATCAAGCGCATCACGTGCTCGACGATATTGGCCGGCGTCATCGCGTTTTGAATCAGCTCGGGCACGAGCTCGCGCTCCGCGATGAGATTCACCATCGAATAAAACGGCACATCGACGAAGTGCTTCCCGAGAAGATAGCTCGCGCGGCTCACTCGATAGACAACCACCATCGGTGTGCCCAGAAGCGCTGCCTCCATCGGGGCCGTTCCGGAGGCCACGATCGCGACGGCGGCATGCGCGAGGCCGTCATGGACGCTCCCGTTCATGAGGCGCACACGATCGATCGCCGGTCCGAGTCGATCGACAAGCGTCCTAGTTGGCACGGTCGGTGCGCGGCTGACCACAAACTGTAGCTCCGGCTGTTTTCGTGACAACGCTTCGATGCTGTCGCGGAGGACCGGAACGTGAAGCTCGATCTCGCTCCGGCGACTCCCGGGTAGGACCGCCACGATCGGCCGCGCAGCATCGAGAGACAGACGACGGCAAAAAGCCTCACGCGTTTCCGATGCCGACACGAGATCCACGAGGGGATGGCCGACATAGCGGACACTCACGCCTTCTTTTTCATAGAAGCTCTTCTCGAAGGGAAGGATTACGAGCATCTCGTCCACGAGCTTTCGAATCGTCCGGACTCTCCCTCGGCGCCAAGCCCAGACTTGTGGACTGACGTAATAGACTACGGCGATCCCGAGCGCTTCGAGCCGCTTTGCCAGCCGAAGATTGAACCCGGAGAAGTCGATGAGCACAGCGACGTCCGGGCGTCTCGAAAACGCCGCGGCCGAGAGGCGGCGCATCGCGCTCAAAAGGGCGGGGAGCTTGCTCACGACCTCGATGAGGCCGATGACCGAGATCTCCTCAAGCCGGACGATAGGCGTAGCACCAGCGGCTTCCGTACGTTCGCCGAAAAGGCCGAAGGCCTCGCAGGTGGGCTCGAGCCTTTTCAGCTCTTTCAAAAGCTCGGACGCATAGAGGTCTCCCGACGCTTCACCGCAGCTGATCAGGATCGTGGGGGGTTTCACGTGGATGCGCCGGCCTTGTTTTTGACAGCGGTTCGGCAACGAATATAGCATGGCGGCTCGCCTCGCTTCACCCGAAATAGCCATGCTCGAGCCCACCGACGTCGAGGTCGGAACTGTCTGGAGAATCCTGGGGAAAGAAGTGTCCGTACACACGGAGTCGAAGAGCTTCGATTGCTATTTGCGCGGCAGGCTCTTCACCGGCGACGACTCGGGCGAGCGCAACCAACTCGCGGTCGGCGATCGCGTCGAGCTCACTCCACTCAGCGCGTCGAAAGGCGTCATCCACGCCGTTCTCCCACGCCGCACGGCGATCGTGCGGCAAGTTGGTAAGCGAAAGCCATCGCTGCAAGTGCTCGCGGCGAATGTCGATCAGATCGTCATCGTCTCCGCTCTCGAGCGCCCACGCTTCAAGGCGGGGCTCATCGACCGTTTTCTCGTCATTGCGCATGACGCCGCTATCGCGCCCGCCTTGTGTCTGAACAAGATCGATCTCGGCGACGACCAAGCTCTCGTCGAAGCCCGCGCCGAACTCGAGCTTTACCGCGCGCTCGGCTATCCCGTCATCTTCACGAGTGCCAAGACCGAAGCGGGGCACGATGAGCTCCGAGCGCTCTTGAAAGACAAACGATCGGTGCTAACGGGACATTCGGGCGTTGGCAAATCGAAGCTCGCGGCCGCGATACAGCCGGGGCTTCAACTCTCGAGCGCGCGTGTCGATCGTCACGGAAAGGGCCGGCACACGACCACAGCCTCGACCCTTTTCAGTCTCGATTTCGGCGGGGAGCTCGTCGACACGCCCGGCGTGCGCGAGCTTTCACTGAGTCACATTGGGCGTAGCAAGCTCGCCGAGGGCTTCATCGAGCTCCGCCCGCTTCTCCACCAGTGCCATTTCGCTTCGTGCAGTCACATACCCGAGCCGCACTGCGTGGTAAAAGGCGCGGTCGAAGACGGGAGGATCGCTCGCAAGCGCTACGACAGCTACTGCCGTCTCTACGAAGAGCTGGGATAGCTGACCGTTTCGGGCGTCTTCACGAACGCGCCGACGCGCTCGACGACCGCTTCCGTACCGTCGCCGGTCAGCGCCGAAACAACGATGGAATTGGGCAACCACCCGAGCGCGACACGTTCGTCGAGGGACAAGAGGTCGCTTTTGTTGAACACGACGAGCTGGGGGATGTCGTCGAGCTCGAGATCCGAGAGAATCTTGGCGACGGCGTCCATGCGCTCGCGAGACTCCGGCGATGAGGCGTCGACAACGTGCAGGATCAAAACCGAAGTCTCGATCTCCTCGAGCGTCGCGCGAAAGGCCTCGATGAGCTCCGGCGGCAAGTCTCGAATGAACCCGACCGTATCGGCGAGAAGGACTTCCTTCTCGACCGGTACGCGCAAACGCCGGGTCGTCGGATCGAGTGTTTCAAACATACGGCTTCCGGCAGCCACGGTGCTTTTAGTGAGCCTGTTGAGAAGACTCGATTTGCCCGCATTCGTGTAACCAACGAGCGTCACGATTGGGAGACCTTTACCCACACGTCTCTTGCGCCGCTCGCCCCTTTTGTGCCGAATGTCCTGGATCGACTTTTGGAGCCTGGCGATGCGGTCACGTGCGCGCCGTCGATCGATCTCGAGCTTCGTTTCGCCGGGTCCGCGGCCTCCGATGCCTCCTGTCAGACGCGAGAGTGCGGTGTCCATCTCGGTGAGACGCGGGAGCATGTAGCGCAGCTGCGCGAGCTCGACCTGGAGCTTGCCTTCCCGGCTCTGCGCGCGTCGGGCGAAGACGTCGAGAATGAGCTGGGTGCGGTCGAGAATCTTCAAGTCGGTCGCCGCGGCGATCGAGCGCACCTGCGCCGGCGTGAGGTTTCGGTCGAAGATGATGAGGTCCGCGCCTTTTTGAAGCGACTGGATGACGAGCTCTTCGATCTTGCCTTTGCCGACGAGGTAGCGCCGATCGAGCTTCGCCCGTCGTTGTACCAGCGTGTCGAGAACGACGACATCCGAAAAGCGTGCGAGCTCCGCGAGCTCTGCGAGGCGCTCGCGTTCTTCTTCCACGCTTCCGGTCGTCACGCCGACAAGAATCGCACGCTCGCGCTGGTCGAATCGATGGTGCTCGCCGCGTTTTTCCGCGAATTCTTCCTCGAGATGGGTGATGAACTCGACGAAGTCGAGGTCGATCTGACTGGGG
This sequence comes from Candidatus Marinacidobacterales bacterium, assembly GCA_965197495.1. Lineage (GTDB taxonomy): Bacteria > Acidobacteriota > Vicinamibacteria > Marinacidobacterales > SMYC01 > SMYC01. The sequence continues at coordinate 8,394,891 of OZ240210.1, forward strand.
AGTGCTTCTGGCATAAGCTCCCACGGCTCGGAACCGTTGTCCCCTGCAGATGCCGGCGTGAGATGGGCGGTCCGCACGATCCCGGGAAGACCGTCGTCGAGCGCTTCGATGGCGCACATCGCGTCGAGCCGAAGAAGCGCGAGATCCGTGAGATCGTCCCGGGTCAACGGTTCGTTCGAAAGATGCGTGTGCAGACAGCGAAGGCCGCGAAAGCGACGCTCGGCGACACGGAGGCGTTTCAAATCGGGGAGGACGATCTGCTTGGCGCTACCTACGATGACCCACTCGACCTCACCTTTGCGGTTCACGAGAACACCGACCTGGCGGCGGATCTCCCGGGAGATTTCCGTGAGCCGGCGCGCAAATTCTTGCGTGACGAGCTCTCGCGGCGGCAACCGGCGCTGGTAGAGCTTTTCGAGCTGCTTTTTTTGCCGGGCTTTCAAGCCCGTGACATTTCCTTCGAGTTTATGAATCGGGAGCGGCCTCCTTCACGCGATTATAGCAGGGTGCTGAAAACGGAAGGGCGAAGGCGGGTGCAACCTCGCCGTAGCCCGAAGGGCGAAGGCGGGTTTACGGTGACTCGTTGCTGGACACGACGAGCCTGTCGAGCTTGGCGCGCGCCGAGAGATGGTTCGGATCGATTTTGAGAGTCTTGCGATAGGCCTCGATCGCTTTTTTCCGATTGCCGAGCTTCATATAGGACTCGCCCACGTAGTAGCGGGCATCCGCAAGGCTTCCGTTTCGCGACACGGCCTTTTTGAAGTGCTCGAGCGCTTCTTTGTAGTTTCCCTGCTGGAACTGGATAATCCCGAGGTGATGGTAGTAATAAGCGTTCGATCCACTCGCTTTGGCCGCCAATTCGAACTCGCGGATCGCGTCGTCCACACGGCCTAGTGAGTAATAAGCGGCCCCCAGGTTCGACCGCGCGTCGGCGAATTTTGGATCGTCTCGAAGCGCGAGATTATAACTCTCGATGGCTCGGCCGACGAGCCCGCGCCGGCGGAGCGCGACGCCGAGATTGTTGAGGGCGCGGTAAAAGTTCGGATAGACGTCGAGCGCCATCTCATACATTTCGAGCTCGGCGGCCTGCGGGTCGAAGTTGTCGCCGAGGTCGCCAGCGGTCTCAGCGAAGTAGCCGTAGAGAAACCCTTGATTGTTGTAGTAGTTCGCGATCGCCTCGAAGTCGTCGATGACTTTCGCGCCCATATATTCCCTTTCGGGTGTGCGGTCAAAGTCGATCATCCGGAGCTCCGGCCCGTAACGCACGCCCCCGGTGATGTGGCCGTTTTTGATGATGACGTCTGCTTCTTTCGAGATGGTCTCGATGGTGGTGACATCCACGTAGACGGCGTCGATGCCCACTTCCCGAGCCATGCCTATAAAGAGGTTGGTGTAGGCGAGACAGCTGCCTTTGCCTTCGTAGAAAACTTGCTGGGCCGTTTTGTTCGACAGCCAATCGTAGGAGATCGACATGCCGGTACGGCTGATGATGGCGTTGACGATGGCTCGCGTCTTGTCGTGGTCGGTGCGAATACCTTTGACGGACTCGATGGCGACGTGCCGGATCTCGTCGTTGATGTCATAGGGAACGACGATCTTCTGGACGTCCTCGTCCGGAATTCGGGTACGGAGCTTCGCGATGACCTCGTCTGGCGTGTACTGTACCCTCTTGATGGAGCCACAGCCTACGGCGAGCCCCAGGAGGGCCACGGAAGGCACCAATAACGGAAACGGAAAGCGATTTGCTTTCATAACATGCCCCTCACGGCAGTATAGCACGCGACCTGCACGAGGGCGCCGCGGTTGCGCCCAGCGCGATTTGCGCTTAGATTCGAAGCAGCGTATCCTTCGGCGGGCGTTGTTGGGCCAGGCATTTGTGTGTCCGGAACGCCCGGACCTCGACGCAAAAAGGAGATCTTGATGTTTAACAAACGATTGCGAGCTCTTGCCTTCTTTAGCCTAATCGGCTTCGCCGCCACCGGCCTCGCCCAGGACAAACTGAGCGGACGCGACAAAAAGTGGCTGGAGAAAGAAGTCGGCCCCATCATCACTAAGCAAGAAATGGCGACGTTCCAGCAAATCAGCAAGGACGACAGAAAGCTCTTCAAAGAGCTTTTCTGGATGCGCCGCGATTTTGACCGCAGAACCCAAGAGAACGAGTTCAAGAAAAATTACGAAGCTCGGGTCAAGGTCGCCGACAAGAATTTCAAAACCCGGGGCGCTAAAGGCTCCGAGAGCGACATGGGCAAGATTTTCTTACTTCTCGGAAACCCGTCGCAGCAGCAGCGCGGCCGCTCGGCTGGCGCTGGCGGGCTACCGGGTGAAACCGCAGGCGGTGGCGGCGGTGGCCCCGGTGGCGCCGATCCAGTTGGCGGTGGTGGTGGTGGAAATACCGGACTCTCGGAGAATCGGGGTGGCGGCGCCGGCTCGAGGATGACGTGGGTCTACGACCCGAACCCGCAAATGGGTATTCCAGACGGTCTCGCGGTCGAGTTCCGCAACCAAGCGTCGTTTGGATTTCGCCTCTCGAACGGCAACGACATCGCCGAGCGGCTCGAGCGCGTCAAAGAGCGTTTCATCGGAAATCCCGGTATCAACTATGCGCGTGACGAAAAGGGCCGTCTAAGAAAGCCGGACGACAAATTCGACCCCAACAGCCCGGCCAAGTTGCTACTCGCCTCTCTTCGTGAAACGGGAGAGATCAGTACGGATATCGGTTTTACCCTGAGCCCCGTTTTCTTTGGATCCTCTGGCGGGCAAACCTTCATCCCGATCGACATAGTGATTTCCGAAGGACTGAGCACGGAGGACGTCACCATCTTCGGCTCGGTCGAGAACGCCGACGGCTTCGAGATTTACCAGTTCGAGGAACCCGTAAAGGTCTCGAAGACCGAGGACGGCAAGTACGCTTTCGAGTTGCCGCTCCAGTACCCTCCCGGCCTCTACACGCTCTATGTCGGCTTGCTCGACCAATCGCAAGTTCACGGAACGCAGATCATCGACCTCGAGGTCCCCGACTTCGACTCGGGCGAGTTAATGCTGTCCTCCCTCTTGATGTTTTCGGGTGCCGAGCAAACCGGCGAGGAGTTGCCGCACTTCGGAAAGGCCTTCCTCTTGGGCGGCTATCACTTCGCGCCGAAACTGGAGTTGGTCTACTCGACGAAAGAGGATTTCTCTCTCGTCTTCTGCGCCTATAACTACGGCATGGAAGGGGACAAGCCCAACCTGAGCGTTCAGCTCCGCTTCTTCAGGGAGGGACAAGCACGCGGGCAGACGGCGGACGAGCCGTTCATGTTTCAAACGCCTGAGATGGCCCTCACGATCCCCGAAATCCCTCTCAACATCAAGAACTTCGAGGAGCCCGGCAACTACAGGATCGAGATTCACGTGACGGACAAAATCAAGGGTGAGAGACTCAAAAAAGAGGTGGCGTTCGTTATCGAAGGATAAGTTTTTTGCTGGAAGAGCCGGTGTCCCCTTTGGGGCTGCCGGCTTTTTCTTGCAGCATTCAGCATTCGGCATTCAGGACTGAGGCCGTGTCTTGTCGGATCGTGGGCACGGCCCACTGCTCTCCGTGCTTAGTGCGCGCCGCGCTCGCTCTTCAGGATCCCGTGCCAAAAACCGCAGGCACGGCGATCCTGAATGCTGAATCCTGATCAAGCGCTCTCCTCAGCAAGGACCTCGAGAGCCTTGTCGAGCACGGGGTCTTCGTCTTTGGGGGTGTCGGGGGGCCGGCTCACTTCGATCGTCGGCTCGAGGCCTTCACCCAGCATGGCTTTCCCGTCCGGGGTCCAATACTGGCCCACCGAAAGTACGATTCCGGCGCCATCTCCGAGCGAAATGGTTTTTTGCACCGCGCTGCGGCCGGAGGTCTGGATGCCGATGAGCTCTCCGCGCTTTCTGGAGCGAAAGGCACTCGCGACGATCTCGGCGGCGCCCGAGCTTCCTCGATTGATGAGAACAGCCGTCGGACCGTCGAAGGCGACCTGGTCGAACGCTAGCGTCAGGTCGGTTGTCTCGCCGCCGCGCGACTGCAGCCGGGCTGCGACGCCGCCAGGCACAAAGAGCTCGGCGACATGGGCGCCATCTTCGGCAAGGCGCCCGAAACTGTTCCGCACGTCAAGAACGATGCGCAACGCTCCCTGGCCTTTCAGCATCTCGAGGCTGCGTTTGACGTCCGTGGCCGTCCCGCTGCGAAAGGACGTTACGTGAATGTAGCCGGTTCCGTCCTCAAGAAGCTCGAACTCGACGGGTGACGAGACGACGTCACGGCGATCCACCGTCATCTTGATGGGCTCCGGCTGGCGACCTCGAATCACTTCAAGCTCGAGCTTGGATCCTACAGGTCCTCTCAGCTTGGCATCGCCGACCACGACGTTGGTCTCGCGCGTGTTCGTGCCGTCGATGGATTTCAGCTGGTCGCCCGGCTGAAGCCCGGCTGCTTCGGCGGGCGAGCCCGGCAGCACGGCCACGACCTGAATATAGTATCGCTTCGTGACTTCAACGCCGATGCCCGCCTGCGGCTGCGCATCCGGGTCACGAAAAGCTTGGAACTCCTCGGGCGTGAGATACACACTGTCGGTGTCGAGAGCCTCCATCATCCCTCGGATGGCGCCATCCATGACCTCATCCATCTCCGGCGCCTCCAGATAGTTGTTCATGAGAAGAGTGACGACGTCCTGGAAAACGGAGAGGTAGCGGTAGGCACTGTCGCGCGCCAGGGCACGGCCGAGAAATCCGCCGAGAATGGCGTAGAGAACGAACGGGACAGAGAAAGTGAGAATGAGATGCTTGGCGCGTACCTTCTTCATGGGCGAGCAAATCCTCCAGTGATTTTGGCTCTCTGGCTATTTTGCCGTGCCAGGCGGCGTGGGTCAATTCGCGGCGCTTATTAGCAGTGCGACCTTTCGCGACGGATCGAGCCAGGTCTCGGGGTCGACCGGGGTGCCCTCGAACCGAATCTCGAAGTAGAGCCGTGCGCCCGCAAGCGACCCCGTCTCGCCGACCGAGGCAACGGGCTGGCCTTGCTTCACCCAATCGCCGGGCAAGACGGTAAAATCGTCGAGATAGCCGTAAAGGCTGTGGACGTGTCCCGGGTGGCGAAGGATGAGGAGCTTCCCGTAGCCTTCGAACCAGGCGGCGAAAGCGACCTCACCGTCATAAACGGCGCCCACCGGTGTCCCGAGCGGGGCGTCGATCTCGATCCCGTTCCGCACCGTCACGGTCTTGAAGCGCGGGTGAAGCTCTGTCCCGAAGCGGCCTTCGAGCTTGCCGTCAAGCGGCCAGCCGAGCTCACCCTGGAAGGCGCGCATGGGAATGTGGACCGTAGCAGCCTCAGGCAGCGGCTCGCCCGCGGACAACGTTTCAAGGAGGGCGCCGAGCTGTTCGCGGGCCTGCTCGAGCTCGTACACGAGAGTTCCCGCCATCTCACGGCGGTTCTCGATTTCGTCGAGAAGCGTCGCCCGGCTCTCCCGCCGGCTCGCGAGCTTACGGCTCGCGGCCTGGAGCTCTTTGCGTGTCGCGAGGGTAGCTTCGGTCTGTTTCAGGAGCTTCGCTTTCGTGTCTTCCAATGCTTTCTGATCGTCGAGAAAGCGAGACATCTTCTTGCCGTCCTCGCGCGCGAGCCGAGAGACATAGCGGTAGGCGCGCGTCAGTTCGGAAGGCTTCTCCACGGAAAGAAGCAGCCGCAGATAGCTCAGCCGCCCTTGCTTGTATAGACTCACCGACCTGCTCTTCAGGTAAGGGATCAGCTCGGCGATAGACGCTTCCAGAGCCTGGATACGCTTCAGGTTCTCGTCGATCTCACGATAGCCGCGTTTGAGCTCTAGACCTAGAAGCTCGAGCTGTTTGTTCGCGAGGCGAATCTGGATATCGAAGCGGTGCAGCTCACCAAGAAGCGTGGTTTGCTTCGAATCTAGCTGCGAGAGCTCCTCGTTCAGGAAGCCTAGCCTCTCGTTCAATAGCTCGAGCTTCGCTTCTTCGTCTTCGAGACGGACGTCCACATCGGGAGCCGGCGACCCAGCCCCCGCGAAGAGCGCGACGGGCACGGAAAGAGCCAGCAATAGAGCGAGGTTAGGGCGCGTCAATCTCAGCCTCAGCGTCAAGTCTTTCCTCAGTTTGTTGCCAAGCGTTTCAGTATGCTAGCACCTGATTCCGTTTGCAACTAATGTTGTGGCGATCGCTCTCTCTTCGAGCATCGCTCGAGCACTAGCTCGACTCGCACCCGATCGCGATGGTCGCGGGGCCGTTCCGCTTACCGTCGATTTCGACTTTCCGCCCTGTGAACGCCTCGACGAGTTGCGTGCAGGCGAGTGCGCGAGGCAGGAGGCGCGGCGTGGTGAGCGTGGACGGCCCTTCGGCGAAAGCGAGAAAAGGCAGGAGCGAGTCCACGAGGCGCTCAGGCACGAGGTGCGGCTGTTGCGCGTAGCGCCGAAACGCAGCCGAAACCTCTTCCCCGGCGGTCTCGGCCGATTTCCCCCGCTCGCTCACCGAAGCCATCGTGACGCGGAGCCCCCCAAAGGATCCCGTGACGGCCACGACACTTCCTGAGCTTCCGGCACGGAGCTTCAAAAGCTGCACCGATGGCTCGATGCCCGAGATCGCGACTCCCGAGCGAGCGCGAGCCGCCTGACGCTGCTGGACGTGAGCGGGCAGCGACGCCCCGGCGGAAACGATCTGAATGGCGTCGAGCTCGTCCCGCTTCGACCAATCGGCGCCTTTCCAGCGCGTACCGCCGGTCACGTGCGCCGTGATCTCGCCGCCGCCTCGCGGCAGAAATCCGGCAGAGTCCAGCTGCACCCAGAGCTCGACGCCGAGCGGCTTCAGCATCCCCGTCCATGTCGAGCTCGTCACTTCGAACGTCTCGTTCCCCGGCGCGTGGGTGCTCCCTTTCACCGCCAAGCGCGACACACCTTCGGCCCGTGCAAGTGCGAAAAGCGCCGCACGCAGAAACGGGAGGGCAGGCTCGTCACCTGGAATGGATATCTCGTGCTCGCCCGGTACAACTACGGCGGGCACTTTGGGATCGAGCTCCACGACGCTGCCCCCGGCCTCGCCAGCGAAAGCTCTCGCATCGCACAATGAAGCGAAGAACTGGACCCATTGCGCTTTGCTCGCACTGAGCCCGCTCGTTTTGCGGCGGAAACCTTCCCATCGGAAGGGGCGCCCTGAGGCCGCGGAAAGGGCCAGCGCGGAGAGGAGGGTACGATCGTCGCTTTCGAGCGCAAGTCCGGACGCGCCGAGTAGAATCATCTGGTTTGACCGCTTTTCCGAGCGAAGTCTATACTCTCTTTAACCTTAATATAACGATGCGTTTAATGGGACTCGACATCGGCGACAAGCGTATAGGTGTGGCTCTTTCCGACGAAGGTGCTGTCATCGCGACGCCCAAGCAAACGCTCGAGCGCCGCGGGAACCGCAAAGACATCGAGCACCTCTTGGAGCTCGCGCGCAGCGAGGACATCGCCGAGATTCTTGTCGGGATGCCCTTGTCGCTCGACGGCTCCGAGGGACCTCAAGCAAAGAAAATCGGCCGCTTCATCGAGGCGCTCCGTGCCGCGACCGAGCTCACGGTGACGACTTGGGACGAGCGGTTCACGACCATTGGCGCCGAGCGCGCCCTTCTTGAAGCCGACATGTCGCGCGCGAAACGCAAACAGACGATCGACAAAGTCGCTGCGGCGCTCATCCTCCAGGGCTACCTGGATTCGAGGAGCGGGTAGGACTCCCAATATGCGCGTCCGCGTCGTCAAAATGGTTGAAAGATGGAAGGGCGCCCTCGTTCTTCTTCTGCTCATCGCCGCGGCCGCCACCGGCTACGTCGCTTACCGCGCTTACGAGGCCGCGCAGACGCCATACAAGAATTTTGGCGACGAGGTTTTCTTCACCGTCGAGCGCGGGGCCGCCGGGGCGTCCATCGCACGCGCTCTCCACGAAGCAGGTATCGTCGAGGATGAGAGGATCTTCAAGGCAGCGCTCAGGCTTCGAGGCGACACGAGCCTGATTCAGGCGGGCGAGTATCGCTTCTCGGAGCCGCTCTCCACGGTGGAGGTGTTGGACCGGCTCGTCGCGGGCGACATCTATACCTTTGGTGTCACCGTTCCCGAAGGCTTGACCCTCGTCGAGATCGCCGAGCACCTGGCGAGCCACGGTGTCGGCGACGCGGAAAAGCTCGAAGACGCATTCCGGAACGCGGCTCTGATTGCGAAGCTCGACCAAGACGCACCGAATCTCGAAGGTTACTTGTTCCCCACCCGGTACCAGTTCACACGCAACCAGACGGCCGCCGAAGTGGCCCGCACGATGGTGGGACAATTCAAGGCAGTTTTCGACGACGGCAAGAGGAACAAGGCCAAAGAGCTGGGCTTGACGGTGCGTGAAGTCGTGGCACTTGCCTCCATCATCGAAAAGGAAACGGGGAGCGCCGACGAGAGGCCGCTCGTCGGCTCTGTCGTGTGGAATCGCCTCGAGCGGGGGATGGCGCTCGGCATGGATTCCACGATCATTTACGCGCTGAAGCTCCAAGGCACGTATGACGGCAATATTCGCCGCGTAGACCTCGAGCTCAAAAGCCCCTACAACACCTATCGCGTTGCCGGCATCCCGCCCGGACCCATCGCCTCGCCGGGCGAAGCGGCCATCGATGCCGTGCTCGAGCCCGCGGACTCCTCTTATCTCTACTTCGTTTCGAAAAACGACGGGACCCATCACTTCTCGAAGAACTATCGCGAACACATAAGCGCCGTGCGCAAATATCAAGTGGAGTATTTTCGACGGAGGCGGCGCCAGAAAAACGGGGCCGGGTCTTCGTGACGTCGAGGCGAGCCCTCCGGGCTTGTCTTCTGGCTCTCGCCTACCTCGCTCTGGCCGTCGTTTTCACCTATCCGCTCGCGTGGCATTTCGGGACCCATCACGTCGGCGAGGCGGGCGGAGACGCCAAAGCTTATCTCTGGAACTATTGGTGGGTCGAAAAAGCTCTCTTCGAGCTCGGCACGAGCCCTTTCGAGACCGACCATATCTTCTATCCTGTTGGTATCGGCCTCTCACTCCACACGCTCGCTTCGTTGCAAGGCGTGCTCGTGGCGCTGCTCGAGAAGCTCGCGGGACCGGTCAGAGCCCCGAACCTCCTTATCCTCTGGACATTCGTCGCTTCTGCGCTTGCGACCGAAGCACTCGCGCGTCGCGTGGGGGCCACCCGGGAAGGCGCCTTTCTCGCCGGCATCGCGTTCGCGTTCTGTCCGTATCGGCTCGCGCGCCTCGCAGGACATTACGACCTCCTTGGAACAGAGTGGATCCCGCTCTATGTCTTGCTGCTAATCGAGCTCTCGGAAAGACCGCGCCAACACTTGCCGCTCGCCGCGCTCACGGGATTGGTGGCGGCTCTGTGCGGCTACACGGCGCTCTCCTATCTCGTCTTCCTCAGCCTGTTCACGCTGCTATGGCTTTCCTATCGTCGCGAACGCGCGCTCGTAGCCCGCGTTCTCGTCGTCGGTCTCGTCGTCGTCGCGCTCATGGCGCCTCTTCTCTTGCAAGCTTGGCGTGACTTGTCCCAATGGAGCTACCCGCCCTATCCCGGCGCGGATCGCTACGTCGCCGACATCGCCGCTTTCGTCGTCCCACCGCCGCAACAGACGCTTTTCGGCGCGCGGGCGTTTGCCGATAATTTGACGGAGACGACCGTCTTTCCGGGCTTCTTGTCCTCGCCGCGCTCGAGTGAAGGCATCGCTTCTGGGCTTTGGCGGCGCTCGTTTTCTTCGTCCTGAGCCTCGGAAGCTCGCTACACATCGCCGGGGCCGACACCGGTGTACCGATGCCGTTTTGGCTCATCAGCAAAACACCGCTCCTCGAGAACCTGCGCGCACCTTCGCGCTTAACCATCATGATGATGCTTTCGCTCGCGATGTTGATGGCGCTTCGCTGGTCACCTAAGAAACGCTGGCCGACCGCGCTCGCCGCCGTCGTTCTCGTGGCGGAATACTTGGCGATCCCGACGCCTCTTTTTCGCGCCGAGACCCACGATGTGTACGCCGAGCTTGCGCGCGACCCGAGCGACGTCACCGTCGTTGAGATTCCTGGCATCGAGCAGTCCCCGGCCGAGATCATGAACCACCAGCGCACGCACGGAAAGCCTATCTTCGTCGGCACGGCGGCGCGCGTGCCGCGCGAGAAAGGCGAGTACTATCTCGGTCTTCCGCTCGTGCGGCCGCTCATCGATCTACGGAAAGGACGCATCGCGGTAACCATTGAGCTCCTGGAGCGGGAGCGCATCGCAGCGCCTCATGTCGCTCGCTTTCTGGGTCTGGGCTATTTTGTGATGCAAAAGGCCTACGCGAAACGCGGTGTCGTGTCTTTCGTCGAAGACGTGCTTCCTGTCGATATCGTCTACGAGGATCCCAGTATCATCGTTCTCAAGACGCGGCGCGAGGCGCTCCCACCCGACCCCGTGAACATCGAGGCAGGCGCCCCGAGCTCGCGCCAGCACTTCGAGAGCGGCTGGCTGCTCCCCGAACGGGAAGGCTCATACGAGTTCCGGTGGGCGCACCGCACGCGCTCCACGCTGTTGTTCCGCCGCCCAAAATCGGCGCGCACCCTGGTGCTCTCGATAGCGCCACTTCAAGGGCGTTCACAAACGGTCTCGATGGAGCTCAACGGGAAAGTGCTTGCGCCTCGTGAGCTCACACCCGGCTGGCAAGAGCTCCGCATCGACCTCTCTCCCGAGAGCGTCGGTGTAGAGCGGCTGAGCCTTCGCTGGTCCGAGCTCACGCGAGCGTCCGAGCGCGATCCGCGGCGTCTCGCCGCGCGGGTCCGCGCAATCCGCTTCGACTGAAGTGCCTGGAGCACGCGGCTCCCAAGAAAGGCAAAGGAGAGGTGGGGACAAAAGCAGGACACCCTTTTTCTTATCCCCTTATCCCCTCCTATCCCCACATCCCCTGCCTTACAACACCCAGCGGCGAGAGGGACAGCGTGTTCGGGGCTTCGTGCTAGACTCGGGGGGATGGTTCACAGAATTTGGGTCGGGCTTCTTTTGGTGGGGTTTGCGGGGCTTGGGCAGGGGCAGGACCTTGACGGGGCGCTTCGGAAAGAGGTTCGCGACGGCGACTATGAAGAGGCCGAGCTTCTGCTTGGGAACCCGGCTGTGGACCCAGATGCGGCGGATCGAGACGGGTACACGGCGCTCATGTATGCGGCCCGTGGAAACAAGCCTGAGCTCGTGACATTGCTTACGAAGGCGGAAGCGAACCTCGACCTCCAGAACAACGGAGGCGATACGGCGCTTATCATTGCGGTCAAAAGAGGTCGCGTGGACGCGGCCCGACTGATGTTGATGGCGGGTGCGGACACGACGGTCCTCGACCGGCGCGGGCGAACGGCTCTCGACTGGGCGCAAGAGCGCGGGCGGACCTATCTCGCACAGATCATTCTTATTGCGAGCCGGCCGAGTGGAGCACGAATTTTTCTCACCGAGAGACCCGTTACCCTTGAAACGGAGCTTCTCATCCCGCCGGAGCTCGTCGAAGACACATCGCCTCTCTACACAGAGAGCGCGTTCAACCGCGGCATCGAGGGACGCGTCATCTTGAGGATCATCATCCGCAAAGACGGCTCGATCGGGGCCATACGCCTTCACCAGAGACTCGACAACGGGCTCGACGGCGCTGCGATCTCGGCCGTGAAGATATGGAAGTTCAAGCCCGCCAGTGTGGACGGCGCTCCCATTAACGTCCTCGCGGACGTTGAAGTCGACTTCTCGCTCCAGACAAAAAGCTAGCTCACATCCCGATGAGATTTGGGATGGGTTTGCGAAAGCCCTTTTCTTTCGCCCAGACATCGAGCGGCAGTGCGGCGATCTCGTCGACATCCGGGACCGCTTCGGGGTCCTTTTCCTGGTGGACGAGATTCAAATAGATCCCGCAGGATTCGCACGCCTGGACTTCCAGGTGCGCGAGCTCCGGGGCGGCGTAGTGTCCAAGCCCTGTTTCACCACAGGCGTGGCAGCGCCCTTTTTCGTGGCGCCACACTTCGAAACAGAGCGCACATTGCAGCTCGAGGGCCGTGCCGTCTCCTCGAGGCACGATGACTCCCAGCTGAGCCAGGTGAGAATCCTGCATGCACGTCTGGTCTCGTTGCAGAAGTACCCGGGCGAAGAAAGCTCGGGGCGATACACGGTCGGCGCCGGATAGATAGGCGCCCATCGCCTCCTCGCAAGCCTTCTCGTCCAGCTCCCGAGAGGCGCGCGCGAGCACGGCGGGGCCTTGCTCTACGGCAAGCGTTCTGAGGTCCTCGAAGGAGCCGATCGCGCGTTGAAATGAGGCGACGGCTCCGTAGAAAGTAAGAGCCTGGCGAGATTCGAGGTAACGCTCGGCGAGCACCAACGCACGTTGGGCCCGCTGAGCACAAAGAAGCTCAAAAGCTTCCGGCGTCAAAACTCCAGAACACTCCCGTCCATGCTCGGGGCGGCCCGGTTTCGAGCTAGCTCTCTTCGTCGCTCAGGAGTCAGGTGAGCCGTTGAGCACGCCGATGATCTCGTCGAGATCGCGGCCTTCCGCAATGAGAACGGCCGAACGCCCGAAAAAGTCGGTCGCGTTCACGTCCGCGCCTGCTTCCATGAGCGCGGTGACGGCGTCGAGATTCCCGCCGATGACCGCACGCATGAGCGGCGTCCATCCAAGATGATCGGTCGCGTTCACGCTGGCGCTAGCCTCGATGAGCGCGGTGACGATCTCGTTGTTATTGAACTGCGCGGCATACATCAGCGCTGTCGCCCCAGTCTTGTCCTGAGCTTCGAGATCCGCTCCTGCCTCGACGAGCGCGGCGACGATGTCGGCCTCGCCCTTCATGGCGGCATAGCCCACGACCGGGAGTCCCTCATCAGTCTTCACGCTGGCGTCGGCGCCCTCGCCCAGTTGGTTCTGGACCTCGCGGGTATCGGCGTCAATGACAGCATCAATGAGGGCGTAGGTCGCGTCCTCGGAGCTAGCGCTATCGTCCTCGTCCTGGGCAAGTGCTAAATAAGGCACGAGCAGGCTCGCTGCTACGAAAATGAGAAATTTTCGAAATCGCAAGATAGTAATCCTCCATCTGGCGGGGTAGACCCCTCAAGAAGCCGGTATCATAGAACAGACGCCTCGGTTTCGCTAACGCCGCCCCGAGAGCTCCTGGAGCTTCGCCTCGAGCCGCTTCCGGTGCCGCTCGACGTCGATCACGAAGCGGACGTGCCGGCCACGGCCAACGACTTCCACGCTGTCTCGCACTTCGGCCTCGAGCGTGACCTTCCGGCGGTCGACATCGGTCACCGTGAGCTGAACTTCGACCCACGCGCCGAGAGGTGTTGCGCCGAGATGGTCCATCGAGACATGCGTCCCGACCGAGCTCTCGCCTTCGTCGAGATGCTCGCCCACGAGCTGCAAGGCGGTGTATTCCACGTCGCGCACCATCGACGGCGTCGAGTAGACGCGATCCTCTTCCCCGAGAAATGCGATCGTGCGAGGCTCGTCGACGGTGATCTTTGGCGTTGTCGAAACACCTGGAACAAGAGTTGCTTTCATGAAGCTATCACTTCGAGATGTCTCGATACCACTTGGGATGGTGCGACGCCGCCCAACCGGGCGCGCGATAAAGGGGCTTCGTCAAACGGCGGTCATTGACGACGTACTGTTTGAGCGAAATCCCCTTGGAACAGAGCGTCCCCCGGTTGATGGGGCTGTCGGTGTCGCCTTCTATGTGAACGACGGTCGGCTTCACGTTGCTCGCGCGGTCGCCGAGGGTGTGGATGACAACACCGCAGCCGACGGCGCAGTAAGGACAGACGCTCTGGGTCTGGGTCGTGCGGGCAATCTTGAGCTCTTTCGCGCGCGACGCCGCCTCGCTCAAGTCGAAGCCGAAAGCGGTCGTCGCGAGAGCGGTCGCGCTCGCTTGAAAGAATTGTCGCCGGGATAGATCCACGGGTACCCTCCCCATGGATTTGGTATCACGGCGCGGCGGTGGCTGTCAAAGTGAGCGGCAGTACTTCCGAGCAAGAAGATCGCTCGCCGCCCCAATTCGGATCAAACCATTTAATATATTCAGATTCGGAGATTTATTCGGCGCCATTCGCTGTAACTAACGGCGAATGACTCACTTTAATTGTCTAAGGAGCTGCTGCTTCTTGCGCAAACCCTGCACAACCGCGTCGGATCGCAGCCAAAGAGAGGTGTTCAAGCGGGAATTGGCGATAGTTAGACCGCGGTTGCGACGGAGTTGGATGCCGAAAAGCCTTGAATGCACGACGATAGGAACGGCGTATTGTAGATGCCGGTTCCATCGAGAGCTGAACGCACGAAGACGGGGCGAAATCGACGAACAAGCTTGACGGATTCCTGTTCGGAATCGCGTTGAATCGTCCTGTCGCTCATCATTATTAATCCGAACGGGTTCGCGGGCCAACGCCCGTCGGCGGGCAAGGCATCGGACGTTTGGTCGTTGCGAGGGAAGGAAGACGAGAACGAAATCGTCAGTACCCGGACTGAGCAACCACGAGCGCCCAGAGTTGTGCTAGGCCGCGTCCCGCCACTCGTAGCGATGCTCCGAGACGTTGATGAGCACCCGACGGATAGAGCTCATGGCTGTGTCTTCTAGCATGAGCTGCAGTTCTAGGAAACAAGCTGCGGCTGTGGGAGTCTGAGTTGCGATTTTAGCGCATGAGCGGCGCAGTAGCTGGCTCGAACCGCGAGTACTCCGCATCTTGTGTCCGGAACCGAAGCACCGTCGGTGGAACCCGGCGTTAATAATGTACATCGGGAGGAATTCTCTCGCCTTGGAACCATCTCCGGTACCAAGCCCTCTGCGCTTTGGGTCGTGCGAACGTCCTGTCCTGTGATCTCAAGTGGCGGAGGAGTTCTGAGCGGCGCGAGAATTCCGTGTAAGTCTTTGCCTTCACGGGCGGACGGCTCGTACGATACCCATGACGGAGTGGGAATGCAGAGGTCTCCGTAGTAAACGAGCTGGATCAGGAACATCAGCTCTTTCGAGCCCGGGCCGACGAGCACGTCGGCGGCGGTTCGGCGAATGGAGTGCTTGCGCGCATGATAGTCCGCCACAGCCTCTCGGAGTGCCGCAAGTCCTTTGACGGCGAGATAGTCCTTTTGCCGTCGGGAGACCAGCTGCCAACTTGAGTACGCTGTCCTCACCGAAGGGCAATGATCGAGAACCGTAGACGCGCGTCGCCGGTCATCAGTGTACGCCGGAAAAGGCGTCGGTCTTGGCGGCCATGATGAAATCGTTGCGGTGTAGGCCTCGTATCTTGTGGGTCCACCAAGAGACCGTGACGCGACCCCACTCGGTGAGGATCGCTGGATGGTGACCCTCGCTTTCAGCCAGCTCGCCGACCTTCTGCGTAAACGCCAGCGCTTCGGCAAAATTCTTGAAGCTGAAGACGCGGTTGAGGCGCGGGATGTCCTCCTCAGTCAGCACCTGCCACTCCGGGGTTTCGGGCTTCAGGTGCGCGATCTCTGAGTCGTTGAGCCTTGGCGCGTCGCGTCGGCAGGCGACGCACTTTTCCTGAATCAACTTACCCATTAATTCCCTAGGATATCTCGATTTCGACGTCGTCCCCCTCGACTCGCACGTTGTAGGATGTCACTTCCGCTGGCGCGGGTGGCGTCAGGTTCTTGCCAGTGCAGACATCGAAGTTGGCTCCGTGCCACGGACAGGTCACCGTGCTGCCCTCGAGTGATCCCTCGGACAGAGGGCCTCCACGGTGCGTGCAGGTGTCCGCGATCGCGTAGCAGGTCCCATCTACGTTGAAAAGAGCAATCTTGTTTCCAGCGACCTCGACGCCCATACCCTGCCCAGGGGCAAGGTTCTTTTTCTCTGCGACCTTGTGAAAGGTTCCCATCACTATAAGTCCTCCCTCACAACGACGATTGTAACGGCGCCGCCGAGATAACTCAAAGTGCAAGATGCGCTCATGCCAGTCCCGCTTCTCCTCCCAGGAGAGAGCCGGCTCCTTGCATTTCGGAAGCCGTTTCAGGTCGTCGATCGCCGCTGCCTTCACTCGACTTCCTTCGCGGGGTTTGCTTCACGACCGGTGACATCAAGCCTTTGCCCAGATCTTCAGCTACTCGGCACAGTAGTATATATAAATTTGACTATCATCAATTTTATTATATATTGAGTCGCGGCTTCCGTGAGCTGCTAAAGAAGCTTAGAGACACCTGTGCAGCCGATAACGCGGTTGCTCAGTACGCTGCTGCGGATCCCGTCCGCTTTGGCCGAGACGCCAAATCGCCTTCCGGGAAAAAAACATGGCCGACGACAGCCGAATTCAAAAGTTCCAGGAGTTCCTTGCCAAGGACCCACGGGATCCGATGCTTCATTACGGGCTTGGAAACGAGCTCTCAAAAAGCGGCCGCTTCGCGGACGCCGTCGAGAGCTTTGAAGAGGCCATCCGCGTCAACCCCAACTACACTGCGGCATACCGTCAGTTGGGCAAATCCTTGGAGAAGTCGGGCCGCAAGGACGAGGCCCGACGTGCCTATGAAGATGGTATCGCCGTGGGCCTCGAGACCGGAGATTTGCAGACCGTGAAAGAAATGAAGGTTTTCCTGAGGCGTCTCGGAGCGGATTCCGAAGCGTGAGAAGGCGAATTGAGCGCCATGGGTAGTCTTAGAGGGTCCTGCGAGGTAGAACGCTTGGGATTTATCGGATACGCAGCCCGCCGAAACGTAACTCCGGGTCGTGACGTCGTCCGGATCTTCATTAACTGCGCGCGCACGGATGCGCCCACCGTCGGCCAACGACAACGCTTGAACGACCCCGCAGCCCTTTCCCCCCCAGACGATATCCGCTTTCTCCATGCCATCGACGTCCTTTTCGAGGAGCGGCGATGTCGATTCACGGGACTCGATACGCTGTCAGCCGTTCGCAAGTTCCACCGCTTCATGGATGCTCTCGGTGCGCGGGCACGCGAAATGGGGCAGGGCCACGACTGGCCATTCGAGTCGACAAGGAACTTGTTGGAGACGCTCACACGCGTCAAGAACTCCCGCGACTACAGTTCAGTCGCTCAGTCCCGTCAACTCCATAGATAAACCGACACGAGGCTCTCGAACGACCAGGCATGACGCAAACGCGCAAGTAACGGTTACCGCGGCTTCAATCGTCTCCATTCTCGAATCCAACGCCGAACCGCACCAGCTCGCCCGGCGCGCCAATTCGGCGGACCGAGATCACGGTTCAGTAAGAGGAAGACAGCTGCCCCCTTCGTCTTCCCACCGTACCAAGGCCGAGCGTAGGTCAGAAGCTTCTTTCGCTTCCTGCTCGCACGCGGGCCCCGCCGTGCTCTCGCGTTCGTGCTTTGGAGGGCGTTTCTGCGCCTGCCCGGAGCTCGGTGTCGTTCGCCCAAGCATAAACTTCCGCCGATCCTGCATCAGCGCCTTTCTGAGGGCCGGCTTGCCGCCCCGCCCCTACAGAACACTTAGCCCTAATCGCAAAAAAAAGAGCCTCTCCTGCCATTTCAGTGGATCCTCTCGAGGGTGAGACCGCCACAGTTTAGGTAGACGAGACTGATGAGAGCTTCGGCAGAGTGGAGTCCAAAGCTGCGGTGGCTCAGCAGCCGGATTTTGTTGTTCATTCCTTCGAGTCGGCCGTTGCTGAGTCTCCACGTGACCCACGCGATGACGCCATCGAAGTGGCTGCGGATCATCTTCGCCGCGCGTTTGACGGGCTCTATCCTCGAGCTCATAGCGCGCCGCAGCCATCCTCGGAGAAACTTCTTGGCCCATGTCTCGGTTTTGTAGGTGTAGAGGTCCATGAAGTCGTCGCGCAGAAGCATGGCGCGGTAGAGGCGACGATTAGCTCGCGCCTGCTCGCGGAGCACCCGTTTGTCTTTCGCGCTGCGGTTGTGTTTGGCCTTGAGAAGGGGAAACTTGGTGTTCTTGAGGTTGCGCCGGGCAGTCCCTTTGAGCTCGCGCACCAGCTCGCGCCGGGTCTTATCCACGGCCTCGTTCAGATGCTTGACGATGTGGAAGCGGTCAAAGATCACCCGTGCCTGAGGAGCCTTTTTGCCGACGACAGTTATGTACGGCTCCCACATGTCCATGCTGACCGCTTCGAGCTCCGCGGCTCTTTGTGGTCCGAGCTTGCGGAAAAACCGCAGCAGCGTCTTGGCCTTGCGCTCCTTTCCCGCCCAGACGACCCGGCCGCTGAGATGGTCTATTACCACTGTTAAGTACTTGTGGCGTTTGCGGTAGCTGATCTCGTCCATCCCAATCACCCGCAATCCATCGAGCTCGCGCCGCTCATCCCGCTGCTCGGCAACCACTCGCTGGATGATCCGTCGCACCGAACGCCACGTCACTCGGAAATAGTTCGCTACGGCGCTGACGTCCGTCCTCTGTGCCAGCCACGCTACCTCTTGTTCGAAGCTTTTGGTAAAGCGGCTTCCCTTGTCGGCCCAAGGCACCTTTTCTCTGACCACTCCACACCGCCGACATACCACTCGTCGGATCGAGTAGCGAAGATAGGTCCGGACTCCGAACAGGTCCAAGTGCCGCCAGTAGCGATTGTAGCGATCTTTGTTCTTGCGGACCTTTCGTCCGCAAATCCCGCACAGAGGCTTCCTCCTCCGTGGTACTACATCCACCACCACTCTGGCTTTGTCCGCCTGGAAGTGGAAACCTCGGACCCACAGGCCTTGCAATCCGATGAGCTTGTTGACTAACGTAGTAACGCGCATCGCGGGAACGCTCTTTTCTCTTTCGGGAAAAAAGATTCTAGCGTTCTCGCCGATGCGCATCTACACATGCTTACCCTCTCAACCCACGGGCCTCACCAAATGCCACTGCCCCTCAGCGGGAGACGAGGCTGTGGGAAACGCCCCCACGGTTCTGGTCGTTCAGACCTTGCTCACGACTGAGTTCTCTTCGAAGCCTGGAAGGGCGTTTTCCATAGCCTCCACTAATCGAGCCCCCCCTTCCTTATTCCATATGAATTAATCTTTCTTGTATATATATCAGGAGGGGCCTGTGGGCGCTCGTGGGAAACGCGAAGCGTTTTCCAAGCGATTGTGGAAAACGCCGCTCCACGTTTGTACGTGCTCACAACCTTTCCCTAAACGCCTCTCTCGCCCGGAGTTTCCGGCGTTTTCCACAATCGCGGCAGCGTCCACAGGCCATGCCCTCCAACACAAATCAGATCCCCCGAAACGACAGGAGAACCAAAAAAGAGAGCAAAGTAGCGCGAAAGTATTGACAAAGGAGCCTCTGGGTTTATGTTTGGAGCGTTGCTTCCAAACAAAACACCAAACGACCAGAGGCCCCTATAGTGCGCTTGAAACTATCTCGATTTCGCCGGAACTTCAACAAGGATCTTCCGATCGAGTTCACAGAGCAGAACCTGAGCTCGTTTGGTGGACTGGAACTGTTTTCACGATATTTGCGCCGCGTTGAGCTAAGCCGCCGGGTAGGAAAGGCGTGCAGAGGAAAAGGCATTCGGTCGGACTACGGGAGCGTCCGACTGGTTCTGGTGTTGGTTGGGATGCTGCTCGTGGGAGCTCGTCGTCTAGAGCACCTGCAGTATGTCTGTGATGACCCGATGCTGCTTCGCTTCTGTGGGTTGAGAAGACTACCGAGCCGTCCGACGATCGTGAATTGGCTGAAGCAAAAAGCCAGAGTGGTGGTGGATGTCGTACCACGGAGGAGGAAGCCTCTGTGCGGGGTTTGCGGTCGAAAGGTCCGCAAGAACAAAGATCGCTACAATCGTTACTGGCGGCACTTGGATCTGTTCGGTGTCCGGAGCTATCTTCGCTACTCGATCCGGCGAGTGGTTTGTCGGCGTTGTGGCGTGGTCAAAGAAAAGGTGCCTTCCCTCTGTGCCAACATCGCTGAGACACTTCGCCCCTTGAAATTAGTGTAGAGGGCGGAGGAGGATCAATGCATGAGTATGTTGATTGAGAGAGAGACCTCGGCGGGATCGGAGGGAGCCCGTAGGGCGACTGGAGATCCCGCCGGCCGCGATGCGGGGGGGGTCCCGGATCCCGAAGTGAGCGAGCAAGCGAAGCGTCGACGCTTTACCGCGGAGTACAAGCTGCGGATAGTGCGTGAGGCCGATGCCTGCAAGGGTGACGGTGACGTTGCTGCTCTTCTGCGTCGAGAGGGCCTGTACTCGTCGCATTTATCGAGTTGGCGCCGCCAACGTGACGAGGTCGCCAAAGCGGGGTTGGCGTCGAGAAAGCGAGGCCGGAAGGCAAAGGCCGAGGATCCACGGGTCAAGGAGCTCGAGCGCGAGAACGCCCGGCTCCAACGTCGCCTGGCTCGGGTGGAGACGATGTTGGAGATCCAAAAAAAAACCTCCGAATTACTGGGGATCCCCCTGAATCCACTCGACAGCTACGAGAACGACTGATGGTGGCGGCCGAGGAGCTGGCGGGGCAGATTGGGCAGACGACGGAAGCCTGCGAGGCTCTGGGTGTGGCTCGTTCCACGCTGTATCGCAGGCGCCAGGTGACGCCCGAACCGAAGCGGCGTCCTCGGCCGCATCGAGCCCTCGACGAGACTGAGCGCGAGGAAGTCCTCGGGGCCTCGCACTGTGAGCGGTTCGTCGACAAGGCGCCCGCCCAGGTGTGGGCCACGCTTCTGGACGAGGGAACCTACCTCTGCTCGATTCGCACGATGTATCGGATTTTGGAGGAGCACGGCGAGGTCCGAGAGCGCCGGAACCAACGGCGCCATCCGAACTACACGAAGCCGGAGCTGCTGGCCGAAGCGCCCAACCAGGTTTGGTCGTGGGATATTACGAAGCTTCGTGGCCCCGTCAAGTGGACCTACTACTACCTCTACGTCATCCTCGACATCTTCTCCCGCTACGTGGTTGGCTGGATGCTGGCTCACCGAGAAAGTGCGGCGCTCGCGCAACGCCTCATCGCCGAGAGCTGTCGCAAGCAGGACATTGAACCCGACCAGCTCACCCTTCACGCGGACCGTGGCAGCTCGATGAGAAGCAAGCCCGTGGCTCTGCTCCTGGCTGACCTCGGAGTTACCAAGACCCACTCCAGACCTTATGTCTCGAACGACAATCCCTACTCCGAGTCCCAGTTCAAGACGATGAAGTACTGTCCTCAGTTTCCGAGCCGTTTTGGTTCCGCCGAAGACGGCCGGCTGTTCTGCGGCGGTTTCTTCGACTACTACAACTACGAGCACCGGCACTCAGGAATCGGCTTCATAACGCCGGCCGACGTTCACTATGGTCGCGCCGAACAGCTCACCACCGCTCGGCGCCAGATCCTTCTCGAAGCTCATCGGACTCATCCCGAACGCTTCGTTCGCGGAACGCCACAACCTCCCGTTTTGCCTCCTCAGGCTTGGATCAACTCGCCGACGGAGAAAACGACGCTCCTGAATGCCGCACAAGCCACTCTCGCGGCGGCGTCCATACCTGGGGTACCCCCTTTTTCTGCTCCACGAAACGAGATCTCGATCGATGCAGATGTGGACCGCACCGGCGCCACGAGCCTCCCGACGCTAATCGAGGCTCACTAAATGCAGCTCGCGAGTGTCTCAAAGTTGTTGACACGTACCGTTGGGCCGACAAGGGGAGCCGCTTTACCAAGAGCTTCGAACAAGAGGTAGCGTGGCTGGCACAGAGGACGGACGTCAGCGCCGTAGCGAACTATTTCCGAGTGACGTGGCGTTCGGTGCGACGGATCATCCAGCGGGTGGTTGCCGAGCAATGGGATGAGCGGCGCGAGCTCGATGGATTGCGGGTGATTGGGATGGACGAGATCAGCTACCGCAAACGCCATAAGTACTTAACAGTGGTAATAGACCATCTCAGCGGCCGGGTCGTCTGGGCGGGAAAGGAGCGCAAGGCCAAGACGCTGCTGCGGTTTTTCCGCAAGCTCGGACCACAAAGAGCCGCGGAGCTCGAAGCGGTCAGCATGGACATGTGGGAGCCGTACATAACTGTCGTCGGCAAAAAGGCTCCTCAGGCACGGGTGATCTTTGACCGCTTCCACATCGTCAAGCATCTGAACGAGGCCGTGGATAAGACCCGGCGCGAGCTGGTGCGCGAGCTCAAAGGGACTGCCCGGCGGAACCTCAAGAACACCAAGTTTCCCCTTCTCAAGGCGAAGCACAACCGCAGCGCGAAAGACAAACGGGTGCTCCGCGAGCAGGTGCGAGCTAATCGTCGCCTCTACCGCGCCATGCTTCTGCGCGACGACTTCATGGACCTCTACACCTATAAAACCGAGACCTGGGCCAAGAAGTTTCTCCGAGGATGGCTGCGGCGCGCTATGAGCTCAAGGATAGAGCCCGTCAAACGCGCGGCGAAGATGACCCGCAGCCACTTCGATGGCGTCATCGCGTGGGTCACGTGGAGACTCAGCAACGGCCGACTCGAAGGAATGAACAACAAAATCCGGCTGCTGAGCCACCGCAGCTTTGGACTCCACTCTGCTGAAGCTCTCATCAGTCTCGTCTACCTAAACTGTGGCGGTCTCACCCTCGAGAGGATCCACTGAAATGGCTGGAGAGGCAATAAAAGTTACTACCCTTTGTTCGCTCACCTGGCTCAGACGGACCAGATTCTCAAATCCAGAAATCGTTCTGGCAACGTTCACGACTCCAAGGGTGCCGATGCGTTTCTACGGGAACTGATAGGCGAGCTACGGGGCCAGTTCGGTCGGTCCCGAAAGCTGGAATTCCGCACGGACGCCGCGTTTTTCAACGAAAAGATTCTCAAGAGGCTAGAGCGCTCCCGAAGCGAGTTCGCGATCAAGGCTCCGTTCTGGCCGTGGCTCGGCCTAAAGGAGGTCGTCGCTGGGCGCAAGCGATGGCACCGCGTGAGTGACGAAATCGACGGCTTCTCCATCAAACACTTCATCGAGCCCTGGAATATCACCGTCCGGATCGCGATCTATCGGAAGCGAGTTCGACATCGAACGGCGAAGAACTTCCAGCTCGACCTGTTTTCTCCAGACGACGGCTACTTCGAGTACTCAGCCGTCGCCACCAACAAATCGCTCACCGTCCAACGCCTTTGGTACTTCGCTGCTGGGCGAGGCGGCCAAGAGAAAACCTTCGCCGAATTGCGCAGCCAGTTCGCTCTCGACGTCGTGCCCACTAAAAACTATGCCGCCAATAGCGCCTGGCAACAGTTGAACGTGCTCGCACACAACCTGTGTCGCAGCTTTCAGCTCAACACCATCGCTGAAACGAAAGGCATCTCTCGAAAGCGTACATGCACCCATCTGCTGCACACCATCCGCACCATCCGCTTCCGCATCATCAACAAAGCCGGCCGCCTCGTTCGCGTTAGTGGTCGAAACGCGCTCCGAATGGCCACAAACTCCTCCACTCAGACACTCTTTGAAAGAATCGAACTCGCGCTAGCGTCATGAATTATTGTTCGATTAGGGTTAGTTGTTCATGACGGTACTGTCAAGTCCAGCGGGTGAGTGGCAGACTAAGCCGATGCGAAGGGACACGCCGAACTGCCGCGGATATCGATTTCCACCCGAAATCATCAGCCACGCCGTCTGGCTCTACCACCGATTCTTGAACTTCGACCCACGCGCCGAGAGGTGTCGCGCCGAGATGGTCCATCGAGACATGCGTCCCGACCGAGCTCTCGCCTTCGTCGAGATGCTCGCCCACGAGCTGCAAGGCGGTGCATTCCACGTCGCGCACCATCGACGGCGTCGAGTAGACGCGATCCTCTTCCCCGAGAAATGCGATCGTGCGAGGCTCGTCGACGGTGATCTTTGGCGTTGTCGAAACACCTGGAACAAGAGTTGCTTTCATGAAGCTATCACTTCGAGATGTCTCGATACCACTTGGGATGGTGCGACGCCGCCCAACCGGGCCGCACCCAGCCTTGAATCATGCCACGCAAAGCTCCGGGGACGGCAGCCGTCCCCATATAGATGTGGATGATGATTCCACCGATGGAAAGCACAGCGACTGCGGGATGCACGAGGATCGCGGCGAGCCGGAGGGTGCGCGCCGTCGCCTCGGGGAACCAGAGGACGACCCCGGTGGCGATGAGAACGATCACGGCCAGGGATTGCACCCAAAAGAGCATCTTCTGCCCCGCGTTGAACCTCCCGGGCTCGGGTAGACCTTCTTCATCGTGAACGGCATATTTGTGCGCGTTCGCGAGCCACACCTTGTCGTCGGCATCGAGCTTCATTTCCCGGGCCCAGTTTCTGAACATGAGCCCGAGCGCTACACCAAAGAGGACCCCGCCCCACGGATGCCAGCGTCGGACGGTCTCGCCGCCGCCGAGAACGCTCGAAAGCCAGAAGAGATGGGGTGACCAAAGAGCGAGACCCGAGAACGCGGCATAAAGAAAGCTGAGCGCCGCCATCCAATGCGTCGCCCGTTCCGCGAAGGAGAAGCGCACCAGCTTTTGGCTCGCGTTGCTCATGGCGCTTTCTCCTCATAGGTCTTCGGACCGAAGCGAACGTAGTGCAGAAAGGCGCCCAGCACGCCGCCCACCAACAACGCGTTGCCGAGCCACTTGAGCGGGCCTTTCCAGAGGCGCACCGTCAAGGGCACGACCGGATCGTTCGGGAGGCCATAGTCTTCGGGGTTCGAGGCGTCTCCAAGCACGTAGATGACGTTCGTCCCCCCCACCCCCGCGGGGTTGTAGACGCCGGCTTTTTCGCTCCCGCGCGCGCGCAGCTCCTCGGCGCGATCGTTAGCGATTTGAACCAGATCGCTCCGCTCGCCGAACGTCAGACAGTTCGTGGGGCAAGCTTTGATGCAGGCGGGCTCAAGGCCGACGGCCGTGCGATCGGAGCACAAGTTGCACTTGTACGCCTTGCGCGTCACCGGGTTCAGCTTGGGTACGTCGAAAGGACAGCCGGTGATGCAGTAGCCGCAGCCGATGCACTTATCCTCGTCGATATCGACGGTGCCGTTTTCGTGGCGGAAGATAGCACCCGGCGCGGGACAAGCGGTGAGACAGCCTGCATCGACGCAATGCATGCACTGGAACTTCGCCATAAGCCAGGACAGGTTTCCGTCCTCGCGCTCGATCTCGTTGAACTGAATCACGTTCCAGAAATCGTGACGCGTCGTGGGAAAGGTCTGATAAGAGCCGTCGAAGCTTCCGACGGTGAGGCCTTGCTCGTTCCACTCTTGGCAGGCTGCTTCGCACGCCTTGCAGCCTATGCACGTCGTCGTGTCGATCAGCTTCGCGACGGTGACCATCAGATTTTGACCTTCTCAAGATTGACGAGAAAACCTTTGTACTCCGGCGTTCCCGAGTTGGGGTCCAAGACGGACGGCGTCAGGTTATTCACGAGAGGACCTTTTATCCGGCCGAGATAGCCCCAATGGATCGGCAGCCCTACTTGGTAAATCGTGCGCCCAGAAGCTTTTAATGGGCGGATGCGTTTCGTCACCATCGCCGGACCCTCGGCCGCACCGCGTGCCGACGTCACCCGAACCCGGTCTCCATTGCGAATACCTTTTTCGTTCGCGAGCGGTTCGGGGATCTCGACGAAGAAGCTCGACTGCAAGAGCGAGTTGGTCTTGACGTGTTTGGTCCAATAATGAAAGTGCTCGGTCAGGCGATAGGTGAGTGCGACATAAGGGTAGTCCTCAGCGGTTCCGAGCCGATCAAGATCGCCTTCGAAGATCGTCGCCATCGGATTCGTCCCCACCGCCGGATGCATGGCGTTGTCGACGGGAGACTCCACTGGCTCGTAATGCTCGGGGAAAGGACCTTCGGCGAAATCCGGCGCAAAGAGCTTCGCGACCCCCTCGGGCAGCATGATGAACGAGCCCAGCGCATCGGGCGGCGCGTCGGCTTTGAAATCGGGAACGTCGCCGATATAGCGATTCCCTTGCCAGCGAATGGCCGCGCGCGTTTCATCCCAAGGTTTCCCGTTCGCATCCGCGGAGGCGCGGTTGTAGAGAACGCGCCGATTGGCGGGCCAGCTCCACGACCAGCTCGCGTAGAGGCCGAGCCCGGTCGGATCGGCCTGACCGCGCCGCGCCATCTGGTTGCCGTCCTCGGTGAAAGAGCCCGCATAAAGCCAGTTGCCGCAAAGGGTCGAGCCGTCATCCCGAAGCGCGCCAAAGCCCGGGACTTGCCGGCCGCTCGCGAGCTCTTGGCCGTTGACTTCCTTCGCGACTTCCGCAAGATCGGGCGAGACGGCATTGCCGTAATCCCACGCGATGTCCATCAGCGGCTCGGGTGATGCGCCCCCTTCTTGCTCGTAGAGCTCCCGTATCTTCAGGAATAGGCGTGCGATGATCTCTTGGTCCGGCTTGGCGTCGCCCGGCGGCGGGAGCGCAGCACGCTTCCACTGAAGCCACCGGGACGAGTTGACGAATGTGCCGTCCTTCTCGGCGAAACACGCTGCCGGGAGCAAGAACACCTCGGTGTCGACTTCGGAAGCGTCCGGCGCGTCGCCGTAATATTCCTCCGCGAGCTTCTTCGCGTTCCAAAACGCCGCGGTCTCGGTCTCGAAGTTCTCGATGACGATCATCCACTTTAGTTTGCGGAGCGCTGCGAGCATCTTCGGCGAGTTGGGACCGTTCGCCACCGGATTCATCCCGAACGAGATCAACCCCTTGACCTCGCCCCGGTGCATGCGGTCGAAAAGGAAACCCCAGCCGAAGTTGTCGTTCTCGCCGATCTTGGGAAGATTTGCGTAAGCGAAATCGTTCGCAGGCGTCGCCTTGTCGCCGTAATAGGCCTTTAAGAGGCTCACGATAAATTTCGACGTGTTGCTCCAATAGTTGAGCGCGTCGGGGCGAAGCGGCCGCGGGGAATTGGCGTCGACGTAGTCTGAAAGGGTCTGCCAGTCGGCGCGAGGCACTTTGAGGTAGCCCGGGAGCATGTTCCACGCACCCATGTCGGTCGCGCCCTGGATGTTCGAATGGCCGCGCTGCGCGTTCACACCGCCGCCCGGCATCCCGATATTGCCGAGAAGCAGCTGCAGCATCGCCGCCGCGTGGATGAGCTGCACCGAATGGCTGTGCTGCGTCCAGCCGAGCGCGTAGAGGATCGTCCCCGCGCGGCCCGCGCGGCCGGTTGAGCAAACGACCTCCGCGACGCGGTTGAACTCCTCCGCCGTGCAACCACAAATCTCGGCGACGCGCTCCCCGGTGTAGCGAGCATAATGCTGCTTCAAGAGCTGAAAAACGGAGCGTGGGTGCTCGAGAGAGGCGTCGACGCGCGCATAGCCTTTGCTGTCGAGCTCATACTGCCAGCTCGACTTGTCGTATTTCTTCGACGCACCATCCCATCCCGTAAAGTAGCCGTTCTCGAAGCCGAAGCCTTCCTTCACGAGAAACGGTGCGTTCGTGTGCTCCTTGACATAGTCGCGGTGATAGAGGTCGTTACTGAGGGCGTAGTGGATGAGCCCAGCGAGAAAAGCGATATCGCTGCCCGAGCGCAGCGGTACGTAGACATCAGAGACGGCCGCGGTGCGGGTGAACCGCGGATCGACACACACGATCTTCGCCTTCCGGCGCTTCTTCGCCTCCATGGCGAAGCGGAAACCGACCGGATGGTTCTCCGCCGGGTTGCCGCCCATAACGAGGACGACGTCCGTGTTGGCGACATCGGTCCAGCCATTCGTCATCGCGCCCCGTCCGAAGGTGGCGGCCAAACTGGCCACCGTGGGGCCGTGTCAGAGCCGGGCCTGGTTCTCGTAGGTGACGATACCCAGGCCGAAGCGGAATTTTCCGAGAAGGTAATTGATCTCGTTCGTGTCGGTGCAGCCGCCGATGAGTGCTGTGTTCTCGAGGCGATTCACGGTGCGCCCGTCGCCGTCCTCGGCTTCGAAGCCCGCGTCGCGGGTGTCTTTGATCCTGCGCGCCATCCGCTCGATGGCGTCATCCCACGAAATGGCCGTCCACTCCGTGGCGCCGGGCGCGCGATAAAGAGGCTTCGTCAAACGGCGGTCATTGACGACATATTGTTTGAGCGAAATCCCCTTGGAACAGAGCGTCCCCCGGTTGATGGGGCTGTCGGTGTCGCCTTCGATGTGGACGACGGTCGGCTTCACGTTGCTCGCGCGGTCGCCGAGGGTATGGATGACAACACCGCAGCCGACGGCGCAGTAAGGACAGACGCTCTGGGTCTGGGTCGTGCGGGCAATCTTGAGCTCTTTCGCGCGCGACGCCGCCTCGCTCAAGTCGAAGCCGAAAGCGGTCGTCGCGAGAGCGGTCGCGCTCGCTTGAAAGAATTGTCGCCGGGATAGATCCACGGGTACCCTCCCAGTGGATTTGGTATCACGGCCGGTCGGTGGCTGTCAAAGTGAGCACTCAAACTCAGGAAGCCGGTTTCCAGCTGTTCCACATGATGCAGGACTCTTTCCAGGTACCGTCAGCCTGCCGTTGCCAAACCCCGATGAAGTTGCCCTGATTTTGTCTTTTTCTTTCAACCCAAAATCTGTTCGGTGCCGAGCGCTCATCGCCGTCACCTATGGAGCCGGGGCGTCGTAGTTGAAGCAATCGTAAGCGATCTTCCAGGTCCCGTCGCTTTGCTTCTCAACGATCGTCAAGAACTTGCCGGCGCGACGCGAGCGCTCCGCGCTGTCTTTCGAGCTCAACTCATGTGTGAACTCGCCACGAACGAAGCCCCAGTCGTCGGCGAGCCGAGCGTCTCGGGGATGGACGGACATTTTGTGGTCGTAGAGGTCGAAAACCGGTTCCATGGCGGCTCGAATCTCTTCCCTGCTCGTGCGTTTCGGAGCGTCGGGCGCCATCTGAGTGCCCGCCTCGGTCCATAGCGAAATCCAGCGTTCAAAATCGCCCGAGGTCACGGCAGCCCCGTACTCTTTCAGAAGATCGGTACCAGCCGCGAATTTGGAATCCAACTTAGTTTCCATTGTGTCCTCCTTAAATAGACACGCACGCTACTAGGGGCGTGCCATCCCGTCAATAGCCGCGACGGCAAAGGCTCGTCTTTGAACACCTTTGCGCGCAAACGAGCACACCATTAGACTGCGCGGCATGAAGCCCAGCTCCCCTTCCGGCCGACGGCTCGAATCCTGAAAGGAGATCGCCGTTTACCTGGATCGCGATACGAGCACGGTGCGGCGGTGGGAGAAGAAGGAAGGACTGCCCATCCACCGTCACGTGCACGACAAACAGGCGACAGTGTATGCCTATCATTCCGAGCTCGACGCCTGGCTAGAAAGCCGTCGTCCGAGAGAGAGCTCGCATCACGCACCTTTGGAGTCCAACGGCAGCAGCGAATTTTGGCTTGCCGTCCTGCCTCTCGACAACCTCACGCGCGATCCGGCGCAGGAATATTTCGTCCACGGCATGCACGACGCGCTCCTCAAGGACCTATCGAAAATCGGCGCCTTGAAGGTGATATCGCGTCGGTCCGTGATGCGTTACAAGGGAGCTGAGCAATCGATTTCGCAGATCGCACGGGAGCTCGGTGTGAACGCCGTCATCGAGGGCTCCGTGCTGCGCGTGGCCGATCGGGTTCGCATCACCGTTCAGCTCATCGACGGCACATCGGATGAACACCTTTGGGCCGAGAGTTACGAACGCGATCTGCGGGACGTCCTTGCGCTACAAACCGAGCTTGCGCGTACCATCGCGTCCGAGATCCACGTGGCGTTGACGCCGGAAGATACGCAGAGACTCGCTTCAGCCCGCAAAGTGAACCTCGAAGCCTACGAGGCATATCTCAAGGGCCGTTTTCACTGGTACAAGCTCTCACCAGACCATCTCGACACCGCGCTCGAGTACTTTCAGCTCCCCCTGGAAAAAGACCGCCACTACGCGCTCGCGCACGTGGGAATCGCCGATATTTGGTTTTCCCGTGGTGAATTCGGCTTAACCCCCCCACCCGAGGCGTTTGCCCAAATGAAGGTCTCCGTGCTCGACGCGATGGCTCTGGAAGACACGCTCCCGGAAGCTCATGGAACTCTCGGCAACGTCCGATTCGTCCACGATTGGGACATCGAAAGCGCGGAGAAGGCGTTCCAACGTGCGATCCAGCTCAACCCGAATTACGCGGACGGCCACTTCTTCTACTCGGACTTCTTGATCTCGGTTCTCCTGTCGTTTCTGGGGATCTGATTTGGGCGCGAGGGTATGGCCTATGGACGCTGCCGCGATTGTGGAAAACACCGGAAACTCCTGGAGAGAGAGGCGTTAGGGATGGGTTGTGAGCAGGTACAAACGTAGCAGCGGCGTTTTCCACAATCGCTTGGAAAACGCTTCGCGTTTCCCACAAGCGCCCACAGGCCCCTCCTGATATATACAAGAAGGATTCATTCATTTGGAATAAGGAAGGGGAGGCATCGATCAGTGGAGGCTATGGAAAACGCCCTTCCAGGCTTCGAAGAGAGCTCAGTCGTGAGCAAGGCCTTGAACGATCCGGACCGTGGGGGCGTTTCCCACAGCCTCGTTTCGCGCTGCGGGGCAGTGGCATTTGGTGAGGCCTGTGGGTTGAGAGGGTAAGCCATGTTTAGATGCGCATCGGCGAGAACGCTAGAATCCTTTTTCGGCAAGAAAAAGGAGCGTTCTCGCGATGCGCGTTACCACGTTAGTCAACAAGCTCATCGGATTGCAAGGCCTGTGGGTCCGAAATTTCCACTTCCAGGCGGACAAAGCCAGAGTGGTGGTGGATGTAGTACCACGGAGGAGGAAGCCTCTGTGCGGGGTTTGCGGTCGAAAGGTCCGCAAGAATAAAGATCGCTACAATCGTTACTGGCGGCACTTGGACCTGTTCGGTGTCCGGAGCTATCTTCGCTACTCGATCCGGCGAGTGGTTTGTCGGCGTTGTGGCGTGGTCAAAGAAAAGGTGCCTTGGGCCGACAAGGGGAGCCGCTTTACCAAGAGCTTCGAACAAGAGGTAGCGTGGCTGGCACAGAGGACGGACGTCAGCGCCGTAGCGAACTATTTCCGAGTGACGTGGCGTTCGGTGCGACGGATCATCCAGCGGGTGGTTGCCGAGCAACGGGATGAGCGGCGCGAGCTCGATGGATTGCGGGTGATTGGGATGGACGAGATCAGCTACCGCAAACGCCATAAGTACTTAACAGTGGTAATAGACCATCTCAGCGGCCGGGTCGTCTGGGCGGGAAAGGAGCGCAAGGCCAAGACGCTGCTGCGGTTTTTCCGCAAGCTCGGACCACAAAGAGCCGCGGAGCTCGAAGCGGTCAGCATGGACATGTGGGAGCCGTACATAACTGTCGTCGGCAAAAAGGCTCCTCAGGCACGGGTGATCTTTGACCGCTTCCACATCGTCAAGCATCTGAACGAGGCCGTGGATAAGACCCGGCGCGAGCTGGTGCGCGAGCTCAAAGGGACTGCCCGGCGCAACCTCAAGAACACCAAGTTTCCCCTTCTCAAGGCCAAACACAACCGCAGCGCGAAAGACAAACGGGTGCTCCGCGAGCAGGTGCGAGCTAATCGTCGCCTCTACCGCGCCATGCTTCTGCGCGACGACTTCATGGACCTCTACACCTACAAAACCGAGACATGGGCCAAGAAGTTTCTCCGAGGATGGCTGCGGCGCGCTATGAGCTCGAGGATAGAGCCCGTCAAACGCGCGGCGAAGATGATCCGCAGCCACTTCGATGGCGTCATCGCGTGGGTCACGTGGAGACTCAGCAACGGCCGACTCGAAGGAATGAACAACAAAATCCGGCTGCTGAGCCACCGCAGCTTTGGACTCCACTCTGCCGAAGCTCTCATCAGTCTCGTCTACCTAAACTGTGGCGGTCTCACCCTCGAGAGGATCCACTGAAATGGCAGGAGAGGCATTCTTCTTAACAGTATTCGCGTCGTCAGAAATCTTCCTCAGCGTTGGCGTGATCGAAGCGGCGAGTCCCTTGCCGATCTTCTCAGGCGTCAGGCTCGCGGGCGCATAGGCGTCGAGGCCGAGATCCTTCTTTCGCGGGCGGGCGATGAGTTCGGGCCAGCGCTTCTTGCCGAGTACTACCGCTAGCCCCTGAAAACGCATCCCCTCTTCTTGAGAGGTGAGCTCATTGAGGGCCTTCTCGATGTCGGTTCTCAGAATAACCATTCGAATCCTGCGCTACCAGTCGGAGGAATCCGGTGCAATATGCCACGGCTGGCTCGACCGTTCCGACTGCCTCGGTGACCACCAAGACCTGGATGACGCCTTCGCGAAACTGCTGTTCGGGTGCTCCCCGTCCTGTGCCAAAACTTGATCCACTGGCAACGTTACAAATCGGCATCTGAGCGACGCCACTTCCGGGACATCGCCTCGGTGTCAGTGAGGTTTCTTGCCACCTGCTTCATCCACTCCCCGTTGGGGTCCGACGTTATCCCACCGATGCACACGCAGCGAGTGGCGATATCGATGACAAACAGGACATGGTAGCGGACGAGCCCGAACGGGTTCA
Source organism: Candidatus Marinacidobacterales bacterium (assembly GCA_965197495.1). Classification (GTDB taxonomy): domain Bacteria; phylum Acidobacteriota; class Vicinamibacteria; order Marinacidobacterales; family SMYC01; genus SMYC01. The sequence continues at coordinate 8,427,226 of OZ240210.1, forward strand.
CAACCTCGACGGTGAACAGGTCTGTCGCAGCGATGGCGCCCCAATGAGCCTTGATGAAGGTGCTCCACGACATGCTCCTGCCCCGCTCCGGCGCAGGAGCGATACCGTGCTCGGCGAGGATCCTCTTAATGGTGTTGCGTCCGAGTTCATGTCCGAGGTTCTTGAGTGCGCCTCGCAGGCGCGTATATCCCCACGTCGGGTTCTCCCGCGCCACGCGCACAATGAGCTCACGGATGTCCTTCGCCGTCGGAGGTCGGCCTGGACTCCGGTTCTTGCTGCCATCGTACTTGGCTGCGATGAGGTGGCGGTACCAGCGCAGAAGCGTAGCGGGTGTGGCAACGGACGCAATCTGGGCCAGCGCCTCGCGGCCCAAAGCCTGGGCCTTGACCGCGAGCCTGCGCCGCTCGTCGTCCGAGAGACTGAGACGCTTGCCCCGAAGCCCGGCTCGGAGCACACGGTTCTCCTCTTGCTGGTAGTCGATCACATCCTGCTGCTGGCGGTTGACCCAGCCACCTAGAACGAGCAGTAGGAATTGCACGTGGTACGTCATCATGGAGCTGAAGATAACACCCTCGGGCCAGACGATTGTAAAGCCTACGGCCCTTGGCCCGGCGCAAACACAGACACTAAGATGCTGATTTATGGCCTATTTCAAAAGGGCCGAGTTTTGGCACAGGACGGGGTTCCCGAGCCGGGATTGCCGGAGTTTCTGTTCGAAACACCCCTCATCGGAGGAAGCAACACGCGCTACCACTATGACGTCAGCGCAGACGGCGAGCGCTTCGTCGCGATCGTTCCCATCGAGGATGCCGCGACCACTCCGATTCATGTCGTCCTCGATTGGATGAGCGACGACAAGCCCTAGCTGTGCGGCTGACCTCAGTACCCGTCGTCATCTTCTTCCGGGAGCATTTCCTGAGACAACAACTCTTTCCACGTGCTCAGAATTGCGTTCTCGACGCCAACGCCTACGAGGCTGTCGGTAACCGGGCCAGGGTCAGATTTCAGCTCGGGAAAAGCGAGCAGTAGCATCGCGATGTCGCGCCAGTCGGTACCAGATTTCGGTTTTCCGCGCCGCTGATGAAACGCAATGACTTTCGACGCGACGAGCGCGTCCGGCGTCATGACCAAGATTTTGGATATTCGTCGAGCGTTCAGGAGCTCCTCGACCAAACGAATATCGACGAAATCGCGATTCTTCGACTCACGGACCTGATAGAGGCGAAATGACAGTCCGTCTTTGATCGTCCGGATGCGTATCGATATTCGGAAGAGCGCATGAAGATGACCGCGCAGTTCCGCGGCTAGCGCGGATGCGCGATCCGAGAGGATGTCTACATCCTGAGTCATACGAGGCTCGTCGACATAGGCGTTCACGGCTTGCGCACCATAGACGACAGCATCGTCACGGCCCTGAAGAAATTCCAATACAGCGTTCTGTATGCCGGAAAGAGGCAGTTTCTCTTTCACGGCGAACTCCCTGAACGTAAGTGTTCCTTCTCCAAGTACCATCTCATACCTTCAGCGATCGTCGCACTTCGAGGTTAATCCACGCCACGCTCAACCGCAAAGCCTATCTCTGAGAAATACGTCACCGCAGCCCAGCCTGCCGGTGGCTCTCCAAGTGAGCAGCGATTATGATGGTCGCCATGCACTTCATTCTCGCTGCCTTCGCCATCGTCACCGCCCCCTACCATCAGCTCGCCATGTCGGCGCACCACCTTTGCTCAGGGGTTTTCGTCGTGGGACACGACTTGGCCCGAAGCCCGGAAGTGGTCATCGACCACGACATACGGCGCTTCGACTTCTTCCAGTGGGGGGACGACTTCGAGTACGCCGTCGACATGGACAGAAAGACCGCGCGGGTTTGGGTGGCTTCTGGCCCCTCGTGGACGGCGCAATATAACGGCGACCAGGGCTGTACGATCCTGCCCCAAGGCGCGAACGACGTTTTCTTCGAGCCCAAGAAGATCCCGTCGAAGCTACCGGACGCCGACAAACAAGCTTGGCCAACTGGGGATGCCGGCGCCTACGCTCTCGCGCCCGAGATCGACGAAGCGCTCGATTGGGCGATGGCGCAGAAAACGCAGTACACGAGGGCGCTCGTCGTCGTTTACAAAGGGAAGATCATCGGAGAGCGTTACGCGGAAGGCTTCAGAAAGAACACGCCGCAAATTAGCTGGTCGCAAGGCAAGAGCATCACTTCGGCGCTCATCGGCGTCCTCGTGCACCAAGGGGAGCTGAGCGTCGAAGACCGCGCGCCCGTGTCGGAATGGCACAGCGAGGGCGACCCACGCCGCGCGATCCAAGTGAAGCATCTTCTCCGCATGTCGAGCGGGCTCGACTTCAAGAATTACGGGATCGACAACCCGAATTCGTGGAGCACGGAGAACGAGCACTTTCGCATTTATCACGACGCCATAAACGTGTTCGAGCACGCTGTAGATCAACCGCTCGAGATCCCTCCGGACAGCCAGTTTCGCTATCGGAACTCCGACCCGCTCACGCTCGGGCGCATCATTCGCCAGATCGTCGAAGCCCGCGGCGATAGCTACCTCGCCTTCCCGCGCGAAGCGCTCTTCGACAAGATCGGCGCGCGCGACTACGTGCTCGAGACCGACGCTTATGGCAACTTCATCATGACGGGCTACGACTACGGCTCCGCGATGGACTGGGCGCGGTTCGGGCTTCTCCATTTGTGGGACGGGGTCTGGCAAGGCGAGAGGCTCTTGCCCGAAGGTTGGATCGACTTCATCACCGAGCCCGCGCCCGGCGATCCCCAAAAAGGCTATGGCGGTTTGTTCTGGCTCAACCGCGGCGGCGCTCTCGACCGTGTGCCTGAGGATGCTTACTGGGCGTCGGGCTTCATGGGACAGCGCACGACGATCATCCCGTCACGCGACATGGTCGTCGTACGTCTGGGGCCGAGCCCGGAGGGTTTCTCAGACTACATCAACGAAGTCATCGCCCGTGTCCTCAAGGTGGTCCCGTGAAACGAGCACTCGCGCAATCGGGCGTTCTCGCGCTTTTGGTCGGCGCTTGCGGCGGAAGCACGCCGCAAGTACCGGTGGACGGCCCTTTCATCTATGTTCTTTTCGACGAGCGCCACGATCTCGAAGGCGGTGAGCCGGTACGCATGCACGGGTTCGAGATCGGCTTTGTCGAAGGCGTGGACATCGCCGAGGCCCGCGTCCGGGCCAAGCTCGTCCTCGAGCCCGACATCCTCGGACAGCTGACCACAGACTCCACGTTCTCGGTGGAAGAGGAGGACGGGCTCTACCTCGAAGCTCACGTGATCGATCCCGAGGCGACGGCGCTTACACGGGGGGCGACCGTCGACGGGGTCGACTCGGGTTGGGAGCTCGCTTATCGGCGCGCGGAGCGAACCGCCTCCGAGCTCGCTGAGGACGTGCAAGCCTCCGAATGGTGGAAGAAGGCCTCCGAGCTCGTCGATGAGATGAAGCGGGAGCTCAAGGAAATCGATTGGAGCGAGGAAGAGAAGGAAATCCGCGAGCACTGGGAGGAAGTGGTCCGCGAGATGGAAGAGCTCGCCGGCAAGAGCTCGGAGGAGCTCGCCGAGCGCGTCGACGAGATCACAAAAGAGCTCGAGGAGCTCGGCCGCTCCGACGAAGCGCAAAAGCTGCGAGAGCGCTTCGAGAAGCTCGTGGAAGAGCTGCGTGAACGCGCCGAGGGGGAACTACTGGTCGGTGGGCCTGTCCCGAAGGAAGTGTGCCATCGCGCAGTTCATCAACGCACTCCCGTTGAGATACTATGGTCCGCGCGGGGTCTTTGAGGCAAGGTGAGGCAAGGACGATGGAAGAGCTCGAGAACCCAGAGAAGCAGGAGCGCCTCAACAAGTGGCTCCCCTATCTCTGGCTGCCTCCGGTCGCCCTGATCGTGGTCATGTTTCTCGTAGCTTACTGCGCCAAGTAGAGCCGATGGACGCGTTCGCGACACAGGTGACCGGATGGCTCTTCGTTGCCGCCGCAGCGATGACTTGGGTGGGCATCACGTTTCTGCCCGCTCCTATCGGGAGCTTCTTCGAACGCGATGACTTCGCTCGCGTGTTGGAGCGCCTCAGGGTTTGGATTTGGTTGTACCGGGTTCATCTCTTCGGTTATCTCGTCACCCTGATGGCCTTCGTCGCGCTCGCGACGTTGTTATCGGATGCGCCCGCCCGTATCGTGATTTGGCCCGCGGTCGCGATCTGCGGCGCTGGGCTCTTGACCAGTGCTCTCGCCAGCGCGTTCTACTATCACTTCGGTGCTTGGTGCGCACTCGATATGAAAGGACGCTCACCGGACGCCGTAGACGGTTTCGTAGCGTCGTTGCGTGTCACCACCGAATACGTGACGTGCTTGGTTCGGTTCGGCCGCGTCTTCTTCGGGCTCGGACAGCTCGTGCTCGCCATCGGGCTGCTGTATGGCGGGCTCTTGCCGGCGTGGGTCGGGGCGAGCGCCGCGATATTGGGTATCGGCGCCATGGCGCTCACGATGGGCCTCCCCGACGATCTCCACCTCTATCGCTACATCTTCCACCTCAACATCCTTTGGCTCGTTGCCTTGGGCCTCGTGGTCCTCAGGCTCGGATGATTCCAAATTGATACCAAGTTGATACCCGATTGATAAAAGACCAGATCGACGATCTCGACCGCGCCGTCCGCGCATTCGAGCACGTCATCATGGAGTTCGACCTGGCTGCCTTTCTCGAAAAGCTCGGCGGTTGGACCCCTCGAGACATCGTCGCTCATCTCGTCGGGTGGAACGCTTACGTCGTCGAAGGAAGCCTTTGCGCGCGGACACTTCGATGGGAACGATCTCGTCAGCGAAGCGGCCGGCTTCATGCGCCGCCTGACAGCGACGTTGTGTCTCCATCGCGTAACGATCCGTCTCTTCGCGGGTGATGCCGTACTTGTCGACCAACTTCTCCGCGGTCTCGCCCATCAGCTCCTCACAGAGAGGGCAGAGGAAGCCGTCGCGGTACATCCCATCGGTGATCTCCGAATGGCCGAGCTTATGGCCCCAGCGCGCGTCGAGGAGCAGATACGGAGTATTGCTCATGCTCTCTGTACCGCCCGCGAGCACGACCTCCGCGTCTCCGAGTGCTACGGCGCCATAAGCGTTGATGACGGCTTTGAGGCTCGAGCCGCACGCCCTGTTGATGGTGTAGGCGGGTGTTCCCTCTCCGAGACCCGCGCGGTAAGCGACTTGGCGCGCGACGTTTGGGCGGACACCGGCCTGACGGCCGTTTCCGAAAATCACTTCGTCGACAGCGTGAGCGGGGACGCCGCTTTTTTCGAGCACCCCCTTGGCTACGGCGACGCCGAGGTCAGAAGCTTGGAGAGGCTTCATGCTACCGCCGAACTTGCCGATGGGGGTTCTAGCGGCGCCCGCAATCACGATGCTCTTGTTCACGACCAGAGCCATCAGGCTTTTCTCACATATTCGAAGTCGAACGGTTGACCCTTCACGCCCGATTTCGGCGGCGCTATCCAATTGGCAATCTTCCCGGGCTCGTCCACCACGACCATCAGGGTTTCGAGATAGGCGCGGTCGTCATTTGCGGGAAGCCACAGCTCTTTGCTCTCGTTCCAGGCCTCCGCCGAGATGAGGTCGCCCGTCGGATTGAAGAAATGGTTCGAATAAGCGCCGATTTGACGGTGAAAGCGCCGATGCGGCATGGTCAGTCGGTCGGAGATGCCGGCATCTTCGAGGGTCTTGTTCCAGCGCTTGACCCCGCGCTCGCAATCCTCGACGTAGTCGTCGCGCAACACTTCGTTCATGGCGTTGCGCATCGGGATCTCTTCCTGAACGATCTTCCCGTCTTTCACGAGCTCCATCTGGTAGAAGCTATCGAGACATTTGTGCTCGTCATAGCCGTCTTCGCGATGGCGCCCTTTGACGCCCGTGGCAAAGTACTGCGCCGCGTTCGTCGAGACTTCACCGCCGAAGAGATCCGTCGAAGCGCTCACCCAGAAGTTCAAATATCTCTGGATGGTCGGAAGATCGATGCCGCCATGCGCGCGCACATCGTCGCCGTGCTCGCGCATGAGCTGGGCGGTTCGCTCGACGATGCGGCCGATCCCAGTTTCCCCCACCGACATATGGAACGCCTCTTCCGTCAGCATGAACCTGGTCGTGCGAGAGAGCGGGTCGAAGCCGCTCTCCGCGAGGGCGAGAAGCTGATATTTTCCGTCGCGGTCGGTGAACATGGTGAACATGAAAAAGTTCAGCCAGTCGTCACAGGGCTCGTTGAACGCACCGAGAATGCGAGGCTTGTCCTCGTTGCCGCTCCGGCGCGCGAGCAGGTTCTCCGCCTCTTCGCGACCATCGCGGCCGAAATAGGAGTGGAGGAGGTAGACCATCGCCCAGAGGTGGCGGCCTTCCTCGACGTTGACTTGAAAGAGATTGCGGAGGTCGTAGACACTCGGCGCGGTCTTGCCGAGCAGGCGCTGCTGCTCGACGCTCGCGGGCTCGGTATCACCTTGAGTCACGATGAGTCGGCGCAGCTGGGTGCGCAGCTCACCCGGAACTTCCTGCCACACGGGCTCGCCCTCGTGATCCCCGAAGCCGATCTTGCGATCCTCTTCCGGGGGCGTCAGGAAGAGCCCCCAACGGTAGTCGGGCATCTTCACGTAGTCGTAATGCGCCCAACCGCCCGGGTCGACCGAGATGGCCGTCCGGAGATAGACGTCATCGTTTTGGAAACCCTCGGGGCCCATCTCCATCCACCAGTCGACAAAGTTGGGCTGCCACATCTCGAGCGCGCGCTTGAGCTTGGGATCGCTCGACAGGTTTACGTTGTTCGGGATTTTCTCGTGAAGCTCCATCTCAGGTCCTCCTCCAGTCGAACTCGGGCATGCTTTGCTTGCCGTAGAGCGTGAGTGCCCCTTTTTCGCCCACTGCATTGGGGCGCTGGAAAATCCAGTTCTGCCAAGCCGTCAAGCGACCAAATATTTTCGTCTCCATCGTCTCCGGACCCGCGAAGCGCAAAGAGGCCTCCATGCCGGTCATGGCGTCCGGCGAGAAACCACAGCGCTCCTCGATCGCGATGCGTACTTCGTCCTCCCAATCGAGATCGTCGGGCGCGAAAGTCACGAGACCGAGCTCCATCGCCGCGGTTGGATCGATGAGCCCGTCATGGGCCAGTGCCTTTTCGAGCGTTTCCGGCTCGCCGAGAAACCGGGTCTCGAGGCGGGAAAGCCCGTTGGCCTTGGGAAACCACTCTTTGTTGAGAGGCCCGAGACCGATATGTACGGGGTTTTTGGGATCGGCCAACATGTAGCTGCGATCGGCGGCGAGGGCGATTTCGAGAAGGCTTCCCACGAAGCACGAGCCGGGCTCGATGAGGGCGAAGAGGCTTCGCGCCGTCTAGTCGAGACGTTTGAAGGTGCGGCGCATCTTCAGAAGTATTTCCTTCACGAGCCAATCACGAGCGTAGTCGTGCAGCGTCTTGTCGATAGCGAGCACCGCGTCCGCATCGCCCTCGGTCTTCAAGATTAGGAGACCGCAGGTCGCGTAGTTGAAGCGGAGCTGGCAGAGCGCGTCATCGAGCTCACGCGCCATCGCGAGCGGCCAGTAATCGACACCGAGCGCATGGATCGCTTCGGCCGTCTGCGGCTGCTCGCTACGCTCGCCTTCGGGGCCGCGGACGAGGATCTCGACGCGCCGCAACGCCTGGTCGATCGTAACACTGACGGTGCGATATTCGAGAGCACTCTCCGAGCGCTTCGCGTCGAGCGGCTTCAGCTCGATGCCGGGGCCACTCGCGTTTCTCGTGGAGGTCGCCGCGAGCGCTTCCGCGCGGACGCGTACGGTCTCGTCGAACTTGCTGCGAGCGGTGATACCGTCGACCAGCCTCCACTCCACGGCGCGCTTGCCTTTGATGCCTTCGACGAGCGTCGAGAAAACGTCCGCACGATCGCGGCGCACCATGCGCTTGTCGACGAGCCGCGTGAGCCCACCCGTACCCGGCAGAACCGCGAGAAGCGGCGCTTCTGGAAGCGCGACCGCCGCGTTGCCGTCGTCGACGAGAAGAATCTCATCCGCTGCGAGCGCGAGCTCATAGCCGCCCCCCGAAGTCATGCCGTTGAGCGCGGCGAGAAATTTCTGGCCGCCGTCGCGGCTCGACTCCTCCATCCCGAGGCGGGTCTCGTTGGTGAACTTGCAGAAGTTGACTTTGAAACTGTGCGCCGAGCTCGCGAGCATATAGATGTTGGCGCCGGCCGAAAAGATCCGATCCTTCCCGCTCGTGATGACGCAGCACTTCACCTCCGGGTACTCGAAGCGAAGCCGCTCGATCGCGTCCGCGAGCTCGATATCAACGCTCAAGTCGTAGCTGTTCAGCTTCAGTTGATAGCCCGGCTTCAAACCACCGTCTTCCTGAACGTCGAGCGTCAATGTCGCCAAGGGACCATCGACGGACAACTTGAAGTGCCGGTAGCGGCCCGGATCCGTCTCGAACTGAATGGGTTCCATCAATCCCTCCGTGGGACAAACATTAATGGTACTGGCATTATACTACTTGTTTAATAACAATTATATGCATTATAATGCTTCTATGAACGCTGAGCCTATCCTGCAGGAGCTAGGGAAACAGATTCGCGGGCGGCGCGTTCGAAAAGGGTTTAGCCAGCAACGACTTGCAGAGCTCGCCGGGCTCTCGCCGCGATACATCTCGCAACTCGAATCGGGCCAAGGCAACATCTCTATCCTCAGGTTGTACGAGCTCGGTCGCGCGCTCGGAACTCCTCTTCACGAGCTCGTACGGCTCGGAGACCACCGCCATATCATAGCGATCGTCGGCTTGCGAGGCGCTGGTAAGAGCGTTGTCGGCGCCCAGCTCGCCGCCGAGCTCGGCACGTCTTTCGTCGAGCTCGACCAGCTCATCGAGGAGGAGGCTGGCCTCAGGCTCGCCGAGATCTTCGCGCTCCACGGCGAAAGCTACTATCACCGTCTCGAGCACGACGTGCTGTCACGATTCGTCGCGACCCATACGGACACGGTGCTCGCGACCGGCGGTAGCCTCGTCCACGGCCGCGCCACCTACGAGCTTCTGAAAGCCCATGCTCGAACCGTTTGGCTGAAAGCGCGGCCGGAGCAACACCTCGAGCGCGTCGCCGCTCAGGGCGACCAGCGGCCCATGGCCGGGCGTTCGGATCCACTCGCCGAGCTTCGCACACTCCTGCTCGAGCGTGAGCCGCTCTACGCGGAGGCGGACGTCACTGTCGATACGAGCGCCCTTTCACCAGAAGGCGTGACGAAGAAAGTCATCCAGAAACTCGAAAGAAGTACAATCGGCGCATGAAGCGCGTAGTGCTTATGCTCTGGCTCGCGAGCCGCGCCGCGCTCGCTCAAGATTCAATCGAGCTGATCTATCCCGAAGAGCTTCTCACGATCCCCCATATCCTCAAGACGCCGGTGATCTCGGATTTCGCCGTGGCGCCTGACGGCGGGACCGTGACGCTCAGCTTGTCCGGCATCGGCAAGCAAACGCTCTGGATGATGCCGAAGGGCGACCCGGCCGGATCGCCCATCGCAACGAGCCGAGGCATGGGAGAGCGCGACATCGATTGGTCTCCGGACGCCGAGCGCATCGCGTTCATCGGAAGCCGCGTGGACCAATGGCACATCTTCATCTCGGATCCGAAGGGCGAGAACGCACGGCAGCTAACAAGGCATCGGGGACAGGACCGAAAGCCGCGGTGGTCTCCTGACGGGTCGCACATCGCGTTTTTGACCGAACGGGTGGCGAGCGAAACGGGATGGGATCTCTGGGTGACGACCGTGGCTGAAGGCCGTGCGCGCCAGCTGACGGAGCATCCCTACGACGAAGCCCATCACCGATGGTCTCCCGACGGTACGCGCCTCGCCTTCACGTTCCGCGCGGGTCGTCACGTCGAGCGCACCGTCGGCGTCGTCGCTCTCGAAGACGGCGATCTCATCGAGCTTCTCCCCGCCGATTGGAAAGGCGACAGCTTCGGCCCGCGTTGGTCGCCCGACGGTGCTCGCATTGCATTCGTTTCGGACGCGCCCGAACGAAAAGCCATCTACGTCATTTCTTCAGATGGAGGCACACCCGAGCTCCTCGTCGATTCCGAGCTCGAGCTCACCGAGCCCTTGTTTAGCCCGGACGGAAACTATCTCGCTTATATCGAGAACCGCGACGGGAACCTCCGGCTCAAGCTGCACGATTTCGAGAAGGACGCGGAGAGAACGCTCACGCTGCGCGCCGGCGTACACTCGCAGCCGGTTTGGCGCCCCGACGGAAAGGCCGTGCTCAGTCTCTTCGAAGCCTACAACTACCCGCGCGACGTCTGGGCCTATCCCATCGAAGGCGGGCGCGAGCGCCTCAGCGACACCTTGCCTTCCGATCTCGATGTGCGGCGGATGGCACGGCCGGAGCTCGTTCGTTTCAAGAGCTTCGACGATCGCGAGATCACGGGCTTTCTCTATCTTCCGGAGAGCGCCACGCCCGAGAGTCCCGTGCCCGTTCTCGTACGACCCCATGGCGGCCCGACTTCGCAGTGGACGAATCGCTGGCATCCGTTCGCGCAACTTCTCACGCAGCGCGGCTACGCGGTCTTCGCGCCCAATGTCCGCGGGAGCACGGGCTACGGCGCCCTGTTCGAGAACTTGAATGACCGCGCTTGGGGCCAAGGCGATCTGGAAGACTTGATCGCGGGAACGCGCGCGGTGACCGCGCGGCCCGAAGTGCGAAACGATCGCATCGGCATTTGGGGCGTGAGCTATGGCGGCTTTCTGACGCTCGCTGCCATCACCCGTTACCCGGAATTTTTTACCTGCGCTGTCGAAGCGGTCGGGATGCCGGACTTGGAAGCACTGTACCGCCAGACGAACATCGAAGGCCAGAGCTACCTCGATCGCGAGCTCGGCCCGCTCCGGGGCAATCTCGAGCTCTATCGTCGACTGTCGCCGCTGAGCGATGTCGCCGCCACCCAGACGCCCCTTCTTTCGTTCCACGGACAGGTCTACCCGCTCGTGCCCTACGAAACGAAGCGGCCGTTCTTCGATGCGCTCCGCGCGCGGCCGAAATATCCACTGCTCGAGTACATCTTTCGGGGCGACGAAGTACGAGGGACCTATCGCCACGATCTTCATCCGGAAGCGGCCTGGGCCTATGTCGAAAAAATCCTCGAGTTTCTGGACATCTACTTGTGACGCGCGACCGGCGACATTACGTTTTCGATTTCGATAGCACGCTCGTCTCGGTGGAGTCTCTTCCCGAGCTCGCGCGTCTTTCTCTCAAATCGCATCCCGAGCGTGAGGAGCGTCTTCGCGAAGTCGAGCGCATCACCGAGCTCACGGCTACGGGCGGCATGTCGATGGCAGAGGGGATTGCGCTTCGCATCGAGCTTCTCGACGCGCACCGAAAGCATATCGACGCGCTCGTCCGCGTCTTGAAGCGCGCGATCTCTCCTTCGGTGAAGCGCAACAAAGCTTTCTTCAAGAAGTACAAGAATCACATCTACGTGCTCTCGAACGGGTTTCGCGAGCTCATCATCCCGGTCGTCGAGAGCCTGGGTATCTCGGATGCGCATGTGTTCGCGAATGCGTTTCTCTTCGACACCAAGGACCACATCGTCGGCTTCGACTCCCGGAGCCCATTAATCCATCAAGACGGCAAAGCACGCGTACTCCGTCAACTGCAGCTCGATGGCGAGATTTATGTGATCGGGGACGGTTATAGCGACGTCAAGATGCGCGAGGCCAGGCTCGCCACGCGCTTTTATGCCTTTACCGAGAGCGCGCGGCGCGAGCCCGTCGTCGAGATCGCCGACCACGTGCTGCCGAGCCTCGACGAGTTTCTCTACCTCCACAAATTTCCGATGTCGATCTCTTACCCCAAGACGCGGATCCGCGTCCTGTTGGTGGAGGACATCCACGGCGCTGCAAAAGAGCATTTCGACAAAGAAGGCTACGAAGTGCGCGCGTTACCCGCTGGGTTGAGCGAAGAGGAGCTCATTCGGGAGCTCGACGGCGTCACGCTGCTCGGCATCCGCTCAGGAACGCGCATCACACGGCGCATTCTCAAAGCCGCCAAGCTCAAAGGCAAGCTCAAAGGCATCGGCGCTTTTTGCATCGGAACGAATCAAATCGACCTCGACGCCTGCTCGGAACACGGCGTCATCGTGTTCAACGCTCCTTACGCGAACACGCGGAGCGTCGTGGAGCTCGCGGTTGGTGAAATCATCATGCTGGCGCGGAAGGTGTTCGAGAAGTCGTCCGGCATTCATCGCGGTGTTTGGGACAAGAGCGCGGCGGGCGCGTTCGAGATCCGCGGCAAGAAGCTCGGGATCGTGGGCTACGGCAACATCGGCTCCCAGCTCTCCGTCCTCGCGGAAGCCATGGGCCTCGATGTCTATTACTACGACATCGTCGAACGGCTCCCTCTCGGAAACGCGACCAAATGCCGCTCGCTCAAGGATCTCTTGAAGCGGGCCGACATCGTCAGCATCCATGTCGACGGCCGCGCACACAACCACGAGCTCTTCGGCGAGCGCGAGCTCCGCATGATGAAGAAAGGCGCTCTCTTTCTGAATCTGTCCCGCGGCTTCGTCGTCGATGTCAGCGCCCTCGCCAAGGCGCTCCGGAGCGGACACCTCGCCGGCGCCGGCTTGGACGTGTTTCCGGAAGAGCCCGCCGGGAACGACCGTCCCTTCTCCTCGCCGCTTCAAGGGCTCGAAAACGTGATCTTGACGCCCCATATCGGCGGAAACACCCGCGAAGCCCAAGAGAACATCGCCGAGTTCGTCTCCGGCGTGCTCATCTCTTTTATTAATTCAGGAAACTCTTTCGGAAGCGTCAACTTTCCCGGCGTGCAGCTACCCGATTTGCGGCGTGCTCATCGCTTCATCCACATTCATCGAAACGAGCCCGGCGTCCTCGCCGCCATCAACCAGGTCATGGCGGAGCACAAGATCAACATTCTGGGACAGTACTTGAAGACCAACGAGCGCATGGGTTACGTCATCACCGACGTGAGCAAGAAATACCAAGCGCGGGTGATCGAAGAGCTCAAGAAAGTGCTGCACACGATCAACTTCCGCGTCTTGTATTGAGCCGTCGAGCGCCCAGCGGTGTCGCTATCACGGGCGGCGCCAGGTGGTAACCTGTTAATGAATGAAGAAAATGCTTTTCTATCGGCTTTTCGGGTGGGGGCAGCTCCCCAAAGCGATGCGCCCGATACTAGAGAGCGAAGGGATCGTGCTCTTCGACGAGGGCCTCGGCGGAACCGTCACGCTTCGGAACTATCGCTCGCCGACACGGTGGTCGAGCTATCGCTGCAGCTGGTTCACGGGCTCCCTCGTCGTGACCGGAATCCGCTTCGCCGCGTTCTCGCTCAGCCGGCCGCTCATCAACGTCCCGCTCGACGACGAACGGCTGCGTCTGCTCGACTGCTCCATCGAAAAAGGGAAGCTCAAAGTCGCGTTCGATGCCGCCGACTTCGACGACAATATAACGGGAAAGGTCGAATGCCGCTTCCGAACTGCGAAAGCGCGGCTTTTTCTCGAGCGGATCCAAGCCAAGAAGTAACGCAATCGCTGACGGACCGGCGAAGCGCGGAAGCCCTATGAAGCTCGCTTGGGCCACCGACGTCCACCTTAGCCATGCGACCGAGGCGGTCGACGAGGCCTTCTGCGGTGACATCGCCGATTCGGAAGCGGAAGTGTTGTTGCTTGGGGGCGATATCGCTGAAGCCAACAACCTCGAGACGTGGCTGCATTTCGTCTCCGAGCGGGTGCGCCGGCCGGTCTATTTCGTCTTGGGAAACCACGACTACTACGGTAGCGACGTCGCGACCGTGCGTGAGCGGATGCGGACTCTCGACGCGTCCTGCGCCATGTGGCTTCCTCATGCCGGCGTCGTCGAGCTCAGCGAGCACACCGCGCTGGTCGGCCATGGAGGGTGGGGTGACGCACGCTTTGGGAACTTCGACGAGCCTGTTCTCTTGAGCGACTACTTCACGATCCAGGATCTTCGTGCGTCCTCGGGAAGCGATAACCCTCTCGCCATCATGGACAACCTGCCGGCGCTGAAGCGCAAGCTCGGCGAGCTTGGCGACGATGCGGCGCGCACGCTCTTGCCCTTCTATCGAGACGCTCTTGAGCGATTCGACGAGGTCCTCGTGCTGACACATGTCCCACCGTTTCGGGAAGCTTGCTGGCATCAGGGTCGTATCTCGGAAGACGCGTGGCTTCCGGGTTTCACGTGCAAGGCTATGGGAGAGATGTTGATCGAGGGCGCCCGGGACTATCCGGATACGGAGGTCACCGTCCTGTGTGGACACACGCATGGAAGCGGCGAAGCTCGAATCTCGAAGAACCTCGTCGCCATCACGGGCGAGGCTCGATACGGCGCGCCTGGCTTTCGCATCGTGAATGTGAAGTGACCGCGAGCGATTCTTTGTTGCGAGCCGCTACAGCTAGCCAGGTAAACCTGAAAGCTCGGCCGCTCCCCAAATCGTGTGCATGAGGCGCCTTAAGAATGGCCACAGAGACACAGCGCGGCGGAGCCGTCCTCCAATTTGGTTGCGGCTCCGCCGCGCTGTGTCTCTGTACTACTAACCCTGAAAAGCTTGTTTTGAGAAGAAGAAAAATCATGCGGCAGCAGCGTGGAGTTTATCGAGGGAGAGAGAGTTTGCGGTAAGTAATGCGGAGCAAAGTTGCTGACCGCGCTTTGTGAGTCTGTAGCGAAAAGTTTTGGGAATTTTTTTGACAAGACGGTGGGCTCGGAGGATGCGAATGAGCCGGGTGACGCGTCCGCTTAGCCGCCTGGTTTCGAGAGGGTCGTCCGAAGTCTTTGGAAAGAGCAAGGCACGGAGTTCCCTGTTGCGAAAGCCTCGCAGATGAAACTCTCCACGGGAAATAGCGGCGAGGAGTCGGGCGTCCAGAGCGTCCCAAGGGCGAAGAGCTCGGAGGGTGGAGCCATTCCATTGAGTTTTTTGGCTGACGCGAGCGAGGAGTCGACCGAGTGGGGTTGAGGTATCACAAGCGGCGAGAGCGTCGAGGTAGCGCTCATTGGAGTCCTGGGAGAGCTGGGCACGACGATGCAGGTCTGCGATGCCACGACGGAGCGGACGCCACTCGAGAGGGCCGTTGGGGTCGCCTTCCTTTGGCCGGTAGCAGCGCATACCCTCGGCACGCTGGATGGTTGTCTCCACACGGAGCACGGAACCTTGTTTGTCGTAGAGTTTGACGGAATTGAGGTCGAGGGCATGTTTGATACGCAGACCCTCGGGCCGGTCGCGAAATCGGCTGACGACTTCCCCTGAAAAGTCGGTTCGAATCCGTTTTCCGAGAAAGCGCATCACGTCGGGGCTCGAAAGTTTGTGATCGCATGATGTACAAGAGCGGGATAGATCTCCGCGAGGCTAGAGCTGTTACGAAACGTGACGTCGGTGGCCCATTCGCTGCTGTAGACACTCCAGTAGTAGTCGAGGCCACTCGGCGGGAATAATTTGTCTTGCAATGGATTGACGAATCGACTCAGGCGATTCAGGATGTGAGGCCAGTTGGTTTTGAGCTGCTCATCGAGAAGCTGCTGTGCCGCGTGGGCATCCTCAACCCAGGTAAAGCAGTTTTCCCGGCGCCGATATTGAATGCCAGCCTTATCCATCTCAACGGCGAGCCATTCACGGCCGTTGACGTAGACCTGAACATTGAATGGAAACCAGCTTTGGATACGGGCATGCATGAAACCAAAAATAGGGTCCATGCAGTAGTGGTAAAAGTTTAGGCACTTTCTGAGGGATTGCACGAGCTCCAACCGCTTCTTCTGGCGGTTGCGACGTATGCTGAAGGTGATACAAGGTTCCACGCAGCTCAGCACTGCGATGAGACCACTGCGGACATTGTCTTGTTGTGCAATCTCGCGTGCGATGGCCTCCTTGTTCTTACGGGAAGACTCCAGATAGACGACCGGACGCTCGAGTCGCTCCGCCTGCTGATACAAGGCCTGCTTGAGCTCGGAGGTACGCTGCAGTGCGAACTCCGCGAACTCCTTCAGAAGGATTTTCTGGTAGGAAAGGTACTTACCCATGCCGTCCGTATAAGAAATGTGGCGTAGGGTTCCGCGGAACACCAACCGGTCGAATCCGCTCAGTACCCCTGTGATTCGATCCTCGTGACGTGATAAAAACTGTTTCACGGCGTCCTCCAGCGTGGGAAAGGGTTGTCGTGACATCTTCCTACTCTGGATGTGGCGCCGTGTCTACTTCACGCCCAGATTGTGCATCGAGCCCGCGTTGGGCTGACGTGGTGAGCGAGCCGACAGCGAAGAGTCAGGATGAAAGACTTTCGAGATCTAAAGGTTTGGGAGAAGGCCCATCAGCTAGTCAAGGGTTTGTACCAGGCCACCGGCCACTTCCCAACCGAAGAGAAGTTCGGCTTGACGGCTCAGATGCGCCGAGCGGCGGTTTCCATCCCGGCGAATATTGCTGAGGGCTGTGGACGCGGTTCAGACCGGGATATGGCCCGCTTTCTTCAAATGAGTATGGGCTCAGCAAGCGAGCTCGAATACGAACTGCTCCTTGCCCACGAACTCGGGTTGCTCGATAGCCAAAGTCTTCAGGAGCTTGCCGAGCGAACCACCGAGGTCAAGCGTATGCTCGCCTCTCTCATCCGGAGGCTCGAATCCGGAGCTGACCGCTGAATGCTGACCGCTCGCGGCGGAGCCGTCCTCCAATTTGGTTGCGGCTCCGCCGCGCTGTGCCTCTGTGGCATCCCCTTTGGTTGCGGCCGCAGGCTGCGCTTGGACGACGTCTCTGCGGATCGGCGGGAGTCGGAAGAGTCGAGGAAACGAGCCGCGCTCGAGTCCTTCGGAATGTGGAGCGATCGAAGCCCGGACACGTTCCTCGAAGATAGTCGCTCGGCGCTGAAGCGCCGGGACGAGGAGCTCGAGGATGCCCGCGTGGATACTCGATAGCGTCGCGCTCATAGACTGGTTTTGTGGGCGGAGCGGGGTGGCACCCCTCGTTCGTCGCATCATCATAGGTACAGAGGGGACGGCGAAGCGGACGGTGCATTCTCCACTGTGAGCGAGGTCGAGCTGTGGCAGGGATTGAGATTGAGACCTGGTGAAGAAGGTCGTCACGAGGCGCTCCTCGGATTTGTGGAGCGGGTGACGCTCGATAGTCGCATCGCCCGTCGGGCGGGTGAGTTGAGGCGCGAGGTGGGTTTGAAGGAGCTTTCCCTTCCCGATTCCATCATCGCGGCCACTGCGGCAGCGACCGGGAGAACGGTCTTGACGCGAAATACGAAGGACTTCGAGCAGCTTCGCTCTCGCATCGCCGTCGAGTTCTATAGGAAGGACTTGACGTGACAACCCCGGTGATAGACTCGCTCGAATGGAGCGGGACGAGTATCGAATACTCCACGAGCTCGAAGATCACATGTGGTGGTTCCAGGGAATGGAGCGTATTTCCTTGGCGCTCGTCGAGCGCTTTGTCGCCGACGCTTCCGAGCTCGCGATCCTCGATGCCGGTTGCGGCACCGGGGGCATGCTCCGCCCTCTGAGCCGTTTCGGAACCGTAACTGCCCTCGATCGTTCTCCCGAAGCGCTTCGGCTTGCCAAAACGCGCGGAACGGGAGCGCTCGTCCAAGCATCCGTCGAGCGC
The DNA here is from genome assembly GCA_965197495.1 of Candidatus Marinacidobacterales bacterium. Classification (GTDB taxonomy): domain Bacteria; phylum Acidobacteriota; class Vicinamibacteria; order Marinacidobacterales; family SMYC01; genus SMYC01. The sequence continues at coordinate 8,444,863 of OZ240210.1, forward strand.
GTACCGCTCACCGAGAAGAGCTTCCATCTGGTGACATCCTTCGATGTGCTCTACCATCTCGGCGTCCACAACGACACCGAAGCGCTCGTCGAGATAGCGCGCGTGCTGCGGCCCGGCGGGACTTTTCTCGTCCGCGTGCCGGCGCACGAGCGTCTGCGCAGCCAGCACGACGAGGCCGTCCACACGCGCCAACGTTACGGAAGAAAAGAGCTGATCGAAAAACTTCGCAGCGCCGGGCTCGAGCCGATCTTCGTGTCTTACGCGAACTGTCTGCTCTTTCCTCTCGCTCTTTTGCGCCGGGGCGCTGAAAAGCTCACGAGCAGAAAGCGCGAAGGCTCCGAAGTCGAAGACTACCATCCGGCCCTCAACCAACTGCTCTCGATCCCGCTTACGATCGAAGCTTGGCTTCTTCGCCGCACATCCCTTCCCTTCGGGCTTTCGCTCGTCGCGGTCGCGAGAAAGCCCTCATGACGGATTGGGACGAGATCCGCACGCACTTTCCCGCGCTTCAGGATCGTGTGGACTTGAATACCGCTGGCGGTGGTCCGATGTGCCGTGAGGCGTACTATTACAACACTGAAGACGACCTCGAAACCTTCTTCGAGGCGCTCGCCCCTCACCTCGACTGAGACGGGACGTATTCGCGATACATGTTCAGGGGATCTGATTCGCCGCGTGGTACGAGCTGCGTACGAGCGGCCCGGCTTCCACATGGCGGAAGCCAATTTCGCGGCCTTTCCGGGCGAGAGCGTCGAACTCGTCCGGATGCACGTAGCGATCGACGGGCAAGTGATCGCGCGTAGGCTGCAGGTATTGCCCGATGGTAAACACGTCCACGCGGGCTTTGACGACGAGCTCCCGCATGACGTCTTCCACTTCGTCGAGGCTTTCGCCGAGGCCGACCATGAGCCCCGTCTTACTAGTGACGTCGGGCGCGACGGTTTTCGCGCGCTCGAGAAGCTCCACGGATTGCGCAAATCTCGCGCCCGGCCGCACATGCTTATAGAGCCTAGGCACCGTCTCGATATTGTGGTTCAGGATCTGCGGTTTCGCGTCGAGTACCGCTTCGAGCGAGGCGCGCGAGCCTTTGAAGTCCGGGATCAAGACTTCGATGGTCGTCTCGGGGTTGCGGCGGCGGACAGCCTCGATGGTCTCGGCGAAGATGGAAGCTCCGCCGTCGGGAAGCTCGTCGCGATTGACCGACGTGATCACCGCGTGGCTCAGGCCCATCGCCTCGACGGCCTCGGCCACCCGCTCCGGTTCCTCTCGATCGAGGAACTGAGGAAGCCCGGTCTTCACGGCGCAGAACCCGCAGCTGCGGGTGCAGACGTCCCCGAGGATCATGAACGTGGCCGTGCCTTGCCCCCAGCACTCGGCGACGTTGGGACAGCGCGCCTCCTCGCACACGGTGTGAAGGTTCAAGCTGCGCATCGTGCTCTTCAGCCGGAAATAGTCATCCCCGCTCGGCAGACGTACCTTCAACCAATCGGGTCTAGGAGAACGCGTTGTCGTTACCACGGGTGCCACTATAGTAATGCCCCACTATAGTAGTTTTTCGTCCCAGCCTTCGAGCCGGCGCTTGACGTCGGCCATGAACTGGTCCCCGAGCGCACCGTCGATGAGGCGGTGGTCGAAAGAGAGGGCGAGATAGACCATCGAGCGCACCGCGATGCCTTCGTTGACGACGACCGGACGCTTGTGGATGCCTCCGATCCCCAGGATGGCGACTTGAGGCTGGTTGATGATCGGTGTGCCGAAGAGGCCGCTAAAAGGGCCCGGGTTCGTGAGGGTGAACGTCCCGCCCTGCACGTCCGCGGGCGTCAACTTTTTCGTGCGCGCGCGCTCGCCGATATCGTTCACAGCTCGTGCGAGCCCGAGAAAGCTCTTCTCGTCGGCATGCTGGATGACGGGCACGATGAGCCCGCCCTCGAGAGCGACGGCGATACCGATATTGTAATCGCGGTGATAAACGATCTTGTCGCCGTCGAGCGACGCGTTGAGCAGCGGAAACGTTTTGAGAGCGCCGAGCACGGCGGCGACGAAAAACGGAGTGTAGGTGAGCCGGACGCCGTCTCGCTCGAAGATGGGCTTGTGCTCGTTCCTGAGCGCCACGATCCGGCTGGCGTCGGCTTCGAACACCGTCGTCACATGCGCGGAGGTCTGCCGTGAGATTACCATGTGCTCGGCGATGGACTTCCGCATCTTGCTCATCGGCTCGACATTGACGCGGCCCTGGCTGACCGGCGGTGGCCCCGGGCCCGGCGCGGGCGGGGGCGCCGCAGGGGTCGGCGTTGCCGGTGCTTCCGGTGTCGCTTCGGCCGCCGTGGGCGATGTTAGAAAACTCTCGATGTCCTGCTTCGTCACACGGCCGCCCCGCCCCGTTCCGGTGAGCTGGCTCAAGTTCAAACCGTGCTCGCGAGCCATCTTGCGGACGAGCGGAGAACTGCGTAGTCCAGGCTCGGACGCCTCCGGCTCGGGACTCGGTGGCGAAGGGGCGACGGTCACGCGGGGGATGGGTTGCGCCGCGACGGTTGCAGGCGTGCTCTCTGCTTCGCCGGTTGGGCCGGTTGGGGCGGTCGGCGCCGCCTCCTGTTGGACCTCCCCCCCGATCACACCGATGACGGTATTGATTTCGACGGTCTCGCCTTCTTGGACCTTGATCTCCGATAAGACACCCGCGACCGGAGCCTGGATCTCCGTGTCGACCTTATCGGTCGAGATTTCGAGCAGCGGCTCGTCGCGCTCGACCTGCTCCCCAACCTTCTTGTACCACTTCGTGATAGTGCCTTCGACGATGCTCTCGCCCATTTGCGGCATGATGACGTCGGTCATGGGTCCCCTTCTTGCTGCGGCGGGTCGTAACTCACCGCACCGCCACTTTCACAATCTTGCATTCTCCCCCTCTCGACTCAGTACGCAAAGAGCTCGCGGGCGGCGCGCACGACGTCCTCGACTTGCGGTATGAAGGCGTCTTCGAGAGACGCCGCATAGGGGACGGGCGTATCCGGCGCCGTAACGCGAAGGATCGGACCGTCCAGGTCGTCGAACGCCTCCTCGACGATGATGGCAGCAACTTCGCCCGCCATGCCACCCGTCCGGGTGTCTTCGTGAAGCAATATCACCTTGTTGATCCGCCCGACCGCTTCGAGAATACACTCCTTGTCCAAAGGCACGAGACTCCGAAGGTCGATCACTTCGAGCTCAATGCTTTCACCGGCGAGCACTTCGGCCGCCTCAAGCGCCGTATAGAGCATCGCACCATAAGTCATGACCACGATGTGCTTGCCCCGTCGGCGGATCGCGGCCTTTCCGATCGGGACGAGCTCCTCTTGCCCGTCGAGCTCCTCGGCTGCCACTTTGATGTGGCGATACAACTTCTTGTGCTCTAGGTAGAGGACCGGGTCCTCGTCGCGTATGGCGGACTTCATCAAGCCACGCGCATCCGCCACCGTCGCCGGCACGACGACTTTGATCCCCGGGGTGTGCACGAAATGCATTTCGGGATTCTGCGAATGGAACGGTCCCGCGCGCACGCCGCCGCCCGTGGGCCCGCGCATGACGATCGGGACACCCGCGCCCCAACGATAGCGGCTCTTCGCGGCGAAGTTCGTGATCATGTTGAACGCGTTGGCAATAAAGTCGATGAACTGAAACTCGACGATGGGCCGCAAGCCGTTGAAGGCCGCGCCAATCGCCACCCCCGTATAGCCCTCCTCGCTGATGGGCGTATCGATGACTCTCTCCGTGCCAAATTTATCGACAAAGCCGGCCGTGACCTTGAAAGCTCCTCCGTAGAGGCCGACATCTTCACCCAATAGCACGACGCGATCATCGCGCTCCATTTCATCCCACATCGCTTGGCGGATGGCTCCGAGATAGGTGATTTCGCTCATGACTCAGCTCGAAGCGTAAAGAGCGCTCTCAGAGTGTCGCGCCTGCAGTGCGGGGGCACTGTCGGCCGTGCGCAGAGCGTCGGAGACGGCCTCTTCCGCACGCGCGACGAGCGTAGATCGATCGGCTTCCGAAAGCCAATCCTGCTGCAAGAGAAATTTCTCGAAACGCCAAGCCGGATCGTTGTCGACGTCTTTCGCGCCCTCGTCGTCTTCGATGTCGTGCGCGCCCGCGGAGAAAGGCGCGGGAGAGGCACTCTCATCGCCGAAGTAGCGGCGCGAGCTTCGAAGCACCGCCTCGATGAGCGTCGGACCATCCTCTGCGCGCGCTCTTTCCATGGCGGTCTCGACGACCTGAACGACCTGGACCAAATCACTTCCATCGACCGGGAGAGAGGCCACGCCATAAGCTCTGGCTCGCTCGTAGAGCTGCGCAACGCCCGAGCCCATGCCGTATGACGGGTAGCGCACGACGACGATAATGAGCGGCAGCTTCTGCACCGCGGCGAAGTTGACGCCTTCGTGGAAGTCACCCGTCGCGATCGCCTCTTCGGGTATGAGCGCGAGCGCGACACGATCTTGTTTTTGAGAGCGGTACGCGAAAGCCATCCCTGCCATAACACTCACATGCGTGGCAGGATGGCCCGTGGTCGAGACGAGGCCTCGCGACAAGTCTCCAAAATGACCCAAGCCATCTCGCCCTTGACTCGGCGAAGTCTCCTTCCCGAGAAACTGAAGCACGATCTCTTCTGGTTTGACCCCCCGAAGCAAGAGCGTTCCGACGGTGGGAAGCGACGATGCGATCGCATCTTTCGGGGTCGGCGCAAAGGACGAACCCACGCTCACGGCCTCGAGCCCAGTCCGCAAAGCGAGCGGCGTCGTGAGCTCCTGTTCTCGATGAAGCCGAGCGAGAGCCTCCTCGAGACGGCGCGTGAGCACCATGTAGTACAGAAGCTCTTGCAACTGCCGCTTGCCGAGTCGCATCAGTGAAGGCTCATCTCAAGCGCGCCTTTTGGGGCTCGAACCATCTCGCGATCGAAGGTGCGTCCAAAGGCCAGCGCCAGAGCATCTCTCACGGGGCCACACGCAACCGGAGTGTCTAGAACATTTTCCATCGAGGTGACTGCGCGATCAAAGATACCACACGGAACGATATGTTTGAAATGTTCGAGATTCGTCGATACGTTCAGCGCGAAACCGTGCGAGCTCACCCAACGGGAAACGCGTACGCCAATGGCGGCGAGCTTACCGCCGTCGTGCCAAACGCCGGTAAGCCCCGGCTCGCGCCGGCCGGTAATGCCATAGGCTTCAAGAGCGATGAGGATCGTTTCCTCCAACGCTCTCAGATAAGCGCGCAGATCTGTCCTCCAGCGCCTCAAATCGACGATGGGATAGACGACGATTTGCCCCGGGCCGTGATACGTGATGTCGCCGCCGCGCTCCGTTTCCACGAAGGTGGCGCCGATACGGGCGAGAAGCGCCGAGTCCGCGAGAAGATGCGCCGGGTTCCCACTCCGGCCGAGCGTATAGACCGGAGAGTGCTCGACGAACACGAGCACGTCCGGGAATCGTCCGGCTTGGCGCTCGACCACGAGCTCGCGCTGTAGCGCAAGCACGTCGCCATATTCCCGGCGCCCGAGATCCAGGCGCCAGCAACGATCAGACATGGATGGGCCTCTCGACGGCGCCGAGCGCAGCTTCGGCGACGGCCTCCGAGAGTGTCGGGTGCGCGTGTACGGCGTGCATCAATGATTCGGCGGTCGCCTCGTGCTCAAGCGCGACAACAGCCTCGGCAATGAGGTCAGTCGCGTGCGGGCCGATGATGTGGACCCCGAGGAGCTCGTCGTATTTCGCGTCGCTCACCACCTTCACGAAGCCTTCATTGTCGCCGAGAATCGTCGCTTTCGCGCTCGCGGCAAAGGGAAAGCGGCCGACCTTCACGTCATAGCCCTGCGCTTTGGCGGCCGCCTCGGTGAGGCCCACGCTACCGACCTCCGGACGGCAATAGGTGGCCCCCGGCATGTGAGCGTAGTTCAAAGGACGCGCGGCAGCGTGGCCAGCGATGCGCTCGACGGCGAGGATCGCTTCCGCGGAAGCGACGTGGGCGAGCTGTTGCGTGGCGACGACATCGCCGATCGCGTAGATCCCTTTAGCCGCTGTCTCCATATATTCGTCGACGACGACGTTGCCCCTATCCAGCTCGACCGCGGTCTGCTCGAGCCCGATCCCGTCAGTCCTCGACTTCCGCCCGACAGCGACGAGGAGCTTCGTCACGGTGCGCTGCTCCGTCGTCCCGTCCGCCCGGGTGAAGCGGACGGAAACACCCTCCTGGGCCTTCGAGACACCGTCGACACGCGTCCCAACCATCGTCTCGATCCCACGTTTCTGAAAAGACTTGTGGAGGACGTCCGAGACTTCCTCGTCCTCCACCGGCACGAGCCGGGGAAGAGCCTCGATAAGAGCGACCTTCGTGCCGAAGCTATGAAACATCGACGCGAACTCGACTCCCACCGCCCCGGCTCCGATGACCCCGAGGCTCTCGGGCTGAGAGGGCAAATCGAGCATTTCCGTGTTCGTCACGATGTTCTGCCGGTCGATCGTGACGCCCGGGATCGAGCGCGGCTCGGAGCCGGTCGCAACAATTATGGCGTCTGCCGATACCGGCCGGGCGCCTTCGGCCGTTTCTACCTCCAGCTTGCCCAGCGCGACGATGCGGCCAAAACCCGTGAGGGTCTCGACGTTGTTCTTTCGGAGCAAGAAGGCTACCCCGCCGGCGTTCTTCTTGATAATGCGCGCCTTGCGCTTGAGAAGCGCCGCCCAATCCAGCCGGAGCCCCTCGACGACCACGCCGTGCGCGCTCCCCTGGCGCACTTGATCCAGAAGCTCGGCGGTGTGGAGGAAAACTTTGCTCGGGATGCAGCCGACATGGAGGCACGTGCCCCCGAAATGGGGGTCCTTTTCGATAACGAGCGTTTTCAGCCCGAGCTGACCCGCACGAATGGCCGCAACGTAGCCTCCGGGTCCACTGCCCAGAATCGCCACATCGTAATGGGTCCCATTTGCCATGATTTTCCTTCACAGGTTTCGTTTTTTGTTCGTACCCGTCTACGAGACGGGAAAACATCGTCTCGAGTATAACGTATTTAAAAACAATTATTTACAACAGTACCCTTCAGTTCCGGGCGCAAATTGTATAGCGGTGTAACGAGACGAGGCAAAATAAATCGTTGAGACAGGACCGTATTGCTTATATATTTATTTAGAGTCTGCGGTTGGTCGCGTGTGATAAACTGACAATATATGACTCGCCCAATGGCATCTATTGAGTTTTACTAGGCTTATACGGATCGCTCGTCAGACCATCCCCAAGAACAGTGTTGAAACGTTTCAAGATACAGTGGGTCCGCATGAGTCGAAATGTGTCGGGCGCATTTGGGAGCGCCCCGACCTTCCGTACCAAATCAGTATGTTGAGCTCGGATGGCCAAACCTAAACGAAGCAAGAAAAAGCCCGCTCGCGCCGAGGCGAAGAAGAAGAAGAAGGCCGCTTCCTCCAGGAAGTTCGCCTCGAAGCCGAAGAAGAAGAAGAAGAAAAAGAACAAGAACAAGAACAAGAACAAGAAAACCGCCAAAAAGGCACGAGCTGCGTCCAACCCGAAGAGGAAAACGGCCAGCAAATCGGCCGCGAAACGGGAATCACCTCCGCGCTCAGTCAAACGCGCCGTACGAGCCCGGGAGCCAGCGCCCCCAACCCTCGTGCCCGTACCGCTCCCTGGCGGCGTCCGCCCTCGGCGTCCAGACGAGTTCAACGAGCGCTCCGCGCACCTAGACAAGATCAAACAGCTGTTCGAGTCTGCGCCCATCAGCCGCTATCTGGGCATGTCGCTGGGATATTGCGAGAACGGCGTGGCTCGCGTCCGGCTCCCTTTCCGCAAAGAATTCGAAGAAGGCCACGGGGTCATCCACGGCGGTCTCGTCGGCCTGCTCGGTGACACCGCGGGCAACTTTGCCGTCGGCTCGGTCTCACCCGGCTCCACCGTAAAGACGGTCGAGTTCAAGCTGAGCCTTCTAACCGGAGTGCAGGGCGATTTGCTCGCGATCGGCGAAGTCGTGCGCAAAGGCCGCACCCTCGCAACCTGCCGTCTCGAAATCGTAGAAGGTAACGATCGCGTAGTAGCGATCGGCCTCGCCACCTACGCACTCCAGGCGGTCTAACCGCCAAACCCCCCGCGATCAATAACAAGACAGCCTCTCCTGCCATTTCAGTGGATCCTCTCGAGGGTGAGACCGCCACAGTTTAGGTAGACGAGACTGATGAGAGCTTCGGCAGAGTGGAGTCCAAAGCTGCGGTGGCTCAGCAGCCGGATTTTGTTGTTCATTCCTTCGAGTCGGCCGTTGCTGAGTCTCCACGTGACCCACGCGATGACGCCATCGAAGTGGCTGCGGATCATCTTCGCCGCGCGTTTGACGGGCTCTATCCTCGAGCTCATAGCGCGCCGCAGCCATCCTCGGAGAAACTTCTTGGCCCATGTCTCGGTTTTGTAGGTGTAGAGGTCCATGAAGTCGTCGCGCAGAAGCATGGCGCGGTAGAGGCGACGATTAGCTCGCACCTGCTCGCGGAGCACCCGTTTGTCTTTCGCGCTGCGGTTGTGTTTGGCCTTGAGAAGGGGAAACTTGGTGTTCTTGAGGTTGCGCCGGGCAGTCCCTTTGAGCTCGCGCACCAGCTCGCGCCGGGTCTTATCCACGGCCTCGTTCAGATGCTTGACGATGTGGAAGCGGTCAAAGATCACCCGTGCCTGAGGAGCCTTTTTGCCGACGACAGTTATGTACGGCTCCCACATGTCCATGCTGACCGCTTCGAGCTCCGCGGCTCTTTGTGGTCCGAGCTTGCGGAAAAACCGCAGCAGCGTCTTGGCCTTGCGCTCCTTTCCCGCCCAGACGACCCGGCCGCTGAGATGGTCTATTACCACTGTTAAGTACTTGTGGCGTTTGCGGTAGCTGATCTCGTCCATCCCAATCACCCGCAATCCATCGAGCTCGCGCCGCTCATCCCGTTGCTCGGCAACCACCCGCTGGATGATCCGTCGCACCGAACGCCACGTCACTCGGAAATAGTTCGCTACGGCGCTGACGTCCGTCCTCTGTGCCAGCCACGCTACCTCTTGTTCGAAGCTTTTGGTAAAGCGGCTTCCCTTGTCGGCCCAAGGCACCTTTTCTCTGACCACTCCACACCGCCGACATACCGCTCGTCGGATCGAGTAGCGAAGATAGGTCCGGACTCCGAACAGGTCCAAGTGCCGCCAGTAGCGATTGTAGCGATCTTTGTTCTTGCGGACCTTTCGTCCGCAAATCCCGCACAGAGGCTTCCTCCTCCGTGGTACTACATCCACCACCACTCTGGCTTTGTCCGCCTGGAAGTGGAAACCTCGGACCCACAGGCCTTGCAATCCGATGAGCTTGTTGACTAACGTAGTAACGCGCATCGCGGGAACGCTCTTTTCTCTTTCGGAAAAAAAGATCCTAGCGTTCTCGCCGATGCGCATCTACACATGGCTTACCCTCTCAACCCACGGGCCTCACCAAATGCCACTGCCCCTCAGCGGGAGACGAGGCTGTGGGAAACGCCCCCACGGTTCTGGTCGTTCAGACCTTGCTCACGACTGAGTTCTCTTCGAAGCCTGGAAGGGCGTTTTCCATAGCCTCCACTAATCGAGCCCCCCCTTCCTTATTCCATATGAATTAATCTTTCTTGTATATATATCAGGAGGGGCCTGTGGGCGCTCGTGGGAAACGCGAAGCGTTTTCCAAGCGATTGTGGAAAACGCCGCTCCACGTTTGTACGTGCTCACAACCTTTCCCTAAACGCCTCTCTCGCCCGGAGTTTCCGGCGTTTTCCACAATCGCGGCAGCGTCCATAGGCCATGCCCTCCAACACAAATCAGATCCCCCGAAACGACAGGAGAACCACAAGAAAAAGCGTAACGCAAAGGCGCTAGGGTTGAGAAGAACGGACGCAAAAAGCGATCAATATTAAAAAAGCGTAACGCCGAGTGGAGTGCAGGCGCGTGTAACCGTAGGGAGAGAGTGACCGACAATGCCTCTTTCGATTAGCATGCGGGTTCCAAGTTCTCCCATAGTGCACGTTTCCTGCACCCCCTTTGAAATTCCGTACGTCGGGTTTTCCCCAGTACGGCTTCAAACCGAGATTCAACCGAGACCTTCACGATGCGACATCGAGGTTAAGCGCAAGGCCCGCGTGCGCTCGACGAAGCACCGCTTATACGCGGCCAAAGTCCGTGCATTGAGATCCTGTAGCCCAAAGGCATTTCTATCGGATCCCTTGGCCCGGACGACTCGATCCAGAGGCCCTTGGCTCCCCGGAAGGTTATGTTGTCCTCCCGGCTCGTCGCTTACTATGGCCTCATCCGACACTCTCGCCTGCTCCCTCTGGCTTATTTTCTTCGTCCATCGGGTCTTGTCCCTACGGCTTCGTATGGGCTGCTGGCGAGAGCTTCCCCAATTTAACCCTAATCGCAAAATCTTCGAAGCACGAAAACGCGAAACAGCCGCACTGGGCGCAGGCGAGAAGCTCGTGCTGGGGCACCCACTCGCCGCCACTATAGGTGATTCTGCACGGTGTATGCAGACCTGGAAAAGGTGCTATTCACGGGGCCAAAGACCTCAGACACGGTGACGTTTATTTGCGATTAGGGTTAAGCAACGTGTCTGTTCCACCGCGCCATCTCCCGTACCCCGGGTAGCTGGTCGGTTGCTCTTGGTCATTTCTTCACCGACCACTATGGCCTTATCCTTCTTTGCAAAGGCTCGGCGCCCAACCATGTCCACGCGCTCCGGTTCTAGCGTGGTTTGCGTAACGAGGCTGCAGAGTTCGCTTCATGCTACGGCTCGGTGGATTGCTTGCCCTACTCCGGCTAGGACGTTTACTTTCGAGCTTTCACCTCCTGGAGTCGCCTCCATGAGACGTCGAGTATAACTACGCAGGCACATGACCAATTCCTGCGGCCGGACTTTCACCGGCAAGACACGCACCGTATGGGCTGCGGGCAAAGACGCAAAGAAAAGAAAAGACGAGTGTCGCTGAGGGGCCCCAGGAAAACGGAGACGTAGGCTCGCCTTTCATCTTCTTTCTCTTTCTTTTTTTCCTTTGCGCCTTTGCGACTTTGCGGTACGATTTTTTTAATATTGATCGCTTTTCGCGGGATCCGCGGCTCGGCTTCCACGAAGACACGTTTCACGCGGGGCAGCATTTGTTTTAGCTGACGGTCCACGCCCGCTATCACCTTCTCGATGTCGTCGGCGGAAGCGGAATCGACGAACTCCACGCTCAGGTTGACGAGAATGAAGTCCGGACCCATGTGCATCGTCAAGACTTCGTTCACGTGCTGGATTTGCGGCGCGCTCGCGGCGATTCGTCGGATGCACTCCACGACCTCGGGATTGGCGCTCTCCCCAATCAAGAGACTCTTCGTCTCGGCCGCAAGCCAAGCCGCGGTCCCCGCGAGGATGAGCCCAATGACGATCGAGGCCCCGCCGTCGAAATAGGGGACGGCCGTGAGTTGGTTCAAGAGCAGACCCAAAAAGGCGACGATGAGACCCGCCATCGCCGCGGTGTCCTCGAACAGCACGACGAACAGCGTGGGGTCTTTCCCTTCATGGACCGCGCGGATGTAGCCTCGGCGGCCCTTGTGCACTTTGAATTCTTTCCATGCGTACAACCATGCACCACCTTCGATGAGCATCGCGAGACCGAGAACGATGTAGTTGACGTAAGGGCTCTCGATAGGCTCGGGGTGGCGGAGGTGCAAGATACCTTCATAGATGGAGACGCCCGCGCCGACGGCGAAGATCAGAATCGCTACGACGAAGCTCCAGAAGTAGAGCTCCTTGCCGTGACCGAACGGGAACTCCCGGTCCGCAGGACGCTTCGCGCGTTTCATTCCGTAGAGCAGAAGCACTTGATTGCCGGTATCCACGAGCGAGTGGATGCCCTCGGACAGCATCGCCGAGCTTCCCGTTACCGTCGCCGCGACGAACTTCGTGACCGCGATCAGAGTGTTGCCGAGGAGCGCGGCATAAATGACTTTCTTGGACGATGCAGCCATGTCACATGGGGGCGCCTGGACCGACGAATCTCCACATATCTTCGAAGAGCGCTTCCTTGTTGGCCGTCAAGCGGTGGTCCCCGCCGGCGATCTCGATGAGCTCCACACCCTCGACCCGCTCGGCGAAAGAACGCGACAACTGGCAAGGCACGACGGCGTCGTCCGAGCCGTGGAGGATCAAGCTCGGCGTCTTCAGCTTGCGGACTAGGCTTATCATCGGATAGCGCGACTCGTCTTCCACGAGACCATACCCTAGTTCGAGAACGGCAGAGCCGATGTCCAAGTGAATCTTTCCCTCGCGTCGCCACCTCTGGGCCCTCGCGCGCCCGAGCGACAACATGAGGCGGCCCGCCATCTCGAAAGCCGGCGCGATGACGAGGTTGCGTGTGACGATTCCCGGCTTCTGCGCAGAGAACCAAAGCGCGGTGAGACCACCCATGGACGAGCCGATCAAATTCACGGCTGCGAACGGACCGCGTTGCTCTTCGACATGACGCAGTCCACGTTCGAGATCCCTGAGGTTGCGCGACAAGGAGAGCTCGAGCAATTCTCCCTCTGAGTCCCCGTGACCCGTCATGTCGAGGCTCGCGAACGCTTCCCCACGACGCGCGATCTGTCGCGCGAAATAGAGCGCCTTCTCTCCGCGGCGGTTCGAGCTCAACCCATGCAGAAAGACCCACAAACGTGAGTCCTTGCGCGCAGCCGGTATGAAATCGAGCGCGAGTCTCGACTCACCTTCAGCGCTCGGCTCGACCCACTGGGGCGGGCTCTCACTCATTTCTTGACAACCGAGGGAGAGCGGTTGGGTTGGCGGATCCCGGGCGTTTTTCGGGGTCGACCGACAGGTTATCCGGAGGCCGCATACGTGTTGGGCTCCGATATAGCCTTACGCGAGCGCGGTCTAGTTCTAGTTGCTGACAACTTCAAACTGACACCTGAACAAGTCTAGCGTCGCGAGCGCTTAGCTGTCCACGAGAGCTCGGGCTTTTTTGAACACGCGGTGGAACATCGAGCGCGTGAGCTTCCCAGTGAACGTGTTCTGCTGGCTCGGATGGTAGCTTCCGAGAAGGCGCAACCCGCCGGACAACGTGGCGTCCGAGCCGTGCGTAAACTTGGGCTTCGGTTTCGGGAGCTCGCGCCCCGAATCACGCCACGCCGCGAGAAAGCCGTCGAATCCTATACGGCCGAGCGCGAGCACGACTCTCAAATCCGTCATCGCTTCGAGCTCGCGCAAGAGAAACGGACGACAACGCAGGATTTCCGCGCGCGTCGGCTTGTTATCTGGTGGCGCGCAGTGGGCGATCGCGGTGATGTAGGCGGCGTCGAGGCGGAGCCCGTCATCGCGCCCTTTCGATTCAGCCTGGTTCGCGAAACCGTAGCGATAGAGCGCGCCGTACAACCAATCGCCGCTGCGGTCCCCGGTAAACATCCGCCCGGTGCGATTCGCCCCATGGGCCGCGGGTGCGAGGCCGACGATGAGAAGGCGCGGGTCGAGATCGCCATAAGACGGTACCGCGTTGACTGGGTGCGGCGATTCCGGCAGGAGGCCGAGCTCCTCGGTCGTGACCATCTGCACATTCTTCCCATTTACGATGCTGGCGAGCACGAGGGCCGACCCTATCTCGTCATGAAGTACATGTCCGACGGTGAGACCTTGGGAGCGCAGCTTTCGGGACAGCCGTGGCCGCTGAACCGCGTGGTGAAGGTGGTCTCCCAGATAGCCGACGCGCTCGACGCCGCACATCGTAGCGACATCGTTCATCGTGACATCAAGCCCTCCAACATTCTCGTGACGTCCGACCTTCGATGCTTGATCTTCGACTTCGGTATCGCCAAACCGTTTCGACGTGACGAGCAGACCACGGATTCCGGCCTCATCGTAGGAACGCCGGAGTTCATGTCGCCCGAGCAGTGCAAAGGTGACAGGATCGATCATCGCTCGGATATCTACTCTCTCGGTGTGTTGACCTACCAGATGCTCACCGGCCGCGTGCCTTTCTCGGCGGAAACGGCCGTAGGCGTCCTCACGAAACATCTCACCGAGCCGCTTCCCATCCCTGCGCGCGGTGTGGCGCTTCCGCCCACCGTCAACGCCGTGCTGCGCAAGTCGATGGCGCGTGACGCCAGGGATCGGTTCGCATCCGCTGGCGCGCTCGGCGATGCCCTGAGACAGTCGGCCGACCAGCCGGCGACCGTGACGGTTCACGCAGCCGAGATCCGGCGCGCGGCGATGCCGACGCTGAAACTTCCGGCCTGGGTGCGTCGGCTCAGGCGTCGTCCTGTCCGTCTCGGCGCCGCGACGGCCTTTCTCGCCGCTCTTCTCGGCGCGATGTATGCGCTATGGCCCGCCTCCGCGCCCGCGCCCGCCGCGCCCGCGCCCGCGCTCGCGCTCACGCCCGCGCCGTCCGAAGTCGAAACGGCCGCGACGATGACACCAAGAAACACCCGTCCTGTCGTGCGCGCCGATGCGCCGCCCGTGACGAGCACCGCGCCACCTGCCACGTTCGGAGTTCTTCGCATCGTGTCTGACGAGCCCGGCGAGGTCTATCTCGACGGTGCACCGATTGGCGCTGCACCAGGCGTGTTCCAATTCGTGGAACCAGGCGCGCGACGCGTCACCGTGGATGCGGGAGATGGCCGCTTGAGCGAAAAGACCGTCATCGTCATCGCAGGCTCGACGCATTACGTGCGTTTCGAACAGTTGCCGAGAGACCTGACTGGGGGTTTGACGCGAGCGCATCAAAGCGACGCTCCGCCGGCCCGGGCCACGTTGGCGCCGCCTCCCATCCGTGATTGGTCTGGGTTTCTTACGGACGCCGATTGCGGCGCCACCGGCGGCAAACAAGGCGCTTTGCACCTTCGATGTGCCGAACGTTACATCCGCGCGGGACAGCAGCCGATGTTATACACACGGGGGAAGCTCTATCGCCTCGACGGCTACCAGCACCTTACGATCGTTCGCGGGGAGCCGCTCCGATTCAAAGGCTGGTTGGAAGCCGATACGATCCACGTCTTGGATGGCGAGTAGAAGACCGGTCTCCTGACAAAAACCCGGCTGATGACAAACGTTTAGCTCGGCAACGCAAATCGGCGGTGGTGTAGCCTGCGCGGCCACACTTCGAAGCGCGTGAGGCGGAGCGGAGCCGGCTACGAATCGGTGGCGTCGCCCTCTTTTCTGGAACGGAGATTCTTGTGGATGAGCGTGCGGTGCATGCCGAACTTCTTCGCGGCACGGCTGATATTGCCATCCGTTTGCGCGAGCGCATAGTCGACGAAACGGTCTTCGAGCTCCTGAGCGTAGATTCCGGATAGCTCATGGAGCTCGTTCTGTCGCTTTTTGAGCTACGAGTAATCCTGTGGAACCTCGGCTATGAGTCGGCGCAGTGGGTCTTTCGCGATCTTGAGGACTTTCTTGCGCGCTCCACTGAGCTCCGGCGGCAGGCTGTCTAGAGTGATGGGCCGCCCTCGATTCTCGACCACTAGCCGGTGCACCAGGTTCTCGAGCTGCCGGATATTGCCCCGCCACTCGTAACGTTGGAGGCAGTCATAGACTTCGGGCTCGATGGTGGGAGGCTCCTTCAATCCGATCTCGCTCGAAAATCCACGCGCGAAATGATCGACGAGCCGCGGGATGTCTTCTTTGCGCTCCCGCAATCCGGGAAGCTCGATCGGAAATACCCACAGCTGGTAATAGAGATCTTCCCGGAACTCGCCTTGTCGCACCAGCTCTCGTAAATCGCGATTCGTCGCTGCGACGACACGCACGTCGACCTCGATGGTGCGCTTGCCTCCTAGACGCTCGAAGGCATGCTCTTGAAGAAAGCGGAGAAACTTGACCTGGAGCTTCTTCGAGAGCTCTCCGATTTCGTCGAGAAACAGCGTGCCCCCATGCGCCATTTCACAGCGGCCCATGCGACGCACCGCACCGGTGAAGGCTCCCGGCTCGGTCCCAAACAACTCACCCTCGAGCAATTCCTCGGGAAGGGCCGCGCAGTTCACGATCACGAGCGGTTTGTCTGCGCGATCGCTTGCTTTGTGCACGGCGCGCGCGACAAGCTCCTTACCCGTTCCACTTTCGCCCTCAATGAGCACCGCCGCCTGGGTCGGCCCTACCTGCTCGATCCTTTCGATGACCTCGAGCATCCGTGGCGACGAGCCGACAAGCCCGTGGAAATAATCCTTGCCTTTGAGCTCGCGGTAAAGCCGCTTGCGCGTTTCGATCTCCTCGTCGAGCCTGAGCGACGCGTTCAAGAAAACAGCAATGAGACGCCCGAGAGCACGGAGAAGCTCTAGATCCTGCTCGCCAAACGCCCCGCTCGCGCGTTGGTTCTCCAGATAGATGGCGCCCGCGAGAAAATCCTTGAAGCGAAGCGGGATCGCGAGAACGGAGCGCAGCTCCAGCTGTTGGGCGCTTTCTTCGTTTGCGAGAAGCTCGTCGAATCGAGCGTCATGGACGAGCACAGAATCGTTCCCCGACGCGATATCCCGGAGAATCGTGCGGCTAATGCGCGGGTCGTGCTCGATGCTCTCCGCTCAATCGTTTCTGGCCGCCATGACGCGCGCTTCGGTATCGGATGTTTGGAACAACAAGAATGCGCCCGATCCCGCGCCCACCTCCGTAATGACCTCGTCGAGCACCTTCTCGCAAAATGATCGAACCGAGCGCTCGATGAAAAAATGGGTCGCGCTGCGTGTCGCGAGATCGACGAAGGGCGAATGTAGAACACTACCTCGCGTTGTGTTGAGCTCGTCGTCGACGGCGGTAAGCACCGTGTCGATCGAGACCAGGATTTCGGGCGATATCGTGATGGCGTCGTTCAGCTTCCCCGCCGACTTGGCGTGAACGCGATCCAAGAGCCCTCTCAACTCGCTGAGGAGGCTCTGATAGGTTGGCTTCGTGGGCGAAACTTTGTCTTCGCTCTGTGACACGTCGAATCCCTGAATGCCTCCTGTCCCGGCCGCGACGGCAGGCAGGGTTTCCTCGACCGGCAACGACATCACTCTACCGCTCTCCAAAACCTGATCAGGCCCCGGTTCCTGCTTCACAGAGGATCGTTTCACTTCGGCTCGCGCCGAAGCCAAGGCGTTCCTCTCCACAGGCTTCAGTTCGCGCAAGTTCGTGGAGCTCACCCCCGCTTGCTCCAACCGGCAACGGATCCGCTTCAGTAACCTGGTGATGCGGGCGTAGATGGTCTTCGGTTTGAGGTTCACCACGGTCGCGATTTCCGGCACGCTCAGCCCTTCATCGAAACGCATCTTGAGGAGCCATCGGTCCTCCGACGAGAGATCCCCGGTCGCGTCTTTGAGTTGCGACTCCAGCTCACCGAGGAGGCCTGCGGCCTCGTGGCGATCGAAATCGTCCACGTGGCGCGTGGTTCCCAACCGGGCCAGCACTTCTTCATCCACGCAAAAGAATCGCTCGCGACGGGGAAGCTTTCCCGCGAGCTCCCATAGCTCCTCTTCTGTGCGGTCGCACGCCGTGCTCGTCAAGAGAATTTCCCGAGCTTCGTGGAAGTCGAAACCGTCCCGGTACAAGAGGGTCTCGAGCTTCATCGCGACCGTCCCGAGCCTCTGTGCCACCGTCGAGGGGCGCCATTTTCCCCACTTCTGTGTGCGGTAGTCGAGAAAGAGACGCTGCAGAACGACCGTCAAATAGGTGTTGAACTGGCTCTCGCCCCGGAACTTGCTGATCCGGGCATAGTCGTTCTCGACGAGCTTGACCATCGCGAACGACGCGAAGTCCTCCCGATCCTCGGACGTCAGGCGATGCCGCCGCGCGATATAGCCGAGAATTTCTCTGACACACAAGTAGTTTGTTTCAAATAGTTTGCGACCGCCGCCGCCTGTATCTCTCAGCATATCGACGCCTCCCCACTCCCAAGAAATAGCCTTCTACTGGAGTCAACGCTGGGGAAACTGAAACCGAACAGCCAAGAGTGTCTTTTTTCGAAAAAGTGGGGGGATCAGAGCAGTCTTTGATAGAGGGCTTCGTATTGCGGGATGATTTTCTGGCGATCGAACTCGGAGGCGGCGCGCTCGCGAGAAGCCTCAGCGAAACGTGCGTGTTTGGCGTCGTCCGAAAGCAGCTCGATGGCGGCATCGGCCATCGCGCGGATTTCGCCGACCGGGAGCAGATAGCCCGTTTCACCGTGAAGGACCACTTCGGGAAGCCCCCCCACGTGAGCGCCCACGACGGGCACATTGCAGTTCATCGCCTCGAGCGCCACGAGGCCAAAGCTCTCCTGCTCGCTCGGAAGAAGAAAGAGGTCCGCTGCGGCCAGAAGAGTCTCCAAGTATTGCTGCTCGCCGAGAAAGTGAACGTGCTCGGAGAGGCCGAGCTCTTTGACGAGCTGCCGAACGAAGAGCCGCTCCGGCCCTTCGCCCACGAGCAGAAGCTTGGCCGGAAGCTCGCGGCAAACGAGCTCGAAGACACGAACAACGTCGCTGACGCGCTTCACGGGGCGGAAGTTCGAAGCGTGCATCACGATCTTCTCGCCGTTCGGCGCCCAACGTTCGCGACCGCAATCCGGCCCACTATTCCCGCGGGTGGTGTCGATGAAGTTGTAAATAACGTCGATGGATCGTTCAAGAGAGAACTCCTCGACCGTCCGCTTCTTGAGATAATGCGAGACGGCCGTCACCGCATCGGAGACTTGCATCGCGAAACGCGTGACACGATGAAACGATTCGTCCGCGCCGACGAGCGTGATGTCCGTCCCGTGAAGGGTCGTCACGATCTTGGGCGCCCCCTCGCCAATAATCTCCCTCGCGAGGAAAGCACTCACCGCGTGCGGCACGGCGTAATGCGCGTGGATCACGTCGAGGTGCTCGTCCGAAGCGACCTCGGCCAGCTTCGTCGCGAGGCCGAGCGTGTAAGGCGGGTATTTGAATAGTGGATAGCTCGCGACCTCGACCTCGTGGACGACCACGTTCGGGTGGAAAGCCCGCAGCCGGAAGGGAACGGAGTAGCTGACGATATGCACAATGTGGTCCCGCTCGGCGAGGCCGAGCGCGAGCTCTGAGGCGACGACACCGCTTCCGCCTTGTGAGGGATAGCAAACAATAGCGATTCGCATCACGTGATCCGCGTGAAAGGCCGGTCGAAAAACGCGACCGGATCCGCGACCTTCATGGCTTCGCGTAAGTAGAAACCTTCGCCGAAATCGGTGTCGATGAGCGCGCCGTGATAGCGATCCAGCGCTTCGACACGATCGAGAAAGCTCGGGTGGCTGATATAGGTCGTCGGGCCCGCTTCGTCCTCGTTGTGAAGCTGCGAGGCATAGGCCCGCACGGCGCGCATCTTGTCCTCGTGGTACGGCGTGATGTCCACAATGAAAGAAGGCGCTATCTTGTGAGGCACGAGGTAGTAAATCACACAATTCGGGCGGTGCGGCTCTCCATCCGCCTCGAGCTTCTCGAGACCCGCAAGGTAGGCCCCCTCGGCGACCAGAGGACCGGACGCCGTATGATCCGGATGATTGTTCTCGGGGTAGTTCGTAAACACGAGCTTGGGTCGATGCTCCCGAATCGCCTCCGCGACGGCGCGCTTCGTCTCGTCGTTCACGGCGAGACGGCCGTCTCCAAGATCGAGCGATCGCCGTAGCGAGACATTGAGAAGCTCCCCGGCCTGGCGCGCTTCCGCAGCCCGAAGCTCGGGAGTCCCGCGCGTACCCATCTCTCCAGCCGTGAGATCGATGATCCCCGTCCGATAACCAAGCGCCGCCAACTTGAGAACCGTCCCCCCCATACAAAGCTCAACATCATCGGGATGCGGCCCAAAAGCTATTACGTCAAGAGGCATGCCCCGCAGTGTACTTCAGGAGCATTCAGCATTCAGCATTCAGCATTCAGGAACATTGATGTGGACTGCGGGCCTGAATCCTGAATGCTGAATTACGCGCGACAACCCTGACCCGCTTCCGCGCGCCACCGGCTCGGGAGCAACGTTCTCGACCTGGATCCCAGGCCACGTCCGCTCCAATGATGGGATGGACTGAAGGGCTCCGTGCCTCCCTCCGTCAAGATGATCCACTTCCCGTCCAGCGAAGGAAGGGGCGCACCGCCGGAGAGCGATTTGCATCCATGCCCGGGTACCATCTATCATAATTAGACAAATCAACATTACAACCTGCCTTCTAAGAGTGAGAAGACGTAGGCCAGCGGCTCGATCCGAGTCGGCGCTGGCGGTCTTCGGGCAAGGGAGTCGCTCATGGCGGACCAACCCTTGGAAGAAAGTGTACTCAAAACAGAGGTCTTTTACGACGGGGAGCAGTATGACCGTGATAGCCTCGGCAGTCTGATCGAAAGCTACCACAGCAAGCATGAGGCCGACCTGGCGAGGCTCGGCGAGCTCAGAAAGTCCCATGACGAGATCGCTCGCGAGATGACCAAAGACCTCGCCGAGGCCAAGTCCGCGTGGGACTACCTGAAGGACATGGTCACCGAGGATTTCGGCTCCAACTTCAAGGGGCTCCTCGAGAAGATGCCGGTCATCAACGAGATCGTGGCCGAGCGTCCCCTCTCTGAGCTTCTGCGCGACAAAGTCGAAGTCGCCGAAAAGCGGACCAAGGAGGTGGGGCAGTTCCTAACGACCATCGAACGGAGCATCCAGGATCTTCAGGATGACATCGTCCGCCTCAACAAGAAAGTCGTCGTCGCGGCCGAAAACGAGGCAAGGGCGGCCAAGCATGTGCTGCTCTTGAAGGATCTGGAGGCCAGGCTGCGAGAGGGGCTGGGCACTCTCGACAAAAATGCCCCCGAGTACCGCAAGAAGGAAGTTGAAATCACCAAAGTACGGCAGGCGCTGTGGGAGCACGGCGCCAAGCTCCGCCTGTTCTCGAACGCAGAGGACCGCATTTCCGCCATCGTTCACATGAACAACAACTTTCTCGAGATCATGACCAACCTCCACGCCAATATGCATCAGCTCCTCGAGGCGGGGCTCGAGGTCCTCGACGAGCTGCGTGGAAACCTGAGCAGCCTGGCCACCGTCGCCGAGGCGGGCGAGTTGTCCATGGAAATGCAAGAGTCCATGCAGTCCCTCAAAAAGAGTGTCAACAAGGTGGCCGTCCTCGCCTCCAACACCGCGCTTTATTTGACCCAGAACGTGGAACGGATGACCTCGGAGCTCAACATCTACGATGAGGCTACGCAGCAGCTCGTGGAATCGAACCTCCAGGCGGAGCGCGACATGAGGGAGAACCGGACCAACGAGATCATCGCCCTCGCCGAGAAGGAGTACGAACTCATGAGGGCTGCACGAGAGGATGGCTCCTGAGCCCTCTCGCCAGCCGTCCCTTGCCGGCCCCCGTTCTCGCTCCGCAGGGGCGGATTCAACTTTCCCACGAGCGGGCGACCGCTTATGTCCGCATGCTCGTGAAGCTGGTGGAAGCGGGACGCCTCAACAGCAGCTTCCCTGACCAGCGGCCGCTTTCAGCTCTGTACCGTTTTCTCTCGCCCTCTGAGAACCACTACAACTATGACACCCTCGATGTCGGGTTACGGACGGGCCTTCCGACGGAACGGGAAATCACTCGGATTCAAACCGACCGGCAGGTGGCCGATGACGTGGTTCGAGAGGAGGAGAGGCGACAGCCGACACTCGCCTCGATAGAGCTCGCTCCATCCGAGCCGAGCGACGACCGGTTCCTGCGAAGCTATCGCTATCACCGCGCCCTGCTCGAGACCGAAGTTCTGCTCTCCTTCTCCATGGAGCTGGACCTTCGCTGGGTCGTTCCCGAGAAACGGACTGCCGCCTTCATCACCGTCCTCGACCGTTTCGGCCTGTCGGAGGAGATGTTCTGCCGACACAACATTTTCCTGCGTCATACCGCCGAGCGATGGTCACGTCCACTGGTCCGGCTCGAGGGAGACGACCTGGACTACACGGTCAACTTTCAAAATCTCGTCGCCAAGACGACTGCCGATGACTCCGAGCTTGCCTTCATCCTGCTTTCCGACATCAAGAGTGTCGCTCTGGAGTCGGTCACCCGGACTCGCGTCGGCCCGCTCTCTTTTGCCGGAGCCGAAGGTGCGCCGGAGCTCCAGGCCATCGTGGACGCTCATCCCGGCGAGTTCATCTTGTCGCTCACCAGCGACAGGACCGCGGTCGACATCGGTGAGGATTCGAATGGCGATCCATTCACGCGGGGGTACCGCGAAGCGCTGGCACCCGAAGCCCGCGAGCTCGTCGAACAACGACGGGAAGCGCTGGGCTACCACGTTCGGCGCGAGCGGAAATTCGTTTGCACGAGGAAGGCGCGGCTGCCATTGGAAGAGCTTTTGAATAAGAAGAACGCGTCCTCGGTGATCTACGAGGTCCAGTGAAAGAGATCAACATCGGCTCGGCCAACCTTCGAGTCGAGCGGGAGGTCGCCCGAAGGATGATCATCGAAGCAGGGCTGCCGGGAAAATTCGCGGAGATCGACAACGGTCACTACGGCTTCACCGAAACCGGGCTCGAGCTCCTGGAGGCTATCGAGCGCGCCGCCAGCGTCCTTCATGAGACCGTCAAGCAACTCGCTGCTCTAATAACGGCCCCAGAGTCGGACGGGTTTCAGCGACCGCGTCCCCTGGAGCCCGAGGAGCGATTCTTCGCCCATCTCTTCGCCGTTTATGTCGCCTCCGTCGAGGGCTCGGTGTCGACCGTCGGTCTCACAGAGGATCTCGTCAGGACGGAGAACACCTTTTCGCTGAACGATGTGAAGACTTTGCTCGATACTCCCGACGTTCGCCAGCGATTCATCGAGGATTTCACGAAATTCGTAGAATTCCATCGCAAGAGCCCGAATCCGAGTCAGCGAGTGACTTCCGCCGCCACTCTGGCCAACTGTCTTCAGGCTTACTTTCTCCTCATGGAGAACACGGTTCGCGAATTGGCCGGCGACGCGAGTCTACGACACCTCCGAGGAGCCCTCGAGAGTCGCCCGTCGAGATCCTGGGAAGGAGCTTTCAGGGATTCCATTGGCAGCGGAGCCTCCCTGAATCATCCCTCATCCCAGTCGACACCGCCGACATCGTCGGCAACGAAGACTACCTGAAGGCGTCGCTCAGGGTGGCGCGGGACGTCGCGGGCTTCGACTTCACAACGGCTCGGAATCCCAAGACCTTCAACCCGGCTCTTCAGCTCCGGCAAGGATGGAGACTTCACCAAGATCGGCCGCTTCGGGATCGGATTCGTGTCGATCTTCGCCATCGAGCGGGATGCGGTCAGTCTCGACACCTCGAAGGACGGAGAGAACTGGCGCGTTTTGTTCCACCGCGACAAGTCGTTCTCCCTCATCGCCCGGGACGAGACCGTGGAAGGTACGAAGATTCAAATCATCAAATCCACGACGAGAGCCGAGTTCGACGCGTTCGCTCGCAGTTCTCGCGAGGTCGTCACTTACTGGTGCAAGCACGTTGAAGCCGAGATCCGCTTCGAAGGGGACATGGTCAGCTGTCCCGTAGACCTCGACGCACCCCTGAAGGTTCGGGCGGAGGATGAGGGAACCCTTGCGGTGGTCGGCTTCCCGGAAAACCCCCAGCCGAGTTTCGGCTTCTACAACAAAGGGCTGACCCTGCTCGAGGGGGGCGACCTTTTTTTCTCCCACATCTCCTTCAAGTTGAGCTCCCGGTATCTGGAGCACACGCTAACCCGAGATAACGTCATCCGAGACGCGAACTTCCACAAGGCGATGGCGATGGTGGATCGCCTGGCCACGGAGTCCCTTCCCCGTCTTCTTTTCGAGCGCCTAGAGGAAGCGGTTTTGGAGGAAGAGACGAGCAAAAGGCTCGATTTTCTCTACCGGGCGGCCACGGGCTGTCTGACCTCGCGGAAAAGGGACTACAAGCACCGATTGGACCTCGACGCCGACGGGATCGAAGAGCGCGTAGTCTTCAAAACAGTGAGTGGGCGCGAAGTGACCTTGAAGGAGATCCGAGGGGCCACCCGGAAGGGCCGACGGTTCCTCATCGAGACCGGCGAGAGCCCCCTGACCCGAGCGCTTCAAGCAGCGGGGGAGCTCGTCCTCGAAGTGAACAGCAATGGTGCAGCTTACCAGTTCCTGAGAGCACTCCACCGCGAGAAAGAGCTCGTATACGCTCCGGCGAAATATTGCCTCCCGGTTCCAGCGAGGTCCGATGAGGAAACGCGTCGCTGGGAACCACTCCGACGGGCACTGACCCGGCTGATCGAGTCCTACGGCGGCAAGCTACGCGGCGTCGAGCTCGCGCACTTCCGTTACAAGGGATCGGGGATTGGCGGCCGGGTGGCGATCACGCAGGAGAGGCTCGGGGAGCTGACGCTTCGGTCCGATACAGGAGCTCGGAACCAGTTTCTTCTCACAAAGACGCGTTCTCGTGATCAACGCCGACCACCCTCTGGTGGTCCGGCTCGCGACCCTGGCTGAAAACGAGCCGGAGCTCGCGGCCTACATTCTCGCCAAGCTCTTTTTTCTTCGGGGCACGCTGACGACACGGATCGACGCGCGCCTCACGGAGCTATCACTGGAGGGGCGATGTCGACGACTAGCTAGTACCCGTCCTGAAGCCTGTAAGGGATTGAGAAAAAAGGAGAAATCACAAATTAGGGCTAGTCTTCTGAGGGGGTGTCGATTAGGATCGTGTCGTTGAAAACATCCGATTCTAAATGACTTAACTCCAAAGGAGACCAGCCCTAAATGCGAAAAACGATCAACCCACAGCCAAATCTACGTGAGCCCTGGCTGGAGCTGGAGCACGCACGCGAGCTCGAAACGATCTCGTCGCTACTCGATGCCCATCCTAAGCTCAATGAGCTGGTACTGCAAGACCTAAGGTCGGTCACCCCACCGGCAGGGAGCGATGTTGGTCGTGGGGGAATGAGCGCGGAGCAGGTTCTCCGGGCGTTGTTGGTGAAGCAGCTGAATCAGTTCACCTATCGGGAGCTGGCGTTTCACTTGGCAGACTCTCGAAGCTATCGGACGTTTTGCCAGCTCGGCATCATAGAGCCGACCCCGTCGAAGTCGACCCTAGCAGCAAACATCAAAGCCGTGAAGTTCGAAACGCTGGAGCAGATCAACCGAGAGCTGGTGAGCGTTGCCGAGGATGCTGGGATCGAAAAGGGAAGAAAAGTACGAGTGGACTGCACGGTAGTGGAATCAAACATTCATCCGCCTACAGACTCCGAGCTTCTTTATGACTGTGTTCGGGTTCTCACTCGCGTGATGTGCCGAGCTCGCGAACTGCTGGGTACAGTAGTGGTCTTCGGCAATCGAACGCGTCGAGCGAAGAGACGTCGACTGGGAGTTCTGAACGCGAAGGATAAGCAACAAAGGCGTGGCGTCTATCGAGATCTACTGAAGGTGACGGAAGAAACCTATCGCTCCGCTCAACGCGTTGCAGCACAGTTGGAAGAGTCGGGCTTGACCGAGCCGGTGAAGCGAGCGAGCGCGGAGAGGATCGCCGCGGATTTTGAGCACTTTCTCGTCCTCACCAAGAAAGTCATCAACCAAACCCAACGCCGAGTGATCGACGAAGAGCGTGTGCCTGCGGAGGAAAAGGTCGTTTCTATCTTCGAAGAACACACCGACATTATTCGCAAAGATCGGCGCGAGACTCTCTACGGCCACAAGGTGTGTATGACTGGTGGCTCGTCCTCGATGATTTTGGATTGCGTGATCTTGGATGGGAATCCGTCCGATTCAACTCTCGCGGAAACCATGATCGACCGTCAAGTCGAACTCTACGAACGGGCCCCGCGCCAGGTTGCCTACGATGGCGCGTTTTCTTCAAAGGCAAACTTGGAAGCCATCAAAGGCAAGGGAGTTGAAGATGTTGCCTTTACCAAGGCTCATTTCGCGGTGACCGATATGGTCAAGAGTTCCTGGGTCTATCAACGCCTGCGGCGATTTCGCTGCGGAATCGAAGGCGTCATTTCGTTCTTGAAACGAGTCTTTGGTCTCGACCGATGCACATGGCGCTCATTGCCTTCTTTTAAATCGTACGTATGGAGTTCCATCATCACCTGCAACCTACTGATGATGGCAAGACACTTATTATGATAACAACTATTACTCTTCCGCCCCTTATAGCCATGGATTGCTAACAATTCGCCTCTCGTTTCGTCCAAGATTTTCATTCGCTCTCAACCCCACGAAGCCCCTTCCGAAAACGTATAATACCCACATCTTCGGTAGGTCTCTCGCACACCACAAGTTATGGTGTTTCTGGACAGGAACTAGCTAGTACCCGTCCTGAAGCCTGTAAGGGATTGAGAAAAAAGGAGAAATCGCAAATTTAGGGCTAGTCTTCTGAGGGGGTGTCGATTAGGATCGTGTCGTTGAAAACATCTGATTCTAAATGACTTAACTCCAAAGGGGACCAGCCCTAAATGCGAAAAACGATCAACCCACAGCCAAATCTACGTGAGCCCTGGCTGGAGCTGGAGCACGCACGCGAACTCGAAACGATCTCGTCGCTACTCGATGCCCATCCTAAGCTCAATGAGCTGGTACTGCAAGACCTAAGGTCGGTCACCCCACCGGCAGGGAGCGATGTTGGTCGTGGGGGAATGAGTGCGGAGCAGGTTCTCCGGGCGTTGTTGGTGAAGCAGCTGAATCAGTTCACCTATCGGGAGCTGGCGTTTCACTTGGCAGACTCTCGAAGCTATCGGACGTTTTGCCAGCTCGGCATCATAGAGCCGACCCCGTCGAAGTCGACCCTAGCAGCAAACATCAAAGCCGTGAAGTTCGAAACGCTGGAGCAGATCAACCGAGAGCTGGTGAGCGTTGCCGAGGATGCTGGGATCGAAAAGGGAAGAAAAGTACGAGTGGACTGCACGGTAGTGGAATCAAACATTCATCCGCCTACAGACTCCGAGCTTCTTTATGACTGTGTTCGGGTTCTCACTCGCGTGATGTGCCGAGCTCGCGAACTGCTGGGTACAGTAGTGGTCTTCGGCAATCGAACGCGTCGAGCGAAGAGACGTCGACTGGGAGTTCTGAACGCGAAGGATAAGCAACAAAGGCGTCGCGTCTATCGAGATCTACTGAAGGTGACGGAAGAAACCTATCGCTCCGCTCAACGCGTTGCAGAACAGTTGGAAGAGTCGGGCTTGACCGAGCCTGTGAAGCGAGCGAGCGCGGAGAGGATCGCCGCGGATTTTGAGCACTTTCTCGTCCTCACCAAGAAAGTCATCAACCAAACCCAACGCCGAGTGATCGACGAAGAGCGTGTGCCTGCGGAGGAAAAGGTCGTTTCTATCTTCGAAGAACACACCGACATTATTCGCAAAGACCGGCGCGAGACTCTCTACGGCCACAAGGTGTGTATGACTGGTGGCTCGTCCTCGATGATTTTGGATTGCGTGATCTTGGATGGGAATCCGTCCGATTCAACTCTCGCGGAAACCATGATCGACCGTCAAGTCGAACTCTACGAACGGGCCCCGCGCCAGGTTGCCTACGATGGCGCGTTTTCTTCAAAGGCAAACTTGGAAGCCATCAAAGGCAAGGGAGTTGAAGATGTTGCCTTTACCAAGGCTCATTTCGCGGTGACCGATATGGTCAAGAGTTCCTGGGTCTATCAACGCCTGCGGCGATTTCGCTGCGGAATCGAAGGCGTCATTTCGTTCTTGAAACGAGTCTTTGGTCTCGACCGATGCACATGGCGCTCATTGCCTTCTTTTAAATCGTACGTATGGAGTTCCATCATCACCTACAACCTACTGATGATGGCAAGACACTTATTACGATAACAACTATTACTCTTCCGCCCCTTATAGCCATGGATTGCTAACAATTCGCCTCTCGTTTCGTCCAAGATTTTCATTCGCTCTCAACCCCACGAAGCCCCTTCCGAAAACGTATAATACCCACATCTTCGATAGGTCTCTCGCACACCACAAGTTATGGTGTTTCTGGACAGGAACTAGCTAATCGGACAGCTAGGAGCCGAGGGGCGGCTAGACTCTCATGCAGAGTTCACCCTCGATCCCGGGAAGGCGCGGGAGAAGATGCGCCAATTCCAGCTCGCAACCCCACAGGAATACGTTCTCCTGCTCGTGCAGGCCGCCACCCTCAAGGGCGCGTCCCGGCTCGAGTTCGAGATCGATGCCGACGACATGCACTTTTCCTTCGACGGGGAACCGTTTACCCGGGACGACCTGGAGCAGGTCTTCTCCTCGCTCTTCACGAGGGCCGATACCCTGGACGTTCGGGCCCGGCGCGAGCTCGCCCTCGGTTTGAACGCGGCGATGGCCCTCAATCCGAAGTTCATATCGGTCATCACTGAAAACGGGCAGGAGGGCGTCCGTCTCGAAATACGGCCGAACGAAAAAGATGACATGAGCAGCTTCGCCTCCACCGAGTCGGGGACGAAAATCCACGTCAAGGAACGGTTTCGGCCGGGATTGTTGCTGAAGTTCTACCAAAAGCTCAGAGGGATGATGGTGAAAGAGGTGCTGATCCGGGAGCGCTGCCAGTACGCTCGAACGTCGATTTTGCTGGCGGAGGAGGAAATCGCCAGGGGGCTCCATCTTCCCCGGGGCGCCGTCGGCATGGTCCCGATCGCCGGCCCTGAAATTTCGGGCCTGGCTTGGCACGTTCCCCATTCGAAGCACTCCGCGGCAACCCTCGTGTCCAACGGCGTTTCCATTGTGGAACTACCCATGGATCACGGCCCCCAGTCTTTCACCGCCGTCGTCGAAGGAGCTCGCCTGCTAAAGGATGTCTCTCAAAGCAACTTCGTCCAGGACGGGGCCTATCAGGAAGTTCTCGATGCCATCGAGGCCGCGCGGGACGCCTCGCTTGCTGCGATTGCAACGCTGGCAGGCGGACAGCTGGTTCCGCCTGCCACCAAGGTGTGGGCGCTATCGACGGTGAAGAAAGCCTTGTACGAAATCCGGAGCTTGAAAACGTTCCGCTCGAAGAATCCTGCGTCCTTCGCCCGGATCGCGGCCGGCCTTCCGCTCTGGAAAACCGCCACTCAGGACTTGCGTCCGGTGACTTTCCAAGAGCTCCATAAGCAGGTCAAGAGAGTGGGGGTCCTTCCCACCAGCTTCAAAGAGTACGAAGGAAGGAACTACAAGGACGGACTTCTCGTCGTTCTCCTGGAGAGCCGGTACGACCGGGAATTCTTCCAGCGCCTTTTCAGGAACGAGGTCAAGAACATCCATCAATCGATGGAGCGCGCCGCCCAGTGCCGTCGAAACCGCGAGCAGTGGCTCGCCCGAAAAGCAGAGCCTCGCCTGGGCCAAGGACTTTTCCTTGCCCGATATCCGATCTGCACTGATTCCATGATTGGCGAGATCGGGGTTCGATACCGCGGAGGGGAACCGTCGGTCATCAAGCTCATCGCCTCCGGTCGCCTGCTCTGCGAGCTCGAGTCGTCATGGGCGCTGCCTCATCTCAAGGTGGTGGTCGAGGCGGACTTCACTCCAACCAAGAGCTTCGATAACGTTCGAAAGAACAAACTCCTTGCCAATTGCCTCCTCGAGATCGTCCGCGCTCTGGACCCCTTGATGCGAGCGGTTCGAGCCCAGTTACCGGTTAGATGGGGCATCATAGAAGAGAAAATCTTCAAGAGCCACTTGGAAAGGGCTATCGATTTAGAGTTCCCCGTCCGAGTCCTGACGACTTTTGGCTTCACCGAACGATCCGCTAAACGTTACGTGAAGGGATTTGACGGGCCGAAAGGATTCTGGCTGCCTCGATTGGGGGTTGGGTAGCCTCATTTCTTGGCGGGAGTCGGCACCGATGGGAACGAAGCCCGTGGGAAGCTCCATCCCCTGACTTCCGTCCCTCTTTTCCCGACGATAGGGCAAAGGGTTTTGGCCCTGCAGGCTATCGCCGCGGAGATCGGGTCGAGAGGCTCGATACGGTTCGTCACCCGAACGGACAGCAGGCTTACAAAGGATGGCGAGCTCATCCCGATCCTGATCCTGGACGAGCAAGATCGGAAAATCTTGACCGGGATCTTTGGCAAGGCAAGTCTTCATGATTACGGGTAGTGGTCTAGTTTGAAACTAGACCACTACCTGATTACGACGGGGAGTACAAGTCGATGGAAAAGAATACAGAGGCTCAGGAGGCAACCGAGAGGCGGGGCAATAAGGATGACGAGCCGCCTTCGACGCTAGCCCGTTTGCTTCCTGCACGGGGGAGCCAGACCGTGACGCCAAGAAAGAAAGAGCCCAGCCATGAGACGGAGGAGCCAAGCGATCCGCCTGTACCAGAGTCGAGGGAGGCGGAAGAGCTCCCGACGTTTCAACCCCGGCCGATCCCGCCTCCGGGCCCTGAAGAGCGGCTCGTGGAGGCGTTGCGCTCCAAGCTCACAGCGTTGCAGCAAAGAAACGAGCAGATTCTCAGTCGTCTCAACCTCGATCGAATCCGAGTCGATGACCATCCTTCCGAAGTCCCGGTAGATTGCGGCCCCTCCGGGACGGTTCTCTATGCCAGGCATGCGCTGGTGAAAAAAGCGCTGACAACCTTCGAAGAAGATCCCCTCCTCCTTTCTTTTCTCGCCTCGGCCACCTACACCGCCTTGAACATCTGGCTCGAGGAGGTGACCGACCACCACGAGCGGGTGTTCCACGGCTTGCTGGCCGACCACGTTCTATCCCACGTAGCTGCACGAGAAGACGCGACCTAGAAACTCAAGGTGACATTGTGTCCGAAAGCGATCCCTTGACGCGGGATGAGGAAGAGACCTCCCTCTTGGACCTCGTCCGTACCGGTCGGTTTACGCTGGACAGCGCGGCCGTTCTCGAGCTGAGAAAACATCAGCTCGCGGATCCTGACCACTACGTGCTGCCCATCGTTTCTGCGGCGATTCTGGGGGGGGCGAAGTCGATCGACGTCGGGAAACGCTTCCGGACCTGTCACTTGTCGTTCGACGGTCTGCCCTTTACCGTAGAGCAGCTCGACGGTCTGCTCGGCAGTCTGTTTGCGAGATCGGACGACAGGGCACGCAAGCGAATGAGGGAGCTCGCCATCGGGATCAATGCGGCTCTCGGCCTCGAGCCCAGGCATTTGTCCATCGAGTCCTGGGACGGCTCCTCCGGCTCTCGCCTCACCTGGGCCGGGGAAGGGCTTACGGTGGAGCGGCTGAGCGAGCCGCCGTGGGCCGGCGGTGGCGTGATGACGCGGGTTCGCGTCCAACGCCGCGACTGGAGGCTCTTCGGATTGCAGGACTCCAGGATTAGGCTCTGGCCGTCGGAGCCCGGTGCCGTCTCCGACCACTTCGCGTTTGCCCCGAGCTCCATTTGCATCACCGCGAACGGAAAGCGGGTGAACCCGCCGATCGACGTTGGCGGGTGTGTGGCCTGGAGTCACTTGATGGGCGAGAACGGGGAGGCGAACCTGAGCTTCGGGCCACCCAAAGCTCCGGTGCAGAGAACTCTCGCATCACCGGGACCTTTTTCGGCGGTGGTTGCCATCGGCAAGGGCTCGTGGAGCTCGGGTGGGTGGCCCCGTTACACCGAATCACACATTGCATTCGTGCTCAACGGCCAGAGCTTCTTCGAGAGCTACCCGGATAGGAGCGACCACGATATTAGCGCCGTGGTTTGCGCGCCCGGGCTCCAGACGGACCTGTCGCGTGCCAAGATCATCAAAAACGAGGCCTATGCGGAAGTGATGGCCATCCTCGGCGACGAGGTGCGGGAGATGATGGACGAGCTGGCGCGGCGGCTGGGCGTCGACTCTCGCACATCGTCGAGCACTGACTGGTTGACCGCTTTCCCTGGGGGATCGCTGGGAATCCTCCAGAAGGTGGCGGAAAACTACCGCGCCCGAGGCCTGCTGAAGGCGGCGATTCCGCTCTACGAGGAAGCCGCCGAGCGCAAGAAGCGCCAGGGGGATTTGGAGGAGGATTATGGGGGCGAAGGGACCTACGACCTCGCCGCGATCCTACATAGAGCGGCCCACTTTGACGAGGCTCTCCGTGCTCTCGGAGAGCTGTGGGTCGCCCGCAAGCGGAAGTGGAGGTGGGTCTCCGAGTACGCGATCTTGGATTGCAAGGCGATGGTGTACCTGGATCAGGGGCGGCTCGATGAGGCCGAGCGGCTTGCCGAACGTGCCCTCGCCCGTTCACGGCGCCTCGTTAGCTTGACCCGCCTCGCTGGCTTGACCGACATCTTGCACCTAATCGAAAACCTCGCCACGGTGTACGTCGCCCGGGGCAAGCGGCAGGCCGCCGAAAAGCTTCTCGCCCGCGCCCTCAAATATGAGGCACGAGAAGACCGAGTAGACCGGGACAGGCACTTGGGCACGACATTCGAGGGGCTCACCCGACTCTATCTCGCCCTGGAACGGCCTCACGAGGCGAAGCCCGTATGCGAGCAGTGGCTCACCCTTTGCGAAAAGGATGACCAGTTAAATTAAACGCGGACCATTTACGCAATTTTCCACATCATGATGGGTTGGCTGAGCCTCTCGTTCACCTGGCGGCGATCAGCTTCCAGCTTCAGGATTACGCCCGGGCCGAGGCGCTCTGCCTACGCTCCTTGACACGGTGCGAGAAGATCTGGGGTGGAGAGCATCCCGACGTGGCGGGGATCTCGTCCCTTCTGGGCATGGTCCGCCTCGAGCAGGGTGAGCTCGACCAGGCGGAAGAGCTCCTCGGTCGCGCTCTCTCCATTCGGGAGCAAACCCTGGGGCCCGAGCACCCCGAGACGGCGCAAACCGGGGAGTTGCTCGCCGAACTCGCCTGCCGACGAGGCCGTCACGCCGAAGCCGTGCGTTTGCTGGAGCGATCGGTGAGGCTCCACGAGTCGGTTCTCGGGCCGGAGCACCCTCGGCTCGCATCCACGCAGCGCCATTTGGCGAGTGTCGCAAGCGCGACCCGCCCGCTCCACGTGGAAGCACAGGGTTCGCCAGTGGCTCGGTCACGCGCCGAACCCTTCGACCTGCTCATCACCGTGAGCCATCGAGGCTGGTGGCTGTGCGATGGCAGCCCCGCGGGTAGCAATCTGCGCCCGCTGGTCATCCGACGAGCGGCGCGTTGACTCACGCTATCACTACGACTCCAATATCTAGGCCGCCTAGTTCGGCTCCAGGTTCACAAAACGGTCAAGTGTCGTGAGAAATGACAAACAGATACTGCCCCAGCGACCCATGATGTCGCTGGATGGAAAAGCGACGGAACTAGCGACCCGCCTAATCCTTTCGTCTGACGGTGGCTCTGTTCTGCCTTCCCAAGACCACGAAAGGAATCATCAAGGTAAGGACAATCTATTGTTGTTCCCGAACAGCGAACAAGCGGATCGAGCCGCGGGCCCGTTCGCTGTCGGGAACGGCTGGGCGGATTGCTCTGAAGTGGCAGCCGATCAGCGAGCTCTTCGCTTCGCGCGCAACCCCATCAAACCCAAACCGAGAAGGACGAACGTGGAAGGCTCGGGCACGGGAGTGAATCCGCCGCCACCGATTATGACGTTGCCGGCCAGTGTCGTGGGATTCCCTGTACCGCCGCCATCCCTGTCCAGGACGTCGAGTCCGCCGACCTCGATAAACGAGTTGTGGGTGGGCGAGTTGAGGTCACCGGAGACGAGGCTGTACGGGGCCGCTGCGCCGATTGCGGTCGGAACAAAGGACCCGACGTTGTTCGTGATCGTTACGGATATCGGCAGATACCCGTAGGGAGTCGAGCCTCCAAGATGTACGCCATGCTGCTCACTCTCTGAAGAGGCAAACAGTCCGCCTCCGCTGTTGATGAACGCCTCGATGTCCGCGCTTCTCGCGATGAGCACGTCGAGCTCGCCCTGCCGCAGCAGTCCGCCGAACGCGGACGCGACGGCAATCGCCGTGTAATCGGAAAAGTCGACCCCAGGCAGCTCGGCGGCGTTCGCTCGGTCGTAATCGGTGCCTAGCGTCAGACCTATAGAACCGAGCCCGAGTTCACCGATCAGGTGACCGCTCGGCAAGCTCGGCAAGCCCGGGTCACCGATGCGCGACTCTACCCACAGAAACTTGCCAGCACCGAGCGTGAACGTCGTACTCGGCACATAGACGCCGTCGGTCGCAAAGGCGAGACCCGAACGCAGCAGATTCCGTGCTCCGGAGTTCCCTTGTGCATAGAAATCCGGATCGTGACCTGTAAGAAAAATAGGGCCCGATCATGCGGTTGATGCGAGCACGACCGCCAAAACCACTGTAAGAAGAAGTGCTTTTCGAGGCGTGAATTTACCCTCCCCAACTAACGCCTTCTTTTTCCTTCTTTTTCCGAAAGCAAATCTCGTGCCTATTCCATAAGCCGCTGTATTCAAAGGGCATCTGGCTTCTCGAGACCGAACTGGTATTCCCCCGATGTAAGCTATCCCTACGCTCTCGACTTGCGCCGAGCCTACGGCAACCCCCGGAAGCTGGGCGAGAACCACACGAAACGGTGCCTCTTCAATAGGTTAGCGGATGCGAACATCTGAAAGCCGCCACCCTTCTGCTGGCGTAACCGTGTCAAGCAACCCGACGGTGCCCTACGGATCCTGGACTGGGGCGTTCTGCTCGGCGGTCATGAATGCTGAACTAATACACGAACTCAAACCGAAACGCTGCTTTCGTTGGTAGGTCTTAGTTGGCGAAAGCTATTTCGCCTGCTAGGCGTATTTGGGGGTGGAGCCATAGCTTTAGGCCGGGGGCGAATTGTACGAAGGATTTCGACGGGTCCGTCGTTCCGGGAGGCGGGCTGCGGACGGTGTTCAGGCGGCCGGTTACGAAGAAGTCGTCACGGAGCGCGAAATCGACTTGGAGAAAACCTCCCGTGAACGACAGCGCTTCGCCGGTACCGTTCGGGTTGTCCGCATTGGCAAAGGAATTGCCGTTGCGGCCATAGGAGAACGTCCCATACACATGCGCCTGTCCGAGATAGAAAGACGCGTCGGCGCCGAGGCGGAGAAGACCGTCCTTCCACTCGAGGACGTCGTCGCCGCTCCTGCGCGTGAGCGTGTTGCCTCCCCAATAGACGTACATCCCGGCTCGCCCCTCACCGAAGCGGCGTACGAGACGGCCGAAAACGTTCCCTTCAAACTTGCCGACATTTTGCTCTTCACTGTCATAGCCGTCCACCACGGCAATCGACCACCGCGTGGTGTCGTCGAGAAAGCCGCCGATCTCGACGCCGTCCTGGTGGACGCCAATACTGTCGGTCTCGAAACCGGTATTCGCGAAGTAGATCTCGTAGCGGAAGAGCTGGGGCGTGCGGGTCTGGGTGAACGGTAAATCGAGCTCGATCCGTCCCCCCCGGATATAGAGCTCGTCGGGCAAGATCTCGACACGCACGAACGCATTTCGAGCCCAACGCGTCTCGAATCCTCGCTCTCCAAAACGTAGCTGTCCTCGATCCAATAAGATACGCGGCTGCCTAGCTCGCCGGCGGTCACGAGCCGAACGAGGCCCCTCGAATCCGCATCACCTTTCTCCTCGACGGTCTGGCGAAACGCGGCGCGAACGCTCACAGGGACGGAGCGAATCCACGTGCTCACATCGCTCTTGTCGTTTTCGAACCGAAAGCCTCGCTCCTTGAACTGCTCGCCGAGAACGCTCAGCTTTGGAAAACCGTCATGGCAGAAATGACACGGCAGCTCG
Organism: Candidatus Marinacidobacterales bacterium; assembly: GCA_965197495.1. Classification (GTDB taxonomy): domain Bacteria; phylum Acidobacteriota; class Vicinamibacteria; order Marinacidobacterales; family SMYC01; genus SMYC01. The sequence goes on from OZ240210.1 coordinate 8,480,412, forward strand.
TAGCGCCGCGCGAATGCCGGGATCGCTTCCACGATGTCCGGCACGAGCCCGGACAGGACACACAGGACCGGCAGAAGACGGAAAAGACATCTCGGCATCGGAGGGCAAGACTCGTTACCCAAACCATATCAACAAGATACAGATTTGTCGAGAAACGCCATCCAAAACGGCTTCGGCCGGCCTTGCACAACGAGGCCAACTTGGTAAACAATCTAGCACCCGGAAGTTCGGAATCGGAGCGGTGTCGGCATTCCCCGAGCTCGATACCCACTCTCTCACTCGCCGGACGCTCCCAAGGAACTGGTTTTAACCGGACATTAGGATTAACGCTCAGAAAGGAGCGCGCCATGGACCTTCTGAAGATCGCGAGCGTACCGGGAGCCCTGGTCTCGCCCGAGACCTCCGTTTTCGATGCCGTGCGACTCATGAACGACCAGCGTGTGGGTGCGGTTGCCATCGTCAAGGACGACGCGTTGGCGGGCATCTTCACCGAAAGAGATCTCATGATCCGGGTGGTGCTCGAAGGGAAAGACTCGAAAGAGACGCCGGTCGGCGACGTCATGACACCGGATTGTTTAGCCGCCCAGAAAGACATGTCGATGGGCGAAGCCCTCCAGATCATGACGGAGCGGCACTTCCGTCATCTACCCGTCATCGACGCCGACAAGAAAGTTCTCGGCCTGCTCTCGATTCGCAACCTTCTGTATCAACGCGTCGACAAATTGAGCCAAGAGCTCGACTCGGTCGTCGCCTTTTTCACGGCGGACGGAATCGGCGGTTGAAGAGCCTCCGCAAAACGCTCACCTTTGAGGTGGCGGAGCGGATGGGCTTCGTGAACATCACGCCCGAGGTCGCCCGAGGTCAAAGACGCGCTTCGTGAGAGCGGCGTTCAAGAAGGCCTCTGCCTCGTCAACGCCATGCACATCACCGCCTCCGTCTTCATCAATGACGACGAGCCCGGACTCCACGAAGATTACAAGCGGTGGCTCGAGTGGCTCGCGCCTTTCGACGCGAGCCCGGAGCGCTACCACCATAACCGGACGGGCGAAGACAACGGCGACGCGCATCACAAGCGCCAAGTGATGGGGCGCGAGGTCGTGGTCGCGGTCACCGAGGGCAAGCTCGACTTCGGCCCGTGGGAGCAGATCTTCTACGGGGAGTTCGACGGTCGCCGGCCCAAACGGGTGCTCATCAAGATCATCGGAGAGTAGGCGACAGGTATCATCCTTTCTTCTACTTGATGAGCTCGCCATCGCGCACCCACACGTCATCGCCGACGGTGACCGTGGTGCCAACGAAGAAGTTCCAGCGGACATAGCCTCCCGTGACGTCCCCCCCAAGCTCGGAATTGTCACCAAGAGATAGACGGACGACACCGGCGCCATAGCCGTAATACGGAATCCAGGGGTTTTCTTCCGGCACCTCGAGGAGCGGATTGAAGCCGAGCGCGAGCTCGCGGAAAGATTTTCCCGCGTCGCCGGCGCCCTCCATCTCACGACGCACGGCGTCTTCGCCGGAGTCAGCGGAAAAAGAGATGACCTTACCGCGTTCGAATACGAGCTTCAGACCGTGGACGGGCCGGCCCGCCCACTGCGACGGCGGGAACGCGATCGTTCCGTGCACCGAATCTTCGATCGGCGCGACACGCACCGCGCCCGATGGAAGCTCGAGCTCGCGATCGATCAATATGACGCCCTCATCCGTCCGCGCTTTGGAAGCGTTGCCGTCCTGGAAATTCACAGGGCGCTCTCCGATGCGGAAGCGGATATTTGTTCCCGCCGGGCTCGTGACCCGCACGGCCGCAGACCGCATGGCGGCCTCGAAGCGGCGCTGATGGGCCGCCATCGCGACATAATCCGTTTCCAGAAGTGCTTGTTGATAAATCGCATCGATGACATGGCGCGCCGGAAGCGGTTGGCCCGACAAAGGAAAGGCACTCCCGTTCTCAAGCCAATGAAAGTGGATCGTCCGCCCTTTCCCCGCGCGCAACAGATCTTGAATGGCCGCGTAGACGGGCTGCCCGGGGTTAGCCCCTGGAAGCATGATAGAGGCATCGACGTCCTTGAGCATCTCTGCCAGCTTCGCGCGTGATGCGCGTCCGCCCTCACGGAGCGTCTCTTTGCTCCAACCACCTGGCACGGGTTGCGCAAGCACATCGATGACGCCAAGATCGATCGCCCCCACTTTCATCACCTCGTAGCGCAATTGGGGGATGAGCGCATCGAAGAGGCCGGGATGGGCCACGGCGAGAAACGTCTCGCCCGGCTTCATCGCGAGACGCTCGACGATCTTCTTCGCCATCGCCTCGTAATCAAGAGTAAATTGCGGCGGCACCGACTGAGCAGCTGCGGTGCCGCCGAGAACCAAAGCCAATCCGAAGACAAGCGCTGTCTTATTCATTTTGCCTCTCCTGCCATTTCAGTGGATCCTCTCGAGGGTGAGACCGCCACAGTTTAGGTAGACGAGACTGATGAGAGCTTCGGCAGAGTGGAGTCCAAAGCTGCGGTGGCTCAGCAGCCGGATTTTGTTGTTCATTCCTTCGAGTCGGCCGTTGCTGAGTCTCCACGTGACCCACGCGATGACGCCATCGAAGTGGCTGCGGATCATCTTCGCCGCGCGTTTGACGGGCTCTATCCTCGAGCTCATAGCGCGCCGCAGCCATCCTCGGAGAAACTTCTTGGCCCATGTCTCGGTTTTGTAGGTGTAGAGGTCCATGAAGTCGTCGCGCAGAAGCATGGCGCGGCAGAGGCGACGATTAGCTCGCACCTGCTCGCGGAGCACCCGTTTGTCTTTCGCGCTGCGGTTGTGTTTGGCCTTGAGAAGGGAAAACTTGGTGTTCTTGAGGTTGCGCCGGGCAGTCCCTTTGAGCTCGCGCACCAGCTCGCGCCGGGTCTTATCCACGGCCTCGTTCAGATGCTTGACGATGTGGAAGCGGTCAAAGATCACCCGTGCCTGAGGAGCCTTTTTGCCGACGACAGTTATGTACGGCTCCCACATGTCCATGCTGACCGCTTCGAGCTCCGCGGCTCTTTGTGGTCCGAGCTTGCGGAAAAACAGCAGCAGCGTCTTGGCCTTGCGCTCCTTTCCCGCCCAGACGACCCGGCCGCTGAGATGGTCTATTACCACTGTTAACCCTAATCGCAAAATCTTCGAAGCACGAAAACGCGAAACAGCCGTACTGGGCGCAGGCGAGAAGCTCGTGCTGGGGCACCCACTCGCCGCCACTATAGGTGATTCTGCACGGTGTATGCAGAACCTGGAAAAGGTGCTATTCACGGGGCCAAAGACCTCAGACACGGTGACGTTTATTTGCGATTAGGGTTAAGTACTTGTGGCGTTTGCGGTAGCTGATCTCGTCCATCCCAATCACCCGCAATCCATCGAGCTCGCGCCGCTCATCCCGCTGCTCGGCAACCACTCGCTGGATGATCCGTCGCACCGAACGCCACGTCACTCGGAAATAGTTCGCTACGGCGCTGACGTCCGTCCTCTGTGCCAGCCACGCTACCTCTTGTTCGAAGCTTTTGGTAAAGCGGCTTCCCTTGTCGGCCCAAGGCACCTTTTCTCTGACCACTCCACACCGCCGACGTACCACTCGTCGGATCGAGTAGCGAAGATAGGTCCGGACACCGAACAGGTCCAAGTGCCGCCAGTAGCGATTGTAGCGATCTTTGTTCTTGCGGACCTTTCGTCCGCAAATCCCGCACAGAGGCTTCCTCCTCCGTGGTACTACATCCACCACCACTCTGGCTTTGTCCGCCTGGAAGTGGAAACCTCGGACCCACAGGCCTTGCAATCCGATGAGCTTGTTGACTAACGTAGTAACGCGCATCGCGGGAACGCTCTTTTCTCTTTCGGAAAAAAAGATTCTAGCGTTCTCGCCGATGCGCATCTACACATGGCTTACCCTCTCAACCCACGGGCCTCACCAAATGCCACTGCCCCTCAGCGGGAGACGAGGCTGTGGGAAACGCCCCCACGGTTCTGGTCGTTCAGACCTTGCTCACGACTGAGTTCTCTTCGAAGCCTGGAAGGACGTTTTCCATAGCCTCCACTAATCGAGCCCCCCCCTTCCTTATTCCATATGAATTAATCTTTCTTGTATATATACCAGGAGGGGCCTGTGGGCGCTCGTGGGAAACGCGAAGCGTTTTCCAAACGATTGTGGAAAACGCCGCTCCACGTTTGTACGTGCTCACAACCTTTCCCTAAACGCCTCTCTCGCCCGGAGTTTCCGGCGTTTTCCACAATCGCGGCAGCGTCCATAGGCCATGCCCTCCAACACAAATCAGATCCCCCGAAACGACAGGAGAACCTTCATTTTTTACGCCCCGGGTCGTTCTTGGAAAAAAGCCAACCAACGACAAAGAAGGCGGAACCCACGCTCGTCATCCCGAGCATTGGCCGCATTTGGCTGGTGCCGAAAAAGTTAACCATCGCAAGGGTCACGACGATGAGGCCGAACAACTCGAACCCGCGCCCGACATAGTATAGCGCCCACCCTGACCAGTTGACGTCCTGTTTCTTAGGCAAGCGCCTAGATCCTCCCGAAGTTTCTTTCAATCTGCTCGAGGCCAATCCGAAGGGTCGTCGGACGGCCGTGTGGACAGACGGTCGGCTGCCGCGCCTTCCAGAGCGTCCGCACGATGTATTGCATCTTCTCCATGGCGAGCGGGAAGTTGACTTTGATAGCAGCGTGGCAAGCGAGCCGGGCGGCAATGCGGCTCTGCGCCTCGATGACCGACGAGCTGCGGCAATCGCGCTCGCGTTCACCGAGCGCCGCACGCACGAGCCGCAACGTGTCGAGTCCCGAGAGTGCCGCGGGCACGGCGCGGATGACGTAGCCGTCGCCGCCGAAAGGCTCGATGTCATAGCCGAAAGCAAGAAGCTGGGAGAGCTCTTCCTCCATCGTCACGCGCTCGGACGGCGTGAGCTCGAGCGGCATGGCGGTCAGCAAGAGTTGCTGCTCACCGCTTTCGCCTCGATCGACGAGATCCTCGTAGAGAATGCGCTCGTGCGCCGCGTGTTGGTCGATGAGCCAGACGTCGTCGTCATCAGCGGCGAGGATATAGCTTTCGCGGAACTGTCCGATCGGGGTCGGCGGCGTATCGGCGAACTCGGTAAACGTGGGCGTGGGCTCAAAAGAAGCCGGCTCTCGGCCTAGTAGAGCTTCGGCCATATCGGTCCCCGACATTCCCGGCATTCCTGATAGGGCCGGAGTCGGCTCGCGTATGAACGGCGGCGGTGAGAGTCCCGACCTCGAAATACGTGCTTCCGGCGCTCGTCCGTCGCCGTGCAGTGTGTTCTTCACAGCAGAGAACACTGCTTGGTGGACGAGTTGCTGGTCGACGAAACGCACCTCGCTCTTCGCGGGATGGACGTTGACGTCGACTTTGTCGGGCGGAAGCTCCACGAACAAGTAAACGCGCGGTGTCCCTGATTTCAAAGAGACCTGGCGATAGGCTTCCATGACCGCGTGGGTGAGGATGCGATCTTTGACGGGCCTTCCGTTCACGTAGACGTGCAGTTGCTTCGATGTCCCGCGGGAATCCGCGGGCGGTGCGAGCCAGGCCTGGATCGCGAGGCTTCCGACGTGATCGTCGAGGACGACGGCGCTCTCCACCCAGCTTTTTTCGATTTGATAGATGCGCTCGCGCCGCGACGGCACCGAGGGGGCGTCGAGCACCTTCCGTTTGCCGTGCTCGAGACGGAAATGCACGTCGGGGTAGCAAACGGCGAGGTTCGAAATCTGCGCCGCAATGTGCGACGCCTCGGTGACGTCGGCACGTAGAAACTTGCGGCGCGCGGGCACGTTCACGAATAGTTGCCGCACGTCGATGATCGTGCCGGGAGGCACGCCGAGCTCCCCTTCTCGAACGAGCTTCCCGCCAACGATTATGATCTCGTAGCCCGCGTCCGACGAGGCTTCCCGAGTCTGAAGCGTGAATTGCGACACCGAAGCGATGGACGGCAACGCCTCTCCACGAAAGCCGAGCGACGAGATGTTCGAGAGCTCGTCCGCAGAGTAGAGCTTGCTCGTGGCGTGACGCTCGAGAGCGAGGCGCGCGTCTTTCGGGCTCATACCGATACCGTCATCGGTAATCCGGATGCGATCCTTGCCGCTCTTCTCGATGAGGGCGAAAATCGAGCTCGCGCCCGCATCGAGTGAGTTCTCGACAAGCTCCTTGACGACCGCAGCCGGGCGCTCGACGACTTCACCCGCGGCGATTTGATTTGCGAGCGCATCCGGCATCAAGCGAATCTTGGTCATCTTGGATATGGGCTCAGTCATCAGCAGGGACGATCTCGGAGAGATCCGCGACCTGTCGGAGCAGAGTACGCAATCGGTGAAGGAGCGCTAAGCGGTTGGCCCGCAACGTCTCGTCTTCCGTCATCACCAGCACTTCGTCGAAGAATCGATCGACCTTCGGCCGCAAGGTCGAGAGCTCCAAGAGCGCTTCCTTGTAGGATCCATCTTCGATCTTCGCGGTCGCGCTCGGCTCCACGGCTTCGAGCGCGGAATAGAGCTCTTTCTCTTCTTTCTCGGAGAACGCTTCGGGGTCGACTTGGCCTGGCTTCTTGTCGGCAAGGATGTTCCTCACGCGTTTGAACGCGGAGGAGAGCGCCTCGAAATCCGCCGAGCCGCGAAGCGCGGCGAGCGCCTCGAGCCGGCGCGCGGTGTCGGTCACCGGTCGGTCGAGCGCTCCGAGAGCGAACACAGCGGTGATCTCGTCATGCCGATATCGTCGCGAGAAAACGAAACGGAGCCGCTCGGCGAAAAATTCCAAGAGCTTGTCATCTACCGGCGTGTCGCCGAGCGCGAGGAGCTCGTTGGGCGTGATCTCGAGCGGAAAGTCGAGCCGCTCGTGGCTTTCGAGAAGAATACGGATGACGCCGAGCGCTGCACGCCGGAGGGCAAAAGGATCGCGTGAGCCAGTTGGCACGAGCCCGACGGAGAACATGCTCTCGAGCGTGTCGAGCTTGTCGGCGAGCGCCACCACCGCACCTTCGCGGTTGAGAGGAAAGCCGTCTTCTTCGAGCCCTACTGGCTCGTAATGGCCATAGACCGCTTTCCAAACGGGCTCGGGCTCGCCTTGCTCCTTCGCGTAGAGACCACCCATAATCCCTTGAAGCTCGGGGAATTCTCCCACCATAGCCGTGACCAGATCGCATTTCGCGAGCGCGGCCGCACGGCGGACCGGCGCTTCACGCGCCTCCGTCTTCGCGGCAATGGCAAGCGCAATCGTGACCATACGCTTACTCTTCTCCCGATAGCTTCCGAGCTTCGCGTGGAACAAAACACCGTCGAGCCGCATCGCGCGCGCCTGGAGCGGCGTTTTCAGATCATCGTCCCAGAAGAACTTGGCGTCGCGAAGGCGCGCGACGACGACGCGCTCGGCGCCCGTCCTCATATTGCCTTTCTTGTCCGCCGCCATGTTGGTCGGCGCGATGAAGGCCGGTTTTTTCTTCAGAGGAAAATAATGCTGATGGTGGATGAGCACCGTGTGCCGAACTTCTTCGGAAAGAATCAAGAATTCCTCGGGGTAGGTCCCGAGCACAGCGCCCGGCCACTCAGAGAGCTCAGCCACGAGCGCCGGGTCGAGACCCGGGGCGCAGCGGGCGCCCGCTTTTTTCTCGAGCTTTCTCAACTCTTTCATCAGCCGCTCGCGACGCTCGTCCGGATCCAGGATCACGTAATTTTTCTTGAGCGTCGACTTAAGCTCGCGAAAGCTCGTCACCGTGAACGGTGCGCCGCCGCGCCGGCCGGCTGAAGCGAGAAAGCGATGGCCTCGCGACTTACGTCCGCTCTTTACGGAAGGCGAGCCGGAAACGTGGATCTCGAACGGCACAACGCGGGCGCCGTAGAGCGCGACCATCCAGCGGATCGGCCGCCCGAAGGGGAACGGCTTGCCGTCGGCGAGCGTCGCGTCCCAATGCATGAATTTCGGAAAGGACAAGCCGCGCAAGATCTTCGTCATCACGTCCGGAAGCAGGGCGAGTGTCTTCTGTCCCTTCGTCGAGCGCTCGAAACCGACATACTCGCCTTTGGGCGTCGTGAGCACGGCGAGGTGTTTCGGGTCGACGCCGTTTTTCTTCGCGAAGCCGAGACCGGCCCGAGTCCATGCGCCGCTTTCGTCCCGTGCTACCCGCAGTGGCGGGCCCGTCACTTGCTCGCTGCGGTCGGGCTGTTTGTCCGCGAGCTTCGGCACATGTAGGACGAGTCTTCGCATGGTGCCGCTCGATGTCACGCCTCTGGGGCCTCTGGCGTCGAGCCCGGCTTCGGCGAGCTCTTTTTTTGCGTGCTTCTCGAGCTCGCGGATGGTTCGCGAAAGCCATGAGGCCGGGATCTCTTCGCAGCCGATTTCCCAGAGGAACGGAAGCTTATTCATGATGCCGCCGCCGGCTCTTCGGCCACGCCAACATAGGCTCTCGCCACCGCACAGGCCAGCTCGCGAACTTTCAAGATTATCGCCATCCGCTCGTTAACGGATACGGCGCCACGCGCATCGAGCGTATTGAACAAGTGCGAGCACTTTAGACAGTGCTCGTAAGCAGGCAGCACGAGTCCTTCCTCGAGCAACCTCCCGCTCTCCGCGTAGAGCTCTTCGAAGTGGCGGCGGGTCATCTCGACATTCGCCGCGTCGAAATTGAACCGGGAGCCTTCGACTTCGTCGCGATGGCGGACGTCGCGGTACAAAACGCCGGGCGCCCATTCGAGATCGTAAACGTCATCGACATTCTGCAGATACATGTCGAGCCGCTCGAGCCCGTAAGTGATCTCGCCCGAGATAGGTGAAAGCAGGATGCCGCCCGCTTGCTGAAAATAGGTGAACTGCGAGACCTCGAGACCATCGAGCAACACTTGCCAGCCGATGCCCCAAGCGCCCAAGGTCGGAGACTCCCAGTTGTCCTCCTCGAAGCGGATATCGTGCACCTTCAGGTCGATCCCACAGGCCGAGAGGCTCCTCAAATAGAGGTCCTGAATGTCGTGCGGCGGCGGCTTCAAGATGAGCTGAAGCTGGAGATGCTTGTAAAGCCGGTTCGGGTTGTCTCCATAGCGGCCGTCGGCAGGACGACGGGACGGCTGCACGAAGACCACGTTCCAGGGATCCGGACCCAGGACGCGCAAAAACGTCTCGGGGTGCATCGTCCCGGCCCCCATCTCGACGTCATAGGGTTGTTGGACCAGAACGCCTCGATCCGACCAGAACTTCGTGAGGGTGAAGATGAGCTCTTGAAGTGTCATCGTCCTTTCTCGTATCGCAGCAAATCCTCGAATACTTGATGTGACTTCAAATCCTTGTCCAGCTGTTCCTGCATGAGACGGTAGTGAAACGAGCCGAGCTCGCGCAGCACATCCTCTGTCTCCGGTGGCGCCAGCGCATTGGGCGCCGTCTTCCACATCACTTCCAGATATTGGAGCGCGCGCGGTGACAACAAAATACCCGAATCCAGACAGCGCTGGCACTCGAGACGATGCTCGGTTAACAGATAACGCGCGCCCTCATCAGCGAGCGCGCGGCCGCAGGAGGGGCAAGTCTTCCGTCTCGGATAGAACCCGACGAGCCGCAAGAGCCAAGCCTCGAAATAACGCGCTTTCGTCTCGGGACTCGCATCGACCTCGAGGGCTTCAATGGTCGCGCGCAACAACCGATAGAGGCGTGTGTTGGCCTCGCGCTCGGGCGTGAAGTGGTCGACGAGATCCGTCACGTAGCCAACGGTCGACGCGAGAATGGGCTCTCCCAATTCCGAAAACCTGGACCGCACTATATCACAGCGATCTACGCTGATGAGCTCTCGGCTCTCTTTCTCGAAGAAGGTGAGCTCGACTTCGGTGCCGATCTCGAGACTGCCTCCAAAGCGCGAGCGCATGCGCCTCGCCGCGCGGGCCATGCCCCGCAACTTTCCGTAAGGAAGCGTGAAGAAAACGACGATCTTGTCGGCCTCGCCGACTTTGTAGCTTCTGAGGACGGTCGCGATGGCCCGCCGGACAGGCATGTGGGAAGGCTAGAAGCGCGCGAGGACGAAGGACGCTAGCCCGAGGAAGAGTAGAAACCCCGTCACGTCGGTGGCCGTCGTCACGAATACCGAGGAGGCAAGCGCCGGATCGATCTTGATCCACCGGAGAAAAAGCGGGATCAACGTTCCCATGACCGCGGCCACGAGAAGCGTCCCGAGCATCGCGAGCGACAACACAGCGCCGATGACAGGGTCGCCTTTCCACACATAAGCGACGAGGCCGACGAGAATCCCCATGACGATCCCGTTCGCGACGCCCACCAAGACTTCTTTGACGAGCGCTTTGCGGCTATTCGCCCACGAGAGCTCGCCGAGCGCGATCCCGCGCACCATCACGGTCAGCGTCTGGTTGCCCGCATTGCCGGCGAGAAGAGGCACGATGGGCATGAAGACCGCGAGCACCGCGAACTGCCCGATGACGGATTCGTATTGCGCGACGACGAGCGCCGCCAGAAATGCCGTCACCAAGTTCACCATGAGCCAGGGGACGCGCTTTTGGAAAGAGGTGCGCGGCGGCGTGAAGACACGTTCTTCCGTATCGAGTCCCGCGAGCCGATACATGTCTTCGGTCGCCTCTTCCTTGATGACGTCGATGACATCGTCGACGGTGATGACGCCGACGAGCTTGTTTTGTCCATCCACGACCGGGATGGCGAGAACGTTGTACGACGCGACGAGCTGCGAGACTTCCTCTTGATCCGTATCGGTGGTGACCCGGATGACGTTGGTCTCCATGATCTCGCTGAGCGGTGTCTCGGGCCGCTTCAAAAGAAGTTGCCGCAACGACAAGACCCCCACGAGATTGCCGTGCTCGTCCACGACGTAGATGTAGAAGACCATCTCCCAGTCGTCTCCGACATCTTGAAGACGCTGGATGGTTTCCGCGACCGTGGTGTCCTCTTCGAGCGAGAACACTTTCGGGCTCATGATACGGCCCGCCGTCTGCTCGGGATATTGCAGCAGATCCTCGACCTCCGCAGCCTCCTTCTCGCGCATCGCGCCGAGAATTTCTTCTTGAAGCTCCGGGGGGAGATCCGCAACGAAATCGGCGGCGTCGTCCGGATCGAGCTCCTGGAGGAACGCGGAGATCTCCTGAGACGACATCGCCGACAGAATGGGTGCGCCGCGCTCGGGTCCGAGCTCGGAGAGCGCCTCGCTCGCGAGTGTCAAGTCACGCTTGTAGAGCGGTTCGAACGTGTCGCGGCGGAGATGTTCGGAGAGGTCGCCGAGAATATCGGCAATATCAGAAGGATGAAGACGGCTTAGAATCTTGTAGGCGTTGAAATACGCGCCCCGTGTTACGAGCTTGCGCACGGTCTGGGCGAGTAAAGGTGTCCGGGTCAACGGCATCTTGGCTACCTATCGGGATCGATTCAGCCATCGTCGGGACTAGACTAACACAAGAGAGAAGGGGTACCAAATTTTCGACCGATGGGGGACGCGGCTCAGCGCGAGTCGATGCCGAGCTCGTTCAAGAGCCGCCTATTCTCGCGCCAGTCGCCGCGCACTTTGACGTGGAGGCCGAGATAGACTTTCGTCCCAAGAAACGCTTCTGCATCTTTACGAGCCGCGGTCCCGATTTTCTTCATCATAGAGCCCCCGCGGCCGAGCAGGATCACTTTCTGCGAATCACGCTCAACGAGGATGGAAGCCTCGATCCGCGTGAGCCCGTCGCCATCTTCCCAGGAGTCGATGAGAACGGCCGTCGAGTGCGGCACCTCTTGACGCGTAAGCTCCAGGATTTTTTCCCGGACCATCTCGGAGATGAAGAAGCGCTCCGGGAGATCCGTGAGCGTTTCTTCCGGATAGAGAACTTCGCCTTCCGGGAGGTAGCTGGTGAGCACGGATTCGAGACGATCGACGTTGTCGCCCGTCAGCGCGGAGAAAGGCACGATCTCGGCAAATTCGTGCTTCTGCCGATAGGCATCGATCACGGGAAGGATGTCATGCTTCTTGCTCGAATCGATCTTGTTGATACCTAGAATCACGGGCACGTGGACCTCTTTGATGAGCTTCATCACGTGCTCGTCTCTGCTCCCGAACCTCTTGCCTATATCGATCATCAGCAAAACGAGGTCCACACGCTTCAGACTCGACAGAGCCGCCTGCAGCATCATCCGATCCATCGCGTGTCGCCCTCTGTGAATGCCGGGCGTATCGAAAAAAACCATTTGCGCATCGGGCCGATTCGCGACTGCGAGGATTCGATTCCGCGTCGTCTGGGGTTTGGCGGTGACGATCGCGACCTTTTGGCCGACGAGACGGTTCAAGAGCGTGGACTTTCCGACGTTCGGCCGACCGACGATAGAGATGAATCCGGACCGCATCGAAGACGACAGAAAAGGCGCTCTCAGGGAGCGCCTTCCAAGCGGAATCGAACCTTGTTGATGCGCTGGCCGTCCGCATCCACGACTTCGATGCGAAGGCCCGCATTCTCGATGACCTCACCCACCCGCGGGATACGCCCTATTGAATCGAGAACATAGCCCGAAACCGTCTCGAAGCCGGAGCCGTTCACTTCGAAGTGCAGCCGTTCCTTCACATCATCGATATCCGCACGGCCGCTGACGAGAAAGACACCTTCGCGCTCCTTGACGATCTCCTCGTCCACTTCGTCGAACTCGTCATGAATCTCGCCCACGATCTCTTCGAGGATGTCCTCTACGGTCACGAGACCCGAGGTCCCGCCATATTCGTCGACGACCATCGTCAGCGTTTGATTGCTCCTCTGGAACTCGGCGAGGAGCGCCGAGACTTTCTTCGTCTCCGGGACGAAGCTCACGTCCCGTATGAGAGGTTTGATCGACGCATCCGGATTCGCTTCGAGAAAAGCAATCAAGTCGATCGCATAGACGAGCCCTTCGATGTGATCGAGACTGTCACGATAGACAGGGACACGCGCATGTTTCTCTTTGGTAAAGAGCTCGCGCACTTCCCCGAGAGTGGCGTCGTTTCGGATCGCCACCATTTCCGGACGCGGCGTCATGACCTCACGCACGACTTTGTCGCCGAGATCGACGATAGACTGCACCATACGCCCTTCGTTACCCTCGAGGATACCTTCTTCCTCACCCGCCTCGATAAAAGCCTGCACGTCCTCGTCGGTAACGACTTCGTGCTCTTCGCTTCCGTGGATGAACGCACCGACCAATCCAAAGAGGGGCCGGCTGATGGGCGTGACGAGCTTGGCATAGATGCGGTAGGCCGGTAGGAGCGTCAATAGGACGCGTTCAGGATTCTTGCGCGCGATGATGTTCGGAAAGGTCTCGCGAAAGACGAGAAAGATCGCGAGCATGGTGCCGAAGGCCAAAAGGAGCGCTTGCGGCGCGGACGAGAACAAGGACAAGGACAACATCGTGACGAGAACGGTGATCCCCGTGAACGCACCTTGAAGCCCGATGCGCAGCGGCAGGAGAAAGCTCATCGGGTCTTCGAGCGAGCGCGTCAAATATTCGGGCTTCCACCCCTCCTCGCGATAAGTGCGGATCGAGATCTTGCTGAAGTAGTCGAAGGCGACATCGATGAGCGCGAGAAAAAACGCGAGCGTCAGCAATAGGGTAATGCCGAGCGCCGCGACCCAAGAGGAGATCATGCGGCGCGCCTCGGGGTCGTGATCCGGAATCTCCGGCGCAAGCGATATTCGATGCGACGCATCTCGCCGTCATCCGTTTCGTGGTCGTAGCCGAGTAGATGTAGGAACCCGTGAAGTGTCAGGACCTTGAGCTCGCGTTTCAAATTGCTGCGGCGCCTTCTCGCTTGCCGATCGGCCGTCTCGACGGAAATAACGATGTCGCCGAGATAGTCCTCACTTTCGCCTACGCCGTGGAACGACAAGACGTCCGTCGCCTTGTTGTAGCCACGATAATCACGATTGAGCTCCTGGATCCGAGCATCCCCGACGAGAGCGAGCGTAGCAGAGCTCTCGTCAACCCCCGTCGAACCCGCGACGCGCGCGAGAAAGGATTCCAGCTCGCGGCGGTCGACTTTGAAGCGCCGCTGCAGATTTCTGACAACCAGGCTTTGCTCGGGGTCTTCTTTCATGAGTTGATCTGGCATGAGTTGATCTGGCATCAGCTGTCCTGAACGACGACGGGCTCGACCTCCTTCGCGAAATCGAAACCCGGATAGCTCACGCGGTGATGGTGGATGCCCATGAGCACTCTCAGAAAGCCCTGCGCGCTTTTTTCGAGGTCTCGCAGGGTCAGGTCGCACTCGTTGAGCTGTCCATCGAGAAAAACGTAGTCGATGATCTGACGGACCATACCCTTCAGCCGGGCAGGGCTTGGCTCGTCCAGGGTACGGGACGCGGCCTCCACGGCATCCGCGATCATGATGATACCGGCCTCTTTGGTCTGCGGCTTCGGGCCGGGATAGCGAAACTCTTCTTCGGTCACCTCGCCGAGCGCCGGGTCCTGATGCTCTTTCGCCTTCTGGTAGAAGTAAGTGATGAGCTTTGTTCCGTGGTGCTGCGGGATGACGTCGATGATCTCCTGGGGAAGGTCGATCTCCTTCCCCATCTGGATACCTTCTTTCACGTGGCTCGCGATGATGAGCGCGCTCATCCGCGGAGACAGCGTATCGTGCTTGTTTGCGCCCGTTTGGTTCTCGACGAAATAGCCCACTTTGGTCAGCTTCCCGATGTCGTGATACATCGCCGCCGTCCGGCAGAAGACGGCGTTGGCGCCGATGGCTTCGGCTGCGGCCTCGGAAAGCGAGCCGACCACAATGCTGTGATGGTAGGTGCCCGGAGCCTCGAGGGCGAGCTGCCGCAACACGGGAACATTATTATTGGCGAGCTCGAGAAGGCGGATATCCGTCGTGCGATGGAACAGCGCCTCGAAAGCAGGTAGCAAGAACGAGACCACGAGCGAGACACTAGCGCCGCCGAGAAACGCACAGAGCAGATCGAAACTGAACGTGCTCAGCGGGAAATAGCGCTCCGTCAAAAGATCCATTGCAAGGACCGTGGTGAAGTTCATGCTCCCGATCAAAAGACCGATTTTGAAGAGCTCCGTCCGGCGCTTGTATTGAAACAGGCCGAGGATGGCAGTCAGACAGGAGACCAGGCAAAAAATGGCGAGCCCCAGATTCCCCGTCATGACACCGAGAGCAATCGTGAACAAGGCCGATGCGAGAAGTGCCGTCGGCGTGTGCTCGAGCAGCAAAATCAAAACCGCCACCGCAGCGAAGGGCACGGCGTAGTAGTACGAGCTCGAGTTGTGGAACGGCGCAATGACGAGCTGCTCGGAGACGAGACGCGCGACCAAGAACGCGATGCGCGCGAGCGCGAGATGGCCGATCACGACGAGGCCCACGAGGGCGAAGGTTTGACGTCTCCAGCCGTCCCCGGTGCGTACCGGACGCAGGAGGTACCACTGGATCAACAAGATGACGCCGGCGAGTAAAAGGGCGCCGACGACACCGGCGAGACTCCATCGCTGATCCTGCTCCGATGCAAGAAACTCGAGCTGCCGGAGAACGTTCTCGTCGATCTCGTCCCCGGCGCGCACGATCGTCTTGCCGCGCGGCACCTGATAGTAAACAGAATCCACGCCCGCGCGTGCGTCGCTCCGCGCTCTCTCGGTATCGGCGAAAGCGAAGCGGAACGTCGGCTCGACGAAGCGTGAGCCGAGGGCCGAGAGCTTTCTTCTCTCCACCTGACGCAAGTCCGACGTGCTCGCCATTTGCACGACCAGAAGCTCCCGCGCTTCTTCGCTCGTGAGGATGCTCGAGAAGTCGCGGCGGATCTGTGACGCTTTGCTGATCTCCTCGCGGCGGCGGATCGGGCGCCCCGAAGCCAGGAGTCTCTCCTTGCTCGCGACGATATCTCGCGACAAAACACTCGTCACGGCCTGCGTCAGAATCTGCTCGATGTTGGGAGAAAATTCCTGCTCGAGCAAAAGTGCGAGCTCTTCGTCGCGGAGCGTGACCTCGAGACGATCCTGCAGAGCCGTCATCAACTCTTCGCGAGGCATGACGAGGTCCGAAGGCTCTTCGTCGACAGGCGGGGACGTGTCTTCGGTCTCTTTTCTTTCAGGTCTGACAGGTCTCTCAGGGCTCTCAGCCTCTTCGCCTTGGGCCATCCCGAGCGCCTCTCGGCCAAGCTCGAACGCGGAGGCTATTCGGCTCCGCGCATTCGTCATCGCGCCGTCGTTGAAGTCGAAGATCTCGTGAACGGCCTCGCCCGCTTCGACGCGGCGCGCCGCGGTCGTCACTTCATCTTCATAGCTGAAATCGATCGGCGCGCGGAGGGTGACCGGCGAGACCTGACCGAGCTCGAATTCCTGTATGCGGAAATTGAGTCCCGGCGCCAAAAGGATCGTGAGACCGATGACGAAGAGGACGAGCCAGGGCCAGACCGAGGCGTAGGCGAGGTCGAAGAGATCGCGCATGCGCAATCCCCTCGGACCGCGGTGAGACTTCGCGTTTTTCTTCGGAGCGCTTTCTTCGATTTCAGCCATCGACAGCCTTCAGCGCGTGAGTCATCAGTAGTCCGTGAGCGTGGGCATGGGCATGATCAGTATGCGGCACTCAAGACTCGGTGCTCGTCGCGTCGCTCAAGGAGCCCGGTCGCGACTCTCGCTTCTTTCGATCATAGGCCCGAATGATGGATTGTACGAGCGGATGGCGGACCACATCCGTCGGGTCGAAGTGCAAGAACGCGATGCCCGGGATGTCCGCCAAGATCTCGGCGGACTCGACGAGCCCACTGGTCTTTCCAGGAGGCAGGTCGATCTGAGTCACGTCGCCCGTCACGACGGCATTGGAGCCGAAACCGATCCGCGTGAGAAACATCTTCATCTGCTCGGAGGTCGTGTTCTGCGCCTCGTCCAAGATGACGAAGCTCCCATTGAGGGTCCGCCCTCGCATGAAGGCAATCGGGGCGATCTCGATGATATCGCGCTCGATGAGCCGCACCACTTTCTCGGCATCCATAATGTCATATAGAGCGTCGTAGAGCGGCCTCAAATACGGGTTTATTTTTTCCTGCAAGTCTCCCGGGAGAAAGCCCAGCTTCTCCCCCGCTTCGACCGCGGGCCGAGCCAGGACGATGCGGTTAACTTTCTTTTGGTTGAGCGCCGCGACCGCCATCGCCACCGCCAAATAGGTCTTCCCGGTGCCGGCCGGTCCAATGGCGAGAACGATGTCGTTCGCCTCCATCGCCTCGATATAGGCGAGCTGATTGAGGCTTCGCGGCATGACCTTCTTGTGCTTCGTGGGGTGAATCACGGCGTCCAGGAAGTAATCCCGGAGCGCAACTTCCGGATCTTGCCGTATCAGCCGAAGTGCGATGCGAAGGTCGCCAGCCGACAAACGATGGCCGTTCTCCCCGAGCTCCGAGAGCTGCGCGAAGATGTTCTCGAGTTTCGCGACTTGCTCGCTGTCGCCCTCGACAAGAAGCTCCTCGCCGCGGCTTACGATGTGCACGCCGAGAGATTTCTCGAGGGATTTCAGGTTCTCGTCGTGAACGCCGAAAAGGGCCCGCGCCCCTTCCTCGGGAACCGAAATCTTTTTCATGTAATGAAAGCGCTCACCTCCCGTTTAGAAACTCCAACCTTTAGAAAATGCGACAACGCAAAAGCGTCTCGTTTTCTCAAATTACGGGGTTGGGATGACGCCGACCGGCGAAAAGTGACGACGAGCGAGATCTTGCGTAATTCAACCTGAACGTAGCACAGCCCGGTAGGCCCGTCAAATCAAAAGATTTGCTTAATGCTCGTTCGCGAAGCACTCACGCGCCCGGCGTTTCGTCGGCCCATTCGGGCCAGTTGTTACTTTTTCAGCAGCCTGCTAGACCTTTTTTGAGCGCGATGCCCAGCTCGTCGAGCTGATCGGGAGTCACATTCGACGGCGAGCCTGTCATCATGTCGAGCGCCGACGTCGTTTTCGGAAAGGCGATCACGTCCCGTAGGCTCGTCCCACCCACAGCCAACATCGCGATGCGGTCGAAGCCGAGCGCAATCCCGCCATGAGGCGGGGTGCCGTATTGAAGCGCCTCCAGAAAGAAGCCGAATTTCTCTTTCGCCTCCTCGTCACTCAAACCGAGCGCGCGGAAGATCTTTTCCTGGACCCCCGAATTATGGATACGCATGCTCCCGCCCCCGAGCTCGTAGCCGTTCGCGACCACGTCGTAAGCCAGCGCGCGCACGGAGCCGGGATCCGTGTCGATGAGGTCCATATCCTCCGGATGAGGCGAGGTGAAAGGGTGATGCATCGAGTACCAGCGCCCGTCGGGCTCCGAGTATTCGAGGAGCGGAAACTCGGTCACCCAGACCAATTTGAAGTCCCCCTCTCGAACCCAGCCCTCGCGCTTCGCGAGCTCGAGCCGCAGGCCGCCGAGGACAAAGGAAGCGCGGGAGCGCTCGCCCGCGACGATGAGAAGAAGGTCGCCGACGACGCCGCCCGCGGTCTCGAAAGCCTGTTTCATGCGATCGTTACCGAGATGACGGGCGAGCGGGGATTTCAGCTCGCTATCGGTCCAGCGCGCCCAGCCGAGACCTTTGGCGCCGAGCGCTTTCGCCGAAACTTCCAAGTTGTCGAGATCTTTGCGGGAATAGCCCGCGCAACCTTTGGCCACGATGGCGCGCACGACTCCGCCGCCTTCGAGGATGTTCTCGAAGATGCCGTAGCCCGACCCTCGGACGACGTCCCCGAGATCGGAAATCTCGCAGCCGAAACGGAGGTCGGGCTTGTCCGAGCCGTACCTGTCGATAGCCTCGTCATATTTCAGCCTCGGGAACGGGGCACTGATACTGATACCGGCACCGACATCGATATCGATCGCCCGCAACATGTGGACGAACAGACCTTCAACAAGGCTGTAAATGTCCTCTGGCTCGATGAAGGACATCTCGATATCGATTTGCGTGAACTCCGGCTGGCGGTCGGCGCGGAGATCCTCGTCCCTGAAACAGCGCACGATCTGAAAGTAGCGCTCCATGCCCGAGATCATGAGGAGCTGCTTAAAGATTTGCGGCGACTGCGGAAGCGCGTAGAACGAGCCTTTGTGCACGCGACTCGGCACGAGATAGTCGCGCGCTCCCTCGGGCGTCGACTTCGTCAAAAAAGGCGTCTCGATCTCGTTGAAGCCACGGCCGGCCAGATATTCACGGCCGGCAAAGCCGAGCTTGCTGCGCTTTTCGAGATTGCGCCGCATCGGAGCGCGTCGTAAATCGAGATAGCGGTAGCGGAGTCGTAAATCCTCGCTGACTTTGACGTTCTCGGTAAGCTCGAAAGGCGGCGTCTTCGCTTCGGAAAGGACTTCGATCCCGTCCGCGCGCACCTCGATCTCTCCCGTCGCGACGCTTCGGTTGATGTTGTCCTCCGCGCGTCGCAGCACCTCCCCTTTTACCGCGACGACCCACTCCGAGCCCACCCGCTTGGCGGTGCTCTTGACGCCTGCGCCCGACGATGGACTAATCAGAATCTGCGTCACGCCCATGCGATCGCGCAGCTCGAGAAAAGTGATGCCGCCGAGGTCGCGAATGACATCCACCCACCCCATGAGCACCACTGACTGCCCGACCTCTCCTGCGCCGAGCTCGCCGCAGGTATGCGTCCTCCGCCAGCTGTTCAACATTGTCTCCGCGCTCGATATTCGTTTTTTAGATCGTAGTAGTGCTTCGCCGAATAGCGAAGGTGGTCGAGCTCCCCTTCAGTCAAGTCTCGCACAACTCTGGCAGGAACCCCGCGCGCGAGCTTTCTCGCCGCTACGACCGTGCCTGGGGTGACGACGGCGCCCG
Source organism: Candidatus Marinacidobacterales bacterium (assembly GCA_965197495.1). GTDB lineage: Bacteria > Acidobacteriota > Vicinamibacteria > Marinacidobacterales > SMYC01 > SMYC01. The sequence continues at coordinate 8,500,175 of OZ240210.1, forward strand.
CGGCGACGAAGGCTTGCTCTTCGACCACCGCATCATCGAGCACGATCGCCCCCATCCCGATGAGCGAGCCCGAGCGCACCCGACAGCCGTGCAGGATCGCACGATGTCCGACCGTGACATCGTCTTCCACGATCGTCGGGCTCGTCCCTTCGTTGACGTGGATGGCCGTCAAATCTTGGATGTTCGTGCGTGCGCCGATGCGAATGTAATTCACGTCGCCTCGAAGCACCGAGCCGAACCAGATGCTCGCATCGGCGCCGATGACGACGTCCCCGATGACATGGGCGCCGTTCGCGATGTAAGCCGTTTCGTGGATGTTCGGTGTTTCGCCCCGATACGAATGGATCACGAGGCGTCTTTCTCTACGCTCTTGAGCCACACCAAATCACGCGCGAAGTCGTACGATACCGAGATTCGATTCAAAAGATCCGCCCCTATGACGCCCACGGGCTGGCCGTCATAGGGAAGCTCGTGCATTTCGCCGAGGAGCACCGGCATGCCTTCGGTGGAGAAATCTCCCACCCTGAGTTTCGGGATGACCGTGTGAGACGCTTTTTTCTCGGCAAAGCCTGCGTCCGCCGCCCATCGCCGATCGAGCACCGTGCTCGACGTGCCGGCGTCCAACACGAAGTTGACCTCGACCTCCTCCATGGCGCCTTCACGCTCGAGACGAACGGGGACGAGAAGAAAACGGCCGACCGAAGTGTAGGTCACCCCGCCTGGTGGGACTTCGCTCGGGGAAGGCTCGAGCAACAATAGGCGCCGCGGGTAGTGCACCGTCATGCGAAGAGGCTCCAGCACATCGCGGCCAATGCGGCCGTAGCTTCGAAGGCCGCCCATCCCGGTAGCGTCCTCACCTTCAATCAATAGTGCGCGGACGAGCTGGAATTTTGCGCCGCCGAGCTCGAGTGTTTGGAGATAGGCCACCGGCACTTTCTCTTTCCGGCCGTAATAGTCGATCTCTTCCTCTTCGCCACGGCTCACGAGCTGCATGCCCGAACCCTCGACGATGATCGTGTCGAGAGCGAGCTCTTTGAAGCTCACGTCGATGACGAGCCGATGGGGCCCCATCCCGTTCAAGCGCGATCGCACGATTGGGAGGGCCGATTGGTCGATCGTCTCGAACTCGATCCACTCCTGGGCGCCCTGCGCATATCGTTCGGCTTCGAGCCCAAACAAACCCACGAGAAGAACCACCGCCACGGGCAGCTTCATAAGAATTCGCCTCATTTTTTATCGGTCTTACTGCGTCGCAAGACGATAGCAGATTTGATACGTGATTGCTCGCGGTTTTGCGATAATCTGCCGTGCCCAAGACACTGAGCGCCCGGGAACTCCTCGGCGCAACCGGCATTTTTATTCTCGCGAGCCTCGTCTTCACCTTCCCGCTCGCAACCGCCCTGGGACAAGCGAATCGCCTCGACAGTCCCGACGCCCTCTTGAATGGCTGGATCGTCTCCTGGAATCTCGAGCAGTTACGAAACGATCCGCTTCATCTATTCGACGCGAATATCTTTTTCCCCGAGAAAGGTGCCCTCGCTTATTCCGAGAACCTTCTGACCGCGTCTCTCATCGCGGCCCCCGTGGCGCTCGTCTCTGACAACCCGATTCTTCTCGTGAACGTCGCGCTCCTCGCAGCGTTCGTTTTTTCCGCCCTCGCAACGTTCGCGCTCGCCTTCGAGCTCACGCACGATCGCCTCGCGGCCTATCTCGCGGGAATATTGTTCGCCTTCGCGCCGTATCGCTTTGCTCATCTGCCGCACTTGCAGCTTCAGCTCGCTTTCGGCATCCCGCTCAGCTTCGTCTTCCTACGCTTCATCGTCGCCGGCACAAGACGCGTATACGCCACCTTCGGCTTTGCGCTCACGGCGTTTTTGACGTTCGGCTCGAGCGTTTACTACACAGTCTACGTCGCGAGCGCCGTCCCGATCGTGGCGCTCACCGAGCTCTACTGGGTGCCCAAAGAAAAGCGGCGGAGCGCCTTCGGGCGGCTTCTCGTCGGCGGTGTGCTCGCTACCTTGGTCGTGACGCCTCTCGTCCTGCCCTATCTGGACAAACTTGAATCAGGACGGGTGCGCTCACTGCAAGCGGCGGCCGAGTTTTCCGCTGGGCTTCCCGAATATCTGTCGAGCTTCTCGTGGCTCCACGCTTTTCTTCCAAAAGCGAACGAGCCTCTGTTCCCCGGATTCATCGCCCTTGGGCTCGCGGCCACTGCCCTCCTGACGGCGGCGCGTGAGCGCGAGCGTAAATGGTGCTGGGTGGCCGTGGGCCTTCTCGGCGTGGTTCTGTCGCTCGGCCCCTCGTTGGGCCTGTTCACGTTTCTGTACAACGTCGCCACGCCCTATCGGGCTCTGCGCGTACCGTCACGCGCGGGGGTGTTGTTCTTGCTCGCGGTAGCACTGCTCGCCGCCATCGGCCTGACGCGCCTGACGCAGATGAAGCGGCCCGGCTTACGATGGGCTCTCGTACTCGTCGCCGCCCTCGAATGTTTGGTGGCGCCGCTCGGGTTCCGAATGGACGCACCGTCCTACCCGGCGATCTATCGTCACGTGGAAAGGCTGCCCGAGCCCGGTGCTATGGTCGAGCTGCCCCTGCCGCCGCCCGAGCGGTTCCAGGACAACGCGATCTTCGTCTATCGATCGATCTTCCACCGCCGCCAAATCGTGAACGGCTATAGCGGCTTCGCACCGCCGAGCTATGGGCTCGCCTATCGCCAGCTCATGCGTCGTGACTTTTTACGAGGCCTCCGCGCCATGGAGAGCCAGGGCGTCCGCTACGTCTTGGCCCACGAAGCAAGGCTCGGGCCGCGCATGAAGCGACAGGTACGAAAAGCACAGGATTCCGGCCTCCTCGAGCTAGTCGCCGAGGAGTCCTCGGATCGTCTCTACGCGATCACTGTTCGAGAAGGGAGTCTGGCTCCAGAAGCCAGCCGTAGTCGTGCAGGCTCGGCGCACGCGGCTCCGTGACGGAGTCGAGCGCGTCGTTCTCCTTGAGAATGGCAGGACCGGGAATGAGCCAGTTATTCACCAGGAACTCCCAGTAAAACAGGCGCTCGCTGTACTCTTCCGCTTCGGACCACATAGCTCTGGGAATCGCTTCTGCCATGGTCAACCTCCGCAACGATGACCATTCAAGGCGCAACTCACATGCCAGAGACCGCCCCGATCGGCTATTCTCATTAGTTCTTATTTTGCAATGACTTGAATAGGCTGTGGAAAAACTCCCCCGTTTCCGCGTGGTGATTACCCTACAAAATTTGCCGCAGGCCGCCCTAAAATAGAAACGCTGTAGCCGGGCTGACTACATTTATTGCCGAGCGCAGCCTCGCGCAAAAAAGGCATGGAGAGGTGGGGATAGGAGGGGATAAGGGGATGTTTTGTTATCTCCACCTCTCCACGAATCCCCACCTCTCCTTTTCTTTGCACATCAACGGAGAGTAGTTTTTCGGACTCTAGTAGAACGCTTTGCGGTCCCGGAGCGATGGCGGGGGATCGAAGCGGCTCCCGAGTTGTTCGCTCCACTTTGCGAGATCGTCGACGATGCGCGCCACGCCGTAGTGGTCGGCGTAGCGAAGCAGTCCACCGCGGAACGGCGGAAAGCCTGTGCCCATCACCATGGCGAGGTCGAGCTCTCCCGGGCTGCGCACGATGCCCTCATCGAGGCAACGTGCGGCCTCTGCGATCATAAGCCCGAGCCCGCGCTCGACGCAGTTTTCGGCGGCAGCGGGTGGGCGGCGATCCACGCCGACGATCGCGAGAACCGTTTCATCGGGAGACTCCTTTTTGCCGTCATAGCGGTAGAGACCGCGCCCAGCTTTCTTCCCCAGCCGACCCTCGGCGACGAGCTTCGCTACGACTTTCGACGGCGCCGCGCGGTCACCGAAAGCGGCTCTCAGCACTTTGCCGGCTTTATCGGCCACATCGAGCCCGATCTCATCGAGCAAGCGGAGTGGGCCCATCGGCATACCAAAGGCGACGAAAGCTCGATCGATGGCCGCGATGTCACCGCATTCCTCGAAAAGATGGCCCGCCTCATTCAGATAGGGGCCGAGAATACGGTTTACGAGGAACCCGGGACCATCCTTCACCACAACCGGGGTCTTTCCGAGCTTTTTGGCGAGTGCTGTGAGCGAGGCCGTCGCCCTGTCGTCGGTCTTCTCGCCCCGGATCACTTCGATGAGCGGCATGCGGTCGACCGGGTTGAAGAAGTGAAAGCCCGCCATCCGCTCGGGCCTCTCGAGAACGCTCTGCATGTCACTGACGGAAAGGGTGGACGTGTTGGACGCTATCAAACAGCTTTCAGAGACCACTGGCTCGAGCTCGCGAAAAACGCTCTTCTTGATCTCGATGTTCTCGACGATGGCCTCGATGACGACATCCGCGTTCTTGAACCCGCTGAAGTCGAGCGTCGTCGTAATGAGCGCCATATTGCGCTCGAGCTCCCAAGGTTTCATCCGCCGGCGCTTCACCCGGCGCTCGAAAATCGAGCGCACGGCGGAAAGCCCGGCCCCGAGCGCCTCGGGGCTTATATCCTTCAGCCGGACCGGGATATCGCGCGACGCCAGGATCCGGGCAATGCCACCGCCCATCGTGCCAGCGCCGAGCAGGGCGGCGCTCGCGACTGGCCTCGGCTCGATGGAGTGGTCGGCCACGCCTGGATCTTTTTTGGCGTTTTCGTTCAAGAAGAACAAATGGACGAGATTCTTCGAAACGGCGCCCGGAAGCAACGTTTTCGCATGCTCGACTTCGAGCTCGAGCGAACGTTGCTTGGACACGCGCCCCCGCCGGAGTACGTCGAGGATGGCGAGGGGCGCTGGATAGTGGCCTTTTGTTTGCGCGAGAACACGCTTTCTCGCCTGCGAGAACAATAGGGCGCGGCCGAGCGGATTTCGGGACAAGAGGCGCTCTTTGAGCGGCAGCTTCCGGCGGCGGGGACGCTCGCCTTCGATGAGGGCGTGGAGAAGCTCGAGGGACCGCTTCTCGAGCTCGCTGTGACTGACCGCGCGGTCGAGGATGCCGAGCCGCTCGGCCCGCTTGGCGTCCACCGGGCGCCCGCGGAGGATGAAATCGAGCGCTTTCGGAAGCCCGATGAGGCGCGGGAGCCGAGTCGCGCCGCCCCAGACGGGCAGGATTCCGAGATTAACTTCGGGAAGGCCAAGCTGAAAACGGGGGTGATCCGAGCCCACCCGGCCGTCGCAAGCGAGTGCTACCTCCGTCCCGCCTCCGAGGCACACCCCGCCGATTGCGGCGACGACGGGAAACGGCAGCCCTTCGATGCGGTCCATGAGAGCCTGGCCCGCACGCACAGCCTCGGCCGCCGAATCGACATCCGTCACCGAGCGGATCTCGGTCACATCGGCGCCCGCGTTGAAGACTCCGTTCTTGGCGGAATCGAGCACCGCGCCGCGAATATCGGCGCGCCCCTCGAGCTCGTCCAGCACTTCGCCGAGCCTTTCCATCACGGCTCGCGAGAGCTTGTTGACCTTTTCACCCTGATGATCAAAAGTAATCCGGGCGATAGAGTTTTCCACGGAAAGCCGGATCGGGAGGCTCATGGCTGAAATCGGAGTTTATCAGACGGTTCTGTGACGGGTTCTCTTGCATCCCCGCCGACTTCAGAGGAAAATTAGGATGAGATGAAGTTTTTCGCCTGGCTCAAAGACCTCTTCAGAAATGACGACATCGTCAGCGCGTTATCGGGGGCCGAGATCGAGCCACCCTTCTACAGTCGCGACCGCAAGCGTCGGACCCAGGTCTACACCACCCTCGGCTATATAAGCATCGTCGTGGGCGGGCTCATCATTTCCATTCTCTTCCCCGAAGGCCCTCCCGTCGAAGAAAAGTGGAACCCGCCGAGCCTCGTCTTCCTGATAGAGCCAGGCCCCGGCGGAGGAGGCGGCGGCGGCGACGGCAGCGAGGAGCCTTTGTCACTTCAGCAGATTGAGGGTCAAGACGCAGCCACGGTGGCGGTGAAAGTGGAAGTTCCCGAAGAGAAGCTCGTTTTCGACGATCCTGACATTGCCGACTTAGAGGATGAGGAAGAAGAAGAGGAGCTAGACGAAGACGACGCGCCCGAAATCAAAGCGCCGGTCCTCGCCATGGCGCCGGACGACTTGAACACCCGCGGCGACCTCGAGGGCGAGGACGGACTCGCCGCTAATGCGGGTGCGGGTAACGGAGACGGTATCGGCGAGGGTGACGGATCAGGGCTTGGACCCGGCACTGGCGGGGGCTTCGGCGGCGGCGCTTATCGCATGGGCTCCGGCATCACGCCTCCTAGCGTTCTCAAACAAGTGCGGCCTCAATACACGCAAGACGCGCTCGCCAAGAAGATCGAAGGCACGGTCGTGCTCGAGGTCGTCATTCTCAAGGAAGGACGGATCGGCGACGTGCGCGTCGTGCAGGGATTGGGAGGCGGCCTGGACGAGCAGGCGATCTACTGCGTGCGTCAGTGGGTCTTCATCCCGGCGAAGTTCAAAGGCGAGCCTGTCAACGTCGTCGGCGACATTGCGGTCGACTTCAACATCATGTGAGCGTCCCGATGTTCGACGCGATCGCCGAAGTGCGCGAGTGCTAGCTCAAGAGCTCTCGAGCGATCGCTTCATCTACGCGCTCGGTCGCGTCGACTTCGTGCCGGATATCCGAAAGCCTCGACGTCAGCTCCGGCACGCTCGCGCTCGACGCTTCCGCGCGCGACAAATCCAACCGAAGCTGTTTGATCTGCTGCTCGGCAACGTCCTGACGAACCTTGAGACGACCGAGCACACCCAAGGCTTTGTCGATGGCCTCGCTTCTTTGCCTCACGACCTCGAGCTGACGCTGGTAGAGTCGCCGGTCATTCGCGTTGTCCGCGGCCACGAGGTTGCGCTCGGCCTCCTCGAGTGTGTCCCGAAGAGCGTCGCGCTCCTCGGGCGAGGTCTGCTCGGAGAGGTCGCGATGCTTCACGGCGAGATCGTGCATCCGGCTCACGATCGCGTCCACTTCCGCGACAAGAGGCTTCGTCTCTTTGCCGCCGCGCCGGGTCAAGAGCTCTTTGACGCGCTCGACCTCCTCGAGAAAAGAGGCAGACAAGAGCAAGTCGGGCGAAGCGGCGGGCGCCTCCGGCAGCGTGGGCGTTCGCGCCGCGGTGAGCTCTCGCTTCCGTCGCAGAAACGGCAGAGCCGCCGGGAGCGTGCCCATCGCGTGGGCGGCGAGCCCAATGCCCCAAAAACCCATCCACACGGGCACTTCGCCGGCGAACACGTACCATGCGATTCCGAACGTGACGAAAGTACAGGCGTGCCGCAGGAAGTCCGCGATCTTGCGTTTGCCCACCTCTTCATAGCGCTCCGTGCGAGGTTTGCGCAGACAGCGCTTCACGATCCGAACGAGATCGCTTGGGCATGCGTCGTTCAGCTCCACCATGGGCTTCGGATCGCTCTCGATGATCGACGCGAGGGTTTGCGCCGCGGTCTCCCGGCGGAACGCTAGGGTGTCCGTCGCCATCTCGTAGAGAATCAGACCGAGCGAGAACTGATCCGAGCGATGGTCCACGGACTTGCCGGCCGCTTGCTCCGGCGACATGTACTCGACCGTCCCGATGAGCATGCCGTGCCGCGTCCTCTGACGCACCATTGTCGCCATTTCCAAATGTGTCTCGAACGGCACGTCGAGAAGCTTGGCAAGCCCGAAATCGAGAATCTTCAAGAAGCCGTCCAACGTCACCATCGTGTTCTCCGGCTTCACGTCGCGATGCACGACCCCGGCGTCATGCGCTTTGGCAGCCATCTGCTGCGCGAGCTCCAGGAGCTTCTCGTTGGCGAAAGGCGCGCGGCGCAAGAGTTGGCGAAGGTTCGTCCCCTCGACAAGCTCCATCACGATGTAATGGGTGCCTTTGTCCTCCCCGATGTCGTAAATGTGGACGATGTTCGGATGGTTGAGCGCCGAGGCCGCACGAGCCTCCTGCTCGAAGCGTCGAAGCCGATCGTCGTCGGACGCAAATTCCGGAAGAAGGGCCTTGAGCGCGACTTGCCGCCCTAGCTTGAGGTCCTTGGCGCGATAGACCTCCCCCATCGAACCACTACCGATGGATTCGACGATCTCGTAAGACCCGAGCCGCGTTGAAGCCTCGAGGGCCATGGCGCAGTTTAACTCAGCTATCGGCTACCAGCTACCTGCTATCGGGAATATTAAGCACGGGATGAGGCGCCATTGTCACCTCCGGACGTTTCCGCGGAAACGCGCTACCTTCGGTAACAGGCGCTGTGGGGGGAATGTGGTTTGAACGAGGAGCAGCTCGACGAGCTCGCCACGAAGAATGTCAGCGCCGTCGACCTGAACGGGAACGGGGTCTTGGTGGTTCCTGGCGAGCTTCTCGTCCTCCGCACCGGAAGATCCAATCGCTATCCGGAGAAATCCGCGCTCAAGAACGTGTACCGCGGAAAAGCGTCCCTCGCCGCTCGGGTGTTTCTACTCCGCCCTCGATACGAAGCGGTCAACGAGATTCGAGACGAGATCCTTTCCCGAGGTGGAGAGGTTGTACTCTCCACGGTGTCCAAGGTGTTGGCCAGGCTGGAAGAAGATCTCATCGTTTCGAGAGACCGAGGCCGGATACGTCTTGTCCAGCCGCGAAAGCTCCTGGACGCCCTTGTACAACAATACGAATCACCCAAGATCGCGAACCGCGTATCCGGGAAAACGGCTCTCGATATCGCCGACTTCACGGCGAAGCTCAATGAGTCCGCAAAACGACGTGGTCTCCGCATCGTGCCCACAGGGACATCTTCGATTTCCGCTTATGCCGTCATGGCACGACAAGGACCGACGTCTTTCTACTGCACAGACGTCAAGGCACTGAAAAAGAGCGGGGCGCTGGTCCCCATCTTCGAAGAGACCGAACGATTCGTCAATGTGCAACTAGACGGACCTTCCACGGATGAACAAGCGTAAGTGTGGGCATCGTTGGCTTTGTTTTTGAAGAGAGGTGTGTGTACTGCTTACATCGTGCGGGGGTTGATTTCGAGCAGGTTGAATGCTTTGTGCTGCAAGGGTGTGGGGCGAGTGATGCTGACGAAGGACAGGCCGCGGGCTTCGTTTTCGACCTGATTTTTCGTGACCGTAGCAAGATCAGAAAGAAGCGTTCTGAAACTGTGGACGGGCAACCCGTCGGGAGTCTTCTTGGTAGAAGCCTTTGCCTGGGCGGAGTCTGAAGGTGTTGCTGGGCTGACGATGGATGAGCGTTTGGCATGGGCACCGTCAGGGTCGTCGTCGTCAAACAAGATCGGGACGAGGGCTTTTCGCATGTGCCATTCCACGTAGTAGGCGAGCATGCAAAGAAAGATGTGAGCTCGAACTCGCTCAGCGTTGTAGTGATAGATGGGCCGTACTTTCAAATCCACGGTTTTGCAGCAACGAAAAGCGCGTTCAACGACTGCCAAGCCTTTGTGGGTCCTGACAGCTTCGTCTGCGGAGATGGCCTCTTCGGTGAGGCTTGTTCGGATGATATAGATGCTGTCGAGGGCCGCCTCACGCTCGATGTTTTCGTTGTCGCGCTCGAAGTCGAAGCCGTCGTCCGTAATGGTGTAGCGAAAGTGCTTGCCCATCTTGCTCCGAGCGAACACTCGACCCAATCGTATGCCGATGGTATCTTTGCCTCGCAAAGGACGTTGGTCTCGCTTCGTCGCTTTGCTAATCACTTCTAGCTTTGACTCCGTCGACACAAGCATCTCTTCTCGCTTCCGCGCCCGCTCGGTAGCAAGAAGAGGGTTGCGGCAGGCGATGAGTCGCTCACCAGGGAAGCTAGGATGATGGATCTCCGCTAGGTCGAGTTCATCGAACAGAGAAGGCTGCAGCATTCCGTCTTTTGCAAGTCGCTGAATCTGAGGGGCACGAAGTGAGCTGATCCACTCGAGACCTTCCTCCGGTCGAAGTTCCTCGCGAATCCGGGCTCGGCGGAGCTCGTAGCGTTTAGGGTCGCGGGAGACTTACCCTCCTGAACGTTGTGCGGCCCACGATTCACCACCCGATGACGTAGCTGTCGCCCGTCGGGCTCACACCTCCCATCAATGCTCCCGATACGAGATCGATGAGGACGGCCTTGACCGAGCCCACGCCGCGATAGTCGCGAATCTCGAGATCGTGCCCTTTTGCGGCCAGCGCCTCGAGGACGTGCTCGGGAAGCGAGCTCGGAACGCGAAGCTTGTTCGCCGCCTCGTGGGGCCAGAAGGAGCTTTGGAAGTGACTGCTGATGACGTCCCTGAACCAGATCGCCTTGGTCGAGGCAAAGGCGGCGAGCTTCTGCTGCCGCCGCTCGAGCTGGCCCGCGAGATGGTAAGACACCGGGAAGCCTTTCTTCGCGATCTCGATCGCGGGGGCGAACGCGTCCGCATAAGAAAAGGTCCCGTAGCTCTCGAGGGCGAGCCCGATGCCGTCGAGTGCCCCCGGAACATCCGAGGCGAGCGGCCCCGCACCGGGGATGCCCCCCTTCGCTTTATAGAGCTCAGGCGTCGCCCCGCCCGGGGCGGGGCCGGTTCCGTTGATGAACTTCACTTGCCCGGACTTGGCCAAGTAAATCATCACGAAGGCGTCGCTGCCGAGACCGGTCATGCCCGGCTCCACGAGCCCCTGAACGGTCCACGCCGCGACCGCGGCATCGGCGGCGTTTCCGCCCTTCTCGAGAATCCGCATTCCCGCCATCGAGGCCAAAGGATGGCCGGAAGCCACCATGCTGTGGTTCGCCATCACGACGGGCCGCCAGGCAGTGCTTTGCGCCGTGGCTAACGACGCGACCGAGGCGAGAGCTAGCCCATGTTTCCCTTTTAGGTGTCTAAGTCATCGAAAACAAAGGATCGAGATCGGCGGTTTGTCTCTACGCTGACAGCACCTCCTCGGAGAAGGCTGGCGGGTCGCGTTCAACGATGCCGAGTGCAGTCAGGATCGAGTTGGCGCGAGCGGTGCCGCGCGTGACGACGCGCTTAGTCCGCCCAGAACCCAGCTGTAAGTCGACGACCCGGACCGAGCGTAGCGCTTGTAGTGCCTCGGTTGCGGACAGGTCGAGTTCGGCGACCTTGAGCTTTTTCTCAAGAGCCCGATGCACAAGGAAGGCCAGCGTAGCTACGAAAAGATGTGCCTCCACACGCTCATCGGTCTGGTGGTAAACGGGACGCATCTCAATGACATCCTTAAGGCATGAGAAGGCTCGCTCGACCTCGTTTAGGTCCTTGTAAAGACGCACGGCGTCGACCGGAGAGAGGTTTTGCTCCTCGGTTTGAATAACGTACTTACCCTCGTAGGCTTGCTCGCGCTTGAGGTTGACGGGGTGCTCGAAGAAGCGGAAGCGACCGTTTTTGTACTCCCAGTCGTAGTAACGGTGACCGTGGTGGCGTGTCTGTATGCGCGCGGCGGCGGCACCGATTTTCTCGGGGGCTTTCAATCGTCCGTCGCGCACGCGGCGCTCGAGGGCCTCGAATGCCGCACGGGCACGTCCCATGGCCCGCAGCCTCTGCCCGCGCTCGTAGGCGAGCCTTTCGTCGCTGTGAACGACGAAGATGCGCACCCCAGACTGCTCGGAGCGGACTTCTTGCACACGAGTCTTAGGTGGCTCGGCTTTTTCGCTCACCGTGATGCCACCAGGGCAGTCGATCCACTCTCCGCTGGCGCGCTCGATGTAACGATAGACCTCCTCGCGCCGTCGTCTTTGCAGCCCGACGAGATAGCCCTGCTTGCGCGAGCGCACCACTGCCAGGCTGTCGCTCGTTACCATCCCTCGGTCGCCGACAAAAACCACGCGGTGCAAACCGAATCGTTCGTTGAGATCGTTGAGCACCTGCGGCACCGTTTTCGCGTCACGCCAGTTGCCGGCGAAAACATGGTGGGCGATCGGCCAACCGTCCACCATCACCAGACCGATAAGCACTTGCCGGTTACGCGGTCTGCGGTCGCGACTGTAGCCGTGGGCGCCGAGCCCCGGAGGGCCTTGACCTTCGAAGTACGTCGACGTCAGGTCGTAAAACACCATGTCAACCTCAAGCGAAAACAGATCCCGCAAGCGCAAAAACAGCTCCTTCTCGATCTGTTCTTTGCGGGCATGCAGCTGGTCGAGCGTTCGGTACCATTGCTTGAGTTGGCGAAACTCCACGCGAACCCGCGGGGAGCGACTCGCTCGCCGTTCCCCATCATCGCGCCACTGCGGCACCCACCGCCGCCCCTGCCGGTCGCAGACGAAGTCGGTCTCGAGCCAGCGCGCCAGACCGTGCTCGCTTGACGGAGCACATAGCCGGTTGGCGACCAGCACCAAAGCTCGCTCGCTTAGCGCCACTCCGTCCCGCTTGCCGCGGCCCCCGAGCCGGTCGAGAATCTGCTCCAGCCCGAACTCGCGCCACAGCGTCGCCGTCACCAGCATCGGACCCCAATCCCACGCGTCTGCCCCCGCGACCTGCTCGGCTGCTCGCTCGGTGTCGGCCGGTTCACCGGCCCCAAGCAACCGATTGAGGGAGTCGAGATTGGCAACTAGAAGTTCCTTGCGCCCCAAGTTGCACACTACGCGTTGCTTCGGCTTGCCGTGCTCCCGATACGACTCGACCAGGCGGACATACTCATGTTGAACCCCTTTGCCGCCTGCGGCCCGAACGATGCGGAAGAACATAACCTGTCCTCACGCATACTACATGTCATTGTCCACGATTACAACGTATTAATGGCGCTCAAAGCACAATCTCTGTCTCTACGTTTTGGGCGAAATCCAACCCCCGTTCCTTTGAATTCAGTCACTTACGAGCGTTAGGGTGCTCATAAAGGGTAAACATGGGCTAGCCGTCCCTGCCACCGTGCGCGAGGCAACCGTCCCGCCGGTCCGCGTGGAGTCGGAAAAGCTGGCGGATGGGGTCTGGTATCTGGGAGGTTCGTCGCACAACAGCGTGGCCGTCGAGTTCCGCGATTACTCGGTAGTCGTCGAGGCCCCCCTGAACGAGCAACGGTCCCTCGCGGTTATCGAGGAAGACGAGCGCTCCCGCGTAGGCGAGTATGCCCAAACCAGCGAGGACCGGTAGCCACGCTGGCACGAGGAGGGGTCCGGTCCAAATCAGGATGGCCGCGCCAATGGAGAGTCCCCAGATCCAGCCGGGCGCGTCCAGGCCGTAGTCCACGGTCGTCACTTCAGCTCGTCCCCGCTCGAGAAGCTCGAAGCTGCTCGGCAACTCTACGGAAGTTCGTGATCAGCTCCCGGTGACGGTCGAAGTCGAAGCTGAGCTTTCGGGTCCACATCCGCCAGTACATATATAGGTCTCCTTGGACGGAAAGGATCGGGTATTGGAAAGACGCCGGGACGTTCTTCTCGTAGCCGAAGTGACCCACCCAGACCGGAAAGTAGCTCGAAGCCAGAGCTATCGGTAGAAGCAAGATGCTTCCGGTCGCCACGAAGCTCACGAGCAGTATCAAAGTCCCGGTTATGCCGGCGAAGTGCCAGTGCCGGTTCGTACGGTTCATATGTCGTGAAAGATAAAAAGGCCAGAAATCGGCGAAGTCAGAGAAATCGTATCTGAGTCCCGATTCGTTGAACGTAGCCATGGTGGCTCCTCCTTCGAGGGATCGCGGCAGGGGTCAAGCCCCCCGCTCACGGCCTGGAAACAAGAGCCCGACGCACGAACGGGCTCCCCCGATGCTTCGCAAAACGTCCAAGGCGAACCGTCGATCGAAACCGATCCTGGGGTAGGCCCGAGTCACCTCTCGGGCTTTCTCTGTGACGGTCCATCGCTTGCGCCTGGTGACGTCCATCCACGCGCCTACGTGAAGTAGCCCCACCACAGGGTCATCCGCCCACCGCGGAAAGAGCCCGAAATGGAAATCGACCGCGTCGGAAAACGATGCGATACGCGCCTCATCGCATTCATGCTTTCGGAGGAAGGCTCGGAGTGCCCGGCTCGCGCTGTGAGGAAAGGCCCGCGAGCGATCTCGATAAGCGGGACAAAGACCTAGATCGTGGAACAAAGCGGCGACGCAGAGGCCCTCGTCATCGAAGCGTATCTGCTTGTTTTCCGCGTAGGCCTTCCCCAACAGGTAACTTCTTATGGAGTGGTTCACCAGAGCCACCGGTGCGGCAACGGTCGCGAGCTTCAGCCGTGCTGAACGAGCGTGGTATCCGGCAAATTCATCGTCGATCTATCCAGTGGGCGAAAGTCCCTCGGTCGGCTTGCGAGCGTCGGGGACCGCATCCATCCAAGGCTCGAGTCTGGCCTGGTGCCGATAGTCCCGAAACGCCTCCCGCATCTCCGCCATCTCCCGGTTTGCGGGCCGGCGCATCCAGCAGATGCGATGGCCGATTCCCGCGAGCCCTACGATCAGCGACCGGGTGATCAAGTGAAGCAGGTGACGGATTCGCCGCCTCTTCAGCCAAAAGAAGGGTCCGAAGCCCCTCCACTGGAGCTTGAGGTACCAGACGAGCAGGTAGCGATACATCTTCGATGCAGTAGCAAAGATGTTGAGCTGCTCACGCTCGAAGCGCGTATTGTCGATGTAGTCCTCGTGTAGGTTCCATGTCGTGAACTTCCCGATGAGCTGGTCCGCGCGGTGAGTATCCATGAAACCGATGTTCGCGTTCCGATCGACGAGAGTGTTCAGTTGCTCGTAGACTTCATTGATGAACCAGCGCTCGCAGGTAGCGAGAAGGAATCGGACGAATCGACGGTTGAGGGCCATTTGCCCACGAACATCGGGACCTGCGACCCATACCAGTAGAGGTACTCGAAATAAATCCTCCAGCTCATCACGCTCGCGTGACCGAGCTGGCGGGCGTGGTGCCGGTAGATGTGGTTCGTGGTCTTCATGTACCAGCGGTTGAAGGCGTGCGCACTCTCTCGCGTCTTTTCGGCATCCGGCTCTCCTGCGAGCTTGGCGCAGATGATCTCGGTAACGCTTTGGACCTGGAACGCGATGGTGGAAGTGCCCAGCGAATAGAACGCGTCGAAAATGTAGGCGGCGTCACCGATCACGTACCAGTTGTCCTTGGAGAACAGGACCTTACTCGAGTGGCAGGGGTGCTTGAGGTAGCGGTAGTCGGCGATCTCGCCGCTCGTCGCCAAACGGTAGAGGAGCGTGTGGTTCTTGTCGAGGAAGCCAAGAAGCTTCTCCCGGGTGTTGATCGTCTGAGCCGGAAGGACGTCGTGGTGATGAACGACGCCGATCGACAGCTCCTGCTCCTGGATATCGATGGGGATCATCCACGCCCAGTGACCGTGACCAAACCAGTGGTTGGTCGCGTAGTAGTGACTCGCGGTGGAGCCCAGGGGGTCGAGGCCGTCATGAAAGATGGTACGGTCGACGCCTCGGATCCGGAACCAGGACGCGCCGTTGTCGAGCCCGAAGTGGTGGTCTGGACCCTGGAGGACATTGTCGTAACGGCGTCCCACCAAGTGCTGACGGCCGGACGAGTCGACCACGTGCCTGGCGCGAATGACACGTTCACCCGATTCGGTTCTCACCCACACCGACTTGATCTGATCGCCGGGAGGAAGGTCCAGCTCGTGGGCTCGGCCCCGGTAGAGCGCCGCGCCCCTTCGTCGGTTCATTCGCAGCAGATCAGCCTCAAGCTTGCCGCGGCGCACCTGGAACGCGGGAAACGTGGGGTTACGATTGCACCACACGGAATAGTGATCCTCGAGACGATCGGTCTTGCCCGGGTCCCGGGGCCAGTGAAAGTTGAGCCCGTACTTCGGCGGATGGTTCTCGATGAGATGCTCGTGAAGACCGAGCTCTTTTGTGAGCAGCAGCCCCGCCATCTCGACGGTGGACTCGCCGATGCGGCGATCCTGGCGCATCTGTTCCTCGCTGCGCGGTTCTATGATGGCGATGCGAATACCGGGGACGTTGAGCAGAAGATGACGGGCCTGGCAGCCTCCGGCGAAACCTGCCCCGAGAATGACGACGTCGTAGTCGTTTAGAGAATTCGCCATTTCTTGCTTCACTCCGTCGGGTAGATCCTTCAGCAACTTCCATGCCAGTCGCTCCGATTCAGAGACTGCCGACACAAACCCACTCGTTTTGGACGAGGGCCCGGAGCTGGCGGACGTCGGGCGCCCGCTCTAGAAGAAGGTTTGGCGACACCACGCCCGATGTGTGGCGCCTCCGGGGCGATGGGTTCATGGGTGGTGAAATGCGACGGCGCAAGCCGATACCCCTGTAGCCGGCTCCGCTACAACGCCCGTGTCGCGAAGCGGTGAACCCAGCACGACGAGTGGGGATTTGTAGCGCCGGGCAATACAATCGCCGCCCCCCACGGCAACGTCCCTAAGCCCAAGAGCGAAAAGGGCTCTGAGCTCATCGAACAGGCGAAACAGCGATTGGCGCGATGACCGAAGCCGTGCTGCTCACACAGACCTCATGGACAATTGCGAGTAGGTTTTCGACGAGCTCGTGGTCTGGTGACAATCCGCACAGCGGGACCCGCGCGTGAAGATTCGCAGCGATGGCAACTCGGTGCTCGATTCGTCGCGCTCCTGACCCGCTGCGCTCTCTTGCGTTGCTCGGAGAAGTGCTCTCGCAGATTCTCCTCCCGGTCCGAAGTACACCTCGTCTGGTGTGCGACCGCCGAGAAGAGCGCGCGGGATCTTTTCATTGTGCTCACCGACGTAGAAGGCGACGAGACGCCGCACCGCCGCGAACAGGTCCGCATTACCCGTCGCGGCGATGGCATCGCGCAGCCTATGGTCGTAGGTCTGGCGAACTCGGAGGGCTCTCATCATGCCCAAGCATGGCAGGGAGAAACTCACCTGGCTAGCCGGTCCCCCTTGAATGCCCGGTATTTACAGACGTGTCAAACGTTCGCTCTCCGCGCTCCAGAAGGATCGTGCGAATAGCTGGGCCTTTAGGTGAGTGGCGGAGGTTGAAAGGACCGAGGACCCCTAATATTCCTGAATGCTGAATCCTGAATCCTGAATGCTGAAACTCACTTATTCTCGTCCTGATACCGCCCCGCATAGGTCTTGGCCGCGGGGCCGTCCAGGGCGTAGAACACGAGCTGCAGGACGCGCGCATCCCGTTTGAGCCGAAGGCCTGCGGGATTGTGCACGACGAGCACCGAGCCGCTCCGGCCCGAATAGCCCGAGTCCCAGAGCGCGGTGCCGATATGCGCGGCGCTTCTGAGAAGGCTCGAGCGCGTGCGCGCCATCCCGAACATGTCAGCTGGGATGTTGACGATCTCGTTATAGACGACCCAGTAGGGGCCGGGCTCGAGATGCCACCATCCGTCGCTGTCCGGCTCGATGGGGAAGGTCTCGGGCATCCGGCGCTCGGAGTTGTCGAAATCGATGGCGCCGGGCTCGTCCCCGAAGCGCGCCACCTCGCGCAGGGTGAAGTCGACGCCGTTCATTTGAATCTGCGTCTCTTGGTCGACGAAGTCTTCGACCAGCGGCGGATCGGACGCGAGCCTCGCTTTGAGGGCATCGCCTTCGACAAGCTTCAACTTACTCCCTTTCCAGCTTGGGCAGCGTGATGTGCTCCTGCCCTTGATACTTGCCCTGCTTGTCCTTGTACGAGAGCGCACATTCTTCGTCGCTCTCGAAAAAGAGCACCTGGGCAATGCCCTCGTTCGCGTAGATGCGGCACGGGAGCGGCGTCGTGTTCGAGATCTCGAGGGTGGCGTTGCCTTCCCACTCCGCGTCGAAGCCCGTCACGTTGATGATGATGCCGCAGCGCGCGTAAGTGGATTTGCCGATGCACACCGCATAAACGTTTCGCGGGATGCGAAAATTCTCGACAGTGTTCGAGAGCGCGAAGGAGTTGGGCGGAATGATGCAGACTTCGCCTTTGAAATCGACGAGGCTCTTCGGATCGAAGTTCTTGGGGTCGACGACCGCGGTGTTGACGTTCGTGAAGATCTTGAACTCGTCCGAGACACGGATGTCATAGCCGTAGGACGAGAGCCCGTAAGAAATCACGTTTTCTCGGATTTGATGATCGACGAAGGGGTCGACCATCCCGTGCTCGAGCGCCATCCTCCGAATCCATTTATCCGCCTTGATGGACGGCATCGCGCATCACCTCAGTCCTCAGTCCTGAATCTGGAGCGACGTAAAGAAGTAGGGGATCTCGGCCGCGGCCGTTTCGGACGAATCCGAGCCGTGGATGACGTTGGCCTCGATCGAGCTCGCGAAATCCTTGCGAATGGTGCCTTCATCGGCTTTCGCGGGATCGGTCGCGCCCATCAGCTTCCGCAGGTCCTCGATGGCGTTGTCCTTCTCGAGGACCATGACGACACAAGGCCCCGAGGACATGAACTGCGTGAGGCTTCCGAAAAAAGGCCGCTCTTTGTGCACGGCGTAGAAACCCTCCGCGTGCCGGCTCGTCATTTGGATCATGCGCAGGCCGAGCATCTTGAAGCCGGCCTCTTCGATACGCGCGAGGATCTTGCCGGTGTCGCCTTGGCGCACGCCGTCTGGCTTGATGATGGAAAACGTTTTTTCAGTCATGAACGGTCTCTGTTAACTGAGGATGTCCTTCATTCTTTGGCCCATATCGGCAGGGCTTTTCACCACCGTGACGCCCATCGCTTCGAGCGTCGCCATTTTATCCGCCGCCGTACCCTTGCCGCCCATCACGATGGCGCCGGCGTGGCCCATGCGACGGCCCGGAGGCGCGGTCTGACCGGCGATGAACGACACGACAGGCTTGGTGACATTGGCCTTGATGTACTCGGCCGCCGTCTCTTCGGCGCTGCCACCAATCTCGCCAATCATGATGATGGCTTCCGTATCCGTGTCCGCCTGGAACAGCTCGAGCGCGTCGACGAAAGTCGTTCCGATCACGGGGTCGCCTCCGATCCCGATACAAGTGGATTGGCCGATATCGCGCTTCGTCAGCTGATAAACGGCCTCGTAGGTCAAAGTACCGCTGCGAGAGACCACACCCACCGGGCCTTCTTTGTGAATGTGGCCGGGCATGATCCCGATCTTGGCCTTCCCGGGCGAGATGAGCCCGGGGCAGTTCGGTCCGATGAGCCTTGTCTTCGAGCCTTCGACGACCCGCATCACGTCGACCATGTCGAGCGCGGGAACGCCTTCCGTGATGCAAACGACGAGCGCGAGTTCGGCGTCGACCGCTTCCAAGATGGCATCCGCAGCGAATGGCGGCGGCACGAAGATGACGGAAGCATTGGCGCCGGTTTCCTTGACCGCGTCGGCCACGGTGTTGAAGACGGGAACGCCTTCGACTTTCTGTCCGGCTTTGCCCGGTGTCACGCCGGCGACGACCTCGGTCCCATATTCGATGGCGCCTTTGGTGTGAAACTGCCCTTCGCGGCCGGTGATGCCTTGAACGACGAGGCGCGTACTCTTGTCGATGAGGACGCTCACGCGGCGCCTCCTAGCTGCGCGACGACTTTGTCCGCCGCTTCCTGCATGCTGTCGGCCGTCAAGAAGTTCAGCCCTGACTCGGCGAGCATCTTCTTGCCGAGAGCTACATTCGTTCCCTCGGCTCGGATGACGATGGGGATCTTCACATCGAGCTCTTTCACAGCGGCGATGACGCCCTCGGCGAGCCGGTCGACCCGCAAGATGCCGCCAAAGATATTGATGAGCACCGCTTTCACCTGGTCGTCGGAGATCAAGAGGCGGAACGCATTCTTGATCTGTTCGGCGCTCGCGCCTCCCCCCACGTCGAGAAAGTTTGCCGGGGCGCCACCTGCGAGCTTGATGATGTCCATCGTCGCCATCGCGAGTCCAGCGCCGTTCACCATGCAGCCGACATTGCCGTCGAGCTTGATGTAGTTTAGGCTGAATTTCGAAGCCTCGACCTCGAGCGGGGACTCCTCGTCGGTGTCGCGAAGCTCGAGCACGTCCTTGTGGCGGAAGAGCGCGGCGTCGTCGAGATTGAGTTTCGCGTCGAGCGCGAGCACGTCGCCCTCTTGGGTCACGAGGCACGGATTGATCTCGACTTGCGAAGCGTCGAGACCGCGGAAGGCGCCATAGAGCGTCGTCAGGAAACGCACCGCCTTTTTCAGCACGTCGCCCTCGAGCCCGAGGCCAAAGGCGAGCTCGCGTGCTTGGTAGGGACGCATCCCGATCGCAGGATCGATCTCGACGCGCGGGATCTTCTCGGGCGTCTCCTCGGCGACCTTCTCGATCTCCATGCCTCCCGAAGCGCTCGCGATACAAATCGTCCGTCCTATGGCGCGGTCGATGAGGAAGCTGACGTAGAGCTCGTCCTTGATGTTGAGCCCTTCTTCGATGAGGAGCTTCCGAACGAGCTTGCCTTCCGGACCCGTCTGCGCCGTCACGAGGGTCATTCCGAGGATCTCGCCCGCGATCGTCTTGACTTCGTCTTCGGTCTTCGCGAGCTTGACGCCGCCGCCCTTGCCGCGGCCACCGGCGTGGATCTGCGCCTTCACGATGACGGGAAGCCCGAGCTCTTTCGCCGCCGCGAGCGCCTCGTCCACCGTGTCGACTTTAATCCCGCGCGGGGTCTCGACCCCGAAGCGCGCGAGCAGTGCTTTTGCCTGATATTCGTGAACGTTCATCCGCTACACGCCGCTACACACCGATGATGCCGACGAGCTCCTCGACCGAGGCCGCTGATTTCTGAAGCGCGGCGCGCTCCTCGTTCGTCAGGTGAATCTCGATGATTTCCTCGACACCCCTCGAGCCGAGCTTCGCGGGAACCCCCATGTAGAGTCCGTTGATGCCGTACTCGCCTTCGAGATAAGCGGCGGTCGGAAGGATCTTCTTCTTGTCCTTCAAGATCGCGTTCACCATCTCGAGGATCGAGGCCGAAGGCGCGTAATAAGCCGAACCCGTTTTCAGATAGCTGACGATCTCACCACCGCCTTTGCGGGTGCGCGAAACGATAGCATCGATACGCTCTTGCGAGAGGAGATCCGGAAGCGGGATGCCCGCCACCGTCGAGTAACGCGGCAGCGGCACCATGTCGTCGCCATGGCCGCCGAGCACGAAGGCGTGGATGTTGTCGACGGAGACTTTCAGCTCCATGGCGATGAATGCGCGCATGCGGGCAGAGTCGAGCACGCCCGCCATCCCCATCACGCGCTCTTTAGGAAAACCACTGACTTTGAACGCGGTCTGCACCATCGCATCGAGCGGGTTCGAGACAACGATGAGGATCGCGTCGGGCGAGCTCGCGACCGCTTGCTCGGTGACAGCTTTGACGATCTCGTAGTTCTTCTTCAAGAGATCGTCGCGGCTCATCCCCGCCTTGCGCGGTAGCCCAGCCGTGATCACGACGATGTCGGAGCCGGCGGTGTCTTTGTAGTCGTTCGTGCCGATGATTTGGACATCGGAGCCGCTCACCGGGCACGCCTCCAGCATGTCGAGGCCTTTACCCTGCGGAACGCCCTCGAGGATGTCGATCATCACGACATCGGCGACCTCGGCATCCGCCACACGCTGGGCGGTGGTGGCGCCAACATTGCCAGCTCCGACAACGGTAACTTTGTACCTTCCCATTTCTATCTCCTGTTTCTTACATGTTCTCGATCATGGCCGAGGCGAACTCGGACGTCTTGAGCTTGGTGGCGCCTTCCATGAGGCGCTCGAAGTCATAGGTCACGCGTTTTTGCGCGATCGTTTTTTCGATGCTCGACTCGATGAGGTCCGCTACCTCGTTCCACTTCATGTACTGGAACATGAGCACACCCGAGAGGATCACGGAGCCGGGATTGACTTTGTCCTGATCGGCATATTTGGGTGCGGTCCCGTGCGTCGCCTCGAAGATGGCGTGGCCGGTAACGTAATTGATGTTGCCCCCGGGAGCAATACCGATGCCGCCGATCTGCGCCGCGAGCGCGTCGGAGATATAGTCGCCGTTCAAGTTCAACGTGGCGATGACGTCGAAGGACTTGGCGCGCGTCAGTACCTGCTGGAGCGTGATGTCGGCGATGGCATCACGGATGAGGAGTTTCTCTTTCCACTTGCCAGAGCCGTGGCTCTCCCAGAGAGCGTTCATCGTCTGCTCGACCTCGGCGAGGACTTCCTTCTGACGCTCCTCCGGCATCAAGTCGTAGCCGGGCTCGACCGCCCGCGCGTTATCGGCGAGGGAGATATCGGAACTGGCCTCACGATTGCCGAGGATCCAGCTCTCGCGCTCGCTCACCGTTTCGTCGCGGAAATCCTTCGCCGCGATCGCATAACCCCAGTCACGGAAGGCCCCTTCGGTGAACTTCATGATGTTGCCTTTGTGCACGAGGGTGACGCTCCGCCGATTCTCCTCGAGAGCATAGTTGATCGCCGCCCGCACGAGCCGCTCCGTTCCCTCTCTGCTCACTGGCTTGATGCCGATGCCGCTCGTCGCGGGGAAGCGGATATTCTTCACGTTCATCTCGTTCTGGAGGAACTCGATGACCTTGTTCGCCTCACCGCTCTCAGCAAGATACTCGATGCCGGCGTAGATGTCTTCGGTGTTCTCGCGGAAGATGACGATGTCGACGTCCTGCGGCTTCTTGACGGGGCTCGGGACGCCTTCGTACCACTTCACGGGCCGGATACAAACATAGAGGTCAAGTTGTTGCCGGAGCGCGACGTTGAGAGAGCGGATGCCGCCGCCGACCGGGGTCGTAAGCGGGCCCTTGATGCCGACGAGATATTCGCGAAACGCCGCAAGCGTCTCTTCGGGAAGCCAGCTGTTCGTCTCGTTGAAGGCTTTCTCGCCCGCGAGGACCTCGTACCAATTGATTTTCCGCTTGCCGCCGTAAGCTTTCTCGACCGCAGCGTCGAAGACACGCTGGCTCGCGCGCCAAATGTCGCGCCCCGTGCCGTCACCCTCGATGAAGGGGATGACAGGATTGTCGGGTACGTCCAGTTTGCCATTTTCAATCGTGATGCGTCCGCCATCCGGCGGCGTGGTAGCGCTCGTGCTCATGGATCTCCTGCCTCCCGCCGCCAGGAACGAAGCACCGACGGAGAGTGGGATGTGTGATCTAGGAAGTGACTCGCTTACAAACAGCTCAGTCTAACATTCAGGCGCATTTTCCACCAAGCGGAGCCTACTCGCCTCGGGCATTAGGCTCTAACCCGCCAAAATCGCGAATTCCGTTCACGTTTCGGGGCAAGATCAATACCAAGATCAATAATAAGAAAAGCGTAACGCAAAGGCGCAAAGGCGCAAAGAAAAAGAGCCTCTCCTGCCATTTCAGTGGATCCTCTCGAGGGTGAGACCGCCACAGTTTAGGTAGACGAGACTGATGAGAGCTTCGGCAGAGTGGAGTCCAAAGCTGCGGTGGCTCAGCAGCCGGATTTTGTTGTTCATTCCTTCGAGTCGGCCGTTGCTGAGTCTCCACGTGACCCACGCGATGACGCCATCGAAGTGGCTGCGGATCATCTTCGCCGCGCGTTTGACGGGCTCTATCCTCGAGCTCATAGCGCGCCGCAGCCATCCTCGGAGAAACTTCTTGGCCCATGTCTCGGTTTTGTAGGTGTAGAGGTCCATGAAGTCGTCGCGCAGAAGCATGGCGCGGTAGAGGCGACGATTAGCTCGCACCTGCTCGCGGAGCACCCGTTTGTCTTTCGCGCTGCGGTTGTGTTTGGCCTTGAGAAGGGGAAACTTGGTGTTCTTGAGGTTGCGTCGGGCAGTCCCTTTGAGCTCGCGCACCAGCTCGCGCCGGGTCTTATCCACGGCCTCGTTCAGATGCTTGACGATGTGGAAGCGGTCAAAGATCACCCGTGCCTGAGGAGCCTTTTTGCCGACGACAGTTATGTACGGCTCCCACATGTCCATGCTGACCGCTTCGAGCTCCGCGGCTCTTTGTGGTCCGAGCTTGCGGAAAAACCGCAGCAGCGTCTTGGCCTTGCGCTCCTTTCCCGCCCAGACGACCCGGCCGCTGAGATGGTCTATTACCACTGTTAAGTACTTATGGCGTTTGCGGTAGCTGATCTCGTCCATCCCAATCACCCGCAATCCATCGAGCTCGCGCCGCTCATCCCGTTGCTCGGCAACCACCCGCTGGATGATCCGTCGCACCGAACGCCACGTCACACGGAAATATTCC
The DNA here is from genome assembly GCA_965197495.1 of Candidatus Marinacidobacterales bacterium. GTDB lineage: Bacteria > Acidobacteriota > Vicinamibacteria > Marinacidobacterales > SMYC01 > SMYC01. The sequence continues at coordinate 8,524,136 of OZ240210.1, forward strand.
GCGACGGCGCTGACGTCTGTCCTCTGTGCCAGCCACGCTACCTCTTGTTCGAAGCTCTTGGTAAAGCGGCTCCCCTTGTCGGCCCAAGGCACCTTTTCTTTGACCACGCCACAACGCCGACAAACCACTCGCCGGATCGAGTAGCGAAGATAGCTCCGGACACCGAACAGGTCCAAGTACCGCCAGTAACGATTGTAGCGATCTTTGTTCTTGCGGACCTTTCGACCGCAAACCCCGCACAGAGGCTTCCTCCTCCGTGGTACTACATCCACCACCACTCTGGCTTTGTCCGCCTGGAAGTGGAAATTTCGGACCCACAGGCCTTGCAATCCGATGAGCTTGTTGACTAACGTGGTAACGCGCATCGCGAGAACGCTCCTTTTTCTTGCCGAAAAAGGATTCTAGCGTTCTCGCCGATGCGCATCTAAACATGGCTTACCCTCTCAACCCACAGGCCTCACCAAATGCCACTGCCCCGCAGCGCGAAACGAGGCTGTGGGAAACGCCCCCACGGTCCGGATCGTTCAAGGCCTTGCTCACGACTGAGCTCTCTTCGAAGCCTGGAAGGGCGTTTTCCATAGCCTCCACTGATCGATGCCTCCCCTTCCTTATTCCAAATGAATGAATCCTTCTTGTATATATCAGGAGGGGCCTGTGGGCGCTTGTGGGAAACGCGAAGCGTTTTCCAAGCGATTGTGGAAAACGCCGCTGCTACGTTTGTACCTGCTCACAACCCATCCCTAACGCCTCTCTCTCCAGGAGTTTCCGGTGTTTTCCACAATCGCGGCAGCGTCCATAGGCCATACCCTCGCGCCCAAATCAGATCCCCAGAAACGACAGGAGAACCGAAAAAGAAAGAAAGAAAGAAAGGTCCGCTTGCTCCCTTCCCACCTCTAAGGCACTGGCCAGGTTAGGCTCGCGCACCACCCCCCTGACACAAGGGGGGTCATTCTTGTCTTATCCATCGCTCTCAGTGACAGACCTCGGTTCTGATAGGTTTAGGACCCAAAAACTTAGCGACAAGAGCGTTTCCTCTCATCTTCTTTTCTTTTCTTGTCCTTTCTTTGCGCCTTTGCGACTTTGCGCCTTTGCGTTACGCTTTTCTTAATATTGATCCAACCTTAGTTAATCTTGGGGACGCTCGCCGAGCTCAGCGTCGAGGGCCGCTTCTGTTAGGCCTAGAATCTCGGCGGCGGCGGGCCGGTCGCCTCCGCAGTGTTCGACGACACGATCGATATAGTCGGTCTCCGCCTCTCTGAGGGTCATAAAGCCGCCGCGAGCCATCGCCTGTGGCTCGGGCGCACCCGCCGGGAGCCCTCGCTTCAGGCCGAGATGGGTCCACACGTCCGTACCGACCCGCTCTTCGAAGATGTCGGCGAAAGACTGCGCGCTCCCAATCGTTTCGTCCTCGCTCACGCGCTCGACGCGGTGGATGGGGAGGAACGTGGTGCTGAGACCCATTTCGCCCTCGCCGCGCGCGACGGAGCGGGACCAATCCTCAAAGGAGTTCAAGTCGATCCCGCGGAGGGTAATGCCGCTCGACTGGATCGAAAGCAGGATGCCCCACACCTTCTCGCGCGGGTTTTGAAGATTGACGAGAACTGCGGAGAGCTTTTTCATGAAGAGGAACGGGCCGCCCGAGCCGCAAAAAAGCGCTGCATACGCACGATGCCTTCCTCGATACGCTCGAGCGAGCAGGCGAAGCTCGTGCGCAGGTGGCCGTCATGCCCGAAAGCAAGCCCAGGCACGACGGCAACACGCTCCTCGCTCAAGAGCTCGCCGGCAAAATCGGTCGTCGTCTCGCCGTCACGGAGATAGGCCGCGATATTCGGGAACAAATAGAAACCTCCCCCCGGCATCGCGACGCGCACGTGGGGGATCTCGAGCAAACCGTCCTGAAGCCGCTTCGCGCGCCACGCGTACTCGGTGATCATCTCGGCGAGCGGCCCCTGATCCGAAGTGAGCGCCGTGAGCGCGGCTTTCTGGGAGATCGAGCTCGCGTTCGACGTCATGTGACTCTGGAGCGAAGCGCATGCTTTGATGATGACCTCGGGGCCCATGGCCCAACCGATCCGCCAGCCCGTCATCGCATAGGCTTTCGACGCCGTACCCGCGATGAGAAACCGATCGCCCAGCTTCTTCTGAACGGCTTGGAATGCCGCAGAGGGCGCGGGCTGGAACATGAGTCGCGCATAGGTGTCGTCCCAAAGGAAGAAGATGTCGCGATCCGCGACGAGATCGCCGAGCGCTCGAACTTCGTCGTCCCCGATGAGCGCGCCCGTCGGATTCGCGGGAAAATTCAGCAACAAAATGCGGGTGCGATCCGTGATCGCGGGTGCTACGACTTCGGCCGTCACGCGGAAGCCGTCCCCTTCCGAGGTCGGCACCAGGACAGGCCTCCCTCCGGCCAGGCGGACCTGCTCGGCGAACGTCATCCAGTACGGCGTTGGGATCACGACCTCGTCGCCCGCATCCACGAGCGCGAGCATGAGATCGAGCAGAGCGTGTTTGCCGCCGCTAGTAATAATGACGTTCGCTCCATCGAACGCGAGTCCGTAATCTTCACGATAGCGATCGGCCACCGCCTGGCGAAGCTCCGGCATTCCTGGATTCGCGGTATAGCGGGTGAAGTTCTGCGCGATCGCGTCCTCACCAGCTTTTTTGATGTGCTCAGGCGTCGGGAAATCCGGCTGACCCGCCGAGAAATCGACGACGTCTTCACCTTCGGCCGTGAGCCGCATCGCCTCGGCCATCACCGCCATCGTGGGCGACGGGCTGATTTGGCTCACGCGCGAGGCGAGGTGCAAGCTACTCCCGTCATGACTTCCGCACTCTCTCCAAAAGCCGCGCCTCGACACCCTCAGGGACGAGCCCGGTTACTTTGCCGCCGAGGCTCGCGACTTCTTTCACGATTCGGGAGCTCACATAGGAATATTCCTCGGCGGGCATCATGAAGACGGTCTCGATCATGGGCGCGAGGCGCCGGTTCATCAGCGCCATTTGAAACTCATACTCGAAATCCGAGATGGCGCGAACTCCACGCACGATCGTGCTCGCCTTCCGAGAGGCCGCATATTCCACGAGAAGTCCGCTGAATGCAGCCGCCTCGACGTTATCGCTCGGTTTAAACGTGTCCTGGATCATCTCGATCCGCTCGTCGACAGTGAAGAGCGGCTCTTTGCTCACGTTCTCGAGAACCGCCACGATGATGGTGTCGAACAGAGCGCTTCCGCGCTGAATAATGTCCACATGACCCATTGTCAAAGGGTCGAACGACCCTGGGTATAACGCGATGCGAGGAATTGAACTCGGCACGCGCCAAAGCCTAGCATACCCGCGCGTAGAGCGTGAAGCAGCTCTCGCCGGCCTTGAGCCGCCGCGTGAGCTCGAGCGCGCCATAGCGCTCTTTTAGCTCCATTTTGTGGTGATGTTCGACGACCACGCGTCCGTCTTCCGTGACCAGGCTAGACTCCCCGAGTACCTTGAGGAGTTTCTCGAGCTCGTCCGCCTTTGGGGACGTCCTTTGAATCCGATAAGGCGGATCGGCAAAAACGAGATCGAAGGAACGGTCTTGCTCGGCGAGCCCCGTAAGCGCAGAGTGGACGCTCAAAACCCGCAGCTCGGTGCGCTCATCGACGCCGAGCTCGTCGATATTCTTCTGGATCGCTTCTGCCGCGCGGCGACCCTTTTCCACAAAGACCACGTCGGCCGCGCCGCGCGAGAGCGCTTCGAGGCCGAGCGCCCCCGCGCCGGCGAATAAATCTAAAACCCGCGCGTTTTCGAGCTCGGCGCCGAGCACATCGAAGAGGCTCTTTTTGAGACGGGCGCCCGTGGGCCGTGTCCCTTGGCCCTTGGGTGCCTGTAGCTTGCGCCCGCGAAACCTTCCGCTTCCGATACGCATCGCGGCTAACCGCCCGCGGCCAACCCGAACCGTTCACCCCAGAGATCGATCACGTGACGCAGCAGCGCGCGACCTCTTTCGCTTTCCGCCTGCTCCGAAGCCACGAAATCATGCGCTTCCCTTTTCGCATCCTCCCGCATCTCCGCGTCGCGAAGCATGTCCGCGATGCGAAACATAGGCGCGCCCGACTGCCTCGTGCCGAAGTAATCTCCCGGACCGCGAATCTCGAGATCTTGGTCCGCGATCACGAAGCCGTCCTGCGTTTCGACCATCACGCCGAGACGCTTTTCCGCGTCGGGCGTCGGCGTACCGTAGCTGAGGAGCACCGCCTTTGAGGGCGCAGGGCCGCGACCGACACGGCCCCGAAGCTGATGAAGCTGCGACAAGCCAAAGCGCTCCGCGTGCTCGATGACCATCATCGTCGCGTTCGGAACATCCACGCCGACTTCGACGACTGTGGTCGCGACGAGGACGTCGATGTCGCCACGACCGAAAGCCTCCATCGTCGTCTCACGCTCTTCGGCCGCCATGCGGCCGTGGACGAGCGCGACCCGCCGCTTCGCGAAAGCACCTTCGCTGAGCGAAGCGTAGCGATCCACCGCCGCCTTGACGTCCATCTTGTCGGACTCTTCGACGAGCGGGCAGACGAAATAGACTTGATGCCCAGCGTTTAACTCGCGCTCCATCTCGTGCAGCACGCTCTCGAGTTCGGTGCTCGGTTTGTGAACGGTGCGGATCGGCTGACGCCCCGGCGGGAGCTCCTTCAGAAGCGATACGTCGAGATCCCCGTGAATCACCATGGCGAGGCTTCTTGGAATGGGCGTCGCCGTCATCACGAGCAGATCGCAGCGGAGGCCTTTCTCGCGAAGCTGGGCCCGCTGGAGCACGCCAAAGCGGTGCTGCTCGTCGATGATGGCGAGGCCGAGCTCCTTGAACGCGACACCTTGTTGGATGAGCGCATGCGTTCCTACAACGAGATGCACGTCTCCGCTCGCGAGCTTCTCGAGAAGCGCCTCGCGCTCCGATCTCTTTAGTCGCGCGCTGAGAAGCGCCACCCGGTAACCGGCAGGCTCGAGAAGCTTGCGGATATTCGCGAAATGCTGCTCGGCAAGAAGCTCCGTTGGAACCATGAACGCGACTTGAGCGCCACCTTCCATGACGATGACGGAGGCGAGGACGCCCACGATGGTCTTTCCCGTGCCGACATCACCCTGGACGAGGCGTCTCATCGGCACGTCGCTCGCGAGCTCGTCGGCAATCGTCTTCAAGACCGCGCGCTGCGCCGAGGTCAAACGAAACCGAAGGATCTTGCGGACGATCGCGCGAATCTCATCGTCCACGGTGAAGACGCGCGGTTTTGTGAGCTTCTTGTCTGACTTTCTACGGAGCTCGACCGCGAGAAAGAAAAGAAAGAGCTCTTCGAAGATGAGCCGCTTCTGCGGCTCCGAGCGAAACGCGTTGTAGAGCTCGAGCGGCGCGTCCTCCTCAGGAAAGTGAACGCGAGCGATGGCCTCCTCGCGCAACAGCAGTCCCAAGCGGCGCACCAGCTCCTCGGGAAGAAGCTCGGGGACATCACGCGGCATGCCGAGGACGAGAAAGTGGATAACCCGACGCAGAACCTTGGGACTCATCGCGCCGACGCGCTCGTAAACGGGCACGATGCGGCCGGCATGAGTGGTCTCGTCCTGGCCCTCCTCGAGGAGCTCGTAGTGAGGACTCTTGACTTCGGGCAACAACCCGATCCCCGTCTGCTCGAACGTGCCGTAGATCAAAACGCGGCGGCCGGGCGTCAGCGTGTCTTTGAGATATTCCTGGTTGAACCAGACGGCCTTGAGCTTTCCCGTCTCATCTTTCGCGACGACTTCGACGATTTTGAAGTTCCGGCGCCGGGTCTTGCGCACGTGAACCGACTGCACCTCGACTTCGACGGTGGCGCTTTGCCCGGCTTGAATCTCGCTGATTTTCAGCCGGCGGCTCCGGTCTTCGTAGCGGAAAGGCAGGTAGAGCAGCAGATCGTAGACCGTGTTGATGCCGACTTTGGCGAGCGCCTCGGCCTTTTTGGGGCCGACGCCTTTGACGAACTGGATGGGGGTGTGGGTGTCGAGCATAACCGCGTTCTACCGCGGGAATGCTACTTGTTCGCTCGTTGGAGTACCACGGCCGTACCGGGCTCCAAGCGAATGCTCTCGAGATCGTAAGGAAGCGAGAACGCGTCACCGAGGCGAAAACCCGGAGGCAGAAACTCGCTCGTGTCCACGTCCCCGATGAGCGAGGCGACGAAATCCGGAGGCAAGTTGATTCCAGCGAGAGTAATGCGCTCGAGAATGAGCTTGCCCACACCGCCGCCCGCTTTCACGCGCGCCGCGATTTCGACGGGCACCTGCCCCGAGAGAAACCGCAGGACACCCGATTTCGGGAGCTGGCCTTCGAGCTTGTCGAGATCGAGTGTCGCCCCCACGATGGCGAGGCTTTTTTCGAAACGGATCCAGGGTGTGTCGATCCCCTCGGGAAGCCGACTCTTGCTTGGGTCTTTGAGATAAGCGTTGGCCTCTTCCTCGCCGATCTCGAACTCTTTCGGCGCATCCGCGCCGTTCTCGTGCCGCGCGCGGAGCTCCTCGAGCGTTTTCTCGAGCTCGTCGCCGGCACCGACCGGGGGCGACAGCCCAGACGACAAAAAGACTAGCGGAAGGACAACAGCCAGCTTCATACGTCTCCATCCTACTTCAAAATACTCTTGGACTGGGTGAAGGGCACTAGTCGATCACGGGAAGTTCCAACTCGGCGCGCAAGCGTTTCGCCTCGCGGTGTTCCGGCTCGAGGGCGAGTGCCTTCTCGACTTCTGTCAGCGCTTTCGAAGGATCCTCGAGCTCGAGATAGATCCGAGCCAGCTCGAGGTGGGTGTCGGCCGTGGGCTGCATCCAAACGAGCATCGCGAGCTCGCGCGCCGCGTCGTCAAGCTCCCCCGTCTCGCGCAGAAGCTCGACGAGCTCGCGCCGCAGATCGACCACGCCTGGATCGCGATGGAGGCTACGTTGTAGAAGACGAATCGCCTCTTCGAAGCGGCCTCGCTCGCGCAGCGCCTGGACGTCGAAGAGCGCCGCAAGCACCACCAGGTCCTCCTCTGGCTCCGCGTGCGCTTCGAGGGGAGCACGAAACATCGTCGGCTTGTCTTTGATACGCGCGAGACCCGTCACGATCGCGGGATCGACCTCGGCGAGGTGAGGTGAGAGCAGCAAAGCTGTCGCGCGGGCGCGCTCCGCGAGCTCGAACTTCGCTTGCGAAGACGCGGCCGAGGACAATAAGAGGTGCACTTCGCCGTCGCAAGGCATGAGCTCCGCGGCACGCTCCAAATGCTCGAGCGCGGACGCACCTTTGCCCAGGCGCCACTGGCTCCAGCCGAGGTTGAACAGAAAAGTCGTGTCGCCCCCATCGGCGTCCATCGCGAACTGGAAGGCCTCGGTCGCTTCCGCGTGCCGGCCGAGCTGCATCAGCGCAACGCCTTGATTGTTGTAACTCGCCGCAGAGACGTCTTCGATATTCGTCAAGCTTCCGAAAATTTGCACCACGGATGCGGGCTCGTCGACGGCTAGATAGGCGAGCCCCAGGTCGAAATACGCGTTTTGGAACCGCACGCCTCTGGCGCCGGCCGCGACGAGCACGTCGATAGCGAGCCTTGGCTCTCCTGTTCTCAAGAGCAAGTATCCGAGCAGAAGCCGGGCTCTCGAACCTGCCGACGCTTTCCGGTCTCCGGGTCGGGTGCGTAGTAACGGATCCACCACTTAGTTCCACGCGGATAAACGCTGCCGTCACCGCGAGCCATGGCGACTCCTGATGTACTGCTCGATCCCTGCCGACGAAAATCGAAGCGATCGCCCGTCACGGTGGGTGAAGGGGAGATCGTCTGCGTGACGGTAAAGCCAGTCGGCGGACCGGCTGAGCTTTGCTGCGGCCTCCTCCGCTTTGATGAGGTGGTCCTCCGGGTGTGTGCGCTTCCGCTCAAGCTGCTCGATGCGTCGGCTAAGCTGTCCGTCGATGATCTTGATCATCACTTGCAAGTTACGCGCTTCGCCGAGACTCATGCTGTCATAGCGGATATCGCCGAGCGCGCCAACCGTCCCGAGGATCTCCTTGAGCGTCACACGGTGTCTAGTCACTACGGACATCGATCCCCCTAGAAGCGAGGGCCTCTCGGACAAGGTGCCGGATTTGAGAGGAGTAGGATCGCCCCTCCTCTCGCGCAAGCTCGGCGACGGCGTGCGCCTCCCGGACGGTGAGACCTACCGGACGCCGTACGTTGTCCTGGCCTACCCGCAACCTCTTCTTAGCCTTCAAGCGCTTCTCTGCCTTCTTCGCCATACGATTCATTGTGACTCACTTTGATACACCGATGCAACTGTGAGATCCTCGGGGACGGGCCGGCTTCTCCCCGGTTCGGGCGCGGCCTGAGTACACCTTACAGGCCGGCCATAGACGCTGACGAGCTTCGCGGCAGGCCTCGATGATCTCGACCTCGTTGACGCTGTAGACTCTGGCGCTCGGTGTCGCTTGGTTCGAGGCAAGTCGTAGGCAAGTCAGCAAGCGAGGTCTCCGAGCTGGGGTAGGATCTCCACTTCGGGAGGAACGGACCATGCAGATGAGTGAAGCGCTCGACGCAGTAGAGAAGCTCTCGTCGCTGTTTGATATCAGTGCGGGGGGGAAGGCATGAGCACGAGATCGAAGATTGAGGACACGAAGATCTTTAAGGTCCTCAAGTTTGCCGCCGAGCACGAGGTCTTCGCCGGTGAGGAGCTGTGCGAGGGAACAGGCTTCAAATGGGGTGAGCTTAGAGACTACGGGGCGAGGATGTGGACGGCAACTATGGGCACACAGCCATTCGGCGTGTTCCAGCGAGATGGCATCTTCGAGGGCGAAGGCGGCACGGCGCTTTCCGGCTCATCCCCGGACCCAGATGAACGCGAACATCGATATCGGATCAGCTATCCCGCGATGATGCACTGGCTCGACTACGTAGAACTGAAGGAAGCGAGGAGATCCTCTCGAATAGCACAGTGGTTTTCTACAGTTTCCATCGGCATCGCAATCATAGCCGTCGGGATGTCCGTATGGCTCGGTATCTACCGCTCCGCGACCGTTCGCCTCGACGATGCGCAGCTTGAGCGGATCACGACCGCGATCGACGAGGTTGATGTGCAGTAGAATTCCCGCGCCGTCGGCTCACCGGAGTTAGCTACTCTCGGGACACCGCCCTATTCCGCCGCTGCCGGCGGACGCGGCCCGGAAGATTGGGTCACTCCCTTAGAAGCTGAAACCCTTAATCGGAAGGTTGTTCTCATGATGGAAATCGTTGGCACTCTTTCTGGCGTGGTGGTCGGCGCGGCGGTAACGGCTGCGGTGCAGCACTGGAGAGAAAAGCAAGAGCGAAAACGTATTGGCTACGGTATGAAAAAACTCTTCACGATCGAAGTGACCCGGATCAAAGAGTGGATCGAAGTCAAGAAGACACAACCGTATACCAATGCTTGGGATCTGCCGATGACGACGCGGGTCTATGATCAGTATGCCGCCAGGATCTTCGATGTCTTCAACAGCTCCACCGCCGACGCGGTTGCCTCTTTCTACGTAGCTGTCACGGAGTTCGTCGCTGCCCGTAAGAACATGATTGGGGACCACCCTTTCAAAGGCATCGGGGATGTCGATGAACGCATACGGAGTACGTACCGCGAACGGGGCGACTATGCGCTCGAAAGTGCAAAACGAGCCCTGGCTGTGCTCCAGAGTTGATCACGTCGCCGGCGGGCCGAGTCTCCCTCCCGGATAGCCACCCGAAAGCTCGGAAGCACAGTGCGCCGCCAAGCGGTGACGCGCGAAGAGTTTGCGTGAGCTCGTCACGATGCTTTTGGAGCGCCTCCCAATGTACGCGGGCGTCGGATTCCTTGTAGTCGAGCTGGGTAAGAACGCGCAGCAGTGCCGCATGCGCGTCAGGCGCCGTGCTCAAGAGCTTCTCGAGCGCTTGGCCCTCGTCGCTATTGGCCGCCTCCAATATGGCGAGCAGTTGCTGCCGGGAACCTCCCGGTGTCGGCAGCAATGGCATAGGCACCTCCAAACAAGCCCAAAAATAGATAAAGGCTATGGTTCCAATATGTTGGGGGGACCCCTTTAACCGGCAGAACGCCACCGGCACCACAAACAAATACTACCAAAGGGGGTGCTCCGTTTCAAGTGCCGTCTGTCGACCACAAAAGCTCGAACAAGCTCACGTCGAAGGCCTTCTTCCGATGCGCCGGCTGTAGATAGGCGATGACCGGAACGAGCGCGGTCGTGTGGAAAACGGCCAAGCTCACCAAGAGCGGCGTGATGTGGAGCGGCGTATCGGACACGAGGTACACGATACCGATACTCGGATACATCACGACGTGGATATAGCCGTACACGAGCGCCGCCACCCGGCCGACCGACGTGAAGTGCCAGACGAGATAGGCGACGGCGAGATGGAGCACGATGTCGAGCATCAGCTGCCAAACGGAATGTTCGGCGAAGAGATTGAACGACAAGGGCGCGTCCCACTCCAAGTGGGTCTTGATCGCTCCCAGAAAACCGGCGAGCACGAAATAGAGCGCCACGAGGTAGACGCCGAGGGGTCGCTCGGAGGCCCTGGTCTGTGTCATGAGATTCTAGTCATCATTATAAAACCAAGAAAACGACCTGTATAATTGGCTCATATTCGTTTCCGCTTGGAGCCGATAGACTTGAACGAGGTTTGTTTCTGACCCTCTGGAGCCTCCTGTTACTGGTAGCGAGCGTCCGAACGCTCGTGTTGCCTTTCGAGAACGTCGGCGGCGAGCCGTCTGAGAACTGGAAAGGCAGCGCATTCGAGGAAGCGATCGCGGCCCACTTCGAGTCCGCGGGCTACAGCGTCGTTGACCTCGAGACGCGCAACCGCAGGTTGATGGAGCTCGGCTTCTATCCTGGTGAGCCGGTGAGCCGGGCGACCGCGATTGGTTTGGGGAAGGACCTTGCCGCTCAGCGTTTGATCGTCGGCTCCTTCAGAAACATCGAGAACCGGATCGACGTCGAAGCGCGCGTCGTCGATCTCGAACGCGTCGCGACGATCGGGATCGTTGATGATTTTGGTGAAGTGGAAGACGTCGCCAAGCTCTCGAATCAGATCGCGAAGAATCTGTTCCGTCTCGAGCGCGATCGCGCACCTTCCGGTTTCGACGAGCGCGCGCGAACACGTGAGCGTCTTGCCGTGGCCGCTCTCGAGGCGAGCGCAAAAGCCCGCATCAGCGCCGAGCCCGAAGAGCAGCGTCGCCAGCTCGAGATCGCCCTTTCACTCGAGCCGACCTACCTCGAGGCCCGGAGGCGACACCGAAGGCGAAGCGCGAAAGAAGCTCCGGTCCCGACTTGCCGAAATCGAGATGGACCGCCGTGGAGTGGCAGCCTTCGTGGGGCCGGCGATGGAGCGGGTCACAGTTCGTGACCTTCTCGCCGACCTCGAAGTGGAGTACGAACTCGTCGGTCGCGCGTCTCTTCCGCAACTACTTTCCCGGGTTAAGCGCCTGACGGCCTACTTCGGCGCGACACGCGCCCATGCCGTGACCGCCGACACGATCATGGGCTACATGCGCCATCGACTGCAAGAGGCGCAGCCTGCAACCATCAATCGCGAAGTCGAGATGTTGCGTCGTGCGTATGCTCTCGCCGTCGAGGGCCGGAAGCTTGCGAAAGCTCCTGTATTCCCGCGAGGGCTTACCGAGGCGAACGCGAGGCGGGGTTTCTTCGAGCGCGGGGACTTCCTCGCCGTGCTGAAGCACATCAACGATATCGACGTCCGAGACTTCCTCGATTGGTTTTACTGGACGGGGATGAGGCCCGGTGAGATTCGCTCGCTGACGTGGGATGACCTCGACAAGGAAACGTGGATGTTGCGTCTCCATGAGAGCGGAGCGAAGACGGGCGAAGGCCGTGCCCTACCTCTCACGGGAGAGCTACGCGCCATCATCCAGCGTCGCATCAAGCGGCGTCTTCTGGGAGTCGTCAACATCTTCCATCGTGACGGTCACAAGATGGGCGAGTATCGGAAGACGTGGAAGACGGCATGCAAAGCTGCCGGCGTCTCCGGTCGCATCCCCTACGACCTCCGCCGTACCGCTGTCAGGAACATGGTGCGGGCTGGTGTCCCGGAGAGGACCGCCATGGCTGTCTCGGGACACAAGACCCGCTCCGTCTTCGACCGCTACAACATCGTGGACGAGGACGATCTCCGCAAGGCTCAGAAGGCGACAGAAGCCTACGTGTCGAAGCTTCCGAAGCGCCGCAAGGTGACCCGCATCAAGAAAGGCTAGAGATAGCTTATACTATCCTCATGATGACGGAACGGAAAGAATCACGTCACCTCGCCGGACAGCACGGAGATGGCACCGGAAACCAGCGGCGTGTCGCCTCTGCCGCACTTCCCCACGAGCACTACGAGCGCATCCGCACCATTGCCGAAAAGCGCCACGTCACGGTGTCAGACGTCGTGCGAGAGGCAGTGGACGCCTACGTGGGGGCTTCGGTGGGGGCTTCGGACTAAGGGCCATGGCCGGGAAACAAGCACATTTCGAGCACAATCCGGATATCGTGCTCGGAATCGATCCCCGTAAGTGCTTGAAAAAATGGTGGCGGGGGCGGGATTTGAACCCGCGACCTTTGGGTTATGAGCCCAACGAGCTACCGGACTGCTCCACCCCGCGTCAACGTAGGGGAAACATTATCCGCACTGTCCATGGGAATGTCAAGTTAACGTGAAGCTTAGGTGAGCCCCTTCTCGAGAAAATCGGCGATGCCAGCGGCGATTTTGGGCTTGTCTTGGAAGCGCTGGGGATCGGCGCCCTCGGAAACGATGTAGGCGATTTGCTCGCCGTTCGGGCCGGTCTCCTCGCCGTGGTTGGCGACGACGGCGAGGTGGCCTTTCGCAAGACGGTCCTGGGCAATCGCCATTAGCTCGTCGTGGGTCAGGTTTTCCTGGTACTTGAAGGAGACCATCGGCATCTTGGGGAATTTCTCGCGGACGAGGTCGATCACCTTCTCGGTCGGCGTGAGTGGAATGCTCTTCAGGGCTCCGCCCGAGGCAATTTTGCCCTCGGTGACCTCTTGCGGTTTGTAGTCGGCCACGGCGGCGGAAAAGATGCCGGCGTCGTACTCGTCGTCGGCGAGCGTGTCGAGAACGGCGCCCCGGTATTCGGCGAAGGTCCTCGCGCGCGTGCAATCGATATAGCTCGGCGGTGTTAGCCCGGTTTTGCCGAGGATGAATTTCACGTCGGCGCCCCGGAGCGTGAGCTCGTCGGCGATGGCGGTGCCGAGCTTTCCCGTGAAGCGGTTCGTGATGATGCGGACGTTGTCGATCGGGACCGGCGTCGGACCACCGGTGACGAGGATTCTCCGGCCCTTGAGCGGCGAGGTGCTGAGCTCCGCGCAGACTTCGGCGACGAGCGTCGGCGTGTCCGGGATGTTGTGCTTGCCGTAATCCTCGCGAGGGGGGATGACCCGGACGCCCATCCCCCGTAGCGTGCGTAGGGACTCGGTGAGTATCGACGTATGCATGTCGCCGTGCATCGTGGGCGCGATGAGCACTTTGGTGTCAGAACACTCCATGCGGCCGAGCGCCGCAGCGAGGGTGGCCGTCAAAACGCCATCGGCGATGCCCGTTGCAACCTTATTAATGGTGTTGTAGGTCGCCGGGGCGACGAGGTAGCCGTCGAAGCTCAAGGCGTCGTTCAAGTGCTCCGCCGAGGCGGTCAGGCGGGTGACGACAGGTTTCGTCGTCGACCATTCGAGCGCGTCTTCGGTCGTGTAGCGGAGCGCCTCTTTCGAGCAATAGGCGATGACCTCGGCACCTTGTTTTCGTAGCGCCCGCGCGATGAACGGGGCTTTGATGGCAGCGATCCCGCCTGAAACCATCAACGCGACCCGTTTTCCAGCCAAATGCTGTCCGAACGGGCGCACGTCGTGGTCTCCAAGTTCCGAGCGTGGAGGCGGCGTTGGTTCCCAGTGCTTCATTCCGCCTAAGAGTGTACGGCGTTTAGCCGGGAGGATCCACGCCTTCGATTGGGCGATCGTGCACGAGTGGCCGGTAGATCTCGGAAGCGAAGCCGGCGAGCCGGCGATTGTCCTCTTCAGTGTCGGCGAGAAAGACGACGCCCACGTGGTAGCGGGTATCTCCCGTGTCTTCTAAGGCTTCCTCCAGGCGCACGACGCGGCTCTTCAAAACGATATCCGCGCCGTTTTGCGGCAAATGGATATCGATCTCGAGCTCTGTACCGATATTGAACGGGGCGCGGCTTTCGAGGAGCGCTCCGTTGCGCGACAAATTTTTCGTTTGGCTTTTTAGAGCCGACTTCCCATTGTGGCGGCTTTCGCGAAACACCAGCAGCTTGTGCGTATCGAGCCGCGGTGACTGGCGTTTCTCGTCGGCATGGAGCGTGATCTTGTTCTTGCCATCATGCTTCGAGCTGTAGAGCGCCCGGAGAGCCTCCGGCGCGGTATCTAGGTTCTTACAACGGCGCTCCTGTACCGTGCTCACCTGGGTGCGACGACACGCTCAAGAGCAAGCCGGCGCTGAAGCGGGATGTTCCCGGAACAGTGCCGCCTCGGCCAGGAGACGGTCCGAACGACGCGAACATACGTGGGCGGAAAAGACGCCTTCCCGCCGTGGACGATGGTGTGTGGCGACTTCGTAGGACGTTAGTGAAGGAAGGGGTCCTCGACAATACGATGATCGTCTTTGCGAGCGACAATGGCTATTTTCATCGCGAGCACGGCCTCGGAGACAAGAGGTGGGCGTACGAGGAATCTTTACGGATTCCACTCATCGTGCGCTACCCCCCTCTGATTCGTCCCAACACCAAGATTGGACTGCTCGTGCTGAATGTCGATCTCGCACCGACTCTGCTCGAGCTGGCCGGAGTTCCGGTTCCGGCCGACGTGCACGGTCGGTCTCTTCTGCCGTTGCTTCAGAGTGACGAATCCAATTGGCGTGGCGGGTTCGTTGCCGAGTATTTCCACGAGACCCCGTGCTCGCGAACACCCGCGTGGGAGGCGACCCGGAACGGGCGCTGGAAATACATCCGCTACCCGGAGCTCGGGTGGGAGTTCGACGAGCTCTACGACCTTCAGGCCGACCCGTACGAGCTCATGAACCTTGCGCTGGATCCTTCTGCAGCGGATATGCGCGAGTTGCTCTCCCAACAACTCGAAAAAGGATTCGAGGAACTGAAGCCGTAGCCGTGCTGAGAAAGAGGATCACTTGCATATTCGGCTGAGCTGTGCATCTAGCTTTCACGTTGGGGACGTCGCTCGGTGAGATCGCGACGCCCATCATTGGACCGAAGGCCCGTTGGATCTCCGGCCCAACGCTCCAAACGAAATTCACGCCGTGGAGTGCCCTTTCGAGGACGGCCAGGTCTGCGCCGGGTTCATTCTGTAGTGCATTGGTGGTAAAGTTCCAGAGCGACGGCTAGAATTTCTTCACTCGCACTGAGGGGGCCGCGATATGAAATCGCTACTGGTCACAGCTCTTCTCGTCGCCGGACTTCAAACAGCAACCACGAAAACCAAGTCGACACGATTGCGTGCTGAGCCGAGGCACGGCGCGCCCGTCGTTGCCACCGTGCCAGAGGGGACCACTCTCCAGATGAAAGGTGTCGCCGCGGAACCCTACCTCGTTGTCGAATACGAGGGCAGACGGCTTACGTGGACAAAAGCTGGCTCAACATCACATCCGAGCTTGAGAGGGCGCTCGCTCACCCTGCGGCTGACGTGGAAGACACTGCTCAACTTGATACGCTTGAACAGCCCACAGGGGCAGGTCTCAATCGCGCTGTGAAAGTCAAGAGAAACACGGCTATCTACGAACAGCCTTCGGTCGCTAGCAAAAGCCTTGCGAGGCTGCCCGATGGTGAAACGGTTCGCATCATGGCTAAAGCGGAGGGTAATTTTTTTGGGGAATTATATACAATAGTCACGGAGAGGCCCTAGCGGGCGCGTCGGTTCCTCGGCTTGTCAATCCACCGGACGTTGACGGGCCGAAGGAGCGCGTCGGCCATCTGCTCGACCGATGCCTCGGCTTGAAACTCCTCGCACTTTTCGGCCTTCGTCGGCTGGTAGGTCGAGCGGACTAGTTCCACGGTCTTTGGCTTCTTCGGATTTTTCATCACGAACTTTCCCCTTTTTTGTGCCCCGTGTTTCCCAAGCCAACTGGACTAATGCGTGGGCATGGTGGCCACCCTAAAAGCCTCTTCACCTAAGCTCAACATCTTAAGCGCCTTCTCAGCTACTTCAGTGGCTTTTTGCTCTTTGGCCCTCAGTTGGCCGCTTAGCTTCTTTTGCTGCGAGATGGAGGGGGGTTTCTGAACCAATATCGCATCGACATCTTCAGGAGTTATCTCAATCATCCCAGTGGACCCAGTGAAGACTCTTTGGATCTGGTCATGGCCGAACCCCTTACGGAGATAGTCGCACAGGTATTCTGGGTAGACTTTCGATTGATCGACTCTGATTACCGTTACATGGCCTTCCGGCACCGCCGGAAGGGATCTGCCATTGCCATCAACGTTTCGATAGACGCAGCATTTCCCTAGGGTCCCATCCCCAGTGGAAGAGAGAAGAATGTCCCCGTCCATAAGGATCATCCCCTTCTTCTCATATCCCTGGTAGACAGGAAATTCAATGTAGTCCCCCCCTACAAACAATTTTCCAGCCTTCGTGATATTCGACCCGGACTTGACAACAAGCGCATGGCCCTCCGATGCACTCACATACTCGGCGACTGGCGGGCTTATTCCGCGCCGAGTACGGATCGTATTCAGTTCACTGATGGTCTTAGTTCCCTGCGAGGCGTGTACATCAGAAGTCCTCATGCGGACCGTAGGATGCCAAAAGCGAACATCCAATCGGGTTGCTTTTTCTTGTGCAATTGCCTCGGATTTCACAGCAAAAGCCGACCAACTGTAGCCGCTATCCAGAAACGCCCCATCAAGCTTGTAACCGGAAATCGAACTGACTTCTTTTATGAGCCGCGAAAGATCGAACCCCCTGATATCGTCGCCAGATCCCTCGTAGCCGAGAGAGTCAATCGCAACGAATGCGATCGGATAAGAATCCGCCATATCGGCATCAAACTCTTCCCTTTTTCGAATCACTAAGACGCTGGCCCGGACATTGATCTTGTTTGGTTTGAAAGTTTCGTCTGGAAGCGAGAGCACCGACTCGACCCGGCATGTTTTCAGGATAAACCTTCGTAGCTCCTGATAGGTACTGGTGTTGAGCACTCCTTCATCGATGACCGTCACGATATAACTTCCTGGGTGGACCGATCGGATCATCTTTTGAATGAAAAGTGATTGTCCCCGCGTTGATGGTAATTCGTATGTCTTAGCACTCTCTTCAGTGAGTGACTCGGCCTCAGACGTTCCGAACGGTGGATTTGTAAGCACTAGGTGCGCCAATCCATCTGAACATAGGCTGCCGTTCATATTAGTGTATGAAGGAATCAAGGCGCTCTCGTTCAGAGAGTCAGCGCAACGGATATTGTTGTAGCCGTCACCGGCAACGATCATGTTCATCTTCGCCGAACACGCGACTCCTTCGTGTGCATCGATCCCATAGAATACATCTTCCTTGATCCGCTTCTTTAGTTTGTCGGCCAGCTTCTTGTGGATCTCCTTATTCTTCAGTCGCTGATCAATTTCGTCTAGGCAGTTATTCATTGCCACTACCAGAAACCCTCCGGTCCCGCATGCTGGATCTAGGACCTTAAAATCCTCCCCGGCCGCCACGCTGTTGATGATTTGCCCCCATGCACCTAGGGATAACATTAGCTTGACCAGCGGTCGAGGAGTAAAGTACTGCCCAAGTTTTTTGCCCTTCAGTGTGGCCCTGACAAAATACTCGAACGCAGCCCCCTTTGAATCAAGATCGCAATCGCTAAACGAAACCGATGAAATCTTGCGAACGATGCTTTGATACGAAGCGTCTTTAGTAAGCCTGATCGGATCAGCAAGGACAGTCCCATATGGAGTGCTCTTACGAATAGTGCTAATCATGCTTCCAATAGAAGCGTTGATTCGATCGCCCTTTCCGGAAGGAATAGCGGCCAGCTCATGGAATGTGAATGAGTATGGCGGTTCCTGGCGTTCTTGATCCCACTTTTCCTCCAGTAATTTAAGGAACATAAATTTACTAAAATCCGAGAATGCATGCTCCTCGTTCTTCTCAATCTTCCGAATAGAGTTATGGCACTGCTTGATTAGATGGTTCAGCTTCGATAGTGGTAGTCCTGGTCGATACGGGAGCGATAGATCTTCCCCGATGGAAACATTTGAGGCATATGGATCTTGCTTTAGCTGCTTCAGTACGACACTAATCAGATCGCTCTTGGATGGAATGCGCTCAAGCGCACTCCCATTCAAAAACAGCGGCTTGTTCGTCGTTGTATTTAGCAGTTCGAAACTGTGGCCATTTGTCACGGCCACTAGAAGTACTCCGCATCCAGAACCATACTCAAGGGCCTGCGTTTTGTGCTTTGCAGTTATCTTTGTACCGTATCAGCCGCCTGAGAGCTAATCGGAATGTCCCTGATGCCATCGCCCGGTACACGATGCTTCATCCCGCAGCTCTGTATTCGTCCCGATCTGCAACTTCTTACCACGGACACGGACTTCAAGCACCTCGCCAGGCACAGCCCGTTCTCATTGCTCAGTCGCTAGCGCTGCCAGGCTTGCCTTTGAACTTGCCGGGTGTACAGTAATCGGAGGGCTGGCGTTCAACTCATGGGACTAGAAGGGGGTTTGCCATGGCGTTCGTTCTGAGCTCATCTGTCTTTACGCACCAGGGCGAGATCCCGAGCCAGTACACGTGCGAGGGGAGTGACATCTCGCCACCCTTGTCTTGGTCGGGGATTCCCGAAGGTACCAAGAGTTTGGCTTTGGTCGTCGACGATCCCGATGCCCCTGATCCGAAAGCCCCTCAAAGGACATGGGTGCACTGGGTGCTGTACAACTTGCCGCCCACCGCGAGCGGGCTCGCCGAGCGCGTGGCGCCAGAGAAGCTTCCTTCAGGCACGGGGCAGGGGAAAAATGACTGGGGCCGGAGCGGCTACGGAGGGCCCTGTCCTCCCATCGGCCGTCATCGCTACTTTCACAAGCTTTATGCCTTGGATACCGTGCTTTCCGATTGGGGAACACCGACCAAGAAAGAGCTAGAAAAAGCGATGGAAGGGCACATTCTGGCGAGGACGGAGATCATCGGGACCTACCAGAAGCGCCGTTAAGCTCAGCCTATTGGGCTTCGGAAGGGCCAGGTTCAGCCGGAGTGAAGATCGGGCGAAGGGCAAGCGCGGCGGACCGCGCCAGGAGAACAAAAAGCGCAAACTATCGCACCAGCCCACCAAAAACGCTGTTTTTGGCGTGCCGCGAGCCCCCCGGGAAGCGAAGGAGGTCGCGACCGGAGCAGACTCCGGCGCCGCAGCGGTCCGTACCACACGGAGGCGGAAGGAGCCGCCGCTCTCATCTCCTCAGGTCTTCAAGTCCAACAGCCTCCGGGACATCCCCCAGCGACCTCGCTCAGAGGGTGCCTCCTCTAGAAGGCGAGAGGCGAGAGAGACGGAAACGGCGATACAATGAACGCCATTAGCACAGGCGGTGGCCATTTCCGAAAGGAGGGAGGTCGTGGCTGACTCTAGCGGCCTGGGGGGAGGAATCAATCAAGAGGAAGGCTAACACTCGCGAGTTTGCTCTCCGCCTCGTCGACCCGCTCGCGGTCCATATCGCCGTCCTTCCAAAGGGCCCCAAAAGGCGAGAGGATTTCGTAGGGCAGGGCGGGCTATCGATTTTGACTGCAATTGGTCAGTCTCTAAAGAGGCCGCCTTTAAGTTGATAACCAGTCGACGCCGACTTTGAACAGACCGGACGCATGGTGGGCACAGCTTGCGATGCACAGGACGGCGACGAGAGGCGCCATCGTCACGAGGGGAGACGTTCTCCATCCCCGGCGGGACTTCCGTTCTTGGGCGCGAGCGTCCCGGCGATACGCATTCTCGGAAATCATCTTCTCACCTCACTGGATATAACCGAGTGCGCGGAGTGTCCGTAGTTGCTCTGGAGTGAGCGGCGACTCCTCGCCCGACGTGAACTGCTGCGCCAGCGCCTGGTGCGCCACGAACTGCGCTTCGAGGAACGCAGTGTAGTGCTCGACCAGGTCGGGGTGTTCTTCGTGCACGCTGTCCAGACACATCGGGTCGTTCCACAGGACATACAACAGCAAGGGCACGGGCCAACGTAGCTCCTCCGGCCTGATAAAAGCCATCGTGGCCGGCGCGCCAAGCGACGCGTCAGGGCGACCCGCAAAAACGAGCTATTCGGCGCTCGTCGCGGAAGCGATCACTGGACGACCCGTAGTTCGCGTGCCGATAGTCATGTTTTCTTCCCTTCGGTGAGGACGACGATCTTGCCCTGCGCCCGGTTCTCTTCCATGCACCGGTGCGCTTCGACAATCTCGTCGAGCTGAAACACATTCCCGATACGAACTGCGGTGCGCCCGTCCTCGATTTCTTGAACGAAGTCCTGGAGCGGCGTTCTCATGAAATCATCGCCTCTCCAGCATATGTCGTTAGTTTGACCGATGTCGGAATCGCCTCCATAGGGGCGAACCTCTCGAAGTCCCATTTGCTGCCGACCATTCCGGTCATGCACACGACCCCATGGCGGCCCGCCGCTTTCAGCGAATCGAGCAGAGTCGTCGTTCCGACCAGTTCCAGTACACGATCGGCTCCACCGTCAAACGCCCGACGGACAACGTCGGCCAGTCCGCCGTCATCAACGAATACTCGGTCGGCTCCGTTCTCGCGAAGCATCGCTTCGCGCTCTGGGCGACGGGTTGTTGCCCCGACCGTCGCTCCATGTTTTTTGGCCAGTACCGCCGCGGCGAGCCCAACGGAGGTGGTGCCGCCGCGAATCAGGAGCGAATGACCCTTCTCGATCTCGAGAGCGGTATGCAGGGAGCCCCACGCCGTCTGCAGCATCTCCGGGAGCGCGGCTAGCGTACGCCAATCAAGCTTCGTTTCGAGAGCCTGGACCTGGGAGGCGAGCACGCAGGTGTACTCGGCGTACGAGCCGTCAAACTGACGGCCCATTCCGCCCATCGCTGTGGCCACGGTCTGGCCCTCGGGAAATTCGCCACCCGGCGCCTCGGCAACCTCGCCGACTGCTTCTATGCCCAAGACGCGGGGAAAACGTACCGAGGGCGAGTGCCCCTGGCGTGTGAAGAGCTCAGAGCGATTCAGACCGAACGCCTTGACCTTGATGAGGACCCAACCGGGTTCGGGTCTCGGCACGGGCCGCTCCTCGAGTTTCAATACCTCCGCTCCACCGGGTTCGCAAATCACTGCCGCTCGCATCGTCTGTGTCATGAAGTCAGATGCGGAATAATGTTCCGCCACAGGTAGGAAGAGGTGGGGTTGCCGGGTAGAAACAGAATCGCATCGCCCGACCCTTCATCGACATAGTGCATTTTTGAGCCATCCACCTCGACATAGTTAGATTGCCTCTCCTGCCATTTCAGTGGATCCTCTCGAGGGTGAGACCGCCACAGTTTAGGTAGACGAGACTGATGAGAGCTTCGGCAGAGTGGAGTCCAAAGCTGCGGTGGCTCAGCAGCCGGATTTTGTTGTTCATTCCTTCGAGTCGGCCGTTGCTGAGTCTCCACGTGACCCACGCGATGACGCCATCGAAGTGGCTGCGGATCATCTTCGCCGCGCGTTTGACGGGCTCTATCCTCGAGCTCATAGCGCGCCGCAGCCATCCTCGGAGAAACTTCTTGGCCCATGTCTCGGTTTTGTAGGTGTAGAGGTCCATGAAGTCGTCGCGCAGAAGCATGGCGCGGTAGAGGCGACGATTAGCTCGCACCTGCTCGCGGAGCACCCGTTTGTCTTTCGCGCTGCGGTTGTGTTTGGCCTTGAGAAGGGGAAACTTGGTGTTCTTGAGGTTGCGTCGGGCAGTCCCTTTGAGCTCGCGCACCAGCTCGCGCCGGGTCTTATCCACGGCCTCGTTCAGATGCTTGACGATGTGGAAGCGGTCAAAGATCACCCGTGCCTGAGGAGCCTTTTTGCCGACGACAGTTATGTACGGCTCCCACATGTCCATGCTGACCGCTTCGAGCTCCGCGGCTCTTTGTGGTCCGAGCTTGCGGAAAAACCGCAGCAGCGTCTTGGCCTTGCGCTCCTTTCCCGCCCAGACGACCCGGCCGCTGAGATGGTCTATTACCACTGTTAACCCTAATCGCAAAAAAAAGAGAGCAAAGTAGCGCGAAAGTATTGACAAAGGAGCCTCTGGATTTATGTTTGGAGCGTTGCTTCCAAACAAAACACCAAACGACCAGAGGCCCCTATAGTGCGCTTGAAACTATCTCGATTTCGCCGGAACTTCAACAAGGATCTTCCGATCGAGTTCACAGAGCAGAACCTGAGCTCGTTTGGTGGACTGGAACTGTTTTCACGATATTTGCGCCGCGTTGAGCTAAGCCGCCGGGTAGGAAAGGCGTGCAGAGGAAAAGGCATTCGGTCGGACTACGGGAGCGTCCGACTGGTTCTGGTGTTGGTTGGGATGCTGCTCGTGGGAGCTCGTCGTCTAGAGCACCTGCAGTATGTCTGTGATGACCCGATGCTGCTTCGCTTCTGTGGGTTGAGAAGACTACCGAGCCGTCCGACGATCGTGAATTGGCTGAAGCAATTCACGGGAGAGCGGCTCAAGGGCCTATCGGAGTTGAACGGTGTATTGGTCCACGAGCAGATCGAGCGATTGGGTCTGAACCGTCTGACGGTAGATATGGACGGCACCGTGGTTCAGGCAGGCAATCAGGTTGGATGGGCGTTTCGAGGATTCAATCCTCATCGCAAGAAGAATAAAAGTTACTACCCTTTGTTCGCTCACCTGGCTCAGACGGACCAGATTCTCAAATCCAGAAATCGTCCTGGCAACGTTCACGACTCCAAGGGTGCCGATGCGTTTCTACGGGAACTGATAGGCGAGCTACGGGGCCAGTTCGGTCGGTCCCGAAAGCTGGAATTCCGCACGGACGCCGCGTTTTTCAACGAAAAGATTCTCAAGAGGCTAGAGCGCTCCCGAAGCGAGTTCGCGATCAAGGCTCCGTTCTGGCCGTGGCTCGGCCTAAAGGAGGTCGTCGCTGGGCGCAAGCGATGGCACCGCGTGAGTGACGAAATCGACGGCTTCTCCATCAAACACTTCATCGAGCCCTGGAATATCACCGTCCGGATCGCGATCTATCGGAAGCGAGTTCGACATCGAACGGCGAAGAACTTCCAGCTCGACCTGTTTTCTCCAGACGACGGCTACTTCGAGTACTCAGCCGTCGCCACCAACAAATCGCTCACCGTCCAACGCCTTTGGTACTTCGCTGCTGGGCGAGGCGGCCAAGAGAAAACCTTCGCCGAATTGCGCAGCCAGTTCGCTCTCGACGTCGTGCCCACTAAAAACTATGCCGCCAATAGCGCCTGGCAACAGTTGAACGTGCTCGCACACAACCTGTGTCGCAGCTTTCAGCTCGACACCATCGCTGAAACGAAAGGCATCTCTCGACCACCGAGTTCGCCAGATCTACGACCATAGGCTGCGGTCGCCGTGTGTAGTCCGCGTTGACGCGCGCGTAGCGAATCACACCTTGTCGGTCGATGATGTAGCGTGCGGGCAACGGCAGCGTCCAGCTGTCGTCGCCGTTCGTGGCCTCGAGATCGATCCCGAACGCCTTGTACGTTTCACGCATGTAGTCTGGAAGCTCGTAGCGCAACCCGTACTGCCCGCAACCCGATTCCCCTGGTCGTGAAGGATCTCGAAGCCGAGCCGGTACTTCTTCATGAGGTCTTGACTGAGGCTAGGTAGCTGGGGCGAGATGGCGAGCAGCGTTCCTCCGGCGGCGACGATTCGGTCTCTCGATTTGTTCAGAGCATCCAGCTCCGCATTGCAGTAGGGTCACCAATGTCCGCGGAAGAAAGTAACGACGAGCGGACCGGGTTTGAGTGCCGCAAGCAGTTCGACCGAAACCGACTGGCTGTCGGATAGCTCGAACGTCGGCGCGGACTCGCCTTCGCCGACCGCGCGTGCCGCGGCGTCCGACTCCTCGAGCTCGGCTGTCGCTCGGTGCATGCGCTCCCCATGCTTCTCTGGGATACGATCTTTGGCGCTGTCACGGATGGCGTTGAGTCGGTCTTCCAAGCTTGTCACGTTTTGTGTTTCTCCTCATCGTCTCCGTATGGAAAAGACGATTGATTATGAACCGTCGGAAGTCGGGACGAGCCTTTCTAGTCACAATACGCGTACGGCTTCCCGCAATATGAACTGACGGGCAAAGCGCTAGCCGCCTACAAACGCCGGAGGAAGAGAAGATGAAACAGGCGAAGTTCCCCGCAGGCTGGGACGAGAAGCGCGTCCAGGAGGTAATTGAGTACTGCGAAAACCAAACCGACGAGGAGGCGCTCGCAGAGCACGAGCATGCTCTAGAGCAACAAAAAGAAACGCTCGTTGACGTTCCCGTCGAGCTTCTCCCGTTCGTGCGAGAACTGATCGCGAAATTTCGCGAATCGCGAGACAGCCGCGATTAACGACGTTTCCCCGCGTTCGGTCGTTCGGGGACGCGCCCCAGAAGCCCATCCTCCGGCGACTGCATCTCTCTTGAACACGCATCGTCTCAGGAGATTTCGTCCACCAGACGTGCTATCGTCCCCCGAGATCGAGTTGTGTCCGGAGGAGGTTTCGCGTGGTCCATCAACGTCTCACCTGGCTCAGTGCTTTAGCCGGCGCTATTGGCTCCCTTGTCCTTACGTCGGCGCCACTTTCGGGCCAATCCGAAACACCGCGCACGGCGTGGGGAGATCCCGATCTCCAAGGGGTGTGGGCCAACAACAGTGCCACCCCGCTCCAGCGGCTTGAAGCATTCGGCGACAAAGCAACGCTGAGCGACGAGGAGCTTGCCGCGCTGAAAGCAAAAGCCGCGGAGGTAGTCGACGGCGGCGACGCGTCTTTTGGGGACGATCTGGTACGTGCGGCCCTGGCGGATGGCACCGATTTCCGCTCATTCGACGGGAATACCGGGAACTACGACCAGTCTTGGCTCGTCGAAAGAGAGTTCGAGAACAGGACGTCTTTGATCGTCGATCCCGCGGATGGCCGTCTGCCCGAGATGACTCCGGAGGGAAAAAAACGAAGCGGCAAAGCAACAAAGGGGTTTCTCGGCATCGAACCGGCCGGCCCGGAAGACTTGAGCAATGGAGTGCGTTGCCACGAAGGCAATCACGGGCTCGTCGGCGTTCTGAAAGCCGCGCGCTTCGAAGAAAAAGCGGCGAAAAAGGCGTCGAATTGAGCCGGGTTGCAGCCGGGCTCGTGATTGGGAGCGCCCTCTTGTTGGCGAGCTGCGGGGAAGACCGTTCAGGACCGCCGTACAAGCCGATGGTGAATGTCAAAGACCTCATGATCGCGAACGTCGACCCCGCGGCCGACGTTCTCTGGGATGCGGTCGGGACGATCATCACCATAGAGGGCGTCGACGAGTGGTATCCCGAGACGGATGAGGAATGGGCCGAGGTACGCAACGCTGCCGTCGTCCTCATGGAGTCGGGTAACTTATTGATGATGGGCAATCGCGCGCGCGACCAGGAAACGTGGATGCGCCTCTCGCTCGCGATGATCGACGCCGGCGAGGCCGCGCTCCAGGCGGCGGAGGCGAAAGATCCCGAACAAATTTTTGCCATCGGCGAGCAAATTTATTTTGCCTGCGATCGATGCCACGGCCTCTATTGGATCGGCGACGAAGATCGCGGTCGGATTCGAGACACACCCAGAAGCCGCGGGGAGACGAACGGACAGTAACATGCGGGTCATCCCGGCCTCGAACGCTATGTGTAACGGCCGCCATCTCATCTTCCCCAACCCCACGGAGCTCGAGCCGAAGAACTAGTGCTCGAGCCAACTCGATGCGTCTTCTCGCGATTACGCTGGCTACGCTTTCTTTCGCGACCTGTCAGTCCCCGCCCGACCCCGACGCGCCGACGCTGGCGCATCTCATCATGGCATGGGACGGAACCCGAGAGCCCGCGTCGCTCGATGGCCATATCGAGCCCTATCAGCCCGCGTGGCTCATCGACTCGCTCATCGCCGACCCGCTCCTGATTCTCGGACCGGACGGGGCCTATCATCCCGCGCTCGCGACGAGCTGGACGTCCTCGCTGCAGGCAGATGCGTGGACGTTCACGCTGCGGGACGACGTGACGTTTCAAGACAGGACGCCTTTCGATGCGGAGGCCGTCAAGTACAACGTCGAGCGCATCCTCGCGCCGGAAACGCAGTCCGCGGAAATGGCGGCGCAAATCGGTCCGGTCGATCGCGTCGAGGTCGTGGACGCCACCACCGTCACGCTGCACTACAAAGTGCCGTGGGTGACGGTGCTCGACACCTTCCGGCGCGTCCCGATCTGGTCCCCGACCGCGGTCGAGAAATGGGGGCTTTACGAGTTCGCGAAACACCTCGTAGGTACGGGGCCGTTCACGCTTTCGGAGTGGGCGCCGAACGATCACGTCACTATAGAGAAATGGGACGGCTACGGCGGCTGGAACAGCATCAGCGGGCATGCCGGCCCGGCGCATCTCGACCGCGTCACCATACAGTTCATCAGCGAAGAAACCGTGCTCGGAAACGTCGTCCGAACGGGCAACGCTCACATTGCGATGAACCTACCCGCGACCTACATCGAGGACTATCGCGATCGCGAAGGCTTCCGGCTCGTCCAGGGGTTTCAGGCGGGGACGGGGCTCTCGATGACGATGAACACGCGCAAAGCGCCGTGGAACATTCTAGAGTTTCGCCAAGCGTTGCTCTATGGAACGGATCAAAAAGCCGTCAACGATCTTCTCTTCGATGGCAGCTATCTGTTTGCCGACGGTCCGCTCAACACGGTGCACCCGTGCTATTGGGAAGGCAACGCCGGTTATTACCCGCATGACATAGACAAAGCGGGAGCGCTTCTCGAAGAAGTCGGCTACGTCGATCGGGACGGCGACGGCGTGCGCGAGGCTCACGGGGTCGAAGGGGTCGAGGACGGAACACCGCTCGCGTTCCGCGGGACGATCCTGCACTACGAGGAGATCGGAGAAGCCGTGCAAACGCAGTGGCGCGAGCTCGGGATTGCGCTCACGGTCGAGAAGATTCCCGGTCCCGTGCAGCTCGAGAGAGTCAACCGTCGCGATTTCGATCTCATCTACGAACGGCAGCGAAGCCCGGACCCGATGCTTCTCGACATGGTGTGGAACTCCGCGCACGACGTCGTCGGCGGTTGGGCGTGGAGCGGCTATGCCGATCCAAAGCTCGACGGAGTCGTCGGTCAATTGCGAGTGGTGCCTGATCACCACGCGCGTTGCGAACTCGCGAAGACGGCGCAAAAAATCATCATGGATAACGCGCTGATGCTCCCCACGCTCAGCGAGCCGATCTTCTACGCCGTGTCGTCCAAGGTCACGGGGTTCGAGCTTTCATCGGAAGGCCAGTTCTTCTTTCTTCACAACACCCGAATTAGGGACTGATGGACTAATGCTGGCCCGATACATCGCGCGGCGGATCGTGCAGCTCGTGCCCGTGCTTTTCTTGGTCTCCCTGATGATCTTCTCGATTATGCACGCGCTTCCGGGCGATCCGGTTCAGTTGATGCTCGCGGGCGCGGAGAGCGGCGCGGTGACGCCCGAGCGCCAGGAAGAGCTGCGCGAGCTCATGGGATTGAACGACCCGCTCTACGTGCAATATTTCCGCTTCATCGGGGGAGCTTTGACCGGAGATCTCGGCGACTCCGTCCGCCTGCGCGAGCCCGTGCTCGATCTCATTCTCGAGCGGCTCGGCTCGACCATAGCACTCGCACTCGGCGGGATCGCGATCGCGGTCTTCATCGGAATGTCGACGGGCGTCCTCGCCGCGCTCAAACAAGGCTCGTGGGTCGACACCGCGAGCATGGTCCTCGCCTATGTCGGCGTTTCGCTGCCGCTTTTTTGGCTCGGCCTGCTCCTCATTCTCTTCTTCTCGTTCTGGCTCGGCTGGTTCCCTCCCGCGGGCGCGACCGGCTTTCGCTCGCTCGTCCTCCCGAGCGTGACGCTCGGTCTCGTCTCGGCAGGCGTCATCAGCCGCCTGACGCGCTCGTCCCTCGTCGAAGTGCTCGTCGAGGACTACATGCGCACCGCGCGCTCGAAGGGCCTCCCGGCGCGCCTCGTCTATCTCCGCCATGCGCTCCGAAACGCGCTCTTGCCGGTGCTCACCATCGTCGGGCTCCAGTTCGGAGCGATGCTCTCGGGCACGGTCGTGACCGAGACCGTTTTCAGCAGGCCAGGGCTAGGACGTCTCGTCGTGAGCGCCATCCTGTGGCAGGACTACCCGCTCGTTCAAGGGATCGTCTTGTTCATGGCGACGATCTATGTTGTCGTCAACTTGCTCGTTGACATCAGCTACGCGTGGCTGGATCCGCGGATCCGCTACGGCGACGGTACAGGATAGGACCATGAACGCGCGCGCCGGTCTCATTGCCGGGCTATTGGTTCTCGTGGCTTGGACCATGATGGCGGCGCTCGCGCCAGCAGTGGCGCCCTACGATCCTTTCGAGACCGTGAGCGGCGCCCGGCAAGCGCCCTCTTCCGAGTTCTGGTTCGGGACGGACCGCCTCGGGCGCGACGTACTCAGTCGCGTGATCTTCGGCGCGCGCATTTCTCTCGTGCTCGGCTTCATCAGCGTCGGCATTGGCGCGGTGGTGGGCACGACGCTCGGCATCGCCTCGGGCTATTATCGCGGAAGGATCGACACGCTCATCATGCGCGCGATGGACGCCATGCTCGCCTTTCCCGGCATGCTGATGGCGCTCGTGATCATCGCCGCTCTCGGCCCGAGCATCACGAACGTGATGATCGCGGTCGGCGTCTCGACCATCCCCCGCTACGCGCGTCTCATCCGAAGCACCGTGCTCTCGTTGCGCGAGCAGGCTTACATCGACGCGGCGCGGCTTCTGGGGTTGCGCGACTTGAAGATCATGTTCCGGCACGTGCTTCCCAACACGATGGCGCCTCTTCTCGTGCTCTCGACCCTTCAGTTCGGAAACGCCATCGCGGTCGGGGCGGGGCTCAGCTTTCTCGGCCTTGGCGCGCAACCGCCCACCGCAGAGTGGGGCTTGATGGCCGCGGTCGGGCGCGAGGTTTTGGGACGAGCTTGGTGGATCTCGACCTTCCCCGGCCTCGCGATTTTCACCGCCGTCATGGCCTGCAACCTTCTCGGGGACAGCCTTCGAGAAAGTTTGGATCCGCGTTTGAGCCAACGGTGATACCGTGTCGCTCATAAGGAGTGCGCGAGCGGAGCGAGCCCGGCCCGAATGGGCCCACGACACTCCGGGCGAGTTCGGCGCTAGTTCGAGAGAGCGAGCTTTAAGCAGGAGATGACCGATCGAAAATTTATAGGCATGCAGCTTGGCCCCGTCAGTTTCGTCGACGAAGGCGCGGATGCGGTGCTCGACACGCTCGCGGAGCGTGTCGGCGTCAACGTGCTCTTTATCGGGACCGTGAGCTGGCTCGGGCTCAAGATCGGCCGGAGTATCTCGTGGGAGCTCGACGGTTGGCCCGACCACGGTGTCGCCGAGCCCGCCGACGTCGCCGGCGGTTCGTATTTGACACCTCGACCCGATCTCTACGAGAACACGCTTATCCAAAACTTTCGCGCGCCCGACCCCGGGATGAAGGACAAAGACATCTTGGAGATGGTCATTCCGGGCGCGCGCAAGCGCGGCATGAAGATCATGCCCGAGCTCATGGAGCCTCTGTTCAAATATGCGGGGCATGGCTCGGCGAACAACGTAGCCATCCCCAACTTGCCGCAATGCCTGGAGGTGGATCATCTCGGGCGGATCGGCCCCGAGCCTTGCCTCGAAAATCCCGACTATCGAAACTTCTGGCATGCGCTCATCGAGGACCACTGCCGTAACTACGACATCGACGGCATCATGTGGTGCAACGAGCGAAGGAGCCCTCTCGACCAGCTCGTCTCGGGAACGGCGCCGACTTGCTTCTGCAAGTTTTGTATCGCGAGCCTCCAGTCGGACGGCATCGACGTCGAGCGTGCGCGCGCGGCGTCCGGAAAGCTGTACGCCTTCTTCCAGGCGGCTCAGGCGGGCTTCGTCGATGGCGCGTTTATCGAATTTCTCCGGACGCTTCTGCAGCATCCGGAGATCCTGCTCCTGGAGCGGCACTGGGTGCGGCGCAACAAAGATCTCGACCGCGAGCTCTACGGCATCACGAAATGGTGCAACCCGAATCTCGAGTTCGGCCTCAACGTCTGGAATCGGAATCACTTCAACCCCTTTCGAAAGGCCGAATATCCGTGGGCGGAAGCGGTTGACTACGCCGATTGGGTCAAGCCCATCACGTATCAACATCAGTCGGGGCAAATCTATGTGAAGGAGATGACGGCGTTCTACGAGACGTTCTTGCAGGACGCCACACCCGAGCAGTGGAACCCAATCCTCTACGACATCCTCGGACTCGAAGAGGCGGCATGGGGCGAACTCACCGAAAAAGGCATGGGGGCCAAGAGCTATGTCGGCGGGCAGTGCCGCGACACGGTCCGAGCCCTAGACGGCAAGCTCCCTGTCTATATGGGCGTGGGCGTGGATGCGCCGCGGGTAAGTCCCGAGCAAGCCAAGTGCACGCCGGAGATCGTGCAGGAGAGCGTTCTCGCTACTTACGCCGCGGGCGGCGCGGGCGTCATTTTTTCTCCGAACTATGCAAGCATGAATCTCAGCAACTTGGACGGCGCCGCCCGCGCGCTCGAGGAGCTGGGTCTCAAGTGACGTGATTCTCCAGAAATCCGAAACAACGAGAGGAGTTAAAGAATGCCCGAAGCGCCTGCATGGAAATTTCAACCGCTGCTCCAGGAGCTCGCGGTCAAAAAACATCTAACCGCGATCCTCACCGGAAGGGTGATTACCGCGGTCGGCGACGAAGTCATCGAGGACGGCTATGTCGAGATTCGAGACGGCGTTATCGAGGAGGTTGGCTCGGACGCCAACGCACGCTTGGCCAAAGGCACGAACGAGCACGAAGTGATCGAAACCTCGGGGACGATCCTCCCCGGCATCATCAACTCGCACGCTCATCTTGGCTGGGACGGCATCCACGACCTAGCTCATCAAGCCCTTCACGATTCTCCAGAAATCAGCGCCTATAAATGCGCCGCCAACATGCTCGCGACATTGAAGTCGGGAACGACGACCGTTCGCGAGCTCGGGATGAACAAGAGCGGCTTTTTCGCGAAGCAAGCCGTCGAGCAAGGTATCTTTCCCGGCCCGCGCCTTCTCATCTGCGGCGAGGCCATCACCCAGACCGGCGGCCACACCTATTGGTGCTGCCGCGAGGCGACGGGGCCCGACGAGATGCGTCGCGCGGTGCGCGAGCAAGTGATGCACGGCGCAGACCTCATCAAGATCATGACGTGCCACGACAATCTAGAGCTCACCGACGCGGAGTTCGAAGCCGTCATCGACGAGGCGCACCAACACAAACGTCCCATCACGGCGCATGCGACCTTCGACGCCGCCATCGCCCGCTCCGCCAAATTCGGCATCGACGTCATCGAGCACGGCGGCGCCATGTCCGACGAGACCATCACGCTTCTTCTCGAAAAAGACATCCCAATCGTTACGACCTTCTCGCCGCTCCTGATGCAATCGGTCCCCGAAGTGGCGCGGAAGTACAACATCCCGGAGTGGAAAATCAAAGAGCGTCAGAAAGCGGTGGCCGACAAGAGCCGATTCGATGGCATGGTACGCGCCGCAAAAGCGGGTGTCCGCATCGTCTTCGGCACGGATTCGGGAAGCCCCGTCGTCCGTCACGGCACCGTCGTTCCGGAGCTCGAGTTCATGGTGCAGATGGGCGTCGTCAAGGACAACCACGCTGCAATAATGGCAGCGACCCGAGAAGCCGCGAAGATGAACAAGCTCGATGAAAAGATAGGGACAATCGAGAAGGGGAAAGAAGCCGATATCATCACGGTTGACGGGAACCCGCTCGAAGATCTGAAGGCGCTCGGCGACGTGACGCTGACGCTCCTAAGGGGCGCTCGGCCGTTTTGAGCATTTTGTTGGAAAGCGTAACGCAAAGGCGCGAAGGATATGACGGGTTCTCGGACGGTCCTTGGTTGCTCGACTTCGGGTCGTCGATTGTTTGATCAATATTAAGAAAAGCGTAACACAAAGGCGCAAAGGCGCAAAGGCGCAAAGAAAAAGCAAAAGAAAGATCTGAAAGGAGATGGAAAAACCTGAAAGGCAATGTTTCGGGACGGCTTTTGTAGTGCTAGTTGGTCGGGGAGGTTGAGAGTTTTTCTGGGGGGGGTGGGGTGACGGAGAACGAGATTGCGGCGGTTGTTGTTGATGCGGCGATTGAGGTGCATCGAACTTTTGGTGGGTCGGGGTTGTTGGAGAGCGTTTATGAGGAGGCGCTTGTTTGCGAGCTCGAGGGGCGGGGGCTTCATGTCGAGCGGCAAAGAGAAGCACAGCTCAGCTATAAGGGGAAGCTTCTCGACAGTGTCTTTCGCGTTGACTTCGTCATTGATGGGAAGATAGTCGTGGAGTGTAAGGCGACGATTCAGGATAACGCGATCTACGAAGCGCAGGCTCTCACCTACCTGCGACTACTAGACTTGCGCTTAGCGCTTGTCATCAACTTCGGCCATCGCCTCGTCAAGGATGGAATCCATCGAGTGGTCAACGAATTATGATTTTCAATTGCCTTTCAGGTCTTTTTCATCTCCTTTCAGGTCTTTCTTTCGCTTTTTCGGTTCTCCTGTCGTTTCTGGGGATCTGATTTGGGCGCGAGGGTATGGCCTATGGACGCTGCCGCGATTGTGGAAAACACCGGAAACTCCTGGAGAGAGAGGCGTTAGGGATGGGTTGTGAGCAGGTACAAACGTAGCAGCGGCGTTTTCCACAATCGCTTGGAAAACGCTTCGCGTTTCCCACAAGCGCCCACAGGCCCCTCCTGATATATACAAGAAGGATTCATTCATTTGGAATAAGGAAGGGGAGGCATCGATCAGTGGAGGCTATGGAAAACGCCCTTCCAGGCTTCGAAGAGAGCTCAGTCGTGAGCAAGGCCTTGAACGATCCGGACCGTGGGGGCGTTTCCCACAGCCTCGTTTCGCGCTGCGGGGCAGTGGCATTTGGTGAGGCCTGTGGGTTGAGAGGGTAAGCCATGTTTAGATGCGCATCGGCGAGAACGCTAGAATCCTTTTTCGGCAAGAAAAAGGAGCGTTCTCGCGATGCGCGTTACCACGTTAGTCAACAAGCTCATCGGATTGCAAGGCCTGTGGGTCCGAAATTTCCACTTCCAGGCGGACAAAGCCAGAGTGGTGGTGGATGTCGTACCACGGAGGAGGAAGCCTCTGTGCGGGGTTTGCGGTCGAAAGGTCC
The DNA here is from genome assembly GCA_965197495.1 of Candidatus Marinacidobacterales bacterium. Taxonomy (GTDB): domain Bacteria; phylum Acidobacteriota; class Vicinamibacteria; order Marinacidobacterales; family SMYC01; genus SMYC01. The sequence continues at coordinate 8,557,560 of OZ240210.1, forward strand.
GCAAGAACAAAGATCGCTACAATCGTTACTGGCGGCACTTGGACCTGTTCGGTGTCCGGAGCTATCTTCGCTACTCGATCCGGCGAGTGGTTTGTCGGCGTTGTGGCGTGGTCAAAGAAAAGGTGCCTTGGGCCGACAAGGGGAGCCGCTTTACCAAGAGCTTCGAACAAGAGGTAGCGTGGCTGGCACAGAGGACAGACGTCAGCGCCGTAGCGAACTATTTCCGAGTGACGTGGCGTTCGGTGCGACGGATCATCCAGCGGGTGGTTGCCGAGCAACGGGATGAGCGGCGCGAGCTCGATGGATTGCGGGTGATTGGGATGGACGAGATCAGCTACCGCAAACGCCATAAGTACTTAACAGTGGTAATAGACCATCTCAGCGGCCGGGTCGTCTGGGCGGGAAAGGAGCGCAAGGCCAAGACGCTGCTGCGGTTTTTCCGCAAGCTCGGACCACAAAGAGCCGCGGAGCTCGAAGCGGTCAGCATGGACATGTGGGAGCCGTACATAACTGTCGTCGGCAAAAAGGCTCCTCAGGCACGGGTGATCTTTGACCGCTTCCACATCGTCAAGCATCTGAACGAGGCCGTGGATAAGACCCGGCGCGAGCTGGTGCGCGAGCTCAAAGGGACTGCCCGGCGCAACCTCAAGAACACCAAGTTTCCCCTTCTCAAGGCCAAACACAACCGCAGCGCGAAAGACAAACGGGTGCTCCGCGAGCAGGTGCGAGCTAATCGTCGCCTCTACCGCGCCATGCTTCTGCGCGACGACTTCATGGACCTCTACACCTACAAAACCGAGACATGGGCCAAGAAGTTTCTCCGAGGATGGCTGCGGCGCGCTATGAGCTCGAGGATAGAGCCCGTCAAACGCGCGGCGAAGATGATCCGCAGCCACTTCGATGGCGTCATCGCGTGGGTCACGTGGAGACTCAGCAACGGCCGACTCGAAGGAATGAACAACAAAATCCGGCTGCTGAGCCACCGCAGCTTTGGACTCCACTCTGCCGAAGCTCTCATCAGTCTCGTCTACCTAAACTGTGGCGGTCTCACCCTCGAGAGGATCCACTGAAATGGCAGGAGAGGCGCTTTTTCTTTGCGCCTTTGCGACTTTGCGTTACGCTTTTCTTATTATTGATCCCGAGCGAGGAGCCAAGTCGAGCAAACAAGTACCGCCCGAGAAACCGACATGTTCTCCGCGCCTTTGCGTTGCGCTTTTCAGTTTTTTGCCGTCCTAGAGAAACAGCTATGACGTTTCTTGCTAAGCGTGCCGTTGCGGTGAAGGCCAGTATTCGGACTCGGATGCTCGAGCTTGCCTCTGGGCTCGATGACATCATTCCTCTTGGGCGGGGTGATCCGGATTTTGATACGCCCAAGGAGATCGTCGATGAAGGCGTTCGGGCCCTGAACGAGGGGTTTCATCACTACACGTTGCCGGCAGGCTCCATCGAGCTCCGTGAAGCCATCTGTGAGAAGTTGCAGCGGGACAACGGGCTCGACTACTCCGCCGGTCAAGTCATTGTCACGAACGGGTGTCAGGAGGCGCTTTTTATCTCCATCATGTGTCTCGTCGACCCTGGTGACGAGGTCCTCCTGCAGGCGCCGCGGTTTGACGCGTTCGACTATATGGTGAATCTCGCGGGTGGTGAGGTCGTGTCGGTGCCGACGGCAGAAGAGAACGATTTTGCGCTCAAAGCGGCGGACATCGAGCGTGCTTTGACCGAGAAAACGAAGCTTCTCGTCATCGCCAACCCTAACAATCCGACGGGGTCGTTGACCGAGAAGAATGATTTGGCCGAGATCGCGGTGCTCGCGGTCGAGCGCGATCTTCTCGTCTTGTCGGACGAGATTTACGAGAAGATTTTTTTCGACGGCCGGGAACATGCGAGCCTCGCGGGGTTCGACGGGCTCTATGAGCGCACGGTGACGATCAACGGGTTCTCGAAGGCCTATGCCATGACTGGCTGGCGCGTTGGCTATCTGGCCGGTCCCGATTGGCTGATGGAGCCCGCCATCGAGGTCAAGCAGACGCTCAGTATCTGTACGCCGCCGGCGCTTCAGCAGGGTGCGCTCGCGGCGCTCCGGATCGGGGCGAACGCGCAGCGTGCCATGGCTCTGGAGTACCAAGAGAGACGCGACGTCATCATGAAGCGGCTCGACGAGCTCGGCATCAGCTACGGCTATCCTGGCGGTGGCTTGTATGTCTACGCGAATGTCTCGAGCACGGGTCTCGACGCCGAGACGTTCTGCTACGAGCTTTTGAGGCGGGAGCAGGTCATGATTTTTCCCGGTACGCTCTTCGCGGACGACAACAACCAACACGTACGCATCACGCTGCTCTCGCCTAAAGACAAGATCGAGCAGGCGCTCGACCGGCTCGCGAGATTCATCGAAAGCTTGTAGCGCGTTGCCATGGCGATCAAAGGCGAGGTACGGATCGTGCTCGTCGGGGCCGGCGTGCGTGGCCGGGTTTGGGCAGCCGTTTCCGCGGAAGCGCCGGGCGTTACTCTTGTCGGAGTCGTCGACCAGGATCCGTCGACGGCAGAGTCCGTTTCCGAAGAATCGGCTTTTTACGAGGATGTCGCCTCAGCTCTCGAAGAGTGCCGGCCTGACGCGGTCATCATCGCCACGCCGCCCGAGACCCATTACGCGATCGGCAAGGCAGCTCTGAGTGCAGGCAAGCACGTTCTTTGCGAGAAGCCTCTCTCCGAGGACATGGACGAGGTCGTCGATCTCGTGACCACTGCCGAGGCACACGGCGTTCAGCTCCTCGTGGGGATGAACTTCCGCTACCTGTCCACCTCGCAGCGTATCCGGCACTATGTGGAAAGCGGTGAGCTCGGCGCTTTGAGCTACGCGCAGTTTTCCTACGTGCGGCACCGAAACGGTCGGCGGTCGGACCTCAACGACTTTCCCCTCACGATGTCCTATCCGATGCTCTTCGAGCAAAGCATCCATCACTTCGACTTGTTACGCTTTTGCTACGGCCTCGAAGTGGAGTCTCTTGTCGCGGATTCTTTCCGACCGGCATGGAGCAGCTACGAGAACGATTGCTGCGTCTCCGTCTTGTTTCGCTTCGAGTCTGGTGTCCACGTCAACTATCAAGGCACGTGGACCGCGGCCTGGAACAAGATGAGCTTCGACTGGCGCAGCGAGTTTGCTTCAGGCGTTCTCGTGCAGCGCTCGCAATTCGACGATCTCGTACGCGTCGACTTCGATCCTGGGCTCGGCCTTTCGGGGCGGCGCTTCAAGTCGGCGGAAGAATCCGAGAAACCGCAGGCCGAAGATCTTCCGCCCTGCATCCCTTTTGTCGATGACACGCGGCTTCTTCTTCAAGAACTCGTCGGGGCGATTCGCGGGGAGCTCGAGCCCACCACGACGGGGCGCGATCATCTGAAGACTCTCTGTCTCGTGCAGGCCGCGATCGAGTCCTTCAAGTCCGGACTCTGGGTGACGCCAGGAGTTTCAACGAGATTGAAGCGATGAGCTCCGAAGCTCTTCTGCAGGTACGTGGCCTGAAGACCCGTTTTCACACGCGGCAAGGCACGGTGCACGCGGTCAACGGTGTCAGCTTTTCGCTCGCGCGTGGAGAAGTGCTGTCTCTCGTTGGCGAGAGCGGCTGTGGCAAATCGGCCACCGTGCTCTCACTGCTCCGCCTCCTGCCATCTCGACAGGCGACGAGCACCGCGGAAGCCATCCGCTACGACGGGCAGGACTTGCTTTCGCTCGACGAAGAGGCGATGAGGCGCGTTCGCGGCGTAGATATCGGGATGGTGTTTCAGGATCCGCTCACCTCCCTCAACCCTGTCTTGACCATTGGACGCCAAATGACGGAGATGTTCGAAGTGCATCGCGGGCTCTCTTCGGCCCAAGCTCGAGACAAAGCCTCCGAGCTTCTGCGAGCGGTGGGCATTCCGCGTTCCGAAGAACGCCTCGACGACTATCCACATCAGTTCTCGGGCGGCATGTGTCAGCGCGTAATGATCGCGATGGCGCTTTCCTGCGACCCGGGACTGCTCATCGCGGACGAGCCGACGACGGCGCTCGACGTCACCATCCAGGCGCAGATTCTCGAATTGGTCGCCGAGCTCCGCGCCTCACGCGATATGGCGATGATTTGGATCACGCACGACCTTCGCGTCGTCGCCGATATCGCCGATTGGGTCGCGGTTATGTATGGCGGCTACATCGTGGAATATGCTCGCGTCGGACCCCTATTCGCATCTCCCCAACATCCTTATACCCTGGGGCTACTCGCTTCCATTCCGCAAATCGACGGCGACCGGCAGGAGCGTCTGTCGACGATCCCGGGACAGCCGCCCAGTATGACGACGCTTCCTCGTGGATGTCCTTTCGCGGAGCGCTGTGAGCTCGTACTCGAGAAATGCCGAGAGGAGAACCCGCCGCTCATGAATATCGAGGACGACCGACGCGTCGCGTGCTGGTGGGACATCGAAGGCGGGCGCGAGCGCAGGGCGTAGCGATGGCAAAGCTGCTTCAAGTCGTTGGGCTCGAGAAGCACTACCCGATTCAGCGCGGCATCTGGCAGCGGAGGGTCGGCACCGTGCGCGCGGTCGACGGCGTTTCTTTCGAGCTCGAGGAAGGCGAGACGCTCGGCCTCGTCGGAGAAAGCGGGTGCGGCAAGACGACGCTCGCGCGCACGATCGTAAGGCTGACGACGCCGACCGCGGGGCACGTGCTCTTCGACGGGATGGACGTGCACGGCCTCGACCGCCACCCCCTCCGGAAGCTCCGCTCGAAGATGCAGATGATCTTCCAAGATCCTTACTCGTCGCTCAACCCGAGGATGAAGATCGGCGCCTCGATTGGCGAACCTCTCGCCGAGCACACGAGCTCGAGCCGGACAGAGCGACAGGAACGGATCCGCGAGCTCATGGAGATCGTCGGCCTCGACCCGTCTTTCAGCGATCGCTACCCCCATGAATTTTCCGGCGGGCAGCGGCAGCGGATCGGTATCGCGCGAGCGCTCGCGCTCAACCCCAACCTGATCGTCTGCGACGAGCCGATCTCGGCGCTGGACGTCTCGATTCAGGGGCAGATCGTAAATCTTCTGAAAGACATCCAGGAACGGTTCGGTCTCTCCTATCTCTTCATCTCGCACGACCTGGGCATGGTCCGCCATCTCTGCGACCGCGTTGCGGTGATGTATCTCGGCAAGATCGCGGAGATCGGATCCGGACAGGACCTCTTTCGAAAGCCGCGACATCCGTATACGAAGGCCTTGCTCGCCTCGCTGCCGAGACCCAACCAAGAGCGCGCGAGACAGGTGCTCGGAGGCGAGATTCCGTCGCCCGCCGAGCCTCCGGCGGGGTGCCGCTTCCACACCCGCTGCCCGGAGGTCGAGCCGCGGTGCCGCAGCGAAACGCCTGAGCTCCGCGGCGTCGGTGAGAACCATCAGGCGGCTTGCCATTTGGTCTAGGTTCCTCCGCTAGTTCAAGAAACTGCGAGGCGAGAGAGTGCGACTCGGGACCATGGATCTAAAGATTGCGGCGATCGCGTTCGTGAATGACGCGTTGCTTCTCACCGCAACTCTGCGCGACTTTGAACGGGTTCCTCGACTGCGCATAGAAAACGGCTATCCTGATGGACAACAGTGATGGGGTAGTCGAAGGGATTCTCTTCGTCGGCGAACCGCTCAATTCTACGGATGATTTCCCCGTCACATATGCGTGAGAAGGCTGTAGACGTGGATGTTGCTGAACGACTCGACAACGGCGCCCTTCTTGAACGCGGGGCCGTGGGCCACGAAGATGGCTTGCATCGAGGCGAGCATACAAGGAAACAACGATGAAATCCGTAAAACACACCGCAGCGTTCGAGATGACGCAGCCGGTCGAGAAGCTATTTCCTCTGTTCAGCCCAGAAGGCGAAAAACTCTGGGTCCCCGGGTGGGACTACGAAAACGTCATGGGGACGACCGAGCTGTCCGAGAACTACGTTTTCTTGACCAAAAGCCACGATCACGCCTCGACAGAAGCGATTTGGGTCGTGAAGTCTTACGAGCCGGAATCCAGGCGTGTTCAGTTCTACAAAATCGAGCCAGGCGACAAAGTCGGGATCATCACCGTCCAGTGCTCGGAACAAGACCCAGGACGCACGCAGGTTCGAGTCACCTACGAGTACATCGCGATCGCGGAAAAGGGCGACCGCTTCGTCGAGAGCTTCGACGAAAACGCCTATGCGGATTTCATCGGCGAATGGGAAACACTTCTACAAAAGCATTTCGAATAGCCGAAAAAAAAGGGGCCCAATCAGGCCCCCAATTCTCGTAGAAACGAGCGCTAGATTTTCTCGAGCGCGCTCGCCATGTTATCGAGCGCGAGCTTGATGAGCTGACGCGACGTTCCGATGTTCATGCGCATGTGACCTTCGGCGCTCGTGCCGTAGGACGATCCCGGATTCAAGTGCACACCGGCGTTGTCGACGAACCAGCGCTCGACGATCATCTCTGCCGTCACCGTAGGCTCTCCCTCGTCTTTTTTCTTGTTCTCGGCGGCAGCTTTTCCTTTGGCGTCGATCTTGTCGGCGACCTTGGCAACGTCGAGCCACGCGAGATAGGTTCCCTGCGCCTTGGTGTAGCCGACGAGCGGCATCTTGTCGCGGGTATAGGTTTCGACGAAATCGTGGTTGCCGTCGATATAGACCAACAATTGATCCAGCCAAGCGTCGCCATCGGTCAAGGCGGCTTGGTTCGCAACCACGCCGAGCGTGTTGATGTCTGCCCGGTGATTGGCTTTCACCCTTTCGAGAAGGTCCGGGTTGGTCGAGAAGAAGAAAGCGTTCTTCATCGCCGCGAGGCTGAACGACTTACTCGCGGCTTTGAACGTGAGGCTGTTATTGACGACGTCCTTGTCCGGAAGACTCGCGAACGGTGTACCCTTGCCCCTTCATAACGAAATCGCAGTGGATCTCGTCCACGAGAAGAATCACCCGGTGCTCCAGGCACAAACGACCCACCCGCATCAGATCCTCCCGCGACCAGCAGTTGCCGGTCGGGTTCTGCGGGTTGCAAAGAATCATAGTATGGGTTTCGTGGCTGATGCGCGATTCCAAATCGTCGAAATCGATGGAGTACCGCCCGTTCGAAAGCTTCAGGGGGCTGTCTGCAGCCTTCGTGCGGCTCCAAAGAAGGTCCCCGTAGAAGCCGTTATACCCCGGCGTCGTCAGGAGCACCTTGCTGCCCGGAGGCGAGAACGTCCTGAGCCCGGCGATGAGCCCTGGATGCACGCCGCTCGAGACCACGATCGAGTCGGGATCGATGTCGAGATCGTAACGTCGTTTGTTCCACTTGACGAGGGTCTCGACGTACAATTTCGTGGACGACAGGTAGCCCCAGTTCTCGTGGTGGATGGCGCTCCGCCAGCGCTTCGGTGATGCACGGCGCCGCCTTGAAATCCATATCGGCGATGCCCATGCCGACCTGAATCTTGTCAGCGCCGAAACGCTCTATTTGTTGGTCCCATTTGACGGAGTCCGTTCCGATACGGTCATACGGGGTGTCGAAATCGAACGTGCCGCCCGGCGGTTCGGGGGTGCCACCGGGAGCCGCGGCCGCTACCGAGGTACCCGTCCCAACGGCGCCGGCGAGCGCCGTGAATCCCGCGCTCCTCAAGAACGCTCTTCGATTCAACCCCTTTTTCTGTGACAAGGCTTCTCCCTCATATCCAGTGTTCGGCCAGAAACTGGCAACCTCTCGCAAGTACTGGAGCCCCTGAGGTCTCGCTTTCCGAAAGACTCCCTCAGCGGCAGTGCTGGCGAAGGATTATATATCGTTCGGGTAAAGCCGAGGGATCTATGTCGAGATCGCAGTGGATCTCGTCCGAGAGAAGAATCACCCGGTGCTCCAGGCACAAACGGCCCAGTCGCATCAGGTCCTCGTGCGACCAGCAGTTGCCGGTCAGGCAACGCCGAAAAGGCCGTGGAGCATCTGAAGCAATCCGACCCGAACGATCCGTTTCACAAGCTTCTGCTCGCGCGCGCGCTCGATCGGGTCGGCGAACGCAAGAACGCGCTGAAGGCGTATCAGGACATCGTCGACTCCAACAACAATGGGCTCGAACGAGCGCTGGCTTATCCGGAAGCCAAGCAGCAACTGAAAAAAGGCTGAGCTCGAAGCAGCATGGGCCTCCCTGGGGACAGGGAGGCCCTTCAGTCCTTGGCGATCGCCTGCGGATCGTTCTGCAAAACCCCGCGCTCGTGGGCTATGTCATGAAGAATGCGTTCAGTCGACGAGACGCACCATCTTGATCACGGCTGGAACGGAAGGCACGTTCCGCATACCGTTCCGCTTCGTGGTCTTGATGTTCTCGATGAGCTCGACGACGTCCATGCCTTCGATGACTTTACCGAAAACGGTATAGCCGAACCTCCGCGGGTCTATGCCTTTGTGGTCGAAGTCGCGATTGTCCCTTGTATTGATGAAGAACTGCGCGGTCGCCGTGTTGATGCCGCCTGCCCGGGCCATCGCGACCGTCCCCTTCTTGTTCTTGACGCGATTCCTGGCCTCGTTCTTGATGGGCTCCCTCGCTTTCTTCTGTTGAAGTCCAGGCGTAAAGGCGCCGCCCTGGATCATCGTGCCCTTCATGACGCGATGGAAGATCGTTCCTTCATAGAAGCCGTCCTCGACATATTCGAGGAAGTTCGCGACAGCAATGGGCGAGGAAGAAGGAAAAAGCTCGACCCGGAAGTTGCCAAAGTTCGTCTCGACGACGACGACAGGGTTATCGTCGGCGGCGACGCTCGCCGCAGCGAGCGTCAGAGCGATGAGCCAGAAAGATGTCTTCCGAAGCGACACTTGACCCTCCCGTGGAATCTAGCAAGCTGCTAGTCTTGTCCGAAACCGGGGCCCGGCTTCAAGTCTTGTCGCTTGCGCCGCTCCATTCGCCAGCAGGCATGGTATCTTCACTCGTTGGGCGCGTCGGGGCGTCCATCATCTCGGAGAGCTGAGCCAGTCGCTCGCTGAGAAGAGATCTCGCGTTTTCGGCAGCGTCGTTCCCGCCGAGGGTGAGCTCCACATCCACACCCTCCATCACCCGACGATCTTCTTCGAGCTCGGCCCGACGTGAACGATCTTCTCGTCGGCTCATTTGGTTGGAATCCCACGAATCCCTGAGTGCGGCGCAGACGTCGGCAATGGCGTCGAGAAGCACAGTCTCCGACAATGTCAGATCCTTGCGGTCCTCGAGTGTCCAGCCTTCCAGCTCGCTGAGACGTTCCTCGTCCATTTGACCTCGAAACATGATGGGGGGAAGGGGCGTAGTATATCTCGAATTGGACGAAATAGAGCAGAGAAAAAATATTCTTTGTGATGAAGCGCCAAAATTGCATTATGTAAAGGACGCTGTTACCGGCTCGTCGCCGCTTCGAGCGTAGGCGAGATCGTGATTCAACGGCGCAACCGGAAGATTTGACTTGATCGGCGCTTCGAATCTAGCTATAACTTCTACATAGGTAGAGGGGCTACCATGAGACGATTGGGTCAAGCGCAGATTAGAGTTCTCGAAGCCGTGGTCGGCGGCACAGGCTACGGCTTCGACATCATGGACACGACCGGCCTTCCGAGCGGAAGCGTTTACCCAGCGCTTTCGAAGCTCGAGAAAAGCGGACTGGTGCGCTCGCGCTGGGAGAACGCTTTGGTGGCCCATCGGGAAAAACGCCCACCGCGACGCTATTACGAGATCACACCCTCCGGGCGGGACGCTCTCTCCGGCGCTCTCGCGGAGGCGCGCGACCTCGCCCGCTCGCTCGCGAAAGCCGTGAAGGAGACCGGCTAGAATGGCCGGGCCTCTCGCCAAGCTGAGCTGTCGAATCGTGGCGCTCGCCGCGTTTCTCGTACCGGCCGCGGACCGCGAGCGCCTAAAACAGGAGTGGGAAGCAGAGCTCGCCCACCGTCTGCGGCTCGAGCGGACGACCCTCGCCCCATGGAAGCTTTTGCGCCGAAGTCTCGGCGCCATCCCGCACGCCCTTTTTATTTTGAAAGAAGAATGGAGCCTGGAGATGATCTCGCAAGATCTGCGCTACGCGTTGCGGACCCTCGTCAATCGGCCTCTATTCGTCACCGCGGCAGCTCTGACGCTCGCCATCGGGATCGGCGCGAATGCGGCGCTCTTCAGCGTCATCGACGCCGTTGTTCTGCGGCCGCTTCCCTATCCCGAGCCCGAACGCCTCGTCTCGGTTTTCGAAAGCCAAGAAGAGCAAGGCGACCTTCGCGAGGCTCCAGCCCCGGGGAACGTGCTCGATTGGAACCGATATTCGAAGACGCTCGAAGGTGTCGCGGCCTGGTGGGTTCACTCGACAACGCTTCTCGGTGACGGGTTCGACGACACGGAGGAAGTGCCGAGTGCGCAAGTCACGGTGCACTTTTTCCCCGCGCTCGCGGTCGAGCCGCTTATCGGACGCACGTTCGCGCCTGAAGAAGTCACGGGCCAGGCCAAAGTGTCGGTCTTGAGCTACGAGCTTTGGCAGCGCCGTTTCGGAGCCGATCGGGACATCGTCGGGAAAGATGTGCGCTTCAAGAACGCGTCGTGGCAGATCATCGGCGTCATGCCGCAGAGCTTTCGCACACCGGGTGACGCGTCCGCTTAGCCGCCTGGTTTCGAGAGGGTCGTCCGAAGTCTTGGGAAAGAGCAAGGCACGGAGTTCCCTGTTGCGAAAGCCTCGCAGATGAAACTCTCCACGGGAAATAGCGGCGAGGAGTCGGGCGTCCAGAGCGTCCCAAGGGCGAAGAGCTCGGAGGGTGGAGCCATTCCATTGAGTTTTTTGACTGACGCGAGCGAGGAGTCGACCGAGTGGGGTTGAGGTATCACAAGCGGCGAGAGCGTCGAGGTAGCGCTCATTGGAGTCCTGGGAGAGCTGGGCACGGCGATGCAGGTCTGCGATGCCACGACGGAGCGGACGCCACTCGAGAGGGCCGTTGGGGTCGCCTTCCTTTGGCCGGTAGCAGCGCATACCCTCGGCACGCTGGATGGTTGTCTCCACACGGAGCACGGAACCTTGTTTGTCGTAGAGTTTGACGGAATTGAGGTCGAGGGCATGTTTGATACGCAGACCCTCGGGCCGGTCGCGAAATCGGCTGACGACTTCCCCTGAAAAGTCGGTTCGAATCCGTTTTCCGAGAAAGCGCATCACGTCGGGGCTCGAAAAGTTTGTGATCGCATGATGTACAAGAGCGGGATAGATCTCCGCGAGGCTAGAGCTGTTACGAAACGTGACGTCGGTGGCCCATTCGCTGCTGTAGACACTCCAGTAGTAGTCGAGGCCACTCGGCGGGAATAATTTGTCTTGCAATGGATTGACGAATCGACTCAGGCGATTCAGGATGTGAGGCCAGTTGGTTTTGAGCTGCTCATCGAGAAGCTGCTGTGCCGCGTGGGCATCCTCAACCCAGGTAAAGCAGTTTTCCCGGCGCCGATATTGAATGCCAGCCTTATCCATCTCAACGGCGAGCCATTCACGGCCGTTGACGTAGACCTGAACATTGAATGGAAACCAGCTTTGGATACGGGCATGCATGAAACCAAAAATAGGGTCCATGCAGTAGTGGTAAAAGTTTAGGCACTTTCTGAGGGATTGCACGAGCTCCAACCGCTTCTTCTGGCGGTTGCGACGTATGCTGAAGGTGATACAAGGTTCCACGCAGCTCAGAACTGCGATGAGACCACTGCGGACATTGTCTTGTTGTGCAATCTCGCGTGCGATGGCCTCCTTGTTCTTACGGGAAGACTCCAGATAGACGACCGGACGCTCGAGTCGCTCCGCCTGCTGATACAAGGCCTGCTTGAGCTCGGAGGTACGCTGCAGTGCGAACTCCGCGAACTCCTTCAGAAGGATTTTCTGGTAGGAAAGGTACTTACCCATGCCGTCCGTATAAGAAATGTGGCGTAGGGTTCCGCGGAACACCAACCGGTCGAATCCGCTCAGCACCCCTGTGATTCGATCCTCGTGACGTGATAAAAACTGTTTCACGGCGTCCTCCAGCGTGGGAAAGGGTTGTCGTGACATCTTCCTACTCTGGATGTGGCGCCGTGTCTACTTCACGCCCAGATTGTGCATCGAGCCCGCGTTGGGCTGACGTGGTGAGCGAGCCGACAGCGAAGAGTCAGGATGAAAGACTTTCGAGATCTAAAGGTTTGGGAGAAGGCCCATCAGCTAGTCAAGGGTTTGTACCAGGCCACCGGCCACTTCCCAACCGAAGAGAAGTTCGGCTTGACGGCTCAGATGCGCCGAGCGGCGGTTTCCATCCCGGCGAATATTGCTGAGGGCTGTGGACGCGGTTCAGACCGGGATATGGCCCGCTTTCTTCAAATGAGTATGGGCTCAGCAAGCGAGCTCGAATACGAACTGCTCCTTGCCCACGAGCTCGGGTTGCTCGATAGCCAAAGTCTTCAGGAGCTTGCCGAGCGAACCACCGAGGTCAAGCGTATGCTCGCCTCTCTCATCCGGAGGCTCGAATCCGGAGCTGACCGCTGAATGCTGACCGCTGACTGCTCGCGGCGGAGCCGTCCTCCAATTTGGTTGCGGCTCCGCCGCGCTGTGCCTCTGTGGCTATCCCCTTTGGTTGCGGCCGCAGGCTCACGTTCTCGGCCCCCACAAGGAATGGCGTGGCCATCGCCACGAGGCCAATGACGCGACGACGAAAAACGGTCCTCAAGTCCGGTCTAGACGCCGCCCAATCTCCACGATCCGCTCCACCGTCTTTCGAAGATCGCCGTCGGTCGTGCGCGGGTTGATGGTGCGCATGCGGAGCACGACCTTACCGTTGATCTCCGTCGAGCTCGCGAGGCAGAAGCTGTCGACGATGACCGCTTTCGAAAGCTCGAGGTTGAACGCATTCAAGTCGTCGCTCGATTTGGCGAGGTAGCGCAAGCTGACCACTCCGAGCTCGGCCGCCGAGACCACTTCGAGCTCTTCGTGGCCTCGCGCGTACGTCTCCGCCTTCTCCGCTGCGCGAATCCCACGCTCGATGGCGGCCCGGATATGGTCGAGCCCGAAGAGCTGGTTCGTCATCCACAGCTTGAGCGCGCGAAACTGCCGCGTCAGCTGAAAGCCGAGGTCGCAAAAATTGACCTCTTCTTCCACCGCTTTCACGTCCTGGAGATATTCGGGCTGAGCTTCGAGGTGCTTCGTCAGAAGCTCGCTATCGCGTAGGAGCACGCAGCCGATCTCGTAGGGCTGGAAGAGCCACTTGTGTGGATCGAGCGAGAGCGAGTCGACGCTACCGAGGCCTTCGAGCCGATTGCGGTAGGTCGGTGACAGCACGGCCACCGCTCCATAGGCGCCGTCGGCGTGCAACCAGAGGTCTTCGCGATGACAGAGCTCGGAAAGCTCGGGCAGAGGATCCACGGCGCCAGTATTCGTCGTTCCCGCATTGGCGACGACGCAAAACGGTCTCTTGCCGTCGGCACGGTCCGCGTCCATGGCTTTTTGGAGCGCGTCGAGAGACAGACGGTAGCGGCTGTCGCTCTCGATGCGACGAACTTGCCCCGCGGTGAAGCCGAGGATGCGAAAGGCACGCTCCATCGACGAATGCGTCTGGTCCGAACAATAGGCGACGCCTCCCCGCGGGCCCATCGGGAAGCTTCTCCTGACGTGCGATCATGAGCGACGTCAAGTTGGCGGCCGAGCCTCCGCTCACGAACAAACCTCGAGCCGAGCCCGGAAGGCCGCAAAGCTCCTTGAGCCAATCGATGGTGACGATCTCGATCTGCGCCGGCCCCGCACCTTCGAGCCAAGTGCCCGCAAAAACGTTGAAGCCCGCGGCAAGAAAATCAGCGAGCGCGCCGACATAATTGCTGGGGCCGGGGACGAAACCAAAATTTCTCGGATGGTCGACATGGATCATGTTCTCGAGGACGACGTCGCGGACTATCTCGAGAACCTTCTCCGGAGCTCGCGGTCTCGCAGGCGGAGGCTCTCGGAGCGCCGCTTCGAGCTCCGGTCTCGAGCCCGTCAAGCTGACCGGACGCTCCGCGAGGGTCGTGAGGTTCTCCGCCACGATGTCCACGACTCGATAGCCCATCTCCCGCATCGACTCGGCCGAAAGCGCGAGCCTGTCGTCCACGTCCCACTTCATTTTTCCCCTCGTCTCGTCCAAAGAGCGGCCTCCTTCTCGTCCACCAATCCTTCGGCTCGAAGCCACGATAGCGCGTCCTCGGCATCCTCGTCGAACCAGCTTTTTGTCGAGCCCAAACGAAAACTGTAGCCCCAGCTATCCATATCGCGAAACATTCGATCGCGACCCATCTTCGGAACGTGATCGGACAAGAGCACCTGGAGATAACACACCGCGCTTTCTTCAACGTCACCGCCGCCCGCGTCACGCTCGAGACAAGCGCGGCGAGATGGGCTCATACACACGAAATGCGACGCTTCGTGCAGCACCGAGTGGATCGGCGTGTCGGACCGCGCGTAAAGCTGATCCTCGACGAGACCCGCTTCGCTATCACCCCAATAGCTTCCCGGTATCGCGCGCTCGGCCAGAACATGGTTCAGCTTCAAGCCGTAGCGCGAGAGCAGCTGTCCGAGCTTCGCCTCGTCGACTTCTTCGAGTAGCAGAACACCCACGCAATGGATTGTAGGATAATCCGAATATGGCGGCGAGCCTGGAATACGAGCTCGATAGAGTCGTTTCTTATTTGAGAGACGCTAAGAGCGTTCTCTTCATCACTGGGGCCGGGATCTCGGCCGATTCGGGCCTCCCTACTTATCGCGGCATCGGCGGCCTCTACGAAGACGCCGATACGCCGGAAGGCATCTCCATCGAAGAAGCGCTCTCCGGCACGATGATGGAGACGAACCCCGCGCTCACGTGGAAGCACATCCAACAGATCGAAGCCGCGTGTCGCGGCGCCAGCTTCAATCGAGCCCACGAAATGATCGCGGAGGCAGAGCATCGCTACGAACGCACCTGGGTCCTGACGCAGAACGTCGACGGCTTCCACCGGAAAGCCGGCTCTCGGAACGTCATTGACATCCACGGCGACGTCCATAGCCTTTCCTGCACAGCGTGCGATTATCGGACCACCGTCGACGATTACAGCGGACTCTCGCCGCTTCCCTCCTGCCCCGAATGCAGCGCGCATCTGCGTGCCGACATCGTGCTCTTCGGAGAGCTTCTTCCCTCTCGTAAAGTCGAGCTCATGCAAGCGGAGCTCGAGAAGGGCTTCGACGTTGTCTTTTCGATCGGGACGACGAGCGTCTTTCCCTACATCGCCCGCCCAGTCCTTCTAGCGAAGCACAATGGCAAGCCTACGGTGGAAATCAACCCGGGCGTCACACTGCTGTCTGGCGAGGTCGACGTGCGGCTTCCGCTCGGCGCGGTCGAAGCCTGTGAAGCGCTCTGGGCGCGCTTGGCGCAAAGCGATAGTTGACCTTTTCTTGACGGCACACATTTTCCATGCAACGATCGCGGCCCTAGGACCGCCTTATCTAGGAACATGCCGGGACTCGCTGAAGCACACGCAGACATAAAGCTAGTCGAAAGAACGCTTTCCGTGGATTTGGACAGCTTCGGCGAGCTTTACCGCCGTTATTACCATCGCGTGGTGCAAGTCGTTTTTGGAGTTGTCAGAGACAGGATTTTGGCAGAAGACATCAGGACGCTTACGTAGCCGCACTAAGGGAGCTTCCCCGGCTGAGGGAGCCCGAGCGCTTCTATCCTTGGCTCTGCCGAATTGCCGTCAACCGCGCGATCGAGGACAGGCGCAAAGTGAGCCGGCGAGCCCGCATCGACCAGGAGCAGAGGCCCATCGAGTCACGCCTGCCGAAGCGGAAACGAGCTTGTTGCGAGCGGAGAGCGCCGAAGCGGTGAAAACAGCCCTCGAGCGTCTGCCCGAAGGCCAGCGCGCGGCGGTGACGATGCGGTTTTTCGACGAGCTCCCGATGCGCGTTATTGCCAAGACACTCGGCTGCAACGAGGTCACCGCACGCACGCAAGTTTTTCGGGGTATTTGCAAGCTCGGAGTTTTCTTGAAAGCCCGAAAGGGAGTCAGACGATGAATCCAGCACCTTGTCCCGCCTGTACAGATCGAGAAGCGCAGCTCGAAGCCTCCCTTTTCAGTGAGCTCGACCGAGCGGCCGAGACCGCACTTCGAGAACATGTCGAGCACTGCCGCGGCTGTCGCGAGGCGCTCGACGACGCGCACGTCGCCTTTGCCGCTCTCAGCGACGTTTCCGACCCACCGCTTCCCTACGAAGATCGGTGGTCCGTGTCCGCTGAGCCCGCTGACATTGCGGAGAGCGAACGCTCCGAAAAAGCGTGGAACGCTCTGAAACGGCGCCTCGAGGCCGAAGCCCCGGCCGAGCCGCCGGGGCGAGCCCACCGCGTCTACGAGCTCGTGGCGATGGCCGCGGTTCTCGTGATCGGTATCGGCCTCGGCCGGCTCGCCACACCGCCGAGCGCCGGACTCACGGAGGTCGCCGCAGTGGAAAACCTCGACATCGCACCTGAAGCTCTCTTGGCGCTCGAGCGCGCCGAGCTCTTGACCGACATCGGTGTGCGCTACGTCGACAGCCTCCAGGATCTTCTCGTCGGCGTGATGGAGCTTTCCATCGACGTCGTGAGCACGGAAGACCTGTTCCTCACCCGTGAGCGCGCGAGCGAGCTCTTGAGAGACGGGAGACTCCTCGAGACCGCGCTCGATGCTGACAAAGATCGGGACCTACTTCGAGCCATTCGTCGCGCCGAGCTCTTTCTCGAAGAGCTCGCCGCCGTCGAGAGCTCGACGAGCGGGACGGGCGTCCGCGTCTTTCAAGCGAGCTTCCGCGGGAGTCGGCTCCCTGCTCAGCTCGCCGCCATTGATTTGAACGGAAAAGTATCTCTAGCCCTCGAAGCTTCTGGCTGATCGGCCGCGAAGAGCTCGGGTCGAGAAAGGAATTCTGAAATGAAACGCAGCGTGGTCTTTTTGTTCTTGCTCATCTTGACGCTCGGCGGCTATCGCGCAAGCGACGCCCAGGAATCGGCTCGAGAGCTCTACCTAGAAGGACGCGAGCACTTGATCGAGGAGCGCTTCGAAGAGGCGCTCGCGCAGTTCCAGCGCATCGTGAGCGATTTCCGTGCGAGCGACGAAGCCGACGACGCTCAGTATTACGTCGGTTATGCCCTCTCCGAGCTCGAACGTATCGAAGCAGCGCTCGAGGCCTATAGCGTGCTGCTCGACCGGTGGCCGGATTCCGTACGTGTCGAGCGTGCACGTGCGCAGCGCGCGGAGCTTCTCTCACGCCGCCGCGGCGAGGACGCGAACGACGCTCTCTTTCGTGAAGTCTTCGACGGTTCGAGCTCGTGGTCGCTCAAGCGTGATACCGCACATGGGTACGCCCTCCGACCCGTCGGCGCTCGGTCGCGCGCTGTCCTCGAAAAACTCGACGAGCGTGCAGTTCCGCGCGATGAAGCTCGCGGCCAATCACCTCGACGAAGTCGAAGTGAAGAACGCGGTCCTCGAGGAGAACGCGGCTTCGACCTCGGTCAAGCTCGAAGCGATCTCGATGATGCACTCGCGCATCGACGAAGCCGAAGTGCGGCGGATCGTTGGGGCCGCGCTTCACACATCGAACTCTACGAGCGTTCTATTGAAGGCCGTCGAGGCGTTGGGCGATGCGGCCGACGAAGCCGATAGCCGACGGGCTCTAGCGCGCGTCCTCGACAGTGGATACTCGACTTCGGTCGTACTCGCTTCGATGCGCGCTCTCGCTCCTCATATCGAAGCAGACAGCTCGGTGCACGATGCTTTCATCCGAACGATGGAGAGCCCCAAAATGTCCTCGACAGCGCGCGTACGAGCTGGCGAACGACTCTTAGCAGGCGCAGACGCGACCATGAAAACACGTATCGCCGACGCGATGGAGGACGTCGTGTTGCGCGCGCGACGACGCGGACGCGGACGCGGGAATCGCGACCTGATAGAAGACGCTCTGGATCTCTTAGAGCTCATCGACGCCGGTCGCGCCGAAACCCTCCGCGCCCGCAGCCGCGCAAGCCACAGAGCTCCGAGAGGAGCCGTCTACACCGCAAGCCCGCGAGCAATCTTGTGGCACTCCCCCGCTATGTGATCCGTGCTTTCAAAAAAACGCCTCTCCTGCCATTTCAGTGGATCCTCTCGAGGGTGAGACCGCCACAGTTTAGGTAGACGAGACTGATGAGAGCTTCGGCAGAGTGGAGTCCAAAGCTGCGGCGGCTCAGCAGCCGGATTTTGTTGTTCATTCCTTCGAGTCGGCCGTTGCTGAGTCTCCACGTGACCCACGCGATGACGCCATCGAAGTGGCTGCGGATCATCTTCGCCGCGCGTTTGACGGGCTCTATCCTCGAGCTCATAGCGCGCCGCAGCCATCCTCGGAGAAACTTCTTGGCCCATGTCTCGGTTTTGTAGGTGTAGAGGTCCATGAAGTCGTCGCGCAGAAGCATGGCGCGGTAGAGGCGACGATTAGCTCGCGCCTGCTCGCGGAGCACCCGTTTGTCTTTCGCGCTGCGGTTGTGTTTGGCCTTGAGAAGGGGAAACTTGGTGTTCTTGAGGTTGCGCCGGGCAGTCCCTTTGAGCTCGCGCACCAGCTCGCGCCGGGTCTTATCCACGGCCTCGTTCAGATGCTTGACGATGTGGAAGCGGTCAAAGATCACCCGTGCCTGAGGAGCCTTTTTGCCGACGACAGTTATGTACGGCTCCCACATGTCCATGCTGACCGCTTCGAGCTCCGCGGCTCTTTGTGGTCCGAGCTTGCGGAAAAACCGCAGCAGCGTCTTGGCCTTGCGCTCCTTTCCCGCCCAGACGACCCGGCCGCTGAGATGGTCTATTACCACTGTTAACCCTAATCGCAAAATCTTCGAAGCACGAAAACGCGAAACAGCCGCACTGGGCGCAGGCGAGAAGCTCGTGCTGGAGCACCCACTCGCCGCCACTATAGGTGATTCTGCACGGTGTATGCAGACCTGGAAAAGGTGCTATTCACGGGGCCAAAGACCTCAGACACGGTGACGTTTATTTGCGATTAGGGTTAAGTACTTGTGGCGTTTGCGGTAGCTGATCTCGTCCATCCCAATCACCCGCAATCCATCGAGCTCGCGCCGCTCATCCCGCTGCTCGGCAACCACTCGCTGGATGATCCGTCGCACCGAACGCCACGTCACTCGGAAATAGTTCGCTACGGCGCTGACGTCCGTCCTCTGTGCCAGCCACGCTACCTCTTGTTCGAAGCTTTTGGGCCTCTCCTGCCATTTCAGTGGATCCTCTCGAGGGTGAGACCGCCACAGTTTAGGTAGACGAGACTGATGAGAGCTTCGGCAGAGTGGAGTCCAAAGCTGCGGTGGCTCAGCAGCCGGATTTTGTTGTTCATTCCTTCGAGTCGGCCGTTGCTGAGTCTCCACGTGACCCACGCGATGACGCCATCGAAGTGGCTGCGGATCATCTTCGCCGCGCGTTTGACGGGCTCTATCCTCGAGCTCATAGCGCGCCGCAGCCATCCTCGGAGAAACTTCTTGGCCCATGTCTCGGTTTTGTAGGTGTAGAGGTCCATGAAGTCGTCGCGCAGAAGCATGGCGCGGTAGAGGCGACGATTAGCTCGCACCTGCTCGCGGAGCACCCGTTTGTCTTTCGCGCTGCGGTTGTGTTTGGCCTTGAGAAGGGGAAACTTGGTGTTCTTGAGGTTGCGCCGGGCAGTCCCTTTGAGCTCGCGCACCAGCTCGCGCCGGGTCTTATCCACGGCCTCGTTCAGATGCTTGACGATGTGGAAGCGGTCAAAGATCACCCGTGCCTGAGGAGCCTTTTTGCCGACGACAGTTATGTACGGCTCCCACATGTCCATGCTGACCGCTTCGAGCTCCGCGGCTCTTTGTGGTCCGAGCTTGCGGAAAAACCGCAGCAGCGTCTTGGCCTTGCGCTCCTTTCCCGCCCAGACGACCCGGCCGCTGAGATGGTCTATTACCACTGTTAAGTACTTGTGGCGTTTGCGGTAGCTGATCTCGTCCATCCCAATCACCCGCAATCCATCGAGCTCGCGCCGCTCATCCCGCTGCTCGGCAACCACTCGCTGGATGATCCGTCGCACCGAACGCCACGTCACTCGGAAATAGTTCGCTACGGCGCTGACGTCCGTCCTCTGTGCCAGCCACGCTACCTCTTGTTCGAAGCTTTTGGTAAAGCGGCTTCCCTTGTCGGCCCAAGGCACCTTTTCTCTGACCACTCCACACCGCCGACATACCACTCGTCGGATCGAGTAGCGAAGATAGGTCCGGACTCCGAACAGGTCCAAGTGCCGCCAGTAGCGATTGTAGCGATCTTTGTTCTTGCGGACCTTTCGTCCGCAAATCCCGCACAGAGGCTTCCTCCTCCGTGGTACTACATCCACCACCACTCTGGCTTTGTCCGCCTGGAAGTGGAAACCTCGGACCCACAGGCCTTGCAATCCGATGAGCTTGTTGACTAACCGGAACTTCCGCCGGCTAGACGCATGTAAACCCGTACGTTTAAAGCAGATGCGGCGGTTCGAAATGTAATGTGTAAGCATGTAATAGTGACAGAACAGTTTATTTTACTGATTTAATCCTGTATAGTCGGCGCATGTACATCGCCAAGGTGCCGAACCGCAACTCGCCCCCAGCGATTCTCATCCGCGAAAGCTACCGCGAAGGCGGTGCGCCCAAAACGAGGACCGTCGCCAACATCTCGAAGTGGAAGCCCGCGCGAATTGAAGCTCTTCGCCAGTTGCTGAAGGGCAACGTGGATTTGGGTGAGGCTCAGCAGTTCGAGATCACCAGAAGCAAGCCTCACGGACATGTTGCGGCCGTGCTGGGAACGCTGCGCAAAGTTGGCCTCGAGCGAATCATCCATAGCCGCCAGCGCCGAGAGCGTGACCTCGTCGTGGCGATGATTGTGGCGCGAATCGTAGAGCCGGGCTCCAAGTTGGCCACGGCCCGTGGTCTATCGAAACAGACCTTGACTTCGTCATTGGGTGAGTGTGTTGGAGTTGAAGACACCAACGAGGATGAGTTGTATGATTCCCTGGATTGGCTTTTGAGCCGCCAAGCAGCCATAGAGAAGAAACTGGCGAAACGCCATCTGCAGCAGGGCAGCCTGGTTCTCTACGGCTTGACGTCGACTTGGGTAGAAGGTCGGTCGTGCCCTCTGGCGAAGCTCGGTTACTCGAGAGACGGCAAGAAAAACAAGTTGCAGATCGTGTTCGGCTTACTGTGTGAGCGTGATGGTCGGCCGGTCGGGGTAGAGGTGTTCGAAGGCAACACCGGAGATCCCGCAACACTGGGGAGCCAAATTCGCAAAGTCCGAGAACGTTTTGAGCTTGACAGTATCGTCTTCGTAGGTGACCGAGGGATGATCACCGAAGCCCGGATTCGCGAGGAACTTCGACCGGAGGAAGGTCTCGAGTGGATCAGCTCACTTCGTGCCCCTCAGATTCAGCGACTTGCAAAAGACGGAATGCTGCAGCCTTCTCTGTTCGATGAACTCGACCTAGCGGAGATCCATCATCCTAGCTTCCCTGGTGAGCGACTCATCGCCTGCCGCAACCCTCTTCTTGCTACCGAGCGGGCGCGGAAGCGAGAAGAGATGCTTGTGTCGACGGAGTCAAAGCTAGAAGTGATTAGCAAAGCGACGAAGCGAGACCAACGTCCTTTGCGAGGCAAAGATACCATCGGCATACGATTGGGTCGAGTGTTCGCTCGGAGCAAGATGGGCAAGCACTTTCGCTACACCATTACGGACGACGGCTTCGACTTCGAGCGCGACAACGAAAACATCGAGCGTGAGGCGGCCCTCGACAGCATCTATATCATCCGAACAAGCCTCACCGAAGAGGCCATCTCCGCAGACGAAGCTGTCAGGACCTACAAAGGCTTGGCAGTCGTTGAACGCGCTTTTCGTTGCTGCAAAACCGTGGATTTGAAAGTACGGCCCATCTATCACTACAACGCTGAGCGAGTTCGAGCTCACATCTTTCTTTGCATGCTCGCCTACTACGTGGAATGGCACATGCGAAAAGCCCTCGTCCCGATCTTGTTTGACGACGACGACCCTGACGGTGCCCATGCCAAACGCTCATCCATCGTCAGCCCAGCAACGCCTTCAGACTCCGCCCAGGCAAAGGCTTCTACCAAGAAGACTCCCGACGGGTTGCCCGTCCACAGTTTCAGAACGCTTCTTTCCGATCTTGCTACGGTCACGAAAAATCAGGTCGAAAACGAAGCCCGCGGCCTGTCCTTCGTCAGCATCACTCGCCCCACACCCTTGCAGCACAAAGCATTCAACCTGCTCGAAATCAACCCCCGCACGATGTAAGCAGTACACACACCTCTCTTCAAAAACAAAGCCAATGATGCCCACACTTACGCTTGTTCATCCGTGGAAGGTCCGACTAACGTAGTAACGCGCATCGCGGGAACGCTCTTTTCTCTTTCGGAAAAAAAGATTCTAGCGTTCTCGCCGATGCGCATCTACACATGGCTTACCCTCTCAACCCACGGGCCTCACCAAATGCCACTGCCCCTCAGCGGGAGACGAGGCTGTGGGAAACGCCCCCACGGTTCTGGTCGTTCAGACCTTGCTCACGACTGAGTTCTCTTCGAAGCCTGGAAGGGCGTTTTCCATAGCCTCCACTAATCGAGCCCCCCTTCCTTATTCCATATGAATTAATCTTTCTTGTATATATATCAGGAGGGGCCTGTGGGCGCTCGTGGGAAACGCGAAGCGTTTTCCAAGCGATTGTGGAAAACGCCGCTCCACGTTTGTACGTGCTCACAACCTTTCCCTAAACGCCTCTCTCCCCCGGAGTTTCCGGCGTTTTCCACAATCGCGGCAGCGTCCATAGGCCATGCCCTCCAACACAAATCAGATCCCCCGAAACGACAGGAGAACCGCTTTTGGTAAAGCGGCTTCCCTTGTCGGCCCAAGGCACCTTTTCTCTGACCACTCCACACCGCCGACATACCACTCGTCGGATCGAGTAGATAGGTCCGGACTCCGAACAGGTCCAAGTGCCGCCAGTAGCGATTGTAGCGATCTTTGTTCTTGCGGACCTTTCGTCCGCAAATCCCGCACAGAGGCTTCCTCCTCCGTGGTACTACATCCACCACCACTCTGGCTTTGTCCGCCTGGAAGTGGAAACCTCGGACCCACAGGCCTTGCAATCCGATGAGCTTGTTGACTAACGTAGTAACGCGCATCGCGGGAACGCTCTTTTCTCTTTCGGAAAAAAAGATTCTAGCGTTCTCGCCGATGCGCATCTACACATGCTTACCCTCTCAACCCACGGGCCTCACCAAATGCCACTGCCCCTCAGCGGGAGACGAGGCTGTGGGAAACGCCCCCACGGTTCTGGTCGTTCAGACCTTGCTCACGACTGAGTTCTCTTCGAAGCCTGGAAGGGCGTTTTCCATAGCCTCCACTAATCGAGCCCCCCCTTCCTTATTCCATATGAATTAATCTTTCTTGTATATATACCAGGAGGGGCCTGTGGGCGCTCGTGGGAAACGCGAAGCGTTTTCCAAGCGATTGTGGAAAACGCCGCTCCACGTTTGTACGTGCTCACAACCTTTCCCTAAACGCCTCTCTCCCCCGGAGTTTCCGGCGTTTTCCACAATCGCGGCAGCGTCCATAGGCCATGCCCTCCAACACAAATCAGATCCCCCGAAACGACAGGAGAACCAAAAAAACTAAACTTTACTTTCCCAGATCATCAGCTCCGAATCGAGCTCGCGCGCCGCCGCCATGAGGTCGAGCGCTGTCTTCTGGGGATCGTTGCGCGTCTTCGCGACCACGGTCATGAAGGCGGTATAGACTTGACTGGTAGGGCCGATAGACGAAATCACGAGGCGCCTCCCCCAGGGAGCGAATCTTGGCGTTGCTCGCGATGCCGACGACAAGAAGGTTTTCGCTGTCGGGTCGTCGCAGTACGCCCCCGAGAGCGTCACGGCCGACGAAGAACTTATCGGCGAGCGCCTGGTTGATGATGGCGGCTTGGGGCGCGTCGGGGAGATCCCGCTCGTTGAAGTTTCGGCCGCGAGGGATTTTCACTCCGGTCGCGTCGAAGAAGCCAGGGCCGACCGTCGCCCGATCGACCATGTGCGCCTCGCGTCCCGGCGGAGGCTCCACGCCGTCGACGTTGATCGACATGTTCTGGGTGCTCAGCTGATAATTTCGTTGAAATCGATGATGCGCTTTCTCAACGCGAAGAGGACCGTGTCGAGAGCGCTTTCCTGGGAATAGCCGAAACGGCGTTTCATGTTCTGAAGGATGTCTTCGGCGTGCTGGCACACCTTCTCGTCGTAGCTGTCGTATTTCTCCGGCTGGATGCGCCTCTGGAAGAGGGCGTCGCGCACCTTTTCGGGGTTGATGTCGCCGATGGTGCGGCGGTGGGACAAAAGCTTCTGATATTCCTGGCCGAAGCAGTTGAGAAAGTTGTCGTTCCGGGAGCTGACGATGGACTTCCCTTCCTCGATCGTAAGCTCACCGCTATCGCTCATGTCGAGGAAGCGCTCCGCCATCTCGCGCCGATAGACCTCCGGGAGAATCCCTGGCGATACGATGCGCTCGATCGACGCCATGTATTTGGTGTCGGCCTCGTCCACTTTCTGTCCCGTCGCTGGATCGAAATAGGTGAAGCGCTTGATCATGATGTGTGCGAAGGCACGATTCTCACGCGCGCTCTTCAGCAGAACGTGCTGGATGTACCTCCTCAAGTCGCCACCGATCTCCTCCGGATCGCGGTTCACCGTCGCGACCGTGATCTCGCGCCGAATCATGTCGTTGTAGATGCCTTTGGTGACTTTGACGAGTCCAGCGAAGTCACCATAGTCGCCTTCGCCGTCCCCTAGCTCCATCTCGCCGATCGCGCGCTTCGAACAGGGCTTGCGATCTTTGCGGTATTTGTCGTCCATTCCGAGCCAGCGATGAAGCGCGGGTCCCTCGGCGAGGGTCTTTTTCAATCGGCTGAAGAACGTCCCCACATGTACGCGAAAGCCGTTGGAGTTCGCGAGCGGAGAAATAGGTGGCGATGCGCAGCAAGTTCGGATCGACGTCATATTTCTGCCGGATGTTGGACATGTCTCTTCGGAGGATGTCCATTTCTGAATAAGCATCGAGAAGATAATTCACCGGGCAACGCGAGGCGGAACTCGGCATTAGGCCGGGCCGTCGGTGACAGGGCGTCGAGCCCGAGCACTGTGAACTCCATTTCGAATCCCAGTCCCACGTCGCTCATCGGCAAATCGGAGACGGCGCCCGCAGCGTCGACCCCAGGTAATTCTCGGACACGTTCCACCAGCTGCTCGAAGAACGGTCTCCATTCGGCGCGGCTATAGCGTGAGCCCGGTAACTTCACGGCGACCGAGACCACAGACTCCTGGCGGAAGCCGGGATCCACCTCGCTCAGCCGCCCGAAGCTGCGCACCATCAGTCCCGCGCCCACGAGGAGTACGATGGCGAGCGCGATTTGGACGACGACCATCAGCTCGCGCAGCTGCCGTCCGCTGCCGGTCCCGGTGGCGAACGATGCGGTCGGCCTGAGGAGTCCGAGCAGATTGGGCGCCATGCTGCGCAGCGCGGGCAGCGAGCCGAACAAAACGATCGCACCGACCGACAAAGCTGAGGCGAACAGCAACACTTTGCCGTCGACAGCAATCCCTGCGACGCGCGGGATGTCGGCGGGCATCACGCTACGCAGCATCGCGACGCCCCAAAACGCCAGCAGCAGGCCGCCGGCCGTTCCGAGCACGCCTAAAATCAAACTCTCGGCCAGCGAGCGTTTAAAGAGGTCGCTCGAGCGCGCACCCAGCGCGGCGCGAACGGTGAACTCCCGACTAGCGGCCGTCGAGCGTGCGACCAAGACGTTGGCAATGTTGGCGCAGGCGATGAGCAGGACGAGGAATACCGCGCCCGAGAGCACCCAAAGGATCGTGGTGAGATCGCCGAGCAGCTCCTCGCGCAGCGGTCGGGCCGTCAGGCCCCAGCCGGCGTTGGAGTCAGGGTACTCGCGTGCCAATTTCTCGGCGATCGCAGAGAGCTCGGCCCGCGCGCCTTCCACGGTGATACCGTCGGCGAGACGGGCCATCGCGTCGAACATGCGATGATCCCGGTCGAGCAGGACCCTGTCGCTGAGCCCCATTGGGAAGTACATCTCGACTTCGTCGCTGCCGGGGGGGAACTGAAAACCCGGTTCGGTAACCCCGATCACCGTGTAGGGCCGGCTGTCCAGCTCGATGGTGGAGCCGACGATGGACGGGTCGGCGCCGAAGCGCCGCGTCCACGACGCGTGTGTGATGACCAACTTCTTCCCGCGCCCTGGCGTCTCGTCATCGTCGGTGAAGAACTGACCCAGTGCAGTCGATGCAGCTCTTGCATCGACGCCATCATTTCGCGAAAGGGTTCCTCGAGCGTCTCGCGCTGGGCGGCCGTTAATTCGAGCCCTTCGGCGATAGCGGAGAAATGGTCCGGTGGGTCGGCAGAGTGGCCGTGCTGCGCCTCCCCGACTCCGACTGCGAAGATGGCGGCTAGCATTACGGTCATCATGGCGCGATGTAGTGTTCTCATGGGTCGACTCCTCTACGCTTGTACGTTTTGGGTGTGCTCCTCCTTTGGAGCACCCTCTTCCATGCTGTACTCGCGAGACCGCGGATCCGTTGACACTGCCCTGCGACTTCTTTCTCCATCAACGTCGCACTCGGTGGCCCGGGTGGCCTGGGTTTCCACGAGATTCGCGTTATTTGAGTGCCGAAGGCTGCTTCGACCTCCCTCTGTTGTTGATTTCGTTCCCCTACAGGTCCGACGCCGTCCCTTCGATATGCCTTATTTATGGGACGCAACGGCACTCAGATAGGGATCTGTCGCGCGGCCTCCGGTGTGAAGTAGAGAAGACATCGGAAAGCCTGTCGGTGCTCGTCGGCTCGTGTGGTCTCCTCCACGTAGAGCTGCGCGATCAGATCCCTCCATCGAAGAAGCTCGCCTCTTAGAGTGCTCTTGGTCTGCACCAGCACAGTCAAGTCCGTCAGCTGTAACACCCGCTCGTAGCAGCTCTTCGTCCTAGCGATGTCTCCGGCGCGGATCAGCCCGGAAGCCCGATTCATCTCGTTCGCAATCATCAGGATCTGCTGATCGAGCGTAAACTCCGACCAACGCTCCTGGGAGAGATTCCTGTGCTGGGTCATCACAGCCCCTCTCCCGTCCCGATGAGCTCGAAGGTGATCTCGCGCACCCGCTTTCTTGTGCTCGCGTCTTGAATCTCCATGCTCCGATTGTCCTGGGAAGGTCTAATGTTGATGAGCGCCGTGTACTCGATGCACCGTTCCGGCCCGAGCCCCGGATAGTAATTCGCGCCCCAGAGGTCTCCTTGCTGGCTTCCCTCGTCGAGTAACAACCGCTCTCCATCGGCGTGAAGCTCTCCTCCGATGGCGGCGACTCGTCGTCGCACATCCACGACATACTTCACCATGTCTCGAAAGTACAGGTTTACGAGCCGAGCAAGCTCATCTGGCTCGATTCGCGACGCGACAATGATGATACCTTGCTTGTCGGCCATCGCCGGATTCTACCGGATGGCGGACGGCGGCGCAGGCGACGTCGCGCAGCTCGGAAAAGCAAGCCGGTGAGACGCGGGCTCTCGGTTGATTTCGGTCTCTCAGGCCGCTAGATTCCCTTTTTTGCTAAGGTTACGAATGGCGCTTACCTCCGGAACACGTCTGGGCCTCTACACGATCGTTTCGCCGATCGGTGCGGGGGGTATGGGTGAAGTCTACAAAGCCCGGGACACGAAGCTCGGACGCGAGGTGGCTATCAAGGTGCTACCGGAGGCCTTTGAGCAGGATAGAGAACGTCTCGCACGCTTCGAGCGTGAAGCCCGCAACCTGGCTTCTCTAAATCATCCCAACGTTGCAACGCTTCATGGTCTCGAGCAGTCCGGCGGGATCCGTTTCCTCGTCATGGAGCTCGTCCCGGGTGAGACGTTGGCCGAGCGACTGGCCAGAGGTTCGATTCCCATCGAGGAAGCCTTCCCCTCTTCAAGCAGATCGCAGAGGGGTTGGGGGCAGCGCATGAGAAGGGTGTCATCCATCGGGATCTGAAGCCTGCCAACATCATGGTCACGCCCGACGAAACGCCCAAGATCCTGGACTTCGGTCTGGCCAAAACATACGCGGACAAGGCTTCCTCTTCGGCTCTTTCTGAATCGCCCACCCGCCTTCGCCAAGGCTTCGGCGCGGCAGGCCGCACCACAAGAGGAACGGGCACGGGGGTCGTCCTGGGCACGCCGTCCTATATGAGCCCTGAGCAGGCGAAGGGAAAACCCTTGGACCGGCGCGCGGATGTCTGGGCGTTCGGCTGCTGTCTCTTCGAGGCTCTCAGCGGACGAAAGGCGTTTCACGGCGAGACCCTCTCCGACATTCTCGCTTCTGTGATCAAAGACGAGCCCGACTGGGATGCGCTGCCGGCGATCCCTTCCGGCGTTCGGCGATTGCTTCGTCGCTGCCTGCAGAAAGACCCCGCTCGACGTCTGCACGACATTGCCGATGGGAGGCTCGAGATCGACGAGGCGATGGAAGGCACGTTGGCCTCCGAAGACCCTCCCCGGTCCCCCGCTGGTGGACGCCTCGGTTGGATCCTCGCCGCCTTCCTGGCGGGTGTCTCGATCTCGGCCCTGCTCGTGCTCTCGAGGCCGAGCTCCGATCCCGCGGGAGAGCTTCGCCGCCTGGAGATTTCCCTCGCGCCCGCCGCGCCACTCGCCATCGGCGAGCAGCCGCCCCTGGCGCTCTCGCCCGATGGGCGCGTTCTTGTTTACGTCGGAACCGTTGGTGACGCCACGCAGCTGTTCCAGCGCCGTCTCGACGAGTGGGAAGCGAACGCCATTCCCGACACCGACGGGGCGCATGGACCTTTCTTTTCTCCCGACGGGGAATCGGTCTTTTTTTTCACCAGTATGGAGCTGAGACGCGTCAAGCTCACCGGCGGTGCTTCGCAGCGGATTTCCGACGCGCCTCCAGTGCCTCGCGGAGCGAGCTGGACGTCCGCGGATGACATGCTGTTAACCCCGACCAACGCCCATGCACTCGCCCGCGGGTTCGTGGTTGACGGCAGCTACAAGATGGTAGCGCCACTGGACCCGAGCAGAAACGAGAGAAACCACAGTTGGTCCCAGGGACTTCCCGACGGAAGAAGCGCTCTCGTGACCGTGCACAAGGTCGGGCGCGAGTCCTACGAATCGGCGGATGTCGCCATCCTCGATCTGGAGACGGGAGCACGAACCGTCCTGTTGGAAGGGGCCTATCACGCTCGCTACGTTCCCACGGGTCACCTCGTCTACATGAGTGGCGGAGTGTTGAACGGAGTTCCCGTGTCGCTGTCGCGGGCAGAGGTGACGGGTCCGCCCGTTCCTTTGGTGGAAGGGGTGATGACCGATCTCAGAACTGGAGCCGCATACTATGCGTTTTCCGACTCGGGCACGCTGGTCTATGCAACCGGGGGTGCGGTCAGCTCCTCCCAAAAACGGCTCGTGTGGGTCGACCGCACCGGGCGCTCGCAGCCGGCCTCCGAGGAAGCACGCGTGTTCAGCTGGCCGAGAATCTCCCCGGACAGTGGCCGCGTCGCCGTGGCGGTGGAAGGAGCGAGCGATGATTTATGGATCTACGAGCTCGCGCGGGGCACTTTCGAGCGCTTCACGTTCGAGGCGAGGAACATCACTCCGCTCTGGACGCCTGACGGGCGAAGGCTGGTCTTCAGTACGACGAAGTCCGGGTTGCCCCAGTTGGTGTTTAGACGCACAGACGGAATCGGAGAGGTCGAGAGGCTCTTCTCGACTCGCTTCGCCACTTTCGTCGGATCGTGGACACCCGACGGCCAGACGCTTGCTTTTATTCGTCAGGACCACGACAAGGACATCATGCTGAAGTCTTTCGAAGACGACAGCGCGCCGGCAGCGCTTCTCGATAGCCGGTTCAACGAAACGGGCGCGGCTTTCTCGCCGGACGGACGATGGTTGGCCTACGTCTCCGACGAGACCGGCCGCGGCGAGGTCTACGTGCGGACGTTCCCCGGCCGTGGCACTCGGGTTCAGCTTTCCACCAACGGGGGAGACGAGCCGGTGTGGGCGAAGAGCGGCCAGGAGGTTTTTTACCGGAGCGAGAGCGGGATGATGGCCGTGACGATCGAGGCCACCGACGGGGGAGACGAGCTTCGGATCGGGGAGAGCCGGCTCTTGTTCGATGACCGGTTCGAGATGAGCTCGATATCAGGCCTCGCTAACTACGATGTGTCGAGCGATGGGCGTTTCCTCATGGTGGAGCCCGAGGAAAATGAAGGCCCAGCGCAGCTATACGTCGTGCTGAACTGGTTCGAAGAGCTCAAACGACGCGTCCCGACGAACCCATAGCCATGCCCCTCATCGCATGAGCATCTATCGGCTCGAGCCCAAGGTCCAACACTACGACTGGGGCAGCACGGAATTCATCCCTGAGCTATTGGGTGTCGACAATGCTGAGGGGCGACCCTACGCGGAGCTATGGATCGGCGCGCATCCCGACTTGCCGTCAAAAGTTTTGTTAAAAGACGAGAAGCGCCCGCTCGGAGAGATGATCTCGGGCGAGCTTCCCTATCTCATGAAGATCCTGTCGGCCGCCAAGCCGCTCTCGATCCAAACGCACCCGAGCGAATCCCGGGCCCGTGAAGGATTCGCGAAGGAGAACGCGGCCGGGATCCCGATCGACGCGCGCCATCGCAGCTATCGCGATCCTCATCACAAGCCCGAGCTTCTCTGCGCCCTTACCGATTTCTACGCGCTCCGGGGCTTTCGTCCCGACCCGGCGCCGTTCGGCGACGAGCCTCTGAAAGAGCTCTACGCGAAGCTGATGACGATGTCTCGAGACGAGGTCGATGCGGAGCTCGGGCCGATCGTGGAGAGCCTCGTTGACGGTCACTACGGGAAGGAGGATCGAGAATATTGGGTCCTCCGCTGTCACGAGGAATATTCCGAGAAAGGTCACTACGATCGTGGTCTTTTTTCGATCTATCTCTTGAATTTGATCCACCTCGAGCCTGGCGAAGCCATTTACCTCGATGCAGGCACGCTCCACGCCTATCTCGAGGGATCGGGCGTCGAGATCATGGCCAACTCGAACAACGTGTTGCGCGGCGGACTGACGACAAAGCACGTCGACATCCCCGAGCTTCTGAACAATGTCGTCTTTCGCGGAGATGCGGCGCAGATCCTAAGGGCGTCAAAGCTTGGCCCGAGCGAGTGGGCCTATCGTGCTCCGGCGAAGGAGTTCGAGCTCCGCCGCATCGAAGGCGGTCACGTTGATACCCGCGACCACGGTCCCGAGATCCTTTTCGTCACCGAAGGCGAAGGGACCGTCGAGGAGCATCGCGTGAGGAGAGGCCAAGCGCTCTTCGTGCCGGAAGGAGAGACGTATCACGTGCAAGGTTCGCTGGTGCTCTACAAAGCAACGGTGCCGCGATGACGACGTTTCGCGGCCGCACCCCCGCGGCGCTCGCCTTTGGCACGAGCGGTCTGAGGGGTCTCGTCACCGACATCACCGACCTCGAGGCCTACATCAACACGCGAGGGTTTCTCGATTATGTCGTGGCTCACGACGGCGTAGTTTCTGTGGCGGGAGACCTTCGGCCGAGCACGGACCGCATCTTGTGTGCCGTCGCGAAGGCGATCGAAGACGCGGGCTGCGTCGTGGAATATCTCGGCAAGATCCCGACCCCGGCATTGACCTTTCATGGCATCGAGCACCGAAGACCGCACGTCATGGTCACAGGAAGCCACATCCCCTTCGACCGCAACGGCATCAAGTTCGGAAAGCCGGCGGGGGAAGTTCTCAAAGATGACGAAGCCGGGATTCTGGCGGCGGTCGCGAAAGTACGAGAGGTGGAATATGGGCGAAGTGCTACCGCCTCTCCCTTTGCCGATGACGGCATGCTGAAAGAGCCGATTGCGCTACCTGACGTAAACGAGCGTGGTGCCGCCGCCTATTTGGAGCGCTATTTGAATTTTTTCCCCGCGAGTGGGCTCTCGGGAAAGCGTGTCGTCGTGTTCGAGCACTCCGCTGTGGGCCGGGCGCTGCTCGTTACGATCCTCACTCGGCTGGGCGCCGCGGTCGTACCGACGCGCCGCAGTGATGCGTTCGTCCCCATCGACACGGAGGACATTACCGCGCAGCGCCTCGCCGAGCTGCAAGAGATGGCGGATGACGAGCGCGGCGCCGATGCGATCGTTTCCACCGATGGCGACAGCGATCGGCCGCTCGTCGCCGGCATCGACCCCGAGGGACGCGTGCGTTTTTTCGGCGGCGACCTGCTCGGCATCATCGTTGCGAAATATCTGGGCGCCGATACGGTTTGTGTACCGATCAGCACGAACGATGCTGTTGAACTCGAGCTCGAGAACGTCACGAAAACGCGCATCGGCTCGCCTTACGTCGTGAAAGCCATGCTCGAAGCTCGTGGCCAGAACGTCGTGGGCTGGGAAGCCAATGGCGGATTCCTGACCGGCTCGGAGATAGAAAAGGATGGGCGCTATCTGAGCCCGCTCCCGACGCGCGACGCGGTTTTGCCGATCCTGTGCGCGCTCTACGCCTCGGCCGAACGCAGCCGTTCGCTCGTCGAGCTCTTCTCGGAGCTTCCACCTCGCTACAGCAAGGCCGGCCTCCTCGATGATTTCGCCCGAGAGAAGAGTCTCGAGATCATCCGCCGCTATAAGCCGGGCGACTTCCCCGCGATCCGAAAAGAGCTCTCCGGCTACTTTACCCGCGAGCTGGGCTTCGACGATATCGTGAACATCGACACCACCGACGGCCTCAGGCTCTACTTTGCGAACGGCGACATCGCGCATATCCGGCCTTCGGGAAACGCGCCGCAGCTGCGTATTTACGCGGTTGCCAACACACAAGTCCGTGCGGACGCGATCGTCGAGCATGCGCTGTCTGAGCCGAACGGGATATTGCGACGGCTTTCGTGACGCTTTACAGGATTTACAGGGGCTCGAACGTCTGACCACCCAGGTGTCGTGAATCTACTGTTCGCGATCGTACGGATGGCGAAGATAGCCGGCCGCCGTTCCGTGGGTGCCGTCGTAATCCGGAAGCTCTTGGACGCGGCGATAATGCGCCGTGGCCTCCTCTCGGCGCCCCATCTTGTCGAGGATCTCGCCCGCGCGCAAATGTGAGAGGGCCCTCTCACGGTCGGGGGTCCCTGGGTCTTCCGCGGCGCCCTGAAACTGGTCGAGCGCTTCATCTTGGCTTCCGAGCGCAAGCAGTCGCTGTGCGAGAGGATAGCGGATTTTGTCGAGCGGAAGGTTCTGATAGTTCGGGATCTTGTCGAGAGCGCGCCGCGCGACCGCTGCGTACATTTTCGCCGCCTCGGCGCGCTTTCCCATCCGCAGTCGAAGCCCTTGGCCATCTCGTGGACACGGTGACGGATTACGAGTTCCTGAGACGCTTTTCGACCCCGCAGCTCGTGCACGAGCTCCACCTGAATCGTGTCGATCGCCGGACGGCGGAGCGTCTCGGTATCAAGGACGGCGATATCGTCCAGCAGGACGATCGCTACGTTTGGTTGAATCCGGAGCCGATCAAAGACGAAATGCTCGGCTTTTATACGCATTTCTACCGGCCGC
The DNA here is from genome assembly GCA_965197495.1 of Candidatus Marinacidobacterales bacterium. GTDB lineage: Bacteria > Acidobacteriota > Vicinamibacteria > Marinacidobacterales > SMYC01 > SMYC01. Next base: position 8,591,176 of record OZ240210.1, read on the forward strand.
GCATCTACGTGATCGACTCCGACTACCAAGATGGCTGCCTCCTTCTGTACCACCGCGATGACGGCCGTGCGCTGCGCAAGGACTGGATTCGGCCGACGCTCCGGAACTTGAACATGATCTGGAAAGCGCCGGTGGCGCTTTTTACGAAAGACCAGCTCTTCGCCGTGATGGGCAACCAGTACAAGAGCGAAGAAGTGAAACCGGTGCCGTTCGAGCAAATCGTCGAGCGCATGCAAAAGGGGGAGCGAGCTTTCCGCGAGAACTGAGTCCCGGCATGTGGACGCGCGTCGATAGATGTACGAAGGAGCCATGGATCTTCGAAGCTTCCTAGGCGGCAGCAAGCCGCAGAGCCTCCGGTTCTCGGAATTCGTCGACGCCTTCGTCGAGGATCCGCTCGGCTGTCTCAGAACGAGCTCGACACTCATCTCCGAGGCGATACAACATTTCGGCTTCGAGATCGTTGTGCGAAGCGGCGAGCCCGCCGTCAGCTACAACGTCTTCAAAGACCCGTTCTCGGCCGGCACGAACGCTGTTTTCGGCCAGGAATATTGCGTCAAGCAGATCGTCGACGTGATCGAGTCCGTTGGCAAGGAGTCGAGTCCTCAGCGAGGGATCGTGCTCGTGGGGCCGCCCGCGTCGGGTAAAACGAATATCGTCGACTTACTGAGCTTGGCGCTCGAGGAATATTCCAAGCACAAAGAAGTCAAGCTTTTTGGGTTCTATTTCCGCTTCGAGAATAACGGCCGGGTCGTCGAGTTTCGGCCGAGGTTCCGCCACAACCCCATCTTGCTCTTTCCGACGAGCTCGCAATATGAGGGCCGGACCACCCATCCGCGCCAGGAATTCTTCGAATACATCAACAAGAAACGTCCTCCCGGCCGTCGGGTCGTGTTTCCGACCTTCTATCAAAATGCCACGGTCGACAAGCGGAGCCTCGACATCATCGAAAAGGTCATGCACAACCCGAGAAATGCAGGCAAGACCTTGTTCGATATCCTCGAGGAATACATTCGGGTCGAGGAAGTCGATTTCTCGAACGCGCAGGCGAAAGGCGTTGCCAATATCGACGACATGAATCAGCTCCAGGTCGATGTCCGTCCCGCAAGTCTCGGCGACGATCACCGCGCCGTGGTGAACGAGCACCTACCCGGCGCCCATCTTTATCAATATGAGGGCGCCATGGTGGCGGCCAACCGTGGCCTGCTTCATATCCATGACGCTTTTGGTGGCGAGGACGATGGCGGTCCTAGCGAGCAAGCCTACAAGCCGCTCTTGATGCTCCTCGGAAGCGGCAAAGCCTCCATCGAGGCGACGCAAACGCCGATCGACACGACCGTCATCGCAACGACCAATCTCGAAGAGATGACACGTCTCGAGCATCAGCTCACCTCGTCGAAGCTTCTCGACCGCACCGAAGAGATCCCGGTTATTTCGACGCAATGGACATGGAGATGGTGCGTGGCCGCGCTTTCGACACGCTCGATACAACGAGCGATCGCGTCGTCGTGGTCGTCAACGAAACACTCGTCGAGCGCTACTTCAAAGGCGTCGACCCGATCGGACGCTCGCTGAGCGCTGCGATGTTAGGCGACGTCGAGATCGTGGGCGTCGTTTCGGACATTCACAACGAGAACCTGCAGTCGAAGTACGAGTCCGAGATCTTCCTGCCTTTCGGCCGGATCGCAACGACCGAGATGCATGTCGTCGTGCAATCCAACCTCGACACCGCCGCTGTCGCGAGTGCCGTCGGCGACGTGCTCACGGATATGGATCCGCAACTCGTACCCACCCGAGTCGCGGCGACCGCGGACTTGATCTGGGAGTCGGCGGCGCAGCCGCGCTTCAACACCGCCCTTTTGAGCGGCCTGGCGCTGTGCGCAGCGCTCCTCGCGATCGTCGGCACCTACGGGATCGTGGCCTACTCCGTGTCCCAGCGGACGAGCGAGATCGGCGTGCGCATGGTACTGGGCGCCGACTCCACGGCGACGGTGGCGATGATCATACGCCAGGCCCTCGGCATCGTTTTGGCCGGAGCGGCCCTCGGCACTTTGGGCACCTTGGGCGCGACACGGTTCATGAGCCAACTCCTGTTCGACGTGCAGCCAACCGACCCGCTCACTTATGGCGTCGTGCTCGTGGCGGCAGTGCTGGTCGGCGCCCTCGCGGCCTGGATGCCCGCACGCCGGGCCACGCGCATCGACCTGCTCGCAGCTTTACGCAACGAGTAGTTCGCGCCGAATCGAAGCGGCAATTCTTGATCGAGGTGGGGGAAACTCCCGCCTCACCAACGGAGAGTCGCGCGGGCTGGCGTCCAGAGAGACCTGGATCGCCCGCGTGCTCATCCACATTCCCCAAGCCTAAGCAGCATTGTGAATTCTGTCGAGCGCTTGTCAAGGACTACGGCATTGCGCTCCGTGCGCGCTTGCTCTTTTCTGGAGCGTCCTCGATGCTTGCGATAGAAGACGCCATGAGTGTAGGCGGGGTCGAAGTCGTTCGTGGCTTGCGCGAGATCGAACCATAGTTCCCACGTGGCTTCGAGCTCAGCGTCGCTCATCTCTTTAATATTGAGGTCATCTTCACTGAGCATCTGCATCGTCCGACTCCACTACATCGATTCTTTTGGGGAGGTGAGCGTGAGCGAGATCGCAGCATTTCGCGTGAGCCTCCGGCAAAGGAAGATCGGCGAGTTCGGACTCTCGAAACTTCTCGACATAGTTTCGTGAGGCACGCTGATGATTGCGCAGTCTCTTTCTATCCGCCTGCTGCAACTGGTCCACCTCTCGTGCCAGAGCGACGACGACATCTTCACGGCTTTTACCATTGAGCGCCGCCTGAACGGCCTCTCGTTCCGGCCGCGTCCCGACTCGAGACGCAAGCGTCAGTATCCGGTCGACATCGGTGGTCAACTCCAACTCTCGCTCCTTCGAAAGCAGTCGCGCCAGTTCGGCGACCGCTGGATAGTCTTTCGCGCGTTGCGTCTGCTTCATCTGGATCAAGGACTCGATGTCCACTACCAACAGTTGCCCGGGAACACGCATTGTTCGAACCTTTTTTTTTGGGAGTCTCTTACTATGAAACCACGACCTCGGCGATCGGGCAAACGTCATACCCGACATCTCATCCATCGGGACGGCAACCCACTTGTGATCGCCAAGACCATGCGGTAAAGGTGCAGCGATGTCAGCGAACGTCGCCCCGGATTCCGGAGCCAAGACTCCTGTGGTGGATGTGCACACCCACATTTTCTGTTGGGGGGAGAACCCGAGCGAGGGCTTCATCTCGAAAAAGACGCAGCAAGCGTGGTTGACGCGATTGCTGATTCGGAAGATGAAGCTTCTGCAGGAGCCCGGGGAAGATCTCTCGTCGAAAATGCGGAATCTGTTGCTTCGGCACGTTCGAGGCTCTTCGATCGACTATGCAGTGGTCCTGGCTCAAGATGCCGTTTACCGTGAGGACGGATCCCGAGATGACTCGAGAACCCATTTCTTCGTCTCGAACGACTACGTGTTCGGCTTGGCCCAGGAGTGCCCGAAGATTTTGCCCGGGGCATCCATCAATCCCTGGCGCTCCGACGTTTTGCAGGAGCTGGAACGGTGCCATCGAGCCGGTGCTCGGCTGATCAAAGTCCACACGGCGATCCAAGGCGTCAACCCGGATCTGCCGCGCTTCGATCCGTTCTACCGGCGCGCTGCCGAATTGGGCCTGACGCTGATGTTCCACACGGGGTACGAGCATACGTGCCAAGTCGTTTCACAGACATTCACCGATCCAGTGCACTTGGCCCGACCTCTAGAGCACGGCCTGAATGTCATCGCGGCCCACGCGGGGACTTGCGCTTTTTTCGACGCCGAAGACTACTATCCGAACTTCGTTCGAATGATGGGCCGCTACCCGAATCTCTACGGGGATACCGCGGTGCTGGCCTCAGCCATCCGCTGGTTCGCCTTACGGAGGTTGAGCCGCGAGCCCGAGTCTCTTCGAGACCGGATGCTTCACGGCAGCGATTTCCCGATCCCACCGGCGCGGCTCCCCTACGTGCTGCGCACCGGGTGGTTTCCTCCAGAGCGTCACAACCCTCTCGAACTCGATCTGCAGATCAAACGAAGCTTCGATATCGGCCCCAAATATGCGAAGCAGGCGGAGGCGCTCTTGCTGCCTGCTAGTGCCCGAACCCGCTAATCCTGCCGTGAATTCCTGGCCCTTTTCGGCGCTGACTGCGTTGGGTTATCGTTCCAGTTCGGCCTTCGGCCTAGCCTCCGCTCGACAGGCTCGCTACGGAAGGCGGCTCGAAATATCTAGATATGACGTCGTCGGCTCGCCTTGTCAGCACCAAAAATGGCCTAGGACTTCATCGACAGGATTAGCGGGTTCGAGCACTAGTGGCTGAACGCGCTCGGCCGGTCCGCGGATGCCACGAACTCATCCTCGGTGGCGTCGTTGGCTCCACCCGACGCGGGCTCCGCGTCCAGGAATAGAACGAAATCGAGCTCTTGGTCAGGTTGTCCCCGTTCGCGGCCATATTTGCGGACGAGCTCGAGCGCTGGGAATGTGTCCCGCCCCATCATCCGGACCAAGTTGAAACGCAGCATGCCTTCGTAGGCGCGGTACACGAGCTCGGTACAGACGAGTTTGTCCGCCGTGAAGAAATCGAACTCGAAATCATACGGCTTTCCATGGTGCCGAAAGGCGCGCAGGATCGCCTCCCCGATCTCCTGCTCGGAAAGCCGAGGCCGAAGCACCGCCACATAGTCCGCATGCATCGAATGGGTGAGCGAGCTGAAGATCACGCCTTCGCTTACGGACTCGATGACGGTGTGATCGCGCCCGTCCGAGGCAGATTCTAGGTACTCCTCCAAGTGGGTCTCGATCCTTGGGTCGTCCGCGATCTCGAGCCGTCGTAGATCCTCGATCCGGCCCACATAGAGCGCGGCGTGCGGCCAGAAGCCTGGTAGGAACGCGTTTGAGAGGAACCAGTTGCGCCGCTCTAAAATAATATCGCCCGGTTTCAACTGCGACTCGATCGCTTCGATGCGCTCGGTGGTGATGAGAGGCGGTCGCTCCGCGATACGCGCATCGCCGATCCATTCCGCCAAAATGGATTGGGCGGCGTACATAGGTGTGTAGGCGCTTTGTCGGACCCGGTCGAAGAACAGATCGAGTCGAGCCTCTCTGCCGGCGATACCGTGCTCCTGAACGTAGCCGAAGCCGTCGAGGATCCGGCTCTCCAGCCAGTCGAAGTCCTCCCGGGGCCAGATGCTGGCTTCGCGCCACCCTGTCCGTTCGAGCTCGAAATAGGCCGCCATCTCCATGGCCATCTCCATGTTGCGTTCGTTCGTGACCCCCTCGTAGATCCGATCGAACATGCCTGCGGGGATACCCCACTCTCGCTCGGGCTCGTTCAGTTTGAGCCGCGCGACCTCGTCGCGATAGGCGTTGACGAGCTGCAGGCTCGCCTTGAAAGTCGTCATGGCCGCGGTGTAACCGAGGGTGAAACAGCGAGCACGCACGTTTTCATCGCGCACCACTTCGAAGCTCACGTAAGTGGCCACCATGCGAAGAAGCGCCGATCGATAAGAGAGGTAGCTCATGAGCAGCGCACGGATTTGGTCCTCTTCCTCCGGCAAGTAGTAATCGCGCGTTTCGGCATTCATCCTCTCGCGCACCTCTGCGTCGAGCGCGCTATAGTCACGCGAAAGCTCGTCGATACCCGCGACCACGACCTTCAGCCGCTCCAGGTCGGTGGCGAGCTGCGTCTCTAACTCCTGGGACGACAGGTTCGCCAGCACCGAGGGAAGCTGGTCGTAGGGTGTGGGGGACGGTAGTGCGGTGCGGCCCAGATACCAGCCGGCCAACAAGAGGATGGAGTGCGAAAGGGCGAGCCACGCAACTCTCGCTCCGCGCGACATGGGCGCTGGTTGTGGTCGCTCACGGACCCGACGGCGCCAGGTCACGATCGTTCCGACCATCGAGCCAACGGCGACGAGGGCGAGGAGCCCCTGATATAGGGGGCCGGGGATGTGGGGAAACTCTCTGAATAGAGCGAGGCCGATGAGAAGCAGGCCGAGTCCCATAACGCCAATCGGGGTTCCGCGCCCGTAGAGGTCGCGCCGTCCCACGGAGGCGCCTTTGAGCGCCAACACGTGAGCCGTCGTGACCGCCAAAGCCAACGATATCCACCACGCGCGCCACAAGAAGTGCTCGGTCGTCCATCCCGTCCACACCAGCAAGTGGTAGCCGACTTGCGAGACGGCGAGCGCCAGTAATCCGGCTATGGCCGAGCTTCGATATCTTGGAAAGGCATCGACTTGAATCGCAGCGAGGAAAGCGCCTAGGCCGAGGCCCACCAGCGAAAGTAGGACTCGTAAACGCAGCGCGCCGAATGATTGGAGTGTGGCGGCCGAGATCAAGAGTCCGGCGGACAGGATGATTGCGATGGCCAGAACGAAGCGCAATCTCCGCTTGATCGAAACCAGCTGCTCAGATTGTCCAGATTGCATGATTACGCCACGCCACCCGCAGGAGTTTCTGCGCGATTCTCTAGGTCCTGTTCTCCCGCGGCTCTCTACAATATCCCGTCAAGCCGGAGGATCTACATCGAAGAGCACCGATCCGTCAGCTTGAACGGTCCACGCGCGGATGTGGTTGTAGTGGTAGCGCGTCGCCGGTCCACGAACGTCGACGAACTCTTGAAGCGTCGGCTGGGTGTAGCCCGTTTCGTCGGTGGCGCGGCTCATGATCACCGCTTTGCCGCCCTCCCAATTCCACGGTAGCCGGAAGCGTGTATGGCATTTGGGGAGCACCGGCTCCTGGAGCTCCGCTTGCTGCCAGCTCTCTCCGCCGTCGGCACTGACGTCGACGCGCACGATCTTGCCGCGGCCGCTCCACGCGATACCGGTGATCGTCCACCAACCTTCTTCGGAAAGCTGAACCGGATAGGCTGGAAAGGTGATGAGCGACTTCGCATCCATGACGAAGCTAAAGCTGCGCGCGGTGTCGTCCGGCAACGGATCGGTGTATTTCGATGTTTCCTCCCGAGTCATAAAGGGCCGATCCGCGAGCTCGATGCGGCGGATCCATTTCACGTTGGAGCTCCCTTCATAGCCAGAAAGAAAGAGCCGGGCCGGATACCCTTGCTCGGGTCGAAGCGCTTCACCGTTCTGCCCGTAAGCAATCATCGCATCATCCCAGGCTTTGGACATGGGAATGCTTCGCGTCATCACCGCCGCGTCCATCGCCTCCGCGAGGAACCACGTTGCTTTCGAGCTCGCGCCCACTTCCTCGAACAGTGTCGATAGTGGCACGCCGGTCCATTCACTCGTGCTGGTGAGGCCGTCGGCGTGTTGCGGCGTCATCTCGCGCCGCCTGCTCTCGAGACGGTAGGAGCGCCCGCCGTTTCCCGAGCATTCGAGGAAACGGATCATGGATTTCGCAGGAAAGCGCTTCAGGTTGGCGAGGGTATAGACGGTCGGTCGTTCGACCATGCCGTGGATCAGAAGCGAATAGTTCTCGGGATCGATCTCCGGTATCCCGGCATGATGCCGCTCGAAGTGAAGATCGGACGGAGTGATGATGCCCTCGAGATCCTGGAGCGGTGTGTGAGACGACGTGCGCGTCGAGCGGAAAGGGATCCGTTGCAGCTGCTCGTGCGGCGAGCGATGGCCGATCTCGCTCGCAAGGCGTCCCTGGACTTTGGTCGGATCCGAGGGCGCGGTTGTCTGCGTGCCGGCCTTGCTGGCCTTACTGGATAGCACGGCGGATCCCAAGACGCCAGCGGCCCCCGCCAGCACCTTACGTCGACTTACTTTTCTGGATTTCGACATTTTTCCTCCCTACGTCGGCGACGAGTATAACGCGATCGCTACTGGCACTAGTACGTTTCAAGCTTGCGGACTGCTCCGGACAGAGTGCCTACGCAATTACGCGTAAATCCGGTTCTGTGGCAGGATCGCCGCAAGGAGCCGGGCGCGTTCGATGACCCTCACCAACGGTCCGAAGGATCGAGACGGTAATCATGAACGGCACCATCGTCCTCGAACAGAAGCGCACACCGGCGCCGTGACCGGAGCTGCTCCGACAAGGATCCCGAGAGCCGACACCGTGAAGCTTTCCTGAACCCTGGGAGGTCTCTGCCATGACGTTGATCGAGCTTTTCTTGCTACTCGTCTTCATTGGTGGCGGGGCATTCTTCGGGGGCAACCTCGTCGGGTGGCTCGGAGTCCCACTGGGGGCCGGTCTCGGTTTTGCTCTTCTTCTGGCTCTTAGTTGGTGGGCGCGTGAGGGATATCGTGGCCCGGCTGTCGCTGCGGCGCTAGCGGGCGCGAAGCTTTCCAGCTGGTGGAGCACTCCCAGCATTACATGCTCCATCGGTGTCGACGGTGCGGCCTTCTCTATCTCATGCAACGAACCCGCCGTTGGGACGAGGTCTTGCCGAAGGGGTCGCTGCGTCCCTACATGAGAAGGGGATTCCTCGGGAGCTGGAAGGTGGTCACCGGTGCGGACCCCGACGGCGACGCGGAGGTCTAGCGCCGACGTCGTGGGAAACAACACTCGCGTGCTAATCGGAAGCCAGGAATATGAAGAGAGCGATCGTGCCCGTCATCACCACGCCAATAAGCAAGACTGAGCCAACGCCGACGCGGTGCATGACCTTCAGAGTCAATTTCATTTCGCGGATGTCCCTATCGTCGAAGTCGACTTCGTCGTACAGGTATTTCGTGGCCCCTTTTTCTCCAACAGCCGCCACAGCTCGGGCATGCGGGCGTTGAATCGCCACACCATTCTCACGCGGCGACGAACAAAGCAACGTTCAAGGCCACACCGAAGATGATCAGGGCGGCGGTCATGACTCTTTCTACTCCTCGACTGTAAGGAGTAGGGAATCAGGCGTCCGCGCCAAATACCACGGATCCATCCGCTCCGATGGTCATTGCTGCTTCATTTAGATGCCGTCTTCGCGGCTTCCTCAGCGGCCTTCTCGTCGGCGCGCGCTCCCTGGAGGAGGTAGGCCATACTGTAGTTGCCTTCGTGACAGGCATACTCGAACATCGGACCGTCAGTCTTTACCATGGGAATCGCCGCGGACCAAGGTTCGCTCGAACGATTCCGGATCGTCGATCGTATATTCGTAGAGGAGCTTGTCGGTCTCGACGCGCGTGAAGCGCTCGACAAGATGCACCCCCGGCCCGGTTCCCCGGAAGCTCGTTTGGTCGATGAAATTGGTGGTGTCCACGACCAGCGTGTCGCCTTCCCAATGGCCACGGGAGTCGCCTCGCCAAAGTCGAATCTGCCGAGGGAGGTGCGGCCGGCCGTCCATGGGCCGTCCAATAGGGATGATGCGAGCATCGTGGACCATCTCGTTGAGAATCGCGACGTAGTCCTCAGTCTGGAATATGTGGACATTATTATTGTAAGCGCTCGGGTTCATGGGCGGTCCGGCGTTGAATCCGAGGATACATCTCTCCCACACAGTTCGATCCTCCGGACCCTGGGCGGGGCGCAGCCGGGCCGCTCTACGGGCGTCCACTCGCTTTTGTCCTTCCGGCGTCATGGGCGGGATTTTCCCGTCCGGCGGATCCACGATCAACGACGTGCGTTTATCCTCGGTGAGCTTGGTCCCATAGTCCCACCAGAACTGGTTGTAGGCGTTGCGCACATCTTGGACGGCGGTGAGACCGTCTGAGACGCGGCGGTCCTTGTCGAGCTCCCGAAGCCTGTTGCTTTCGTACTCGGCCGCCTCCTCGTCCGTTAGCACGTCTTTCCCCGCGAGCTCGCTGGGTCGCTCCAAAGGCGTCATCGTGCGGAAGTCCCAGATGCCCGAAAGGTCGGGATCGCCCCAAGGCGTATGTGCGCCCGTCGCATCCTGGCCAGGGGCGGGTTCTGACAACAGTGGCACCACCGCGACCGCGGTCACCAGGACCCCTAATAAAGCGAGACGTCGATATCGCATGAGAACCCTCCTACGCGCCGGCATCCTTCCGGAGATGCCCATACAATAGCCTTTCGACGGGTGCTGTCAAGTTGACACCAGCTCAATTTGACAGTACCTACCCACTTCAATACAGTTGACAATCCCTCTGCTCCTTACTATCGTCCCCCGGGCACAGGCAGATTCGGAAAGAGAAGGGGAGCTTGGGCGACCTCGCCTGCGCGAGGCATTGTCGTCACTCGGTTTTGGAGGCGTTGCTTATCGCACAGGCAGTGTTCTACTACATGGCGGCCGCCAGCGTCGTGAGCGCACTGCTGGCTGTCACCCGTAAGAACCCGGTCCACAGCATGCTCTGGGTGCTGGCGCTCTTCCTCCACATGGCGGGCATGTTCCTGCTCTTGGACGCTGAGTTCCTGGCAGCAGTGCAGGTCATCGTCTACGCCGGCGCCATCCTGATCTTCTATCTCTTCGTGGTGATGCTGCTCGACCTACCGGATGAGGAGGCTCGGCCGCGCTTCGGACAGCACTGGCCGTTCGCCGCTTTCGTGGGGCTCTCCTTCGCAGCATTGGGTTGGCTCGCCCGTTCGGACAGGGACCTCTTTGAAGTCGGCATCGCGGCAACGCCGGTGGCCGCGCCAGTGGCCGCCGAAGTCCCGCCTCAGGGGAGCCTCGAGGACCTCGGCATGGAGCTCTTCGGTCCGTTCGCGCTGCCATTCGAGATGGCCTCGCTGGTGCTCCTGGCGGCCATTGTCGGCGCTATCGTCCTCGCCCGTAGGAGGGGGGCGGGGGGATGATCGTTCCGCTCCAAACGATTCTCGGATTAAGCGCCGTCCTCTTCGGGATCGGTGCGTTCGGCTTCCTGGCCCGGCGCAACATCATCCTGATGTTCGTCTCGGCCGAGATCATGCTCAACGCGGTCAACCTCAGCCTGGTCGGCTTCAGCAGGCATCTCGAAGACCCCCGGGGTCAGGTTCTGGCCCTCTTCGTCATCGCCGTTGCCGCCGCGGAGGCGGCGGTCGGGCTCGGGCTCGTGATCGCCTTGAACCGGAACAAGCCTGGGCTCGGAGTCGGCGACCTGACCGAGCTCAGATGGTGATACCTCCGAGACGGGCATGTCTGTGACACCCCTGCTCGCGGTGCTGGCGCCCGCCTTCGGCGCCCTCCTCATTGCCTTCACGGGTGAGCGTCGCCCTAACCTGAGGGAGCTCTGGTCGTTCGTCGCCGGAATCGCGATGCTCGCTCTCGTTGCCAGCATGGTCCCGGAGGTCCTGGCGGGCGGCGCGCCCGGGATCGTGCTCTTCCGTCTCCTCCCCGGTATCGAGCTGGCGTTTCGGGTGGATGCCTTCGGCCTTCTCTTCGCCATCGGGGCGTCGGTCCTGTGGATCCTCACCTCGGCCTACTCGATCGGCTACATGCGTACTCTCGAGGAGCACGCGCAGACCCGCTACTTTGCCTGTTTCGCTCTAGCCCTTACAGCCACTGTCGGTGTCGCCCTCTCCGCCAACCTCTTCACGCTGTTTCTGTTCTACGAAGGCTTGACCCTGGTCACCTACCCGCTCGTGGGTCACCACGGAGACGCCGAGGCTAGGGCCGGCGCCCGCAAGTACGTCATCTATCTGCTGGGTGCCGCCAAGGTGTTCCTGCTGGCGGCCATCATCCTGACCTACAACCTCGCCGGGACCTTGGAGCTTCGCGCCGGCGGCATCCTGCCCGCTGACAAGCTCGCCGAGCAGCAGACGCTTTCTCTCGTGATCTTCGCCCTTTTTCTTTTTGGATTCGCAAAGAACGCGCTCATGCCGTTGCACAGCTGGCTGCCGGCGGCGATGGTGGCGCCCACTCCCGTGAGCGCGCTGCTGCATGCGGTGGCCGTGGTCAAGACCGGGGTCTTCTGTACCGTTCGGGTCTTTCTCTTCGTATTCGGCCGTGACGCCATGCGCGAGATCGGTGCCGATCAGGTGGCCCTGGTGGCCGCCTCGGTGACCATCCTGGTCGCCTCGCTGCTGGCGCTCGGTCAGGACAATCTGAAAGCCAGGCTGGCCTTCTCCACGGTGAGCCAGCTCTCCTACATCATCCTCGGAGCGACGCTCTTGAACGCCAGCGGTGTCATGGGCGGCGTCGCGCATATCACCAACCACGCCGTATCGAAGATCACACTCTTCTTCTCCGCCGGCTCGATCTACGTCTCTACCCGCAAGACCGAGATCAGCCAGCTCTCCGGCTTGGCCAAGCGAATGCCATGGACCATGGCGGCGTTCTCGCTGGCCTCGCTGAGCATCGTGGGGATTCCGCTCACCAGCGGCTTCGTCTCCAAGTGGTACCTCGTCCTCGGCGCGGTGGAGCTCAGTAGCCTCGCCGTACTGGGAGTGCTCCTCGGCAGCTCGCTCCTCAGCGCGGCCTACCTGGCTCCGATCGTGTACAAGGCCTACTTCGAGCCAGAGCCCCCGGATATTGACGACAGCGACGAAATCCACGAGGTACCCTGGATGGTGGCGCCCCTGGCGATCACCGCCGCCATAAGCCTGCTCCTGGGCCTCTTTCCCGGTCCTGTGCTCGAGTTGGCCGGAAGAGCGCTGCCGTGAGCTTCCTGGAGAGACAGCTGGAAGATCCGGTCCGCTTCAAGCGGGTCAAGCTCTGGTTCTACGTCGGCCTGGTCGTGGTGGTTGCGGCCGAGATCGTTCTGCCGCTCGTGGTCGACGGAGGCCACCACCACTTCTCGTTCGAGAGTTGGCCTGCCTGGGGCTCGCTCTATGGGTTGATCTCCTGCGTAGCGATCATCGTGCTGTCAAAGCTCATCGGAAAAGCGTGGCTGATGCGCCCCGAGGACCACTATGACGATTGAGTGGATCCACCCGGGACTCATCCTCATCTTGGGCGCCTTTGGGTTGCCGTTGCTCGGCGGCCGGTTCAAGCGCGTCGTCATGCTTGTCCTGCCGGCTGCGGCCGTGGTCGATTGCCTTGTGATGACTCCCGGGACCCATGGCGTCGTCAACTTCCTCGGCCAGGAACTGGTGTTCGGCCGGGTGGATAGCCTGAGCCTGATCTTCTCCTACGTGTTCTCGATCATGGCCTTGTTGGGGATGATCTACGCGCTCCATGTCAAAGAAGATTCTCAGCACGTAGCCTCCCTGGTTTATGCAGGAGGCGCGCTCGGCGTGACGTTCGCCGGCGACTTCCTCTCTCTCTACGTCTTCTGGGAGCTGTTGGCGATCTCGTCGGTGCTTCTGGTCTTCCTGCGCCGCGAACGAAGTGCGGTGGAAGCCGGGTTCCGCTACCTTCTGGTTCACGTTTTCGGTGGGCTCCTCCTCCTGGCGGGGATTGTGCTCCATTGGGCTCAGACCGGGTCGATCGCCTTCGAGGACATGGGAGCCTTCTCGGGCAGCCTCTCCTGGGGCTTGATCCTCGCGGCCTTTCTCCTCAACGCCGCGGTTCCGCCGCTCGGGGCGTGGCTTCCTGACGCCTACCCCGAGGCCACGGTCACCGGCGCCATCTTCATGACCGCCTTCACCACCAAGTCGGCGGTCTACGTCTTGATCCGCGGCTTCGCGGACACTGAGCTCTTGGTGTGGCTGGGGGCGGCCATGGCGGTCTACGGCGTGGTGTACGCGGTGCTGGAGAACGACGCCCGCAGACTGCTGGCCTACCACATCATCAGCCAGGTCGGTTACATGGTCTGCGGAGTAGGCATCGGGACGGCGCTGGCCGTAAACGGTGCCACCGCCCACGCCTTCGCGCACATCCTCTACAAGGCGCTGCTGTTCATGGGCGCCGGCGCCGTCCTGCAGATGACCGGGATGCGAAAACTGAGCGACATGGGTGGGCTCTATAAGACCATGCCGATCACTCTCGGGCTCTACATGATCGGAGGCTTCGCCATCTCGGCGGTGCCGCTGTTCAGCGGCTTCGTGAGCAAGTCCATGGTGGTCTCCGCCGCCGGCGAGGAACACCTGACGATGATCTTTCTCATGCTCACCCTGGCCTCCGCGGGAACCTTCTTGCACACCGGCCTCAAGCTTCCCTACTACATGTTCTTCGGCAAGGACTCGGGGCTGCGAGCCAAGGAGCCGCCCTTGAACATGCTCGTGGCCATGGGCCTCGCCGCGGCCGCCTGCATCCTGATCGGAGTCTTCCCTGGACTCCTGTACCAGCACCTTCCGAACGCCGTGGACTACGTTCCGTACACGCTGCAGCACGTCACGAGCACACTCGGGATGTTGGCCTTCACGGCGCTGGGTTTCTTCCTGCTGCTCAAGCAGCTCGATCCCGAGCGCACGGTAAGCCTCGACACCGACTGGTTCTACCGCCGTGGTGTGCCCCGTCTCCTGAACCTGATCCTGAATCCCCTGGCGCGTCTAGAATACGGCTACGTCGGTGAGATTTATGAGCTCGTAATCCGGCGGCCCGTTTTGGGCGTAGGGAGTCTCTTCCAGAGATTCGACAGCCGAGTGGTCGATTCGGCACTCGTGGGCGTGGCGCACTCGACCCGCAGCTTCAGCCAGCACCTCAAGACCGTCGCAAGCGGCCATGCCCAACACTACGGACTCATCATGGCAGCCGGAATCCTGGCTCTAGTGGCCTTCTTGATGCTCGCCCTATGACTGCCTACCCCGTACTCACCGTCGCGACCTTCCTCCCTCTGGTGGGTGCGGCCTTGGTGCTGCTTCTGGGCGGCGAGCGGCGCGCGCGCTGGATCGCGCTGGCCACTGCCTTTATGACTCTGGCAGCCTCGGCGCCGCTCTACCTGAACTTCGACAAGACCTCGAGCGCTCTACAGTTCGTCGAGACGCGAGAGTGGATCCCGTCGTGGGGCATCACGTACGGCATGGGCGTGGATGGCATCAGCGTGCTGTTCATCTTCCTCGCTTCGGTCTTGATCGTTTTGTGCATCGGAGCCTCTTGGATGGCGGTTCGCACCAGAGCGCGGGAGTTCTACGCGGCCTTGCTGGTCGCGGAGACGGCGATGATCGGGCTCTTTGCCGCATCCAACCTGTTTCTCTTCTTCATTTTCTGGGAGCTCATCGTGGTTCCCTTGTTTCTGTTGATCGGCATCTGGGGAGGCGAAAAGCGCGTCTACGCCGCGGTCAAGTTCTTGATCTTCACCCTGACGGGCAGCGTCTTGATGCTGGTGGGCGTGATGGCGCTGTACAACCTTTGCGGCACTTTGGACTTCAAGGCCCTCGCTCTCGCCCGAGGGAGCCTAGAGCCCCATCATCAGGCCTGGCTCTTCGCGGCCTTTCTAGCTGCCTTCGCGGTCAAAGTGCCCATGTTCCCGGTGCACACTTGGCTGCCGGACGCCCACACCGAAGCCCCCACGGCGGGCAGCGTGATCCTGGCCGGAATCCTCCTCAAGATGGGCGCCTACGGATTCCTGCGGGTCTCGCTTCCGATTCTTCCCGACGGCGTGCAGTTGTTTCTCGAACCCATGCTCGCCATCTCCGCGGTAGCCATCGTCTACGGCGCCTACGTGACCCTGGTTCAGAAGGACATCAAGCGCCTCATCGCCTTCTCCAGCGTCAGCCACATGGGCTTCGTGACTCTGGGCATCTTCACCCTCGACCAGCGGGGAGTCGAGGGCGCGATCCTCCAGATGATCAATCACGGAATCGTCACCTCGGCACTCTTTCTGTGCGTCGGCATGATCTACGAACGCACCCACACGAGAGAGATCAAGGACTATGGAGGGGTTGGCAAGGCCGCGCCGATCTACTCCACCTTCTTGGCGCTCTTTTGTCTGGCTGCTGCGGGATTCCCGGGTCTGAATTCGTTCGTAGGGGAGTTCCTGATCGTCGGCAGCGCCTTCAAGACCCAGGCTTGGCTCGGGGCAATGGCGATCTGGGGCGTAGCGTTGGGGACCGCCTACCTGGTCTGGCTCTACTACCGCGTGGTCATGGGTGAGACCAATTCGGGGTTTCTGGGGCTCGAGCTCGAGCTCAACCCTCGCGAGGTGGCGACACTGGCGCCATTGGCCATCCTCGCTGTGTCTCTCGGCCTCTATCCTGAGCTCGTTCTCTCCTATCTTCGTGCTCCCGTGGCCGATCTTCTCGCCGGAGTCGTGCCATGAACAGCACAGCCAGTGTCGCTGACCTGGCCCTGGTCATCCCGGAGCTGATTCTGATCGTCACGGCGTTAACGCTCATTCTCTTGGCGCCTCGCATCCGGCGAGGGCCCGCCGCCGCGGTCGCTACGGTTCTAGCGGCGCTCGCCGCCGCCCTGGCCTCGGCCTGGGTCCTGCCCTCGGACACCGAAACAGGATTCGGACGAATGATCACCCAGGATGGCTATTCCGGGTTCTTCAAGATTCTGATCGCCGCCTCCCTGGCTCTAGCCGCGCTTCTCTCGGTGCGCAGCACTGAGAAAGACGAGGACGAGGACGAGGACGAGGCTCCGCGCGGCGAGTACCACGCCCTGCTGCTCCTGGCTTCGACCGGAATGATGCTCGCCGTTTCGACCGTGGATCTACTGACCCTCTACCTGGGCCTGGAGCTGATGACCATCTGCTCCTACATCCTGGTGGGGATCCACGTGCAGAGGCCGACGTCGAACGAGGCGGCGATCAAGTACTTCCTCGTTGCGTCCTTCTCCTCGGCCCTGCTCCTCTACGGGATCAGCCTGAGCTACGGTTTCGCGGGCGGCACCGGCTTCGCGACCGTGGCGTCGGCCCTCTCCGAGCACGACCCGGGTAGAAGCCCGCTTCTCATAGTGACCATCTTGCTGGTGCTGGGTGGCCTGGCCTTCAAGATCGCGGCAGTGCCGTTTCACTCCTGGGCGCCGGACGCCTACCAGGGTGCGAGCGCACCGGTCGCCGCCTTCTTGGCGGCCGGATCCAAGGCGGCCGGTCTCGCAGCTCTGGGACGGGTCACGCTGGTCGCGTACGGCTCAGCAGCCGAGGTCGTGTCGGTGCTTCTGGCGGGTCTCGCGGCTCTCTCCATTGTGGTTGGCAGCATCACCTTGCTAGCCCAGACCGACATGAAACGCCTCCTGGCCTACTCTTCCATCGCGCATGCAGGCTACGCCATCCTGGGCCTCATCGCCGGCACTCCCGCAGGGATCTCGGCGACGATGACCTACGCCTTCTTCTATGTGTTCATGACGCTAGGCGCCTTCGGCGTGGTGATCGCCCTCGGCGAGCGGGGAGCAACCCTGGACGGCTATCGAGGCCTGGCCGCACAGCAGCCGGTAGCGGCAGCGCTCATGCTGCTCTTCCTCTTGTCATTAACCGGGTTCCCTCCAACAGCCGGTTTCGTTGCCAAGTTCGTCGTCATCCTGAGCGCCGTGCGCGCCGGCCACATCGTGCTCGCGGTGCTGGCCGTGGCCTGCAGTGTGGTATCGGCCTTCGTCTACATGCGCGTGGCCGTGTACATGTTCATGAGAGAGCCCCAGGAGCCAGCACCGTCACGCTGGCCGGTGGCGGTGTCCGCGGCGCTTACGGTGGCCGCGCTGGTCACTCTGATCGGTGGAATCTCACCCGCCAGTCTCATGTCCTGGGCGGTGTCACCATGAATGCCAGTAATCCCGCCATGAATGCCGGCAGTCCTGTAACATTGAGAGCCGAGGTAGTCACCAGTGAACGAATATGTCGGGATTGCAGTGAGCATTGTTCTCGCCGCAGGGATCACCGGCGCGATGGTGGTGCTGGGCTCAACCCTGGGGAAGAAGAACCCTAGCGCCGTCAAGCTGTCGCCGTTCGAGTGCGGCCAAGAACCCTTCTCCCTGCCGATGGGCAGGTTGGTGGTCAAGTTCTATCTCACCGCGATCCTGTTCATCCTGTTCGACGTCGAGCTCGTCTTCCTCTACCCGTGGGCTGTCGTGTACCGCACGCTCGGGTTCTTGGGCCTGGTCGAGATGGGGGTCTTTCTTGGGGTGCTGATGGTGGGCTTCGTCTACGCCTGGGCCAACGGTGCCCTAGATTGGAAGTGAACATGCCGAGCGAACCGTCGTTTCTCACTAGTCGACTCGAGGAAGCCCTGGGCTGGGCTCGGAAGTTCTCGATCTTCCAGTACCCGTTCGTGACGGCTTGCTGCGGGATGGAGTACATGGCAACGGCCTGCTCTCACTACGATGTCGACCGCTTCGGAGCCGGCCTCCCCAGATTCTCGCCGCGCCAGTCCGACGTGCTCTTCGTGGTCGGTACGATCAGTCACAAGTTGGCGCCGGTCTTGGTGCGCATCCATGAGCAGATGGCCGACCCCAAGTGGGTGGTCGCCTTCGGTGTCTGCACCTGCACGGGCGGTTTCTACGACAACTACGCGACAGTGATGGGCATCGATACGATCATGCCGGTGGACGTCTACATACCGGGATGCCCGCCGCGACCGGAGATGGTCCTCGACGGTCTGATGAAGCTCCAGAACAAGATCCAGGACCAGCACACGAGCGGCAAGCGGTCGGCGCCCGAACAGCGCCCGCCACAACTAGAGGGACTCGAGGTATGAATACCTCCTCCCTGATCGAGGCCGTCACCAAGCGCCTTCCCGATGCAGTGTCGGCTTCCCACACCTACCGGGGCGACGCCACCGTGGTTCTGCGGCCGGAGTCGCTGCTCGAGATGGCCCGCTTCCTAAAGGAAGACCCGGCTTTGCAGATGAACTTCCTCGTGGACGTGACCGCCGTCGACTACTCCGCTTTCGGCAAACGGCCGGCTCCGGCCTTCTTCGCCTCCTCCGGAGTAGCGGTGACACCCTCTCCGCAGATTCCGGATCCGGACCCGTGGCCCGGGCCGCCGGACGCGCGCTTCGCGGTCGTGTACCACTTCTACTCGATGGCCAAAAAACACCGACTGCGACTGCAGGTTTCGGTAGAAGATGAAACATCGCCGGAGGTGGATTCTCTTACCTCGTTGTGGCCCGGAGCCAACTGGCTGGAGCGCGAGGTCTGGGACATGTTCGGGATCGGCTTTCGAGGGCATCCGAACCTCAAGCGCATCCTCATGTACGAAGGGTTCGAAGGCCACCCGCTACGCAAGGACTATCCCGTCAGGAAGCGCCAGCCACTAGTCGGAGCTTCTCGACTAGGCAACTAGACATGACGACGCACACACCCCCCACGACTCCCAAGCAGCCCGCGGGTCTCAAGACGCGGGAAATGATGCTCAACATCGGTCCGGCACATCCGGCCATGCACGGCATCGTCCGTCTCGTGACTAGGCTCGACGGCGAGCAGATCAAAGAGACCGAAGTGGAGATCGGCTACCTCCACCGCGGCTTCGAGAAGATGGCGGAAGTCGTCGACTACAACGGCGTCATGCCGTACACCGACCGGCTCAACTACGTATCGCCGCTGATCAATAACATGGGCTACTGCATGGCGATGGAAAAGCTCCTGGGGATCGAGGTCCCTGAGCGCTGCCACTACATTCGGGTCATTCTCTCGGAGATCTCCCGGATCGGGGACCACCTCACCTGCGTGGGTGCGACCGCCATGGAGCTGGGGGCGTTCACTGTCTTTCTCTACATGATCAAGGCCCGGGAGTACCTCTGGGATCTGGTGGAGAAGGTGACCGGGGCTCGGATGACCGTGAGCTATTGCCGCGTGGGCGGCGTAAAGGCCGACCTGCAGGACGATTTCGCCGAGCCCTGCGCCGAGGCGTTCGTGGAGACCCGCAAAGTCCTCGACGAAACGCACGGGCTCTTGACGCGCAACCGCATCTTTACCGATCGCATGAACGGCACCGGTGTGATTTCCGCCGAAGAGGCCATCTCGTACGGGATCACGGGCCCCTTCCTTCGCGCCACCGGCGCCGACTACGACGTCCGCAAGGACTGCCCGTACGCCGTCTACGATCGCCTGCCCTTCGACGTGCCGGTGGGGACCCGTGGCGACAACATGGATCGCTACCTGGTCCGCATGGAAGAAATGGAACAGTCGATGCGCATCGTCGAGGCTGCGCTCTGCGACCTCCCGCCCGGACCGGTGCTGACCAACCCGGAAACCGGGCGCCCGATCCCCGCCGCGGAAATGGTCGACCTCGCCAAGGTGGGGAACATCGACGCCATCTCGGGCGGTTGCGCCGTCGCCGGTCCGACCCTCGAGGGTTCCAGTCGGGCCCAGTATCCGTCGATTGCCGCGGAACAGAAACAAGTCTTCCTGCCGGCCAAGGAGGACACCTACGGCAACATCGAAGGGCTGATGCAGAATTTCAAGCTGGTCATGTACGGCCACGGAGTGCGGGCGCCGAAGGGGGAGGTCTACTTCCCTGTGGAGGGAGCCAATGGGGAGCTGGGGTTCTACGTGGTGAGTGACGGAAGCGGAGGGCCCTACCGGTTGCGGTGTCGCCCGCCCTGCTTCGCTATCATGTCGGCGCTGCCCAGACTCCTCGAGGGCGACATGATTTCCGACATCATTCCCACCTTCGGCTCGGTGAACATGATCGGTGGGGAGCTCGACCGTTGAAGCTCTCAGACCTCGAAGCCCTCCAAGGAAGTGCAGGGGAGATTCTGAAACGCTACGAGTACCCCAAGGCGGCCATGCTGCCTCTCTTGTGGCTCGTTCAAGAGAATCAAGGCTACGTGGCACCGGACGCGGAGGTCTGGGTCGCAGGTATCTTGGGAGTGTCCCGCTCCAAGGTGCGCGAGGCCGTCTCCTTCTACAACATGTTCCACACCGAGCCGGTGGGCCGGCGTGAGCTTCGAGTCTGCACCAGCCTGCCCTGCATGCTGCGCGGCGCGGGGGATGTGCTCGATCAGATCGAGAACGCGTTGAACATCCGCCCCGGCGAAACGACCCCTGAAGGCGAGGTCACCCTCACCGAGGTCGAGTGCTTGTGCGCCTGCGAAATGTCGCCCATGGCTCAGCTCGATGAACGCTTCGTCGGTCCACTCGAAGGCGAAACGGTCGACGCGATCATCAAGGACGCGCTGACAGAGCCCGGCATCGGAGCGTTGTCGACCCCGGAGCCCACGCCCTACATCTCCACAGATGGGCCGGTGCTGTCTCTGCGCTTCGAGGATCCCGACGGGACATGGATGGATGGCTACGTGGCCGATGGCGGGTACGTCGCGGCCAGGAAGGCTCTCACCTCGATGACGCCGAAGCAGGTGATCGACGAGGTTCAGAGCGCCAACTTACTCGGACTGGGCGGCGCAGGGTTCCCGGCCGGTAGGAAGTGGTCGTTCATCCCCGAGGACACCGACAAGCCGAAGTACCTGGTGGTCAACGCCGACGAGGGCGAGCCCGGTACCTTCAAGGACCGCTACCTCATGGAGCGGGACCCGCACGCGCTGCTCGAAGGCATGATCATCGCCGCCTACGCCATCGACTGTCACAAGGCTTACGTCTACATCCGCGGCGAGTACTTTCGATCCGCTCATCGCCTGCAGCGTGCCATCGACGAGGCCCACGAAAGCGGTTGGCTGGGCAAGGATATCCAGGGCACCGGTTTCGATCTGGATGTGGTGATCCACCGTGGTGCCGGAGCGTACATCTGCGGCGAAGAGACGGCGCTTCTGACCTCGCTCGAAGGAGGGAAGGGCTTCCCACGGCTCAAGCCCCCCTTCCCCGCGATCTCGGGTCTCTTCTCCTGCCCTACGATCGTCAACAATGTTGAGACCCTGTGCTGCGTGCCGTTCATTCTGCGCCACGGAGTCGAACGCTTTAGGGAGATCGGCACCGAGACTCAGGGTGGCACTCGCCTCTTCTGCGTAAGCGGGCACGTTGTCACGCCCGGCGTCTACGAGGCCCCGGTCTCGATCACACTACGAGAGCTGATCGAGAGGGCCGGTGGCATCCGCGACGGCAACCAGCTCAAGGCCGTGATCCCCGGGGGCATCTCGGCGAAGATCCTGACCGCCGATGAGATCGACGTCGCCATGGACTTCGACTCGCTCCGGGCCGCAGGCACCATGGCCGGGTCCGGAGGTGTCATCGTCATGGACGACACCACCTGCATGGTGGAGGCGCTCGAGTCGGCCGCCAAGTTCTTCGCGGACGAGTCCTGCGGACAGTGCTCGCCGTGCCGTGAGGGGACCGGCTGGGTACTTCGTATCGTGCACCGCATCCTCTCAGGGCGGGGGAAGATTCAGGACTTGGATGACCTGCTCGCCATCGCCGGCGACATGGAAGGAAAAGCCATCTGCGTCTTCGCGGACGCGGCCGCTTGGCCGGTGCAGTCCTACATCGCGAAATTTCGGAGCGAGTTCGAGGAGTACATCCTCCGGAGCGCCGAGCGCGCGCGCGCGAGCAAGGAGGCCGCCGCCCATGCCTAGCCTGAGCCGCTTGACTATTGATGGCCGCGAGATCACCGTTTCCGAAGGAACCACGGTCATCCAGGCGGCGGAGCAGCTCGGGATTTTCATTCCTCGCTACTGTTACCACCCCGGCCTCTCGATCGCCGGCAACTGCCGCATCTGTCTCGTCGACGTCGAGAGATCCCCTAAGCTAGAGATCGCCTGCAACCTAGCGGTCAGCGAGGGGATGGTCGTGCACACCCAGAGCGACGAGGCCGAGGACGGGCGCCGGGCCGTGCTGGAGTTTCTCCTCGCCAACCACCCGCTCGACTGTCCGGTCTGCGACCAGTCCGGTGAGTGCGACCTGCAGAACTTCTACATGAACTTCGGGCTCTACGACCCGAGGTTCCGGGAGCAGAAGGTCAAGAAGAAAAAGGCCGTGGAGCTGGGCCCCCATGTGATGCTCGACCAAGAGCGCTGTATCCTGTGCTCCCGCTGCGTGCGCTTCACAGACGAGATCACCGAGACCGGTGAGTTCGGCATCTTCAACCGCGGCGACCATGCCGAGCTGGGGATCTACCCCGGCGAGGTGCTCGACAATCCCTACTCGGCGAACGTGGTGGACATCTGTCCGGTCGGCGCCCTCACCGAGAAGGACTTCCGCTTCGCGGCCAGGGTCTGGTACCTCTCGAGCGCCCCAACCGTCTGCAACGGCTGCAGCCAGGGCTGCAACGTCGATCTACACTTCGTGCTGGACAGGCCTCATTTGAACGACGGGGCTAGGCTCGTGCGCATCAAGCCCCGCTACAACCCGGACGTCAACCAATGGTGGTTGTGCGACGAGGGGCGCTACGGCTTCGGCTGGCTGGATAGGGCACGGATCACGAAGGTGCAGCAGAGGCCGGCGACGGATGGAGATGCCACCTGGGAGCGGGCCCTCACCGCGATCGCGACGACCCTTGCGGAGTTGGGCAAGGGCCGGATCGGCGTGATCGCGTCGGCCCAGCTCACGAATGAAGAGCTCTTCCTGATCCGAGAGATTCTCCATAATTCCTTGGGAGCCCGAGTCAGCTCGAACGTTTCAGAAAAACCCGGCTCTGCCGACGACTTCCTCATCAAGGGCGACAAGAATCCCAACACCCGGGGAGCGACGCTTCTGGGTTTGGCCGGCCCCGATGCACTGGACGCCGAGCAGATCGTGGACGAGGCCGCCTCTGGGAAGCTCGGTGCCCTATGGGTCTTCGGGCACGATCTGGTGCAGCTCTTTGGCGAGGAGAGAGTCCGGGAGCTCGCAAAGAAAGTGGGTCTCTTCGTCTTCTCGGGCACCAACGACAACGCGACCGTGCCGTTCGCCCATTGGGTACTGCCCACTGCCGCCTACGTGGAGAAGGATGGCACCTTCGTCAACTGTCACGGCCGCGTCCAGCGCATCGGCCGGGCCTTCGCACCTCTCGAGGACGCGCGTGAGGACTGGCGCCTTCTCCTGGATTTAGCCGCGCGGTTGGGTCAGTCGCTTGCCTTTCGGGGACCGCAGGAGATCTTCGACGGCTTGGCCAAGGCGTCGAGCCACTTCGAGGGATTGAGCTACGAGACCATCGGATCGCAAGGGGCTGACATTCGTACTGAGGCGCCTGAGGTGATGGACCCATGATCGAAATCCTGGTCATCAAGGTCGCTCTGGCGGGAGTGGTCTTTGCCGCGGTCCTGAATCTTGCGGGGTTTCATACCTGGGTGGAGCGCAAGCAGTCAGCCCTCATCCAGGACCGAATCGGGGCCAACCGCGCCAGCATCTTCGGCTTTCGGGCTCTGGGCCTCTTCCATGGCCTCGCCGATCCGATCAAGATGTTCACCAAGGAGGACATCGTCCCGACCGGGGCAGACAAGACCCTCCATACCCTGGCCCCCTTCTTCTCGGTCTTTTTCGCCTTGGTGACCTTTGCCGCGATTCCCTTCGGCGACCAGCTCATCCTTTTCGACCGGGTCATAAACCTGCAGGTAGCTAGCATCAATGCGGCGCTGCTCTTCATCTTCGCCATGCTCTCCCTCGGGGTCTACGGCGTGATCCTCGCCGGCTTCGCTTCGCGCAACAACTACGCGATCATGGGAGGGCTGAGGGCGACCGCGCAGATGATCTCCTATGAGATCGCTCTGGGCATCTCCATCGTCGGCGTGATCATGGTCTACGGGACCATGGACCTGGCCGAGCTGGTGCGCGCCCAGGGATACATGATCGGCGGGTGGATCCCGATGTGGGGAATCGTCACCCAGCCTGTCGCTTTCATCGTCTTCTTGACCGCGGCCCTCGCTGAGACCAAGAGAGTCCCCTTCGACCTACCGGAAGCAGAGTCGGAGATCATCGGGTACTTCGTCGAGTACAGCGGCATGAAGTTCGGGATGTTCTTCCTCACCGATTTCCTCGAGACCATCGTGGTGGCGTGCCTCGCGACGACCCTCTTCTTCGGCGGGTGGCAGGTGCCCTTCCTCCTGCCGGACGGCTTCCACTTCCCCTGGGGAGGAGAGCTCCTGGTCGCCAACTGGTTCTACGCGCTCCTCGGAGTGACGAGCTTCTCGATCAAGGTCCTGATCTTCTGCTTCGTGTTCATGCAGATAAGATGGACCTTGCCGCGCTTCCGCTACGACCAGCTCATGAGCCTCGGCTGGAAAGGGCTCTTCCCGATCGCGGTGGGCAACACCGCGATCACCGCCGTCGTGCTAGTTTTCCTCGGCGAGAGTGCCTGATGGCCGTCAAAGTCGTCCGCAGGCCTGAGCTGACCTTCTGGGAGAAGACCTACCTCCCCCAAATCCTCTCCGGCCTCAAGATTACCTTTTCGCACTTCTTCCGTAACCTCTTCCTCCATATCGCCCACCTCTTTGGCCGTCTCCTGCATCTTCGCGCCAGCGCGACCATCCAGTATCCCGAGGAGCTCAGGCCTCTCATGTCGAGGTACCGAAGCCGCCACCGGCTCACCGTACGCGAGGACAACACCCCCCGCTGTGTGGGCTGCATGCTCTGTGAGACGGTGTGTCCGGCCAGATGCATTACCATCGTGCCGGCTGAGCATCCAGACCCCAACGTCGAGAAGTACCCGGTGCGCTTCGACATCGACCTGGGCGTCTGCGTCTATTGCGGATACTGCGTCGAGGTCTGCCCCGAGGACGCGATCCGCATGGACACGGGAATACTCGACCTAGCCGCCTACTCGAGGGAAGCCATGCGGCTCGATATCCATGAGCTGATGGACCCTTCGCTGCGTAAACCGATCACCGACTGCAGCCTGGACTTCCCGCACCAGTGTGAGCCAACAGGGGGACAGATGAAGGGCAGCTGGAGCACCGACAAGCCACAGACCGAGTCCTGACAGCCTGACAGCCTGACAATACGATGAGCCGCCTACCTCTGGCCAAGGAGATCATGGTGACGAAGCTCGTCACCGTAGGTCCGGAAGACGATGTCCTTCGGGGCATTCGTCTCCTTCTGCGCCATCACATCTCCGGCGCCCCCGTGGTCGGTAGCGACCGGCGCTATCTCGGCACGCTTACGGAGAGTAGCTGCATGAGAGTCCTCTCCCGGACGGCTCGCGAGGCCGGGGTGGAGACGATACATATTCCCCAAGCGCGCGCGTTCATGTCGAAGAAGCTCCTCACTCTGAGCCCCGAGACCGACGCCATCGAAGCTACCGCGATGCTCCTCGAGCATCGTTTCTCGGGGGCTCCCGTCGTCGACGAGGATGGGAAATTTCTGGGAGTCTTCTCCGAACGCTACATCATGCGACTGCTGATCAACTCGGCCTACGAGCAGGTACCGTCCACCCGAGTGGATGCGTTCATGAACACGGACCGCGGCCGACTGATTGATGAGACGACGGACCTTCTCGAGGTCGCTCGGATGTTCCTCGACACGTATTACCGGCGGCTGCCGGTCTTGAAGGACGGAAAACTGATCGGCCAGATCAGCCGACGGGACGTTCTCAGTGCCGAGCATCACCTGGCCCGCGTTGTCAAGGGTCGCTGGCGGACCCTGCTCGACCATCGTCTTGGACGGATCCTGGCCGACCTATGGCGCAGCGGCGGCGAGCCATCCTCGACGCAGATCTCCCACATCATGGACACCTCCGCCGAGACGATCGAGGAGAACCTGGATCTCCTGGCGATCGCCAGAATCTTCCTGGACTCCAACCGTCGTCGCCTCCCGGTGCTCCGCGAAGGCAAGCTGGTCGGCCAGATCAGCCGCCGCGATCTACTGCTCGTGGTGCTCGATCTGATCTCGGAACATCCGCACCATGAGCAACCGGGCCTTTTCCTGAGCGCCGTCTCGGACCCCGCCCTGTGCCAAAACTCGGCCCTTTTGAAATAGCCCATAAATCAACAGCTTAGAGTCTGTGTTTTACGACCGGGTCAAGGGCCGTGGGCTTCACAATCGTCTGGCCCGAGGGTGTTATCTTCGGAGCCATCATGACGTACCACGTGCAATTCCTACTGCTCGTTCTGGCTGGCTGGGTCAACCGTCAGCAGCAGGATGTGATTGACTACCTGCGAGAGGAGAACCGTGTGCTCCGGGGCGGGCTTCGGGGCAAGCGTCTCAGGCTCTCTGACGACGACCGGCGCAGGCTCGCCGTCAAGGCTCAGGCTTTGGGCCGCGAGGTGCTGGCCGAGATTGCGTCCGTTGCCACACCCGCTACGCTTCTGCGCTGGTACCTGTGCTCCGCAAAAAGTCGATCCAGCGTCGATTGCGCGGTTTAGGCTGAAGTTCCTTGGTCGAATGAACCCACTGACAGTGTGAATCCCCAATGATTACGCGTCTTTAGGGACGCCGAGAGGCTAATTTTGGGATGCAATATGTAGGCATGTCTAAAGCCTTTTATGGTTTGATACACATTGATACATAGGCTATTATGGTGGGCATGCATACCCACATCATCCCCAATCGCAACTCTACCCCCGCGGTCCTGCTGCGTGAGTCCTATCGGGTGGGCGGAAACGTCCGCAAGCGCACGCTCGCTAACTTGTCCAAATTGCCCATGGACGCAGTCGACGCCATCCGACGCATTCTCAAAGGGGAAAAGCTCGTCTCGGTTGAAGTCGCCTTCAAAATCGTCGAGAACGGCTCCCGGCACCATGGCCACGTCGACGCGGTGCTCAGCGCCATGAGACAGCTCGGTTTCGAAAAGCTCGTTGGTTCTCGACACTCACCAGAGCGGGATTTGGTCGTGGCCATGGTAGTCGCCCGGATCCTCGAACCGCAGTCGAAGCTGGCGACTAGCCAGTGGTGGCACACAACCACACTGCCCGAAATCCTGGGGGTGAGCGATGCCCGCGAAGACGATCTCTATGCCGCCATGGACTGGGTTCTCAAACGCCAGGAGGTCATCGAAAAAAAACTCGCGGCGCGCCATCTCCAAAACGACGGCCTGGCGCTCTATGACCTAACCTCAAGCTACTTCGAGGGTGTGAGTTGTCCGATCGCCCGCCTCGGATACGACCGTGACGGCAAGAAAGGCAAGCTGCAGATCAACTACGGTCTGCTGACCAACGAACGCGGCATCCCCGTGTCAGTATCGGTCTTTGAGGGCAACACGGGCGATCCCAAAACGCTGTTGCCTCAGGTAGAAAAGGTGCAAGAGCGCTTCGGCATCGAGCAGTTTGTGATGGTGGGTGACCGCGGAATGATCACCCAGACCCAGATCGACGAGTTGCGGGAGATGGACGGTGTCGACTGGATTACCGCTCTGCGTCCCGAACCGATTCGCAAGCTCATCAACGATGGGGTGCTCCAGATGGGGCTATTCGACGAGCGGAATCTGTTTGAGGTGACGCCTGAGCTCGCCAACAAACGGCTCCAGCGGTGGAAGCGACACATGGGGACGATCGCTAAGCAGTTCGGAGGGATTCGCCAACGGATCGGGCGGGGTCAGCTGCATGGTAAAGATAAAATCGGTGTGCGGGTAGGCAGAGTTCTCAACAAGTACAAAGTCGGCAAGCACTTCAAGCTGGACATTCGCGACGACAGCTTTAGCTTCGAAATCGACGACACAAAGGTCACTGCGGAAGCTGCCCTTGACGGCATCTACGTGATCCGCACCAGTCTTGCTGAGCAGCGGATGAAAACCGACGACACAGTGCGCAGCTACAAGTTGCTGACCCAGGTCGAGAGGGCGTTTCGTTCCTTCAAGAGCATGGACCTAAAGGTGCGGCCGATTCGTCACCGGCGCGAAAACCGAGTCCGGGCGCACGTCTTCTTGTGCATGCTGGCCTACTACGTCCTGTGGCACATGATGGAGGCTTGGCGGCCGCTGCTATTCTCTGACGAGGACCAGCAGGCGAAGGCCAGGCGTGACCCGGTTGCTCCGGCGAAGCGCTCCGAGGCCGCCCTGCGCAAGATACAAACCAAGAAGCTTGACGATGGGAGTCGAGCTTCCAGCTTCCGCACGCTGCTGCGCCTTCTCAGCAACATCGTCCGAAACAAATGTCGGCGACCGGAAGCCGGACCCGACGAGCCCACCTTCGATGTCACGACAACTCCGGACTCGAAACAGCAGAGAGCCTACGACCTGCTCAAAGGTATCACCGTGTAGACAGAAGCCAGCACCATTGATTCCAACTATCTCATTGGATCAACACCGGATCTTGGCTTTTTCAGCCAGGAACTTCAGTTTAGATCTGACATGAGAGGGGAATACGGCGGCGGCGGAGAGTGGACGCATGCCGGCGCGGGGCCGAACTGGAGCGGGACAACCGGAAGATCGATGTCAACGTCGCGGTTAGCTATGCGCTCGACGAGTGGCTGGGTGTGTGGGTCCCCGTCCTGTGCCAAAACTCGGCCCTTTTAAAATAGGCCATAAATCAACAACTTAGTGTCTGTGTTTGCGACCGGGCCAATGGCCGTGGGCTTTACAATCGTCTTGGGCGGGCGGGTCGTCACCATGCAGATGACCTCCTAGTCGAGAGCGAATATCGAAGCGTGTTCCTGAAGCTGTTTCCACGCTACGCCGGTCGAGCCCGCCGAGGGGCTACCGTCGCCAGCAAACCATCTACGCGGCACGGCAGTAGTAGTTGAACTCCCGGCGACTCTGCCCGCCCTCCGGACAATCCCTCGTCATAAACGAGTCTTGTGTTGGCATCTTTCATGGCGCGAAATGCTCGGTCGACCTTCTCGCGGTCGCCGAGAGTTTGAAGTGTTGATCATGTCAGTGGAGACGGACTCGCGAACCGTTTGCGGAAGGGCTCAGTAGGCGCGGTAGATACTCCCCGCAAGGCGGTGATCTTGCTCGCCGGTATCAACGCTCCTCTGGAGAATTCTACCCCGTCCTGTGCCAAAACTCGGCCCAGCCGGCATCGACGAAAGAACTGCGCCTCTCGAAATCAGGAGAAACTCTAGCACACGAACAGGTTACGCGGCGGCCACTAACACTTGACTCGGAAGCACCTTCGAGCGCGCAGCCGGACGGTAAGGTCAGGGCAAGGGCAACAACTCCCTCGAATGTGGTCATCGCTCTCAGAGTCGAGGGTGTCAGCATTTCCGCGATTTCCCGGATCGAAGGGATTGCCTGGAACACCGTCGCCCGCTGGCTTGAGAAGGCAGCCCAAGTATGTCGTCAATTCAACTACAGAAGGATCGCCGGCTTCGCTGCCGAAGAGCTTCAAGCCGACGAGATTCGCACGTTCGCGGGCAACAAGAAGACGCCGAGTTGGGTCTTCGTTACGATCGAGGTCTGGTCTCGGCTCTGGCCATCGACGGTGACGGGAAGGCGAAGCTACCGGAACACTCACGCTCTGTTTCGCGACCTTTCGAAGCGGATGAGTTTCGGACGTCTTCCCCTGATCGTCACGGATGGATTCGAATTCTACCAGAAGGTCATCCGTCGCTTCTTCGGGCCAGCGTGTCTTTACGGCCAGGTCCTCAAGACGCGCAGGAACGATCGTATCATCAAGGTCGAACGGAGAGCGCTGCACGGAGCCGCGTGGCGATTCGAAGACGCGCTCAACAACTCCGAGGACTCCTCAACATTGAACACGTCGTTCATCGAGCGGTTAAATCTGACCATCCGGCAAAGCTCGGCATACCTTTCGAGACGAACACTTTCCCACGCTCGCTCGACGGAGAGGCTCGATGAGCACCTGGAGTTGCTCCGTTGCTATTACAACTTCGTTCGACCGCACGGAGCTCTGAAGTTCGGACGTGAGATCCGAACTCCGGCTATGCAAGCCGGTCTGACCACTCGACGGCTCACCTTTCGAGACATCTTCTTTGCGACGACGATTCCTTTGTGGTTGCGGATCGAGGTTTTCCTGCTCACTGGGGCGCGCAACCCGGTCTCTTCCGCACCTGTACCACTGCCCGCAGCCGCGTAGCAACACTTGATGGCGGAAGCACCCGATTCGCTAGAATTGTGGCACCCACTTCCTACACGAGCGAGTCCAAGTTCACGTAGGAAACCTGGAGGTGGGGGAACTCCTTCTTGATCTCAGTTATCAGCTGGATCGTTTCTTTGGAGCTGCCCGGGACGATCCTGGCTCGAATCTGCACTTGGTCATCCTCGATATCAAATCTCTGAATCGTCATCCCTCCCGTTAATCGCTCGAGAGCTTCGACGACACTAGCCTCGTCGGCGGTTTCGAGAAAGCGCTGGGCATCGCCGATGACGGTCAGGAGAAGGTTCTGCCGCGACGCGCCCCAACCGAGAACGCTCCGGCCGACGATGAAGATCGTGACGATGACCACGGCGACCACGGCGAGCAATCGGTGCTCGGCGCCGAGCGCGAGCCCGACCCCGATGCACAAAAAGAGATAAACCAGCTCCTCCGATGTCTTGATCGCCGCGCGGAAGCGGACGATCGAGAGCGCCCCGACCAATCCCAGGGAAAGTGCCAGCGAGGCCTTCACGACGAAGATGATGACGACCGTCACCATGGTGAGCATCGGGAACACACCGGAGAAATTGTCACGGTTGGAGATGGAGGTGCCGAAGCGCTTATAGAGCTCTCGGATGTAGAGCGCGAGAACTCCGCCGATGAGCATATTTGCGGCGCAGTTGAGCACCAAGGTGGACTCGGGTCCTAGATTCTGTGGCCACATTGCCCGGCGATTCTATCTCACCTTGGCTTCCCCAAGGAAGTCGTGCTGGACTGAAGCCACATAACCTGCGAAACTCCCGAGGTTGATCGATATGCAAAAGATGCTTCCCGCCACGATGGCCTTCGTTCTCGTCGTCCTGTCGTCACTTGTTGGCGCCACCACGCAGGGCGTCGTGGCCGATACGCGCTTCAATCGCGAGCGCGGTTTCTATGACTCGGGTTTTGCCGTCGTCATCCAGTCCCGCACCGCTGGCGCACATATTCGATACACCACCGATGGAAGCTCACCGAGCCCGACGCATGGTCTCGGCGACGAGAACCCCGTGGTCGTGAGGATCGAGAGCACGACGACGCTGCGCGCGATGGCGTACAAGGCAGGGCTCACGCCGAGTAATGTCGACACCCACACCTACATTTTTCCGAAGCACATCGTCAGACAGCCCCGCTACCCGAGCGGATTTCCGACCTCGATAGGTGGGATCGGCATGGGCGATTTGACTGAATTCGACTACGAGATGGACCCCGCAATCGTGGATCATGCAGATTATCGTCGCGAGATCCTCTCCGCTATGAAGGCGATTCCGTCGCTTTCCATCGTGATGGACAAGCAAGATCTATTCGGCCAAGTGTTTACCGATGACGGTGAGCTGAAGCGCTCGGAAAGCGGCGTCTATTTCCGGAGCCAGGAGAAGCCCGGTAGAGGCCCCGCATCGGTAGAGCTCATCTATCCACACGCACCCGATCGTGGATTCCAGGTGGATTGCGCCATCGAATCGCATGCAGGCTACGGCGTCAAACGAGCGCTCAAACTGGTTTTCAAGAACGAGTATGGGGTCGGCAAGCTCCGCACGAAGCTCATGCAGGACGCTCCTCTCAACGGAGAATCGGCCAAGACCAAGTTCGACCGGCTCGTATTGCGTTCGGGCCACACGCGCTCCTTCGCGGGCTACGACGCCGGTAAGACGACCTACGCGAGGGATCAGTGGTTACGCGATACAGAGATCGCGATGACCGGGCTCGGCGCGCACGGATCCTTCGTCCACCTGTATCTGAATGGCTTCTACTGGGGTCTCTACAACGCGGCCGAGCGTCCGGACGGATGGTTCACCTCGGCGCATTTGGGCGGTGAAAAGTCAGACTGGATGGCTGTGAATCACAACGGCGTGCTGCACGGTGACGATAGGCGATGGCAGTACCTTCGCGGGCCGTTGAAAGACAAAGATATGCAGGTCCTCCAGAATTATCGAGAGCTTCAGCAATATCTGGACGTCGAGCATTTCGCCGACTACATCATTCTCGCGTGGTACTCGAGACTCTACGACTGGGGACCCGATCGAAACTGGTATGGGGGTAATAGAAACAACCCGCCGGGCCCTTTCCGCTTCTTCATGTGGGATGCGGAATACACGTTGTTCTCGGGGGCCACGCCTATGGCATGGGTGCACGAACTCTTCACTCGGTCAGCGGCGACGCGATCGGGGGATATGGTCGGGCTCTGGAACGCGCTCGTACAGAGTCCCGAGTTCATGATACTGTTCGCCGATCAAGTCTATCAACACTGTTTCCGGGGCGCGCTCACCGAAGAGCGCTCGATTGCCCGTTGGAGGCGACTGGTGGCTTTCATCGAGTCGGCGGTGGTCGCGGAGTCCGCCCGCTGGGGTGATGCACGCAAAGCGCTCGGCGAGCCGACAAGGACGCGGAACGACACTTTCTTGCCACAGGTAAGAAGAGTCGAAGAAGTGATGACGGGAAACGTCTCGCACTTCATCGAAGTCTTGAGACAAGAGGACTATTATCCTCGGATCGACCCGCCCGAGCCCACGAGGATTTCCGCATCCTCGGTCACGCTGCTCCAAACCCAAGGCGCCGAGATTTATGTGACTCGTGATGGTAGCGATCCTCGCGCGGTCGGCGGGGTTGTCTCGAAGCGGGCAGAACACGTGCGAAGCGGTGACAGCATCGCGCTCGAAGGCGGGAGGAAGCTCAAGGCGCGCGCCCGGGACGGAATAGAATGGAGCGCATTGCGCATTGTTTCGGAGACCTCGTGAACCGGGCATTCATCCTCATCGTCCTGGCGCTTTCCGGATGTGACCGACCTCGGACATCGCTCGTCGAGCGCGGCGTTCCGGCGGAACGCGTGCAGCTCAAGCTCTCGGGTGCTGCACGTGATGCCTTGGTCTTTCCTTTTCCCGCCGAGCGCCGTTTCGAGATGGATCTCCCAAGTGCGGCTTTTCTCCGTGTTTCACCGGCGCTCGTCACCGAGCAGAACGTCCGCCGCGCTCGCGTTTCCTTTCGGGTCATCGTCGAAACGGAAGACGACTCGGTCGAGGTCTTCGACGAGATCTTTCGATTCGGCGACGCCAACCGCTGGCACTCGCGCGTTGTGGACTTGAGCGCGTGGTCGGAAGAGCGCGTCACGCTCGTGCTCGTCACGCGTACGCCCGAGGATCGTAGTGCCGATATTCTGTGGGCCGACCGGATCCGGGCGGTCTGGGGCGAACTCGCACTTGTCTCGAACCCGGAACGTATGCTCGCGAAAGCGGCGGACGACCTCACACGCGATGCGGAATCCTGGCTTCTGGAACAAGGTGGAGTCACGCCCGTCGACTACAACCAAGGCGTGAGTCTCGCCACGAATCTTATCCTGGCTGGCCTGTTTGCGCTCGTCATTCGCGGGCTCTATATCCGCTTCGCCTCCGTCCCATCGAGTCGCCACGCCTTCGCTAACCTGTTTCCCGTATTTACCCTCACGACCGTTCTTGTCATCGTCGTCGTAGAGTCGTCACTCGCTCTGTCGCTCGGGCTCATCGGTGCACTTTCGATCATTCGCTTTCGCACCGCCGTCAAGACGCCGGACGAGATCGCCTATCTGCTGTTTTGCATCGCCGTGGGTGTCGCCCTCGGGGCGCGCCAAGGCCCTCTGGCCGTCGCGGTCGTCGTGCTCGTCTCCCTCTTCGTGGTTGTGCGCCAACGGTTGTGGCCGCAGATGCCAGACAGGACGCTCCTTCTCATCGTTTCCGGCGACGCCGACCGTTTCTTTGAGGAGCATGCTCTAGAGCAGCTACGGCACGTCGTCCAAGAGTTCCGGGTGCGAAGACTCGAGCAGGAAGGCCTCCGCATAGAGCTTTCGGCTGTGGTCACGGTCACGGGTCCGCGGGGCGTGGCCCAACTCGTGGCCGACATTCGGAAAAAGCTTCCCGCGTTCCAGTTCTCGTTTGTCGAGGCCGATGAGATCCCCTGAAGCGCCGTCGTTTGCTCTAGAGTCCGCGAGCGTCGCCGCACCTGGGCGCCGCGAGGTCAAGTTCTCACTTCCAAATGTGGACGCCGGGAAATTTAGCTCCATACTGGACGTCAATTGCCGCCGCGTGAGCTATGCGGGCGCGACGTCGCGTGTGTGCAGCATCTATTTCGACGACGCGGCCTTGAGCGCTTTCCGAGCCAACCTCGACGGCACGTCGCGGCGCACGAAGACCCGCATCCGTTGGTACGACACCCCGTTTCCGGAAAAGAGGTTATTTTTCGAAGTCAAACGTCGCGAGGATCACGCGATCTTCAAAGAGAGAGCACCGATAGTGGCTAGCGCCTCGCTCGCTTCGATGTCCTTTCACGAGATCGTCGTGGGACTCGCGCGCGTTCTTCCGGCGCGCCTACGGGAGCACCTGATGGCCCGCTCGGAGCCCAAGCTCCTGATCGAGTACGAGCGCACTTACTACGAAGCTTTGAATGGCCCTATCCGCATCACGCTTGATCGTGGCCTCACCTTCTGGGGACAGGGCGGGCTGTATCCGAACCGCCGCTTTCCAGCGCGTGTCCCCGGCTTGACGATCCTCGAAGGGAAAGCCCCGTTTGGTCACCAAGAACGCATCAGGGAGATCCTCCACCCCCTCGAACCCTGGGTAACTCGTTCGTCGAAATACGTCCTGGCGTGCCAACACCTCGGGCTGTCGCCGCCGTGAGTGCATTATGTACACGCACGCACAGCGCAGCGCCACGCCAACTGCTGGCCGGCGTCGATTACTCGTTGGGCAAGCGCACGTCGGTCGGCCGGAGGCGTGCTGCTGCCCGACTCGGTGGTAGGTGGCTCCACATAAACAGAGACCGGCCGGTGGTTCAGAGGGCGTCGTGTCCAAAAATACAAACGCACTCAAGACCCACGCGCCAGGGCGTTTCGGAATCATAGCTAGGCCTGGAGCTCACGGCTCCCGTCCCGTCCTGTGCCAAAACTCGGCCCTTTTGAAATAGACCGGAAATCAGCAGCTTAGACGCCCTTGGAATCCGCGCAGAATCCAGGGTATTTCTCGCCGCAGAGTTGGCTTCCGACCCCTGGGCTGCGGGTGGCGGGCGACAGGCCTACCGGGTGTGCGCACGGCTGGCTCAAATCGGCTGCGGGGCGAGCTGCAGGCAACGAACTGCGCACCCGGAAGGAACACGTATCCGACCACGATGCCGGATTCAAGCAGCCCTTGGAAAGGTGCAACCTGCTGACCCACTGGGCGTTCGAGTATTTTGACCAGACGGGGAGCACCAGAACCTGATACGGTCCGCGTCCGATCAAGGTCGCGAGAGACCCGCGCCCTGACAGCCATGTCCTGCGAATCTGCGACGCGTGTTGGGTTGGACTCCGATCGCTACGCTCTCTCCGCCCAACCCAACACCGACAAGCGCAACCACCGCAAGAGCGTCACCTTCGCGTGGAAGCCCTCCACAAAAGTGTGCAATTTTCGGTTGCTAAAAATGTGCAGTTTTCGATTGCCATTGACATCCAGAACAATAGACCGGATATTGGAAAACAGTTGCAAGAGCGAGCCTCTCCTCGTTCCTAAGACGCAGGTGGCGTCGTCGGGTCGACCGGCACAAAGCAGCCGAGCATGGCAGGTCTAAACCGCGCAATCAACGCCGGATCGACTTTTTGCGGAACACAGGTCAGGTCACCAGCCAGAACGAGCAGTAGGAATGGCACGTGGTACGTCATCATAGATCTGAAGATAACACCCTTTGGCCAGACGATTGTAAGGCCCACGCCCCTTGGCTCGGTCGCAAACACAGACACTAAGCTGCTGATTTGTGGTCTATTTCAAAAGGGCCGAGTTTTGGCACAGGACCGGCTCGGTTAATCTCGTTCCCAAGTCCCGTATTCGTTCAATGCACTCCACTCGTCGCCACGCCTTGAACGTCCCTTGAGATTGGGAGAGAAAGGAATTGTCGAAATAGCTTCGCTGAAACTGTGTGCTGTGGGGTTTCGTGGGTCGCTTCCATCAAGGGTGTAGTAGAACCTTTCCGCTCCCGCCGGACGTCGGATGGTGACGCTGTCAGAAGCTGGTTCGAACACCGGCGGGTCGAGGGTGGGATAGTAATCATGGTCCCGAAGCGCTCGAATGAACCTTTCCACATTTCCGTCCATCAAGTCTAGAACATAGTCCCGCGCCCGCTTCCAATGCACATCCCGCGTGCGGGGACGATTCTCCCTTCCGGGGCCCGCATCGCCCCAGCGGGCCGACTCACAAAACATCGCCGCTTCCATGCCTTGGTGCACAACTCGCGATCTCGGTCCACAATTGTCCTGTACTCGCGGATACGAGGTTCCCCATGAGCATTTTCAAACGCACTGGTGCTTCCGCCATTAAGTGTTGGTGAGATGACGCTAAGACTTTACGCTGTATTAAATTACAGCCAAAATAGCGCTCGCGACCTTCGCCGCACGCTAAATGGAGCGTAAGCGCTTTTTTTGCAAAGGGATACGTACACATCACCAACAGCAAACAGCGCAAGAACCCTGGGGCGCGCAACCCGGTCTCTTCCGCACCTGTACCACTGCCCGCAGCCGCGTAGCAACACTTGATGCCGGAAGCACCAAGAGCCCGAGACCTTTCGTAGGTCTCTGGCTCTTCGCAAGCAAGAATCTGGTCCGCGTCGAGGGGTGGGGCTTACCAGCGCCGCCCGCCGCCACCGCGACCGCCGCCTTTGGTCCGGGGTCTGGCTTCGTTGACGTTCAATGTACGACCACCGAGATCAGTTCCATTGACGCCACGGATGGCCGCTTGCGCGGCCGAGCTGTCCGACATCTCAACGAAAGCGAAACCACGCGGGCGACCGGTGTCGCGATCGGTGATCACGTTGACTCTACTCACCTCGCCGTAAGTCGCGAAGACGTCTCTGAGCTGCTGCTCGGTGACGTCGAAGGAACAATTGCCTACATAAATCGTACCCATGAAATGAACTCCTGAACGGAAAGGGCCTAAGCGAGGGCTGACGGAAGGTGTGGTGGAAGTCACCAGCAAAAAAATCTACGAAGAGCCATCGGATAGCCGAAGGCGCCATGCTGGACTATTCCCGGGCGCGTGTCAAACGCGGCATGTGCCGTGACTATCCACGGGCTGTTCTTGATTCACTGATACCTGCGACCTGCCCAGCATCCTCATTGCTCATTCCAGCTCGAACGCCGTCGTGTGCCAAAACTCGGCCCTTTTGAAATAGACCACAAATCAGCAGCTTAGACGCCCTTGGAATCCGGGCAGAAGCGAGGGTATATCGCGCCGCAGGGCTGGCTTCCGACCTCTGGGCTGCGGGTGGCGGGCGACAGGCCCACCGGGGGTGCGCACGGCTGGCTCAAATCGGCTGCGGGGCGAGCTACGGGCAGCGGACTTCGCACCCGGAAGTCCCTCATTAGACTGGACTTTATCGAGCAGAAGAGCGAACGTTCGGTGATGCCGCAGGATACAGGGGTTGGCCGGAACGTCGTTTTGGACGGTTTGGACTTCGCCAGCTTACGGCGGGTCTGGGAGCAGACCTTTAGGGCAGCTCCGCCAAGCTCGCTCTCGCGTATCTTCATGCGCCGCGTTCTCTTGCACGAACGCCAGTGCCGGACCCATGGCGGGCTTTCGGCCGCAACCCGGCGCGCTCTGGCCGCTATGGCGAACGAGACACCAGGCAACGCCGCTCCCGCAGGGTCCGTTTCTGCCGGCACCCATCTCGTCCGCGAGTGGAATGGCCGGACCTACCAGGTCGAGGTAGTCGACAACGGCTATCGGTTCGACGGCAAAACCTATCCGTCCCTCACCGCCATCACAAAGCGAATCACCGGCACCCACTGGTCAGGACTACGCTTTTTCGGTCTGACGCCCAAGCGCAAGGCCTAACATGAAGAAGATCCGCTGTGCCATCTATACGCGAAAGAGCGCGGAAGAGGGTCTCGAGCAGGATTTCAACTCCCTCGATGCGCAGCGAGAAGCCTGCGCCGCGTATGTCGCGAGCCACAAGGCGGAGGGCTGGGTGCTGCTGCCAACCGTCTACGAGGACGCGGGGATCTCGGGAGGAACCCTGGAGCGCCCGGGCCTGCAGCGCTTGCTCACCAACATCGATGCCGGTCTCGTCG
This sequence comes from Candidatus Marinacidobacterales bacterium, assembly GCA_965197495.1. Taxonomy (GTDB): domain Bacteria; phylum Acidobacteriota; class Vicinamibacteria; order Marinacidobacterales; family SMYC01; genus SMYC01. Next base: position 8,629,703 of record OZ240210.1, read on the forward strand.
ACCAGATCGTGGTCTACAAGGTCGACCGGCTGACCCGTTCCCTCTCCGACTTTGCAAAGCTCGTCGAACGGCTCAAGGCGGCCGGCGCGGTTTTCGTCTCGGTGACCCAGTCCTTCAACACCACGACCAGCATGGGACGACTGACGCTGCATATGCTGCTGTCCTTCGCACAATTCGAACGCGAGGTCACGGCCGAGCGGATCCGCGATAAGGTCGCTGCCTCCAAGCGCAAGGGACTATGGATGGGCGGCCGCGTACCGCTCGGCTATGAGAAGGACGAGCGCACGCTGCGCATCAACGAGGCTGAGGCCGAAACGGTCCGGACGCTCTATGCGCTGTACCGGAAGCACGGAACGCTCCGGCAGGTGAAGGCCGAGGCGGACCGTCTGAGGCTGCGCACCAAGCAACGCTTCGCCGCTGATGGAACCCGGACAGGCGGGCTGCCGTTCCGTCGCGGACACCTCCACTGCCTGCTGACCAATCCTCTCTACGCCGGCCGCATCCGGCACCAGAGGCGTGTCTACGAGAGCCAGCATCCATCGATCATTGCTCCGGAGCTCTGGGACGCGGTCCAGGCGCAGCTACAGGCAGGGGCTGCCAAACCAAGGAGACGCACGACGAAGGACCGTGCAGCCCGTTCCCCACTGGCAGGCAAGCTCTTCGACGAGACCGGGGACCGGCTGACGCCGAGCCACACCAAAAAGAAAACCGGGCAACGGCTCTGCTACTACGTCTCCCGGCGCCTCATCCAGCACAGTGGCCAAAAGGACCTCTCCGGCTGGCAACTGCCCGCCCCGATGCTGGAACAGACCGTCGTGCATCTCATCCGACAGCATGTGGATGCCACGACCTTCTCGGCCTCACTGACCCATACTCCGACGATGCAAGAGCTCGCCTCGGTGCGTCGCTTTTTAGACGGGCTGTGTTCCGGCAGTAATGATGATAGTGACCCGGCAGCCCGCCTGTTCCGTCTTATCTGGCGGGTCGATATCAGCCCCGGCTCTGTGTCTATCCTCCTCGACCGCAATGCGTTCGCTGCTTGCCTGTCTATGGGACCCGAGCGCATTCGCGAGGATGCACTCCGCATCCTCGCACCGTTCCGCTTGCGTCGACGCGGCGTCGAGACCAAGCTCGTTCTGGGCAACCCCACGAAATCCGTCGACCGCACACTCCTGCGCAATATCGCCAACGCCCTCTCCTGGCTCGACCGAATCAAAGCAGGCAAAACCTATGAGCAGATTGCCACCGAAGACGCCATCCCAACGGACCGCGTGCGCAAGGCAATCCGCTATGCCTTCCTGGCCCCCGACATCGTCCGCGCCATTGTCGAAGGCCGCCAGCCCGTTGGGCTGACCTCGAGCTACCTCTTGCATCATCCGCTTCCCGACGATTGGGAGAAACAGCGAGTGCTCGTCGCAACGCTATGAGCCTGCCAGCTGCATCTGCCAGCGCCCACTCCGTGAATGGGCTCGGTTAGCAGCAAGCTGCTCTCCGAGGGGACGTACTTGTCGGGCGTGAATAGCCGCGGGATCCGCAAAGCGCTGAAACCACTGCTCGGTGAGGAGCACCTATCGAAGAGCGCGGTGTCTCGCGTGGTTAGCCGGCTGAAGGAGCGCTTCGAGGAATGGCAGAACCGTACTCTCAGCGAGGAGGTCTACGCGATCGTTTACCTGGACGGCTTCCACCTGAAAGTGCGGATGGCGAAACGTGTGATCAGCGTACCCGTACTGGCCGCGCTCGGGGTCGCGCCAGACGGGCAGAAACGTCTGTTGTCATTGCGTCTGGCGGTGAGCGAAGCCTCGACGCATTGGGGCTCCGTGCTGGAGGGACTCCAGGCTCGAGGACTCCGGGCTCCCAAGCTAGTGATCAGCGACGGCCACAAGGGGCTGATGAAAGCGCTGGAGAAGTGGCCGGGGGTGCCGATTGCAGCGATGTACCGAGCACAAGCGCGCCAACTTGCTCGAACATTGCCCGGCGCACGCACGCCATGAGTTCCGGCGTGACTACAACCGGATCGTCTACGCCAAGAACGGGATCGATGCTCGCAAAGCCTATGACGAACTCGTCGCCAAGTGGACGCCTCTCGCGCCGGCCGTCGTCCGAAGCCTAGAGGAGGTCGGTAATCAGCTGCTGACCTTCTACGAATTCCCTCGTGCCATGTGGAAATCGATTCGAACGACCAATGCTCTGGAGAATCTCAACCGCGAGTTTCGACGCCGGACGAAAACCCAAGCGTCGTTCTCCAGCGAGGAGTCCGCGGTCGCTTTGTTGTTTGGGCTTATCGCCTCTGGCCAGATTCAACTACGACGCATCGACGGCTACCAACGTCTGAGCGAGGTTCTCGAACACGCGGAAGTTGCCGCCTGATATGATACTCTGATGACGGAGTGGAGGGTGCCGTTCTTTTTCCACGGACCTCGGGACGCATCCGTCATGCGACCCACCAAGTTGACTCCCAAAGTCGTCGAACAGATGGTGAAAGGGGTTCGTCTCGGGCTCTCTTACGACGAGGTCGCCCGGGCCGCGGGCATCCATCCGTCCACCTTTTACCGGTGGCGTAAGCGCGGGCGCAAGGCGAAGCGCGGGAAGTTTCGCGTGTGTTGCGAGCGGATCGATACAGCTGAAGCAGAACTCGGTATAAAATATCTGGAGGCCATCGAACGATCCATCTTAGAAGAGAGGGTCGTCACCAAGGAACGTGTCCGACAGCTCCCCGACGGCTCCATCATTCGCGATGTCATCACGGAGCGTCATCCGCCCAACATCAAGGCCGCTATGTGGTGGCTTGAGCGGCGCTTCTCGGGCTTCGGCCGCAAGGTCGAGCACGATAGCTTGGCCCGTGAGCGGTTCGAGGTAGTCCCGACCGGACGATCTCCGAGAGATTCATCTCCCCAAATACCAGTCGTTCCTCGAACTGCTTGAGCAATCGCTGACTCGGTAGTACCTTTCCCATGATGTATGGTTCTCCTTTTCTGTCCCCATGACGGGGACGGGTTTGAGCTTGGGGAACCATACATCGTTTTTCTTTGACAGGAATCTTAAGACATCACCGGGGCTCGCCACGGGGCGATGACGATCGAAACTGCCCGGCGCGCCAGTCTTGAGTTCGTTTGTGTTTTTGGACAGGACGAGACCGACCTCCAAGATACTAGGCTCAAGCCCGTGGTGAACCCACCATGCTGCGCATCAGAAACGGCCGTCAGCCTCAACTTGACGATGCCGGTAAAAAGGCTAGGGCGCGGTGGGTAGCAACGCCCAGCCAATGCACCGCTCAGCATCATCAAGCAAACTTGCCGCGACGGGGTCCTCAAGCAGTGGTACTCCAAGCCTGACCAGACAACAGGGCAAGTCCAGCTCCGCCGGTAGCTCCGCCGCCAACCAGCGCACGCCCTTCGCTGCGCCCCCGACCGTCCAGGCCGTCACGCAACGAACCATGACTCGGCGCTCGGTTCCCTCAATGAGCCAGCCCACCGCGCCGATCCAGATGTTCCTGATGCTTAGAAAGTATTCGGTGAATCCGGGCAACGGCACCACATGGCCGCTGGTGGCCACCTTGATAATGGGCCGCAACGCGGCCAGCGTCTCAGGGCGAACATCCGAGCGTGGCATCTGGGCCATGTGGCCCGTCGATAGGTGGTAGTGGTGTATCACCCCGTCGGCGAAACAACGCCCAAGGGTAGCAACCCGTTCGCCAACATCTCCCTCGCCCGTTAGCACCTCCGGTCGGATTGGTGGGGGCTCCGCAACCTGCAATGCTTTGGTTTTCGTCGGCTTCCCAGTGTTCGCCTTTGCCCGATCCTTTGCTCGCTTTTTACGTATAGCTTCCCGGGCAAATCGCCGATATGCATCCGGAGATCGGTAGAACATTCTTGAGGCGAAGTATACCCTCCGAGAAGGTGCTTCTGCCATCAAGTAGTGTTACACCGCTAGAGGCATTTGAATGCCAGTCCCCTGGGTCTTTGATTACTATACAAAGTTAGACTTTTAGCCAGCCCATAAGATTCATGGTTCTCCTGTCGTTTCGGGGGATCTGATTTGTGTTGGAGGGCATGGCCTATGGACGCTGCCGCGATTGTGGAAAACGCCGGAAACTCCGGGCGAGAGAGGCGTTTAGGAAAAGGTTGTGAGCACGTACAAACGTGGAGCGGCGTTTTCCACAATCGCTTGGAAAACGCTTCGCGTTTCCCACGAGCGCCCACAGGCCCCTCCTGGTATATATACAAGAAAGACTGAGCGCGTGCGCTCCATCGCCTAAAGGCGATGGGTTCACGTCGCCGACTAAAGTCGGCTTGTCCTTGCCTCGTTTCACTACTCACTGACCTTGAAAGAATCGTCGTCCTGGGGCACGGCACCCTGCAACTCTATATACTTCGCTATCACCTCATCCGTCACGTTGCCCGTTGTCACCACGAAGTAACCCCGTGCCCATAGGTGCCGACCCCAGAACTCCTTCCGCATCGTCCGTAAGTCGCGCATCAGACGATTCGACGTCTTACCCTTGATCAACTGCATCACTCGACTCGGCGACAAATTCGGCGGCACGCTCAGCAACAGGTGCACGTGCTCAGGCCGCACATGACCCTTCAGTATTTCTATCTGGTTCCGAGCACAGATCTCCCGGATGAGATCCCGGAGACGAACCGCTACATCCCCTCTCAAGGCCGGCTTGCGGTACTTCGTGATAAATACGAAGTGATAGTTTAACTGGTACGTCGTGTGCGATGATTTACGATATCCTTTCACCTGGGGATCGTGCCCCAAGCCTCCTAAAGGCTTCGCCTAAAGGCGAGGGATTTCAACCATCCCCGAGTGGGACATTAATTCATATGGAATAAGGAAGGGGGGGGCTCGATTAGTGGAGGCTATGGAAAACGCCCTTCCAGGCTTCGAAGAGAACTCAGTCGTGAGCAAGGTCTGAACGACCAGAACCGTGGGGGCGTTTCCCACAGCCTCGTCTCCCGCTGAGGGGCAGTGGCATTTGGTGAGGCCCGTGGGTTGAGAGGGTAAGCCATGTGTAGATGCGCATCGGCGAGAACGCTAGAATCTTTTTTTCCGAAAGAGAAAAGAGCGTTCCCGCGATGCGCGTTACTACGTTAGTCAACAAGCTCATCGGATTGCAAGGCCTGTGGGTCCGAGGTTTCCACTTCCAGGCGGACAAAGCCAGAGTGGTGGTGGATGTAGTACCACGGAGGAGGAAGCCTCTGTGCGGGATTTGCGGACGAAAGGTCCGCAAGAACAAAGATCGCTACAATCGCTACTGGCGGCACTTGGACCTGTTCGGAGTCCGGACCTATCTACTCGATCCGACGAGTGGTATGTCGGCGGTGTGGAGTGGTCAGAGAAAAGGTGCCTTGGGCCGACAAGGGGAGCCGCTTTACCAAAAGCTTCGAACAAGAGGTAGCGTGGCTGGCACAGAGGACGGACGTCAGCGCCGTAGCGAACTATTTCCGAGTGACGTGGCGTTCGGTGCGACGGATCATCCAGCGAGTGGTTGCCGAGCAGCGGGATGAGCGGCGCGAGCTCGATGGATTGCGGGTGATTGGGATGGACGAGATCAGCTACCGCAAACGCCACAAGTACTTAACAGTGGTAATAGACCATCTCAGCGGCCGGGTCGTCTGGGCGGGAAAGGAGCGCAAGGCCAAGACGCTGCTGCGGTTTTTCCGCAAGCTCGGACCACAAAGAGCCGCGGAGCTCGAAGCGGTCAGCATGGACATGTGGGAGCCGTACATAACTGTCGTCGGCAAAAAGGCTCCTCAGGCACGGGTGATCTTTGACCGCTTCCACATCGTCAAGCATCTGAACGAGGCCGTGGATAAGACCCGGCGCGAGCTGGTGCGCGAGCTCAAAGGGACTGCCCGGCGCAACCTCAAGAACACCAAGTTTCCCCTTCTCAAGGCCAAACACAACCGCAGCGCGAAAGACAAACGGGTGCTCCGCGAGCAGGTGCGAGCTAATCGTCGCCTCTACCGCGCCATGCTTCTGCGCGACGACTTCATGGACCTCTACACCTACAAAACCGAGACATGGGCCAAGAAGTTTCTCCGAGGATGGCTGCGGCGCGCTATGAGCTCGAGGATAGAGCCCGTCAAACGCGCGGCGAAGATGATCCGCAGCCACTTCGATGGCGTCATCGCGTGGGTCACGTGGAGACTCAGCAACGGCTGACTCGAAGGAATGAACAACAAAATCCGACTGCTGAGCCGCCGCAGCTTTGGACTCCACTCTGCCGAAGCTCTCATCAGTCTCGTCTACCTAAACTGTGGCGGTCTCACCCTCGAGAGGATCCATTGATATGGCAGGAGAGGCAGATTCATAAGAGTCATGCACTTAGAATGGTTTCGGCAAGCTCTGCTTTGTCTAGTTGTTTCTGCTACAGGGGACTAGTGTCAGTTGGCCTGCGTATGTTGGCGAACGAAATTGTCGGTCAGCCGATTCTGCTTAACTTGACAATAACCGCGTCGCCCATGGCGGAAGCTGCATGTAGGCGACGGCGACTCCTCTGCCGCAGGCTCGCCGAAGGTCACGACGGTTTGATCTCGAAGCCGCATCGATGCCAGCGAATGCGAAGACTCTGGTCGCGTTTGCGGAGAGGGTCTGTCTCATTTTCCGAAGGGACACACCTCGCGCGACAGCCAGTCGCTCGGCTGTTGTGGTGGCATGCCCTGCTCCGCCCATCGCGGAGCGCCATTGGCCGAGTCACGACCAAGAGGACAACGATGGAGCCTGATCAGAAGCCTGCATGCAGTGCACCCTTAATCCGTCTGGTCAAAATACTCGAACGCCTATCCCCACGAGAGGAATCATCAAGGCAAGGAGAATCTGCTTCTGTTCCCAGCCAGCGACCTGTCCCTTCCATAAACTCGAGCTGTATGAGATTGGCGAACTTCCTGCAACCGGAATGCTTTGGTCGTCTTCATGTAGGACGTTTTAAGAACCGGCGTCGGCTCTACTCAGGGGTAGAGGTGTAAGCTGGTGCGAAGTCCGGCAGCCGTTCCGAGCGGGTCGGCTCAAGCAGCGCGTCGAGTGTAATAATGATGGAGACCACCGACCTTTGGAATGGCTCTCACTTTGCCCATCGCCGGTGACTCTACTCGGCGAGGCTCAGGCGCGTCCTTCTCAAGCGACAAATGAGTCCGGCACGAATGATAGTAGTCGACGTATTTGCGTAGGATTCGCTTCAGGTGCCGCTCGTCGAGGACGATCACGTGGTCGAGACACTCACGTCGAATGGAGCCGATCATCCTTTCGACCAATGGATTCTGCCACGGGAAGCGCGGGGCGGTAAGGACCTGCTCCATCCCGAGACCGTCGACGCGAGTATCGAAGTACGCTCCGTAGCTCTGGTCTCGATCCCGTCCTGTGCCAAAACTCGGCCCTTTTGAAATAGGCCATAAATCAGCAACTTCGTGTCTGTGTTTACGACCGGGCCAAGGGCCATGGGCTTTACAATCGTCTTGGGCGGGCGGGTCGTCACCATGCAGATGACCACCTAGTCGAGAGCGAATATCGAAGCGTACTCCTGTTTGACCGAGCGCACGAAGCGCTCCGCGTGAGGATTGCAGTTCGGAGATTTGGTCGGAATCGGGACGATGTCCACGTCGTTTTCCTTCAGGACTTCTCGAAACTCCGTTGTGTATTTCGAATCTCGGTCGATGATGAGGTGCGAGTAGCCTCGGAGAAAGCTGTCGTCGAACGCGGCAAGGTCGAACGCTACTTGTTTCGCCTCTCCTGCCATTTCAGTGGATCCTCTCGAGGGTGAGACCGCCACAGTTTAGGTAGACGAGACTGATGAGAGCTTCGGCAGAGTGGAGTCCAAAGCTGCGGTGGCTCAGCAGCCGGATTTTGTTGTTCATTCCTTCGAGTCGGCCGTTGCTGAGTCTCCACGTGACCCACGCGATGACGCCATCGAAGTGGCTGCGGGTCATCTTCGCCGCGCGTTTGACGGGCTCTATCCTCGAGCTCATAGCGCGCCGCAGCCATCCTCGGAGAAACTTCTTGGCCCATGTCTCGGTTTTGTAGGTGTAGAGGTCCATGAAGTCGTCGCGCAGAAGCATGGCGCGGTAGAGGCGACGATTAGCTCGCACCTGCTCGCGGAGCACCCGTTTGTCTTTCGCGCTGCGGTTGTGTTTGGCCTTGAGAAGGGGAAACTTGGTGTTCTTGAGGTTGCGCCGGGCAGTCCCTTTGAGCTCGCGCACCAGCTCGCGCCAGGTCTTATCCACGGCCTCGTTCAGATGCTTGACGATGTGGAAGCGGTCAAAGATCACCCGTGCCTGAGGAGCCTTTTTGCCGACGACAGTTATGTACGGCTCCCACATGTCCATGCTGACCGCTTCGAGCTCCGCGGCTCTTTGTGGTCCGAGCTTGCGGAAAAACCGCAGCAGCGTCTTGGCCTTGCGCTCCTTTCCCGCCCAGACGACCCGGCCGCTGAGATGGTCTATCACCACTGTCAAGTACTTGTGGCGTTTGCGGTAGCTGATCTCGTCCATCCCAATCACCCGCAATCCATCGAGCTCGCGCCGCTCATCCCGTTGCTCGGCAACCACCCGCTGGATGATCCGTCGCACCGAACGCCACGTCACTCGGAAATAGTTCGCTACGGCGCTGACGTCCGTCCTCTACACCGAACAGATCCAAGTGCCGCCAGTAACGATTGTAGCGATCTTTGTTCTTGCGGACCTTTCGACCGCAAACCCCGCACAGAGGCTTCCTCCTCCGTGGTACTACATCCACCACCACTCTGGCTTTGTCCGCCTGGAAGTGGAAATTTCGGACCCACAGGCCTTGCAATCCGATGAGCTTGTTGACTAACGTGGTAACGCGCATCGCGAGAACGCTCCTTTTTCTTGCCGAAAAAGGATTCTAGCGTTCTCGCCGATGCGCATCTAAACATGGCTTACCCTCTCAACCCACAGGCCTCACCAAATGCCACTGCCCCGCAGCGCGAAACGAGGCTGTGGGAAACGCCCCCACGGTCCGGATCGTTCAAGGCCTTGCTCACGACTGAGCTCTCTTCGAAGCCTGGAAGGGCGTTTTCCATAGCCTCCACTGATCGATGCCTCCCCTTCCTTATTCCAAATGAATGAATCCTTCTTGTATATATCAGGAGGGGCCTGTGGGCGCTTGTGGGAAACGCGAAGCGTTTTCCAAGCGATTGTGGAAAACGCCGCTGCTACGTTTGTACCTGCTCACAACCCATCCCTAACGCCTCTCTCTCCAGGAGTTTCCGGTGTTTTCCACAATCGCGGCAGCGTCCATAGGCCATACCCTCGCGCCCAAATCAGATCCCCAGAAACGACAGGAGAACCCTTGTTTCATGAAGACTCGGGCCGGGTTTGGTGTGCGTATCGAGATATGGACCCGGCGGGTCTTCAGCTGAATCGCGAACAAGACGTAGAACGTAACCAGACCCGCGGGAGTCCAGATTTCGGTGGTGAAGAAATCGGCAGGGTGTCCCAGCGACTCCGAAGAAACTGCGCCCATGTCGTCCTTCGCCGGCGAAACGGTGCCGGTTCGATACCGTGCTCCTTCAAGAGCCGCTTCACCGTGTTCGGCGCGATCTTGTGGCCCAGGTTGGCCATAGCTCCTTGGATTCGAGCGTAGCCCCAAGACGGGCTCAACTTGGCCATGCGCACGACCAACTCCTCGATTTCCGACGAGATGGGCGGACGCCCGGCCGATCCAGTTTTTCGTGCATTTCGGTATCGAGGAGCTGAGTCGGGGCGGTTGCCGGAGTCAAGACGATTCATGCACCAACACCGGGGCGCACGTCAGGATTGTGAGATGAGAATCGATCATCAGGCCACTCGCCGCTGAGCGCGACGCTCCCAGAAGTCCTCGAAGCGTCCGCTCAGCTTGCAGCAGCGCAGTGCGATGATCGCATCAACGCCAGCGACGGTCCAGTGCATTCCGGCACGCTTGCACCACGTTCCGATCGCTACCTTGCAGCCGGCCTCAACGACCCCAGTCGAGGTACAAAGCCCTGCTGCCCGGAACTTCGGGTAGCGCATGCGCTCGCGGTTGCGTTCGACGTAGCCGATGCACTTGCGCGCCTCCTCATCCTTCGGCGAGTGTACTCGTAGGGCGTCGAGGATGTCGTCGATATCGCCGGCGTCCAACTCGTCATGGCGTTCGCTCGCCCACTGCTGTGCGAGGTCACTGCCCGCGGCATAGATGGACTTGGACACGTCCGAGAGGTGCTGCTTGGCGTGGAAGCGGTCGACGATCTGAACCGCATCGGGAAAGTGCTCGTCGGCGAGGTTCCAGATCCACGTGGCCCCATCGCCGAGCACGGCCTGGCGCGCTGCGCGATCGAAGCCGCACCGCGTGGCCTCACGCACGACGCGCGCCGCGAAGACGCTCGGCGTCGCGTCCGTGTCCTTGTGCGCCGCGCTTTCGACCGCAGCCGAGTAGCTGATTGAGCCGGCGTCGCGCACGGGCGTGCCTTCTTTGTCCCGTCCCTCGGCGCTCCAGATCGTGACGATCTTGACCTCTCGCGTCTTGGACGAGCCGTCGGGCTGCTTGCCGGGGCGATCTACCAACTCCTTTTTGCGCACCGGCACACCCGTACCATCCATCCCCAGATACAGCGTCGGCGCCAGTGGTTCGTTTGGCCCCGGCGGCTCGACCACGAGCTTCTCGTCCGCGGCGACCTCACGCCCCAGCGCTTCGGCCGCGCGCTCGACGTGCTTGGTCGGCACATTCACCCCAGCCAACTCGTGGAGTAACTCGTGGCCCTCCTCAAAGCTGACCATGGCGCCCACCAGTCCGGCCATGCGCAACACGCCCGGAGAGAGCGAGCCACCCTCCAAGCCCAGTACCCGGTCGCGCGGACAAAAGCCCGCCTCGCACAGCTCGCAGTGGTAGTAGGCGCGCTCCAGCCTTAAAAGCCCCAGCACACTCTCGAAGTTCTTGCCATGCCGGCCGGCGTAGCGCGCCGACTGCCCGCACGCGCAAGGTAACATCGGGCCGGCATGGTCCGAGGTATCGGCATTCAGTCGTTGTTCCACGACGCGGGCCGCCACACGCATCGCCATGTGGCGCGCAGCCATCTCGATGGCCTCGAAGTCCCAGTCGACGACGCCCGTGCCTAAGAGCGCTTCGATCTCGGTGACGGTTTCGACTTCGAGCGCCGCTTTGAAGCCCTTTTTTGGCCGCCTCTTGCGAGGCGGCCTTGGAGTCTTCGAGTTGGGCGTCGGCCCATTGCTCGCAAGCTTGCCAGTACGCTTCGACCAAGCTCGCGGAATTTCTGGCCTGTCGAAACCTGCTCGCGGACCTGCCTGGCTTGCTCTGTATCCAGCCACCGAGACTTCGTGCGGCCTTTCACTACGCGGGTAATGCTGTAGTACGGCCCGTGACGAGCATCGTCGCGGTCGGCGCACGCGCAGCCGGCCTTGTTGCACTTCACATAACGCTCTGAGACCGAGCCGCGTCGCATGGGCCTGGGCTCGGCCAGCTGGCTAGCCACAGCGCTAACTTCTTCGGGAACCACCGGGTTTGGCATGGGAACCTCCCTTACTTACGGATCTGATATCCGCAAGATTACCATACCGCAACAACCGCAAATGGGCATCGCCACTACCGTGACGTGCGCCCCCAACACCGTTCTGGCTTGCTAACTTCGTGTAACGCCACTAAAATAGCGCCGTTTGAGTTTCGCTCGAAGCTTGAGCACCAACCTCCGGTCGCCCACGCGGTGGGTGCACCGCCTAATGTTAAGTTAGCTTCAACTTGAGGAATGGCGAAAAAACCCATGACCAAAACACAAATCGTGGCCCAGACGTCGGAAACGATGCAGGTTCCGAAAAAGCAGGCCGCGGCATGGTTCAAGTCGATTGCCGATCTCGCGGCGAAGGAGACGAAGCGGACGGGCCAGTTCATCATTCCCGGAATCGGAAAACTCGTGAAGGCGCAACGAAAGGCGCGCAAGGGACGCAATCCCCAGACTGGCGAACAGATTCGAATCCCGAAAAAGACGGTGGTCAAGTTTCGAGTAGCGAAAGCTTGCCTGGACGCCGTCGTCTCACCGAAGAAGTAGCTCACAAGCGACGCCTCGGAATGTCCTACCGAACGACGGTTGCACGCTGGCGACGTGCCCGGCGTAAAAAGCGAGCGAAGGATCGGGCGAAGGTGGACACTGAGAATCCGACGGAAACCAAAGCATTGCAGGTTCCAGAGCCCCCACCAATTCGGCCGGAGGAGCCAACGGGCGAGGGAGATGTTGGCGAACGGGTTGCTACCCTTGGACATTCCTTCGCCAGCGAGTCGATGATGCACCACTACCACCTATCGACGCACCACGTGTTCCAGATGCCACGCTCGGATGTTCGCTCCGAGACATTGGCTGCGTTGCAGTCCATCATCGAGGTGGCCACCGGCGGGCAAGCGGTGCCGTTACCCGGATTCCCCGAATACTTTCTAAGCATCAGGAACACCTGGGTCGGCGCAGTTGGGTGGCTCATCCAGGGACCCGAGCACCGGGTCATGGTTCAGTGCGTGACAGCCTGGACGATTGAGGGCGCAGCAAAGGGCGTGCGCTGGTTGGGGGCGGAGCTACCGGAGGAGTTGGACTTGCCTTGTTGTCTGGTCAAGCTTGGACTACCCCTGCTTAAGGATCCCGGTGCGGCAAGTTGGCTTGATGATGCCGAGCGGTGCATTAGCTGGGCGATGCTACCCACGCCTCCTCCGCGGAATGGCCCAAGGTTGCCCTGATGGGTGTATCGCCGGAGCTTGGGAATCAGACGCAACTCCGGGCGGGACTTCATCGCACCCTTCTTTAATCAAACCCGTCACGTGCTGCTCATCTCAATTCAATTCCCTGTTCGGTCATCTCAAATTCCCTGCTATTTCGGAACAGGGAATTGCTATCTAACCATCTGAAATATAGAGGATTACCACATGGAAAAACGACCCAATCGGCCCCCAAATAGCCTAAATTCCCTGTTTTTCCCTGTTATTCATGGATTCTAAGCCAAGATCGGATAGCTCCGAACTGCACCATCCGCCACACAGTCTGGCCAATTGTGGCTCTGCAGAGACACGTGGGATTTTCCGCGCGGTTGGCGGGGGTTTCCAGAATTAGGTGTCACCAGAGACGCGCTAGAAGGGCTGAACAGGCCTCATTTTCGGTTTTCGTCTCTAATCTCGATTTCCGAGTGCCACGTTTGCGCCAAATAGGGGAGCGGGCTCTGACCGGGCTGGTGACCGCGTAGTCTTCTCCGCTGCGTTTAGACGGCTTGCTCACAAGACACAGGTACACCCTCTATCGGACAACGATCACGTTCATACGAGGCTGACTCATAGTATCGAGGTTGCATCGGTTGGCAGGTCTATGGGTACGATCATTGGATCGCCGATCGCGGTTAGACTGGGCAATCCCCAGATTACCCCCGATACGTTCGGGTACATCGTGCAAGCAGCCTGTCTCGCCCACGACATCGGCAACCCTCCATTCGGCCATGGTGGGGAAGATACAATAGGCGGATGGTTTAATGTCCCTCTCGGGGATGGGTGAAATCCCTCGCCTTTAGGCGAAGCCTTCAGGGGGCTTGCGGTACGATGTATGGATGCAAGGTTATCGTAAATCATCGCACACGACGTATTTACTGCATTATCACTTTGTATTCATCCCGAAGTACCGCAAGCCGATATTGCGAGGAGATGTAGCAATTCGAGTTCGGGAGCTGGTAAGGGAGATCTGTCGGACGAACAACATAGAGATCCTGAAGGGACATGTGCGTCCGGAGCACGTGCACCTGTTGTTGAGCGTGCCGCCGCACCTGGGGCCGAGCCGAGTGATGCAGGCGATCAAGGGGAAGACCTCGCACCATTTGCTGAGAGATTTTCGGGCGCTGAGAAAGCAGTTCTGGGGCCGGCACCTATGGGCTCGAGGGAACAAATCGCTCACACCGAAAAATCTGTGGGCGTTCGCCGCTGGACGCGGCGCGCAAGAAAAAACGCTCGCCGAGCTGCGCGGTCAGTTCGCACTCGACATCGTACCCACCAACGACTATGCCGCCAACAACGCTTGGCAGCAATTGAACATCCTCGCTCACAATCTCTGTCGAGGATTTCAACTGGATACTATCGCCGAGAACAAGCCGCCCTCACCAAAACGGACCTACATGTACGTTCTACACAGTGTGAGAACGTTGCGGTTTCTCATTATTTCCAAAGCGGGACGACTCGTTCGTATCGGGGGCCGCAACGTCCTCCGAATGTCCAGAAACTCGGACACTCAGCGGCTATTTGAAGATCTCGAACTTGCCTTGGCGTCTTAGATTTATTTGCGATTAAGGTTAAATTACGGCCAAAATAGCGCTCACGACCTTCGCTGCGCGCTAAATGGAGCGTAAGCGCCTTTTTTGCAAAGGGATGCGTACACATCACCAACAGCAAACAGCGCAAGCACCATTTTGTCAGTAACCAGCTCAAGTTGACAGTACCCTTATAACCATTTGTTTCAATCAGTTGGATCGTTGAACGGCTTTCAATAGATGCTCTAACCGTTCGGCTCGGTGCTCCCACGCAAAGCCATTAGCGTCCTGGAAAGATTTTTCAGCAATTCGAGTTGCCAACGAAAGGTCATCTACAACACGATTTATGCCGTCAGCGAGCGCGTCTGCATCTGACGGAGTCACAAGAACTGCATTACGCCCATCCTCAAGAACTTCACGCGTGGCCTGTAAGTCAGACGCAACAATTGGCTTTCCTGCAGCAAGATACTCAAATAGTTTAAGAGGCGAAGTATAGCGATCTGCAGATTCAGTCGACGTGGTCGGAAGGACCAACACATCAGCAGTCCCTAACCTCGTCTGTACATCAGCCACCGAAATCATCCCAACAAAGTCCACCCGATCACTAATGCCAAGAGACCGTGCTAAATTCTGCAGTCGGAGACGGTCCCCCTCTTCAGGATGGCCACCGACAATAACTGTTCGAACCTTTGGTAAACGGGTAACGGCACGGAGTAATACCTCGACGCCCTTCCATGGATACAGATGTCCCGCGTATAGGACGACCGGCGACTCAAGCCAACTCGGTGGTGTAAATCGCCTATTTGACGAAAGGCGAACACCGTTCGGGATAGTAATAATGTCATCTCTCCGACCAAAACGCGTCTCGAGCTCACTTGCGAGAGTTCTTGTCGTGGTCACATAACCATCCGCAAGCTTCCATACTCGCTTTTCACGCCTAAAAAGACGGTCCTTTTGGGGCGGCCTTGCACGGCGCCCCCCAGACACGAGTTCGTCCATTGTCGCGGCAAACACCGGAGCAAATCCGTGAGACTCAAACACAATTGGTGGACGCAGCCACCGCGGCAGGTCCAAAAGTAAGGAAGCGATGCCAAGATCACGAGTCAGAATTACGTCGGACCGATGGCATACCGAACGTTCGACAGCGAACGCGAAATAGAGGGCCCGACGGACTGCCGGTGGACCGACAACACGTAGACGGTCAATGGTCAGTGTTGAAAGAGCTTTTAACCCGTAAAACTTGAGCGGGTCCCGTGAGGGTCGTGCAGTATCCGAACGCACGCCCAGAAAGACTTGGTGCCCACGCGCGGCGAGAGCGTAACACGTTTCCATCGTTTGTACGCCATTGGCTCGCTCAAGTGGAAATCGGATGTCCGAGAAATAGCGAATTCGCACGTCAAGTCACTGGCTTCCGCTCGGACGCGCCCTGTCGGGCGGGCGGCTTTGCGTTGGTCATTTCGATGACACGGGTGCTTCCGCAATTAGCGGCTGCCACGAGAGGAAATCCCGCAACAGGCGTTCGACAGCCTGCGCGTCCTGGAGCGTGGCGGCGTTGCTACCGTCAGCAGCAACATCACCCGACAGCCGGACGACTCGGTCACAGAGCTGACCATCTCGGTAGAGTGCCCATTCATTGCCGTCGGTGTAGAGAATGTTTGGGATGGCCGAGAAACGCTTGAATTGTTTGCGACTGTGACCCTTGAACCGACTGGCGGTGGCGCCAACCCCGGGTGCCTTGAGTTCGGCGTATCCGGCGAGCAGTTGGTTGAGATGAACGGCGTAATCAGGTCGCCCGATGCGCCCAGGCAGGAGCGTCTCACCCGTGCAAACAATATTCCAATTCAACGCCTCAGCGACAGCGTCCATAAAAGCCTCGAACGGGCCACGCATCTGATCTTCTGGTGCGCCAGTGATGACCTGCGTACTTTTGGTTGTTACGGCGTTGGCGAAGGCTTGCAGAGCCACGTGGAAGCAAGTCAGATCCATATCATCTCGACTATTGTCGATCCTTGTCCTCTTTGGCAATTCGCAATATGAGATTGTCTCAGGCGAGGCCCGAGGCATCAGCGAGCTCGGCTGGCATCCCGCCGGCCGCCGTGATCGCGTTCCTAACAGCCCGTGGAAGAAGTCTGTTCGCTGAGCCGGCCTGTTTCAGGCAGCTTGGCGATGAGCGATTGCGTTGACGAGCGCCGCCGGTGTCCCTTTGGACCCTGGCTCGCTCTTGCGACTGTTTTCGAATATCCGGCCTATTGTTCTGAACGCCAGGGCTGC
This sequence comes from Candidatus Marinacidobacterales bacterium, assembly GCA_965197495.1. Taxonomy (GTDB): domain Bacteria; phylum Acidobacteriota; class Vicinamibacteria; order Marinacidobacterales; family SMYC01; genus SMYC01. The sequence goes on from OZ240210.1 coordinate 8,646,229, forward strand.
CCCTAGGCGGTCGTGGAGATCCTCGCCCATTCGAACGAGGTGACACCAATGCCCTGGGAGGGTGACGTTGTGGCCGGCGATTCGGGTTCCCCGTACGCGCAGGGAAACACCGTCCAGAAACGGGATGCCACGCTCTCTGGGGGAAGACCTGGATCCAGGTCCTGGGCAAAGATGGACATCAAGGAGGCCCGGGCCGCACCTGGATCAGAACGTGCTAGCCCGCTGCGCCGCGGTAGCCCCGGCCCCGATTCTGGGCCTTTCGGGTGGCCTCTTTTCCCGCCGCCCGCATGGCCCGGTCAGCGCCCGCTCCCGTCCTGTGCCAAAACTCGGCCCTTTTGAAATAGCCCATAAATCAGCAACTTAGAGTCTGTATTTTGCGACCGGGTCAAGGGCCGTCGGCTTTACAATCGTTTGTCCCGAGGGTGTTATCTTCGGATCCATCATGACGTACCATGTGCAATTCTTACTGCTCGTTCTGGCTGGCTGGGTCAACCGCCAGCAGCAGGATGTGATTGACTACTTGCGAGAGGAGAACCGTGTACTCCGAGCCGGGCTTCGGGACAAGCGTCTCAAGCTCTCTGACGACGACCGGCGGAGGCTCGCCGTCAAGGCCCAGGCTTTAGGCCGCGAGGCGCTGGCCCAGATTGCGTCCGTTGCCACACCCGCTACGCTTCTGCGCTGGTACCGCCACCTCATCGCAGCCAAGTACGATGGCAGCAAGAACCGGAGTCCAGGCCGACCTCCGACGGCGAAGGACATCCGTGAGCTCATTGTGCGCGTGGCGCGGGAGAACCCGACGTGGGGATATACGCGCCTGCGAGGCGCATTCAAGAACCTAGGACATGAACTCGGACGCAACACTATCAAGAGGATCCTCGCCGAGCACGTATCGCTCCTGCGCCGGAGCGGGGCAGGAGCATGTCGTGGAGCACCTTCATCAAGGCTCATTGGGGCGCCATCGCTGCGACAGACCTGTTCACCGTCGAGGTTGTGAACCCGTTCGGGCTCGTCCGCTACCATGTCCTGTTTGTCATCGATATCGCCACTCGCTGCGTGTGCATCGGTGGGATAACGTCGGACCCCAACGGGGAGTGGATGAAGCAGGTGGCAAGAAACCTCACTGACATGTGGGATGGTTTCCTCCTTGGCAAGCGATACCTTATCCACGACCGGGACCCGCTATTCACCGAGGCGGTACGTGGGCTGTTGAGAGATTCAGGCGTGAAGCCCCTTCGCCTTCCCGCTAATCTGAAGTTCTGCCCAGTAAGCCCTCCCACGCTTCGGTAAAGTACCTTTAGTCGCATGGAGTTACAGCGCTAGAGGTGTGATTTTTGCCTGCAATTAGTAGCCATGTTTTATTGTATTTGTTGTTGTTATATATGCTTATATAGTGTATATAGTAGCCATGCATATCGATATCGTGCCCAACCGCAACTCCAAACCCGCCGTTTTGCTCCGTGAGTCCTATCGGGATGCCAAGAGCAAGAAACCGCGCAAGCGCACACTTGCCAACCTGTCCAAACTGCCGAGCGAGCAGGTCGATGCCATCCGACGCATACTCAAGGGGCAAAAGCTCGTTTCGCTCGAAGACGCCTTCGAAATCGTCGAGAACGGCTCCCGGCACCATGGCCACGTCGACGCGGTGCTCAGTGCCATGAGACAGCTCGGTTTCGAAAAACTCGTTGGCTCTCGACACTCACCAGAGCGGGATTTGGTCGTGGCCATGGTAGTCGCCCGGATCCTCGAACCGCAGTCGAAGCTGGCGACTAGCCTGTGGTGGCACACAACCACACTGCCCGAAATCCTGGGGGTGAGCGATGCCGACGAAGACGATCTCTATGCCGCCATGGACTGGGTTCTCAAACGCCAGGAGGTCATCGAAAAGAAACTCGCGGCGCGCCATCTCCAAAACGACGGCCTCGCGCTCTATGACCTAACCTCAAGCTACTTCGAGGGGGTGAGTTGTCCGCTGGCCAGGCTCGGATACAACCGTGACGGCAAGAAAGGCAAGCTGCAGGTCAACTACGGCCTGCTGACCAACGAACGCGGCATCCCCGTGTCGGTATCCGTCTTTGAGGGCAACACGGGCGATCCCAAAACGCTGTTGCCTCAGGTAGAAAATGCGCAAGAGCGGTTCGGCATCGAGCAGTTTGTGATGGTGGGCGACCGCGGAATGATCACCCAGACCCAGATCGACGAGTTACGGGAGATGGACGGTATCGACTGGATTACCGCTCTGCGTCCCGAACCGATTCGCAAGCTCATTAACGATGGGGTGATCCAGATGGGGCTATTCGACAGGCGGAACCTGTTTGAGTTGACGCACCCGGATTTCCCCAACGAGAGGCTGGTCGCTTGCCGCAATCCGGAGCTGGCCGAGAGGCGGCGTCACAAGCGTCGTGCTCTGCTCGAAGCAACCTGCAAGGAGCTGGAGAAGGTTTGTCGGATGGTCGAGCGGCGCCGTTTGCAGGGCAAGGAGGACATCCGTGCTGCAGTGAAAAAGCTCCTCAACAAGTACAAGGTCGGCAAGTACTATAGGCTCGACATCCGTGACGACGGTTTCGACTTCGAGCTAGACGAGACAACGATGGCTGCCGACGCCTCGCGCCTCGCCAACGGCAACTCTGAGCTCGCCAACAAACGGCTCCAGCGGTGGAAGCGACACATGGGGACGATCGTTAAGCAGTTGGAACGGATTCGCCAACGGATCGGGCGAGGTCAGCTGCATGGTAAAGATAAAATCGGTGTGCGGGTAGGCAAAGTTCTCAACAAGTACAAAGTCGGCAAGCACTTCAAGCTGGACATTCGCGACGACCGCTTTAGCTTCGAAATCGACGACACAAAGGTCACTACGGAAGCTGCCCTTGACGGCATCTACGTGATCCGCACCAGTCTTGCTGAGCAGCGGATGAAAACCGACGACACAGTGCGCAGCTACAAGTTGCTGACCCAGGTCGAGAGGGCGTTTCGTTCCTTCAAGAGCATGGACCTAAAGGTGCGGCCGATTCGTCACCGGCGCGAAAACCGAGTCCGGGCGCACATCTTCTTGTGCATGCTGGCCTACTACGTCCTGTGGCACATGATGGAGGTTTGGCGCCCGCTAGTATTCTCTGACGAGGAGCAGCAGGCGAAGGCCGAGCGTGACCCCGTCGCTCCGGCGCAGCGCTCCGAGGCCGCCCTGCGCAAGATACAAACCAAGAAGCTTGACGATGGGAGACCAGCTTCCAGCTTCCGCACGCTGCTGCGCCTTCTCAGCAACATCGTCCGAAACAAATGTCGGCGACCGGAAGCCGGACCCGACGAGCCCACCTTCGATGTCACGACAACTCCGGACTCGAAACAGCAGAGAGCCTACGACTTGCTCAAAGGTATCACCGTGTAGACAGAAGCCAGCACCATTGATTCCATCTATCTCATTGGATCAACACCGGATCTTGGCTTTTTCAGCAAGGAACTTCAGGCTAATAGTCCGAATCTGAACGCATATGCGGAAAGATTCGTTCTCTCCATACGTCGAGAGTGTCTCGACCGCTTCGTACCTCTCAGTGAGCGACACCTGCGCACAGCGGTAACCGAATACGTAGTGCACTATCACACAGAACGGAACCACCAAGGTCTCGGCAACGAGCTCATCACACCTCCGCCGGCAAGCGCGAATGACGCTGGCCCCATCGTGTCGCGAGAGCGACTTGGGGGCATTCTCAACTACTACTGCCGTGCCGCGTAGATGGTCGCCGGCGACGGTAGCCCCTCGGCGGGCTCGACCGGCGTAGCGTGGAAACAGCTTCAGGAACACGCTTCGATATTCGCTCTCGACTAGGAGGTCATCTGCATGGTGACGACCCGCCCGCCCAAGACGATTGTAAAGCCCACGGCCCTTGGCCCGGTCGCAAACACAGACACTAAGTTGCTGATTTATGGCCTATTTCAAAAGGGCCGAGTTTTGGCACAGGACGGGGTGATACCGGGCTTGGGTTTTTTCAGCGTCTTGGCCACAACTTGAGCGCGTTTGCGTGGTGTAATCGAAGGGGGGGCGGCCGGAGCGTGCCCGCTCGTGCAATCCAGCCATCCCCTCTTCCGCGAAGCGCCGCCGAATCCGACTCACTTGGACGTCGGTATATCCGGTCTTGTCTGCGACCTCAACGCCGGAAAGGCCTTCGGACATGAGTAGAATAGCCCTAGCGCGACGGCTCAGACCGGCCGGCGTAGAGGATGCACGCACTAAACGTTCGAGCTCTTTGAGGTCATTGACGCTCAAAGCGATGACGCGGGAGCGATTGGCCACGGGTTTCCTCCTGGGAAAGTACCATGGCAATATTGACATGACTTACGATACTATGCACTAGAAGGCTAGACTAAAGGCGACTCCGCCCCAGAGTGTATCGGCTGAGCTTTTGGGATCGCCTGCCGTACCCTTGTAAACATCTCGGGGATCTAGGTACTGGAGATAGCGGAACTCCCCGAGCAGGGCGCTGTAAGAAACAAAGGCGCTCGCCGACCACTCATCGTTCAGTGTGAACGGAATACTCACCGTCAGGTTGAAATCGTGAATGCCCGTTTCGGACGCGCCATAGTAGTACTCACCGAAACCGCTATTGGCCAGGGATAACGAAGCGGAGAGGTCGATGGCCGAGACCACATCGCTATTCGTGGCGAAGGAATGCCCGGCGGCGAGCAGGAAGTAGAAACCCGTGCGTCCCCCATCCTGTCCGGTTTCATTGACGTCGATGTAAAACGTTCCCGAGGGCGCCAGCATAATGTTGTCGAACGTCACGCCCGCGTATACCTCAGTGGTCGAGGGCAGCGAGGCGGACCGCTCGGGAAAAGTATAGAAGATGACTCCTCCATCGATAGAAACGGACTCGAGCGAATGAGAGTAGGAGAACGTGTAGTCGATCTCTGAAAACTTACCCTTCAAGCCGCTTGCACCATCAGGCGCGAACGGATTCTCGGGTATGGGAAGCGCATCCCCTTCGTTCACCGCCGTGATATCCAAGCTCCCCCACGCATTGAACGAGAAGTTGCCGATACCCACCGTCGCGGCCGGCTGGAGACTCCAGTCGTTCGTCAGCCTCTGACCCCGCCAGATGTACTTGCTCGCAAATGCCGCATCGCCACCGAACGAGTATATCGAGTCTTGCGCCGGAGCCGCAGGGACGATACTCAGAGAACCCAGGACCAAAGAAAAACTCACTAGGTATAGCCTTAACTTCTCGAACATGGACACATTTCTCCTCTCGATTCGCAGTCCAAACGAACCTATTGTGTTAAACGAACGTGCCAAGGCGTGCCCCGCCGATGACTTTTCGGCTACTGGCTACTTGCTCCGCCCTAGATGTCGTAGTGAAGAGCGAAATCGGCCGGATGCGGACGCAGACGGACATAGTCGACTTCCCGCTCGCTTGAAAGAGTTGCATCTTCCCTAGTTCCACCCGTCCATGCGATATAGGCGACGACAGGTCTGCCGCTCGAGAGCGACAACCGGGCCGATTGCAGCATAGCCATTGCGGCTTACCCTCCCAATGTGCAAGTCCACCCTTGTTTATGCTGTCCCCCACCGGTCCCACTACGAGGTGTAGCCGCGCTCTCCGTGGGACTCGAAATCGAGACCTTCGGCTTCCTCCTTCTCACTGACCCTGAGTCCGACCATCGCACGCGTCAGGAGAACGATCAACCAGGTTGCCAGCACCGACCATACGACCACCGCCACAACTCCCGTCGCTTGAGAGATAAACTGAGAAGCGATGCCGTTTTCGAGGCCCAATCCGCCAAACGTCTCGGCGCCCAGCACCGCCACCAGGAGCGTGCCGAGTATTCCGCCCACGCCGTGGACGGCAAATACATCCAGGGAATCGTCCACTAATAATCGGCCCAGGACAAACCGGGTCGCATAGTAGCAAAGGATACCGCCCAGTATCCCGCAAACAAGGCCCCCGGCAGGCGCTACGTAACCCGCTGCCGGCGTCACCGTGGCGAGTCCCGCTATGGTGCCGGTTGCCGTTGCGATTAGACTGGGCTTGCCGGAGTGGCACCACTCCAGAGCCATCCACACGAGAGAAGCGGCGGCGGCCGCAATAAGGGTCGCCACTAAGGCTAGGCCCGCGTTGCCGTTCGCTGCCAACGCGCTTCCAGCGTTGAATCCAGACCAGCCGACCCAAAGCAGTGAAGCGCCGATCACGGTCAAGATGGGATTATGGGGCGGCGTTAGCTTATCCGGAAAACGGAGCCGTTTACCCAGCATCAAGGCGATCACGATCGCCGAAACGCCGGCCGTGGTATGAACGACAAGCCCACCCGCGAAATCGAGCACGCCGCGCGTTGCCAGAAAACCTCCGCCCCATATCCAATGGGTCACCGGCGCGTAAACTAGAATCCCCCATAAGCCGCTAAACAGCATCACATGGGCGAACTTGATCCGTTCCGCGTAGGCACCTGCGATCAAGCCGAGCGTAATGATGATGAATGTCATCTGAAACGTGAAGAAGACCGACTCCGGGATCGTTCCGACTAAGGCATCGGCACCGACACCGGCGAGAAACGCTTTTTCCAGCCCGCCGATCCAGGCGTTGGCCTGCCCTCCGTCTCCGAACGCTAGGCTGTAACCGACAGCGAACCATAGTACCGACGCGAGGCATGCAATCGCGTAACAATGGATTGACGTGGAAATTACGTTGACCGAGCGGACGAGACCAGCATAAAACAAGAGCAGCCCCGGCAACGTCATCATCAGCACCAGCGTGGAAGAGACGATGACCCACGCGGTGTCCCCGCTGTCCAGCCCTTCAGCTGCCAGTGATAACCGGGGGAACAGGCAAACGGCAAATGTGAGAATAAAAATCCGGCAACACCATCGGTTCAATATAGCACTCATTCGACTTCCTTTTCGATGTCGTTTCCACGCTCAGCACTGGCTCCAAGAGTATCAAAAGAGGGCCACTGAAAGCGACTTTGCCGGGACCGAACGGGAAAGAGCACCGCGCGCCCACAAGGGCGTAGAAAACGGGTGCCGTTGTAAAGCGTGGGTGATACGAGCAACGCGCCGAGAAGCAGTGACCGCATCATCGTATACCCCTCCAATCTCTCCAGTCGATCAGTAGTGCGCCAGCGGGTCGGGCCCGTGAACCTCAAAGGCCTGTGTTGCAATAGCGTTTTACCATGCGGAGGCTTTTGTTTCTACCCTCGACCGGGCCCTTCGTGAATAGTCCGGGCCCTCTGTGCCAACATCGCTGAGACACTTCGCCCCTTGAAATTAGTGTAGAGGGCGGAGGAGGATCAATGCATGAGTATGTTGATTGAGAGAGAGACCTCGGCGGGATCGGAGGGAGCCCGTAGGGAGACTGGAGATCCCGCCGGCCGCGATGCGGCGGGGGTCCCGGATCCCGAAGTGAGCGAGCAAGCGAAGCGTCGACGCTTTACCGCGGAGTACAAGCTGCGGATAGTGCGTGAGGCCGATGCCTGCAAGGGTGACGGTGACGTTGCTGCTCTTCTGCGTCGAGAGGGCCTGTACTCGTCGCATTTATCGAGTTGGCGCCGCCAACGTGACGAGGTCGCCAAAGCGGGGTTGGCGTCGAGAAAGCGAGGCCGGAAGGCAAAGGCCGAGGATCCACGGGTCAAGGAGCTCGAGCGCGAGAACGCCCGGCTCCAACGTCGCCTGGCTCGGGTGGAGACGATGTTGGAGATCCAAAAAAAAACCTCCGAATTACTGGGGATCCCCCTGAATCCACTCGACAGCTACGAGAACGACTGATGGTGGCGGCCGAGGAGCTGGCGGGGCAGATTGGGCAGACGACGGAAGCCTGCGAGGCTCTGGGTGTGGCTCGTTCCACGCTGTATCGCAGGCGCCAGGTGACGCCCGAACCGAAGCGGCGTCCTCGGCCGCATCGAGCCCTCGACGAGACTGAGCGCGAGGAAGTCCTCGGGGCCTCGCACTGTGAGCGGTTCGTCGACAAGGTGCCCGCCCAGGTGTGGGCCACGCTTCTGGACGAGGGAACCTACCTCTGCTCGATTCGCACGATGTATCGGATTTTGGAGGAGCACGGCGAGGTCCGAGAGCGCCGGAACCAACGGCGCCATCCGAACTACACGAAGCCGGAGCTGCTGGCCGAAGCGCCCAACCAGGTTTGGTCGTGGGATATTACGAAGCTTCGTGGCCCCGTCAAGTGGACCTACTACTACCTCTACGTCATCCTCGACATCTTCTCCCGCTACGTGGTTGGCTGGATGCTGGCTCACCGAGAAAGTGCGGCGCTCGCGCAACGCCTCATCGCCGAGAGCTGTCGCAAGCAGGACATTGAACCCGACCAGCTCACCCTTCACGCGGACCGTGGCAGCTCGATGAGAAGCAAGCCCGTGGCTCTGCTCCTGGCTGACCTCGGAGTTACCAAGACCCACTCCAGACCTTATGTCTCGAACGACAATCCCTACTCCGAGTCCCAGTTCAAGACGATGAAGTACTGTCCTCAGTTTCCGAGCCGTTTTGGTTCCGCCGAAGACGGCCGGCTGTTCTGCGGCGGTTTCTTCGACTACTACAACTACGAGCACCGGCACTCAGGAATCGGCTTCATGACGCCGGCCGACGTTCACTATGGTCGCGCCGAACAGCTCACCATCGCTCGGCGCCAGATCCTTCTCGAAGCTCATCGGACTCATCCCGAACGCTTCGTTCGCGGAACGCCACAACCTCCCGTTTTGCCTCCTCAGGCTTGGATCAACTCGCCGACGGAGAAAACGACGCTCCTGAATGCCGCACAAGCCACTCTCGCGGCGGCGTCCATACCTGGGGTACCCCCTTTTTCTGCTCCACGAAACGAGATCTCGATCGATGCAGATGTGGACCGCACCGGCGCCACGAGCCTCCCGACGCTAATCGAGGCTCACTAAATGCAGCTCGCGAGTGTCTCAAAGTTGTTGACACGTACCGGGGCTAGCCGGCGCGGAACCGCAGGTGCTTGCTCCGTTTACTGTTGCCGGCTCGTCCACGTCGTCGTGCGAGGACAGCACTTATGCACAGTTTGGCGCAAGCTGAAGTCCGGTGACGCTAAAATCTGATGTAACCTATTGCACTACAAAGTCTTCCTCTTATGCCCGCAACAGTCAATGACGCAGGCACCAGCGACGGAGCTGTCAGCCTCCGAAGCGATAGGTCAGCGCCACCTTGAACCGGCGCCTGTGCCTTCTATTTATTCATCCGCGCGCACCGAGCTTGATTAGTCTCCGGTCTGCCGGGACCATGCCGGCATGATTTCGTCGTTTGTTCGCGCTCTGGTCTCTAGAGGGCCTAGAATCGAGGCCAGGGCTACCGCGGGGTGCTTGCGCTGTTTGCTGTTGGTGATGTATACGTATCCCTTTGAAAAAAAAGCGCTTACGCTCCATTTAGCGCGCGGCCAAGGTCGTGAGCGCTATTTTTGCTGTAATTTAATGCAGCGTAAAGTCTTAGCGTCATCTTACCAACACTTAATGGCGGAAGCACCTCCACCGTAAAACCACGGCGCCGCGGCTTGTCAGAAACTTCGGGACTCGGAACCGAAGACGAGCCGCCAGGGCTCGCGCTCCCCGACGACGTCGCCGCGATTTTGGAGGAGGGCCCCTCGCTTCGCCCTGCCTCGCTACGCTCGGCTGTGCTCCGCTCCGGCCCCTCCTCCAAAATCGCCACCCCTGTCCCCTTGAGGGCTTCCCTTTGTTCCTTCATCTTCCCCTTCCTCTCTGCCCTCAGAGTCTAATTTCTCCCAGGCCAGGTGTCTCATCATCATAGGCACAGAGGGCATTGTGCGCGTGGCGCGGGAGAACCCGACGTGGGGATATACGCGCCTGCGAGGCGCACTCAAGAACCTAGGACATGAACTCGGACGCAACACCATCAAGAGGCTCCTCGCCGAGCACGGTATCGCTCCTGCGCCGGAGCGGGGCAGGAGCATGTCGTGGAGCACCTTCATCAAGGCTCATTGGGGCGCCATCGCTGCGACAGACCTGTTCACCGTCGAGGTGGTGAACCCGTTCGGGCTCGTCCGCTACCATGTCCTGTTTGTCATCGATATCGCCACTCGCTGCGTGTGCATCGGTGGGATAACGTCGGACCCCAACGGGGAGTGGATGAAGCAGGTGGCAAGAAACCTCACTGACACCGACGACGCCACCGGCGTCTTAGGAACGTGGAGAGGCTCGCTCTTGCGACTGTTTTCGAACATCCGGTCTATTGTTCTGGACACCATCGCGTTCGCTCGGTGCTTCCGCCACTGAGCGCGTGCGCTCCATCGCCTAAAGGCGATGGGTTCACGTCGCCGACTAAAGTCGGCTTGTCCTTGCCTCGTTTCACTACTCACTGACCTTGAAAGAATCGTCGTCCTGGGGCACGGCACCCTGCAACTCTATATACTTCGCTATCACCTCATCCGTCACGTTGCCCGTCGTCACCACGAAGTAACCCCGTGCCCATAGGTGCCGACCCCAGAACTCCTTCCGCATCCTCCGAAAGTCGCGCATCAGACGATTCGACGTCTTACCCTTGATCAGCTGCATCACTCGGCTCGGCGACAAATTCGGCGGCACGCTCAGCAACAGGTGCACGTGCTCAGGCCGCACATGACCCTTCAGTATTTCTATCTGGTTCCGAGCACAGATCTCCCGGATGAGATCCCGGAGACGAACCGCTACATCCCCTCTCAAGGCCGGCTTGCGGTACTTCGTGATAAATACGAAGTGATAGTTTAACTGGTACGTCGTGTGCGATGATTTACGATATCCTTTCACCTGGGGATCGTACCCCAAGCCTCCTAAAGGCTTCGCCTAAAGGCGAGGGATTTCAACCATCCCCGAGTGGGACATTAACCCTAATCGCAAAATCTTCGAAGCACGAAAACGCGAAACAGCCGCACTGGGCGCAGGCGAGAAGCTCGTGCTGGGGCACCCGCTCGCCGCCACTATAGGTGATTCTGCACGGTGTATACAGAACCTGGAAAAGGTGCTATTCACGGGGCCAAAGACCTCAGACACGGTGACGTTTATTTGCGATTAGGGTTAAGTGTTGGTAAGATGACGCTAAGACCTTACGCTGCATTAAATTACAGCCAAAATAGCGCTCGCGACCTTCGCCGCGCGCAAATGGAGCGTAAGCGATTTTTTTGCAAAGGGATACGTACACATCACCAACAGCAAACAGCGCAAGCACCGTGCCATGGCGGCATTCTTGCACACGTGAGCGTGGTTTGCCTATAGTGCTGTCGCGTGCTCCATACCGCGCTAGGAGGAAAACATCTAAATGAGCAAAGATAACTGGAGTGATCTTGCGTCGGCGCTCAACTCCAAGCTAAAACTGCAAGCCACACCTATTGCCATCACCTTTTCCAACGACTTCCAAGGAGTTCCGCCATTCGAGGGACCGACCCCGGCGCCGATGCCCGATGGGCGGACTGGCAAGGTCCCTGCGGGCTGCGTTTTCTGGATGAAGGCAACGGACCGTACGTTCAGCACCGTCGCCGAAGATCACGGCAATTGCAGTGTAGGAAGCTTGACGCACGGCCTCAAGACAATGGACGAAGTAGCCGGCAATAGCGACGTGGCTGCGCTCCTAGATAGCGGATGGGTCACGATGGATGTCGTCCCGCAAATCCCGGTGGTCAAGACCAAGTACCGCTACATTACCTACGGACCGCTCGTGGAGAGCTCGGATCCGGACGTGGTCGTCGTTCGCCTCAACGCAACACAACTTATGGTCCTTCATGACGCAATCCCCGGTCTTCGCTTCGAGGGAAAACCCCAGTGTCACATCGTCGCCATCGCCAAGGAGCAAGGTGAAATCGCGGCCAGTGTCGGGTGCATGCTAAGCCGGGTCCGTACAGGGATGTCACCCAGCGAAGTGACGTGCGCGATCCCGGCCTCCAAGCTGGGCGACGTCATCGAGGCGCTCGATTCCACTTGCGTGGCGGACGGCAAGGTGGCGACGTACGCTGCAGAAGATGGGAAGCGATTCGCCTAGGACCCTAAGTCGGTCAAACCCCGTGAGGTCAAAATACTCATGCGCGTCGTGTCCAAAAATACAAACGAACTCAAGACCGGCTTGCCGGGACGTTTCGGAATAGACGTGTCTACGCTTGGTTCGCAGCACTTGAATGACCGGGTTGATTTTTCCGGGATTGCAGGCTAGCGTAATCTCTAAACAGACAGCGAGGAGAGGAGAGATAAATGCAGCCACTTTACGATCCCGAGGGTGTTCGGCCCATGTGGGAGGAGCTTGCCCAATGCGGGGTCAAGCCCGTGCAAACAAGAGAGAACGTCGACGAGGCCTTGAAGAGGCCTGGGACAACGCTCGTGGTGGTGAACTCGGTTTGTGGATGTGCTGCCGGCTCGGCGCGCCCGGGTGTGACTCGCGCCCTGCAACACAGCACAATTCCCGATCACCTCACGACGGTCTTCGCCGGCGTGGACCGTGAGGCCACGGAGCGCGCCAGAGAGCACATGGTCGGCGTTGCTCCGAGCTCACCTTCGGTGGCTCTTTTCAAAGACGGCGAGCTCGTGCACATGCTTGAGCGACGGCATATAGAGATGATGAACGACGAGATGGTGGCGCAGAACCTGACCGAGGCTTTCGACAAGTACTGCTCTCGACAGGGACCGTCCGTCCTCAGAGAAGAGTACGAGAAGGTGGTGCACGCCCGGCAGTGTGGCTCCTCGGTGCCGCTGTTCGATCCCCTCTCAAACCACTAGCAGGCGCTCTTCTCCCCGGCAAAGTCCAGTCCCGTCTCGCCCTCGGCGGCCGTTCCCCGCCCGTGGCGCGCCCCACCACCCATCAGGCCAGCCGTGCGCACCCCCGGCAAAATCATTCCAGAACGTCCCGGCGCGTGGGTCTTGAGTGCGTTTGTGTTTTTGGACACGACGACGTCAAGACGAAGGCCGAGAAGTCTTGGCGCTTCTTGCGCCAAGGTTTCGGCTGGAAGCGATGGAGTAGGCGATGGATGTACGCGACTGTCGGACTGTTCACAGATTACCGAGTTCGATATCTCGTCCTGTGCCAAAACTCGGCCCTTTTGAAATAGACCATAAATCAGCAGCTTAGTGTCTATGGTGCGCTCCCGTGAACGGCTTGGCGGGTTGCTACGTTTCTACCATAGGGAAGCCGCATGAGTATTTTGACCTTACGGGTACTGCAGCGACGGGTGCCAGCAACCATGCCGTGAAGAGCAGTGTCGGTCGGCGAGGCGTCGGCATCAAGAAAGTCCTGAAGGTCGCCTGGATCATCGAGACCACCAGCGCGCGTACCAGAGCGAGTCTCAAACAACGCGTGATGGATCAGGGTAGCGAGGTGTCCGAGGTCTCTGTCAGTGTGTCGTTACGTGTCTCGGGCATCGTAGTCGAGGGTGTCAGCGACCGAGAAACCGAATTCGAGTTTCCTGCGCGGTGTCGGGTCTGCGGTCGACGCAGCCGATGGGTCGAGAAGGATGCATGGTGATGATCTCTAAGCTATGGAACTGATGGCAGAGATCCGAAGACTCTATTACGCGGAGCATTGGAAAGTCGGTACCATCGCCTCTGAGCTCGGCTTGCATCACACAACGGTGAATCGTGCCGTTGGATTGCTAGAGCGCTCCTGCTCGCGCCAACCCCGGAGAACCAAGACTCAGCCCTACGAAGAGTTTCTCCGGCAAACGCTCGAAAAACACCCCCGTCTTCGAGCTACTCGGCTCTTCGACATGATCCGCGGGCGTGGTTATACGGGAGGCATTGCTCAACTTCGGCGGCTCGTCCGCCGCCTGAGACCTCGCTCCACCGAAGTCTACGCCCGCGTGCAAGTGTTCTCCGGCGAGCAAGGGCAGGTGGACTGGGGTCACTTCGGACTTGTGCGCATCGGAAGGGCGACGCGGCGACTGAGCTGCTTCGTGCTCACGCTTTCCTATTCCAGGGCGTTGTACCTTGAGTTCTTCTTCGACCAATCCCTTGAGAACTTTATTACGGGTCATGTTCGCGCGCTGCACGAACTGGGAGGATGTCCGCGAGTCCTGTTGTACGACAATCTCAAGGCGGCCGTAGTCGAACGGCTGGCCGACCGAGTTCGTTTCAACGCGAAGCTGCTCGAGCTCTCTGCTCACTACCACTTTCAACCTCAGGCCTGTACCCCGGGCCGCCCGAACGAAAAAGAGCGAGTCGAAAGATCCATCCGCTTTATTCGTGAGGGCTTCTTCGAAGCTCGTCCCTTCACTAACCTTGAGGACTTCAACGAAAAAGCTCTCCGGTGGCGAGATACCGTTCTCTATAGACCTCACCCTGAGCTCAAGCCTCAACGAGTGCTCGATGTCTTCGACGAGGAGAAAACCAAGCTTCTGCCCTTGCCCGAGCATCGATTCGAAGCCGAGCTTCTCAGGCCCATCCACAGCAGAAAAAGTATCTATATCCGATTCGACCTCAATGATTACTCCATTCCTCATACCGCGGCGAATAAAAACCTCATCCTGGCCGCCTCGGACACTCGGGTCCGCATCCTGGAGGGCAAGGAGGTCATCGCCACGCACCAACGAAGCTACGACCGTGGAGAAGTCGTCGAAGACCCCGCTCACAAAAAGGCTCTGCTGAAGCTTCGTCGCAGAGCTCAGAGCTCCTCCGCCATGCAGCAGTTGACGGCTCAGATCCCTGAAGGCCGAGCTCTTCCTCCAAGGCGCCTTCGACAAGGGTGAGTAGGTGCGGGCTGGAGGAAGCGTCGAGAGGCTTTGAAGAGTACGTCGGAGACGATGGCATCGTGCCAGGCACCGATTAGGTAATCTCTAATCGAATCACGCACGGCTTCCAGCCTTATGGACTGGCACACACCGGCGGCGCGGTGTAGTCCAGACCCAGCAATCGGAAGTAATTCTGCCCCAAGGCGATGTTCCGAAAAGCGGTGTCGTTCAGGTCACGAAGGATTCGGCTCGTGACGTCGAGTTCCGTGCGATAGACATCGATGTCCTTGTCCCTTGACGCCAGGAAGTCCGTTCCGGGCAGGATTCGTTCCGAGTAGTTATTCAGGAACGAAACATAGAGTGTTCGTTGGTCCGGTTTTGAGAAGTGGGAATCTTCGATCACGCGCCAGGCGATATCCAACATCAGCTTCGGGTAGCGCTCCAACAGCGACCTCATCGTTTGGATGTGCTGGGCAGCGTTCATATTGACGAGTTCCTGGGACAGTCCCATATGCACCCAGACGATGATGTTGTCAGGATACAAACGCAACACTTCCGTCATTAAGGGCAGATATCGGGTCGGCTCCTCGTCGTTGCCCAGATCAGAATGAATCGCCAGCGGGATGCCCCGTTCCCGCAGCGCCTCCATGAACGCTGCCCACTCCGTGAGCTCGGCCATGGGGACGGGCTCACGTCCATTGCCGAACAACGCCTGTTTCACCAGATTGACCTCACCCATCCACTTGAACGCGGCGGGGTACTCCTCCTCCACGAGTTGCATCCCTGGCAGGATCGAGTCGGGTCGTGACAAATCCGGGAAGGTCATCGAGAGCGTCAGATGGACGCCTGGCGGCGCATTCGCGATGTAGTTGGCGGCATTGACGAAATCGTTCTTCAACGTCGGTGTCACTGGCGTGCCGGGACAGTCCAAATAGTAGGTGCAGGACGACGCGGGTGGCAACATCTGACCAATGCCATAGACATTGGCGAACAGGACGCCGGTCTGCTCAAGGTACGAGACTACCTCCTTGAACGGGATCGCAGGACCTCCAAACGGTCGGAAGTGCAGGTGAGCATCCACAACCGCGGTTTGCGGCTGGACGGAGCGGTCGTAACATGGCGGCTCATCGGTCTGGAACATCTCCAACGTTGGTTTCGAGACGCAGCCAGCGAGTCCCAAGGCGCTGAACACAAGCAGCAGGAGAAACGGGGACCGCCACAGGGTGCTGTTCGTGAGCATCGATCGATATTTCATCATCATCAGGCCGTCGCGAATAGCCCTCGTTGCATCTTCGACTAAACCGCGTTTGCTTTTCAATCCGTCAACGGTGTGTAGATCACGACGCCGCCCATCGTTCCGCCCAACTTGAAGTCGCCACCGGTGCTGTCTTTGTAAGCATTGTGGCACGTACGAGCGGTCCGCAAAGCGATTGTCTGGCAGGAAACACCCAGGGGTCAAGAAAGCAAGCGATTGAATAGTGCTGGTGCGTCTCTCGAAATCAAGCTCAAACTCTAGCACACTAGCGGCTTACGCGGCAGCCACCAACACTTGATTGCGGAAGCACCGGTTTTCGTCTCTAATCTCGATTTTCGAGTGCCACGTTTACACCAAAGGGGGGGGAGCGGGTCGCTGATAGGGCCGTGCAGCGTCGGAAAAGAGGCCGCCCGAGGTCCAGAATCAAGGCCAGAGCTACCGCGGCGTAGCCGGCTAGCACGTTCTGGTCCAGGTGCTGCCCGGGCCTGGATCCGGGCCTCCGCCCGGGAGCGTGGCATCCCGTTGCTGGACCGCGTCTTCCCTGCGCGTACGGGGAACCCGAATCGCCGACATCGCCTCCGACACGCCGTGAGGTCAAAATACTCATGCGGCTTCCCGATGGTAGAAACGTAGTAACCCGCCAAGCCGTTCACGGGAGCGTACCTTGTGCTCGGACTGAGGTAACTGGTCGCTGGCTGGGAACAGCAGCAGATTCTCCTTGCCTTGATGATTCCTCTCGTGATGATAGTAGACGACGTACTCCCTAAGCGCATGACGGAGCGACTTCTCGCCGAACAGGATGAGCTTCGAGAGACATTCCTCTTTGACTGACTTCACCCAGCGCTCCGCGAACGAGTTCAAATCCGGGCTCCGTGCGGGCAGCTTGACGGGCGCGACGCCAATCGCCTCGATGGTCCGGTGGAACGACTGGCAGAACTTCGTGTCCCGGTCGTGAATGAGGTATCGGCTCGAGGACAGAAAGCCGACATCCGCCATGGTCACGTTGCGAGCCACTTGAGTCATCCACTGTTCGTTCGGATGCGGCGTGATGCCGGCAACGTGGACTCGACGGGTAGCCAGGTGTATGAAGGACAGAACGTAGTACGTCACCAACCCGCCCTGAGTCCACACTTCCGTGGTGAAAAAATCTGTCGCCGCGAGGATGTCCATGTGCGAGCGGATGAACTCCCTCCACGTCGTGGTCTTCCGACGCTCTGGTGCGAGCGGAATGCCGTGGCGTTTCAGAATGTTACCGACGGTTTGATCGGCCACTTCATGCCCGAGGTTGGCTAGCGCCCCGGCAATCCGGTCGTAACCCCAGGATTTGTTCTCCTTGGCGAGACGCACCACCTGTGCCTTCTATTTATTCATCCGCGCGCCCCGAACTTGATTAGTCTCCGGTCTGCCGGCACCATGTCGGCATGATTTCGTCGTTGGTTCCCGCTCTCATCTCTGCCTTCAAGGCTCGTCGCGAGCTGGCTCTCGACAATGTCGCTCTTCGGCAGCAGCTCGCCGTCCTCCGTCGTTCGGTGAAACGGGCGCGGCTCTCGAATGTCGACCGTGGGTTTTGGGTGCTGTTGCGCAGAATCTGGACTGACTGGGAGAGCGTCCTCGTCATCGTGAAACCTGAGACGGTCGTCCGCTGGCACCGTTGTGGGTTCAGACGATATTGGGCGTGGAAGAGTCGACGGCGTAGGCCCGGACGACCAGGCGTCGCTCCCGAAATACGTGAGCTGATACGGAACATGAGCAGGGCCAACCCTCTCTGGGGAGCTCCCCGCGTGCATGGCGAGCTGGCAAAGCTGGGCATCTCCATTTCCCAGGCCGCCGTCTCCAAGTATATGGTTCGCCATCGCACGCCACCGTCCCCTACTTGGCGGAGCTTTCTTGATAATCGTGCAAACGACTTGGTGTCGCTCGACTTTTTCACTTTGCCGACCGCAACCTTCAGAGTTCTGTTCGTCTTCATCGTCCTTCGCCACGACCGTCGCCGTATCGTTCATTTCAATGTCACCGAACATCCTTCTGCTGAGTGGACGGCGCAGCAAATGGTCAATGCTTTTCCATGGGACACCGCGCCTCGGTACCTGGTACGAGACCGAGACCAGACCTACGGAGCGTACTTCGATAGTCGCGTCGACGGTCTCGGGATAGAACAGGTCCTTACCGCACCGCGCTCCCCGTGGCAGAATCCATTTGTCGAAAGGATGATCGGCTCCATTCGACGTGAGTGTCTCGACCACGTGATCGTCCTCGACGAGCAGCACCTGAGGCGAATCCTACGCAAATACGTCGACTACTATCATTCGTGCCGGACTCATTTGTCGCTTGAGAAAGACGCGCCCGAGCCTCGCCGCGTAGAGTCGCCAGCAATGGGCAAAGTGAGTGCCATTTCAAAGGTCGGTGGTCTCCATCATCATTACACTATTACACTCGACGCGCTGCTTGAGTCCGATCTGCTCGGGACGGCTGCTGGACTTTGCACCAGCTTACACCTCTACCCCTGAGTAGAGCCGACGCCGGCTCTCAAAACGTCCTACATGAAGACGACCAAAGCGTCCTGGTTGCAGGCAGTTTGCCAATCTCATGCAGCTCAAGTTTATGGCCTCTCCAGCCATTTCAGTGGATCCTCTCGAGGGTGAGACCGCCACAGTTTAGGTAGACGAGACTGATGAGAGCTTCAGCAGAGTGGAGTCCAAAGCTGCGGTGGCTCAGCAGCCGGATTTTGTTGTTCATTCCTTCGAGTCGGCCGTTGCTGAGTCTCCACGTGACCCACGCGATGACGCCATCGAAGTGGCTGCGGATCATCTTCGCCGCGCGTTTGACGGGCTCTATCCTTGAGCTCATAGCGCGCCGCAGCCATCCTCGGAGAAACTTCTTGGCCCATGTCTCGGTTTTATAGGTGTAGAGGTCCATGAAGTCGTCGCGCAGAAGCATGGCGCGGTAGAGGCGACGATTAGCTCGCACCTGCTCGCGGAGCACCCGTTTGTCTTTCGCGCTGCGGTTGTGCTTCGCCTTGAGAAGGGGAAACTTGGTGTTCTTGAGGTTGCGTCGGGCAGTCCCTTTGAGCTCGCGCACCAGCTCGCGCCGGGTCTTATCCACGGCCTCGTTCAGATGCTTGACGATGTGGAAGCGGTCAAAGATCACCCGTGCCTGAGGCGCCTTCTTGCCGACGACAGTTATGTACGGCTCCCACATGTCCATGCTGACCGCTTCGAGCTCCGCGGCTCTTTGTGGTCCGAGCTTGCGGAAAAACCGCAGCAGCGTCTTGGCCTTGCGCTCCTTTCCCGCCCAGACGACCCGGCCGCTGAGATGGTCTATCACCACTGTCAAGTACTTGTGGCGTTTGCGGTAGCTGATCTCGTCCATCCCAATCACCCGCAATCCATCGAGCTCGCGCCGCTCATCCCATTGCTCGGCAACCACCCGCTGGATGATCCGTCGCACCGAACGCCACGTCACTCGGAAATAGTTCGCTACGGCGCTGACGTCCGTCCTCTGTGCCAGCCACGCTACCTCTTGTTCGAAGCTCTTGGTAAAGCGGCTCCCCTTGTCGGCCCAAGGCACCTTTTCTTTGACCACGCCACAACGCCGACAAACCACTCGCCGGATCGAGTAGCGAAGATAGCTCCGGACACCGAACAGATCCAAGTGCCGCCAGTAACGATTGTAGCGATCTTTGTTCTTGCGGACCTTTCGACCGCAAACCCCGCACAGAGGCTTCCTCCTCCGTGGTACGACATCCACCACCACTCTGGCTTTGTCCGCCTGGAAGTGGAAATTTCGGACCCACAGGCCTTGCAATCCGATGAGCTTGTTGACTAACGTGGTAACGCGCATCGCGAGAACGCTCCTTTTTCTTGCCGAAAAAGGATTCTAGCGTTCTCGCCGATGCGCATCTAAACATGGCTTACCCTCTCAACCCACAGGCCTCACCAAATGCCACTGCCCCGCAGCGCGAAACGAGGCTGTGGGAAACGCCCCCACGGTCCGGATCGTTCAAGGCCTTGCTCACGACTGAGCTCTCTTCGAAGCCTGGAAGGGCGTTTTCCATAGCCTCCACTGATCGATGCCTCCCCTTTCTTATTCCAAATGAATGAATCCTTCTTGTATATATCAGGAGGGGCCTGTGGGCGCTTGTGGGAAACGCGAAGCGTTTTCCAAGCGATTGTGGAAAACGCCGCTGCTACGTTTGTACCTGCTCACAACCCATCCCTAACGCCTCTCTCTCCAGGAGTTTCCGGTGTTTTCCACAATCGCGGCAGCGTCCATAGGCCATACCCTCGCGCCCAAATCAGATCCCCAGAAACGACAGGAGAACCAGTTTATGGAAGGGACAACGCCCTGCGGAAACAGAATCGTGCAGCGCCCCGTCTTCGGGTCCATGCTCTTCAAGATGTGCTGGAAAAAGGCGTAGTCGGCGCGCCCCTGCGTCGGCGTGCCCAGGAAGTTGCGGCCCCAGTCGTCGCTCTGCCATGCCTCGCGGTTCCATTTCTTGATGGAGTACGGCGGATTGGCGAGGACCACGTCGAAGGTCTTGAGTCGGTCGCGCTCGATCAGGGCCGGATCGTGCAGCGTGTTGCCGCTGCGGATGTCGAAGTCGGAGACACCATGCAGCACGAGGTTCATGCGGGCGATGGCCGCGGTGATATTGATAAGCTCCTGCCCGTAAAGGCCAATGGTGCGGGTGTCTCCCCGTCGTGTCCAAAAACACAAACGAACTCAAGACCGGCGCGCCGGGACGTTTCGGATTAGAGGTGTCTACGCTTGGTTCGCCAATAGAAGCTAGAATCCTCGTCATGAGGACGCCGATGCAGCCCTTGACATGGTCGGTGAATGTCAAGATAGTTGTTGCGAAAAAGGTTAGTCATGCTACCTGATCTCGATCGTGAGATTCTGTTTTTGTTCGCTTCGGATTGAGAGTAACTGTTTCTACTGGCGTCCAGTCTTGAGTCTTGCCTGACCAGCGCTCCGGGGTCTTCGCACGCGCGAGTTGGTACACGCGGTGGCGCTTCGCCAAGATATTCTTGTCGCGTCCTTCATGCCGCTCGTCTGGAGTGACGAAGCGTATGGCACTGTGCCGATGCGCGGTGTTGTACCAGATGACGAAAGTCTTGGTCCAGGCGCGAGCATGCTCGACCGAGGAGAAAGCCTCCGAAGGGTATTCCGGCCGGTACTTGAGAGTTCGGAACAGAGCCTCGGAGTAGGGATTGTCGTCGCTGACGTGGGGTCTGCTGAATGAAGCAACCACACCGAGTTTTTGGAGTGTGGCCAGCATGGTGGAGCCTTTCATGGGACCGCCGTTGTCCGAATGAAGCACGAGGCCGTCAGGGTCGAGCTTCAAGTAAGCACAGGTCTCCTTGAACAGAGAGGCGGCCAGCTCCGGCGATTCCTTTTCGTGAATCTGCCATCCGACGATCTTTCGACTCCAAACGTCCTCGATCATATACAGGTAATAGAAACTGCCTCGAACCGGACCACGGAGGTATGCAATATCCCAGGACCAAAGCTGGTGCGGGCCGGTGGCCTCCTGCTCGTTCGGACGTCTTGACTTGGCGGGTCTCGAACATTCACGGTGCACCAGTTGCTTGTGCTCGCGCAGTAATCGATACATCGTGGATTCCGAAGCAAGGTAGATTTCCTGGTCAGCGAGTCGCGGAACAATCTGATTGGGGGATAGGTCGCGCCATTCCGCGGAGTTCACCGTCTCCAGGATCTCCTGGCGCTCCTCGACGCTCAGCTTGTTCGCTGGAACCGTCCGAGGACCATGGCGCCCATCCTCGCCGCCACCGGGCTTACGCCAGCACTGAATCGTTTTCATGCTCAATCCCAGTTCGTGGCACACTGAACGCAACCGAGCTCCTGAATGCACCGCTTCGTCGACGAGGGAGAGGATCATTTCCCGTTCTTCCACTCCGTGGAGTCGTCCTCGTCCCCCCAGATCGCCGCCGCTTTTTTTTAAGCACCAACAGTGCCGCCGTCTCGGCCAGGGCCTTTTCCTTGCGCCGCAGCTCCCGCTCGAGCGCTCACACACGTTTCGCCTCCACCGACGCTTTCTTCCGCGAGCTCTTGCTCTGCAGCGCTTCCATAGATGCCTCCGTGACCCGGCGCCGCCATTGCTCTAGCTGAGCTTCGTGCAATCCCTTGCGGCGAAGGTACTCACCGAGCTCCTGCTCGGACAACGAGGCCGATTCCAGAACCGCTTCTAGCTTTTCCGCAGCCGTCCAATCTTGCGGACGCTTTCCGACCTTCGCCTTGATGGATTTGCCGTTCACCTTCTTCGCCACAGGCTCAACCCCAGCTGCGTCTCGAAGCCATTTCGAAAGCGATGTCTGGGAAACTCCTACTTCCTCCGACAACGCGTTCGCGCTGATTCCGCCCGGCTCGCTCATCCGCAGTACCATCTTCTCCCCGAATGTTTCCGGATAGTTCACTAACAACCTCTTTCTCCTCCCCCTTGTGTTTTTTCATCCGCGCCGATGTCCTATGGAAGCTGCCGCGGCTGACGGCCCTATGGAAGACTTGGGGAAACTTTCGAGCTTCGTCTCCGTCCGTGCCCCAAGTCTTCCACAGGGCCTTTGAAATCGCTTCGCGATTCCAACGAGCCGCTTGGAAAACCCTCCGGGTTTCCCACAGCTCCCACAGGACCCTCCTCCTGGATATATACAGACCCCAGGATGCACGGAATCATAACTTGCCGCGCCGCGTCGGGACATGCGACAACTATCCTGACACAGGGGGTGGTTGGTGGTCGCCATCGCTGGTTGGATCCAGCGTGACCAACAGGCCGCTTAGCGTCATCTCACCAACACTTGATGGCGGGAGCACCGCACAGGACGGGGTCTTCGTTTCGTGTTTGCTAGTCGAGCATCGGTGACTCGTTCCCCTCGCCGCTACTGCGTGATATAGGGCTTGAGTTCCTCTTCGTTGCGCAGCTTTTCGACGATTCTCTCGGCTTCGTCCCGAGTCGCAAAACGACCCACACGCACCCGGTGGAGCTCCGCTTCGCCTCCCGCTTCCAGATAGGCGCGGTAGTTCTTTCTCTTCAGCCGCGAGAGAAGGGCCCGAGCCGTCCCTTCCGTCCGGAGCGCCACCACCTGAATGCTGAAGGTGCCGCTGTCGAGGCCGAACTGCTGGGGCCTTCTCGGTGCCGGAGTGGCCGGCGCCGGGATATCCCGGGCAGGGGCTTTCTTCGGGGTTGGAGTCGGCGGCGAAAAGGTCTGGTTCACCGTCGTCTCGGGGCTCGTCCATCGCACCGGATCGAGTTTGGCCTCGGGTTTCTCCTCCTCGAGACGCTGGGCGTAGTCGCGTTTCGGAGTTCCAGCGGATACCGTACGACGGCTGTCAGGGATCTGGCGAAGCGTGCCGACCGCGATGTACTTTCCTGGAACCGCCAAGGTGGCGTTCCGGACTCCACGTCCGACCATCACGCCACGTCCGATCATCGCGCCGCACAGGAACACGACTACGGCAATTGCCAGGGTCGCCATGAAAAAGAAGACCAACAGCTTGTTGTTCAGTTGGACCGTGTAATAGGCCCCGTCGTCATATTCGGTCATTCTCTTAACACTCCTTGGCCGCGCCATACCTAGTTGCACCCAAAGTGCTCATATTCTACATTAAGTCTAACGGTTTATCACACTATGTTTATGGAATGTTCGTACACTGGGAATTCTGAGCTGCGCATGGCCGAGGATACTGGTGGCGACGACTTTCTGCTCTCCGGTCTGAAATAACAGCGGGTACGCGCGCGTCGTGTCCAAAAATACAAACGAACTCAAGACGGGCTCGCGGGGACGTTTCGGATTAGAGGTGTCTAGGCTTGGTTGGCCGATGGGAGCTAGGATCCTCGGTCATGAGGACGCCGATCCAGCCCTTGACACTGTTGGTGGTTGCCGTTGCTGGTTGGATCCAGCGTGACCAACAGGCCGCTATCGTCTACTTACTCGAGGAGAACAGAGTCCTCAAGGCTCGGCTCTGCGGGAGGAAGCTTCGCCTCACAGACGACGAGCGACGTCGGCTGGCGGTAAAGGGTAAGGCGCTTGGCCGGAAACTCTTGGCAGAAGTCGCCGGAATCGTCACACCGGAAACCCTTCTGGCTTGGCACCGAAGGCTCCATCGCGCAGAAGTGGGACTACAGCGAGCGGCGGAAACAGCTCGGACGGCCTCAGGTCATGGCCGAGATTAGCGAACTCGTTGTGGGGATGGCGCAGTCAAATCCGAGGTGGGGGTATACACGAATTCGCGGTGCCCTCTCGAATCTCGGCCATACGGTAGCCAGGAGCACCATCGCCAATATTCTGCGAGAACATGGCATCGAGCCTGCGCCGGAGAGAGGTGAGCGGACGCCATGGCGCACGTTTCCCGCCGCCCATTGGGAAACCGTTGCTGCGACTGACTTCTTCACCGTCGAGGTCGCCACGGTTCGCAGGCTCGTGACCTACTATGTGCTCGTCGTCATCGAACTCTCTTCGCGAAAAGTGCACATTGCCGGAATCACTCCCAGGCCGGACGGCCCGTTCATGATGCAGGTCGGTCGGAATCTCAGCGACCCCATCCTGTGCCAAAACTCGGCCGTTTTGAAATAGACCATAAATCAGCAGCTTAGCACACTGGCAAAAATTATTTCCCATTCTTGGATGGACGCAATGTGTAGTTCCACTTCGGCAGCGAAGTGGGTCGTTTGAAGTTGAGTACTGTCATCGCTGGGTCTGAGATTTTGATGCCCTTGGCATACTGCTTCTTGACGAGACGGGCGTTTACCTTGAGCCCGGTCTTGGTCTTGGTGGTCCGTATGAAGTTCAGGACGGTTTCGTAGCTGTCGAGCGGCCGGCCCGCCCAATTCTTGCTGATCTCACTGAACAGTCGGTGCTCGATTGGGTTCCACTTGGACGCTCCTGGTGGATAGTGTGCGACTGTGACGTGCAAACCGTGCTCGTTGCACAGCTTGTGTTGGATGCCGTGTTTCCATGCACGGCAGGTTGCGCCGTTGCTCCCACCAGTGTCAGCCAAGACAAGTAGGTGTCTGCGGTCGGGAAAACGCTTCTGACTTTCGGTCCGCCACCACTTCTCGATGCATTCGACCGCGAATTGCGGTGTGTTGTAAGACGTTCCGACATACACGGTCCCGCGATTACGCTGGAGATCATAGATGCCGTATGGGACAGCGACCCCTTTTGCCATAGAGCGAAAGTCGTGGTCGTTGACGGCATCGCTCTGTCGAGCCCAGACGCGTCCTGGATTCTTGAAGCGCCCGACCAACTCCCTCTTTTTGGTGTCGACACTCAAGATGGGATTGCCACGTCGACCAAAGCGCTCCCGCAGCTGTGCGATGGTGGCGAACTGGGCGTCGCGCTCTGGAGGAGAGCCATTCGAGATCTTCTTTTTGTTGGTCCGGAGTGAGAAGTTGTTCTGCTTGAGCAGCTTCGCAACGGTTTTGCGACTGACGCGAATGTCCAGGGCCAAGAGTTCGTCCGCAATCTTTTCCGTGGTCTTGCGGGTCCATCGTAGACCGCTGACGGGGTCGCCAGCGGTCTCGTACTTCATGAGTTCTTCGATCCTCGCGATGACTTCTGGCGTTTTTTTTCGATGAGTTTGCGGCCGGCACCCGCTCTTCGGACCCGATCCACTTTCACATCATGCTCGAGTAGCTCGCGACGACCACGAGCAACAGTGCTAACGTCGAGCCCGAGGATATCCGCCATCTTGCGATCACCGCCATAACCTAACTTGAAAGATTCGAGCGCCGCATACAGACGCCTCTGTTGCTCATCGAGCAGACTAAAGAACAGGACGATCGCCGCTTTGAGTTCATCGGGTAGGACATCTTGAGCAGCAATACTCTTGGACACAGAGGGTTGCGCTTCCCGAACACGTCGACTGGCTATTTGCTGTGAGCGAACGCTCCTCTTGTGAGAGAAATAGACATTGCGATTTCCAATCCGCGTGCGGCGGAGTCTCTTCTCGCGGACCAATTTCGGCAGCACATCTTTGGTCCCAACCCTTACAATGGCATCAAGCTCCTCCACCGCGTAGCCAGCCTCGGAGGCGTCCACCAGCCCCTCGGCCGTGGCAACGAGCGTCCCACGAGTTGAAAACCCGATGGACCGAATCCACCACAGACCGTTTTCATCAAACTCCGCGAGCTCGCGCAGCGTGTAGAAACGTCCACGGTGGGAATAGCTGGCGCAGTAGTCGAGCTCCCTCAGTTTCCGGTACACGGTCAGGTCAGCTACAGTCCCTACTGTTTTCTTGAGCTGGTCCATGGTGGCGATGGATTGCTTGGCAAACAACCCCCGCAGATAATCAAGGCCGACGTTAGAATTACGAATCATAGTTCGTAATTCTAACAGACCGTGGCGTACGTGTCCACGGGCGAGCATTCGGAGAGCTGCGAAGATCCTGATTTAAAGCGGTTCCGCTAGACGACCCGCTTCCTGCCGGCCCGGATCGCTACCCTCGCGGCGGATGGATTACGATAAAGACTTGGTAGTTATTTTTGCCGCGGCGCTTAGTGTCTGTGTTTGCGACCGGACCAAGGGCCGTAGGCTTTACAATCGTCTGGCCCGAGGGTGTTATCTTCAGATCCATGATGACGTACCACGTGCAATTCCTACTGCTCGTTCTAGCTGGCTGGGTCAACCGCCAGCAGCAGGATGTGATCGACTACCTGCAAGAGGAGAACCGTGTGCTCCGAGCCGGGCTTCGGGGCAAGCGTCTCAGTCTCTCGGACGACGACCGGCGCAGGCTCGCGGTCAAGGCCCAGGCTTTGGGCCGCGAGGCGCTGGCCCAGATTGCGTCCGTTGCCACACCCGCTACGCTTCTGCGTTGGTACCGCTGCCTCATCGCAGTCAAGTACGATGGCAGCAAGAACCGGAGCCCAGGCCGACCTCCGACGGCGAAGGACATCCGTGAGCTCATTGTGCGCGTGGCGCAGGAGAACCCGACGTGGGGATATACGCGCCTGCGAGGCGCACTCAAGAACCTCGGACATGAACTCGGACGCAACACTATCAAGAGGATCCTCGCCGAGCACGGTATCGCGCCTGCCCCGGAGCGGGGCAAGAGCATGTCGTGGAGCACCTTCATCAAGGCTCATTGGGGCGCCATCGCTGCGACAGACCTGTTCACCGTCGAGGTTGTGAACCCGTTCGGGCTCGTCCGCTACCATGTCCTGTTTGTCATCGATATCGCCACTCGCTGCGTGTGCATCGGTGGGATAACGTCGGACCCCAACGGGGAGTGGATGAAGCGGGTGGCAAGAAACCTCACTGACATGTGGGATGGTTTCCTCCTTGGCAAGCGATACCTCATCCACGACCGGGACCCACTATTCGCCGAGGCGGTACGTGGGCTCTTGAGAGATTCAGGCGTGAAGCCCCTGCGCCTTCCCGCCAATAGTCCGAATCTGAACGCATATGCGGAAAGATTCGTTCTCTCCATACGTCGAGAGTGTCTCGACCGCTTCGTACCTCTCAGTGAGCGACACCTGCGGACAGCGATAACCGAATACGTAGTGCACTATCACACAGAACGGAACCACCAAGGTCTCGGCAACGAGCTCATCACACCTCTGCCGGCAAGCGCGACTGACGCTGGCCCCATCGTGTCGCGAGAGCGACTTGGGGGCATTCTCAACTACTACTGCCGTGCCGCGTAGATGGTCGCCGGCGACGGTAGCCCCTTGGTGGGCCCGCTCGGCGTAGCGTGGAAACAGCTTCAGGAACACGCTTCGATATTCGCTCTCGACTAGGAGGTCATCTGCATGGTGACGACCCGCCCGCCCAAGACGATTGTAAAGCCCACGGCCCTTGGCCCGGTCGCAAACACAGACACTAAGTTGCTGATTTATGGCCTATTTCAAAAGGGCCGAGTTTTGGCACAGGACGCCATCGCCAATGTTCTGCGAGAACATGGCATCGGAGTCTGCGCCGGCGAGAGGTGAGCGGACGCCATGGCGCACGTTTCTCGCCTGTGATCCGCAAAAAAGAAGATCGGTCAGAAGCAGCGGAACATAGCAGGTCTAAAACGCGCAATCAACGCCGGGTCGACTTTTTGCGGAGCACAACTAGAAGGCTAGACTAAAGGCGACTCCGCCCCAGAGTGTATCGGCTGAGCTTTTGGGATCGCCTGCCGTACCCTTGTAAACATCTCGGGGATCTAGATACTGGAGATAGCGGAACTCCCCGAGCAGGGCGCTGTAAGAAACAAAGGCGCTCGCCGACCACTCATCGTTCAGTGTGAACGGAATACTCACCGTCAGGTTGAAATCGTGAATGCCCGTTTCGGACGCGCCATAGTAGTACTCACCGAAACCGCTATTGGCCAGGGATAACGAAGCGGAGAGGTCGATGGCCGAGACCACATCGCTATTCGTGGCGAAGGAATGCCCGGCGGCGAGCAGGAAGTAGAAACCCGTGCGTCCCCCATCCTGTCCGGTTTCATTGACGTCGATGTAAAACGTTCCCGAGGGCGCCAGCATAATGTTGTCGAACGTCACGCCCGCGTATACCTCAGTGGTCGAGGGCAGCGAGGCGGACCGCTCGGGAAAAGTATAGAAGATGACTCCTCCATCGATAGAAACGGACTCGAGCGAATGAGAGTAGGAGAACGTGTAGTCGATCTCTGAAAACTTACCCTTCAAGCCGCTTGCACCATCAGGCGCGAACGGATTCTCGGGTATGGGAAGCGCATCCCCTTCGTTCACCGCCGTGATATCCAAGCTCCCCCACGCATTGAACGAGAAGTTGCCGATACCCACCGTCGCGGCCGGCTGGAGACTCCAGTCGTTCGTCAGCCTCTGACCCCGCCAGATGTACTTGCTCGCAAATGCCGCATCGCCACCGAACGAGTATATCGAGTCTTGCGCCGGAGCCGCAGGGACGATACTCAGAGAACCCAGGACCAAAGAAAAACTCACTAGGTATAGCCTTAACTTCTCGAACATGGACACATTTCTCCTCTCGATTCGCAGTCCAAACGAACCTATTGTGTTAAACGAACGTGCCAAGGCGTGCCCCGCCGATGACTTTTCGGCTACTGGCTACTTGCTCCGCCCTAGATGTCGTAGTGAAGAGCGAAATCGGCCGGATGCGGACGCAGACGGACATAGTCGACTTCCCGCTCGCTTGAAAGAGTTGCATCTTCCCTAGTTCCACCCGTCCATGCGATATAGGCGACGACAGGTCTGCCGCTCGAGAGCGACAACCGGGCCGATTGCAGCATAGCCATTGCGGCTTACCCTCCCAATGTGCAAGTCCACCCTTGTTTATGCTGTCCCCCACCGGTCCCACTACGAGGTGTAGCCGCGCTCTCCGTGGGACTCGAAATCGAGACCTTCGGCTTCCTCCTTCTCACTGACCCTGAGTCCGACCATCGCACGCGTCAGGAGAACGATCAACCAGGTTGCCAGCACCGACCATACGACCACCGCCACAACTCCCGTCGCTTGAGAGATAAACTGAGAAGCGATGCCGTTTTCGAGGCCCAATCCGCCAAACGTCTCGGCGCCCAGCACCGCCACCAGGAGCGTGCCGAGTATTCCGCCCACGCCGTGGACGGCAAATACATCCAGGGAATCGTCCACTAATAATCGGCCCAGGACAAACCGGGTCGCATAGTAGCAAAGGATACCGCCCAGTATCCCGCAAACAAGGCCCCCGGCAGGCGCTACGTAACCCGCTGCCGGCGTCACCGTGGCGAGTCCCGCTATGGTGCCGGTTGCCGTTGCGATTAGACTGGGCTTGCCGGAGTGGCACCACTCCAGAGCCATCCACACGAGAGAAGCGGCGGCGGCCGCAATAAGGGTCGCCACTAAGGCTAGGCCCGCGTTGCCGTTCGCTGCCAACGCGCTTCCAGCGTTGAATCCAGACCAGCCGACCCAAAGCAGTGAAGCGCCGATCACGGTCAAGATGGGATTATGGGGCGGCGTTAGCTTATCCGGAAAACGGAGCCGTTTACCCAGCATCAAGGCGATCACGATCGCCGAAACGCCGGCCGTGGTATGAACGACAAGCCCACCCGCGAAATCGAGCACGCCGCGCGTTGCCAGAAAACCTCCGCCCCATATCCAATGGGTCACCGGCGCGTAAACTAGAATCCCCCATAAGCCGCTAAACAGCATCACATGGGCGAACTTGATCCGTTCCGCGTAGGCACCTGCGATCAAGCCGAGCGTAATGATGATGAATGTCATCTGAAACGTGAAGAAGACCGACTCCGGGATCGTTCCGACTAAGGCATCGGCACCGACACCGGCGAGAAACGCTTTTTCCAGCCCGCCGATCCAGGCGTTGGCCTGCCCTCCGTCTCCGAACGCTAGGCTGTAACCGACAGCGAACCATAGTACCGACGCGAGGCATGCAATCGCGTAACAATGGATTGACGTGGAAATTACGTTGACCGAGCGGACGAGACCAGCATAAAACAAGAGCAGCCCCGGCAACGTCATCATCAGCACCAGCGTGGAAGAGACGATGACCCACGCGGTGTCCCCGCTGTCCAGCCCTTCAGCTGCCAGTGATAACCGGGGGAACAGGCAAACGGCAAATGTGAGAATAAAAATCCGGCAACACCATCGGTTCAATATAGCACTCATTCGACTTCCTTTTCGATGTCGTTTCCACGCTCAGCACTGGCTCCAAGAGTATCAAAAGAGGGCCACTGAAAGCGACTTTGCCGGGACCGAACGGGAAAGAGCACCGCGCGCCCACAAGGGCGTAGAAAACGGGTGCCGTTGTAAAGCGTGGGTGATACGAGCAACGCGCCGAGAAGCAGTGACCGCATCATCGTATACCCCTCCAATCTCTCCAGTCGATCAGTAGTGCGCCAGCGGGTCGGGCCCGTGAACCTCAAAGGCCTGTGTTGCAATAGCGTTTTACCATGCGGAGGCTTTTGTTTCTACCCTCGACCGGGCCCTTCGTGAATAGTCCGGGCTAGCCGGCGCGGAACCGCAGGTGCTTGCTCCGTTTACTGTTGCCGGCTCGTCCACGTCGTCGTGCGAGGACAGCACTTATGCACAGTTTGGCGCAAGCTGAAGTCCGGTGACGCTAAAATCTGATGTAACCTATTGCACTACAAAGTCTTCCCCTTATGCCCGCAACAGTCAATGACGCAGGCACCAGCGACGGAGCTGTCAGCCTCCGAAGCGATAGGTCAGCGCCACCTTGAACCGGCGCCCCTTCGGGTCGTGCGTGAAGCCGTCGTACGACTGCTCGATGTTGGCCCATGGCTGCCTTGGTGCACAACTCGCGATCTCGGTCCACAATTGTCCTGTACTCACGGATTCGAGGTTCCCCATGAGCATTTTCAAACGCACTCAGCGGAAGTATGTGAAGAAGGCCTATCGCGTGAGGAATTGGCGTGAATATGAGGCGGGTCTACGCAACCGTGGGAGCCTGACCGTCTGGATCTCGCTCACCGCCGGCAAGCTTGTGAACTGGGACGCGCCCCGGCCGAGGAGGAGGAAACCGGGCCGTCAACGCAAGTACTCGAACCACGCCATCGAGACGGCTGTCACCCTGGGCATGGTGTTTCATCTGTCATCTAGGCAGAGCGAGGGATTGCTGCGATCGTTGTTCGCTCTGATGAAGCTAGACAATGATGTGCCCGGTCACACCACGATTTCGAGGCGCAAGGCGAAGCTGGTAAGGTCCCCTTCTACCAAGACAAGCAGAAGACGCCGTTGCACATCTTGATCGACAGCAGCGGTCTCGCTGCCCACGCCGGCCAGCTGCGCAGAGCACCAAAGAGCAGGGACTATCGCAAGCTCCATCTGTGTGTCGACGAGCAGACTGGCGAAGTCGTCGCCGGCGAGCTGACGAGCAAAAGAGCCCGCGATTCATCGCGGGTTGCATCGCTTGTCGGACAGATCGACAGTCCCATCTCATCGGCCAGAGCTGACACCGCATACGACGCCGGCGGCGTCTATGAGGCAATCGAGAATCACAGCGCTCATCGCTCGCCGAGGGTGCTGATACCGCCGCGCAAGGGCGCCCTGCTCGCATCGGGGCCGGCGAGCAGCCGACAGCGCAATCGCAACATTGCAGCACAAGCTCAGCTCGGCAAACGAAAGTGGCACACAGAATCGGGCTACAGCAAACGGAGAGAAGGCAACGAAGGGAATCGCCTACTTGCGAAAGAACAAGGGACCGTATGAGATATGCCCACTTCCGGTCCCAGGGTTTCTTCGTCGGTTCAGGTGTCGTCGAGACTGGCTGTAAAACTATCATCGGCTATCGCCTGAAGCAATCCGGCATGGAGTGGGATGGCGAAGTCGAATCCGAGGTGGGGGTATACACGCATTCGCGGCGCCCTCTCGAATCTCGGCCATACGGCAGCCAGGAGCACCATCGCCAATATTCTGCGAGAACATGGCATCGAGCCTGCGCCGGAGCGAAGTGAGCGAACGCCATGGCGCACGTTTCTCGCCGCCCATTGGGAAACCGTTGCTGCGATCGACCTCTTCACCGTCGAGGTCGCCACAGTTCGCAGGCTCGTGACCTACTATGTGCTCGTCGTCATCGAGCTGTCTTCGCGAAAAGTGCACATTGCCGGAATAACTCCTGGGCCGGACGACGCGTTCATGATGCAGGTCGGTCGGAATCTCACCGACCCGCTCGACGGCTTTCTGCGCGGCAAGCGATTCCTCATCCTGGACCGCGACAAGAAGTTCACCACGGAGGGACGAAGTTGTAATAGCAACGGAGCAACTCCAGGTGCTCATCAAGCCTCTCCGT
Source organism: Candidatus Marinacidobacterales bacterium (assembly GCA_965197495.1). Lineage (GTDB taxonomy): Bacteria > Acidobacteriota > Vicinamibacteria > Marinacidobacterales > SMYC01 > SMYC01. The sequence goes on from OZ240210.1 coordinate 8,678,862, forward strand.
CGAGCGAGCGTGGGAAAGCGTTCGTCTCGAAAGGTATGCCGAGCTTTGCCGGATGGTCAGATTTAACCGCTCGATGAACGACGTGTTCAATGTCGAGGAGTCCTCGGAGTTATTGAGCGCGTCTTCGAATCGCCACGCGGCTCCGTGCAGCGCTCTCCGTTCGACCTTGATGATACGACCGTTCCTGCGCGTCTTGAGGACCTGGCCGTAAAGACACGCTAGCCCGAAGAAGCGACGGATGACCTTCTGGTAGAATTCGAATCCATCCGTGACGATCAGGGGAAGACGCCCGAAATTCATCCGCTTCGAAAGGTCGCGAAGCAGAGCGTGAGTGTTCCGGTAGCTTCGCCTTCCCGTCACCGTTGATGGCCAGAGCCGAGACCAGACCTCGATTGTAACGAAGACCCAACTCGGCGTCTTCTTGTTGCCCGCGAACGTGCGAATCTCGTCGGCTTGAAGCTCTTCGGCAGCGAAGCCAGCGATCCTTCTGTGGTTGAATCGACGACACACTTGGGCTGCCTTCTCGAGCCAGCGGGCGACGGTGTTCCAGGCAATCCCTTCGATCCGGGAAATCGCAGAAATGCTGACACCCTCGACTCTGAGAGCGATGACCCCATCGAAAGTAGCTCTTCGATGTTGGAGACGGTAGTAGGGCGTGCCTTTCGTCGAAGAGAACGTCTTTCCGCACTCGCCGCACCGGTATCGACGGCGTTTCCCGGACCTGGTTCGGTAGAATCCGTGGCGAACGATGTTTCCGAAACTGACTTTGCCCCGCAACGGACATGCGAGATTGAGACATCTGCGATTCTTCACTTCGGCTCGGCCCTGACGATGAGAGAACTGTGTCTTCAGAATTCTGGTTCAAACTCTAGCACGCAGACGGGTTACGGGCTGGCCGCCAACACTTAATTGTGGAATCACCCGCGCCAGACGGGCAGAAACGTCTGTTGTCATTGCGTCTGGCGGTGAGCGAAGCCTCGACGCATTGGGGCTCCGTGCTGGAGGGACTCCAGGCTCGAGGACTCCGGGCTCCCAAGCTAGTGATCAGTGACGGCCACAAGGGGCTGACGAAAGCGCTGGAGAAGTGGCCGGGGTGCCGGTTGCAGCGATGTACCGAGCACAAGCGCGCCAACTTGCTCGAACATTGCCCGGCGCACGCACGCCGTGAGCTCCGGCGTGACTACAACCGGATCGTCTACGCCAAGAACGGGATCGATGCTCGCAAAGCCTATGACGAGCTCGTCGCCAAGTGGACGCCTCTCGCGCCGGCCGTCGTCCGAAGCCTAGAGGAGGCCGGTAATCAGCTGCTGACCTTCTACGAATTCCCTCGTGCCATGTGGAAATCGATTCGAACGACCAATGCTCTGGAGAATCTCAACCGCGAGTTTCGACGCCGGACGAAAACCCAAGCGTCGTTCTCCAGCGAGGAGTCCGCGGTCGCTTTGCTGTTTGGGCTTATCGCCTCTGGCCAGATTCAACTACGACGCATCGACGGCTACCAACGTCTGAGCGAGGTTCCCGAACACGCGGAGGCTGCCTCCTGATATGATACTCTGATGACGGAGTGGAGGGCGCCGTTTTTTTTCCACGGACCTCGGGACACATCCCATACAACCGTCAGGAATCGCTAGGCATGAAACGTCGGACACCGATATGACGCCAGGCTCGGATATATGAGACGGATCGGTAATGATTTGTGGGCTTTTGTGAAGCCCCTTCAGAACACTCTCGAAAAATGTCAGGGAAATCGCCTCTCATGCAAGCTCGAGTTTATGGAAGGGACAGGTGGATCCACGCATGGCAGCGGATTGGCGAACTAGTATTGGTATACTTGACGCCCGAATGCCGAAGATTGAGAACTAGGCCGCTTAAGAAACGCCACTTAGGTTGGATGAGCGAATGCCGAAAAAAGAATGTGATCGTTGCAGCCGCCTTCTTGGCGATGACTCACTGCAAGCCACCTGCTGGCGCAGTGGCGCCAGTTTTCGATTTAAGCAGGGTGATAGCTGAGAGTAGTTTCAACATTGGCACTCTCGAGTCCTCACAAACGTTAGACTGCGATTTCCTTAGGTTCTTCTCGTTCAGCACGACAGCCTTAGGTGACATCGAGGCCGTTATTGACTGGAATCGAGATTCCAACAGGCTTGACGCCGTCATTTATCGTGGCCAATGTAATTGTCGGCTTTCCCAGAGGAATGCGTGCGAAGACGTCGTCGCGTCTTCAATCGGTGAACCGCCAGCGAAGCCTACTCGAATCACTGCGGAAGAAGAACCAGCCGACTCATATACTCTCGAGATCTCCAACCTCCAGGACGATGGAAGGCCGGACTCGGGCTCTTACCAAGTCATCTCTCGCACCGAGTCATAAACGTAAGTACTCGCCGCACCCCGTCCTGTGCCAAAACTCGGCCCTTTTGAAATAGGCCATAAATCAGCAGCTTAGGAGTCGCCCAAGAGTTAACCCTAATCGAACAATAATTCATGACGCTAGCGCGAGTTCGATTCTTTCAAAGAGTGTCTGAGTGGAGGAGTTTGTGGCCATTCGGAGCGCGTTTCGACCACTAACGCGAACGAGGCGGCCGGCTTTGTTGATGATGCGGAAGCGGATGGTGCGGATGGTGTGCAGCAGATGGGTGCATGTACGCTTTCGAGAGATGCCTTTCGTTTCAGCGATGGTGTCGAGCTGAAAGCTGCGACACAGGTTGTGTGCGAGCACGTTCAACTGTTGCCAGGCGCTATTGGCGGCATAGTTTTTAGTGGGCACGACGTCGAGAGCGAACTGGCTGCGCAATTCGGCGAAGGTTTTCTCTTGGCCGCCTCGCCCAGCAGCGAAGTACCAAAGGCGTTGGACGGTGAGCGATTTGTTGGTGGCGACGGCTGAGTACTCGAAGTAGCCGTCGTCTGGAGAAAACAGGTCGAGCTGGAAGTTCTTCGCCGTTCGATGTCGAACTCGCTTCCGATAGATCGCGATCCGGACGGTGATATTCCAGGGCTCGATGAAGTGTTTGATGGAGAAGCCGTCGATTTCGTCACTCACGCGGTGCCATCGCTTGCGCCCAGCGACGACCTCCTTTAGGCCGAGCCACGGCCAGAACGGAGCCTTGATCGCGAACTCGCTTCGGGAGCGCTCTAGCCTCTTGAGAATCTTTTCGTTGAAAAACGCGGCGTCCGTGCGGAATTCCAGCTTTCGGGACCGACCGAACTCCGATGACAGAAGCACCACTATGATTTCAGTCGCAGCAAATTCCGCACACGCCAGAAATGTCGTGCCTGACTCACGGGAAGGGCGTCACACAAGCGCAGGATAAAGGGACCGCTCCTTAAGAACACCGAAGATGAATCGCCTTCCGCCAGCTGCTCGAGTAACATTGCCAGCGCCGACGCCCTCGCTTCGCCGTTGGGCTAGGACCCGTGACAAAGTGTCCCAAAATGACCGCCGTTCCAATCGAAGTGGTCCGATGTCTACAATCGACCTCATCGAGATGCCGAGCCTTCGTAAAAACTCCTGGTCAGGCTCCATCAGCTTCCGGAGATCGTTGGGAAGGTCCAACCACAGCCGCCCCATCAGGTGCAAGGTTATCGACCCCATCGCTTCATCGTCGTTCTCCAGACTTTGAGTGATGGTTTCTTTGAGCTGTTCGACGACCGCCCGAGTGAGATCGACGTCCGTGGCGAATCGTCCTCGTATGATATGCTGGTGCAGCCACTGCAGATACTCGCGCCGCGCTTCACGAAGGGACTCCTGCCCGTCCAGGCGCATTGAGCCCACGATCAAATTTGTCAGCGACGCGCTCGCAAGATATGCATCTTTGGCTTCTGTCCGTGGTGCGGCAGTCCCATGAAAACCGCGATCGTCCGTACACATGTTGTTTAGCAGCCACTCGGCTTGCTCGACCGCACGATCGCCTGGGCCAATTTCCCAGACCTTGACCATGGCTTTCACAACAGCGAGGCCACAGCCAAAGAGGAAATGCCACTCTGTTGCTGTGTTGAGCGCTTCCTTGTCCCCCGGCGGAGGACGGAGTATATCCGCTTCGAGCAAACACCGTGCGTAGTACTATCGCAGCACACGTAGAGTTTTAGTCTCAACCAGTGTGCCGTTTTCAATCGGAGCCTCGCGTAACGCGGCAACAAGTTCGTCCGCATCGAACGCAACGAACCGTACGTCTGCTGCCCGCATATCATTGAGCGCTTGCGCGAAATCAGCGGGCGACATTTTCCCAGTGTCTCTGAGCCAGCTAAGCAGGTCAACGGTACCCACAATCCGCATGCTATACCTGTGCTCATGCGACTGGACCCAGCGGTCATCAATCCAGATAACATCAGACTCACTCCCGGCGAACCGCATGAGGTCGAACATCACCGTTTCTTCTGGCGTCGGTTGGTGTTCTCCAAAGACCAATGGTCTATCGTCCAACTGCGGCAGTAGTGCGTAGGTTCCCGTTGTCAAACCATTGCGAAGGACGTGGTCACGCGCCACGAGCGCGTCGAGAGCCCCAATGTCATCGGCCAGCGCCGGGGCTCGGATCCGGAGCTTCGAGACGAGTACGTTGTCTACAGCGCGCATCTGGATCACGTTGGCATCGGTGAGCCGGTCGACGGTGACGCGATTTACAACGGCGCCATGGACAACGCCGTCTGGACGGCGGTAATGATCGAGATCGCTCACGCCTTCGCCACCCTGGAAGAACCACCCCGGCGCTCCGTATTGTTTCTGGCCGTGACCGGAGAGGAGAAGGGACTCCTTCGGCTCGGACTACTTCATGTCTCGCCCCACCGTCCCCCGGGAGCAGATAGTGGCCAACCTCAACCTGGATGCCGGACCGGTAATGCACGCGCTCCACGAGATCATTCCCACCGGCGCCGAGCACTCCAGCCTTGCCGACGTCGTCGAGCGTGTCGCGGCACAAATGGACCTCCGCGTCAGCCCCGACCCCGAGCCAGAAGAAGTGCTCTTCATCCGGAGCGATCAGTACAGCTTCGTGCGCTGGGGCGTACCCGCCGTCTTCATGAACCTGGGTCTCGAGACGGGCGAGCCCGACCGGGATGGCGCGGCGCTCAAGGACGAGTGGAGACGAACACGCTACCATCAGCCCGCCGACGATCTGAACCAGCCGATGGATCTGGACGCTGCCGCCCTTTTCGCCAAAACGAACTTTCTCCTGGGATTTCACGTGGCCTCGGACGCGGATCGGCCCACCTGGAATCCCGGGGACTTCTTCGGTGAAAAATTCGGGAGTCCGTAGAAGGGACGCCGACGCGCCACCTGTTCCTCCCATAAACTCGAACATCCGAGTTTTGAACTGCGCGGGACCGACGGAGACTCACCGAGGAGTAACGACTGCTGCGGTCGTGGTCTCCGTTAAGGTCGACCTTGATGACTGACGCGGACCGATCGGCGGAGCGACGCGCCGCTTGCAAGAAGACGTTCTCCCCTACGCGAACTCAAGCAGCGAGGCGAGTGTAATAATGATGGAGGCCACGGACTTTGGGAAGTCAAAACGCGCCGCTCGCTGGCTCTCGAGAATCTCGCTCTTCGGCAGCAGGACGAATAAACGGAAGGCACACCGGAGGAGCTCGAGACACTGCGGAGCCGGACGTCCTCCGACGAAACATAACCTACGCCCGCTCGCCCCGCCCGAAGGTGCTTTTGGGCTAGTGATCGTCCGTTGACGAGCTCGCGATCGCCTTTCTGATCGCGGCGACCGTAATTTCCGCGCGATGCTCGGCGAGCTTCTTGCCGTTTGCGACGGCTTTGTCGACGGGGAGCAGGCTGATGCCGTTGATGGTCGTTTTGCCCTTGGCCTGGCGCTCTTTGATGCGGACGTGGTTCGGGTCGACGACCATCACTATGCTGGAGGACGCGGGGTCGTCGTGGATGTCCTCGAGCTCCTCTTTCCAGCCGAACGCGTTACCGGCCCACTCCCGGAGGCCCGGGTAGTCGTAGAACTCGGGAATGTAGTGCACGGCAGACTTGCTCCCGGCCCACTTCCTGGTGAGCTCAGAGGCTACTTCTTTCATGCCGTCCTGATTCCCGCCACTGTCTCCTATAAAGATGATGTGCTCGAAGCCGTGCTGCTTGAGGCTCGAGGCAATGTCGGAGAGGAGCGCTTTGTACGTCGCGGCGGTCACGCTGATCGAGCCCGGATAGCGCATCATGCCGGAGGGCGGCTCGATATCGCCTTCGGGTACGAAGGGAACGATCGGGGCACAAAGAGCATTACCGAGCTTTCGGGCAATCGCCGGGCAGATGGCCTGGAGCACATAGTTGTGCTTGCCCGTCGCGAGGTACGGCCCGTTCTGCTCCATTCCCCCGGTCGAGACGATGATCGTTTTCGTGCCGTCTCGAACGAGGTCGCGCACTTCCATCCAGGTGAGCTCTTCGAGCCACACGGTTTCGCGCATCTCGATCGGCCGCGGCGAGTCGAGTGGCGGTGACTGGCCAAAGACGGTAGACGACACCAGCACGACCAGAACAAGCGGGACGAATTTCGTACGCATTTCGGAGCCTCCAGAGCCGGATAATATCCCACCATCGTGGCATTGCGCCACCTTCAGATGTCCAGAAACGCCCATTCCCGCGTCCAGGGGACGCGGGTCATAAACACGGCACCGCCCTCCTGAACCAACAGAATGTCGCTCGGGTTCACGCCGATGCCGTTTTCGTTGTCATAACCCCACATTGCTTTTCGGCTCGGCCGCCCAGAAAGCTGGCGCAGGAGCCTAAGGAGCGATTTTGGAGTCAAGCCCATTCTTAGTTGAAATTTTCCACGGCTCCCGGTTCGTTTAAGCAACGTTCTTCCTCGATGTATTCTTTTTCGCGGTCTCGATCTTCAGTTCACGCTTGAGCGCTTCACGCAGCTTTGGAAGGTGTCGGTAGCCCATCACCTTCCGGAGGCGCGGCTCGATGTCGGTGAGCGCGGTCGCGAGCCAGCGTTGGCGTTGGTTCGAAGTCTTCCAGTGATCGACCTTCGCGCAACGTTCCTCGATAAGCGCATTGACCATTGGTAGAAGTGGCCCCGGTGAACACGTAACGTAAAAACTCCCGTGGCGGTCGAGAAGAACGACTTCGCTAATGCGCGCGCCACGGCCATGGGTACCGATGGCGGCGGGACGATTTTGAGTCCCTGTTTCATGGAAGCCAAGATGGCACAGGCGGAGCGCCAAAAAAATGGACATATTCGGAGTTCGTTTGTGTTTTTGGACGCGATGGGTCCACCTGAGCGCACAGGACTGCTAGAATCTGGCGCATGAAGAAATATGTCGCGCTGTTTATCTTAGTGGCTGCGGGCGCGGGTGCCGCTTGGGTTGTGGCTGGGTGTGCGCCTGGTCCTATGATCGAATTCATCGAGCCTGTGGCCGTAGGTCAAGTGGGTGAGCTCGTCATGACGATCGATACGCCGGGTGAACTCAGTTTGCTCGAGGTGACGCTCGAACAGGGCGGCGAGACGCTGCAAGTATTCAAACTTGCGACCCGCGGCGGTGCGTCAGGGCTTGTACGCGAAGGCGAGGATCGCTTGGTGCTCAGGCAGCCGATTGGCAGGCAACGGTTTGAGTCACTCAGTGATGGGTCAGCGAGTGTCGCGGTCACAGCGGGTCGACCCGTATTGTTCGGCCTTCGCGAAGCCATAACGCAATCCGAACTAGGGATCGAAGTTCGTTTGCGCCGGCCGGTTATCGTCGTTCAATCTCAGTTTCACTACATCAATCACGGCGGTTCCGAGCTCGTCGTGTATCGCGTAACACCAGCCGATTCAGTTTCCGGCGTGCGTGTCGGCGAGCGTGAGTATCCAGGTTTCCCGGCTGCCGGTGCCGGTGTCGAAAGCGCTGATCCTATGTTGCATGTTGCGTTCTACGCCCTTTCGTGGGATCAGGATCTCAACACACCGATCAGCGTTTTCGCACGTGACCCTCTTGGTAACGAAGGCAGTGCAACTTTCGATCAACATGTTTTTCCAAAGCAATTTCGGGAAAGCCGAATCAATTTGAATGATCGCTTTCTCTCTCGTGTCGTGCCGGCCATCCTGCAAAACTCGCCCGACTTTCTTGTCGATGACTCAACTGATGTTCTGGCGTCCTATATCAGCATCAATAGCGATATGCGTCGCGAAAACCACGAGTACATCGCGAGCCTGAGTGTCGAGACGGTTCCAGAGATGCTCTGGCAGGGATCCTTCAAGCAGCTCATCAACACGGCTGTCGAATCGGGCTTTGCCGACCAGCGTGATTACATTTATGAAGGTGATGTCGTCGATCATCAGACTCACCTGGGTTTTGACCTCGCTTCAACGGCGGCAGCGCCAGTGTCTGCCGCGAACCGCGGACGTGTCGTCCATGCCGGCTGGCTCGGTATTTACGGCAACTGCGTGATTCTCGATCATGGTATGGGTCTGCAGTCGCTTTACGCACACTTGTCGTCCATCGATGTCCGTGTCGGCGAGATGATCGAGCTCGACGGGAAACTCGGCCGGAGCGGTGCGACGGGCTTAGCGGGTGGCGATCACCTGCACTTCACGACGCTCCTGCACGGTACCGCTATCACACCGATCGATTGGTGGAGCAGCCAATGGGTCGAAGACCGGATCATGCGCAAGCTCCGCGAAGCAAACTAGTCCTCAAACAAGCGCATTGACACTCGATACGCTCTAACTGCAGATTTACGTGTATTCACAAAGCTGAACAGCGTCTTGCCGCGAAGAAGTTCGGGATTGATCCTGTTTTGAACTGTCTGTACCGGTCGCAACGGTTCATAAATAGCTTTTGGGGATAGCTCTCCGGTTAAGGAGCGTGTCTGTTACGAAAATGCAGACCTCTATTTCAACATTGCATACGCGTCGTGAACTGGTCGAAGCCTCGAAGAAAAACCGGCTGCCAAGGATTCCACGCGAGTAGGCGGTAAATGGTTTTTCTGCCCTGCCGAATAATTTGGGCAGGGACGCGGATAAACGCGTTGACGAACGTTTTGAACTCCATCTCGATCACCGCTCGCTTCTCAATTTTGTACTTGCTCGCCCATCGTCCCTTCTCGGGAAGTGAAAGCCCGAACCAGGCCTTGAGGTTCCAAGCCAGAGATGCCATCACCATATAGGCCCAGTTGCTCTCTAGATTGTCGAGCGGTGTCTCAAGCGCATGAACCCCGCTCTTGAGCTGCGCGATTAGGTTCTCTTGATTGCACCGGTCGTTCGATTCCCACACGATCTCCTCGGCCGCAATATCCCGCTTGTTGGTGATGTAGAAGAAGTAAACGATGTCGTCAAACAAACGCTGCTCACCTTTCTCTATCGACCGGTTTTTGCGGAGAACGACCATGCGGTACGTTTTCTTGCATGCGGTGGGTGAGTACTCAAACTCTGCAACATCTTCCGACACGGTCCGGATGTTCTTGTATTCTCGTTCTTGAACAATCGCCTCTTTCACATTTTCCGGTTTCTGCCGAGGCACCGTCTTCACCTCATACTTCGGACGCCGTTCAAGCCGATTCCAGGCCCGACTGGAAAGGTTGTCCGCGATTTCGACCAAGTTCTTCATCGTGGGCATTCCGAATACGAACTCAACTTCCTGCTCATCCCAGCGGTCCAGGTGTTTCGTTTGCGAAAAGTCTGTGTCACCGCGTAGCGTCACTTTCTTGAAGCCGCTTCGCCGACACAATTCGACCGCCTGGTCCAGTCGTTCGCTCGTCCTTTCACTCGACGGACGATTGCCCCCTCGATTCACCAGAAAAAGCGGCTCCTGAGTATTCGCTAACGACACCACCAACGGGTGGAAACCCCATGTCCCCTTGTACGAGAGGTGCATTCCTTCTTTGCACTCTCCAAGAGTTTCCACCAAGGTGCCGTCTGCATCGATCTTCGCTTCATCAAAAAATTCTTCCGGTTGCTGTGACCACATACGCCGGCGCACTTCGTTGAAGGCCTCCATCAATCCGTTGATGTCTTTTTCCTCTAATCGACGACAATCGTCGGGCCAGGGATCCGCTGAGCGCCGAGCCCATCCAGATACACCTCGTCGTTTCTCAACAACTCGATGTCCTCTAGGCACGTCCCGCCTGACAATATGTTGTACGCGATGTTCAGCACATGATCCGACTCGTGGTAGGGCAGATGAAACTTTCAGGACATCGACCTTCTCGTCGATCGCCTCAACCAACCCGCTCGCCAACGCTAATTTGTGGACCGCACCGATCCCGCCTACCCCAATACCTCGCGTTCGCTCCGACAACTAGTAATGATTGTTATTCGCTTTGAACATTGGCTCGTCTTGTTGAGACCAATTCTTTCGCCTCAAACGACGTTCGATGCGACGCTTGCCATTCTTTACTTTCTGTTGTCTACTCTTACTCACTCGAAATGCCCTCCTGGCGCGTTAAGATTTGTTTAGTAGCTTTCTTTATACGCCGGAAACACGGGCATTTCGAGTACTTTTTTCTATTTTGAATTACTTTTCTATCCAATCACGCTTGTATCAGGACTAGTCTGTCGATCCAAAGCAGAATAGACAAGCGAAGCCTCTCGAAACGCGACATCTACACCAAATTCATCACGCCCGCCCGGCGACAGGCCGGATGGGACGAGATGACGCAAATCCGCGAGGAAGTCAGTTTCACCAAGGGACAAATCATCGTGCGCGGCAAGCTGGTGAGCCGGGGCAAGGGCAAGCGGGCCGATTACATCCTCTATTACAAGCCCAAGAGCCGGTAGACCCGCAGGCCCTCCTGGATCGCATCCGGCAGCGAAACGAGACACTTCGACCGGTCGACCCCAGTGAGGACACGTGTTGTTTATCACTTTAATCCGTAATCCACCGCGATGAAATATGGTTCTCCTGTCGTTTCGGGGGATCTGATTTGTGTTGGAGGGCATGGCCTATGGACGCTGCCGCGATTGTGGAAAACGCCGGAAACTCCGGGGGAGAGAGGCGTTTAGGGAAAGGTTGTGAGCACGTACAAACGTGGAGCGGCGTTTTCCACAATCGCTTGGAAAACGCTTCGCGTTTCCCACGAGCGCCCACAGGCCCCTCCTGATATATATACAAGAAAGATTAATTCATATGGAATAAGGAAGGGGGGGCTCGATTAGTGGAGGCTATGGAAAACGCCCTTCCAGGCTTCGAAGAGAACTCAGTCGTGAGCAAGGTCTGAACGACCAGAACCGTGGGGGCGTTTCCCACAGCCTCGTCTCCCGCTGAGGGGCAGTGGCATTTGGTGAGGCCCGTGGGTTGAGAGGGTAAGCCATGTGTAGATGCGCATCGGCGAGAACGCTAGAATCTTTTTTTCCGAAAGAGAAAAGAGCGTTCCCGCGATGCGCGTTACTACGTTAGTCAACAAGCTCATCGGATTGCAAGGCCTGTGGGTCCGAGGTTTCCACTTCCAGGCGGACAAAGCCAGAGTGGTGGTGGATGTAGTACCACGGAGGAGGAAGCCTCTGTGCGGGATTTGCGGACGAAAGGTCCGCAAGAACAAAGATCGCTACAATCGCTACTGGCGGCACTTGGACCTGTTCGGAGTCCGGACCTATCTACTCGATCCGACGAGTGGTATGTCGGCGGTGTGGAGTGGTCAGAGAAAAGGTGCCTTGGGCCGACAAGGGAAGCCGCTTTACCAAAAGCTTCGAACAAGAGGTAGCGTGGCTGGCACAGAGGACGGACGTCAGCGCCGTGGCGAACTATTTCCGAGTGACGTGGCGTTCGGTGCGACGGATCATCCAGCGAGTGGTTGCCGAGCAGCGGGATGAGCGGCGCGAGCTCGATGGATTGCGGGTGATTGGGATGGACGAGATCAGCTACCGCAAACGCCACAAGTACTTAACAGTGGTAATAGACCATCTCAGCGGCCGGGTCGTCTGGGCGGGAAAGGAGCGCAAGGCCAAGACGCTGCTGCGGTTTTTCCGCAAGCTCGGACCACAAAGAGCCGCGGAGCTCGAAGCGGTCAGCATGGACATGTGGGAGCCGTACATAACTGTCGTCGGCAAAAAGGCTCCTCAGGCACGGGTGATCTTTGACCGCTTCCACATCGTCAAGCATCTGAACGAGGCCGTGGATAAGACCCGGCGCGAGCTGGTGCGCGAGCTCAAAGGGACTGCCCAGCGCAACCTCAAGAACACCAAGTTTCCCCTTCTCAAGGCCAAACACAACCGCAGCGCGAAAGACAAACGGGTGCTCCGCGAGCAGGTGCGAGCTAATCGTCGCCTCTACCGCGCTATGCTTCTGCGCGACGACTTCATGGACCTCTACACCTACAAAACCGAGACATGGGCCAAGAAGTTTCTCCGAGGAGCTCAGTCGTGAGCAAGGCCTTGAACGATCCGGACCGTGGGGGCGTTTCCCACAGCCTCGTTTCGCGCTGCGGGGCAGTGGCATTTGGTGAGGCCTGTGGGTTGAGAGGGTAAGCCATGTTTAGATGCGCATCGGCGAGAACGCTAGAATCCTTTTTCGGCAAGAAAAAGGAGCGTTCTCGCGATGCGCGTTACCACGTTAGTCAACAAGCTCATCGGATTGCAAGGCCTGTGGGTCCGAAATTTCCACTTCCAGGCGGACAAAGCCAGAGTGGTGGTGGATGTAGTACCACGGAGGAGGAAGCCTCTGTGCGGGGTTTGCGGTCGAAAGGTCCGCAAGAACAAAGATCGCTACAATCGTTACTGGCGGCACTTGGACCTGTTCGGTGTCCGGAGCTATCTTCGCTACTCGATCCGGCGAGTGGTTTGTCGGCGTTGTGGCGTGGTCAAAGAAAAGGTGCCTTGGGCCGACAAGGGGAGCCGCTTTACCAAGAGCTTCGAACAAGAGGTAGCGTGGCTGGCACAGAGGACGGACGTCAGCGCCGTAGCGAACTATTTCCGAGTGACGTGGCGTTCGGTGCGACGGATCATCCAGCGAGTGGTTGCCGAGCAACGGGATGAGCGGCGCGAGCTCGATGGATTGCGGGTGATTGGGATGGACGAGATCAGCTACCGCAAACGCCACAAGTACTTAACAGTGGTAATAGACCATCTCAGCGGCCGGGTCGTCTGGGCGGGAAAGGAGCGCAAGGCCAAGACGCTGCTGCGGTTTTTCCGCAAGCTCGGACCACAAAGAGCCGCGGAGCTCGAAGCGGTCAGCATGGACATGTGGGAGCCGTACATAACTGTCGTCGGCAAAAAGGCTCCTCAGGCACGGGTGATCTTTGACCGCTTCCACATCGTCAAGCATCTGAACGAGGCCGTGGATAAGACCCGGCGCGAGCTGGTGCGCGAGCTCAAAGGGACTGCCCGACGCAACCTCAAGAACACCAAGTTTCCCCTTCTCAAGGCCAAACACAACCGCAGCGCGAAAGACAAACGGGTGCTCCGCGAGCAGGTGCGAGCTAATCGTCGCCTCTACCGCGCCATGCTTCTGCGCGACGACTTCATGGACCTCTACACCTACAAAACCGAGACATGGGCCAAGAAGTTTCTCCGAGGATGGCTGCGGCGCGCTATGAGCTCGAGGATAGAGCCCGTCAAACGCGCGGCGAAGATGATCCGCAGCCACTTCGATGGCGTCATCGCGTGGGTCACGTGGAGACTCAGCAACGGCCGACTCGAAGGAATGAACAACAAAATCCGGCTGCTGAGCCACCGCAGCTTTGGACTCCACTCTGCCGAAGCTCTCATCAGTCTCGTCTACCTAAACTGTGGCGGTCTCACCCTCGAGAGGATCCACTGAAATGGCAGGAGAGGCAACTTTTTTCCGTTCGATTCTCCAACTTCCAGGCACAATAGCAAACAGATCGACCGACGAGATTGTCGTTGAGCTCAGGCCGCCGGACGAGCCAAAAGCCCGTCACGCCCTTGCGCTGACGCTCGCCGAGCTCAATGCTCTCGGAGGACGCACCTTTGGAGACGGCCAAAGGCTCACATTTGCGTTGAAGAGTTAAACTCTGGCGCTTGATTTTCTTGCCGTTTTAAAGGAGTTCTGAGTCTACTCTCCGCCATCATTTGAAAATAGGGCGGCTCCTTTGGATTGCCCGCGGTGGAAGATTGGGATCGAAGCAGGGGCGCTCTTGAGCACCCCCTACATACACTCCGCTTACAAATGGTACTCGCGAAGTACACGCATCAGAGAATCGTTGATAACCAAACCAAGCAGCGACGGTCTGTTTGAGTTTTTGCAGAAGCCACCTCAAGAAGAACCTCCGCGTCGCGAACTACATCAAGTCGACTCAATTGGTGTGGTTGGTGGATGAGATAAATCGGCTTGAGCCGGTCGGGGTGATCGGCATCTATCGCAAGTTCAGCAGCTACCTCGCTAGCCGACACCTAAAATTCGGAGGGGATTACGGGAAATGGAGGGGCGTTTGGACGAACGTCAACGCCACCGTTCTCCTGCAGGCCAGCACCTACCCCAGTGCTTTAGTTAGTTCCTGTCCAGAAACACCATAACTTGTGGTGTGCGAGAGACCTACCGAAGATGTGGGTATTATACGTTTTCGGAAGGGGCTTCGTGGGGTTGAGAGCGAATGAAAATCTTGGACGAAACGAGAGGCGAATTGTTAGCAATCCATGGCTATAAGGGGCGGAAGAGTAATAGTTGTTATCGTAATAAGTGTCTTGCCATCATCAGTAGGTTGCAGGTGATGATGGAACTCCATACGTACGATTTAAAAGAAGGCAATGAGCGCCATGTGCATCGGTCGAGACCAAAGACTCGTTTCAAGAACGAAATGACGCCTTCGATTCCGCAGCGAAATCGCCGCAGGCGTTGATAGACCCAGGAACTCTTGACCATATCGGTCACCGCGAAATGAGCCTTGGTAAAGGCAACATCTTCAACTCCCTTGCCTTTGATGGCTTCCAAGTTTGCCTTTGAAGAAAACGCGCCATCGTAGGCAACCTGGCGCGGGGCCCGTTCGTAGAGTTCGACTTGACGGTCGATCATGGTTTCCGCGAGAGTTGAATCGGACGGATTCCCATCCAAGATCACGCAATCCAAAATCATCGAGGACGAGCCACCAGTCATACACACCTTGTGGCCGTAGAGAGTCTCGCGCCGATCTTTGCGAATAATGTCGGTGTGTTCTTCGAAGATAGAAACGACCTTTTCCTCCGCAGGCACACGCTCTTCGTCGATCACTCGGCGTTGGGTTTGGTTGATGACTTTCTTGGTGAGGACGAGAAAGTGCTCAAAATCCGCGGCGATCCTCTCCGCGCTCGCTCGCTTCACCGGCTCGGTCAAGCCCGACTCTTCCAACTGTGCTGCAACGCGTTGAGCGGAGCGATAGGTTTCTTCCGTCACCTTCAGTAGATCTCGATAGACGCGACGCCTTTGTTGCTTATCCTTCGCGTTCAGAACTCCCAGTCGACGTCTCTTCGCTCGACGCGTTCGATTGCCGAAGACCACTACTGTACCCAGCAGTTCGCGAGCTCGGCACATCACGCGAGTGAGAACCCGAACACAGTCATAAAGAAGCTCGGAGTCTGTAGGCGGATGAATGTTTGATTCCACTACCGTGCAGTCCACTCGTACTTTTCTTCCCTTTTCGATCCCAGCATCCTCGGCAACGCTCACCAGCTCTCGGTTGATCTGCTCCAGCGTTTCGAACTTCACGGCTTTGATGTTTGCTGCTAGGGTCGACTCCGACGGGGTCGGCTCTATGATGCCGAGCTGGCAAAACGTCCGATAGCTTCGGGAGTCTGCCAAGTGAAACGCCAGCTCCCGATAGGTGAACTGATTCAGCTGCTTCACCAACAACGCCCGGAGAACCTGCTCCGCGCTCATTCCCCCACGACCAACATCGCTCCCTGCCGGTGGGGTGACCGACCTTAGGTCTTGCAGTACCAGCTCATTGAGCTTAGGATGGGCATCGAGTAGCGACGAGATCGTTTCGAGCTCGCGTGCGTGCTCCAGCTCCAGCCAGGGCTCACGTAGATTTGGCTGTGGGTTGATCGTTTTTCGCATTTAGGGCTGGTCTCCTTTGGAGTTAAGTCATTTAGAATCGGATGTTTTCAACGACACGATCCTAATCGACACCCCCTCAGAAGACTAGCCCTAAATTTGCGATTTCTCCTTTTTTCTCAATCCCTTACAGGCTTCAGGACGGGTACTAGTTAGTTCCTGTCCAGAAACACCATAACTTGTGGTGTGCGAGAGACCTATCGAAGATGCGGGTATTATACGTTTTCGGAAGGGGCTTCGTGGGGTTGAGAGCGAATGAAAATCTTGGACGAAACGAGAGGCGAATTGTTAGCAATCCATGGCTATAAGGGGCGGAAGAGTAATAGTTATTATCGTAATAAGTGTCTTGCCATCATCAGTAGGTTGCAGGTGATGATGGAACTCCATACGTACGATTTAAAAGAAGGCAATGAGCGCCATGTGCATCGGTCGAGACCAAAGACTCGTTTCAAGAACGAAATGACGCCTTCGATTCCGCAGCGAAATCGCCGCAGGCGTTGATAGACCCAGGAACTCTTGACCATATCGGTCACCGCGAAATGAGCCTTGGTAAAGGCAACATCTTCAACTCCCTTGCCTTTGATGGCTTCCAAGTTTGCCTTTGAAGAAAACGCGCCATCGTAGGCAACCTGGCGCGGGGCCCGTTCGTAGAGTTCGACTTGACGGTCGATCATGGTTTCCGCGAGAGTTGAATCGGACGGATTCCCATCCAAGATCACGCAATCCAAAATCATCGAGGACGAGCCACCAGTCATACACACCTTGTGGCCGTAGAGAGTCTCGCGCCGGTCTTTGCGAATAATGTCGGTGTGTTCTTCGAAGATAGAAACGACCTTTTCCTCCGCAGGCACACGCTCTTCGTCGATCACTCGGCGTTGGGTTTGGTTGATGACTTTCTTGGTGAGGACGAGAAAGTGCTCAAAATCCGCGGCGATCCTCTCCGCGCTCGCTCGCTTCACCGGCTCGGTCAAGCCCGACTCTTCCAACTGTTCTGCAACGCGTTGAGCGGAGCGATAGGTTTCTTCCGTCACCTTCAGTAGATCTCGATAGACGCGACGCCTTTGTTGCTTATCCTTCGCGTTCAGAACTCCCAGTCGACGTCTCTTCGCTCGACGCGTTCGATTGCCGAAGACCACTACTGTACCCAGCAGTTCGCGAGCTCGGCACATCACGCGAGTGAGAACCCGAACACAGTCATAAAGAAGCTCGGAGTCTGTAGGCGGATGAATGTTTGATTCCACTACCGTGCAGTCCACTCGTACTTTTCTTCCCTTTTCGATCCCAGCATCCTCGGCAACGCTCACCAGCTCTCGGTTGATCTGCTCCAGCGTTTCGAACTTCACGGCTTTGATGTTTGCTGCTAGGGTCGACTTCGACGGGGTCGGCTCTATGATGCCGAGCTGGCAAAACGTCCGATAGCTTCGAGAGTCTGCCAAGTGAAACGCCAGCTCCCGATAGGTGAACTGATTCAGCTGCTTCACCAACAACGCCCGGAGAACCTGCTCCGCGCTCATTCCCCCACGACCAACATCGCTCCCTGCCGGTGGGGTGACCGACCTTAGGTCTTGCAGTACCAGCTCATTGAGCTTAGGATGGGCATCGAGTAGCGACGAGATCGTTTCGAGCTCGCGTGCGTGCTCCAGCTCCAGCCAGGACTCACGTAGATTTGGCTGTGGGTTGATCGGTTTTCGCATTTAGGGCTGGTCTCCTTTGGAGTTAAGTCATTTAGAATCGGATGTTTTCAACGACACGATCCTAATCGACACCCCCTCAGAAGACTAGCCCTAAATTTGCGATTTCTCCTTTTTTCTCAATCCCTTACAGGCTTCAGGACGGGTACTAGTTAGTTCCTGTCCAGAAACACCATAACTTGTGGTGTGCGACGGGCCTACCGAAGATGTGGGTATTATACGGTTTCGGTAGGGAACTTCGTAGGGTTGAGAGCGAATGAAAATCTTGGACGAAACGAGAGGCGAATCGTCAGGAATCCAAGGCTATGGGAGCGGAAGAGTAAGAGTTATTATCTTAATAGATGTCTCGCCATCACCAGTAGATTGCAGGTGATGATGGAACCCCATACGTACGATTTAAAAGAAGGCAATGAGCGCCATGTGCATCGGTCGAGACCAAAGACTCGTTTCAAGAACGAAATGACGCCTTCGATCCCGCAGCGAAATCGCCGCAGGCGTTGATAGACCCAGGAACTCTTGACCATATCGGTCACCGCGAAATGAGCCTTGGTAAAGGCAACATCTTCAACTCCCTTGCCTTTGATGGCTTCCAAGTTTGCCTTTGAAGAAAACGCGCCATCGTAGGCAACCTGGCGCGGGGCCCGTTCGTAGAGTTCGACTTGACGGTCGATCATGGTTTCCGCGAGAGTTGAATCGGACGGATTCCCATCCAAGATCACGCAATCCAAAATCATCGAGGACGAGCCACCAGTCATACACACCTTGTGGCCGTAGAGGGTCTCGCGCCGGTCTTTGCGAATAATGTCGGTGTGTTCTTCGAAGATAGAAACGACCTTTTCCTCCGCAGGCACACGCTCTTCGTCGATCACTCGGCGTTGGGTTTGGTTGATGACTTTCTTGGTGAGGACGAGAAAGTGCTCAAAATCCGCGGCGATCCTCTCCGTACTCGCTCGCTTCACAGGCTCGGTCAAGCCCGACTCTTCCAACTGTTCTGCAACGCGTTGAGCGGAGCGATAGGTTTCTTCCGTCACCTTCAGTAGATCTCGATAGACGCCACGCCTTTGTTGCTTATCCTTCGCGTTCAGAACTTCCAGTCGACGTCAAACCGCTCGAATGCCTGCTCTTCATGCGCGACGTCAGGAGCCGCAACTATTTCGAACAGATGAAAGGCCGCGGCACCCGCACACTCGACCATGACGACCTCAAGAAGGTTTCGCCCTCAGTCGCCTGCGGCAAGACGCACTATGTGATTGTCGACGCCGTCGGTGTGACGAAATCGCTCAAGACCGCCAGCCAGCCGCTCATCACAAAGCCTTCCGTCCCGCTCAAGGATCTGGCCATGGGCGTGATGATGGGTGCCCGTGACGAAGACACTGTGAGCTCACTCGCCGGCCGCCTCGCCCGCCTCAACCGGCAGCTCGACCACCAGGAGCAGGAGCGCATCCGGGAGAAGGCGAGCGGCATAGAGCTCACCGAGATCATCGGCAATCTGCTGGCCGCCATCGACCCCGATCGCGTTGAAGCCATGGCCCGCGAGATCGAGCCGATCGAAGATGGCGCTGAACCGACACCGGCCGCGCGCGAAAAGGCTCAGGACGAGCTGGTCAGTGACGCCGCCACGGTGTTCAACGGCGAGCTGATTGAGTTGATCGACTCCATCCGCCGCGACAAGGAACAGACCATCGTTTTCCAAGCGATTGTGGAAAACGCCGCTCCACGTTTGTACGTGCTCACAACCTTTCCCTAAACGCCTCTCTCGCCCGGAGTTTCCGGCGTTTTCCACAATCGCGGCAGCGTCCATAGGCCATGCCCTCCAACACAAATCAGATCCCCCGAAACGACAGGAGAACCTCTAGAATAAGGGCGGTGATGTTGACC
Source organism: Candidatus Marinacidobacterales bacterium (assembly GCA_965197495.1). Lineage (GTDB taxonomy): Bacteria > Acidobacteriota > Vicinamibacteria > Marinacidobacterales > SMYC01 > SMYC01. The sequence goes on from OZ240210.1 coordinate 8,698,334, forward strand.
CTAATCGCAAAATCTTCGAAGCGCGAAAACGCGAAACAGCCGCACTGGGCGCAGGCGAGAAGCTCGTGCTGGGACACCCACTCGCCGCCACTATAGGTGATTCTGCACGGTGTATGCAGAACCTGGAAAAGGTGCTATTCACGGGGCCAAAGACCTCAGACACGGTGACGTTTATTTGCGATTAGGGTCAACACGCGTCGACGGCAGGCCGGCGGGTCGAGTCATTCGGCTCTTGAATAGCCTACCCTTTGAGTTGGGCAGGATTGAGCTTCTGAGAACGGCCGCAGGTGGCTTACAGTATGCTCGGCGACATTGTCCACCGACGAGATGACGGGCTTTGACTACGATAACTAAACGCTTCTGCTGCCTGCTGCTGGGGCTCACCATCTGGTTTACCCCGGTTCCGGTCGGTCTGCTCCCGCACGCATGGCATTTGTTTGCGATTTTTGCCGCGGTCATCTTTGCTGTGATCATCGGCGCGATGCCGATCGTATTGGTCTCTCTACTGGGCCTGGTGGCATCGAACCCAATATTGTCCTTCCAGATGCGAACATTGAAACCGTTGCCGCCGAGGTGTCCGACGCCATCTTCTTCAACCAGGGCCAGGTTTGTACGGCAGGTTCGTGGCTCTACGTGCATCGCGACTGCTACGACCAGGTGATCGACGGGGTTGCCGACATAGCCCGTGCATGAAGATCGGACCGGGCTGAGACCAAGAGTAGTAGATAGTAACGGCGCTAGATCAACGCGCCCTTCAGAATCTGAAGGAGGACAAGCAGAATCAACGGCGAGAAGTCGATCCCCCCCGCCGACGGCACCAGCCTACGAATCGGTGCCAGAGCCGGCTCGGTCAACATCCGGGTGATGCGAACTACCTGGTTGCTCGGCGGGAGCTGAAGCCAGCTGAGGATCACCGCGACGATGACGACAACGGAGTAGTAGTCGATAAGTTTGGCAATCAGTAGCATGAATGGACCAGAGTTTATCACGCAGGTCAATCACATCCTGCTGCTGGCGGTTGACCCAGTCAGAACGAGCGGTAGGAATTGCACGTAATACGTCATCATGGATCTGAAGATAACACCCTCGGGCTAGACGATTGTAAAGCCCACGGCTCTTAGCCCGGTCGCAAACACAGACACTAAGTTGCTGATTTGTGGTCTATTTCAAGAGGGCCGAGTTTTGGCACAGGACGGGATTGAGACATCTGCTATTCTTCACTTCGGCTCGGCCCTGACGATGAGAAAACTGTGTCTTCGGAATTCTGGTTCAAACTCTAGCACGCAGACGGGTTAGGGGCTGGCCGCCAACACTTAATTGCGGAAGCACCGCGAATTGGATTCCTCGTTCAAGGGGAAACTGTAGTATCCTGGGAGTGTCTTTCAATACAGAAGGGGGCAACGCCATTTGGAGGAGAACTATGGCAAAAGCGCGAGTGTTGACGCGGTTGGAACTAGCCGAGCATTTGGGTGTCGATAAACAGATGGTAACGAAATGGGAGCGGTCTGGGATGCCGGTCCACACCAGAGGGCGCGGCGTGGCGTCTCAATTCCGTCTGGGGGAGGTCCGGGCGTGGCTAAGGGTGCGGGAAGCTAAGGCCAAAGCGGCGGAGAAGGCGAGGGTGCGGGAAGCCAAAGCGGCAGAGAAGGCGAAGAAGACAGCGAAGGGTACTGTCAAGTTGACGAAAAGCTAGCTGACCGATCCCCAAGATACTGGGTGCTTTAGGCAATCAAGTGTTGGTGGCTGCCTGTTGTCTGCAAAAAAGAAGATCGCAACTCGCTGCGACAGAACCGGGAGGGCGATGCTCGTGAAATCGAGCTTGAGGCGTCGTTGATGTCCTGAACACGCTTCCTCCCCGGGACAAGAAAGACAAACGTTCCGTTTTGGCGGTGGTCTGTTTATTTTGGGGCGATCGGCGCTGCGACCAAGCGTGGCGTCGAGATCGACGACGCTGGCGAGCGCCGCGATGCGTCCCAGGTCACGCTGAAGGGCCGTCTCGTTGCCGCACTGCATCGGCTCAATCTCGATCTACCGCACGACAGCCTCGAAGAGGTGGTGCGCACCCTCTCGGCCGCCGCACCCGACGCTGATCCAGAACAACCTTTGGTTCCACTCACTGCTCACCGACGGCGTCGAGGTAGAGTACCGCGAGGCGAAGAGCGGCGAGACCCACGAGAGCTTTGCGGCACATAAGCGCCGCATTCTAACGGAAACACCCGTTCGGCGCGCTACGACTGCGAGATGCGCACCGAGCCATCACTCGTCCGCACCTCGAATTTGTGTCCGCCGCCGTTCAAACGCGTGCTGAGCTCGCGGTTCGAGAACTTGCCTTCGACCGTGATGGGCTGGTCGATCTCGATCGACCCATCGTCGACGCGCACGCTCAACTCGGCCGCGAAGCCTTCCGGAAGCCGCAACCGAATGCGGCCGTCATCGGCCCGCGCCGACCAATCGGCTTCCATCGCGGAATCCGGCGCGAGCCGGATGTCGATGGCACCGTCCTGCGTGCTCGCGCGCAGGAGCGTGATCGTCCCCTGGACGTCCAAATCGCCGTCTTCGACGGTCGCGAAGACATCCCCACGCACGCTCTCGAGCCGCACGTCGCCGTTTCCGCATCGATACGGAGCTCGCCAGGCAACAGCATCTCGAGCACGAGGAGCGGCAGTGGCTGGGCGGCCACCGGCGCGTAGCCATCGACGATCGTGCTTTCGAGCACTTGCCGCATTTAGCTGCTCTCGCCGCGTCCGAGCAGGACGAACGCCGAGGCGACCGCGAGGCCGACGACGACTCCCGAAACGGCGCCCGTCAAGGGGCAGCATGGCGAGATGAAAAAAGTCCGCGCGGAAGCCACGGCGAAAGAGCGCTTTAGGGCGGACGGCGGGAAACGCCGTCTCGAGTAGCACGAAAAAAACAGCAGCGACGACAAATAGGGACCTCGGAGTATAGGACCGCCCGAGCCCCGCCGCGGTTCAAGATTTGTGCTAGCCTATCTGTGTATAAACGGAGGGAGTCGAAAATATGCAGCCTTTATACGATCCAGAAGCAGTCCGACCGATGTGGGAAGAGCTCGCGCAATGCGGCGTCGATCCGGTCAACACACCAGACGATGTCGACGCGGCTTTGAAAGAGCCTGGAACGACGCTCGTGGTCGTGAACTCGGTCTGTGGCTGCGCCGCAGGATCCGCCCGGCCCGGTGTCACCCGCGCGCTCCAGCACGGCGTCATCCCCGATCAGCTGAAGACGGTCTTCGCCGGCGTCGACCGCGAGGCCACCGAGCGAGCGCGCCACCACATGGTGGGAATCCCGCCGTCTTCGCCATCCGTCGGGCTCTTCAAAGACGGCGAGCTCGTCCACGTGCTCGAACGGCGCCATATCGAAATGATGAACGAAGAGATGGTGGCGCAAAACCTCATCGAAGCGTTCGATGAGCATTGCTCGCGCCAGGGTCCTTCGGTCTCGAAAGAGGTCTATGACGGCCTAGTCACGTCGCGTCAATGCGGCTCGAGTGTCCCGCTCTTCAATCCTTTTCGATAACGTCGCGAAAGGACACTTGTCTCCGGGCGAGGACGTTCGCCCCGGTGATCTCGGTCACGCAGGCGTGGCTAAATCGTTACTTCGCAGCGATTTAGATAAGTGGCACTCCGTTTGCCTCTCTCCCGGTAGCAGCCGGGAAAAGGAGACGGAACATGAAACAACTAGCCACTTCAATCGTAGCTATCTTCGCACTTGGCCTCGCACTGGGAAGCTTCGTGTCGGGCTCGGGTAGCGTGCCTGAACTCGAAGACGTCGAGCTTGACGCCGGGCTCGAGTCCGCCGCTCTGCTGGATTGCGGCGAGGGCCGGGACGCCCTTCTGGAGTCGGTCCGGTCGGACGGTAGAACGTCGTACAAAGTGCGCTGTGTGCCGACCGAATCCGTGCGCCGCGCGAGCGTCCCGCCGCCGGTGGTCGTACCTACGGTGGCGACGACATCGCCGCCCGCACCGACTCCGAGCGCTCCCGAGGCGCCCGAGACCACGATTAACGACCCGAACGGGCCCGAGGACGACGGACGCTCTTGGAAGGAGAGCGCCGTCATTATCGGCGGCGCGGCGGGTGCCGGCGCCGGTATTGGTGCCATCGCCAAAGGCAAGAAGGGAGCCGCCGTGGGCGCCGCTATCGGTGCAGCGACCGGAGCGGCCTACGAGCTCATGAAGAAGGACAAGCAGAACTGAGCGCGTGCGCTCCATCGCCTAAAGGCGATGGGTTCACGTCGCCGACTAAAGTCGGCTTGTCCTTGCCTCGTTTCACTACTCACTGACCTTGAAAGAATCGTCGTCCTGGGGCACGGCACCCTGCAACTCTATATACTTCGCTATCACCTCATCCGTCACGTTGCCCGTTGTCACCACGAAGTAACCCCGTGCCCGTAGGTGCCGACCCCAGAACTCCTTCCGCATCGTCCGTAAGTCGCGCATCAGACGATTCGACGTCTTACCCTTGATCAACTGCATCACTCGACTCGGCGACAAATTCGGCGGCACGCTCAGCAACAGGTGCACGTGCTCAGGCCGCACATGACCCTTCAGTATTTCTATCTGGTTCCGAGCACAGATCTCCCGGATGAGATCCCGGAGACGAACCGCTACATCCCCTCTCAAGGCCGGCTTGCGGTACTTCGTGATAAATACGAAGTGATAGTTTAACTGGTACGTCGTGTGCGATGATTTACGATATCCTTTCACCTGGGGATCGTACCCCAAGCCTCCTAAAGGCTTCGCCTAAAGGCGAGGGATTTCAACCATCCCCGAGTGGGACATTAACGAGAGGGGAGCGCGGGACTCGATCGTCCCGCGCTCCTTCGCGTTTAGAATCTCGACGCCGTCAACGTGATGTCGGCGCGGGACCACGCTTTTTCGAACTGCTTTTCGACTTCGTCCGCTTCGCGCGTACGGCCCTGAGCGCGTAGCGTCTGCAGCAAGCCAAAAAGAGACCAGCCATTATCCGGCCAGTTTTCGAGGCTCTCCCAATAGACCGCTTCCGCATCCTCGAGGCGACCCGCATCAAGAAGCACCGCGCCCAGGGATTGCCGCACTGGGTAGTGCCACGTAGGAGGCTCCATATACGACAAATCGTCCTGTAGCTGGACGGCCTTGCTCAGGTGCTCCACCGATTTATCCGTGTCCCCTGCTTTGGCCGCGGCCTCCCCCGCAACAATCGCCGCCGCGATGTTCAAGATGTGCGTTCCCGTGGCGTTGTTCAGCGTCATCTTCTCCATCTCGGGCATCGCAGCGATTTTCAAAAGAGCCTCGAGCTCGTCATCGGCGCGCTCGGTTTGATTTCTCGCGGCGAAAGCCACGCCGCGCGCGTAATGCCACATCCCCATCAGGAAGGACATTTCCGCGGCCGGAGGCGGCGTCGTAAGCACTTCCTGCCAACGCCCGAAGCGGACGAGCGCGTAGGTGGGTGTCACGAGAAACCACTGAAGGTTCGAAACCGCCTTCGCCATGTCGATGGGGACCCGTGAGGCCGTCTTCTCCGCCGCATCGATCGCAACCTCGCTCCGGCCTTCGAGACTCGAGGAGGCCCAGAGAAAGTGAATATTGTGCGGGTAGTAGCCGATCGGATAGAGACCCTGCGCCTGGCACTGCGCGATGTAATCCTCGTCGGCCAAAATCGCCTCGACGTTCGCGTCCGAGGCGTCGTGGTAGCGGCCTACGCGCAAGTAGATGTGCGAGGGCATGTGCACGAGGTGGCCCGCGCCCGGCATCAACGCGGCCAAGCGCTCGGCACTCGGCACGCCGCGACTCGGATCGCGGGAAGCCTCGACGATGTGAATGTAGTAGTGGTGGGCGCCTGGATGATCGGGATAGCGCGCGATCACGCGCTCGAGGGCGTCCACGACTTCTGCGGTGCCGTCTCTCGGCTCTTTCTTTTCGGTCCAATAGTTCCACGGCATCGTGTTCATGATCGCGGCGGTGGAGAACAACTTGTACAGCGTTCCCTATCAGCTCATTCACGAGAAAGTCGAGGTACGGGTGACGGCCTCGGTGGTGGAGGTCCTGTTCAAGGGAAAGCGCGTCGCGTCGCATCCCCGCAAGAAAGGAAAGGGGCACTACTCCACGAACCCGGAGCATATGCCACGTTCGCATCGGGAGCACCTGGAGTGGACGCCGTCGCGGCTGCTCCACTGGGCGGAGCAGTCAGGTCGCGCCACGGGAAGGCTGGTTGCGGGGATTCTAGAGAGCTGTAAGAGCTCAAAGCTTCCGCTCGTGCGCAAGCGGCCTCGAGACGCTCACTGCCCCAGCGGCTGCCTAGTCACATGACTCCCAGGCAAGAGCGAAATCCCTGCTCCGGGTGAGGCCGAACCTCCACGTGGTAGTCGATGTTCACTCTGCACCGCTTCCACGTCGATAACTCGTAGCTCTCCTGCGGTAGCGGTTTCAGTACGGGCCGGTCTAGCCTTGCGTACAACTCCCGCCGACTCACACCGAGCTTCTGCATCGGACGCGCATTCAGGACCTCTAACTTCTTCCAGATGGCTTCGTTCAGTTCCGCCAGGCTGAAGAACGTGCGATGACGAAGCACCGCCAGGATCCAGCGCTGCGCCACCTGCACTGCCGACTCCACCTTCGCTTTGTCTTTCGGCTTGAACACCCGAGCCGGGACCACAACCGCACCGTAATGCGTCGCCAGCTCTTCGTACGTCCGGTTGATCCCTGGCTCGTAACGGTCCACCATCCACGCCGCTCTTCAAGTTGTCCGGAACCCAGATCTCCGTACTGCCACCGAAGTAATCCGACATCCCCTTATGGGCCTTCGCCCACGATTCCAGCGACTGGTTCAGTGTCGCTTCGACGTAGGTGTAACTGCTCGCGCCCAACGTCCCGACGAACAGCTCCATTTCGACGAGCTCTCCCGTTTTCGGATCGACGATGTGAGGCTTCTTCCCCGAAAAATCGACGAATGTCTTCTCGCCTGCTCGATGCCGTTGACGCATCGTCGGGTTCAGCTTCTTCTTCCACTGACCGTACAGCTCGCAATAACGGCTGTAGCCGTACGCTCCCGGCTTATTCTCCGCGTACTCCACCCACAGCTGCAGCAACGTCAGCTCTCGGTGACGCCTCAGCTCCTCGTGGATGTGGGCATAGTCCAGACCCGGCCGTGCGCCAGATGAGCCCGGCGGCGGAAACAGCCCTGCCTCCAGCTCCCCGTCGCTCAGCTCCTCCGGGAGCGGCCAGCTCAGACCACCCTTCTTCGCCTTGGCCAGGTACTCACTCACCGTTCCAACCGCCACGCGAAGTGCCTTTGCGATCGTGCGGTGAGTAAAACCCAGCTCGTACTTTAACCTTAGAACCTCTCGTATTTTTCTCAACGATAACCTCTTAGCTGCCATTTCCTAGATCGTCCTCCTTCCGGGTACGACCTAGAGTGCCTTGAAACGTGCTATCGATGAGCGTTCGCGATGCCGGAACCGGCGTTCACGTTGCCTGGAATCCGTGTTCACCTTCCCCGGAATCGATGTTCACGATCCCCGGAATCCGTGTTCACGATGCTTTGGAATGGATGTTCACCTTCGGCTGGAATCTGCGTTCACGATGCCCCGGAATACGCAGTCTGACCGCATTCGCGAGGATGCACTCCGCATCCACGCACCGTTCCGCTTGCGTCGACGCGGCGTCGAGACCAAGCTCGTTCTGGGCAACCCCACGAAATCCGTCGACCGCACACTCCTGCGCAATATCGCCAACGCCCTCTCCTGGCTCGACCGAATCAAAGCAGGCAAAACCTATGAGCAGATTGCCACCGAAGACGCCATCCCAACGGACCGTGTGCGCAAGGCAATTCGCTATGCCTTCCTGGCCCCCGACATCGTCCGTGCCATTGTCGACGGCCGTCAGCCCGTTGGGCTGACCTCGAGCTACCTCCTGCATCATCCGCTTTCCGACGATTGGGAGAAACAGCGAGTGCTCGTCAAAACGCTGTGAGCCTGCCTGCTGCATCTGCCAGCGCCCACTTCGTGAATGGGCTCGGTTTGCAGCAAGCCGCTCTCCGACACTGGCCTCCACCAATCAGTCTCAAACTGGCCCCAATTCCCTGTCATGGTTTCCAGACAAGAGCGGATAGCTCCCGTCCTGTGCAAAAGTCGGCCTTTTTGAAATAGCCCATAAATCAGCAGCTTAGTGTCTGTGTTTGCGACCGGGCCAAGGGCGCCAATGTGCCTTCCGGCCGGACAGGCAAGCGCCGAGCCACTCCAGGGAACGTTGCATGGTGTATAGTATTTAGTATATACTAATTGCTATGACGAACTTCGGCACTCACGTTCGAAAGCTGAGGGAGGCCAAACGAGAGAAGGACTCGCAGTATTCAGTCCGTCGGGTCGCTGCCCGAATCGGAGTCCAACCGTCATATCTGAGCAAGGTTGAGCGCGGCTATGAAGCCCCGCCCTCCGAGCCCAAGATTCGAGCGCTGGCTGAGGACCTTGGCGAGGACCCGGACATCCTACTGGCACTGGGCGGGAAAGTGTCCCGGGACCTTCAAGACATCATCCGTCGCCGGCCAACCCTCATGGCGCAGATCATTCGTGAGCTGAAGAGCTTGCCGGACCACGCGATCCTCCGAATCGTACGCGAGGTACGTGACGGAGACTGGTAAAGAAAAGGAGAACACTCAATGGTGGAATTGATCGATGACGGTCTAAACTTCTCGTTTTCGGAAGTCCATCCGGAGGCACAACTTCGCATCGAGTCCCAGCGCACCCTGCGTATCCCTGACGACGGAGAGGTGCACTTCCTGCCTCCCGGCTTGGGAACCTTTCCACTCAAGCATGTCGATGACTTCGGGACGCGTGTCCCGTCTCCGTGGGTAACCCACGGGGGTGTGCTGTTGCCGATGTATCAGTCCGAGGCCTTATGGATAGGACTCGACGGGACCTGGGTCGATAAGCACGGCACCGAGTACCCGTTCGCGGTGAAAGTCGCTGCGGGAAAGATCGACGCGGTCACGGGCAAGACATGGACGAACGAGCTGGGCGCGAGCCCGCAAAACTACATGGTCGTCCCGGAACAGCCGTGGCTCGATGGCTTCTGTGTCGACAAGGGCATCATTCGGCAATTCGTGGCAATGCCACTGGGTGGTGGATACACCGCCGAGGAACAGGTGACCGGGAAGGCTGAGTATGGTGGGCTCCAAATCCTCGTACATCCCATGCGGCGAGACGCGTTCGAGCGCCGATTCCCAGAGCGCCCCGCCGGAGGGTATGCGCGCGAATCAGAGGGCCACGTTTGCTTCAGCCCCCCGAGCGCTGACATGGGGCTGGCCCCGGGTGGGCGGATGAATCAGGAGATATTCGAGGACCCCTTCGGCATCGACGAGTGGGATAGAACCGCGGGCAGTCGCTGCTACGTGCACATGGCCAACTCACTGGTGTGGGAAGCGATCACCGGAGAGAAGCCTCCCACACCCCCGCCGACCGCGAAGACCTATACGGACAATGGACTGCCTTGGTTCGACTACTACGGGGAGGGAAGCAAAGCGCTCGACGGCGCCGAGGAGCTCAAGCGACTCAAGAGCGTCCTTGAGATGGGGAACCAAAAAGGCGACACGCCCCTCCCGGAGAACGAATCCGTCACGCCGGACCGGGTGATACGGTATCGCGGCGGCCGGGCCAAGAGGCAGGTACGTGACGGAGCGTTTTGACGGCCACTCCCCGATATCCGATCACTGGCATCCCTAATCCCAGCTGGATAGAAAACGCAATTTGGGGTACGCGCAGGACTCACAGCCAAACTTGACAACGGGCTCAGTCGCACCAACGTTGAGCCGACCTCTGAGCCGGTGCCACCTCCAGAGACTGCCGCGTTTCATTCATTCGGGGTGGCCGTCAGGTCGTGGAAGACTTGACAGTACCCGCACCGGCCCTGGGAGGGAATCTCCATCTGATCATTTGAAACATAAAGAGTTACAAGGCGATAAAACGCCCCAATCAGCACAAAAAAGGTCCAAATTCCCTGTTATTCATAGTTTCCAGCCGAGACCGGATAGCTCCGAACTGCACCATCCGCCACCCAGTCTGCCCAATTGTGGCACTGCAGAGACGGATGAGATTTTCCACGCGGTTGGCGGGGTTTTGCAGGGGTAGGTGGCACCAGAGACGCGCTAGAAGGGCTGAATTGGTCTCATTTTCGGTTTTCGTCTCTAATCGCGATTTTCGAGTGCCACGTTTGCGCCAAAGGGGGGAGCGGGCCGCTGACAGGGCCGTGCAGCGTCGGAAAAGAGGCCACCCGAGGGGTCCAGAATCAAGGCCAGGGCTACCGCGGCGTAGCCGGCTAGCACGTTCTGGTCCAGGTGCGGCCCGGGCCTAGATCCAGGTCTCCGCCCGGGAGCGTGGCATCCCGTTACTGGACGGTGTTTTCCCTGCGCGTACGGGGAACCCGAATCGCCGACATCGCCTCCGACACGCCCCAAATCTAGGGCTCGCCACGGGGCGATGACGATCGAAACGGCCCGGCGCGCCAGTCTTGAGTTCGTTTGTGTTTTTGGACAGGACGGGTCAGGTCACCTTTCACGGACAGGAGGACAACTCCTGAGTGAAACCCAGAGAATCCCCGAAAGAGAGCACTTCCGGCGTGTTGAGACTCTTCGTCTACGGCACGCTCAAGCGCGAGTACTGGAACCACGACCCCTTCTGCCGGGGCGTGCTGGCCGTGAAGGCGAACCTCGGGAGTTTCATGCACCCCATCCGCCCCCACAACAACCAGCATGTCGTGTGTTGTTCTCTCTTGATGTTCCTCTTGGCAAAGCGAAAATTTATCTACCCAAAATTCGTAAGCGTCCATTAGCTTGATTTCCTTCCAGTCAGTTCCCGGTCTCGAATCCGGCCTGCCGCTTGTACTTTACTCGCCATGGTATGGTACATCTCTGCTTGCCAATCAAAGTTGTACGTGGCCATCAAGAAGCACAGTCCGTGATCGAGACGACGAAGCGGGGACGGGAGCTTTGACGGTTCTGTCTACGATTCTGTGAACGCTCGGTCCTCCGAAGCCGACAGGATCACTCCTTCAGTCTAGGCGGACTTAGGAGATGCTGCCAGCATTGCCGAATCAACAGCGGGATTCCGACCAGGAGCAGATACGGAGCTAGAGCGCCAATAACCACCATATGTGGGCCGAGCAATCCTCCGACAAGGCTGAACAGTACCGCAAGCGGAGTCGCTACTCCGAGCGCGACCAGTAAAACGCTCCGCCAGGCTCCGACAACTCCTCTCAAGAGGCGCTGCGCAAGCAATCCGACCAGCACGCCACCCAGAAAAAACAGCACCAAGCCGGACAATAAGGCCGGAATCGCAAACAGCAACTCCTCTGGATTCCAGGAATCCGTGGAGCCGAACCGGACAAGGGCGACCAAGACCTGCAGAACACAAAATCCGACGCCGAACAGCACAGGCGTCTTCCAGTAATGCCATCGGGAAGAAGCGGAAGCTCTTAAAGGATCAGTCTCCATAGATTCTCCAATTCGGATTCTGGAATGTGTCCCGAGGTCCGTGGAAAAAGAACGGCGCCCTCCACTCCGTCATCAGGGTATCAGATCAGGCGGCAACCTCCGCGTGTTCGAGAACCTCGCTCAGACGTTGGTAGCCGTCGATGCGTGTCGACGCCGGTTAAGCGCTGGTCCATTTCGTCGTCGAGGACGGACCAAAATGTGTGTTGCGAGTTGTCGCGACGCAGGCAAGAACTATTGGTTCATATTGGCAGAGCGGCTCGCGCGATAGGAAGGACCCTTGAGTTTGATGATGATGGAGCCATCGACGAGGCGGTCGAGCATCGCCATAGCGAGAGGAGCATCTCCCAAGTATTCGGCCCATGCATCGAAATCAACGTTGGTGACGAGGATAGTAGAACGGATTTGGTGTCTGCTGGCGATAATTTTGTAGAGAAGGTGCGCTGCCTGAGGACACTCTTCACGCTCGATGCGGTCGAATCCGAACTCGTCGACGATGAGGACGTCCCACTTTGCGTAATGTTTGAGGGTTTCGTTGAGAGTCTTATCAGCCATGGCAGCGGTGAGTTTGGCAATCATCTGAGCGGAGGTGTATAGAAGGCGCGGTATCCGAGCGAACATGCGCTGAGTCCGACGGCCTGCATGAGATGGCTTTTGCCGACACCGGCCTGGCCGACGAGAATGACGTTGGTACGTCGTCGGACGAACTCCGCGGTGGCGAGCTGCTCGTATTGGACGCGTTGAATGGTCTTGTTGAAGTTCCAATCGAAGGTGTCGAGAGTTTTTCGCTCGGCGAATCGTGCGGCGACGATACGGGTTCGATGGAGCGTTCTCGGCGCCGGGCCGCTTGCTCACCGACTAGCCGGCCGAGCACTTCGAGCGCGGAGAGAGCCTCCTGCTCGGCAGCGGTCAAGACGCGATCGAGCTGTTCGGCAGTGAGAGGAATCCGCAAGGTGGCGAAGTGCTCGAGCACTCTCTCACGAAGGCTCTTCGTCATTGGGTCCGTCATGAGGCTTCAGCAGAGAAAGATAATCCGCGGTGGAGCGCGGTAGGACGGGCTCGTCACCAACAAGGAGGCGAAGATGTGGCTGGGCTTCGGCTAGGAGCGAGTCCATCACGGACTTGGGCTGAGCCTGCGCCGAAAGGATGCGCTCGACTGCAGTAAGGGAGAACGCGCGGTAGCGTCGAGCACGCGAAAGCGCGTGAGCGACATCGTTTTGTGCGTAGGTCGCGAGTAAGCCGAGCAGCCGATGAGCCTCGTCCTTGCCGTAGCGTCGCGTGCGCACGAGCTGTTCGAAAAATACGGGTCCATCAGGGCCGAGCTCGGCAAAGCGTGCGGCGAGAAGTTCTACCCGACGTTGCTCGTCACGGCTCGGCCTGTGCTCGGGCGTCGTGAGCTTTTGCTGCGCCCCGGGAGACGCCAACGTGTGACGAGCAAGCTCGGTTATCTACTCAGCCAGCCGCACGATAGTCATAACGAAGTAGGCCGCCGAGACGCTCGCGGCACTCGACGCTGGGCTGTCGTCCGCAAAAAAGAAGATCGCAACTCGCTGCAATTGCCGCCTTTCCCAGTCTTCTTGCCTCCGGCAAAATCCGCAGCGCCGCTCTCATACTCCGCCTGATCGATAAGGCCGCGGTCCAGAAAGATCCTGTAAATGACTTCACGGCTGACGCGGAACCGGCCGGCCAGAACCGCTGCGGTTTCCCGGCTGGCTTCAAGCCCTGAGAACTCGTGTGAGAAGGCGTCAGCGGGTACGAGAAGCCCCGCCGCGAAGCGGTTGCACAAGATTTCGATCCTTTTGGCATCGCCATCTAGGGCATCTATGTAGTTGTCGCGAAACTTGTCTACACCACTGGTGTGGTACAGCAAGTGCGCCAGCTCATGAAATAGGGTGAAGATCTGCCGTGTTTTGGCCGTGCTGTTGTTGGCATAGATGATCGGGAATTCATCATCATATAGACAAAACCCTGAATAATTTTCTTCTTGGAAGGCATCCTTGAAAACGAAAACGCCGACATCGTTCAACCTGTACCGCCAGTTTTCAAGCGCCTTGTCCTCGCTCTCCCAGCCCATTTGCTGTTCGAGCGTGATGCCGAGATAATTGCGCACTCGTGAGGCCATGTCTGTAACCGGCACATTGGCAGGGAATGATAAGTCGCGCGTGATTAGCCGGTCCGCAGGATTCTTCCCGTCACTCAGTTCAGCCAGGCTGATCTGGAACGCCTTAGCCTTGCGCAGCAGGAACCGCACCCGCCTTGAGATCTGCTCGAATTGCGGCTCCGGCATGGTACGGAAGGATTTGCTGAGCGGCTCCAGATCCGGCGGCTCGGGAAAGAAAAACACTGCAATCGGCGTTTTGAATCTACCCGCAAGTTTTTCAAGCTGCGGGTATGACGGAAATGATTCACTCAGCTCCCAGGCTTCAATGTCTCTAAAATATCCCCGCGCTTCATCCAACGTATATCCTGCCCTAACCCTGGCCCATGTGAGGACTGCGGGCGTTATTGGGATTTGCTCTCTACTCATTTGCTAACCGCTCATGTAGAGGATGTTCCGGGACTTTCAACAAGCGCCTTGATTCTTGGTGTTGCGCCAAGTTTGCGACGCCAAGCACTTGCTTCCAAGGGAGCGCTCTGCTCGATCACTAGGATTGCTTCCTTGAGCCGGTTCCCATGATCTGCCGTCAGATCGAGGCAGTACACCTGCTTAAGAAAAGTGTGGCAATCCGTTGTCAGAAACACGCGAATGAATCCGTGAAGTTATATCATGAGGGAACTTTAGGTGCTTCTGCCATTAAGTGTTGGTGAGATGACGCTAAGACTTTACGCTGTATTAACCCTAATCGCAAAAAAAAGAGAGCAAAGTAGCGCGAAAGTATTGACAAAGGAGCCTCTGGGTTTATGTTTGGAGCGTTGCTTCCAAACAAAACACCAAACGACCAGAGGCCCCTATAGTGCGCTTGAAACTCTCTCGATTTCGCCGGAACTTCAACAAGGATCTTCCGATCGAGTTCACAGAGCAGAACCTGAGCTCGTTTGGTGGACTGGAACTGTTTTCACGATATTTGCGCCGCGTTGAGCTAAGCCGCCGGGTAGGAAAGGCGTGCAGAGGAAAAGGCATTCGGTCGGACTACGGGAGCGTCCGACTGGTTCTGGTGTTGGTTGGGATGCTGCTCGTGGGAGCTCGTCGTCTAGAGCACCTGCAGTATGTCTGTGATGACCCGATGCTGCTTCGCTTCTGTGGGTTGAGAAGACTACCGAGCCGTCCGACGATCGTGAATTGGCTGAAGCAATTCACGGGAGAGCGGCTCAAGGGCCTATCGGAGTTGAACGGTGTATTGGTCCACGAGCAGATCGAGCGATTGGGTCTGAACCGTCTGACGGTAGATATGGACGGCACCGTGGTTCAGGCAGGCAATCAGGTTGGATGGGCGTTTCGAGGATTCAATCCTCATCGCAAGAAGAATAAAAGTTACTACCCTTTGTTCGCTCACCTGGCTCAGACGGGCCAGATTCTCAAATCCAGAAATCGTTCTGGCAACGTTCACGACTCCAAGGGTGCCGATGCGTTTCTACGGGAACTGATAGGCGAGCTACGGGGCCAGTTCGGTCGGTCCCGAAAGCTGGAATTCCGCACGGACGCCGCGTTTTTCAACGAAAAGATTCTCAAGAGGCTAGAGCGCTCCCGAAGCGAGTTCGCGATCAAGGCTCCGTTCTGGCCGTGGCTCGGCCTAAAGGAGGTCGTCGCTGGGCGCAAGCGATGGCACCGCGTGAGTGACGAAATCGACGGCTTCTCCATCAAACACTTCATCGAGCCCTGGAATATCACCGTCCGGATCGCGATCTATCGGAAGCGAGTTCGACATCGAACGGCGAAGAACTTCCAGCTCGACCTGTTTTCTCCAGACGACGGCTACTTCGAGTACTCAGCCGTCGCCACCAACAAATCGCTCACCGTCCAACGCCTTTGGTACTTCGCTGCTGGGCGAGGCGGCCAAGAGAAAACCTTCGCCGAATTGCGCAGCCAGTTCGCTCTCGACGTCGTGCCCACTAAAAACTATGCCGCCAATAGCGCCTGGCAACAGTTGAACGTGCTCGCACACAACCTGTGTCGCAGCTTTCAGCTCAACACCATCGCTGAAACGAAAGGCATCTCTCGAAAGCGTACATGCACCCATCTGCTGCACACCATCCGCACCATCCGCTTCCGCATCATCAACAAAGCCGGCCGCCTCGTTCGCGTTAGTGGTCGAAACGCGCTCCGAATGGCCACAAACTCCTCCACTCAGACACTCTTTGAAAGAATCGAACCCGCGCTAGCGTCATGAATTATTGTTCGATTAGGGTTAAATGGTGCTTCCGCCATTAAGTGTTGGTAAGATGACGCTAAGACTTTATGCTGCATTAGATTACAGCCAAAATGGCGCTCACGACGGTCAAGTCTTAATTTTCCTGTAATCTCCGTACGGTTCCCCGCGCTCGGTTAAGCTGCTGATTCCTCCGACGTGCCTTGCGGGAGAAGCTCGTTGCGAAGCTCCTCGACTTTCCTAGCGGCGAAGACATCCATCCTCACGCCGCGCCATTTGTTTGCGACGGCCAAGAGCACAGCGAACGAGAGTTTCATCGCGGCCTCCTCGGTGAAGAAGTGAGGAATGACCTTTGTGCGACGTTTGTGCTCTCCGAACGTGCGCTCAAGTAGATTCGACGTGCGAAGCCTTTTGTGATGCGCCGCAGAAAGGCGTAGCGCCTGAAGACACGCTTCGAGGGTCTCTTCCATGCACTTCATCGCGCTCGGGAATCGTTGACGGTACCGAGCGATCACCTCCCGACCCTTCTTTAGCCCTTGCTCGTAGCTGTTCGCATGGAACGACTCAAGGATGGCCGCCTTGAGTTCGTCGCGCACTTCCTTCGGAGCCTTGCACAGGATGTTCTCGAGGCGGTGCTTCTGGCAACGTTGCTTGAGGCTTCGAGGGAAGACTCTGCGATCGCTTTGAGCACTCCAGGATTCCCGTCCGTCACGATGAGCAACGGCTCCCTCATTCCTCGGGCCACCATCTCCTGCAAGAACCCCTTCCAGTTCTCGTAGGATTCTCGGTTGCCGACACCGATATGAAGAAGAACTCGCGTCCCATCAGCGCGATAGCCGGTCGCAACGAGGATGGGCTCTTTCCTCTCCGCTCCTTGGTGGTAGCGCAGGTACGTGCCGTCGAGCTCGAGATACAACAGCTTCTCGTTCGAGAGATCCCGTTTTCGAAACGCCTCGAAATCCTCCGACAGACACCGTGTGACCCGGCTCACCACCGACTTCGAGACACCCGTGCCGCTCAGCACGTCCGCGAACGTCGCCTCAATGTCACGCGTCGACATTCCGTGGACGTACATCCGCGCGATCAGTTCATCGAGTTTCTCGGTCCGGCTCACGTAGGCGTCGAGAATCTTTGACTGAAACACCTTCTCTGTTTCTCGTACCTGCGGCACTTGCACCGTTACCGCTCCCTCGCCCGTGAGGACCCGATGCGACTCATACCCGTTGCGTCGTCCCTTCTCCTTCGTCGTTGCCGGAGCGTTCTCATAGTAGTTTCGACCCAACGCCTCCGTCACCTCGCGCTCCAACGCATATTGAAGCATCATCTGAGCTCCCGACCAGACGATCTCCGAGAGATTCATCTCCCCAAATACCAGTCGTTCCTCGAACTGCTTGAGCAATCGCTGACTCGGTAGTACCTTTCCCATGATGTATGGTTCTCCTTTTCTGTCCCCATGTTTCTATTCCTTTCCCAAGCCTCACTGGCAACGCCTCCGTACGAGCAACGTCGTGGAGTCACCGTTCGCTGCACTGAGATTGAGAACGGATGCGGCCAAGAGATTCAAGAAGGTCGAGTCCGCCACTGCGGCGATCTTCAAACTGCTTCTGGTTGCGGAGAAGAATTTTCGCCGGCTCAACGCACCGGAGCTGATGCGAGAGGTATACCTGGGCGTTCGATTCGAAGGTGGAGAGAGGGTAACGGAGTCGTCGAAGGTTGCTGCTGCCTGAACTTTTTTACATACCTATTGATAAGAGCTCCTCACGGGATCACGGATATACTCAACCGGAACGTGCCCCCGGAGGACGTGCAGTACCTGGCTGGACGCTCCGACCCCAGGACCACACAGATCTATGACCGGTGTAGACGGCACGTCACTCGCAAACATCGTGGAGCGTGTCTCGATATGAAAGAAGGACCAGGGAAGAGAGACATCCTTTCGAGGCCTGCTAGCAAGAAAGCCGCCGTACGGCCTCGTTCGGCTCCCCTCAATGAGCCCAAGCTGGTGCCGGTTCCTCTGCCCGAAGGTGTCCGCCACCAGCGGGTGGGTGAAACGACGGAACGTTCCACGCCCGCGCATCTCAAGAAACTTAAGCAACTCTTCGAGGCGGCCCCGATCAGCCGCTACCTGGGCATGACACTCGGCTATTGCGAGAACGGCGTGGCACGCGTGCGTTTGCCCTTTCGGGCCGAGTTCGAAGACGGGCATGGCGTCATCCACGGGGGTCTCATCGGTCTGCTCGCCGACACGGCGGGCAACTTCGCGGTGGGTTCGGTCTCGTCGGGCTCCACGGTCAAGACGGTGGAGTTCAAGCTGAGCTTGCTGGCGGGAGTCCAGGGAGACTTGCTCGCCATTGGAGAACTCGTACGTAAGGGACGTACGCTGGCCGCCTGCCGGCTCGAGGTCGTCGAGGGCAGCGACCGTGTGGTGGCGATCGGGCTTGCCACTTACGCCCTCCAGGCCGGTTAGCTATCTGCACCCGTTTGTTGCAGCCCCAGCCGTGGATCGCGTCGTGTCCAAAAACACAAACGATAGCGGCCTGTTGGTCACGCTGGAGCCAGCCAGCGATGGCGACGACCAACAAGGTTCAGGGCTGGGCTCTGCCTCCTCATGACCGAGGATTCTAGCTTCCATTGGCCAACCAAGCCTCAGACGTCTCTGATCCGAAACGTCCCGGCGCGCCAGTCTTGAGTTCGTTTGTGTTTCTGGACAGAAGGCGCATGAGTATTTTGATCTCACGAGGACCGCGGCCCTTCAGACAAAGTAGTCCCTCAAGAGCGGAGGCGACCCATGTACGGGAGGGAGAAACGAGTGTTGCTGCGAGAGCATTTGCAGGAGGGATTGACGAAGGCAGCCCTGGCAGACAAGCTGAGAATAAGCCACTTGCATACCCGTTCTTCGAGGCAATCGACGTCAGCGACGCCCATTGCGATTCGTACTCGTCCCGATGCTCCAACACCATCCCGACGGCACGCTCACGAACTTCTGAAGAATATCGCGTTGATCTTCCCATAATGACTCCCATCCTCTCAAGAAATAGAGCCTCCGGAAAACCCGGAGCGGATCACCGGGCGCGGTACAATGTACGCATGAGTATTTCGACAAAAGTGAGAGGGACTTTCATAAACAAGTTTTTCCAGTCTGTAATTTTGATAGTTATCTTCATTACATTCTGGATAGGCGCCCCGGCGCACGCCCAATCGGGGTTCTATTTCGGCAGCGAGTGGGGAGCGAATTTCGGCTCGTCGTTGGATATGGTCGGATTCAGCAACGACCGGGCGAGTGTGTGTGACGAATACATCAACCCTGCGTTCGATACAGTCATGGGCATTCTGGGGTACGAGAACTACAACTGCACCGGCGCAAATCGCGGTCAGGGTGACGATTGGCAAAACGCATTCGATTCCGCCAAGGGCACTCTGTTCGGTATGGCGCTCGGCTATCGCTTCGCGGATAACTCCTTCCGTTTTGAACTGGAATACTTCTACCGTGACACCGGCCATGACCAAACTTCCGATATTCCCGGGGCCACTGGAGCCTCCGGTGACAAGCTCGCCCAGGAACTCCAGGTAGCGACAGACCGCATCGGCAGCCTTACCTCGCACAACTTGTTTGCCAACCTGTATTTCGATTTTAAGAACGCTAGCCGGCTTACGCCGTATGTTGGGGTTGGTGTGGGCACCGGGTTTACCAATATGGATTATGGTTCCCTGTGGCAGAGGAACCTTGATGTGAATGCGATCACGACAGGGGAGGGGCTAGACAATGTGGAGCAGATTCGTCAGACCCTTGCCGGATCGACTAGCAGCGCACAGACCGTGCTCAGCGATACGCTGTTCGGCTACCAGGTATTATTTGGTGTGGACTACGCGCTCACGGAGGCATTACTGCTCGGGGTTAAGGGACGCTGGGTTAACTTTCATTCTTTTCGAAACGACGACAGTATTGTCTGGGATCCACTGCGCAGCCACCCGCCCAATCTTCGCAGGGATGGCAGCGAGCCTGTGTCGGGCGGCCTTGAGGTCGGCGACATCCAAATGTTCGGCGTCGGCCTGAACTTAAAGTACCTTTTCTAGAGGGTCTGATTGAGATTAAGATTGAGCGGAAAACTACTGGTCGGCGTCCCGTTCGTGTCCGTGTAATCCGCCTGTGATCCGAAAAAAAAGATCGCGTATCGACGGGCAGACAGCCATGAGAGCGCCGCCCTGCGAACTCGTCTTCGACGCCGTCCTGTGCGGTGCTTGCGCCATTTACTGTTGGTGATGTGTGCGCATCCCTTTGCAAAAGAGGCGCTTACACTCCGTTTAGCGCGCAGCGAAGGCGTCGTGTCCAAAAATACAAACGAACTCAAGACGAGCTCGCCGGGACGTTTGGTAATAAACGTGTCTAGGCTTGGTTGGCCAATGGGAGCTAGTCCCCTGTAGCAGAAAACACTAGACAAAGCAGAGCTTGCCGAAACCATTCTAAGTGCGTGAATCTTGTGAATCTTATGAATCTTATGGGCTGGCGAAAAGTCTAACTTTGTATAGTAATCAAAGACCCATGGGACTAGAATCCTCAGTCATGAGGACGCCGATCCAGCCCTTGACCTTGTTGGTCATCGCCGTCGCTGGTTGGCTCCAGCGTGACCAACAGGCCGCTATGGTGTCCCTTCCATTTAATTGATCCAAATGAATTTAGAGCCCCGACCGCCATATCTAAGGGTTCGTCATGGGGTGCCGAGTGTGCAATTTTCGTCCGCCACAAATGTGCAATTTACAGCCGCCGCTAACAATGGTGACGATCGCTACCCGGTTCTGTCGCAGCGAATTGAGATCTTCTTTTTTGCGGACGACAGCCGGCAACAGTAAACGGAGCAACCACCCACAATCCCGTCCTGTGCCAAAACTCGGCCCTTTTGAGATAGGCCATAAGTCAGTAGCTTAGATGCCCTTGGAATCCGCGCAGAATCGAGGGTATTTCGCGCCGCAGGGCTATCTTCCGACCCCTGGGCTGCGGGTGGCGAGCGACAGGCCCACCGGGGGTGCGTACGGCTGGCTCAAATCGGCTGCCGGGCGAGCTACGCTGCGCACCCGGAAGTCCCTCATTAGACTGGACTTTATCGAGCACAAGAGCGAACGTTCGGGGATGCCGCAGGATACAGGGGTTGGCCGGAACGTCGTTTTGGACGGTTTGGACTTCGCCAGCTTACGGCGGGTCTGGGAGCAAACCTTTGGGACTACTCCTCCAAGCTCGCTCTCGCGCGTTTTCCTGCGCCGCGTTCTCTTGCACGAACGCCAGTGCCGGACCCATGGCGGGCATTCGGCTACAACCCGGCGCGCTCTGGCTGCCATGGCGAACGAGACACCAGGCAACGGCGCCGCCACTCCCGCAGGGTCCGTTTCTGCCGGCACCCATCTCGTCCGCGAGTGGAATGGCCGGACCTACCAGGTCGAGGTAGTCGACAACGGCTATCGGTTCGATGGCAAAACCTATCCGTCCCTCACCGCCATCACAAAGCGAATCACCGGAACCCACTGGTCTGGACCACGCTTTTTCGGTCTGACGCCCAAGCGTAAGGCCTAACATGAAGAAGATCCGCTGTGCCATCTATACGCGAAAGAGCGCGGAAGAGGGTCTCGAGCAGGAGTTCAACTCCCTCGATGCGCAGCGAGAAGCCTGCGCCGCGTATGTCGCGAGCCACAAGGCGGAGGGCTGGGTGCTGCTGCCAACCGTCTACGAGGACGCGGGGATCTCGGGAGGAACCCTGGAGCGCCCGGGCCTGCAGCGCTTGCTCGACGACATCGATGCCGGTCTCGTCGACCAGATTGTGGTCTACAAGGTCGACCGGCTGACCCGTTCCCTCTCCGACTTTGCAAAGCTCGTCGAACGGCTCCCTGACTGACTTAGCTTCTCGCGGCGAACAAAGCGTTCTTTCTCAAGCACGTTATTGCCCGGCGGCGACAGCGTGCAGAATTTCCACCGAGGCGAAGACGAGTTCGCAGGACCTCCCTCTCATGGCTGTCTGCCCGTCGATACGCGATCTCCTTTTTGCGGATCACAACCGAAAAGTTCATCGATCCATTCGGCGTTCAGATGTAGGTGCCTCTCGCCAGGCTCGACGGCGCCAGTGAATTCGACCAAGGCTGATGGCGAGAACGAAGGCAAGGGCCCACGGCACGATATGTTCGAAGACACCCTTCCAGTTGCTGGCGGGCAGTGAGTACGCTGCGACGCTCAGGAGGAAACCGGTGGTCATGGCGGCGAGGGTTGCGGGTACCGACAGCGGACGGCGCCAGACCGTCAGCAGGATCAGCGGCGCGAAAGCACTGCCGATGGCTGCCCACGCGAACAAAACCCGTGAAAAGATCTCCTGGCTGCCGTACAGGGCGGCGCCAACGGCGCCCACGCTAAGGAACAGCACGACCACGCGGGAACGTGACAGCAGGCTCCACGAACCGGCGCGACCTAGTTCGAGGTCGTGTGTAATGGAGGACGCCGCGACCAAGAGCTGACTATCGGCCGTTGACATGATCGCGGAGAGCACCGCGGCGATCATCATGCCCGCCACGACCGTGGGAAGGAGGCCGTTTGCGGCGACGATCAAGACGATCTCGGGGTCGGCAAGATCCGGATATAGCACTCGGCCGCACAGACCGAGGAGCAGCATGCCAGCGTAAACGACCACGGCCCATCCGATGCTTATGACACGTGCCCGTCGGAGGATCGAGTGGCCCTGCTTCAGCGCCATATACCGGTTGACCACATGCGGCTGACCCGGATAGCCGATGCCAATCCCCAACAGCCCGAGCACGAACCCGATGCCAGCGGCGAAGGGTAACCCTCGCATCAGGCTGAGGTAGTCGGTACCTGGCACGTTTCGCAAACCTTCGACGAGTCCCACCGGGCCACCGACCGCGATCAACGCAACCAGCGGAAGAAGAACCGACGTCGCGACCATCAGCAGACCTTGGAGGGTGTCCGTCAGGCTGACAGCCCAGAAGCCTCCCAGCATCGTGTAGGCGACGACGACCGCTGCCCCGATCAGGATGCTGCCGGTCAGTGACAGTCCGAACGTCTCGCTGAAGGTCTTGCCGGCAGCCTGGAACTGTACGGCAACGTAGGCTCCCAGCGAAAGTAAGATTACCGCTGATGCAACGACGGCGATGGCCCGACGTCCCGAACGGCCTTCAGGGCCGGCTAGCAACTCGGTGATGGTCACCGCCCC
Organism: Candidatus Marinacidobacterales bacterium; assembly: GCA_965197495.1. Taxonomy (GTDB): domain Bacteria; phylum Acidobacteriota; class Vicinamibacteria; order Marinacidobacterales; family SMYC01; genus SMYC01. The sequence continues at coordinate 8,721,321 of OZ240210.1, forward strand.
TGTGTCGTGGCTGAGGCGTCGAAGTGCGGGTGCGACGACCGTCCAGTTGAGTACGAAACCACCGACGCAAGCGGGGAATAGCCACAACGCGCCGAGACCCCAGCCGTACGCAGCGCCGCTGACACCGAGTAACGTCCACGCTGACGAAGAGCTGGCGGAGGAACTGATGGCAGCTACTGTGGGTCCAAGTTGTCGCCCACCGAGGAAAAAGTCCAGTCCATCGCGAGTGCGCCGCCGCGCAAGCAACCCAATCGCGACGAGCACGACCGTGTATGCGACGAGAGTGGCGAGAACTGCCTGTTCGTGCGTCATGGCATAAAGTTAAATGATAGCATTCACGGCTTTTCGGTGCTTCCGCCATTAAGTGTTGGTGAGATGACGCTAAGGCTTTACGGTGCATTAAATTACACCCAAAATAGAGCTCGTGACCTTCGCTGCGCGGTAAATGGAGCGTAAGCGACTTTTTTGCAAAGGGATGCGTATACATCACCAACAGCAAACAGCGCAAGCACCGTTGCGGATCGAGGTTTTCCTGCTCACTGGGGCGCGCAACCCGGTCCTTATCCGGCGTCGTTATCCGAAGGGCGTCAAAATCACTGACGAGCGGATGCAGGCGCTTTCCGTTACAAAGGACCAGACTCTACCCAAATGGAACTACACCATCCGACCGTCTTGAAAACGGGAACTTATTTTGTCGCCGGCCCTTAGGCCACCCGCACCGCCTTGACCAGGGGCCCGCCTGCTCTATACCAAGGACCTAAGAACTACGTCACGTCCGCTCCTGTGGAGGCCGCCCCGGATAGCATCGGTGAGTTGTGGTTCGACGACGCGGCAGCGATGGACCACGCGATGAACTCGCCGGAGATGGTCGCCGGCTTCGAGGACGCGAAGCAGTTCGCAGATCTGGACCGAACGTTGGGCCTGACGGATGACGGTTGACGAGAAGCCGATAATGGACTGATCTTCCGTTTCCCCCATCTCTCCCCGACCCAGGTTGATTAGAGGGGACTGGGGGGACACCAGCTAATGTCTACGTTCGCCGACTACCCAGAGGTTGGCGCTCGAGCGAATGAACAGCTGGCCCTGTGACACCGCCACCGAGCTGAGGCAGTACGGCGTGCAGCCGTCGTCGAACGAGTTTGACGCGAGGATCTCGAATTCCGGCCCGGTCCGGTACACGGTCCACAGGCCCTCCTCCTCGGTCGAGACGTAGATCTTGCCGTCGGCGAGGATGGGAGACGAGCTGTAGGTGCCGCTCGGCAAACGCTCGGGGCCGTAGACGACCTCGCCCGTGTCGAGCCTCAGACAGTAGGCCACGCCGCGGTCGGTCACGACGTAGACATACTCGCCGGCGCTCACCGGCGTCGGCACGTCGGGGCCTCGGTCGAACTCCCACGCGACGTACGTGTCGCCGATGTCACCGCTGCCGCCCGGCCGGATCGCGACCATGGGCCGCACCCGACTCGGCGCGACGATCAGATCGCCCATGATCGTCGGCGAGGCGATGATCCGGTAGGCCCCGTTGTTCTGGGGATTGAGGACGTTCGCGCGCCAGAGTTCTCGGCCGGTGTCGGGATCGTGCCCGGTGACCGCATCCCCGCCGGTGATGACGAGTTCCGTCTTGCCGTCGTACTCGAGCCACGTCGGCGTCGTGTAAGAATCCGGAGACTCGCGCCGTGCCGTCGTCGGCCGCTCGATGTACCACAGCGTCTCGCCGGTCATCTTGTCGACCTTGACCACGTACGACGGATCGTCGGTCCGCATACCGTGGAGCACCTGCAGGTAAAGCGCGTCCCCCTGCAGGAGCGGCGACGAGGCGTATCCCCAGTTGAGCCCGAACCGATAGTAATCGTCCGAGATGTTGCGCGACCAGATCTCGTTGCCCTCGAAGTTGAACGCCTTCAGGGCGCCGACGCCGGTCATCACCCAGACACGTTCGCCGTCGGTCACGGGCGACGGCGACGACATGTTCTGCTTGCGCTGCATGTTGTTGCCGTCGGCGATGGGTCGCTTCCAGGCCACGTCCTGCGTCCGGCGGTCTACCGCCCAGAGTTCAAGACTGCCCGAGGCCGTCTCCGTGGCGACATTGAGGAACACCAGGTCGTCCCAGATGATCGGTGTCGATCCGCTATAGGCTGGCAGCGGGAGCCGCCACGCGATGTTCTCGGTGTCGAACTCATCGCAGTTCGGCGGATGCGTCGGGACCGCAACCGATCGGCCGAAGCCGCGCCCCCGCTGCCGCTGGCCTCCCTGCAAGTTCGGGCTGGCCTGGACGCTACGGGGGCCGCTCTCGGGCACCCCGGACACCCTGGGCTCGTCTTCGTCCAGGCACGTGGCGCTCCAGCTCACCGGCAGTCTGGTCTCGGTGCTGACGCTGTTGCGGGTCGGGCCGCGCCAGTGTGGCCAGTTGTCGGCCAGAAGCGACGATCGGACCGCGACCGTCAGGATACAGGTCACCCAGAGTAATCTCCGCATGTCGGGAACTCCCTTCGATGGTTAGCGTAACTGGAGATACGAACAGGTTCAACACGATGTCAACTCTATCGGTATCAGGCGTAAACGTGCCGGGTAGTCCCTCGTTCGGGGGGGTGCACCCGAGCCGCGACGAGTGCAAGGCCGGGCTAAGCCTCGCTCCGGCTTGGCACGTTCTTGGGGATTCCTCGACAGAGCGCTCAGCCTGCGGCGACGGTGGAGTCAAGCCCATTCTTAGTTGAAACTCTCCACGGCTCACGTTTAAGCGACCTTCTTCTTCGATACGGTTGATGTCTTCGCCTCGATCTTCAGTTCCCGCTTGAGAGCTTCGCGAAGCTTGGGAAGATGGCGGTAGCCCACCACCTTCCTCAAGCGCGGTTCGATGTCTACGAGCGCCGTTGCCAACCAGCGCTGGCGTTGGCTCGAGTTCTTCCAGTGGTCGACCTTCGCGCAGCGTTCCTCGACGAGAGCATTGACGGACTCAAGGCAGTTCGTCGTCTTGAACGAACGGCCCAGCACCGCGTGTACGCCGAGTCGATGCAACGTCAGCGTCTCCTCAAGGCCTTCCTCCAGGCTGCCAGCTGCGGATTGGTTCCGCTCTTCTAACTCACCGTGGAGTTGCTCGAGCGCAGTGAGGGCCTCTTCGTACTCCGGCCTGTTGTAGGCCCACTGGAGCCGCTTGCGCCATGACGCCTGCTCGCCCTTGGACAGGTAGCTCACTACGTTTTCACGTTTGTGCCACTGGCAGCGTTGTATCAGGGCCCGCTTACGGAATGCCTTCTTGACTGCCGCTTGGAGACCCTTGCCGCCGTCGATGATCACCAGCAGACCCTGGGAGATATCGAGTCCCCGCTCGAGCAGTGAACGCAGGAACGGCGTCAACACCTGCGCGTTCTCCGTGTCCGTCTCCACGAAGCCCAAGAAGCGTTTTTCCCCGCAAAGCGTGATGCCCAGAGCCACGACTATCGTTGCCTCGGCGAATGTCTTCCCATCCAGAAACAGCGCCACCACATCCTCGCCGGTCAGATCTCGTTCCTGCATCTCCCGCAGCTTCGCAGCGCTCGCTTGCACGAACCCTCGGGACACCGTTGAGCTCGACAGCCCGATGGCACCCGGAATCGCTTCCGCTGCCGCCTCGTAGTTGCGACAAGAACTTCAACTCGCTGCGGACGCTCATCACGAACGGTCGTCGCGAGAATCTCAGCAAAGAGGCTAAGGAGTTTGTGGCTGATTTTCTAAATGGGCCTTCCGCTTAACGCCTTTAAGCGATTAGGATGTCGTCCGCAAAAAAGAAGATCGCAACTCGCTGCGACAGAACCACGAGGGCGATGCTCGTGAAATCGCTCTTGAGGCGTCGTTGATGTCGTCGTGTCCAAGAATACAAACGGACTCAAGACCGGCGCGCCGGGATGTTTCGGATGAGAGGTTTAGGTTTGGTTCGCCAATGGAAGCTAGAATCCTCGTCGTGCGCGTCGGGTGTGCTCCGCAAAAAGTCGATCCAGCGTCGATCGGGTTCGCTCGTCTTCGGTGGGAGTATCGAATCACCTTTGAAATAAGTGAACGCCCCGGGTTTTCCGGAGAGTGTTTTAGTTGAGTCCGGCCTCGCTGAGGCTGGACCGTTGCCGGCAATCATACAAATGTTCGAAATTCGTCGGTGGGATATCGCCGATTGGTCCCAGTAGCCGCCGGTCGTTGTACCCGGCGACCCCGTCCTGTGCCAAAACTCGGCCCTTTTGAAAGACCATGGCTGTAATTTAATGCACCGTAAAGTCTTAGCGTCATTTTACTGCCTTGGTGCACAACTCGCGATCTCGGTCCACAATTGTCCTTTACTCACGGATTCGAGGTTCCCCATGAGCATTTTCAAACGCACTCAGCGGAAGTATGTGAAGAAGGCCTATCGCGTGAGGAATTGGCGTGAATATGAGGCGGGTCTACGCAACCGTGGGAGCCTGACCGTCTGGATCTCACTCACCGCCGGCAAGCTTGTGAACTGGGACGCGCCCCGGCCGAGGAGGAGGAAACCGGGCCGTCAACGCAAGTACTCGAACCGCGCCATCGAGACGGCTGTCACCCTGGGCATGGTGTTTCATCTGTCATCTAGGCAGAGCGAGGGATTGCTGCGATCGTTGTTCGCTCTGATGAAGCTAGACAATGATGTGCCCGATCACACCACGATTTCGAGGCGCAAGGCGAAGCTGGGTAAGGTCCCCTTCTACCAAGACAAGCACAAGACGCCGTTGCACATCTTGATCGACAGCAGCGGTCTCGCTGCCCACGCCGGCCAGCGAATGTGTGCCACTCTTAGTTGAAATTTGAAACGGCTCCCTCTCGGGTGGTTTGATGACGTTGTGAAAAGCGAAATCAAGCCGCTCAAGAAAGGAGCCGATATGGGAAGTCTGCTACGAAGGGTCAAGGAACGCAAGAAGACGCGTCGTCTAGGTGAAGTAGAGGTCATGGAGCAAGAGGGATACGGGGAGCTCGAGGTGGACTCGAAGGTCGAGATGATCCGCGCACTGGTGCCTCTCGGCCTGATGCATGTTCACGAGTTGCTGGACGCCGAGGTCAGTGAGCTTGCGGGAGAGCGATACGTTCGGAAATCGGAGACGGTGCAGGGACGACGTCACGGGACGAATCCGGGCACGGTGAAACTCGCGGGTCAGCGAGTTCCGGTCCGCGTTCCCCGTGTTCGCGGCCGCGACGGAGAGATCCCGTTGAGCTCGTACGAGAGTCTGAGTCACCGCGGAGAGGTGGACGAGTTGCTTCTACGAAGAGTGCTGTACGGGATCTCGTGCCGGAACTATGAGTCGGCGGCGGAATTGGTCCCGGGCGCGATCGGTCTGTCGAGTTCGTCGGTGTCGCGCGGCTTCGTCGAAGCAAGCGCAGCGAAGCTGCGTGAGATGCAGGAGCGTGATCTCTCGGGTGAGGACGTGGTGGCGATGGTCCTGGACGGCAAGACGTTCGCCGACGCGACGATGGTGGTGGCTCTCGGCATCACGTTATCCGGGGACAAACGCTTCCTCGGCTTCGTGGAGACAGACACTGAGAACGAGCGTGTTCTTAGGCCGTTCCTGCGTTCATTGGTCGAGCGGGGTCTCGATATCTCTGAAGGGCTGCTGGTGGTCATCGACGGCAGCAAGGGGCTGCGAGGAGCCGTGACTAAGGCCTTTCGCAGGCGGGTCGTCGTGGGCCGTTGCCAGTGGCACAAACGAGAGAATGTCGTGAGCTATTTGTCCAAGAGCGAGCAGTCGTTGTGGCGCAAGCGGCTGCAGCGCGCGTACGGCCGGCCGACGCACAAGGAGGCGCTTGAGGCCCTCGAGCAACTCCACCGCGAGCTGGAAGAGAGGAATCAGTCTGCGGCCTCTAGCCTCGAAGAGGGGCTGGAGGAGACCCTGACCGTGCATCGTCTTGGCGTGTACGGGGTGCTCGGTCACTCACTAAAGACGACGAACTGCATCGAGTCCGTCAATGCGCTTATCGAGGAACGTTGCGCGAAGGTCGATCACTGGAAGACTTCGAACCAACGCCAACGCTGGCTCGCGACCGCGCTCACCGACATCGAGCCGCGCCTCCGGAAGGTGATGGGCTACCGACACCTTCCAAAGCTGCGTGAAGCGCTCAAGCGTGAACTGAAGATCGAGACCGCGAAAAAGAATACGTCGAGGAAGAACGTTGCTTAAACAAACCGGGAGCCGTGGAAAATTTCAACTAAGAATGGGCTTGACTCCGGCCAGCTGCGCAGAGCACCAAATAGCAGGGACTATCGCAAGCTCCATCTGTGTGTCGACGAGCAGAGTGGCGAAGTCGTCGCCGGCGAGCTGACGAGCAAAAGAGCCCGCGATTCATCGCGGGTTGCATCGCTTGTCGGACAGATCGACAGTCCCATCTCATCGGCCAGAGCTGACACCGCATACGACGCCGGCGGCGTCTATGAGGCAATCGAGAATCACAGCGCTCATCGCTCGCCGAGGGTGCTGATACCGCCGCGCAAGGGCGCCCTGCTCGCATCGGGGCCGGCGAGCAGCCGACAGCGCAATCGCAACATTGCAGCACAAGCTCGGCTCGGCAAACGAAAGTGGCACACAGAATCGGGCTACAGCAAACGGAGCAAAGTCGAGACAACGTTCCATCGCTACAAGGCTATCGTGGGCTCAGCGATGCGAGCGAGAGGGTTGGCGGCACAGAGAGTCGAGGCAAGGATCGGGTGCAAGATTCTCAACACCATGACGGCGCTCGGGATGCCTGATAGCGAGATGATCGGATGATGGGAGTCGGGGCCAAGCGAGCTATCGGCCTCTATCGGAGTTGTGCACCAAGGCAGGCCGCCGGCGGCTCCGAACGCGGTCGCTCAACGAGACAGGCTGGCCCGCCGGCCGGTGTGATCCACACGTTCACCTCTTGCAGGATACGATTGGCATCCGCCTGCATCAGAGTGCGAATCTGTTGGGCTTTGAGATAGAGCACCGCCGGAGTTAGCCGAGCCATCGGTAGCAGGTTCTTCCATGACCTGGGGGCGTCGTCACTGAGCGTGGCAAGGTGATCTTCGAGAATGAGGTCCTCATGGAATACCGAAGCCTCCGCCCCCCTCACCATCTGAAAAACCTCCTGATACGGATAGTCAGGGACGGGGATCGGTTCTAGCCTCACCCCCAGCTTCTCGATATCCGTGAGCGCTTGGCTCAGGACGAGGTAGAGCTCAGTGAGCTCCACCGGCGACACCTCTTTGGATCGGACCTGGCGGGACAGCTCGGTCACGCTTGAAAAGCGACATCTTCGGGCGCCATGTTCGCCTCCTGCAGGGAATAACCAATCCGGAATAAGAAAGATCGGCGCGTCCTCCGACCGACTCGTCACTGGCGCAACGCCGGACTCACCTTTTTCCGGCGCCGGCCAAAGCTTGGTCGGGTTGAGGTCCGCGTCGCCGCTTTGTGAACAGGGCAACACCTCCTTTTGACTCGACCCTTCTTTGTTTTGCCGCCGCCGTCCGTGCCAAGCCGAAGGAGCAGAAAGTGCTGCCGCACAGCATTCAGAGCACGGATGATGCCAGCTTCACTTCTGCGGAGTAAGGCGATGCCGTAAAGGGCTCTCGTTGTTCAGAATGAACTTCCTTTGGCGGTGGGCATGAACGAGTTCGTGCTCGTGCGCGTTCTCCACTACCATGGCAGAATGCCCGAGCAAAACTGTTCGAAAAAAGTTGCAAGTGGGCTCCTTTGATACCGCCGCTGCCCGAGAATCGCCACATCGGCATCATAGCGTTACGCCGCCGCAGAGGGAGTCGTTGCAGCACAGGAGCGTGTGACCTAAGATTGACCGTGTCGCGCGCCCCCACTTCGAGGGCCCTCCCATGAAACGCTTCGCGAAGTCTGGCCTTTTCTTGCTTATCGCCGCCAGCGCGGCCGCCATTTGCGTCGTCGCCGGGGTCGGCTGTACCGAGTCAAGTTCGCCGGGAAACACCAATACTTCCTTGCCTGAAGAGTTAACGTTCAACAACGACATCGCGCCGATCATGTTTGCCCATTGCGCGGTGTGCCATCGTCCGGGCGAGTCGGCGCCGTTTAGCTTGTTGACCTATCAGGACGTCAAGCAGCACGCCACGCAGATCAAGGAGGTAACCGAGAGCCGGTTCATGCCGCCTTGGCTGCCCGAGCCGGGGGTTGTGAAGTTTTCCTACGAGCGGCGCCTGAGTGATGCGGAGCTCGAAGCATTGCAACGTTGGGTGGATACCGGGACACCCGAGGGCGACGCGGCGGACTTGCCGGACCAGCCACAGTGGCCCCAAGGTTGGCAGCTTGGCGAGCCGGATTTGATCGCGACAATACCCGAGCCGTTTACTCTTCCGGCGGAAGGGAACGACGTGTATCGCAATTTTGTGATACCGAGTCCAGTCACCGAGATGCGGAGCGTGAAAGCCGTCGAAATACGCCCCGGCAATCCAAAGATCGTGCATCATTCTTTTCTGCGGATCGATCGGACGCGGGCCTCGCGATGGCTGGAGAAGGAAGACTCCGAGCCCGGCTTTTCGGACATGAGAACCAGTAATGCGCTCTCCCCGGACGGTCATTTTCTGGGTTGGACTCCGGGAAAGGTACCCTTTCAAAGTAGGGAGGACATGGCATGGCGTTTGGAACCGGGTACCGACATCGTGCTCGAGCTACATATGCTGCCGACCGGCAAACCGGAGAAAATCCTTCCTAGAATCGGACTTTTTTTTGGAGATAGACCGCCGAGCCGTATTCCCTTCGTCGTTCGGCTCGGCTCCGAGGCGATTGACATTCCCGCAGGCAAGAAGGACTACACGATCGAGGACGAGTTCGAGTTGCCGGTCGATGTCGACGTGCATGGCATTTACCCACACGCCCACTATCTCGCCAGGGAGATGCGGGGGTACGCGATTCTTCCCGATGGCGCACGGCGTTGGCTGATTCACACTGAGCGCGTGCGCTCCATCGCCTAAAGGCGATGGGTTCACGTCGCCGACTAAAGTCGGCTTGTCCTTGCCTCGTTTCACTACTCACTGGCCTTGAAAGAATCGTCGTCCTGGGGCACGGCACCCTGCAACTCTATATACTTCGCTATCACCTCATCCGTCACGTTGCCCGTTGTCACCACGAAGTAACCCCGTGCCCGTAGGTGCCGACCCCAGAACTCCTTCCGCATCGTCCGTAAGTCGCGCATCAGACGATTCGACGTCTTACCCTTGATCAACTGCATCACTCGACTCGGCGACAAATTCGGCGGCACGCTCAGCAACAGGTGCACGTGCTCAGGCCGCACATGACCCTTCAGTATTTCTATCTGGTTCCGAGCACAGATCTCCCGGATGAGATCCCGGAGACGAACCGCTACATCCCCTCTCAAGGCCGGCTTGCGGTACTTCGTGATAAATACGAAGTGATAGTTTAACTGGTACGTCGTGTGCGATGATTTACGATATCCTTTCACCTCGGAATCGTACCCCAAGCCTCCTAAAGGCTTCGCCTAAAGGCGAGGGATTTCAACCATCCCCGAGTGGGACATTAAAGACTGGGATTTCAATTGGCAGGACGAGTATCGCTACGCGGACCCTTTTTCGCTGCCCAAGGGCACGAAGCTGCGGATGGAGTATACCTACGACAACTCTTCGGAAAACATCCGGAACCAGAACCGGCCTCCGAAGCGAGTCATGTTTGGCCCGAAATCGTCTGATGAGATGGGCGACTTGTGGATTCAAGTGGTGCCGCGCGATCAAAGGGACCATGCGAGGCTGGAGCAAGATTTTCTGCGCAAGCAAACCGAGATCGAGCTGCTTGGTTATGCGCATTCGGTTCAGATCCACCCAGACGATGTCGACAAGCGCACGAGCTTGGCCACGTCCTTGGCCTCGTTGGGTCGCACTGAGGAAGCGCTGCAGCATTTTCAGATAGTTTTGGATCAACGACCCGACTTCGCGCCCGCCCTCACCAGCCTGGGAATGCTCCATATGGAGCGTGGTCGTCTCGAAGAGGCGGCGGTCCATCTGGAGCGGGCTGTCCGGCTGGAGCCAGATGCCGTGATGTTGCTCAGTCTGGGCGTGGTGTACGGAAGGCAGGGCAAGTTCGACCAGGCGATCGGGCGACTCGAGCAGGCCGTGGCCATCGAACCTGATCTGGCTCAGGCGCACCTTAACCTCGGATTTCTTCTTTCGGGCCAGGATAAATTGGAGCGGGCGATCCAGCACGTCGAGCGGGCGATCGAGATTGACCCGGGGATGGCACAAGCACACTTTGTCAAGGGCACCATTCATCGAACGCAAGGCCATCTCGATCAGGCTGCCGACGCGTTAGCCGGTGCCATACAGCTACAGCCAGGCCTGGCGCCGGCCCATTACGAACTGGCGGGCGTTCTGCTCCAACAGGGAAAAAGGGCCGCGGCCGCCGCTCAACTTCAACAAGTGGTGAGACTTCAACCGCAAAACGTGGACGCTGTCTTTGAGCTAGGCAGAATGCTTGCCGCGCAAGGCGACCTCGCCGGGTGCGAAGTTCACTGCCCGTAGCTCGCCCCGCAGCCCAAGGGTCGGCGGATTCCAAGGGCGTCTAAGCTGCTGATTTGTGGTCTATTTCAAGAGGGCCGAGTTTTGGCACAGGACGGGGTTCGGCCTCGCCGGGTTATCGATTCGCCCATGCCCACGTAGACGACAGCTGGGTTTGACAGCGACACGTCGATCGCACCGACCGGCGCCGTCTCGAAGAACCCGTCGGACACGTTGCGCCAGTAAGTACCTGCATCCGTCGTCTTCCAGACCCCGCCATGTGTCGCCCCGAAATAGAAGACGAGCGGATCCTGCGGGTCTCCCACGACCCCCAGGGTGCGGCCCCCTCGATGCGGACCGACCGAGCGCCAATCGAGCGCGGTCAGGAAGCTCGCGTCCACGGTCGGGAAATCGCCGGCTCGGGCGGCACCCGAGCTGTCGGTCTGGGATTGTGGTGAATTGCCCCATCCCATGCCGGCCGTCAGACACAAGGCAGCCAACACGAGAACCACACGGACGTTGAATAATCCCATCATGGCGCCCTCCTCTCGGCGGCGACGTCTTGGCACGCAGCGTATCGGTGGGGCTCGTTCCAGGCCAATTACTAATTGTTTTCGAGCTATAAGGGCAAGAGTTGGAGTCCTCACCATTTTGAAGAGCTCTCTTGCCGAGCTCGACAGGGTATCCTTGATCCCGGCACCGGAGTCCGAATTTTATCTCAGTACAGGTCCGACAGGTAGCAGCCGACCGCTTTCGTCGTCACGAGCTCTTCCGCCGTGCCTTCGAGGGCGGCGACGATCGCGTTCTCCAGATCCCGCTCCATAGGATCTCGCGAGATCCCGAATGCCGGAAAACGGTCGTCGATGCGGCCGCGGTAGACAAGCTGGCTTCGGGAGTCGAAGACGGCGGCTTCGGGAGATGTCGTCACGCCGATCTGCTCAACGAGAATTCGCTCCGGGTCACGTACCGGAGTGAAGGGAAAGCCGAACTCATCCACGTGCTTTTGGATCGATGCTCGGTCCTCGCGGTCGTCGGGATAAACGAGCCAGAACGCGACACCTTTTGACGAGAACTCACGGTGTAACCGGGCAAGCTCGGGCGCGTACCGGTTGGCAATAGGACAGTCACTGCGCGTGAAGACGACGACGCTAGCGCGCGTGTCCGAACCGAGGATGTCAATTGGAGAACCATCGAGGTCGAGCACGCCTTCCGTCGGCGTTCGGTGACAGGACACGAGCGCGCAAAACAGAAGGCATATTACCGATCGCATCCTGCGGGGATGTTAGCACCGCATGCATAGGGTGGCAATCTGCCGCAAGAGCGCGACGCCCGACTCGGTGGTCCCGTTGAGCCAGCTCCACGGAGGCACGGTGGCGCGGAAGGCCGCCCGTGCGCCCGAGACTTATTAAAACGCCAAAACGTTAGCAAGCCGACACGGTGCGCAGCGAGCTGCTGGATCACGTTGTCGTCTGGCAAGGTCTACCTTCGGAGGTTGCTCAGAACTGCCGACGGGATAGAATCACCTACCCGTTTTGCACAGCTCCTCTAAGCTCTTCTCGATGGCCTGCTGCTGGCGGCGGACGGGTTCGTCGAACTGGCCCAGCTCGGCATGTGCCGCGCCGATCGCTTGTAGAAAAGCGGGCCGACGACAGTCGGTCGGCTCGGCGCAGTGATTCGCCAAGCGGAGCGCCTCGTTCCTGTCTCGGACCGCCGCATCATGACTGGTGGCCAGTAGCCACGCCAGTGCGGCTTGGACCGCCGGCGACGCGGGAGCGACGCGGTTGGCCTGGCGCAGGTGCTGGGCGGCGGCGACGTCCCTTCCCAGTCGGTGCATCATCAGCCCCAACTGGTAGCGGGCTCCAACGTGGTTGGATTGCAGCTCAATCGTCCGACTCCAATGGGCTACCGCCCCGGAAGTCCCTCATTAGACTGGACTTTATCGAGCACAAGAGCGAACGTTCGGTGATGCCGCAGGATACAGGGGTTGGCCGGAACGTCGGTTTGGACGGTTTGGACTTCGCCAGCTTACGGCGGGTCTGGGAGCAAACCTTTGGGGCTACTCCTCCAAGCTCGCTTCTCGCGCGTTTTCCTGCGCCGTGTTCTCTTGCACGAACGCCAGTGCCGGACCCATGGCGGGCTTTCGGCTACAACCCGGCGCATTCTGGCCGCCATGGTGAACGGGACATCAGGCAACGCCGCTCCCGCAGGGTCCGTTTCTGCCGGCACCCATCTCGTCCTGTGCCAAAACTCGGCCCTTTTGAAATAGAGCATCAATCAGCAGCTTAGTGTCTGTGTTTGCGGCCGTCCCAAGGGCCGAGCACGAACAAACGACGAAATCATGCAGGCCTAGTCCCGGCAGACCGGAGACCAATCAAGTTCGGGGCGCGCGGATGAATAAATAGAAGGTACAGGCCTGAAGCTCACCAAGGTCCATGAGCTATTGACCCGCGAGGGAGTCGACGTTTCTTACAGCTCGGTGTATCGCTACGCGGTGGAGCAGTTCGGTTTGGCACGGTCCAGGCTGACACTGCGCCGAGCCGAGGTTTCACCGGGTGGGCTCGCCGAAGTGGATTTTGGTCAACTCGGCAAGATCTACGACCCGGAGTCGGATCGGAAGCGACTCGTCTGGGCGTTGCTCGTCACTCTCGGCTTCAGCCGCCACCAGTACGTTCACGTCAACTTCTCTCAGAAGCTGGACGTTGTCATCGATGGACTGGAAGAGGCGTGGGAGTTTTTCGGAGGTGTGCCTGAGCGGGTCGTCGTCGACAACATGAAGACGGCGGTGGTGAAGGCGGACCGCTATGAGCCTAGTTTTCAGCGCACCATGGAGCAGTATGCAGAGCTCCGAGGCTTTGTCATCGACCCGGCAGTCGTACGCCAACCGAAGGGCAAGCCGATCGTCGAGAGAGGGGTGCCGTACGTTCGAGAGAGCTTTTTCCGCGGTGAGCAGTGGCTCGACCTGGCTCACGTCCAGCGGGAAGCTCGACGTTGGTGTCTGGAAGTCGCGGGCCGGCGTATTCACGGGACCACCCAAAAACGCCCTCTCGTCGTCTTCGAAGAGGTCGAGCTTGCTTGCCTTCGGCCCGTGAACGGGCCTCGATTCGATACGCCTCAGTGGGCCGAGCCGTCCGTTCATGACGACCACCACGTGAAGTTCCTCAAGGCCCTGTACTCGGTTCCCACGGTCTACGTGGGAAAGCAGGTCACGGTACGAGGCGATAAAGCGCTCGTACGCATCTACTACAAAGGCGAGCTCATCAAAACCCACCCTAGAAAACCAGCCGGAGGAAGAGCGACCGACTACACAGACTACCCCCCAGACCTCGAGGCCTACGCCAGGCGCGACCCGGAGCGTATGGTGCGCCAAGCCAAGAAACTCGGCAACAACATCGGCCGTTTCATGAGTCTGCTCCTCAGCGGCGTCTTTCCATGGGCCAAGCTCCGACAGGCTCAGAAGCTCATGCGCTTGGCCGACAAGTACGGCCATGCTCGCGTGGAAACCGCTTGCCAGCGAGCCCTGGGCTTCGATCTCATCAATGTCCAAAGGGTGGAGCGCATTCTCAAGAATGCCGTCGCGCCGTCGGACGACCCACCACAAACAGGAGAGCTGGTCTCGATGCCCTTGAGATTCCTTCGCCCCAACGAAAGTTTCTCTCATGAACCGAAACGAAAGGAGAATCCAGATGGAAATCAAAAACTCACTGAAAACGATTCTGAAGAGGCTCAAGCTCTCGGGGATCCTTGCGACGCTGCCGGAGAGGATCGCCTACGCTCAAAAGGCAAAACTACCGAGTGAAGACCTCCTGGAACTTATCCTGCAGGACGAAGTGGACCGACGCGACCAAGTCAATCTGCAACGGCGTCTCAAACGCGCCTCCTTCACCGAGGAGCAAACCTTCGAGAATTTCGACTGGGATGCCCCGGTGGGCTTCGATCGCCATCGCGTTCGCGACCTCTTCTCGCTCAGTTTTATCGAGGCCAAGCAAGACGTTCTCTTCATGGGAAGCGTGGGCGTCGGCAAAACCTTCCTCGCTTCCGCTCTCGGCCATGCAGCCTGCCGGGCCGGATACGACGTGCTCTTCATCCGCGCCGATCAGATGTTCCTCGAGCTCAAGCAGTCTCGTGCCGACTACTCTCACGAAAAGGCGCTCAGACGCTTTCTCGCCCCCGACCTGCTCATCCTCGACGACTTCGCTCTGCGTCGGCTCGATACCACACAGTCCAACGACATCTACGAAGTCGTCATCGAGCGCCACCGCCGTTCGTCCACGATCCTCACCTCAAATCGACAGGTCGACGAGTGGATTCCTTTGTTCGATGACCCGATTCTTGCCCAGAGCGCTCTTGACCGTTTGTCCCACAACGCTTACCAAGTCCAGATCGAAGGCGAAAGCTACAGGAAGGGACAACGTCCCGACCTCTTGGCCTCGAAACTCGAAAATGTCCACCAAACCTGAAAAGGAGTGAATCTTACGAATCCAACCACCGAAGCGCGAACACAAGCTCCACCATCGCCCGACAACAGCCTCCCGTGGACCGGCCCATACCTGCGATACCCCCCTCGGCGCCGACATCCGGGTTGTCGCCGGAACCCCTGCCGCATCGCGGCCGGCGGGATCTCCAGTCGCCCTACGGGCTCCTTCCGATCCCGCCGAGGTCTCTCTCTCTATCAACGTATTCATGCATGTTCCTCCTCCGCCCTCTACACTAATTTTCAAAGGCCCAAGTGTCTCAAGGATGTTGGTACACAGGAGCGACGACAGAGATCTGTTACAGATCCGAGGAAGTTGTGGTATTGATTCTCGGGTAGGCCTTTGACCCCGGGGGCATGTTTATGAAAAAGGTGGGTCATGATTCTGAAAAATGACAGTTGGGATGGACGAGATCAGCTACCGCAAACGCCACAAGTACTTAACAGTGGTAATAGACCATCTCAGCGGCCGGGTCGTCTGCGCGGGAAAGGAGCGCAAGGCCAAGACGCTGCTGCGGTTTTTCCGCAAGCTCGGACCACAAAGAGCCGCGGAGCTCGAAGCGGTCAGCATGGACATGTGGGAGCCGTACATAACTGTCGTCAGCAAAAAGGCTCCTCAGGCACGGGTGATCTTTGACCGCTTCCACATCGTCAAGCATCTGAACGAGGCCGTGGATAAGACCCCGCGCGAGCTGGTGCGCGAGCTCAAAGGGACTGCCCGACGCAACCTCAAGAACACCAAGTTTCCCCTTCTCAAGGCCAAACACAACCGCAGCGCGAAAGACAAACGGGTGCTCCGCGAGCAGGTGCGAGCTAATCGTCGCCTCTACCGCGCCATGCTTCTGCGCGACGACTTCATGGACCTCTACACCTACAAAACCGAGACATGGGCCAAGAAGTTTCTCCGAGGATGGCTGCGGCGCGCTATGAGCTCGAGGATAGAGCCCGTCAAACGCGCGGCGAAGATGATCCGCAGCCACTTCGATGGCGTCATCGCGTGGGTCACGTGGAGACTCAGCAACGGCCGACTCGAAGGAATGAACAACAAAATCCGGCTGCTGAGCCACCGCAGCTTTGGACTCCACTCTGCCGAAGCTCTCATCAGTCTCGTCTACCTAAACTGTGGCGGTCTCACCCTCGAGAGGATCCACTGAAATGGCAGGAGAGGCAAAATACTCATGCGGTTTCACGATGGTAGAAACGTAGCAACCCGCCGAGCCGTTCGCGGGTGTCCCGGTTAATCTGGCTCCCATGTTCGATTCTTCTCCGATTTCCACCCGTACCAAGTGTGGAGCGCATCGAAGAAGGACGACTTGCCGCATCCGTTCGGACCGGCGAGCATAATCAGGCGCGCGGTGTTGGGGATGCCCTGAACGGTCAGGTTGGTGAACCGCTTAAAGTCTTTGATTGTGGCGCTCTGGAATCTCATGCCAACCCCCCGCTTGTATCGGGCGTTTTTTTCGCGACTGCTGCTTGCGCAGTGGCGCCCGGCAGCGGGTAATCACCTGAACCTCAACGCGCCGATGCAACAGGAGACATTCAAGTGCAGTTCCCGGCCCCATCCTGCATCGACCAGCCGGATGGGCGCCCGGCCCATCACGCCACCCTCGCAAATTCACCGCTGATGGCCTGTTGCCAGACATGTGCATAAACCTCGGCCGCGACCGCCTTCTTCTCCTCGACGGTGAACGGCGGCGTCGGCAGGCAGGTGTACACCTCGTCGAGAATGAATACCTCGACATCCGCCTTGGTCTGCTCCTTCTCCCAGAAACGGTCGAGCTCGGAGAGACGCGCCTTTATAGACGCCAACATGGTGCGGCTCGCCTGTTTGACGCGCTCCCGCTCAGTCTTTGCAAGATCGTCCTTCTTCAGCAAGTCGAACAGCGCGAGTTCGTCCTCATTGAGGCCTTCCTCGATTGCGCGCTTCTGCTCCGCATCCAACTCGTCCATGAGTTCCATCAGTCGACGGAAGGTCTTCTCGATGTTGACGCGGTCCTTCTCGCAGTTGTAGTCGTCGACAATTCCCTCGTACTTCTGCTGATAGTCCATGCGCGAAGGGTTGCACGCTAACATTTCGACCAGCTTCTGCTCGACGATCTCGCGGATGTCCTGAAGTGCCGTTGCCTTGTGCCGGACCTTCTTTGCGAACTCGTCGCGCAGCTTTTCCATGTCGATCTGGCTGAGGTCGAAGGTGAGACCCTCGGCTTGATCATCGCCCGGCGCCTGCGTACGGATCGCCTCATTGACGATCCGATGCAGCTCCTTCAGAAGTTCTGTCACGTCCGCAGTATCGCGCCGCTCCGTCAGCTTCTTGTAGACCGCCTCGATATGTCGTGCCGCTCGGCGTAGGCAAACGCCGATGGCTCCATCAGCATGCCTTGAAACGGACGAACACCTGTCGGGCGAAGATCTCGAATCGACGCTTGGCCTCGTCGCTGGAATAGACGGCCTCGACCGCATCCTTCAGTCCCTTGATACGCGCGAAACCAGTCGAGCCGATAAGCGTCGCAGGGTCGAAGCCTAGCCCGCGCAGATGCGCCTCTGTCGCCTCGATGGCCTCGATCAGGGCCTGCACACGCTCCTCGATCGGCGCGACGATCTCCTCGTCGCCGGCGCCATCATCGCCGAGCGCATACTGCGCCAGCGCCTCCCGCAGTCTTTTCAGCATGCCATTGTAGTCGACGATCAGGCCGAAATCTTTACCAGGATATACCCGGTTCGCCCGCGCGATCGCCTGCATCAAGGAGTGTGCCTTCATCGGCTTGTCGATGTAGAGCGTCGAAAGGCACTCGACATCGAAACCGGTCAGCCACATAGCGCAGATGATGGCGACGCGGAAGGGATGCGCCGGGTTTTTGAACGCGGTTTCCACATCCACCCGCTGACCGTCGGCGGCCTCGAAGCCCTGCTTCATCAGGGCACGGTGTGGGATGATGTCGAAGCCCCATTTCGCGAAGTCTTTGACCTCGTTCTGCGCCTCACTGATGACGATCTCAACGATTGTCTCATCGAGCCAGGCCGCTTGGGCCGCCAGCTGCTGCGCCTCCTCCTCAAACGCGGCGCGACTGGTCTTGTCACCCACCGCCTGCGCCGCCGCGCGTTTCACGTCGGCCGCTGCCTGGACCGACGCCACCTTCGCCTGTCATCGTGGAACGATCTGCTGGAGCATCCGGGCACAGGTGATCTTGTCGATGCAGACCAGCATCGACTTGCCCGATTCCCAGCGGGTCGCCCAGTGCTCGACGAAATCGGCCGCAATCTTGTCAAGCCGTTCGTCCGCGGTGATGACTTCGTAGTCCTGACCTAGCAGCTTGTCCACCAGCGCCTCCTGGTCGGGATCGAGCTCGGCATCCTCGATCTTTGCCGAGATGCGGTCGTTCAGATCCGTCCGCGCCACGCCCAGCTAGGAGAGCCAGCAGCGTCTGCAAGCGCTCATCGCTGAATGGCTGCGTATGGACATCTGCGATTCTTCACTTCGGCTCGGCCCTGACGATGAGAGAACTGTGTCTTCGGAATTCTGGCTCAAACTCTAGCACGCAGACGGGTTAGGGGCTGGCCGCCAACACTTAACCCTAATCGAACAATAATTCATGACGCTAGCGCGAGTTCGATTCTTTCAAAGAGTGTCTGAGTGGAGGAGTTTGTGGCCATTCGGAGCGCGTTTCGACCACTAACGTGAACGAGGCGGCCGGCTTTGTTGATGATGCGGAAGCGGATGGTGCGGATGGTGTGCAGCAGATGGGTGCATGTACGCTTTCGAGAGATGCCTTTCGTTTCAGCGATGGTGTCGAGCTGAAAGCTGCGACACAGGTTGTGTGCGAGCACGTTCAACTGTTGCCAGGCGCTATTGGCGGCATAGTTTTTAGTGGGCACGACGTCGAGAGCGAACTGGCTGCGCAATTCGGCGAAGGTTTTCTCTTGGCCGCCTCGCCCAGCAGCGAAGTACCAAAGGCGTTGGACGGTGAGCGATTTGTTGGTGGCGACGGCTGAGTACTCGAAGTAGCCGTCGTCTGGAGAAAACAGGTCGAGCTGGAAGTTCTTCGCCGTTCGATGTCGAACTCGCTTCCGATAGATCGCGATCCGGACGGTGATATTCCAGGGCTCGATGAAGTGTTTGATGGAGAAGCCGTCGATTTCGTCACTCACGCGGTGCCATCGCTTGCGCCCAGCGACGACCTCCTTTAGGCCGAGCCACGGCCAGAACGGAGCCTTGATCGCGAACTCGCTTCGGGAGCGCTCTAGCCTCTTGAGAATCTTTTCGTTGAAAAACGCGGCGTCCGTGCGGAATTCCAGCTTTCGGGACCGACCGAACTGGCCCCGTAGCTCGCCTATCAGTTCCCGTAGAAACGCATCGGCACCCTTGGAGTCGTGAACGTTGCCAGAACGATTTCTGGATTTGAGAATCTGGCCCGTCTGAGCCAGGTGAGCGAACAAAGGGTAGTAACTTTTATTCTTCTTGCGATGAGGATTGAATCCTCGAAACGCCCATCCAACCTGATTGCCTGCCTGAACCACGGTGCCGTCCATATCTACCGTCAGACGGTTCAGACCCAATCGCTCGATCTGCTCGTGGACCAATACACCGTTCAACTCCGATAGGCCCTTGAGCCGCTCTCCCGTGAATTGCTTCAGCCAATTCACGATCGTCGGACGGCTCGGTAGTCTTCTCAACCCACAGAAGCGAAGCAGCATCGGGTCATCACAGACATACTGCAGGTGCTCTAGACGACGAGCTCCCACGAGCAGCATCCCAACCAACACCAGAACCAGTCGGACGCTCCCGTAGTCCGACCGAATGCCTTTTCCTCTGCACGCCTTTCCTACCCGGCGGCTTAGCTCAACGCGGCGCAAATATCGTAAAAACAGTTCCAGTCCACCAAACGAGCTCAGGTTCTGCTCTGTGAACTCGATCGGAAGATCCTTGTTGAAGTTCCGGCGAAATCGAGATAGTTTCAAGCGCACTATAGGGGCCTCTGGTCGTTTGGTGTTTTGTTTGGAAGCAACGCTCCAAACATAAACCCAGAGGCTCCTTTGTCAATACTTTCGCGCTACTTTGCTCTCTTTTTTTTGCGATTAGGGTTAATTGCGGAAGCACCCCATTTGTCGTAATGGTTTGCTCGTTATGCTCGAATCCAGCAGCACTTTACGCGAACCCAGCCCGACTTGAAACCGCCTCGTTCACAGGCCTTGGCCTAAGGCCTCTTTGAAACCTCACACCATGATTTTGATTTAAGTGCGCGGATCCTCCTCTGCGATGCCCGAAAGCACGACCGGAGTCCGGTCCGGGAATTCGGCCACGAGCGACAGGTTGCCGCCCATCGCCTCAACCGTCTTGCGTAGGGTGGAAAGCAGCAGGTCGCTGCGCTTCTCCAGCCGCGAGACACTGACCTGCGTGAGCTTGCGCGCCTTGCGCAACTCGCGCAGCGTCATTTCTTCGGAGATCAGCTCCGCCGCGCGGGACTCGACCCTCTTGCGTCGAGCAGGGCTCAGCTTCTTGATTTTGTCCTCTACGTTTACAGCCATGGTTACTTCCCTTCCTTCTTCAAACGGGCCAGATGCGCATCGAAACGCTCATCCGCATTGCGGATCAGCCCCCGGTAGAAGCGCTTCTCGCTGCCCCCCGACTTGTCTCCGGCCACAAGCAGCACGGCCCTCCGTTTCGTGTCGAACGCGAAGGCCACTCGCCATTCGCCGTCCGCCGCACTGAACCTCAGTTCCTTCATGTTCGCGTACCGCGACCAGCATGGAGTCTTACTCGCTCTCCTTCGCGAGCGAGAGCCTTGATGATTGCGCTCTCCATGATAATGATAGATGAACTTGGCGACGGCCCGGCGCACGGTCTTAGAGTTCGTTTGCATTTTTGGACGCGACGCGAACGGTGGAGGACGGCGAGCTGCTGCCGAAGAGCGACATTCTAGAGAGCTAGCTCGCGACGAACCTTGAAGGCGGAGATGAGAGCGCGAACGAACGACGAAATCATGCAGGCATGGTGCCGGCAGACCGGAGATCGATCAAGTTCGGGGCGCGCGGATGAATAAATAGGGTTCTCCTGTCGTTTCGACACTTACCCCACCCCGGGGATCTGATTTGTGTTGGAGGGCATGGCCTATGGACGCTGCCGCGATTGTGGAAAACGCCGGAAACTCCGGGCGAGAGAGGCGTTTAGGGAAAGGTTGTGAGCACGTACAAACGTGGAGCGGCGTTTTCCACAATCGCTTGGAAAACGCTTCGCGTTTCCCACGAGCGCCCACAGGCCCCTCCTGATATATATACAAGAAAGATTAATTCATATGGAATAAGGAAGGGGGGGCTCGATTAGTGGAGGCTATGGAAAACGCCCTTCCAGGCTTCGAAGAGAACTCAGTCGTGAGCAAGGTCTGAACGACCAGAACCGTGGGGGCGTTTCCCACAGCCTCGTCTCCCGCTGAGGGGCAGTGGCATTTGGTGAGGCCCGTGGGTTGAGAGGGTAAGCCATGTGTAGATGCGCATCGGCGAGAACGCTAGAATCTTTTTTTCCGAAAGAGAAAAGAGCGTTCCCGCGATGCGCGTTACTACGTTAGTCAACAAGCTCATCGGATTGCAAGGCCTGTGGGTCCGAGGTTTCTACTTCCAGGCGGACAAAGCCAGAGTGGTGGTGGATGTAGTACCACGGAGGAGGAAGCCTCTGTGCGGGATTTGCGGACGAAAGGTCCGCAAGAACAAAGATCGCTACAATCGCTACTGGCGGCACTTGGACCTGTTCGGTGTCCGGACCTATCTTCGCTACTCGATCCGACGAGTGGTATGTCGGCGGTGTGGAGTGGTCAGAGAAAAGGTGCCTTGGGCCGACAAGGGAAGCCGCTTTACCAAAAGCTTCGAACAAGAGGTAGCGTGGCTGGCACAGAGGACGGACGTCAGCGCCGTAGCGAACTATTTCCGAGTGACGTGGCGTTCGGTGCGACGGATCATCCAGCGAGTAGTTGCCGAGCAGCGGGATGAGCGGCGCGAGCTCGATGGATTGCGGGTGATTGGGATGGACGAGATCAGCTACCGCAAACGCCACAAGTACTTAACAGCGGTAATAGACCATCTCAGCGGCCGGGTCGTCTGGGCGGGAAAGGAGCGCAAGGCCAAGACGCTGCTGCGGTTTTTCCGCAAGCTCGGACCACAAAGAGCCGCGGAGCTCGAAGCGGTCAGCATGGACATGTGGGAGCCGTACATAACTGTCGTCGGCAAAAAGGCTCCTCAGGCACGGGTGATCTTTGACCGCTTCCACATCGTCAAGCATCTGAACGAGGCCGTGGATAAGACCCGGCGCGAGCTGGCGCGCGAGCTCAAAGGGACTGCCCGGCGCAACCTCAAGAACACCAAGTTTCCCCTTCTCAAGGCCAAACACAACCGCAGCGCGAAAGACAAACGGGTGCTCCGCGAGCAGGTGCGAGCTAATCGTCGCCTCTACCGCGCCATGCTTCTGCGCGACGACTTCATGGACTTCTACACCTACAAAACCGAGACATGGGCCAAGAAGTTTCTCCGAGGATGGCTGCGGCGCGCTATGAGCTCGAGGATAGAGCCCGTCAAACGCGCGGCGAAGATGATCCGCAGCCACTTCGATGGCGTCATCGCGTGGGTCACGTGGAGACTCAGCAACGGCCGACTCGAAGGAATGAACAACAAAATCCGGCTGCTGAGCCACCGCAGCTTTGGACTCCACTCTGCCGAAGCTCTCATCAGTCTCGTCTACCTAAACTGTGGCGGTCTCACCCTCGAGAGGATCCACTGAAATGGCAGGAGAGGCATAAATAGAAGGCACAGGCGCTTGGCTCTAGGTTGAGATCCGAACCGGAGCGGGTCTGTGTGGCCCCATGCAGATGACGTGATCGCGCGCTTCGATCTTGTAAGCATTACCTGGGTTGAGCAGTGCCTCGCCGCCGCGTTGTACCCCCAATGCAAGGAACTCTTTTTGTGAAAGATGTGCCTGCAGTTCGGAAAAATCCCAGTTTTGCATTTGTTCAACCGGTATGATGTAGACTTGTTGACCAAATCTGTTTGATAGCAGTTCGTTGACAACCGCCTGCGTTCCAGGATCGCAAACCTCCTGAACCAAAAAGGACGATGCAAGGCTGGCCATGCAGACCACGCTGTCGCATCCCGATCGGCGCATCAGTGCCATACGCTCAGAATCGAGGCATTCGGCGACCGTGAAGATGTCGGGATTGATCGATTCGATAGTAAGCACTGTGGCAAGAGTATGGTCATCGGCGCGCACTTGGTCCACCTCGGAGGCAAGAACGATGGCATAACGTGCCTTGTCGACGCATGCGCGGCGCAGAACACTTTCCCTTGATGGGTTGCCCTTCACAAAACGGACACCTAATTTCCCCAATTCGGACGGCAGTTCGTCGAGGTAGTCGTCGACCAACACTATTACACGGTCCTTGGTCTTGGAGTCCTCCCGCAGCTCCTTGACAATTTCTAGATTCCGACCGGGGCTCTGAAAATTCACTACGAGTACATGTGATTCAATGCAGAGATCTGTCATGCCTTTCAACTCCTTTGACCGCGATTCAATCAACGCGGTTGCCATCACCGACAGCAAGTAGCCAAGGATCCCGATACCGAAAAACATCACTGGAATGGCCACCAAGTAGCGACCGTAGGCGGTCGTTGGGAAATAGTCTCCGTATCCCACAGTAGTCATCGTAACGATCGACCACCAAATAGCATCGTCCCAAGAAAGCTCGGGCTCGACAGTACCCTCAAAAAATTTATAACCGACAGCGCCCAGGGCGATCAGGGCAAAAAACAAGAGGATAACCTTAAGGATTTCGCCGTGCCTTTCCGGCCTGAACCGATGGAACCATTTCATGAACAGCCTGAGCATGGTTATCGAGTCATCCTTCACTGGCGAACGCCGAACTTGCCAATACCGACAAATATAACCGATTTTGAGTTATGATTGCGATGAGTACGCAAGGTCGTCGTTGAGAACCTGTTTTCTAAGGAGTTGATTCGTTGGAGCTAGTGACCCGCGTGGTCCACCTCATCGGATCCCAGATTCACGGGACTCGAGCGGGCGGGTTCGACTCGACCAGGCACCGTGGCCGCCAGAAACAGACTCGTGCCCACGGACCGGGTAGCACTAGCCAACAGGCCGCGACTATCGACGGGGGCGTCGATCCGCAGCTGACCGAGCTATATTCCAACCTGGAGATGCCCTCTGGCTCCAACCTTGCCACGGTTCGAACGGCATGGAAGCGACTGTTGCGAAAATACCATCCGGATCTGCATTCAAAGGATCCCGAGAAACGAACGAACGCCGATGAACCGGAGAAACGGTTGAAACAATGCCTACGAACAGACTGCGAAAGCGGCGGGAGAGGGCGAAAACAGACAGGAGAAGTAAACATGTCCGAGAACCTAGACTTGGTCAAGGGTTATCTGCTCGACATCGATCTGAACATCGTCAGCGAAGATGAGACCGAGGAGCTGGTAGTCGTGGAGGATGAGGAGAATGGAATTCGAAACTTGGTCATCGACTGCGAGCCACCGATCGTCATCCTCGAACAGCTCATCATGGATGCCCCCAAGGTTCCTGGAGAATTCTTCAAGCGCCTCCTCCAGATGAATCGAACGATGGTACATGGAGCGTTCGTGCTTGACGACGAGGACGGCCGCCGTGTGATTTTTCGCGATACGTTACAACTTGAGAACTTGGATCGTAACGAGTTAGAAGGCTCCATTCGCTCGCTGGAACTTGCCCTGGCCGAAAACGGCACAGAGTTACTGGAATATATCACCGACAGCCGGATGGGAGCTGACCGATGAGTTTTTTCCAAAGAATTTTCAAAAACGTACAGTCCCAGGCACATTCTGTGGTGGACCAGCTTGAGGACCCGATCAAGCTGAGCGAGCAAGGAATTCGTGACCTGAAGAAAGACCTGCTAGATTCCATGCGGAGTTTGGCTCAAGTTAAAGCGATCGCAATTCGTCTGAAAAAGGACTCGGATGACCAAAAAAAGCTTGCTAATGATTACGAGAGAAAAGCCATGCTTCTTCTCCAGAAAATGAAGAGCGGGAATCTGCAAAAATCTGAAGCGGAACGTCTGGCAAGCGAAGCTTTGACCAAGAAGGAAGAGGCGTTACAACGTGCAGACACCCTCAAGAAGGATCACGAGCAGCAGAAAGCCATGGGGGACCAGCTTCAAGCAAAGGTGCAAGTGCTGAAGGAAACGATCACCCGCTACGAGACCGAGTTGGTGACCTTGAAAGCACGTGCCAAGACCGCGACGTCCATGAGGAAAATAAACCAGCAGATGTCGAACGTCGATTCCTCCAATACGATTGCGCTACTGGAAAAGATGAAGGACAAAGTGATCGAGGAGGAGTCGCTTGCCGAGGCCTACGGGGAAATGACCGACGCGGGCGTAACCCTTGACGAGGAGCTCAACAGAACCCTTGCGGAGACCAGCGCGGCGGAGAACAGCGACTCGCTGGCTGAGCTCAAGAAGAAAATGGGCATCTGAGTTTTGCAGCAATCCCCGTCGGAGAGCGAACTCACCAAGCACCGGTACCGAGATCAGCTGATCGCCGCCGCTGTTGCCCGGAACGTTCCCATCGAATCTTGCTCGGCGAACCGCGCGTCACTATCGATTTTCCGGCCGCCGACGCAGAACCCGCTTGGAGCGGGGACCGCTTGAAGAAAACCTTCAAGAGGTGGGATATCATTAAGAATGTCGTCCTTCACACGCCGCCAGTTCCTCCACCTCGCCTCTACCAGCAGCCTTTTGGTAGTCGTCCCTTCGTGCTGGAATGCAGGCACTGTGACTGCCAAGACCTTCGACATCCCGGGGCGAATCGTCGGAGGAAACCAGCGGGCGGGGCATCTTCTTCGCGAATCTCGTCCCCGCGATCGGTTTCCCGAACCTGAAGCGCATACCTTCGATGTCGCCATCGTCGGGGGAGGCGTTTCGGGACTGTGCGCGGCGTGGAAGCTGAAGAAGGCCGGACTGGACGACTTTATCCTGCTGGAAATGGAGCCCTGGCTTGGCGGCACCGCCGCCTCCGGACGCACAGAGGGCACCGAATTTGCCTGGGCTGCACACTATATTAATGTTCCGCCAGCGGAGGCGGATTGCGTCAAAGAAGTCCTGTCTGACCTCGGGGTAATCGAAGGCTACGACGAGGCCGGCCGGCCGAGAATTCCCGAGGAACATATCCTGCGATGGCCGACCGAGCGCCTCTTCATGGACGGAAGATGGATCGAGTGGAATCTGCTCGGCGGAGCATCAGCAGAAGAACAGGAAACCATCCTCGCCTTCGAGGACGACATGCTTTCCTGGACCCTTTACCGAGGTTTCGACGGCCGGCGCGCATTCGCCCTCCCTCTCAGCTACAGCACCACCGACTCCTGCGTTCGTCAACTAGATGACATTTCGATGGAAACCTATGTTCGCGCCAAAGGATGGAATTCGCCGCGGTTAGATTGGATGATCAATTACGCTTGCCGGGACGATTACGGTGGCACGATGGCAACGGTGTCAGCCTGGGCCGGCATTCACTACTTCGCCTGCCGATACTACGACCAGCGGCTGCGGAACGAGTACCCTTCGGATACCTTGACGTGGCCTGCGGGAAACGGATTTCTCGT
This sequence comes from Candidatus Marinacidobacterales bacterium, assembly GCA_965197495.1. Classification (GTDB taxonomy): domain Bacteria; phylum Acidobacteriota; class Vicinamibacteria; order Marinacidobacterales; family SMYC01; genus SMYC01. The sequence continues at coordinate 8,747,880 of OZ240210.1, forward strand.
GCAACGCCTAGCCCAAGACCTGGCAGACTCGCAATACCGACTGCAATGCGCGGCGCTCCGGATCGACAACGATGATGGCGGCGTCCGGGTCGGATACTTCGATACACTCAGTGAGACATATCGCAGTATTTTGGCCAAAACCGTGATCCATGCCTCCAAGCTTCATACCGCGCCCTTCTTGGTCGATGGATTGCCAAGTCCCCAGGTAGCAGCGATAGAATCCTGCGATTACAGCCCATGGCTGACCGCCAGTATCCACGTGAGCGAGCTGCCCACAAACTCCGAGGTTTCGATCGCATGGGACAATGTACTCTACAATAGCCAATCCTTAGGCTACGTTGTCGCTGGTCATCAAACCCGAAGCGACTACAGAGACAACCACCCATCGGTCCTAGTTTATTATCTCCCGTTCGTCGAGGACATCGATCTGGCTCGTCAGAAGCTCTTGGAAGAAGAACATCCTTATTGGGTTAACGTGATCATGCAGGACTTGTTGGTAGCCCATCCAGATCTGGAGCGTGTCGTCAGCCACATCGACATTTACCGGTGGGGTCACGCCATGATCCGACCGGGCCCGGGAGTCATATGGGGACGCGAAAGTTTCATTCGGAGGGAGCCTTTCGGAAACGTGTATTTCGCCTCTTGCGACACGACGGGACTGCCGCTGTTCGAAGAAGCTTGTTTTTCCGGCATCCGGGCGGCCGAACAGGTCCTGGAACGCCTCGGCAGAACATTCGAATCATCAATCAAGAATCTATCCGGAGAGGCGGCACCAGTTCAATGAGCTTCAGCCAGGTACCTGGCGGCGATCTAGAGCTCGACGATGTCGGTTCCCGCGAGGAAAAGATGTCGAGGGTGGGGCTGTTCCTGATACTCGCATCGGTTTTTGTCGCTGCGGCGTGCGGAATCGTTTACGAGTTACTAGTTGGAAGTGTCTCTTCGTATTTCCTGGGAAACAGTGTCGAACAATACTCGCTGACAATTGGATTCTTTCTTTTCGCGATGGGCCTGGGTTCATGGATCTCGCGGGCCGTTCATAGAAAATTGATCCGGCGGCTGGTGGCGTTAGAACTCTGGCTCGGGTTGTTCGGAGGCCTGACAGTTCCAGCTCTGTACCTAGCCCATGCCTACACAAGCGTCTACAAGTACCTGATGCTCGTCATCATCCTGATCATCGGCACGCTCATCGGGCTGGAGATCCCCTTCCTGACGCGAATCCTGCGGAGACACGGATCGTTACGGACGATCCTGTCGAATGTGCTTTCGGTCGATTACGTCGGCGCTCTAGCCGCCGCTGTTCTGTTTCCGTTTTTTTGCTTGCCGGTTCTCGGAGCGCTTCATACATCACTGGTCGCCGGAGCCCTCAACGTTCTTTCCGGTTCGGCAATCCTTATGGCCGCGTGGGCTAAGCTGTCGGTCAGGGACCGGGGACAACTCGTTGCTCAGGGCGTCCTAATTTCCATGGTATTGGCCGGGTTCGCAATTGAGGCCCAACCCCTGATGGAGCGGTGGGAAGATTCTCTCTACGAAGGCCAGGTGGTTTTCAGTACACAGACCGAGTATCAGAAGATTGTGGTTACGCGTTGGAAGAGCGAAACCCAACTCTATTTGAACGAACATCTGCAGTTCTCGTCAGTCGACGAATACCGGTATCACGAAGCGCTGGTTCACCCTGCAATGGCGTTATCGCATAACCGAACTCGGGTTCTCGTCATCGGCGGCGGTGACGGTCTCGCGGTTCGTGAGATCCTCCGGTATGCCGAAGTGGAAGAGATCGAACTCGTGGACCTCGATCCGGCGATGACGACCCTTGCCAAGCGCAATCTTTATTTCACAGACCTGAACCATAATGCCTTGAGCCACTCGCGAGTGAGTGTGACGAACGAGGATGGGTTTACTTTCCTGCAGAGGGAACACGAACCCTATTCTGTCATAATAGTTGATCTGCCGGATCCACGAGAAGAAGAGATCTCAAAACTGTTTTCGGTCGGAGCGTACAGGTTGATTCGGCGGCATCTGGCTCCTGGAGGAGTAGTGGTTGCCCAGGCGACGAGCCCCTACTACACGCGCCGGGCCTACTGGTCGATCGGCGAAACAATCAAGGAAGCGGGCCTCAAGGTGCTCTCTTTTCACGCCTACGTGCCTTCCTTCGGAGAATGGGGCTTTCATCTCGGGTCCGATCAACCGATCGATCCCAGTGAAATCGAGTTTTTGCCCGGGCTGCGTTACCTGCACAAGGAGCTCTTCTTGTCCAACCTGGACTTTGATGCGGACATGTCCCGCGTTGACGTCGAGCCCAACACCTTGGCACGACCGCGTCTGGCGGGGTATTATCGCGAGGATCTCGCTCGATGGTAGTCCGATGCTTTCCGATGGAAAAAAAAATGATGGTATGGGCAAAATGGTTTGGAGGAGCGTCCGGCGATGAGGAATCCGACTCGCTGGTGGACTATAAACTGGGTTCCATGAACGTGGGGTACCTCTTCGACTACGACATGAAGACATGGGAGGTCACAGGGTACAACACCTACGACTACTCCGGATTCGAGACTAAGGAATGGGTAATCGAAACCTCCGACAAGATCGGCTACCTGGAGCGGGCTGATAGTGACGGCAAGATTTCCTGGACGCTGACAGAAAGCATTGCTATCAGCCAGATTGCCGAGGAGGTCATTGAACACACGATCCGACATGAAGATCCACCCAATACCCTGACCCACAATGGGCGGAGCTATCGACTGATGGAGAGCGGCGCGGGCCTGTTCCATGAAGGCGACGCGGGCCCGGGAAAAAGCTTTATTAGCTGGACCTACTGTGATAACTCAGGGAAGAATGTGTTGTTCGTAACGCAGTACGGAGAGAGGGATTTCAAGTTCGTCGTGGGTGAATATGTGCAAGAGTATCAATTCATGAACATCCTGCCAAGTGGGAATGCGTAGGCACTACCAGGGTCAAAGATGGTCCAAGGAGTTTAGAATGCCCAGACAGACAAACGAGGAACGTTGGGTCCTGGTGGGCGTGGTTGTGGTCGGGATACTGCTCGGTGTCTGGCTCGTCTTCGGCTTGCTGTCGAGGGGCGACCCGCTTCCAAATTTGGTGCAGAAGCTTGCTCAGTATCCCGAGTATTCGATCATCGTGGACGATGTCGAGGACGGGTTTCTGCGAAACAGCCTGACGCTCAAGAGCAGCTTCCAGATCACCGAGCCAATCGGAGAGAGCCCCGACGTGGGAACAGCCGCCCAGTCTGATGAACGGCTGGACACGTATTCGATTTCCGACAGGCTGGTAGACCGCTATGAACGATCCATCGGTATGGTAGTGGCTGCAAAGACGGCAGATGGCACCTTGACCGGCTATGACCAAAGCCACCCTCCCTACTATCAGCATGTGGGCCGTAGCCAATACGGGTACTTTGGTCCCGGCGGATTCTGGATCTTTTACGGACAGTACGCGTTCATGAGCGCCGCGCTAGGTGGCCACCGGATCAATCGGGGGGACTACGACGCCTACATCGGTACGAGGAACCGCGGACAGTCGTATTACGGCCCTCAGACCGGTGGGCGGCCCACTTTCGGCGCGGACGGTACTGCGACGGCCACAACGCGGCCATCTTTCTCTCAGAGGTATCAGGCCAAACAGGCGCGTTTCCAGGCCAGAGCAACCAGTCGGGCGGCCTCTAGATGGAGCGGCCTGGGAAAATGATCTTCGACCCGACGGCACAATAGGGATTTCATCATGAGCAAACAGCCGGTCTTACTCGCTGTCGTATTTCTGTTAGTCGCCCTAGTATTCGCCGGACTGGAGTTTATCCTCTCTGCGCAAACTCCTGCTCCACTACTGGCCCAGTTTTCTCTCGCGGATAGTCTCTACCTGATTGGCGAATCCTTCGTTTATATCCTCGAAGCGTTTGTTCTCTTGTGGATCGCGAAGTTCGCTTATTCCAAGCTGTATCGGCGTGTGGAGTTGAATGCCGAGCTCTTCACTCGGGACAACCAGGCACTCGCAATCTCCACGGTTGGCTTTTACTTCGGAATTCTGATCGCTTTCGGCGGGGCGATTTCGGGCGAATCACAGGGCCTGAGAACGGACGCGGTTATGATCGGTGTCTACGGTCTTTCCGCCATCGCGCTCATGCTTCTGGCCAGCGTCATGTGCGAGAAAATCCTTCTACCGACATTCAACAATACCAAAGAGGTTGTCCAGGATCGCAACCTCGGCGTCGGGTTCGTCGAGGCCGGCGTATACATCGCCAACGGCCTGATTATTCTCGGCGCCTCCGAGGGCGATGTAGCGGGAACTTCTTCAGTGGCGAGCACATTCGGCGTCCTGAGTTCCGGCATGCTTGTCCTGATGGCTTTCTGGCTACTCGCCCAGATGGTGCTGGTGATCGCCGGACGGCTGTACGAGTTCGTGACCCCGTACAGGTTTCTTGAGGAGCTGGAGCGAGATAACGCTGCGGTGGGCCTGGCGTTCGGAGGGGCGCTCATCGGTATCGGCAATATCATCGGTCTGGCGGTAGGCGGCGATTTCACCGGGTGGACCGATAGCCTCATGCGGTTCGCCATCGATGTGACATTTGGCTTCATAATGTTGTTTTTCGTCCACAAATTCACCGACATCTTGCTGGCGCCCGGCGTCAAACTTGCCAACGAGCAGACGCAGGAACATCCAAATATCGGTGCCGGCCTCCTCGAAGCGTTCGGCTACATCGGTGCTTCGATCTTGATCGTTTGGACCTTATAGCAGCCCCCATATTTCATCTAAGGTCTGCTGCAGCGCCGGATCCATCCTCCGTTGCGGCATTGAGCTTGGTCAAACTCCTTCAACGTGCTATTGGGGATTTCTGTCTACGGGAATGCTGGCGCGAGGAGTGCGTGCCAGCGTCCGTACGTCGACTGCTGTAGGATCCAGTTCTGAAACCAACGCGTCCATGACCGTAGATGGATCGATGCTGCCGCAAGCGAAGATGTCTAGTCGGAACTTCCGCCGGCTAGACGCATGTAAACCCGTACGTTTAAAGCAGATGCGGGGGTTCGAAATGTAATGTGTACGCATGTAATAGTGACAGAACAATTTATTTTACTGATTTAGTCCTGTATAGTCGGCGCATGTACATCGCCAAGGTGCCGAACCGCAACTCGCCCCCAGCGATTCTCATCCGCGAAAGCTACCGCGAAGGCGGTGCGCCCAAAACGAGGACCGTCGCCAACATCTCGAAGTGGAAGCCCGCGCGAATTGAAGCTCTTCGCCAGTTGCTGAAGGGCAACGTGGATTTGGGTGAGGCTCAGCAGTTCGAGATCACCAGAAGCAAGCCTCACGGACATGTTGCGGCCGTGCTGGGAACGCTGCGCAAAGTTGGCCTCGAGCGAATCATCCATAGCCGCCAGCGCCGAGAGCGTGACCTCGTCGTGGCGATGATTGTGGCGCGAATCGTAGAGCCGGGCTCCAAGTTGGCCACGGCCCGTGGTCTATCGAAACAGACCTTGACTTCGTCATTGGGTGAGTGTGTTGGAGTTGAAGACACCAACGAGGATGAGTTGTATGATTCCCTGGATTGGCTTTTGAGCCGCCAAGCAGCCATAGAGAAGAAACTGGCGAAACGCCATCTGCAGCAGGGCAGCCTGGTTCTCTACGACTTGACGTCGACTTGGGTAGAAGGTCGGTCGTGCCCTCTGGCGAAGCTCGGTTACTCGAGAGACGGCAAGAAAAACAAGTTGCAGATCGTGTTCGGCTTACTGTGTGAGCGTGATGGTCGGCCGGTCGGGGTAGAGGTGTTCGAAGGCAACACCGGAGATCCCGCAACACTGGGGAGCCAAATTCGCAAAGTCCGAGAACGTTTTGAGCTTGACAGTATCGTCTTCGTAGGTGACCGAGGGATGTGCGGGGCGAGCTACGAGCAGCGGACTGCGCACCCGGAAGCCCCTCATTAGACTGGACTTTATCGAGCAGAAGAGCGAACGTTCGGTGATGCCGCAGAATACAGGGGTTGGCCGGAACGTCGTTTTGGACGGTTTGGACTTCGCCAGCTTACGGCGGGTCTGGGAGCAAACCTTTGGGGCTGCTCCTCCAAGCTCGCTCTCGCGCGTTTTCATGCGCCGCGTTCTCTTGCACGAACGCCAGTGCCGGACCCATGGCGGGCATTCGGCTACAACCCGGCGCATTCTGGCTGCCATGGTGAACGGGACACCAGGCAACGCCGCTCCCGCAGGGTCCGTTTCTGCCGGCACCCATCTCGTCCGCGAGTGGAATGGCCGGACCTACCAGGTCGAGGTAATCGACAACGGCTATCGGTTCAATGGCAAAACCTATCCGTCCCTCACCGCCATCACAAAGCGAATCACCGACACCCACTGGTCTGGACCACGCTTTTTCGGTCTGACGCCCAAGCGCAAGGCCTAACATGAAGAAAATCCGCTGTGCCATCTATACGCGAAAGAGTGCGGAAGAAGGTCTCGAGCAGGATTTCAACTCCCTCGATGCGCAGCGAGAAGCCTGCGCCGCATATGTCGCGAGCCAGAAAGCGGAGGGCTGGGTGCTGCTGCCAACCGTCTACGAAGACGCGGGAATCTCGGGAGGAACCCTGGAGCGCCCGGGCCTGCAGCGCTTGCTTGCCGACATCGATGCCGGTCTCGTCGAGCAGATTGTGGTCTACAAGGTCGACCGGCTGACCCGTTCCCTCTCCGACTTTGCGAAGCTCGTCGAACGGCTCGAGGCGGCCGGCGCGGTTTTCGTCTCGGTGACTCAGTCCTTCAACACCGCGACCAGCATGGGACGACTGACGCTGCATATGCTGCTGTCCTTCGCACAATTCGAACGCGAGGTCACGGCCGAGCGCATCCGCGATAAGGTCGCTGCCTCCAAGCGCAAGGGACTATGGATGGGCGGCCGCGTGCCGCTCGGCTATGACAAGGACGGGCGCACGCTGTGCATCAACGAGGCTGAGGCCAAAACGGTCCGGACGCTCTATGCGCTGTACCGGAAGCACGGAACGCTCCGGCAGGTGAAGGCCGACGCGGACCGTCTGAGACTGCGCACCAAGCAACGCTTCGCCGCGGATGGAACCCGGACAGGCGGGCTGCCGTTCCGTCGCGGACACCTCCACTGCCTGCTGACCAATCCTCTCTACGCCGGCCGCATCCGGCACCAGAGGCGTGTCTACGAGGGCCAGCATCCATCGATCATTGCTCCGGAGCTCTGGGACGCGGTCCAGGCGCAGCTGCAGGCAGGGGCTGCCAAACCAAGGAGACGCACGACGAAGGGCCGTACAGCCCGTTCCCCACTGGCAGGCAAGCTCTTCGACGAGACCGGGGACCGGCTGACGCCGAGCCACACCAAAAAGAAAAACGGGCAACGGCTCCGCTACTACGTCTCCCGGCGCTTCATCCAGCACAGTGGCCAAAAGGACCTCTCCGGCTGGCGCCTACCCGCCCCGATGCTGGAACAGACCGTCGTGCATCTCATCCGACAGCATGTGGATGCCACGACCTTCCCGGCCTCGCTGACCCATGCTCCGACGATGCAAGAGCTCGCCTCGGTGCGTCGCTTTTTAGACGGGCTGTGTTCCGGTAGTAATGGCAATAATAATGATAGTCGTGAGGTCAAAATACTCATGCGGCTTCCCGATGGTATCGTAAACGAGGACCGTGAGCAGCAGCTCTCGGTCCGGATCGTCAGGATGGTGGAGAAGGAATCGCCAGCCTGTGCCACCGCGTCCTGTGCCAAAACTCGGCCCTTTAGAAATAGACCACAAATCAGCAGCTTAGACGCCCTTGGAATCCGCGCAGAATCCAGGGTATTTCGCGCCGCAGGGCTGACTTCCGACCCATGGGCTGGCGGATGAATAAATAGAAGGCACAGGTGGTCCACGTGGGGTTGGGGGTTAGATAGAATATCTGTGAGCGGGAGCTGCTGAGGTAACTTCGCCGAAGCGTCTCGGAGGAGAGTAGGAGCTCTCCCCCGAGACTTGACCCGCTGGGAGCAAGACCTCCCGCGCGCCCACCGAACGATCGGCCAAGTCGAGGACAAAGGCAAGTACGGGATCGTCGTGCGTCTCGGCCGAGAAAGCGACGATGTCTATTGAAGGGATGCGGCAGATTGTTCGAGCCGCAGCGGGCGCAGGCGCGCTACTGCGGCGCAGAATGCCGTAGGGCAGCGGAGCGATGGAGAGATTCGAAAAGTAGACGGCGCTACCGTAAAAAGGAAAGTGGCCGACGGAAGCGTCGGGAACAAAGTCGTCGTCACCGACGACGTCAACAGGAGCGAAAGCGTAGAGGGGAAGACGTTCTTGTCGCGGTGGAAGCGCCCGCGTGGGTCATCACCCAGGAAAAAAGATCGAGCTCGTGCGACCGTCCTGGCTGCTACGAGAGTTTTGAACGTACGCGGCGCTCACCGCTTCAGCGATTCTGCACAGGTGCTTGTCGGCGAGCACTTTTATAGAGTTATCGAACGAGAACGAAGGTGGGAGGTTCGTTATCGTGCAGGGCGACAACGAATCGGTGCGGCCCAAAGCGGTTGAGCGTGAGGTATTGCCAAAAGGATGGAATGAGTTCTAGTTTGACGTAGCCCAAGGGGAGGAGGGGGGCGAGCCAGCGTGAATGGCCCGTCCCTCTTCTCTCGATTATAGAAGAGAAGGAGCTTTGTAGCAGCGATGGCGTCGCCAGTGGAGTTGGTCGAACTCGATCTCGAGGAGCTGGGCGAGCACTTTGGTCGTCTGCGAGTTCACACGCCGGATTCGGAGCGCGGGATGGCGCGGTCGATGCGTCTTTATGGGCAGCTGTCTCCAGTGGTTGTTTGCTTGCACGAGAGGCGCTACGAGTTGATCGATGGCTTCAAACGTCTGGCGGCGGCCCGAAGCCTTGACGGTTGGGCTCGATTGCTGGCGCGCGTGATGGCAGTCGATGACAAGGCGGCCAAGGCGGCGATCTACGGTTTGAACCGGGCTGGAGGAAAGACTACGGAGTTGGAAGAAGCGTGGATCGTCTACGCGTTGGTACGCGAGGACGGAGTCCCACAGGTCGAAGTTGCGGAGCTTCTGGGCCGGCACAAGACATGGGTATGCCGCCGACTAGCCTTGGTGGAAAAACTTTCGGAAGAGGCGAAGGAGGAACTCCGTGTGGGGTTATTGACTCCGACGGCGGCGCGTCACGTGGCGCGATTGCCCCAGGGCGACCAAAAGGAGTTTTTGCAGCTGATCCATCGTGAGGCGCTGACGGTACACGAACTCGAGGACGTAGTCGGCCTTATGCTCAGCGCGCGGAGTGTCGAACAGCAGCGATTCGTGCTCGACTATCCCCGCGAGGCTCTCAGCCAGACGACAGGAGCTGAGGTTGAAGCGCGCGACCCGCGACTGAGCCCAGTGGCGAGTCAGTTGTGGCGGAAAGTTTCAATGCTGCTCGGAATGCTAGCTCGGATGGATGGGTTTCTAAGCTCTCAGGGACGAGCGGGACTGACGCCGAGGGACCGCGAACTTCTTGCACCACGCTTCGAGCGGCTTCACCGAGACGCCACCTCGGTGGCCACGCTCTCACGCGACCTCATCTCGGAGCTGGCACGAACATGAGCGAGGCCGAGCGAGCCGAGATCATTCGCCAATGGTACGGCGGCGGCTCGTTTCGCGGCATCGCTCGTGCTTTGGGTATGAACCGCAAAACGGTGGCCGCCGTCATCAAGGCTCACAAGAACAAACGTGCTCAGCCCCATCTCAGCGTACCCGCACCCGCTTCGCAGCGAAAGAGTCTTCTCGACCCCTACGTCAGCCAGATCGAGACGCTTTTGCAGCGCTATCCCGACCTAACGGCAGTTCGTTTGCAAGAGGAACTGTGCGCAGCGGGATTCAAGGGGGGCTACAGCATCGTCAAGCAACGGCTCCGGCAGATGCGGCCGCGGCCGGTGCGCCAACCGGTCATCCGATTCGAGACCGGACCGGGGGTTCAGGCGCAGATGGATTACTCGTTGTTCGAGATCGATTTTCTCGAAGAGGGCAAGCGAAGAGTCCGGGCTTTCAGCTACATCCTCGCCTACTCACGTAGGCGTTACCTGCGCTTCGTCGAATCGCAGGACTCCACCACAACCGTGCGTGAGCATGTTCGGGCCTTCGAGTATCTCGGGGGCGCGGCTACGGTTTGCCTCTACGACAACATGAAAGTGGTCGTACAGTGCTGGGATGGTGAACAGCCCATCTACAACACGCGATTCTTGGCCTTTGCGACCCCGTCCTGTGCCAAAACTCGGCCCTTTTGAAATAGACCATAAATCAGCAGCGTAGTGTCTGTGTTTGCGACCGGGCCAAGGGCGGTAGGCGGCCTTTGGAAAGGTGCAAACTGCTGACCCGCTGGGCGTTCGAGTATTTTGACCAGACGGACGCCGGTCGAGCCCGCCGAGGGGCTACCGTCGCCGGCGACAATCTACGCGGCACGGCAGTAGTAGTTGAGAATGCCCCCAAGTCGCTCTCGCGACACGATGGGGCCAGTGTCATTCGCGCTTGCCGGCAGAGGTGTGAGGAGCTCGTTGCCGAGACCTTGGTGGTTCCGTTCTGTGTGATAGTGCACTACGTATTCGGTTACCGCTGTGCGCAGGTGTCGCTCACTGAGAGGTACGAAGCGGTCGAGACACTCTCGGCGTATGGAGAGAACGAATCTTTCCGCGTATGCGTTCAGATTCGGACTATTGGCGGGAAGGCGCAGGGGCTTCACGCCTGAATCTCTCAACAGCCCACGTACCGCCTCGGTGAATAGTGGGTCCCGGTCGTGGATGAGGTATCGCTTGCCAAGGAGGAACCCATCCCACATGTCAGTGAGGTTTCTTGCCACCTGCTTCATCCACTCCCCGTTGGGGTCCGACGTTATCCCACCGATGCACACGCAGCGAGTGGCGATATCGATGACAAACAGGACATGGTAGCGGACGAGCCCGAACGGGTTCACAACCTCGACGGTGAACAGGTCTGTCGCAGCGATGGCGCCCCAATGAGCCTTGATGAAGGTGCTCCACGACATGCTCTCGCCCCGCTCCGGGGCAGGCGCGATACCGTGCTCGGCGAGGAGCCTCTTGATAGTGTTGCGTCCGAGTTCATGTCCGAGGTTCTTGAGTGCGCCTCGCAGGCGCGTATATCCCCACGTCGGGTTCTCCTGCGCCACGCGCACAATGAGCTCACGGATGTCCTTCGCCGTCGGAGGTCGGCCTGGGCTCCGGTTCTTGCTGCCATCGTAGTTGGCTGCGATGAGGCAGCGGTACCAACGCAGAAGCGTAGCGGGTGTGGCAACGGACGCAATATGGGCCAGCGCCTCGCGGCCCAAAGCCTGGGCCTTGACCGCGAGCCTGCTCCGCTCGTCGTCCGAGAGCCTGAGACGCTTGCCCCGAAGCCCGGCTCGGAGCACACGGTTCTCCTCTTGCTGGTAGTCGATCACATCCTGCTGCTGGCGGTTGACCCAGCCACCAGTCGTTCCTCGAACTGCTTGAGCAATCGCTGACTCGGTAGTACCTTTCCCATGATGTATGGTTCTCCTTTTCTGTCCCCATGACGGGGACGGGTTTGAGCTTGGGGAACCATTGCAAAACGTCATCGCGTGTCAAATTCGGAAGTGGTCGGAAGTGGTCGGTGCTAGAGTTTGAGCCTGATTTCGAGAGGCGCAGTTCTTTCGTCGATGCCGGCTGGGCCGAGTTTTGGCACAGGACGGGGAATAGGCGAGATCCCGCATGCCACCACATGCGGTTCGTTGTGACGAACTGGCCCGGTGACCAATTCACCGTCGCCGCATCTTTGGAGGTGATCAGTGCGTATCCTACCCGCTTTGTTTCTGTTTTTTACTTTCCCTTCGGTTCTGAGCGCTCAACCGTTCCGTGAGTCCAGGACCTTGTGGGCTAGCGACCCCGCGGAAGTGCCAGCGCTCGCCAGTGAGATCGACCGGATGCTGGACACCGATCAGCTTCAGTTCAAGCGCTCGCAGACGGACGGCACTTTCCCCGGCCGGACCCACGAACGAATGAACCAGTACCATCAAGGCGTCCGGGTTTTTGGCGGGCAACTCGTGTGGCAGAAGCAGTCCGGGTTGGTGCTGTCGGCAACCGGCAACATCTACGAGGCTGTCGATGTCGGCGTGACCCCAACTCTCACGGTTGCCGAGGCGGAAGCGCGTGTGCTCGCACTTGAGGGACCGGAAGCGTTCATCGTCGGCGAGACCGAACTGGTGATCCTGCCACTTACCGATAGATATGCGCTCGCGTACTACGTTCGGACACGCAGTCCAGGTGCACTCCAGGTGTCGTTTATCGACGCCCATTCGGGCGAGCGACTTCTCACGTGGAACGATCTACAGACTCAACATGAGGGCGTTGGCCTCGGGATCGGCACATGGGGAGACAGGAAGAAGATGACCTCTCAGGAGGCCGTCGGCACGTTCAGAGCCGTCGATACCATCCGGCCGTTCGGCATCAAGACCTATGACGTGAACTTCAATGCCTATGCTTGGAATAATTACATGGCTGAAACCGACGCATTTCTAGCGATCGACCGCGACAATGAGTGGACGGATGGAGCCGTCGTGGATGCCCATGTGTATTCCGGGTACACATACGACTACTACTTCAAACGCTACAACCGGTACGGCATTGACGACCGAGGGCTCGTCGCTATCAACTACGTTCACTTCTTACCGCAAAGCGCGGGGTTCAACAATGCCTTTTACGACTCATACGACAACTCAATGAACTATGGCGATGGGGACGGCATAGAGTCCACCTTCAACTCAGCAGCTCTTGATATTGTCGCGCACGAGATCACTCATGGAGTGACGAATCACTCCTCAGATCTGATCTACCGCAACGAGTCCGGGGCGCTCAACGAGGCGATATCCGACATCATGGGAGTGGCCACGGAATTCTTCTTTCAGCCTGTCGGGGACGGGAGACTGCAAGCTGACTGGGTAATAGACGAGGACACTTTTATTAACTTTGGAGAGTATATCCGGTCTTTCTCCGACCCATTGAGCGCAAGGTACCCGAATCCGGATCACTACAGAATCCGGTACCTCGGAGACCTGGACCGTGGGGGTGTACATATCAACTCCAGCATTGTGAACCACGCTTTCTACTTGATGGTCATGGGCGGCACCAATCGGGTGTCCGGCATCAGCGTCAACGGCATCGGGTTCGAGCAAATGGACCGGATGGAACGGATCTTCTACAGGGCCTTCATGTACTACTTGGTCCCGAGCTCCAACTTCTCCGATGCTCGTGAAGCCACGATTCGCGCCGCAAGGGAACTCTACGGCGCCGGCGTCGAAGAACAGACCGTCCGTGCCGGATGGAATGCGGTAGGTGTCCAGTGAGAAAAACATGCCTTGCTTTAGCGATAGTGCTTGCGCTCCCGGCGCTTCTTCATGCTCAGGAAGCCGAAGAACCAGAGAAGAAAGAGAAACGGGCTCAGTTCATCATCCACGCGAACTACCTTCCGACGCTCCCGAACCTTGACGAGACCACTAGCTTCACGAGGTTCCTTGAGCAAGGTTCAACCAGCCGAGTGTACTCTGGAGGCAGCGGTACAGCTATCGAGGTTGGCGGAATGTACGCGCTGGCGTCGAGGTTTTCGTTCGGATTTAGCTTCGAACTCCTTCCAGCCTTGCAGGACGGGACTCTGGACGTCTCGGAGCCGCACCCGCTGTTGTTCAACCAACACCTAAAGGCCAGCCAGACGCTCGATGAACTAGACTACTCAGAGTTCACGGTTCACACCTGTGCTCCGCAAAAAGTCCATCCAGCGTTGATTGGGCGTTTTAGACCTGCCATGGTCGGCTGCTTCTGGCCGATCTTCTCTTTTGCAGATCACATCCCTAGGAGGGTGACGTTGCGGCCGGCGATTCGGGTTCCCCGTGCGGGCAAGGAAACGCCGTCCAAAAACGGGATGCCACACTCCCGGGCGAAGACATGGATCTAAGCCTGGGGAAAGATGGACATCAAGGAGGCCCGGGCCGAACCTGGACCAGAACTTGCTAGCGCCCGGGCCTGCAGCGCTTGCTCGCCGACACCGACGCCGGTCTCGTCGACCAGATCGTGGTCTACAAGGTCGACCGGCTGACCCGTTCCCTCTCCGACTTTGCAAAGCTCGTCGAGCGGCTCGAGGCGGCCGGCGCGGTTTTCGTCTCGGTGACTCAGTCCTTCAACACCGCGACCAGCATGGGACGACTGACGCTGCATATGCTGCTGTCCTTCGCACAATTCGAACGAGAGGTCACGGCCGAGCGGATCCGCGATAAGGTCGCTGCCTCCAAGCGCAAGGGACTATGGATGGGCGGCCGCGTACCGCTCGGCTATGAGAAGGACGAGCGCACGCTGCGCATCAACGAGGCTGAGGCCGAAACGGTCCGGACGCTCTATGCGCTGTACCGGAAGCACGGAACGCTCCGGCAGGTGAAGGCCGAGGCGGACCGTCTGAGACTGCGCACCAAGCGACGCTTCGCCGCGGATGGAACCCGGACAGGCGGGCTGCCGTTCCGTCGCGGACACCTCCACTGCCTGCTGACCAATCCTCTCTACGCCGGCCGCATCCGGCACCAGAGGCGTGTCTACGAGGGCCAGCATCCATCGATCATCGCTCCGGAGCTCTGGGACGCGGTCCAAACGCAGCTGCAGGCAGGGGCTGCCAAACCGAGGAAACGCACGACGAAGGGCCGTGCAGCCCGTTCCCCACTGGCAGGCAAGCTCTTCGACGAGACCGGCGACCGGCTGACGCCGAGCCACACCAAAAAGAAAAACGGGCAACGGCTCCGCTACTACGTCTCCCGGCGCCTCATCCAGCACAGTGGCCAAAAGGACCTCTCCGGCTGGCGACTGCCCGCCCCGATGCTGGAATAGACCGTCGTGCATCTCATCCGACAGCATATGGATGCCACGACCTTCTCGGCCTCGTTGATCCACACTCCGACGATGCAAGAGCTCGCCTCGGTGCGTCGCTTTTTAGACGGGCTGTGTTCCGATAGTAATGATGATAGTGCCTCGGCAGCCCCCCTGCTCCGTCTTATCCGGCGGGTCGACATCAGCCCCGGCTCTGTGTCCATCCTGTTCGACCGCAATACGTTCGCTGCTTGCCTCTCTATGGGGCCCGAGCGCATTCGCGAGGATGCACTCCGCATCCTCGCACCGTTCCGCTTGCGTCGACGCGGCGTCGAGACCAAGCTCGTTCTGGGCAACCCCACGAAATCCGTCGACCGCACACTCCTGCGCAATATCGCCAACGCCCTCTCCTGGCTCGACCGAATCAAAGCAGGCAAAACCTATGAGCAGATTGCCACCGAAGACGCCATCCCAACGGACCGCGTGCGCAAGGCAATCCGCTATGCCTTCCTGGCCCCCGACATCGTCCGCGCCATTGTCGAAGGCCGCCAGCCCGTTGGGCTGACCTCGAGCTACCTCTTGCATCATCCGCTTCCCGACGATTGGGAGAAACAGCGAGTGCTCGTCAAAACGCTGTGAGCCTGCCAGCGCTCACTCCGTGAATGGGCTCGGTTAGCAGCAAGCTGCTCTCCGACACTAGCCTCCACCAATCAGCCTCAACCTGGCCCAAATTCCCTTGTCATGGTTTCCAGACTCGGATAGCTCCTTGTACTGGACCGTCTGCGGAGTCATCTTCGTTTCCTCCGTAAAACTCCGCTGGATGAATTCGAGGTTTGGCCAATTCAAATTCCGCTATTCGCCTTCTCCTCAGGCGCGGTCTTCTCATTGTCTGCGCGATTAAGTGCGTATTCCGGGACATCGTGAACGCAGATTCCAGCCGAAGGTGAACATCCATTCCAAAGCATCGTGAACACGGATTCCAGGCAACGTGAACGCTGGTTCCGGCATCGCGAACGCTCATCGATAGCACGTTTCAAGGCACTCTAGGTCGTACCCGGAAGGAGGACGATCTAGGAAATGGCAGCTAAGAGGTTATCGATGAGAAAAATACGAGAGGTTCTAAGGTTAAAGTACGAGCTGGGTTTTACTCACCGCACGATCGCAAAGGCACTTCGCGTGGCGGTTGGAACGGTGAGTGAGTACCTGGCCAAGGCGAAGAAGGGTGGTCTGAGCTGGCCGCTCCCGGAGGAGCTGAGCGACGGGGAGCTGGAGGCAGGGCTGTTTCCGCCGCCGGGCTCGTCTGGCGCACGGCCGGGCCTGGACTATGCCCACATCCACGAGGAGCTGAGGCGTCACCGAGAGCTGACGTTGCTGCAGCTGTGGGTGGAGTACGCGGAGAATAAGCCGGGAGCGTACGGCTACAGCCGTTATTGCGAGCTGTACGGTCAGTGGAAGAAGAAGCTGAACCCGACGATGCGTCAACGGCATCGAGCAGGCGAGAAGACATTCGTCGATTTTTCGGGGAAGAAGCCTCACATCGTCGATCCGAAAACGGGAGAGCTCGTCGAAATGGAGCTGTTCGTCGGGACGTTGGGCGCGAGCAGTTACACCTACGTCGAAGCGACACTGAACCAGTCGCTGGAATCGTGGGCGAAGGCCCATAAGGGGATGTCGGATTACTTCGGTGGCAGTACGGAGATCTGGGTTCCGGACAACTTGAAGAGCGGCGTGGATGGTGGACCGTTACGAGCCAGGGATCAACCGGACGTACGAAGAGCTGGCGACGCATTACGGTGCGGTTGTGGTCCCGGCTCGGGTGTTCAAGCCGAAAGACAAAGCGAAGGTGGAGTCGGCAGTGCAGGTGGCGCAGCGCTGGATCCTGGCGGTGCTTCGTCATCGCACGTTCTTCAGCCTGGCGGAACTGAACGAAGCCATCTGGGAGAAGTTAGAGGTCCTGAATGCGCGTCCGATGCAGAAGCTCGGTGTGAGTCGGCGGGAGTTGTACGAAAGGCTAGACCGGCCCGTACTGAAACCGCTACCGCAGGAGAGCTACGAGTTATCGACGTGGAAGCGGTGCAGAGTGAACATCGACTACCACGTGGAGGTGGAGAACAACTTGTACAGCGTTCCCTATCAGCTCATTCACGAGAAAGTCGAGGCACGGGTGACGGCCTCAGCCTTCCCGTGGCGCGACCTGACTGCTCCGCCCAGTGGAGCAGCCGCGACGGCGTCCACTCCAGGTGCTCCCGATGCGAACGTGGCATATGCTCCGGGTTCGTGGAGTAGTGCCCCTTTCCTTTCTTGCGGGGATGCGACGCGACGCGCTTTCCCTTGAACAGGACCTCCACCGCTGGTTGCGGGGATTCTAGAGAGTCGGCCTCACCCGGAGCAGGGATTTCGCTCTTGCCTGGGAGTCATGCGACTAGGCAGCCGCTGGGGCAGTGAGCGTCTCGAGGCCGCTTGCGCACGAGCGGAAGCTTTGAGCTCTTACAGCTATCGCACGGTGAAAAACATTCTCTCGGCTGGTCTGGATCGTGTGGTGCTCGAATCGGGGAGATGTCCCGGCCGCTGTTGAATTTGGTCGGGTAGCGGCGGCACCTGTGAATACTCTTAGGCAGCAACCTCATCGCTGTCAAGAGATTTCTGTTTGCTTCTAAGCGCGTGAACGAGAGCGCCCATATGGCGATAGCCTTTGATACGGTGAAACTTTTTCTCCGCCGTGACGACGCCGAGAGCGGTCCATCGGCGAATCATGGAAGGACTCTTCCACCGCTTGACGTTTCTCGAGACTCTGCGGATGGTGCCGTTGAGATTCTCGATGGCGTTTGTCGTGGCCAGAGATTTGCGAAGTAACTCGGGTAGAGCGAGCTTCACAACCGTGAGGGTCTCTTCCATCCCTTCGCGAAGGCTTCCGGCAGCTTCGTCGTAGCCGTTTCGCTTGAGCCACGACACCAATGCCTGAAGTCGCTTGCGCGCCTTGTCGGCACTCTTGCATTTGTACGCTTCCTTCATTGTCTGGAGCACGTAGGCGTGACGGGACTTGGGAAGGTACGAGCGAAGATTTCGGAGTTTGTGGAGCTGGCATCTTTGGATAACCGCGAGATCCCCCAAAACGTCGACGAGTGCTTTGCGGATCCCTTTGCCTCCGTCCACTACGCAGAGAATCGATTCGTCGATCCGCAATCCCCGCTCGAGAAGGTTCTGCAACATCGCGGTGCACACCCGAGAGTTTTCCGTCGAGCCCAGCCATATACCCAAGGGCACCTTCGTTCCATCTATTGTGATACCGAGAGTTACGACGACGGTCTGTCCGGCCACCTCAAGGCCATCCATCATTAGTGCCGCAAGCTCGAACTCCTCTAGCCTCCGAGATAGGTATTCCTCGAGCTTCTTAGTCGTCTGGCTCACGAGGTGACGGCTGGCGGCACTCTTGCTCGTGCCACGAGACTTCAACTTCGCCGAGGGTTTGTCCAGACTCGATTCGTAATTTCGGGTCGATACCCCCACCAAGATCTGGTTCAGCACTCGCTCCGGAAGCGGGTCTTCTTCGCGGAAGGCTTCGAAGTGTGGAAGCGACGCCTCCTCGCCCGACTTCGAACGAACTCGAGGTCGCGACACTTGGATTCGACGACCGCCGAAGCTCAGCTCCCCATCCGTGCTCCCCCAGTGGTTATGAGTTCGCTCCTTCTCGTGCTTGCCCTTCGGCCCCGCGATCTTCTCCGCGTCCTCTCTCAGGAGTAGGTGCAATGCGGTCAGTCCTTGCTCGTACACCCATTCCGTCAGGTCCGCCTTCGTGGCCGCGATCCCACACGCTGAAGCGTCCGCGACGCTCGCAGTAACGCGATGGCCAGTCAAACGCCGATAAGGCGCCCGAGTGGTAAGAAAAAGCGATCTAGATGTTGAGAATGCGGATGGACGTCCTCGTTGCAGATATCCAGCAATCGCTTGTCCAACATCACTGGGCAGGGGCAACCGTGCGTCGGCATCGCCTTTGCCATGGAGAACGAGTTCGCCTGCGCGCCAATCGATATCGTCCAGTTCAATAGCCGCCACCTCGCAGCTACGAAGTCCGAGTCGCGCCAGCAGAAGCATGATGGCGAAGTTACGGCGACCTACTTGGGTCCGGCGGTCGCAACTCTTCAGAAGCTGTTGAAGCTCTCGAGGCGAAATGAACTTGGGTACACCCGCTTGCCGCCAACCCGCAACTGCAGGTACAGCACCCACCAGATCGTTTTGGAGATCGCCGCGAAGATGCAGGAAGCGAAGTAGTGAACGCACCACGCTGACCATAAGTTTCGTGGTGCCTACGCTCGATGTTTCAGACTCGTGCAGGATGAAACCGGTGATGTCGTTAGCGCTCAGGCAGCTGAGTTCAAGGCTATTCGAGTCAAACCGATGCGATAGGAACTTCTTGGCGTAGGAACGATAATAGCCGCGGGCCGTCGAAGCTTGGAGCCCACGTTCTTTGACCAGGAACTGTTCGTACTCATCCAAAAGATCGTCGCCCGCGCTGCGCGGCACCACAGATTCCGGAAGCGACACAACTCCCTTTGCTTCCAGATACCGCAGAATCGCATCGAGCGACCGTGGCGTTACATTCCTTCTGTAACCAGCACGTCTTCTCTCGCCAAAAAACGCCTCGACATGTTCACGCGTAAGAGCGCTCAGCCGCACCCCGGCGTCGACAAGCCAGCGACTTAGTTGGCTCGCTAGCCGCAATTTGCACTGGCTAACAAGCGGTGTATAGCCCTGCGCGAGTAGGTACGACCACACTTCACCGATGTAAGGCGCAAGCTGGCCGGGAAAACGGATTTTCGGCACGATCGCCATGGGACCTCCTTCCCCGGGCACATGCCCGGAAGGCCGTACCATGGCACAAAGAATGGATGGGATTATGCCGACCAAAACCCCTTGAAAGGCAGTCGCAAAGCGCCTCAGGCCGTCCGACTCGGCATAATCACGGACTCGGCATTATGTGTCTTATGCCGATATCGGCATAACGGACAATACGCCCTCAAGGGCGTCTGCCTCCCGTTGGTCTATCGTCAGACCGTACTTTCGGCGGACCGCAAGGCTACGGTCTGCAAACCAGCACCGGTTCCGGTCCGGTAGCCACTCCGCGGCGTCGCGAGCACGCTTCTGGTTCCGGTTCACGCCGGGACTTGCCAGCGTCAGATTCAGCAGATCTGTTGCAAAGCGTCGTCGAGTTGCCTCATCCGCCGCACAGAGCCCACTGTCGTGCGCCTCGGAGCGTGCGACGATATGCTCAATGTCCGTCTCCCGTTTGTTGGCGAACCAGCGGCCCGTATAGGGACCATAGACGCCGCCAAGCTCAGCTATGATCCGGTCCTCCACGGACTGCGGATACCGATAGTCGTCCGCGTCGTACGGGGAGCAGCGAGATTCTGGGGCAACCACCAAGCCCCGCCACAATGTCTGGGTCGCTACGAGGTCGTCCCAAGGGCCCATGGCGAGCACGGCGACCCATACAGGAATGGAAAAACGTCGCATCCTTATGCCTCCCCTTTTCAGACTGGCCGCCGCGTCGGGATGATGCGGTCGCAGCCAGTCGGCCTACGCCCACCCGAGAATCAGTGGCCGACTGAGAAATCGTTCCGTCCCGAGCGGTCGCGCCCGCGCAGGAGGAACAAGGCCCGCTTGCCGTAGTCGTGGGCCTTGTGCGGTTCTGCCAATCGGAGGCCCAGCTCGTGGTCGTAGTGGCAATGGCCGGGCATGAACCGCCCCACCAGTGCCGCGCGCCGGTGGCCCGAGGGGTTGGCGCGCGAGCCGTGGATGATGTAGACGTCGTGAAACGAGATCTGGCCGGCCGCGAGAACTAGATCGCGCGCCGACGCCTCGTCGAAGTGCTCCGAGTCGCAGACCCGGTTGATCGTGAGATCCTGATCCTCTTCCCAATGATGAGAAAAGATTTTGCGGTCCTTGTGGGAGCCGGGGATGAAGCGCATGCAACCGTTGTCCGGTACGGCGTCGTCGAGCGCAATCCAGATTGACAGCGTCTCGAGTGGTCGAATGGGATAGTACGCGCCGTCCTGATGCCAGGGAGTCGCCTTGCCGCCGTGCGCCGGCTTGCCGAAGATGGTCGTTCCCCAGAGGATAATGTCCTCCCCTATCAATTGCTCGACCATGTCGAGTAGCTCGGGTCGAGTGACGAAACTGAGCCACCGTCGTGAGCCCCGAACACCCTGTGCGTCGGTGGTCTCCAGGTGCGGCCCCAGCATGAAGTCCGAGGAGAAACCCGGATTGGCTGACAGCAGCTCATCATAGGCTTCGCGCATCTCCGCCACCACGTCCTGCGGCAGGCGGCAGTCCGGCACCACGAATCCGTCGTTATGGAAACGCCAGAGCTCCTCGGCGCTCAGGCGATCGCAATTCCTCACCACGGGACATCTCGCAAATAAAGATGGAGGAAATCTAGCACGAGAGCCGTCGGAGGTGAACTCCATCTTGCGGTGCTTCCATCGCGGTATTCAGCGATTTCGTTGATTCGAGCCGGCCAACAAAATCGAAACGAAGTGCGTAGACAAAGGAAACTGGGTGCCCGACCGTAACGAGCGTCTCCTCGAACTGGCGAAGAGGATCGCGGACGCCACGCCTGTCGATTGGAAGGATACGGAAAGACCGCGCCCGGGACGAAGAGGAGATCCAGCTTCTTCAGTTGTTGGCAGAGATTCAAGGTCTGGCCGAGAGAGATCACACGAGACGGAGCAAGCCACCCATCGCTTACGACATCGCACCTTCCCGTGGGGACTGCCGACGCATTCTTCCGCTTCGAGCAACGCGTTCCCGAGCCGGTGCTTGCGTCATTGACTGTTGCAGGCATAAGAGGAAGACTTTGTAGTGCAATAGGATACATCAGATTTTAACGTCACCGGAGTTCAGCTTGCGCCAAACTGTGCATAAGTGCCGTTCTCGCATGACGACGCGGACGAGCCGGCAACAGTAAACGGAGCAAGCACCCGCTTGGTGACCGAGAAGCACGTAGGGCGGCGCCTACTGCCCGCCGAGCAGGAGACGGGGGAGCTCGGCGATTGAGTCGAGAACGGCGGTCAGAGGTGTCTCACGCTCGAGGTCGCTGGGACGAAACTTCCCCGTCCGGACCAGCACCCCTTGCAAACCGGTAGCTATCGCGCCTTCGACATCGGCAACGACGTCATCACCGACCATGACAAGCTTCGACATCGGAAGACCAAGCGACCGTGCGGCTGCTTCGAAAAACGCCACACTCGGCTTGCCGATAGTCACGGCCTGCTTCCCTGAGGCATATTCGAGCGCCGCCACGAACGGACCGGCGTCGAGCACGAAGCCATCTACCGTCTTCCAGTACCGGTTCCGCTGGATCGCCAGCAGCTCGGCGCCTCCGAGCAGCTGTCGAAAGGCCCGGTTCAGAAGATCGAACGTCCACGCCGAACCGATGTCGCCGACAACGACGGCGCCAGGAGATCGCTCATCGACCCGGAATTCGTCGAAGTCGGCACGCCCAGCATTCTCGACGTACAGGGCCACCGTGCGTATCTGTCGCTCACGAAGCCATGTTGCCGCGGCCACCGGCGCCGTTACCAGGTCTTCAGCCTCGACATCGATCCGAAACTGCCGCAACCGCTCGACGAGAGCGCGCCTCGACTGACGTGTCGTGTTGGTGGCAAATCGGACACCAAACCCAGAGGAACGCAGTCTGTTGACGACCGCAGGTGCTCCGGGAATCACCGTCTCACCGGCGTACACCGTGCCATCCAGGTCGAGCACCACGCCCTGGACATCCCCGAGATCGTCGTTACGCATGTAGGGAGAACGTGTCCCGCACGACCGCTGCGAACTGCTCTGGCTGGTCGGGAGAGATAACGACGACCCGATCCTGGAACGTCAGCGCAATAGCACGCTTCGGGTCCGTCACGAACGCCCGATACCGACCAAGCGTCCGGTTCTGGAACCAGCCGGTGATGGCAAAGATGCCGCCGTTTCCCAGCAAGCGCCAGGAGCGTCGCATCGCACCGGGGTCACTGCGAACCGAGCGAAGCGCCGACAGATCAAGCTGCGTATCCCAGAGCAAGCGACGGATACGCAGGGTCCGCCCCTCGAGCGTGTAGCCTCGGATCGTGAAGACCGCACATCCCACAACGAGTGTCAGGCATCCGATGCCGGCTAGCAACGCGGGCAGCGCGGCCTCAGCAGCCAACCCCACCAGCAGGGAGCCGGCGGACCCAATGATCGCCACGCCGATGATCGCGAACTTCACCCTAGCCCCCCACGGAGCACCGAATCGGTCGGTCATCCCGCCGACTCCTGACTAAGGACTTTTTCGTAGGCCATCCGGACCGACGGCTCGAAGCAGACAAACAGCACTAGTTCGATCGAAGGTTGCATGTCGAGGACCTGTTGTGTCTCGGCGACGGCGACCTCGGCGGCCTGGTCCGCAGGATACCCGTACACGCCGCAACTGATCGCCGGGAACGCGAGACTTGAGATGTGGTACTCGCCGTTACATCCTCGTCCAGCTTCCCGAGTCACTTGATACTGGAAACGAGAACCAAAGGACGGCCGCCGAATTCTGTGACAAGATTGGACAACGAAGGAGCATTGCCGAACTTACCAAGGAACGCCTCCGTCGTGCCGCGAAGAGAGTCAAAGACGAAAAGCCTATGTTTTCTGGCGACTTCGGCTTCCGCGTCTTCAAGCTCGACACCTCCAACGTCCGGGCCTGGGAACCAGACCAGGATAACATGGAAGGAACGCTGCTCCAAAATGTTGACCACATCAAGCCGGATCGTAGCGAAGAGGACATCCTCCACGAAGTCTTGCTCAAGCTCGGTCTCGACCTTTGCGTACCTATCGAGACACGGAACATCGTCGGTAAATCCGTCCGCTCCATCGGCGCCGGCACGTTGATCGCCTGCCTGGACGAGAAGATCACCCGGGAGGAGGTCGAGCCGCTAGCCCTTGGCATCGCCGAGTGGCGCGCAGAGTTGGACTGTCTTCGACCGAACGACAAGTCTTATTGCTATCCGCCCTGTAGTGGCGACCATCGGGGGTTTGCTCGAATGAAAGCGCATCAATGACATCAGCCATGACTTGATCGTCAAGCCGAATACGCCCGAGAAGCGGCGTGCGGGCGCGGTCGAACAGCCCGCCGTTGTAGGGCGGCAGACCGATAGAGGCATCGCCTTGATCAATGGCGTGGCAAAGATCGTCGATGGCCGACCAGTATCGGGCTGCGCTGGCGGAAAAAACGTCCTCTCGATCCTTCCGCTGTTTGATATCGTCGCGGACCTTCTCCCGAAGGGCGTAGTCGTCATAGCGTGCATCGCGGACGGGCAGCAAGTCGCGGTCCTCGGCATAGAGGATGAAGAGGAGACGGTAGAGAAGAATCAGGGTGGCTTCCCGCACTTCCGGCAACGGCGCTGCGGGCGCAGCGGCGGCGATGGCGCGGGCAAGCCCAGGAAAAACCTGGCCGAAGACCAAACCGGAAAGGCTAGAGGCGACGCGCTCTTCGTAGAACCGGCCTTCCTCGATAGCACGCTGGTGGAACGTGCGCGGATCGGCCGGCCAGGCAAGGAAAGCTTCGCGCCGGAAGACAAGCACGAACACCTTAAGCCAATGGTGTCGCTCAGATTCGGTGAGGGCGAACAGGCCGTCATTGTGGCCGGGGAGATCGAGAAGCACCGCGAGGTCGACTTCGAAAAACTGCTCCGAGACGGACCTGGCACCTTGATAATAGAGTCGCCACCTTGCGCCGTTGGTGAGGATGCCTCAGCGCAGCTTGCCGGTGGTCAAATCGTCCACGCGCCGAAGGTAGCGGAGCATCTGAGTCGAGGGTGCGTTTTCCTCGCCTCGGTGTTCGGAACGGCGGTCCAGCGGGCGCAGCCAGCGCTTGGACTCGACAACCGCGAGGCCGAACTCGTAACGCTTCCATTCCTCGGCGAAGCTGTTGGCGCGTTCCTTCGCCGCGGCGTATGCGAATAGCAGACCGTCGGGCACGTTCTCGCGGCCTCGGGCGGAGAGGTTTTGTTGCCGTAGGCTCGCCGTCCACCCGAGCTGCAAGAGGACAGGCCAGATCAGATCCTCTTCGGTCTGGCTTTCATTGGGTGTCTTCCTGGTCGGAAAAAGGTTGAAAACGTCCCGGACGGAGGCTTCGAGGGTGTCGAGCGTCATGTCATCGATCGCCCGCCAGTCGGGGGATTCGACGAGGGATTCGCAAAGGAAATCATTAGCGAAAAGACTTCCCTGGAACGGATTGTTGATGCTCATGCGGTAGTTAACCTTGTAACGCTTTTTCCCGCATCACGCCAATCACCGAAGTCGTCCTGCGCCAAAACTCGGCCTTTATGAAATAGACCATAAATCAGCAGCTTAGTGTCTGTGTTTGCGACCGGGCCAAGGGCCGTGGGCTTTATAATCGTCTGGCCCAAGGGTGTTATCTTCAAATCTATGATGACGTACCACGTGCAATTCCTGCTCGTTCTGGCTGGGTCAACCGCCAGCAGCAGGATGGGGCAAACAGTAACATGTCCAGCCAGGACTGCCTCTTGTGAAGCGAACTGAGCGCGTGCGCTCCATCGCCTAAAGGCGATGGGTTCACGTCGCCGACTAAAGTCGGCTTGTCCTTGCCTCGTTTCACTACTCACTGACCTTGAAAGAATCGTCGTCCTGGGGCACGGCACCCTGCAACTCTATATACTTCGCTATCACCTCATCCGTCACGTTGCCCGTTGTCACCACGAAGTAACCCCGTGCCCGTAGGTGCCGACCCCAGAACTCCTTCCGCATCGTCCGTAAGTCGCGCATCAGACGATTCGACGTCTTACCCTTGATCAACTGCATCACTCGACTCGGCGACAAATTCGGCGGCACGCTCAGCAACAGGTGCACGTGCTCAGGCCGCACATGACCCTTCAGTATTTCTATCTGGTTCCGAGCACAGATCTCCCGGATGAGATCCCGGAGACGAACCGCTACATCCCCTCTCAAGGCCGGCTTGCGGTACTTCGTGATAAATACGAAGTGATAGTTTAACTGCTACGTCGTGTGCGATGATTTACGATATCCTTTCACCTCGGGATCGTACCCCAAGCCTCCTAAAGGCTTCGCCTAAAGGCGAGGGATTTCAACCATCCCCGAGTGGGACATTAAAGATTCCTTAGCACTCAGCGCGACTGACTTAGTTGGATATTTGAATTGCCGTCATCTCACCGAGCTGGACCGTGCGGTGGCTGAAGGTTCTTTGGCGAAACCCAAAGTCAGAGATGATCCCCTTCTACAGCTTCTTGCGGAGCGAGGATCTGTCCACGAGCAGAACTATGTCGACCACCTAACGAAAAACGATTTGGAACCTGTCAGGATCGATGGATTCAGAGTTTCAGACGAAGC
This sequence comes from Candidatus Marinacidobacterales bacterium, assembly GCA_965197495.1. Lineage (GTDB taxonomy): Bacteria > Acidobacteriota > Vicinamibacteria > Marinacidobacterales > SMYC01 > SMYC01. Next base: position 8,774,088 of record OZ240210.1, read on the forward strand.
CGTTTCGCAAACGCTTGCCGCCATGAACCGAGGCGCACAGGTTATTGTTCAGGGTGCGCTGTCCCACGACCATTGGATCGGACGTGCTGACATTCTGCGTCGTATCGAAACCCCGAGCGACATTGGCAACTGGTCGTATGAAGTAGTCGATACAAAGCTCGCGCGTGAAACGAAAGCGGGAACGGTACTCCAGCTTTGTCTCTATTCTGATCTGCTGACAAGGGCTCAAGGCGTGGAGCCTGAGTACATGTACGTTGTCACGCCGTGGTCGGAATTTGAGCTACAGCAGTATCGCTTCATGGACTATGCCGCGTATTTTAGGAAGGTGAAGCGCGGGTTGTTGACGGCCACGGCGGAGCGAGATTCGGCAGAGACTTATCCCGATCCGATAGAACATTGCGATATATGCCGATGGCGGGAGACTTGCCAAAAGCGCCGCCGCAGCGATGACCACCTTTGCCTCGTGGCAGGAATCTCGAAGCTTCAAATCAATGAACTGAAGCAGCGCGGGATTACCACGGTAAAGGGCTTGGCCGACATGCCCTTACCGCTTGAATGGACGCCGGATCGAGGCTCGACCGAACCCTATAACCGCATCCGCGAACAGGCACGGGTACAAGTCGAGGCTCGCGAGGCCCACGAGGGAATATTTGAGCTGCTTCCGGTGGAGAATGGCTTTGGACTTACGCGTCTTCCTGAACCATCGGACGGGGACATTTTCTTCGACCTGGAAGGTGATCCATTCGTTGGTGAGCGCGGTCTCGAATATCTTTTTGGCTACTTGTTCATTGGTGAAACGGCAGAGTCCGTATACCGGAGTCAATGGGCATTTTCACGTGCCGAGGAAAAACAGGTTTTCGAGGATTTTGTGGATTTCGTGATGGGTCCATTGGCCATATCAGCGGTGGAGCGCCTGTGCCTTCTATTTATTCATCCGCGTGATGGAGATCACGGATATACTCAGCCAGAACGTACCCCTGGAGGACGTGCAGTATCTGGCCGGACACTCCAACCCCCAGGGCCACACAGATCTATGACCGGCGTAGACAGCACGTCACTCGCAACATCGTGGAGCGTGTCTCGATATGAAAGAAGGACCAAGGAAGAGAGACATCCTTTCGAGGCCTGCTAGCAAGAAAGCCGCTGCACGGCTTCGTTCGGCTCCCCGCAATGAACCCAAGCCGGTGCCGGTTCCTCTGCCCGAAGGTGTCCGCCACCAGCGGGTGGGTGAAACGACGGAACGTTCCGCGCATCTCGAAAAACTCAAACAACTCTTCGAGGCGGCTCCGATCAGCCGCTACCTGGGCATGACACTCAGCTCTTGCGAGAACGGCGTGGCGCGCGTGCGTTTGCCGTTTCGGGCCGAGTTCGAAGAAAGTCATGGCGTCATCCACGGAGGTCTCATCGGTCTGCTGGCGGACACGGCGGGTAACTTCGCGGTGGGTTCGGTCTCGCCGGGCTCCACGGTCAAGACGGTGGAGTTCAAGATGAGCTTGCTGGCGGGAGTCCAGGAAGACCTGCTCGCCATCGGAGAGGTCGTCCGCAAGGGACGCTCGCTCGCCACCTGCTGGCTCGAGGTCGTTGGGGGCAACGACCATGTGGTGGCCATCGGGCTGGCCACTTATGCCCTCCAGGCTGTTTAGCCATCTGCACCTGCTTGTTGCAGCCCAGGCGGGTCTTGAGTTCGTTTGTGTTTTTGGACACGACGGCCTTACTCTTTACCGCCAGCCGACGTCGCTCGTCGTCCGTGAGGCGAAGCTTCCTCCCGCCAAGCCGAGCTTTGAGGACTCGTCGAATAGCCCCATCTGGAGCACCCCATCGTTGATGAGCTTGCGAATCGGTTTGGGACGCAGAGCGGTAATCCAGTCGACACCGTCCATCTCCCGCAACTCGTCGATCTGGGTCTGGGTGATCATTCCGCGGTCGCCCACCATCACAAACTGCTCGATGCCGAAGCGCTCTTGCACCTTTTCTACCTGAGGCAACAGCGTTTTGGGATCGCCCGTGTTGCCCTCAAAGACCGATACCGACACGGGGATGCCGCGTTCGTTGGTCAGCAGACCGTAGTTGATCTGCAGCTTGCCTTTCTTGCCGTCACGGTCGTATCCGAGGCGGGCGATCGGACAACTCACACCCTCGAAGTAGCTTGAGGTTAGGTCATAGAGCGCCAGGCCGTCGTTTTGGAGATGGCGCGCCGCGAGTTTTTTGGTTATCCTGTCGTTTCGGGGGATCTGATTTGTGTTGGAGGGCATGGCCTATGGACGCTGCCGCGATTGTGGAAAACGCCGGAAACTCCGGGCGAGAGAGGCGTTTAGGGAAAGGTTGTGAGCACGTACAAACGTGGAGCGGCGTTTTCCACAATCGCTTGGAAAACGCTTCGCGTTTCCCACGAGCGCCCACAGGCCCCTCCTGGTATATATACAAGAAAGATTAATTCATATGGAATAAGGAAGGGGGGGCTCGATTAGTGGAGGCTATGGAAAACGCCCTTCCAGGCTTCGAAGAGAACTCAGTCGTGAGCAAGGTCTGAACGACCAGAACCGTGGGGGCGTTTCCCACAGCCTCGTCTCCCGCTGAGGGGCAGTGGCATTTGGTGAGGCCCGTGGGTTGAGAGGGTAAGCCATGTGTAGATGCGCATCGGCGAGAACGCTAGAATCTTTTTTTCCGAAAGAGAAAAGAGCGTTCCCGCGATGCGCGTTACTACGTTAGTCAACAAGCTCATCGGATTGCAAGGCCTGTGGGTCCGAGGTTTCCACTTCCAGGCGGACAAAGCCAGAGTGGTGGTGGATGTAGTACCACGGAGGAGGAAGCCTCTGTGCGGGATTTGCGGACGAAAGGTCCGCAAGAACAAAGATCGCTACAATCGCTACTGGCGGCACTTGGACCTGTTCGGAGTCCGGACCTATCTTCGCTACTCGATCCGACGAGTGGTATGTCGGCGGTGTGGAGTGGTCAGAGAAAAGGTGCCTTGGGCCGACAAGGGAAGCCGCTTTACCAAAAGCTTCGAACAAGAGGTAGCGTGGCTGGCACAGAGGACGGACGTCAGCGCCGTAGCGAACTATTTCCGAGTGACGTGGCGTTCGGTGCGACGGATCATCCAGCGAGTGGTTGCCGAGCAGCGGGATGAGCGGCGCGAGCTCGATGGATTGCGGGTGATTGGGATGGACGAGATCAGCTACCGCAAACGCCACAAGTACTTAACCCTAATCGCAAAATCTTCGAAGCACGAAAACGCGAAACAGCCGCACTGGGCGCAGGCGAGAAGCTCGTGCTGGGGCACCCGCTCGCCGCCACTATAGGTGATTCTGCACGGTGTATGCAGAACCTGGAAAAGGTGCTATTCACGGGGCCAAAGACCTCAGACACGGTGACGTTTATTTGCGATTAGGGTTAACCCTAATCGCAAAATCTTCGAAGCACGAAAACGCGAAACAGCCGCACTGGGCGCAGGCGAAAAGCTCGTGCTGGGGCACCCGCTCGCCGCCACTATAGGTGATTCTGCACGGTGTATGCAGAACCTGGAAAAGGTGCTATTCACGGGGCCAAAGACCTCAGGCACGGGTGATCTTTGACCGCTTCCACATCGTCAAGCATCTGAACGAGGCCGTGGATAAGACCCGGCGCGAGCTGGTGCGCGAGCTCAAAGGGACTGCCCGACGCAACCTCAAGAACACCAAGTTTCCCCTTCTCAAGGCCAAACACAACCGCAGCGCGAAAGACAAACGGGTGCTCCGCGAGCAGGTGCGAGCTAATCGTCGCCTCTACCGCGCCATGCTTCTGCGCGACGACTTCATGGACCTCTACACCTACAAAACCGAGACATGGGCCAAGAAGTTTCTCCGAGGATGGCTGCGGCGCGCTATGAGCTCGAGGATAGAGCCCGTCAAACGCGCGGCGAAGATGATCCGCAGCCACTTCGATGGCGTCATCGCGCCGGTCACGTGGAGACTCAGCAACGGCCGACTCGAAGGAATGAACAACAAAATCCGGCTGCTGAGCCACCGCAGCTTTGGACTCCACTCTGCCGAAGCTCTCATCAGTCTCGTCTACCTAAACTGTGGCGGTCTCACCCTCGAGAGGATCCACTGAAATGGCTCGTTCTCAGTGTCTGTCTCCACGAAGCCGAGGAAGCGTTTGTCCCCGGATAACGTGATGCCGAGAGCCACCACCATCGTCGCGTCGGCGAACGTCTTGCCGTCCAGGACCATCGCCACCACGTCCTCACCCGAGAGATCACGCTCCTGCATCTCACGCAGCTTCGCTGCGCTTGCTTCGACGAAGCCGCGCGACACCGACGAACTCGACAGACCGATCGCGCCCGGGACCAATTCCGCCGCCGACTCATAGTTCCGGCACGAGATCCCGTACAGCACTCTTCGTAGAAGCAATTCGTCCACCTCTCCGCGGTGACTCAGACTCTCGTACGAGCTCAACGGGATCTCTCCGTCGCGGCCGCGAACACGGGGAACGCGGACCGGAACTCGCTGACCCGCGAGTTTCACCGTGCCCGGATTCGTCCCGTGACGTCGTCCCTGCACCGTCTCCGATTTCCGAACGTATCGCTCTCCCGCAAGCTCACTGGCCTCGGCGTCCAGCAACTCGTGAACATGCATCAGGCCGAGAGGCACCAGTGCGCGGATCATCTCGACCTTCGAGTCCACCTCGAGCTCCCCGTATCCCTCTTGCTCCATGACCTCTACTTCACCTAGACGACGCGTCTTCTTGCGTTCCTTGACCCTTCGTAGCAGACTTCCCATATCGGCTCCTTTCTTGAGCGGCTTGATTTCGCTTTTCACAACGTCATCAAACCACCCGAGAGGGAGCCGTTTCAAATTTCAACTAAGAGTGGCACACATTCCGGCACCGTTGCCCACAGTAAGAGCACACAGCTGTTTTTTTCGCCTCTTGAGCTGGATGACGCGGGCGTATCGGTCACCGAATAGACCCTTCAATCCGGCACACCACGAAACCTGGCAGCGCAAACAGCGAGCGGATCGACTGGGAATTTTTCACTCGGTTAGCCTATCCTAAAAATGGACCACTTTTCAGCACCTGATGAAGTACTCGATACCTTTTCCACACAATGAGTTACACTGTTTTTCCGTCAGGACTTACCCACACGAATCCGCGTAGACCCGTTTTTTTCAGCTCCTCTGGCAGCGTTGGACGTCCTTTTAGCCGAGACTTCCAACGCCAGAACAGCCGAAACCGTCGTGTCCAAAAACACAAAGGCGTTGCCAAGCCCTTGATGGTTGCGCTCTCCATGATAATGATAGATGAACTCGGCGACGGCCCGGCGCACGGGTCTTAGAGTTCGTTTGTATTTTTTGACACGACGACGACGCTGGGATCTCAATACGAAAGCTTGCGGTAGACCTTACCCATCGTTTGACCGATAGGATGGAGTGTCGGCTCAAGCGCGGAGCCGCGCCGCCACACCAGTGCGATGGTCCGCTTGGGAGGATCGCCGGCGAAGCGACGGATGCGGAGCGTCCCTCGGCGGTTCTCTACATCAATCGCGAGGGATGGGAGAAGGGTTCCGCCAGCGCCGCTCGCCGCCATTTGCGCAAGGGTGGACAGGCTGGTGGCGCGCACCGCCATCTCGTCCGCACCGGCCTTCGAGCAAAACGAGAGCGCTTGATCGCGGAAGCAGTGACCGTCGTCCAGAAGCAGGAGCGCGTGGCCGTCGAGGTCGTGTCCGCGGATGCGTCGATTACCGCGAGCGAGTGGGTGGTCCGGTGGCGCCGCGAACACGAACGGATCGTCGCCGAGCACGACGCGCTCCACGGAACCAATATCCGCTTCCAGCGCCAAGATCGCGCCTTCAATCTTGCCGTCCCGCAGTCGCGCCATCAACGTCTCGGTCTTGTCCTCGATCCACAGCAGAGTGAGCTTCGGGTACGCGGCACGGAGGCGAGGCACCAGATCCGGCAACAGGTACGGACCGATGGTGGGGATGACGCCGAGCCGAAGTGTGCCCAAGAACGGGTCGGCCAGCCGCGTAGCGCTGTCAACGAGCTCCTCCATCGATCTCAGGAGCGTGCGCGCGCGCGCGACGATATCGGTGCCGGCGGGAGTCACGAGCACGTGGCGTCGGTCGCGCTCGAAGACGCGGACCCCGAGGGCGCCCTCCACCTGTGCGATCTGCACCGAGAGCGAAGGCTGAGAAACGTGGCACTCGGTCGCAGCTCTCCGAAAACTCCTTCGCTCCGCCACCGCGACGATGTATTGGAGCTGGCGCACGGTGACAGGATGAGGGCTCAGTATCATGATAGATATACACTATCATAATAATCTAAACAATATCTTGGACGAATCAGCGGATTACTGGCATCCTTGGGTCAGGAAAACGACGAAAGGAGACACCAAGAGATGATGTACCCAAGCCCGAGCATGCTATCCGAACAAGTACGCCGCCGTGTCATCGAGAGCCTGAACGCACGGCTCGCGGACGGACTCGATCTGCACAGCCACATCAAAGTCGCGCACTGGAACATCCGGGGACCTCAGTTCCCGTCGCTCCATCCCCTGTTCGAGACGTTCGCGGTCAGCCTCGCCAACCACAACGATGCCGTTGCCGAGCGCGCGGTCACTCTCGGCGGCCAAGCGTACGGAACCGCCCGGCACGTCGCCGGAGCGTCGGCACTGACCGAATACCCTCGAGACACGACCCGCGATATGGAGCACGTGAAGTTGCTGGCGGATCGGATCGAAGCCTACTTGATCGGTCTACGCGAATCGCGCGAAATTGCCAACGACACAGGCGATACCGATACCGCCGATTTGTTGACCGCCATCATCACCGAGTTCGAGAAGCACGACTGGTTCTTGCGGGCCTCGTTGGACGGCTAGCTAGTTCCTGTCCAGAAACACCATAACTTGTGGTGTGCGAGAGACCTATCGAAGATGTGGGTATTATACGTTTTCGAAAGGGGCTTCGTGGGGTTGAGAGCGAATGAAAATCTTGGACGAAACGAGAGGCGAATTGTTAGCAATCCATGGCTATAAGGGGCGGAAGAGTAATAGTTGTTATCATAATAAGTGTCTTGCCATCATCAGTAGGTTGCAGGTGATGATGGAACTCCATACGTACGATTTAAAAGAAGGCAATGAGCGCCATGTGCATCGGTCGAGACCAAAGACTCGTTTCAAGAACGAAATGACGCCTTCGATTCCGCAGCGAAATCGCCGCAGGCGTTGATAGACCCAGGAACTCTTGACCATATCGGTCACCGCGAAATGAGCCTTGGTAAAGGCAACATCTTCAACTCCCTTGCCTTTGATGGCTTCCAAGTTTGCCTTTGAAGAAAACGCGCCATCGTAGGCAACCTGGCGCGGGGCCCGTTCGTAGAGTTCGACTTGACGGTCGATCATGGTTTCCGCGAGAGTTGAATCGGACGGATTCCCATCCAAGATCACGCAATCCAAAATCATCGAGGACGAGCCACCAGTCATACACACCTTGTGGCCGTAGAGAGTCTCGCGCCGGTCTTTGCGAATAATGTCGGTGTGTTCTTCGAAGATAGAAACGACCTTTTCCTCCGCAGGCACACGCTCTTCGTCGATCACTCGGCGTTGGGTTTGGTTGATGACTTTCTTGGTGAGGACGAGAAAGTGCTCAAAATCCGCGGCGATCCTCTCCGCGCTCGCTCGCTTCACCGGCTCGGTCAAGCCCGACTCTTCCAACTGTGCTGCAACGCGTTGAGCGGAGCGATAGGTTTCTTCCGTCACCTTCAGTAGATCTCGATAGACGCCACGCCTTTGTTGCTTATCCTTCGCGTTCAGAACTCCCAGTCGACGTCTCTTCGCTCGACGCGTTCGATTGCCGAAGACCACTACTGTACCCAGCAGTTCGCGAGCTCGGCACATCACGCGAGTGAGAACCCGAACACAGTCATAAAGAAGCTCGGAGTCTGTAGGCGGATGAATGTTTGATTCCACTACCGTGCAGTCCACTCGTACTTTTCTTCCCTTTTCGATCCCAGCATCCTCGGCAACGCTCACCAGCTCTCGGTTGATCTGCTCCAGCGTTTCGAACTTCACGGCTTTGATGTTTGCTGCTAGGGTCGACTTCGACGGGGTCGGCTCTATGATGCCGAGCTGGCAAAACGTCCGATAGCTTCGAGAGTCTGCCAAGTGAAACGCCAGCTCCCGATAGGTGAACTGATTCAGCTGCTTCACCAGTAACGCCCGGAGAACCTGCTCCGCGCTCATTCCCCCACGACCAACATCGCTCCCTGCCGATGGGGTGACCGACTTCAGGTCTTGCAGTACCAGCTCATTGAGTTTAGGATGGGCGTCGAGCAGCGACGAGATCGTTTCGAGTTCGCGTGCGTGCTCCAGCTCCAGCCAGGGCTCACGTAGATTTGGCTGTGGGTTGATCGTTTTTCGCATTTAGGGCTGGTCTCCTTTGGAGTTAAGTCATTTAGAATCGGATGTTTTCAACGACACGATCCTAATCGACACCCCCTCAGAAGACTAGCCCTAAATTTGCGATTTCTCCTTTTTTCTCAATCCCTTACAGGCTTCAGGACGGGTACTAGCTAGCTAGCTAGATCGTCCCCGTCGTGTCCGAAAATGCGAACGGAGCCGAAAGCTCGAATCCTAGAGGCGTTGTCAAATTCGCGGAGACCAGCCGACGCGGCACTGGCTCTGCGATAGGCGACCCCGTCCTGTGCCAAAACTCGGCCTTTTTGAGATAGCCCATAAATCAGCAGCTTAGTGTCTGTGTTTGCGACCGGGCTTCGGGGCAAGCGTCTCAGTCTCTCGGACGACGAGCGGCGCAGGCTCGCGGTCAAGGCCCAGGCTTTGGGCCGCGAGGCGCTGGCCCAGATTGCGTCCGTTGCCACACCCGCTACGCTTCTGCGCTGGTACCGCCACCTCATCGCAGCCAAGTACGATGGCAGCAAGAACCGGAGTCCAGGCCGACCTCCGACGGCGAAGGACATCCGTGAGCTCATTGTGCGCGTGGCGCGGGAGAACCCGACGTGGGGATATACGCGCCTGCGAGGCGCACTCAAGAACCTAGGACATGAACTCGGACGCAACACTATCAAGAGGATCCTCGCCGAACACGGTATCGCTCCTGCGCCGGAGCGGGGCAGGAGCATGTCGTGGAGCACCTTCATCAAGGCTCATTGGGGCGCCATCGCTGCGACAGACCTGTTCACCGTCGAGGTTGTGAACCCGTTCGGGCTCGTCCGCTACCATGTCCTGTTTGTCATCGATATCGCCACTCGCTGCGTGTGCATCGGTGGGATAACGTCGGACCCCAACGGGGAGTGGATGAAGCAGGTGGCAAGAAACCTCACTGACATGTGGGATGGTTTCCTCCTTGGCAAGCGATACCTCATCCACGACCGGGACCCGCTATTCACCGAGGCGATACGTGGGCTGTTGAGAGATTCAGGCGTGAAGCCCCTTCGCCTTCCCGCTAATCGTCCGAATCTGAACGCATATGCGGAAAGATTCGTTCTCTCCATACGTCGAGAGTGTCTCGACCGCTTCGTACCTCTCAGTGAGCGACACCTGCGCACAGCGGTAACCGAATACGTAGTGCACTATCACACAGAACGGAACCACCAAGGTCTCGGCAACGAGCTCATCACACCTCTGCCGGCAAGCGCGAATGACGCTGGCCCCATCGTGTCGCGAGAGCGACTTGGGGGCATTCTCAACTACTACTGCCGTGCCGCGTAGATGGTCGCCGGCGACGGTAGCCCCTCGGCGGGCTCGACCGGCGTAGCGTGGAAACAGCTTCAGGAACACGCTTCGATATTCGCTCTCGACTAGGAGGTCATCTGCATGGTGACGACCCGCCCGCCCAAGACGATTGTAAAGCCCACGGCCCTTGGCCCGGTCGCAAACACAGACACTAAGTTGCTGATTTATGGCCTATTTCGAAAGGGCCGAGTTTTGGCACAGGACGGGATTGAGGCATCGAAGACTCACCGGCACGCGTGGGATGGTGTACAGCTCCTATTGCGGACGTTGCGGCAGCAGAACATACCCATCGCCTTGGTGTCGTGGGCGCTGGATATCGCAGATGGTACGAACAGCCCGCCGACAAGGAAGAGAGGCCGTGAGACGAGGCGAAACGAACTCCGTAATCGACAGATTGTTATGGCGATTGTCGCGCTAGAGGGAGGGGACCTTCCCGCAACTTCCAACACGGGGCGATCCGCCTGCCACATGGTGGCGAACAAATTGAACCTGTCCTACGAGGCGGTACGCACCATTTGGCGTGACCGGCGGGACATGACGCCGAAGGATTGGCTGACAATGGACCGCGGATTCTGACCCCGAGGGCAAACAAATGAGTATTTGTTCATAATGACAATGCAGGGTGTGTTCTCGGAACATGACGTCGCCTGTAAAAAAGGAGACTGTCAATGCCAGACGCCCAGATCACGCATCACCCCATCGCGGCACTTTCCCCCTGGTCCCGGAACGCACGTACTCACTCGAAAAAGCAGATCCGGCAGATCGCAGCCAGCATTCGTCAGTTCGGCTTCACGAACCCGGTGCTGATTGATGAAGCGGGGACGATCCTGGCCGGCCACGGTCGCGTAGCCGCGGCGAAACTGCTGGGCATGACCGAGGTGCCCTGTCTGCAGATCGATCACATGAGCGAGAACGAGAAGCGCGCCTATGTCCTTGCCGACAACAAACTTGCGCTCAACGCCGGCTGGAACGAAGACGTGCTCGCCGCCGAGCTTGGTGCGCTTGTGTCCGCGGACCTCGACTTCGACGTCGGGCTCACAGGCTTCTCGATCCCTGAGATTGATGGAACTCTGGCGATGGTCAAACCAGAGGAGCCGGATGATCCGCGGGACGATGTCATCCCGTACGGGGCACCCTCCCGTGTCGGCCCGGGTGACGTTTGGCAGCTCGGGGCGCATCGTCTGATCTGTGGCGATGCGCTCGAACCAGGCGTGGTGGCCACGCTGATGGCGGGCGAACAGGCCCGGATGGTCTTCACCGACCCTCCTTATAACGTGCCGATCGACGGGCATGTCGGCGGCTCAGGCAAAACCAAACACCGCGAATTTGCAATGGCTTCCGGCGAGATGAGCAGCGAGGAGTTTACGGGTTTTCTTCAGTGCGCCTTCGAGCGATTGGCCGAGCACAGCGTCGACGGCTCGATCCACTTCATTTGTATGGATTGGCGTCACCTTGCCGAGATCCTCGCGGCCGGCGAGGCCGTCTTCGATGAGCTCAAAAACCTGATCGTCTGGGCGAAAGATAACGGCGGCTTGGGGACCTTTTATCGCTCGCGCCACGAGCTCATTTTTGCCTTCAAGCACGGGACGGCGCCACACATCAATACCTTCGAGCTTGGTCAATTCGGCCGGTACCGCACGAATGTGTGGCAGTATCGCGGTGTCAACACCCTGCGGCCGGGCCGGATGGAGGAGCTTGCCCTCCATCCGACGGTGAAGCCGGTGCAGATGATTGCGGACGCCATCCGTGACGTCTCGGGCCGAGGCGATATCGTACTCGATGTGTTTGGCGGGTCCGGTTCGACCCTGATCGCGGCGGAGAAGACCGGCCGGAGGGCCAGACTTTGCGAGCTTGATCCGATTTATTGCGACCGTGTCCTCGCCCGCTGGCAAGCTTATGCGAGAGACGACGCTGAGCGGCTGGTTGATGGTCAGCCAGTGGACGCCCGGTGTCTAGAGGCGGCGGAGTGAGCAACGACCGCAACACCCGTCTGCGCGATCGCCCCCGCGACTACAACGTCGGCTTCGGCAAGCCGCCAAGGGAGCACCGCTTCAAGAAAGGCCAGTCCGGGAATCCGGGCGGCCGACCGAAGGGCGCGAAGTCCCGCAAGTCCGCGCGGCCTGAAGAGTGGCTGAAGGCCATTGTGCGCGAAGAAGCCTATCGCACGATCACCGTCCGCGACGGAGACCGCACCGTCACCCTGCCGATGGCGCAGGCCGTCATCCGCACACTGGCCGTCGAGGCTGCCAAGGGCGAGCCTCGCCCCCAACGGCTCTTCACCGAGATGCTGAGCGCGATCGAGCAAGAGAAGACGGAGGAGTACGACGAGTTCTTCAAAATGGCGATGGACTACAAGTTCGCTTGGGAGGACGAACTGGAGCGCCGCGAACGGCACGACATCACCGATGGCGAGCCGCCCTTGCTGCATCCCGACCACATCAAGCTCGACGTGCAGGCTGTTACCGCGCGGATTGTCGGTCCTATGACGAAGGAAGAGAAGGCTGCCTACGATCATTGGGTCGCGCAAAAGAAAGAATTGCGGGCGAAACTTGAAGAGCTGCAGAAAAAATTCAAGGCCTCCAAAAAACATGCGGTAAGGAAAAAGCTGGGGAACGAGATCGCCCTGACCATAGCGAGCCTGCGGGAGATCATTGAGAATCTACCCGAGCAGATCGGCATAGGTTTGGCCCGGTCGCAAACACAGACACTAAGTTGCTGATTTATGCCTATTTCAAAAGGGCCGAGTTTTGGCACAGGACGGGGTCTCCCGAGCGAACCAGGCCGCGGCTTTTGAGAGGATCTCCCGCTCCAACCGTAGCTGACGGTTCTCGCGTCGCAGGCGGCGGAGCTCGGCATCTCGTCGCGCTGGAGGCTCACACACGGCTTGTGCTAAATTTTGGTTTTGTTTGCCACAACTTGTCCGAAAAACTGTCCGCTATTACTTCAAGTCTCGACCCCGTCGCCATCGAGAGGAGAGTCACTTTGAAGCATCGATTGGTTTTCGCAGGCACGCTTATCCTGTGCCTCGCATTCTACGGAGCTTGCAGCTCGGAGGAGCCGGGTAGCTCCTCGTCTTCACCTACGATAACTGCTCCTACACCCCAGAGTCCCGCCGTCGGAGCGACGGTGAGCTCGACCTCTCCGACACTCACGGTCGCGAATGCCTCGGGAGCGAGCGGCCTTCGCTATCGATTCGAAGTCGCGAGCGACGCGTCCTTCGGCAACATCATCGCCTCGGGCGACGATCTGCCGGAAGGCGGAACCGGCGCGACGTCGTGGCAGGTGTCGCCGAATCTCGGAATCGGTCAGACGTACTACTGGCGCGCGAGGGCCTCTGTCGGCGGTACGCAGGGACCCTTCTCCCCCGCCGCCAATTTCGAGGTCCAAGGCGGCTTTGCGAGCTCGACTCCGGTTGGCTCGGTCTTCGTTTCCGATCCTTTGACCAACGGCGTTTCGGTTGGAGAGGTCGGAGGCGGCGAGTTCCAGACGGAGGGTTGGATGGCAACAGACGCTCTCTCCTACATCCGCTACGACATCCCTACGACGCCGAACGGTTTCGTAGAGTTTCAGGTGTCGAACCTCATGGATCTCAACCCGCACTCGGCCAAAAGAAATTTGTTGATCATGTGGGACCCCACACGCGGCGACTACACCGAGAATCCTTTCCGAGTCCATATCGCGAAGTACGACACGCGACTCGTGAATCGTTGGCACATGCGGCTTCGTTTCATCTCGAACGGCCAGGAGACGAACACCGGGATCAATCTGTTCGATTGGGACCCGAGCCGAACTTATACGTTCCGCCTGGAATGGGGCGCCTTTCCGGAAATCGTGAGCAGCCAACGAGCGCGAGTCCTCTTGGACGGAGCCGTGATCATGACGCGCAATTACGATCCGCTCTATCGTCCGGCGCAACACGTGGTCGAGCTGGGTATGGCACCGAGAGCGGAGTCGCTGGAGCAGGCCATCTACTCCAACGTGACCATCGGCGTACGGAGGCCCTAATTGTTGGTGAGGGGCTTATCTTACTCCGTGTGATCCGCAAAAAAGAAGATCGGCCAGAAGCGGCCGACTACAGCAGGTCTCAGACGCGCAATCAACGCCCGGAAGACCTTTTGCGGAGCACAGCCGGCGTCTTAGGGTTCGTCACCCAATCGTCGGGTGTGCAATTTTCACCCGCCATGAATGTGCAGTTTTCGGCCGGCGTTGACACCTCCGAGGTCGGGAAGACGAGCACCACGACCTATAGCGCCGAGGAATCTGGGTCCGCCCACACGGGCGTTGCCGTATCGCTTGTCGCGGCGCGCGTCGACAGCAACATGCTGTGCTCTGCAAAAAGTCGATCCAGCGTTGATTGCGCGGTTTAGACGGTATTGTCAAGTTGAGGTCTCAAGCTCGAAGCGGGCCGCTAGATGATGGGGCTTAAGCGCACGGCGTTGCCAACATCTTGGGGTCGGATCGGCCCGGAATGCCTCAACTTGACAGCAATGGCACCGCCCGCGTGGGCGGAGGTCATCGGGGAGTGACCGAAATCGTTCGTTCACTCGAAAGTACCTGGCCGGCAATTAGGGGTTCTCCTGTCGTTTCGGGGGATCTGATTTGTGTTGGAGGGCATGGCCTATGGACGCTGCCGCGATTGTGGAAAACGCCGGAAACTCCGGGCGAGAGAGGCGTTTAGGGAAAGGTTGTGAGCACGTACAAACGTGGAGCGGCGTTTTCCACAATCGCTTGGAAAACGCTTCGCGTTTCCCACGAGCGCCCACAGGCCCCTCCTGGTATATATACAAGAAAGACTGAGCGCGTGCGCTCCATCGCCTAAAGGCGATGGGTTCACGTCGCCGACTAAAGTCGGCTTGTCCTTGCCTCGTTTCACTACTCACTGACCTTGAAAGAATCGTCGTCCTGGGGCACGGCACCCTGCAACTCTATATACTTCGCTATCACCTCATCCGTCACGTTGCCCGTTGTCACCACGAAGTAACCCCGTGCCCGTAGGTGCCGACCCCAGAACTCCTTCCGCATCGTCTGTAAGTCGCGCATCAGACGATTCGACGTCTTACCCTTGATCAACTGCATCACTCGACTCGGCGACAAATTCGGCGGCACGCTCAGCAACAGGTGCACGTGCTCAGGCCGCACATGACCCTTCAGTATTTCTATCTGGTTCCGAGCACAGATCTCCCGGATGAGATCCCGGAGACGAACCGCTACATCCCCTCTCAAGGCCGGCTTGCGGTACTTCGTGATAAATACGAAGTGATAGTTTAACTGGTACGTCGTGTGCGATGATTTACGATATCCTTTCACCTGGGGATCGTACCCCAAGCCTCCTAAAGGCTTCGCCTAAAGGCGTGGGATTTCAACCATCCCCGAGTGGGACATTAATTCATATGGAATAAGGAAGGGGGGGCTCGATTAGTGGAGGCTATGGAAAACGCCCTTCCAGGCTTCGAAGAGAACTCAGTCGTGAGCAAGGTCTGAACGACCAGAACCGTGGGGGCGTTTCCCACAGCCTCGTCTCCCGCTGAGGGGCAGTGGCATTTGGTGAGGCCCGTGGGTTGAGAGGGTAAGCCATGTGTAGATGCGCATCGGCGAGAACGCTAGAATCTTTTTTTCCGAAAGAGAAAAGAGCGTTCCCGCGATGCGCGTTAGTCAACAAGCTCATCGGATTGCAAGGCCTGTGGGTCCGAGGTTTCCACTTCCAGGCGGACAAAGCCAGAGTGGTGGTGGATGTAGTACCACGGAGGAGGAAGCCTCTGTGCGGGATTTGCGGACGAAAGGTCCGCAAGAACAAAGATCGCTACAATCGCTACTGGCGGCACTTGGACCTGTTCGGAGTCCGGACCTATCTTCGCTACTCGATCCGACGAGTGGTATGTCGCTGGTGTGGAGTGGTCAGAGAAAAGGTGCCTTGGGCGACAAGGGAAGCCGCTTTACCAAAAGCTTCGAACAAGAGGTAGCGTGGCTGGCACAGAGGACGGACGTCAGCGCCGTAGCGAACTATTTCCGAGTGACATGGCGTTCGGTGCGACGGATCATCCAGCGAGTGGTTGCCGAGCAGCGGGATGAGCGGCGCGAGCTCGATGGATTGCGGGTGATTGGGATGGACGAGATCAGCTACCACAAACGCCACAAGTACTTAACCCTAATCGCAAATAAACGTCACCGTGTCTGAGGTCTTTGGCCCCGTGAATAGCACCTTTTCCAGGTTCTGCATACACCGTGCAGAATCACCTATAGTGGCGGCGAGCGGGTGCCCCAGCACGAGCTTCTCGCCTGCGCCCAGTGCGGCTGTTTCGCGTTTTCGTGCTTCGAAGATTTTGCGATTAGGGTTAACAGTGGTAATAGACCATCTCAGCGGCCGGGTCGTCTGGGCGGGAAAGGAGCGCAAGGCCAAGACGCTGCTGCGGTTTTTCCGCAAGCTCGGACCACAAAGAGCCGCGGAGCTCGAAGCGGTCAGCATGGACATGTGGGAGCCGTACATAACTGTCGTCGGCAAAAAGGCTCCTCAGGCACGGGTGATCTTTGACCGCTTCCACATCGTCAAGCATCTGAACGAGGCCGTGGATAAGACCCGGCGCGAGCTGGTGCGCGAGCTCAAAGGGACTGCCCGGCGCAACCTCAAGAACACCAAGTTTCCCCTTCTCAAGGCCAAACACAACCGCAGCGCGAAAGACAAACGGGTGCTCCGCGAGCAGGTGCGAGCTAATCGTCGCCTCTACCGCGCCATGCTTCTGCGCGACGACTTCATGGACCTCTACACCTACAAAACCGAGACATGGGCCAAGAAGTTTCTCCGAGGATGGCTGCGGCGCGCTATGAGCTCGAGGATAGAGCCCGTCAAACGCGCGGCGAAGATGATCCGCAGCCACTTCGATGGCGTCATCGCGTGGGTCACGTGGAGACTCAGCAACGGCCGACTCGAAGGAATGAACAACAAAATCCGGCTGCTGAGCCACCGCAGCTTTGGACTCCACTCTGCCGAAGCTCTCATCAGCCTCGTCTACCTAAACTGTGGCGGTCTCACCCTCGAGAGGATCCACTGAAATGGCAGGAGAGGCCAATTAGGTAGTAGATCGCCAGCAGGGATATATCGTGTCTCCATGACCAGCTTCCGGATTTCGGTGACGATTCTCGCTGTGATTCACGCGGTCTTCGCAGGATGCACGGCCCTGGTTGGAGCATTCGCTAACGGTGGAGACGTCTGGCAACGGCTACTGGTGGTCCTCCTGCACCCTCTTGGCGCCACGGGATTACTTCTGCTCGTACTGCGGCCCCGCCTCGCCACGACGAAGATCCTCGCCATGATGGCGCTCCTGACGGCGAACGTGATCGCCGACCTGTGGGTTGCGCAGATGATTGCCGCGGGAAGAGTGCGAGGAGATTGGGAGCTTGCGCTGGCATTTTCGGTGGTTCCGGCCATCGGGATTGTCTACGCGTTGGCGCTGCTGCGAACTGCCCGCTAGCGGTCGGGTAAGGCTCCGTCCGGAACCGGAGACGCACAGGAAGTAGCCGTTGTACTTCTGGTCTTCCAGTCAGGTTTTCCAACCGGGCGCATCGCTCGGTCGCGATCGCCTATATCTGGGATGAGCCCGATTACGGGGCCAATGACTCGGATGGCACCAATCCGGCCAAGCCGGCGGCGCTCGTCAGTCGCAACGCGCAATCAACGCTGGATCGACTTTCTGCGGAGCACAGCTGAGTTTTGGCACAGGACGAGGACGGGATGGCTGAGCTGGGCAAGCCTGAATCACAAGCGATCGGCAGAGACCAAGTCGGGCCGCAAAAAAGTTCCGTGCGCGTACGAACGGATTCATGCACCAACGCCACAAGCAACTAGGCTGAAGTTCCTTGGTCGAATGAACCCACTGACAGTGTGAATCCCCAATGATTACGCGTCTTTAGGGACGCGAGAGGCTAATTTTGGGATGCAATATGTAGGCATGTCTAAAGCCTTTTATAGTTTGATATATATTGATACATAGGCTATTATGGTGGGCATGCATACCCACATCATCCCCAATCGCAACTCTACCCCCGCGGTCCTGCTGCGTGAGTCGTATCGGGTGGGCGGAAACGTCCGCAAGCGCACGCTCGCTAACTTGTCCAAATTGCCCATGGACGCAGTCGACGCCATCCGACGCATTCTCAAAGGGGAAAAGCTCGTCTCGGTTGAAGTCGCCTTCAAAATCGTCGAGAACGGCTCCCGGCACCATGGCCACGTCGACGCGGTGCTCAGCGCCATGAGACAGCTCGGTTTCGAAAAGCTCGTTGGTTCTCGACACTCACCAGGGCGGGATTTGGTCGTGGCCATGGTAGTCGCCCGGATCCTCGAACCGCAGTCGAAGCTGGCGACTAGCCAGTGGTGGCACACAACCACACTGCCCGAAATCCTGGGGGTGAGCGATGCCCGCGAAGACGATCTCTATGCCGCCATGGACTGGGTTCTCAAACGCCAGGAGGTCATCGAAAAAAAACTCGCGGCGCGCCATCTCCAAAACGACGGCCTGGCGCTCTATGACCTAACCTCAAGCTACTTCGAGGGTGTGAGTTGTCCGATCGCCCGCCTCGGATACGACCGTGACGGCAAGAAAGGCAAGCTGCAGATCAACTACGGTCTGCTGACCAACGAACGCGACATCCCCGTGTCGGTATCGGTCTTTGAGGGCAACACGGGCGATCCCAAAACGCTGTTGCCTCAGGTAGAAAAGGTGCAAGAGCGCTTCGGCATCGAGCAGTTTGTGATGGTGGGCGACCGCGGAATGATCACCCAGACCCAGATCGACGAGTTGCGGGAGATGGACGGTGTCGACTGGATTACCGCTCTGCGTCCCGAACCGATTCGCAAGCTCATCAACGATGGGGTGCTCCAGATGGGGCTATTCGACGAGCGGAATCTGTTTGAGGTGACGCACCCGGATTTCCCCAACGAGAGGCTGGTCGCTTGCCGCAATCCGGAGCTGGCCGAGAGGCGGCGTCACAAGCGCCGTGCTCTGCTCGAAGCGACCTGCAAGGAGCTGGAGAAAGTTTGTCGGATGGTCGAGCGGCGCCGTTTGCAGGGCAAGGAGGACATCCGTGCTGCAGTGAAAAAGCTCCTCAACAAGTACAAGGTCGGCAGGTACTACAGGCTCGACATCCGTGACGACGGTTTCGACTTCGAGCTAGACGAGACAACGATGGATGCCGACGCCTCGCGCCTCGCCAACGGCAACTCTGAGCTCGCCAACAAACGGCTCCAGCGGTGGAAGCGACACATGGGGACGATCGCTAAGCAGTTCGGAGGGATTCGCCAACGGATCGGGCGGGGTCAGCTGCATGGTAAAGATAAAATCGGTGTGCGGGTAGGCAGAGTTCTCAACAAGTACAAAGTCGGCAAGCACTTCAAGCTGGACATTCGCGACGACAGCTTTAGCTTCGAAATCGACGACACAAAGGTCACTGCGGAAGCTGCCCTTGACGGCATCTACGTGATCCGCACCAGTCTTGCTGAGCAGCGGATGAAAACCGACGACACAGTGCGCAGCTACAAGTTGCTGACCCAGGTCGAGAGGGCGTTTCGTTCCTTCAAGAGCATGGACCTAAAGGTGCGGCCGATTCGTCACCGGCGCAAAAACCAAGTCCGGGCGCACGTCTTCTTGTGCATGCTGGCCTACTACGTCCTGTGGCACATGATGGAGGCTTGGCGGCCGCTGCTATTCTCTGACGAGGACCAGCAGGCGAAGGCCAGGCGTGACCCTGTTGCTCCGGCGAAGCGCTCCGAGGCCGCCCTGCGCAAGATACAAACCAAGAAGCTTGACGATGGGAGTCGAGCTTCCAGCTTCCGCACGCTGCTGCGCCTTCTCAGCAACATCGTCCGAAACAAATGTCGGCGACCGGAAGCCGGACCCGACGAGCCCACCTTCGATGTCACGACAACTCCGGACTCGAAACAGCAGAGAGCCTACGACCTGCTCAAAGGTATCACCGTGTAGACAGAAGCCAGCACCATTGATTCCAACTATCTCATTGGATCAACACCGGATCTTGGCTTTTTCAGCCAGGAACTTCAGACTAGGGCGCAGCCCACACCGCGGACAGGTCGACGACGGCGGCGTCGGGCGCTGCCCCTCTGAACAGGTCGACTATCCACTCATGGCAGGTGAGCACGAGCACTTGGTTGGTGCGGGAGAGCTCGACGAAGGCGGCGGCACACCGCGCGCGCTCAAGGTCGAAGTTCACGAGGACCTCGTCGACGACGACCGGAAGCCGTTCCGTCTCTTCGCCCACGCTCTTGATGAGTCCGAACCGGAGCGCTAGGTAGAGTTGCTCGAGCGTTCCACGACTGAGTTGCTCTGGCACCTTTCTGCGTCCGGTCTTGTCGACAACTGTGATCTCCTGCTCCCCCACCGTGACGTGAATCTTGGTATATCTGCCGCCGGTCAAACGCTGAAAGAAGGTTGCCGCGCGGCGAACTACATCAGGCTGGCGTTCCTCCTGATGTTTGTTACGGGCCCTGACGAGCAGGAATCGCGCCACGACCGGTACGTGTCAACAACTTTGAGACACTCGCGAGCTGCATTTAGTGAGCCTCGATTAGCGTCGGGAGGCTCGTGGCGCCGGTGCGGTCCACATCTGCATCGATCGAGATATCGTTTCGTGGAGCAGAAAAAGGGGGTACCCCAGGTATGGACGCCGCCGCGAGAGTGGCTTGTGCGGCATTCAGGAGCGTCGTTTTCTCCGTCGGCGGGTTGATCCAAGCCTGAGGAGGCAAAACGGGAGGTTGTGGCGTTCCGCGAACGAAGCGTTCGGGATGAGTCCGATGAGCTTCGAGAAGGATCTGGCGCCGAGCGGTGGTGAGCTGTTCGGCGCGACCATAGTGAACGTCGGCCGGCGTCATGAAGCCGATTCCTGAGTGCCGGTGCTCGTAGTTGTAGTAGTCGAAGAAACCGCCGCAGAACAGCCGGCCGTCTTCGGCGGAACCAAAACGGCTCGGAAACTGAGGACAGTACTTCATCGTCTTGAACTGGGACTCGGAGTAGGGATTGTCGTTCGAGACGTAAGGTCTGGAGTGGGTCTTGGTAACTCCGAGGTCAGCCAGGAGCAGAGCCACGGGCTTGCTTCTCATCGAGCTGCCACGGTCCGCGTGAAGGGTGAGCTGGTCGGGTTCAATGTCCTGCTTGCGACAGCTCTCGGCGATGAGGCGTTGCGCGAGCGCCGCACTTTCTCGGTGAGCCAGCATCCAGCCAACCACGTAGCGGGAGAAGATGTCGAGGATGACGTAGAGGTAGTAGTAGGTCCACTTGACGGGGCCACGAAGCTTCGTAATATCCCACGACCAAACCTGGTTGGGCGCTTCGGCCAGCAGCTCCGGCTTCGTGTAGTTCGGATGGCGCCGTTGGTTCCGGCGCTCTCGGACCTCGCCGTGCTCCTCCAAAATCCGATACATCGTGCGAATCGAGCAGAGGTAGGTTCCCTCGTCCAGAAGCGTGGCCCACACCTGGGCGGGCGCCTTGTCGACGAACCGCTCACAGTGCGAGGCCCCGAGGACTTACTCGCGCTCAGTCTCGTCGAGGGCTCGGTGCGGCCGAGGACGCCGCTTCGGTTCGGGCGTCACCTGGCGCCTGCGATACAGCGTGGAACGAGCCACACCCAGAGCCTCGCAGGCTTCCGTCGTCTGCCCAATCTGCCCCGCCAGCTCCTCGGCCGCCACCATCAGTCGTTCTCGTAGCTGTCGAGTGGATTCAGGGGGACCCCCAGTAATTCGGAGGTTTTTTTTTGGTCTCCAACATCGTCTCCACCCGAGCCAGGCGACGTTGGAGCCGGGCGTTCTCGCGCTCGAGCTCCTTGACCCGTGGATCCTCGGCCTTTGCCTTCCGGCCTCGCTTTCTCGACGCCAACCCCGCTTTGGCGACCTCGTCACGTTGGCGGCGCCAACTCGATAAATGCGACGAGTACAGGCCCTCTCGACGCAGAAGAGCAGCAACGTCACCGTCACCCTTGCAGGCATCGGCCTCACGCACTATCCGCAGCTTGTACTCCGCGGTAAAGCGTCGACGCTTCGCTTGCTCGCTCACTTCGGGATCCGGGACCCCCGCCGCATCGCGGCCGGCGGGATCTCCAGTCGCCCTACGGGCTCCCTCCGATCCCGCCGAGGTCTCTCTCTCAATCAACATACTCATGCATTGATCCTCCTCCGCCCTCTACACTAATTTCAAGGGGCGAAGTGTCTCAGCGATGTTGGCACAGAGGGCACGAGCTTTGACCACTCAGTCGCAAGGGCCCGGAGCTCTTCGACGAGCTCCTCGCGTCGCCCGCGCAGGCGGGACGCGCGTCGTGTCCAAAAACACAAACGAACTCAAGACCGGCGGCGCCAGCGGGATAACGTCTATTCGCCGTCGCGTCCCTTACGGTACTCGTCTCGCTTACGAGCGTGCGGAAGACCGCCGTGGGTATCGCAACGGAGCCGAAACCCGTCGCGTGACGACGTCGGTGGGAACTCGCGAGCTCCGGGTGCCACGAGCCCGCGTGCGAGACGAGGAAACGGGGGTGCTTGCGCTGTTTACTGTTGGTGATGTGTACACATCCCTTTGTAAAAAAGGCGCTTACGCTCCATTTAGCGCGCAGCGAAGGTCACGAGCGCTATTTTAACTGTAACTTAATGCACCGTACAGTCTTAGCGTCATCTCACCAACACTTGATGGCGGCAGCACCAAATAGACAACAAATCAGCAGCTTAGTGTCTGTGTTTGCGCCCGGGCCAAGGGCGTGCAATTCCTACTCCTCGTTCTGGCTGGCTGGCTCAACCGCCAGGAGCAGGATGTGATCGACTACCTACGAGAGGAGAACCGTGTGCTCCGATCCGGTGCGCGCGGATGAATAAATAGAAGGCACAGGCGAATTTCACGCTGCGCTTCTACAAGATCCCGTCCTGTGCCAAAACTCGGCCCTTTTGAAAGACCATGGCTGTAATTTAATGCACTGTAAAGTCTTAGTGTCATTTTGCCAACACTTAATGGCGGAAGCACCCATGAGGTCTGTGTGAGCGGCAGGGCTGCCCGATCGAACAACGGCTGACTGACCAACAGTAGGAATTGCACATGGTACGTCATGATGGATCCGAAGATAACACCCTCGGGCCAGACGATTGTAAAGGCCACGGCCCTTGGCACCATCGCAAAACACAGACGCTAAGCTGCTGATTTATCGGCTATTTCAAGAGGGCCGAGTTTTGGCACAGGACGGGGCCAGCGAAGGCGTTGTCGCCAGGAACCTTCCAGGCTTCGCGAATGCGGTGCAGCATGAACCAGGCGGTTGCCTGCCTAACGCCGATGTCACGGTGCAGCTTCATGCTCGAAACGCTCTTCAGACTCGTGAGTTCTAGGTAGATGGCGATCACCCACTTGCGCAGAGGAACGTGGGAGCGTTCGAGCGCGGTGCCCGTGCGGACGCTGAAGTATGAGCGGCAACCCCCGCACCAGTACGGCATCGGCTTGTCGTTCGGGACTTCGCTGGTGCTGAGGCTTCCGCAGTGGCCGCAGCACCGCTGGCCGTGCCAGAACATTTGCTCTAACCACTGACGGGCAGCGGTTTCGTCGGGGAACATGTCCATCAGTTGGACGACAGTCATGCCTTCGCGGTGGGCTTTGCCGGGTGCCTTATGTCTCTTCATCATAAGAGGATACACAAATGCAGCGGTAAAGTCAAGTCAAACGTATAATTCCCAAAGGTTTGCTCCCAGACCCGCCGTAAGCTGGCGAAGTCCAAACCGTCCAAAACGACGTTCCGGCCAACCCCTGTATCCTGCGGCATCACCGAACGTTCGCTCTTCTGCTCGATAAAGTCCAGTCTAATGAGGGACTTCCGGGTGCGAAGCTCACTGCCCGTAGCTCGCCCCACAGCCGATTTGAGCCAGCCGTGCGCACCCCCGGTGGGCCTGTCGCTCGCCACCCGCAGCCCAGGGGTCGTAAGTCAGCCCTGCGGCGCGAAACACCCTCGATTCTGCGCGGATTCCAAGGGCGTCTAAGCTGCTGATTTGTGGTCTATTTCAAAAGGGCCGAGTTTTGGCACAGGACGGGCTCGACTGTCTCAACTGGCTCGAACGGCTGGTATTCGAGAGAGTGTGAACGATGAATCGAAGCCAGCTGATTATCTTCCGGCGAATAGAACTCCATCTGGGCAAGCAAGCCGTCGACAGCTTTCGCAGTTTCGAAGAGGCACTCGTCACCGAAGACCAGGAGTACGACGTCATCGCGCTCCCCGAGCAGCGTCGTTGGCAACCGGTACCGCGAGACTAGCGAGTTCCAAGGACTCGCGCAGTCAGACTTGTCTCATCTCATCGCCGCCGCGTCTTATTGCTTCGCCGTCTTCTTCGCCTTCTCTGCCGCTTTGGCTTCTCGCACCTTTGCCTTCTCCGCCGCTTTGGCCTTGGCTTCCCACACCTTTAGCCACGCCCGGACCTCCCGCAGACGGAATTGAGACGCCACGCCGCGCCCTCTAGTGTGGACCGGCATCCCAGACCGCTCCCATTTTGTTACCATCTTTTTATCGACGCCCAAATGCTCGGCTAGTTCCGACCTCGTCAACACTCGCGCTTTGGCCATAGTCCTCCTCCAAATGGCACTGCCCTCTTCTGCATTGAAAGACGCTCTTAGGGTACTACGGTTTCCCCTTGAACGAAGGATTCCAATTACTTTACTTCATTTCCACTCCTTTTGAGGGTAGCTCGTGTCCGTCAATTCATGACACTGATGGTCTATTTCAAATGGGCCGAGTTTTGGCACAGGACGGGCAAGGGGTCAGCTTGATCAATGCGAAGATGAGCCATGAGCACACTCACATCAGAGGGCATCGTATCTATAGGCTTGAACGTCTCGCCTGCCTTGATGGATGTGTAGAAACGCCGATACAGTTCAGCACCGCTGACTCTGCGAGCCTCCATAGCTAGTTCCTGTCCAGAAACACCATAACTTGTGGTGTGCGAGAGACCTACCGAAGATGTGGGTATTATACGTTTTCGGAAGGGGCTTCGTGGGGTTGAGAGCGAATGAAAATCTTGGACGAAACGAGAGGCGAATTGTTAGCAATCCATGGCTATAAGGGGCGGAAGAGTAATAGTTGTTATCGTAATAAGTGTCTTGCCATCATCAGTAGGTTGCAGGTGATGATGGAACTCCATACGTACGATTTAAAAGAAGGCAATGAGCGCCATGTGCATCGGTCGAGACCAAAGACTCGTTTCAAGAACGAAATGACGCCTTCGATTCCGCAGCGAAATCGCCGCAGGCGTTGATAGACCCAGGAACTCTTGACCATATCGGTCACCGCGAAATGAGCCTTGGTAAAGGCAACATCTTCAACTCCCTTGCCTTTGATGGCTTCCAAGTTTGCCTTTGAAGAAAACGCGCCATCGTAGGCAACCTGGCGCGGGGCCCGTTCGTAGAGTTCGACTTGACGGTCGATCATGGTTTCCGCGAGAGTTGAATCGGACGGATTCCCATCCAAGATCACGCAATCCAAAATCATCGAGGACGAGCCACCAGTCATACACACCTTGTGGCCGTAGAGAGTCTCGCGCCGATCTTTGCGAATAATGTCGGTGTGTTCTTCGAAGATAGAAACGACCTTTTCCTCCGCAGGCACACGCTCTTCGTCGATCACTCGGCGTTGGGTTTGGTTGATGACTTTCTTGGTGAGGACGAGAAAGTGCTCAAAATCCGCGGCGATCCTCTCCGCGCTCGCTCGCTTCACCGGCTCGGTCAAGCCCGACTCTTCCAACTGTGCTGCAACGCGTTGAGCGGAGCGATAGGTTTCTTCCGTCACCTTCAGTAGATCTCGATAGACGCCACGCCTTTGTTGCTTATCCTTCGCGTTCAGAACTCCCAGTCGACGTCTCTTCGCTCGACGCGTTCGATTGCCGAAGACCACTACTGTACCCAGCAGTTCGCGAGCTCGGCACATCACGCGAGTGAGAACCCGAACACAGTCATAAAGAAGCTCGGAGTCTGTAGGCGGATGAATGTTTGATTCCACTACCGTGCAGTCCACTCGTACTTTTCTTCCCTTTTCGATCCCAGCATCCTCGGCAACGCTCACCAGCTCTCGGTTGATCTGCTCCAGCGTTTCGAACTTCACGGCTTTGATGTTTGCTGCTAGGGTCGACTTCGACGGGGTCGGCTCTATGATGCCGAGCTGGCAAAACGTCCGATAGCTTCGGGAGTCTGCCAAGTGAAACGCCAGCTCCCGATAGGTGAACTGATTCAGCTGCTTCACCAACAACGCCCGGAGAACCTGCTCCGCGCTCATTCCCCCACGACCAACATCGCTCCCTGCCGGTGGGGTGACCGACCTTAGGTCTTGCAGTACCAGCTCATTGAGCTTAGGATGGGCATCGAGTAGCGACGAGATCGTTTCGAGCTCGCGTGCGTGCTCCAGCTCCAGCCAGGGCTCACGTAGATTTGGCTGTGGGTTGATCGTTTTTCGCATTTAGGGCTGGTCTCCTTTGGAGTTAAGTCATTTAGAATCGGATGTTTTCAACGACACGATCCTAATCGACACCCCCTCAGAAGACTAGCCCTAAATTTGCGATTTCTCCTTTTTTCTCAATCCCTTACAGGCTTCAGGACGGGTACTAATTAGCGCCCCATCGTAGAATTTATTGCTCTTGCACTGTCCGGCTCCAAGCGAGCCATCTTTGCAATCAATCAGTAGATCGCGCGGGGAAGGTCACAAGCGCTATTTTGACTGTAACTTAATGCACTGTAAAGTCTTAGCGTCATCTCACCAACACTTGATAGCGGAAGCACCGTCTCGGTTGGCACAATGGCAACGGAATGGTGGATGGCTTTACGGCCAAGGATGTGAAATGGAACATCACGCATGAGCATCCCGCTGAGGGAGGTCACGCCCACTGAGGAGGTTAACGATGAAAACCAAAGTGGCAAGTGTATTCGTGGGACTATTGGTCGTGATGGCGACCCACCTGGGCGCACGCGCGGAAACGCAGCAGCCACGAGCCAAATCGGTCAAGAAAGATCTTACCGCGGTGGAGCCCGATCCGAACGACACCAAGGTCTTCCCTCTCTACTCGTGGAATCAACGGCTCCCCGGGACCAAGCGTTTCGAACTGGTCTTCAACGGTAGTGGAGTACTCGACCGAGAGACCGGGTTGGTATGGCAGCGCTACATCGGTGGGAGTCACGATGGTCTTAATTGGCAGGGTGCGCTGCAGTATTGCTGGCAAGCCCAATCTGGAAAGCGTATGGGATGGCGTCTTCCTACCGCGGAGGAGTTCACCAGCCTTTTGGAGGTTGGTGGGCGGACCGGTCGAGAACCTCGGCTACCAGCCGGCCACCCGTTCAAGTCCGACGAGGGACAAAACTTTCGGGGTGGCGGTGGTTTTTGGTCGAGCAGCCGATTCCTGACCCCCCACGAATCGAGCGTCAGGGAGATCGTGATGCAGTGCGGTACATATGACGGTTGCAACGGCTTTCCGTTCTCCACCGCCAGCACCATGAAGGGCTCGGTGTGGTGCGTACGCGGAAACAACAACTCCAACTAAGTGATCGCCATGGCAAAGAACAGAGTAGAAAACAAGGTAAGTCTCGACAACCCGGACATCAGCCAACCGAATCGCAAGAAGATCAAGAACAAAATCTATGAGAAGGTCCTCGCCGGTTTCCAAGTAGAGCTAGTCAAGCTTCAGAAGTGGATCAAGGACAAGGGCCTCAAGGTCGTCGTGATCTTCGAGGGCCGAGATGCGGCGGGCAAGGGTGGCTCCATCCGACGCATTACGCAAAGTCTCAATCCGCGCATCTGCCGGGTGGTGGCGCTCGGGACGCCCACCGAGCGAGAGAAAACGCAATGGTACTTCCAACGCTACGTCGCTCACCTCCCGACAGCGGGAGAGATGGTTCTCTTCGATCGAAGCTGGTACAACCGGGCGGGCGTCGAGCGGGTGATGGGGTTCTGTACCGAGGAGGAGTATCAAGAGTTCCTCCGTTCCGCACCGGAGTTCGAGCGCATGCTGGTTCGCTCCGGCGTTCAGGTCATCAAGTACTGGTTCTCGGTGAGCGATGAAGAACAGGAGCGTCGGTTCAAACAGCGCATCAAGGACCCCATTCGCCGCTGGAAGATCAGCGAGATGGACTTGAAATCGCGCGGGAAATGGGTCGAGTACTCGATGGCCAAGGACGAGATGTTCAAATACACCGACATCAAGCAAGCGCCCTGGTTCGTCGTGCTTGCGGACGACAAGAAGCGGGCCCGACTCAATGTAATCGCTCACTTGCTAGATCAGATTCCCTACAATGAGCTCAAGGACCCCAAGATCAAATTGCCGGATCGCCAGGAGAACGTCGGTTACGTTCGGCCGCCGATCACCGAACAGACTTTTGTTCCCGAAGTGTACTAGGAAGAAGAGACCATCTTAGAGGAGACCGGATGTCCCAATTGAAAAACTTGCGCACTTCCCTTGTTCTCGTAGCCCTGCTTACCGCCACGCCTTCCTTCGCCGGCGACGGCGAAATCACCGGCGGTGCTTGCGCCATTTACTGTTGGTGATGTGTGCGCATCCCTTTGCAAAAGAGGCGCTTACGCTCCATTTAGCGCGCAGCGAAGGTCACGAGCGCTATTTTAGCTGTAACTTAATGCACCGTAAAGTTTTAGCGTCATCTCACCAACACTTGATGGCGGAAGCACCGGTGTTCTGGGTTTAGTCGGCGCTCGTGCAGCGCCTGCTCCAACGCATCGAGAGCGATGCCGGCAGTCAACGATGTCGTCGCTCGCCAACCGACGATGAGTCGAGCGAAGACGTCGATGACGAAGGCGACATACACGAAGCCGCGCCACGTGGCAATGTAGGTCAGGTCCGAGACCCAGAGCTCGTT
Source organism: Candidatus Marinacidobacterales bacterium (assembly GCA_965197495.1). Lineage (GTDB taxonomy): Bacteria > Acidobacteriota > Vicinamibacteria > Marinacidobacterales > SMYC01 > SMYC01. The sequence goes on from OZ240210.1 coordinate 8,802,674, forward strand.
CGGGCGTGTGGCGTTGAAGTCGCGCTCCACGAGGTCCATCGGGCGAGCGCCGCTCGAATCCGGCTTCGTCGTCTTGAATCGACGTCCACGGACCGCGCCCTGGAGACCCATTTCACGCATCAGACGGGCCACCGTGCATCGAGCCACGTCGCGGCCCTCACGGCGAAGCTGACGCCAGACCTTGCGCACGCCATACACGTCAAAGTTCTCTTGCCGTACACGACGAATCTCGCCGCAGAGTTGGACGTCGCGCTTCGCTCTCGCTGGCTGGCGGCTTGGGTCCTTCTCTCGCGCTTTCTGCTCGTAATAGGTCGACGGGGCGATCGGGAGCATCCGGCAGATCGGCTCGACCCCGTCCTGTGCCAAAACTCGGCCCTTTAGAAATAGACCACAAATCAGCAGCTTAGACGCCGTGAGGTCAAAATACTCATGCGACTTCCCGATGGTAGAAACGTAGCAACCCGCCAAGCCGTTCACGGGAGCGCACCTTGCGCTCGGACTAAGGGTTACACAGCGGCCGCCAACATTTGACTGCGGAAGCACCCGCCGGTGGCGTCGTCGGGTCGACCAGCGCGAAGCTGCCTTGGTGCACAACTCCGATAGAGGCCGAGGGCTCGCTTGGCCCCGACTCCCATCATCCGATCATCTCGCTATCAGGCATCCCGAGCGCCGTCATGGTGTTCAGAATCTTGCACCCGATCCTTGCCTCAACTCTCTGTGCCGCCAACCCTCTCGCTCGCATCGCTGAGCCCACGATAGCCTTGTAGCGATGGAACGTTGTCTCGACTTTGCTCCGTTTGCTGTAGCCCGATTCTGTGTGCCACTTTCGTTTGCCGAGCCGAGCTTGTGCTGCAATGTTGCGATTGCGCTGTCGGCTGCTCGCCGGCCCCGATGCGAGCTGGGCGCCCTTGCGCGGCGGTATCAGCACCCTCGGCGAGCGATGAGCGCTGTGATTCTCGATTGCCTCATAGACGCCGCTGGCGTCGTATGCGGTGTCAGCTCTGGCCGATGAGATGGGACTGTCGATCTGTCCGACAAGCGATGCAACCCGCGATGAATCGCGGGCTCTTTTGCTCGTCAGCTCGCCGGCGACGACTTCGCCACTCTGCTCGTCGACACACAGATGGAGCTTGCGATAGTCCCTGCTCTTTTGTGCTCTGCGCAGCTGGCCGGCGTGGACAGCGAGACCGGTGCTGTCGATCAAGATGTGCAACGGCGTCTTCTGCTTGACTTGGTAGAAGGGGACCTTACCCAGCTTCGCCTGGTGCTTCCGCCATTAAGTGTGGGTGAGATGACGCTAAGACTTTACGGTGCATTGAATTACAGCCAAAATAGCGTTCGTGACCTTCGCTGCGCGCTAAATAGAGCGTAAGCGCCTCTTTTACAAAGGGATGCGTACACATCACCAACAGCAAACAGCGCAAGCACCCAAGCGCCTGGCAATGGCCACTTCCTTGAGCACGCCTGGCGCTTTGTACGTCTTCGGTCCGACGAGCACGACCACCACGTCGCTGCGGCTGATTCTCGACTCCGCTTCCTACTCCCAGTTTTGCTCCGGTGCCGCTTTCTTCATCGACCAGTCCGCCGCTTCGAAAGGCGAAGAATCAAGCCTCATCTGGCCCACCATGTGGTGTTTCAGGTTCTGGTCTTCGTCGAAGTCGAAGCTGAAGAAGGCGCGTTTTTTGGCCACTCCGGGGCCTCCCTTTCAGTTGTTGTTTCGTATTTCGATCGCCTCTTCGACTGCGTTCTCCAAGTGCTTCTTGATCCAGGCGTAGCGTTCTTTGCTGTTACTGCCGGTAGGGGTGTAGCACTTCACGATCGACGAGAGCTTCTTTCCACTCGCGCCGTGCGTGATGTTGTCGAACGGATCGCTGCCCTTCGTCACTGTCTCTCCGTTAAGATTCTTGAGGCCGTGGATGTGGATGCCTACCACCCCCATGCCATCATCCCACGACGTGATGATTTCGTGGTTGATCCATTTCCGGCCGGCGGTGTTGCTGCCAACAAGAACGACGGTACAGGAACGCCCGTGCTGCTGCTCGGCGATCCATTTCTTGATCGCCGCATCACCCTTCTTTGTGACTTTTTCCCATTCGTTGTCAGAGACCGGCTTGTTGCCCTCGACGACGCCCATGTTGCGCACCTGGGCAGCTCTCGCGTTGTCGGGTTTGTAGTGAAAGCTGAAAAAGGTTCGGCGCGCCATTCGTTCAGTGTTCCCCCCTAGTCTTTGCCGACCAGCATCGCGAGCATGACGGCCACGATGGCCCCGGTAACCGGGCCGTGGAACAGGCAGAGCGTGCAAGACCAAGCGACCGACCAAGTGCTGTTGACCTGGCGCGCGAAAGGTTCCGTGTTCATTGAGAAATCGACGGGCTCATCCGAAGCGCGCACATCGTCGTAAAGTTTCCGGAAGAGGCGCTCTTGGCGCAGGAAATACGCATCGAGAGCCCAGAACATGAAGCTCGGGAAATAGGCCAGAGAGACGAAGAGCGCGTTCGTGTTGGCAGCGGCCAATGCGAACAGCGCGGCGACGAGGGTCACGCTCCAACCTTTGATGAGGAACGAGTTGCCGGCCATCCTCGCGATGACTGCCTGGATCATCTGTAGATAGGCAATTTTGCTTTCCATTTTGTTCCTCGAATCGCCTACTCTCCGAATCTTAGCATCGAATGTAGCCCACCGATGATGAAATGGGAATAGGGCCGGCCGTTTTTGCGATCACCTACAAGGCCACCTAGGGGGGTGCTTGCGCTGTTGACTGTTGGTAATGTGTACGCATCCCTTTGCAAAAAAGGCGCTTACGCTCCATTTAGTTCGCAGCGAAGGTCACGAGCGCTATTTTGGCTGCATTTTGATGCACTGTAAAGTCTTAGCGTCATCTCACCAACACTTGATGGCGGAAGCACCCGCGGATTTTCTCACTATGCTGCAGCCAAGTTTCGTTCGGACGGCATTAAAGTGCAGAATATCCTGACGCCGAATCAGACGACCTACGTGGATGTTACGTTGCGCCGCATAGTCGACAAAAATATCTTCCGCTTCGACAGGGACGATCATCCGAGCGGATCGTTCAAGCGAGTTACACCGTCTGGCGAGGAGACGGACGGCTAGCCTGCCCCGCCGCGCACGACGCTACCCGCACCAGTTCAGAGTCCACGAGGGCCAGCCGGTGGTCGAGTGCTGCCCGCTCCGTCGTGGCTGGACTCATCACCCCGCCTCAGTCGCCCGCGGACACGGCACCAGGGCCGGGCGCCTTCACGAAGACCCTGCGCCTTTTCAGGCACTTGGCGTTCAGATGCAGCGCCCTGTTGGGCGGCTGCAGGGTCCCTAGCGTTGTTTACTCAGCTCGAATTCGTTAGCTTTCTCGGACTTAGCGAAGGCATTTTCAATGTACTTGTCCGGATCGGTAATGAAGTCTGACTCATCGACTAAGGAGATATAGGAACCATCCAGTGAGCTGTACGTCTTGCAGTTCAGGCAGGTGTGGATCTTCTTCTTCTGGTTGTAACGATTGTCCGTGATAATCGGATAAAGCTTCGCATCGGCGATGCTCCGAACTGTGCAGCCGTCATTCTTACTAGTTCGGTTCTCCTGTCGTTTCTGGGGATCTGATTTGGGCGCGAGGGTATGGCCTATGGACGCTGCCGCGATTGTGGAAAACACCGGAAACTCCTGGAGAGAGAGGCGTTAGGGATGGGTTGTGAGCAGGTACAAACGTAGCAGCGGCGTTTTCCACAATCGCTTGGAAAACGCTTCGCGTTTCCCACAAGCGCCCACAGGCCCCTCCTGATATATACAAGAAGGATTCATTCATTTGGAATAAGGAAGGGGAGGCATCGATCAGTGGAGGCTATGGAAAACGCCCTTCCAGGCTTCGAAGAGAGCTCAGTCGTGAGCAAGGCCTTGAACGATCCGGACCGTGGGGGCGTTTCCCACAGCCTCGTTTCGCGCTGCGGGGCAGTGGCATTTGGTGAGGCCTGTGGGTTGAGAGGGTAAGCCATGTTTAGATGCGCATCGGCGAGAACGCTAGAATCCTTTTTCGGCAAGAAAAAGGAGCGTTCTCGCGATGCGCGTTACCACGTTAGTCAACAAGCTCATCGGATTGCAAGGCCTGTGGGTCCGAAATTTCCACTTCCAGGCGGACAAAGCCAGAGTGGTGGTGGATGTCGTACCACGGAGGAGGAAGCCTCTGTGCGGGGTTTGCGGTCGAAAGGTCCGCAAGAACAAAGATCGCTACAATCGTTACTGGCGGCACTTGGACCTGTTCGGTGTCCGGAGCTATCTTCGCTACTCGATCCGGCGAGTGGTTTGTCGGCGTTGTGGCGTGGTCAAAGAAAAGGTGCCTTGGGCCGACAAGGGGAGCCGCTTTACCAAGAGCTTCGAACAAGAGGTAGCGTGGCTGGCACAGAGGACAGACGTCAGCGCCGTAGCGAACTATTTCCGAGTGACGTGGCGTTCGGTGCGACGGATCATCCAGCGGGTGGTTGCCGAGCAACGGGATGAGCGGCGCGAGCTCGATGGATTGCGGGTGATTGGGATGGACGAGATCAGCTACCGCAAACGCCATAAGTACTTAACAGTGGTAATAGACCATCTCAGCGGCCGGGTCGTCTGGGCGGGAAAGGAGCGCAAGGCCAAGACGCTGCTGCGGTTTTTCCGCAAGCTCGGACCACAAAGAGCCGCGGAGCTCGAAGCGGTCAGCATGGACATGTGGGAGCCGTACATAACTGTCGTCGGCAAAAAGGCTCCTCAGGCACGGGTGATCTTTGACCGCTTCCACATCGTCAAGCATCTGAACGAGGCCGTGGATAAGACCCGGCGCGAGCTGGTGCGCGAGCTCAAAGGGACTGCCCGGCGCAACCTCAAGAACACCAAGTTTCCCCTTCTCAAGGCCAAACACAACCGCAGCGCGAAAGACAAACGGGTGCTCCGCGAGCAGGTGCGAGCTAATCGTCGCCTCTACCGCGCCATGCTTCTGCGCGACGACTTCATGGACCTCTACACCTACAAAACCGAGACATGGGCCAAGAAGTTTCTCCGAGGATGGCTGCGGCGCGCTATGAGCTCGAGGATAGAGCCCGTCAAACGCGCGGCGAAGATGACCCGCAGCCACTTCGATGGCGTCATCGCGTGGGTCACGTGGAGACTCAGCAACGGCCGACTCGAAGGAATGAACAACAAAATCCGGCTGCTGAGCCACCGCAGCTTTGGACTCCACTCTGCCGAAGCTCTCATCAGTCTCGTCTACCTAAACTGTGGCGGTCTCACCCTCGAGAGGATCCACTGAAATGGCAGGAGAGGCACTAGTTCTTGTGACTAGCCAATCGCTCCCGCCGTTCACTGCCTGAATTACGCCAATAACGCCATTGGTCTTAGAAGTTCGGCCTTTGCGAGAGATCTCCTTCAGCGAGTATTCAATCTCCCAATCGACCCACTTGCTTTGCTTGATGTTCGGTGAGACGACGACAATTGTGACTGAGGTGTCATGCATCATGTCCGTCAGAGTTTTCTTAATGTTCTCGGTCGAGGTATCGGTGAAATCGGGAGAGTCCGAAGTTTCTCCTTGGTAGTAGGTCGCGTCTGGACCAAGAGCTTTCAGAATATCATCCCGAACTGTTTGCGCTTCGCTGTACTTGTATGAAATAAACGTCTTTCTTGGCATCGCGCCGCAAGCCTCCCTGTTTAGTTACCAGCAAAACGTTCGCGGGATGTGTCCCGAGGTCCGTGGAAAAAGAACGGCGCCCTCCACTCCGTCATCAGAGTATCATATCAGGCGGCAATTTCCGCGCGTTCGAGAACCTCGCTCAGACGTTGGTAGCCGTCGATGCGTTGCCTTGGTGCACAACTCCGATAGAGGCCGAGAGCTCGCTTGGCCTCGACTCCCATCATCCGATCATCTCGCTATCAGGCATCCCGAGCGCCGTCATCGTGTTGAGAATCTTGCACCCGATCCTTGCCTCGACTCTCTGTGCCGCCAACCCTCTCGCTCGCATCGCTGAGCCCACGATAGCCTTGTAGCGATGGAACGTTGTCTCGACTTTGCTCCGTTTGCTGTAGCCCGATTCTGTGTGCTACTTTCGTTTGCCGAGCCGAGCTTGTGCTGCAATGTTGCGATTGCGCTGTCGGCTGCTCGCCGGCCCCGATGCGAGCTGGGCGCCAGCTTAATTTGACAGTACCGCATTCTCCTCCCATACTTTAAGGATCACGCACTCGCGTGATTGAGAGTTGGCAACCGCATGGCGAAGAAGCGTGTATTTGTGAGTTTCGACTTCGACAACGACAAGACGCTCAAGGACTTTATAGTAGGCCAAGCAAGACTGCCGGATTCGCCATTCGAAGTCGCAGATCACTCCCTAAAGGAAGCCCAGCCGGAACGAGACTGGCAAGCGAAGGCCCGCACTGCGATCTCTCGCTCAGAGGTCTTCATTGTGATGCTGAATGTGTGCCACTCTTAGTTGAAATTTGAAACGGCTCCCTCTCGGGTGGTTTGATGACGTTGTGAAAAGCGAAATCAAGCCGCTCAAGAAAGGAGCCGATATGGGAAGTCTGCTACGAAGGGTCAAGGAACGCAAGAAGACGCGTCGTCTAGGTGAAGTAGAGGTCATGGAGCAAGAGGGATACGGGGAGCTCGAGGTGGACTCGAAGGTCGAGATGATCCGCGCACTGGTGCCTCTCGGCCTGATGCATGTTCACGAGTTGCTGGACGCCGAGGTCAGTGAGCTTGCGGGAGAGCGATACGTTCGGAAATCGGAGACGGTGCAGGGACGACGTCACGGGACGAATCCGGGCACGGTGAAACTCGCGGGTCAGCGAGTTCCGGTCCGCGTTCCCCGTGTTCGCGGCCGCGACGGAGAGATCCCGTTGAGCTCGTACGAGAGTCTGAGTCACCGCGGAGAGGTGGACGAGTTGCTTCTACGAAGAGTGCTGTACGGGATCTCGTGCCGGAACTATGAGTCGGCGGCGGAATTGGTCCCGGGCGCGATCGGTCTGTCGAGTTCGTCGGTGTCGCGCGGCTTCGTCGAAGCAAGCGCAGCGAAGCTGCGTGAGATGCAGGAGCGTGATCTCTCGGGTGAGGACGTGGTGGCGATGGTCCTGGACGGCAAGACGTTCGCCGACGCGACGATGGTGGTGGCTCTCGGCATCACGTTATCCGGGGACAAACGCTTCCTCGGCTTCGTGGAGACAGACACTGAGAACGAGCGTGTTCTTAGGCCGTTCCTGCGTTCATTGGTCGAGCGGGGTCTCGATATCTCTGAAGGGCTGCTGGTGGTCATCGACGGCAGCAAGGGGCTGCGAGGAGCCGTGACTAAGGCCTTTCGCAGGCGGGTCGTCGTGGGCCGTTGCCAGTGGCACAAACGAGAGAATGTCGTGAGCTATTTGTCCAAGAGCGAGCAGTCGTTGTGGCGCAAGCGGCTGCAGCGCGCGTACGGCCGGCCGACGCACAAGGAGGCGCTTGAGGCCCTCGAGCAACTCCACCGCGAGCTGGAAGAGAGGAATCAGTCTGCGGCCTCTAGCCTCGAAGAGGGGCTGGAGGAGACCCTGACCGTGCATCGTCTTGGCGTGTACGGGGTGCTCGGTCACTCACTAAAGACGACGAACTGCATCGAGTCCGTCAATGCGCTTATCGAGGAACGTTGCGCGAAGGTCGATCACTGGAAGACTTCGAACCAACGCCAACGCTGGCTCGCGACCGCGCTCACCGACATCGAGCCGCGCCTCCGGAAGGTGATGGGCTACCGACACCTTCCAAAGCTGCGTGAAGCGCTCAAGCGTGAACTGAAGATCGAGACCGCGAAAAAGAATACGTCGAGGAAGAACGTTGCTTAAACGAACCGGGAGCCGTGGAAAATTTCAACTAAGAATGGGCTTGACTCGTGATGCTTGGTCGGCATACACGCAACGCACCCGGAGTTCTGAAGGAAGTGAAGATGGCCCAAGAGCTTGAGAAGAAAGGTTTTCAGATCATCGGCTACCGCGATGGATCCGAAACGTGGGCCGTGCCCGGTGCTGGGCGAACGTACCGATGGAACTGGTAGAATCTAAAAGGGTTGCTTGCGTAGTAGGGCTTGACCAATGTCTGCATCCTATGAAGTCGTCCTCATTCACAAAGAGATGGAGGAGTTTGCCGAAGAGGTCACACGAGCTGTACGAACCGCGGCGAACGAGGTTTTGGCGCAACCTGACCTCTTGGACTTCAAGTACGAGATGTCGACTGCAAGCCCTGATTCTCATGTCGCAGTCGTCTACCTTGGTAACGTAGCGGGTGGCGACGACAGCGCTGTCACGGGAGCGCTGAAGGACGCGGTGAGTCGTCAGTTCCCGGTAGCCTGAGCGATCAACTGCACAGGGACGGATGTACTTGTGTGCCCGTCAAGGACTGGGCGATCTTGGCGACTGCGACTCGCAGAAAACCGGCGGTCTTCCTTGTAACTCCACGTCGGCCACAACCCGAGGACCTCTACGCGCTCCACCTTGTTCGTTGTAATGCAACCGACAGCACCGGCCGCGATAATTTGGCCGGTGCCGTCGTGCACGAGGTAGAGCATATCGCAGACGAACGACGAAGCCTTCTGGCTTAGATCGGAGAATCCGGGCATCTGAAAGTGAAGAGACTGCGCGAATGCGCACTTGAGAAGGGACCGGCAGCATGAAGCCGCTGGCTGGTCGTCACGTCTTTCTTTCAGCGAGTTTTCCGTCCGGAGAGAGAGGGGAGAAAGTTCGACCTTTTGACGCTTCGGCGATCGCTGATGCGGTAGCCGCTATTGTTCGTGCAGTGCTATTGAATGGAGGTAAGCTTCTGTTTGGAGGGCATCCGACCATTACTCCACTCGTGCTGATGATTGGCACGGAGCTCCGAGTTCAGAAAACCGTCGACATATTTCAATCGCAGTGGTTTAGCGAGCAGATAACAACAGAGATGTGGGCGCTGGCCGAGTTGGAGGTTGGGACGATTCCTGGACTCCCCGGTGCGCGTCCCTTGACGATAGCCTGGCGGAGATGCGAAGGCAGATGCTCGGCTTCGTATTGCCTGCCGGAGCGGTCTTCATCGGCGGCATGAGCGGGATTGTGGCGGAGTATGAGCTTGTTGCCAGTATCCGGCCTGGCGTTCCCAGGATTCCGGTTGCCGGACCGGGCGGCGCGGCAGCTCAATTGCCCTGTGAAGACGAGGATATTCCGGAAACGCTCAGAGGTGAGGTTCGTTCACGACATTATCCTTTCGTTGCATCGCTTATCGTGGAAGCGTTGGCCGAATCAAACCCTCGTGCGACAGGGGCGTAGCGGGGGGATAGGTGCAAGCAAAGCGGACGCACGCATCGGAAGCGCTGAATCCTCGACTCGTGTCGACGGCACGACCTGTGGTCACCGGCGGATGTTGACACCAGATCGATCCTGCACGAACCAAAGGCGTCGTGTCCAAAAACACAAACGAACTCAAGACCGGCTCGCCGGGACGTTTCGTAATAAACGTGTCTACGCTTGGTTGGCCAATGGGAGCTAGAATCCTCGGTCATGAACACGCCGCTCCAGCCCTTGACCTTGTTGGTCGTCGCCATCGCTGGTTGGCTCCAGCGTGACCAACAGGCCGCTATGGTCTACGTGCTGGAGGAGAACAGAGTCCTCAAAGCTCGGCTTCGCGGGAAGAAGCTTCGCCTGACGGACGCCGAGCGACGTCGGCTCGCGGTAAAGGGTAAGGCGCTTGGCCAGAAACTCTTGGCAGAAGTCGCCGGTATCGTCACACCGGAAACCCTGCTGGCTTGGCACCGAAGGCTGATTGCGCGGAAGTGGGACTACAGCGAGCGGCGGAAACAGCCCGGACGGCCCCGGGTCATGGCCGAGATTAGCAAGCTCGTCGTAGGGATGGCGCAGTCGAATCCGAAGTGGGGGTATACACGCATTCGCGGCGCCCTCTCGAATCTCGGCCATACCGTAGCCAGGAGCACCATCGCCAATATTCTGCGAGAACATGGCATCGAGCCTGCGCCGGAGCGAAGTGAGCGAACGCGTCGTGTCCAAAAACACAAACGCACTCAAAGCCCACGCGATCATGGCCGGTCTAGACCGCGCAATCAACGCCGGATCGACCTTTTGCGGAGCACAACCCGCAACAGCACCCAAAACTCGCGGTCGACATTCGAGAGCCGCGGCCGTTTCACCGAACGGGGGAGGACGGCGAGCTGCTGGTGAAGAGCGACATTCTCGAGAGCTAGCTCGCGACGAGCCTTGAAGGCAGAGACGAGAGCGCGAACAAACGACGAAATCATGCCGGCGTGGTCCCGGCAGACCGGAGACTAATCAAGTTCGGTGCGCGCGGATGAATAAATAGAAGGCACAGCCGGAAGTAGTTCTCACTTAGGGCGATGTTCCGTAAGGCGGCGTCGCTCAGATGCCGATTGATCCGGCTCGTGGCCTCCAGCTCCGTGCGGATTCCGTAGCTACACGGTTATACCAAGAACGGTTTATATTCGAGCTGTCAGCGCCGGTCTCGCGGTGGTCCATTTCGGCGTTGATGGGCTGGTCCAGGGCGGCGTTAGGGAATGGCATTAAGGGGTGGTCCACATGGGGTTGGGGGTTAGATAGAATATCTGTGAGCGTGAGCTGCTGAGGTAACTTCGCCGAAGCGTCTCGGAGGAGAGTAGGAGCTCTCCCCCGAGACTTGACCCGCTGGGAGCAAGACCTCCCGCGCGCCCACCGAACGATCGGCCAAGTCGAGGACAAAGGCAAGTACGGGATCGTCGTCCGTCTCGGCCGAGAAAGCGACGATGTCTACTGAAGGGATGCGGCAGATTGTTCGAGCCGCAGCGGGCGCAGGCGCGCTACTGCGGCGCAGAATGCCGTAGGGCAGCGAAGCGATGGAGAGATTCGAAAAGTAGACGGCGCTGCCGTAAAAAGGAAAGTGGCCGACGGAAGCGTCGGGAACAAAGTCGTCGTCACCGACGACGTCAACAGGAGCGAAAGCGTAGAGGGGAAGACGTTCTTGTCGCGGTGGAAGCGCCCGCGTGGGTCATCACCCAGGAAAAAAGATCGAGCTCGTGCGACCTCAGCCTCAAGTCCCTGAGCAAGCTCACGATCCCAGGGAAGGCCACCCCCTGCTGTCCCATCTGGGCAAGCAAGCCGTCGACAGCTTTCGCAGTTTCGAAGAGGCACTCGTCACCGAAGACCAGGAGTACGACGTCATCGCGCTCCCCGAGCAGCGTCGTTGGCAACCGGTACCGCGAGACTAGCGAGTTCCAAGGACTCGCGCAGTCAGACTTGTCTCATCTCATCGCCGCCGCGTCTTATTGCTTCGCTGTCTTCTTCGCCTTCTCTGCCGCTTTGGCTTCTCGCACCTTTGCCTTCTCCGCCGCTTTGGCCTTGGCTTCCCGCACCTTTAGCCACGCCCGGACCTCCCGCAGACGGAATTGAGACGCCACGCCGCGCCCTCTAGTGTGGACCGGCATCCCAGACCGCTCCCATTTTGTTACCATCTTTTTATCGACGCCCAAATGCTCGGCTAGTTCCGACCTCGTCAACACTCGCGCTTTGGCCATAATCCTCCTCCAAATGGCACTGCCCCCTTCTGCATTGAAAGACGCTCTTAGGGTACTACGGTTTCCCCTTGAACGAAGGATTCCAATTCCTTTACTTCATTTCCACTCCTTTTGAGGGTAGCTCGTGTCCGTCAATTCATGACACTGATGGTCTATTTCAAATGGGCCGAGTTTTGGCACAGGACGGGGAGTGGATGAAGCAGGTGGCAAGAAACCTCACGGACATGTGGGATGGTTTCCTCCTTGGCAAGCGATACCTCATCCACGACCGGGACCCACTATTCACCGAGGCGGTACGTGGGCTGTTGAGAGATTCAGGCGTGAAGCCCCTGCGCCTTCCCGCCAATAGTCCGAATCTGAACGCATATGCGGAAAGATTCGTTCTCTCCATACGTCGAGAGTGTCTCGACCGCTTCATACCTCTCAGTGAGCGACACCTGCGCACAGCGGTAACCGAATACGTAGTGCACTATCACACAGAACGGAACCATCAAGGTCTCGGCAACGAGCTCCTCACACCTCTGCCGGCAAGCGCGAATGACGCTGGCCCCATCGTGTCGCGAGAGCGACTTGGGGGCATTCTCAACTACTACTGCCGTGCCGCGTAGATGGTCGCCGGCGACGGTAGCCCCTCGGCGGGCTCGACCGGCGTAGCGTGGAAACAGCTTCAGGAACATGCTTCGATATTCGCTCTCGACTAGGTGGTCATCTGCATGGTGACGACCCGCCCGCCCAAGACGATTGTAAAGCCCACGGCCCTTGGCCCGGTCGCAAACACAGACACTAAGTTGCTGATTTATGGCCTATTTCAAAAAGGGCCGAGTTTTGGCACAGGATGAGGTTGCCTTCCATGTCCTTGACGTCCAGCTTGATGTCGTCTCCAGAATGCCTCGATGAGGCGGTTCCGCTCCTCGACGGACTCGAGCGTGAGAAACACCTCACGCTCGCGCTCGTCAATAATGTAGACGACCTCACGCTTGAGCCAGGCCTTGTGCTCTTCGGAAAGCCTGTCGACGCGCTCGTCCGCGGAGGCGAGAGGCGCGAGGACCATAATCCCCAAAAGCGCCAGGATTGCTCTCATCTGTAACCCCTTCATGTTCGTTCAGCGCGTGGAAGAGGGCTCCTTCCTCTCCAGGCTGATGCTATAGGGCCTAATCATCTCATTGAGCATCGTGGGCTTCAAGCCCAGCAACTCCGCCGCTTTCTTCTTTACCCCGCGACGACAACGAGCTCAACGCCACCCAGCGTAAAACCCGCGCCACGATGGGGCCAACTCGATTTGCAAAAACTGCGCAGCCAGTTCCTCAGACCGCCGTCGACCCTACCGGCTATTAAATTTCCGCCTCCTCACCCGAGCATACTGTCGGCACGAGAAACGGCTCGGCCTCCGACCGCTTCCTGGACTCACCGTGAGACTTTGTCCCGCCCGATGGCAGACAGGCGCTCTTTTATATCCTTCTGCTGGGGTCGGAGCTCTAGGGAGCGTTCGAATGCCTCCTCGGCCTCGTTCAGGCGCCCCAACTGCTGATAGCTGTCTCCTAGCATGTTGAGAAGCACCGTATCGGGCATTCGGATGGACATCGCCTGCTCCAGGTACTGCGCCGCTCGCGAGAAATCGTGGTTGAGGTAGGAGGCAAACCCGATTCCCGCCACCACCTCGTACTGGCGGGGGAAGTTCGCTTCCAAGGGAAGCAGAAGATGTAGTGCTCGCTCTGCCTCTCTCTGTCGGATGAAGATCCAGGCGAGTCCCCACTGCGCGACGCCGAGCTCGGGATTGACAGCCACAGCTTTTTCCAGTTCCAGCCGCGCTTGCTCGGTGCGCTTCAAGTTTAGCAGCTGAGAACCGCGGGCCAGAGAGAGCAGCCCGGGCCTAGCGGCGTCGAAAGCCCTTCGGCTGTAGAAACCTGGACGAGATATTATCGACCGGGGTGAAACCACAAGGCTGGCGGAGCTCTCAGCAACGGAACTACCCGAGGGATCGATGAGCTGCACACGAAGCTCGTAGCGGCCGCCGACCGTTTCTCGCAACGGAAAGACTTCGTTAATTAGCCCGTTGGGATGCGCGTCCAACGAGATGGAACGCTCTTGGAGCTTCTGCTTGCCGTTGAGCAGTGCAATATTCAGCCGGTCGTCGGGTCTGCTTCCCATGACTTGAAAGGCTACATGGGCATCGTCCCCCGAGGCGAAAATCCCTTCCGCTGCGGGATAGATACGGTAGCCGCCGATTTGGAAAGCGCGTAGCTCTCCTCCTTTTGCGTCGCCCACCGGCTCACTTCGGTACCCGAGGATGATCTCGCTTAGCCCCGGTTTTTCGACTGGAATGGGCGCCACCCTCACCTCGTGCTCGGCTACCGCGTATTGCTTGACGACGCGGTTCCTCAAAATCACCGTGACCTTATAGTCTCCAGGGATGAGCGGGAACGCTTCCTGGAAAGCGAAGGGAGAAGCACCAACCTGGCTGGCCGCGGCCGCAGTGAGCTCTACATAGACTTCTTTGTCAGAGGCCTCCACGACGGTGCCCCCTGGCTCAGTGACTTCCAGACTGACGTCGAGGGTGGTGTAGAAGCTAGTGCCACGCTCATCCGTTTCCATAGTGAAGTTCTCGGAGTCGAGCTCGATGCTGTAATGAACGAAGGAAGTCGCTTCTGGACCTGGCAAGACCGAGAAAAAGATCCGGCTGGGGACGAAGTTGAAGGAATATTCCGACGCCACCTTCCTGCCGTAACGAAGCCAGGCCCAGGCATGATCGTTGCGGGTGGCTCGGGTAGCTGATTCCTCGATCCGGGAAATCAACAGGTCGGCACCAAGTGATACATCGCCCCTCTCGTAGTCGCCGGGATCGCTGGGGTCGAGTGACAGCGAGACCCGTGCCAGCTCGGGCGAAATCTCCCGCAGTCGGGCGAAAGCTTGGCGATCGTCCTCGCGAAAGGCGTACTGGTTTTGGAGAAGCGCCCTTGGTCCGTCAGCGATGGGACTGTAGAGCTGGAAGTCACCCAGATCTTGCTTCTTGAAGAACATCAAATAAAAGAAGGGGGGGACTCCCTTTTCCACGTCTCCCTGATAGAACCACATTTCGCTGGAAACCAGCTCGTTCAACCCCACGAAGACCTGCTTTTCGCGGGGCTCGCCGAGGATGATGTACATGCGTCCCCGATCCGTCCTCCACCCGGGGATGGACGTCTCCCGCCCAAGGAATCTGTTGGCGTAGTCGAAGCGACGGTAGTGCTCCTGCTTGAATTCGTTTTGAGGAGTGGCGGGATTCGGGTCGCGCCGCCTCCAGAAGGCCTCGACGAAATGATCGCGTGCTTCGAGAGTCTCGATCGAAAGAAAGACCTCCCTCTCCACTTCGCTGGTAATATAGACGACCTCCTCCTCCAACCACTTGCGCTTTTCCGGCGTTAGCCTGTCTAAACGCTCGTTTTGAGCGAGCGCACTGACCGAGAAGGCCAGGAGCAGCGGAAGCCACCGAAGCCGATACACGAGCTGCACTTTCCAAAGCGAGCCGGCCAAAGCGAGCCGGCATGGCTTGCCACTGCGACCTGACCGGTCATCTCCTCGGCTGAGCACATCGAAGGGGGGAGTATCGCCAGTGCCTTCTTGCCTCACTCACTAACCTTGTCGCCGACGTTCAGGGATTCATTCTTGAATATCCTACCGCCCTTCATGACAAAGACGACTCGCCGGACGGCTGTGATATCCCGCAGTGGATCGCCGTCGAGGGCAATGATATCAGCCTCCATACCGGGTGCAATTGTGCCAATCTTGTCTTGCATGCCTAGCGACTCTGCCGCGAGCGAGGTGGCACTTACCATGGCCTCCATTGGGTCTTGTCCGCCATCGCGTACCCGATAGACGAACTCCTCGAAATTCCGGCCGTGGGCACCCGCGACCGCGTCGGTTCCGAAGACAATCTTCACGTCCTTTCTCAAAGCCCGCTTGAATGTATCGATCCCGATGGCAACCCCCTTTTCCATGTAGGCGAAGCCTTCCTCGTCCCAGTTGCCGATGCCGAGATACCTGTGCTTGTTCTCAATGTAGTTGTGGAGCAGTAAACCATTGTGGGTATCGAGGTACGTGCCATGCTGGACCATCAGATCCAGGACCTCGTCGGTCAGCCGGTTCCCGTGCTCGATGGTTGTGCAACCGGCGAGGACAGCCGCTTTGGCGCCTTCGGGTGTCTGCGCATGAACGGCCGAGCGCCTTCCCAGAACCTTTGCCTCGCCGCAAGCAGCTTGGATCTGCTCATCGGTCATCGTTTGAGCGCCGCCGTTACGGATGCTGGCGGTAGCTCGAATCTTGATGACGTCCGCGCCCTCGGCAACTAGCTGCCGCACAAACGCCCGGATCTCGTCGGGACTGCCAGTCGTTTCGCGGACCGGTCGAATGCAAGTCAGAAGCCTGGGGCCCGGTATCCTGCCCTCGGCAATCCAAACGCGGAAGTCGATATCGAAACGGGCCGACCCAAGGCTCTGCACCGTGGTGAAGCCGGCCATTAGCGTCGCGTAAAGGTTCTGCATCTCGTAGAGTGCCCCCTGTGCCGCCCACCGCATGGCCTCGTCCGCCTCGGACGGGGCGCCCCCGAACTGGGCTCTACCCGTCTCTCGATCGAAGTGATGGCTGCTGTGAACGTGTGTATCAATCCAACCAGGCATCACGGTGAGGCCGGTGAGGTCATAAGTAACGCCTTGGGCATCCGGATCGATTGCCACGATCCGCGATCCTTCGACGACGAGCTTGGTATCTCGGACGATGCCACCCCTCCCGTCGAGCACGGTGGTGACGCTGAGCACGGTAGGAGCCTGCTGGGCGCCGGCAAATGCGGAAGAGATGAAAACCGCCATCAAAACGAATCGCGGGATTCGCATATAACCCTCCTCGAGTATTCACATAGAATCTAAGCGGGCCTGGAGCCGCGCAAAACGCTGACCCCAGGCCATGTGGAGCTGGGCTCCGCTAATATATTGATCCAACAGTCTGGGCTTCCTTGTCGTCAGCTATCAAAATCCGCCATCGGATGTTGGTCGCCTGGCAGATCCGGGGCCGCCCTTCAACACAACGCCGTCCTTTACGACTACTTCGACGTCTGCAAGTGCCATGATGTTGAACAAGGGGTCGCCTTTGACGACGATGATGTCGGCGAGCTTTCCCGGTTCGATGGTTCCAAGCTCGCTCCCCATTCCCATGATGCGCGCGTTGATACGGGTCGCCGCCGATATGGTTCGCTGAGGAGACATGCCCAGGTCGACGAAAGCCTTCATTTCGCGCCAGAGCGCCTCGGTATTGAAGTTCATCGGCGTTCCGGAATCGGTGCCCATTCCTACCACGGCACCGGAGTCAATCCACTGCTTCAGAGATGCGTCGCCGAAGAACATCTGTCGAGGCGTGTCACCGAGACCGATGAGCGGCCCAAAATACGGTAGCGTATGCCAGTTCTTGAAAGAATTCTGTACCTCCTCGTAAATCATGGGTCCGAAATCTTCTTTCAACTGTGGATCCTGGAGACGCTCGGGAAAATTCACCGTGGCTGGGAACACCCACACCCGGTGCGCACCGGTGGGCACCACGGGGCGTCCGCTTACCACAATCTCCCTCATTAACTCGGGAGTGTATGGGGGCGTCCCGGCGGATCCCACGTGCGTCAAGACGTCCACGCCGGCATCGAGAGCGGCTTTGACTTTATCCGGGAAGTAAACGTGAGCGTGAACCTTCTTGCCGTACTTGTGGGCCGTCTCGACGATGGCTACGTAGAGCTCCTTATCAATGCCAATCTGGGCCTTGATGACATCCACTCCGGCCTTCGCCAACGCCTCGGCGTTCCTTGCCGCGGCTTCCGGGGTTTCGACCTTGCCCATCCCGGGCATGGCCTCTTCCCCACCTCTCAGCATAGGGCCGCTTACCAGCAAGCGCGGTCCGACGAGTTCTCCCCGGTTGATCCGATCGCGGACGCGGAGACTAACATCTAGAGGACCTCCCAGGTCGATTGCAGATGTGATTCCGGCGTTGATGAATTGCTTCGACGAGATCTCCCACACCCGTTCCTCGAGGTTGTGCTCGCGCTTCCACGGGAACCACCTGGCGTAGTTGCCGTGCCCGAGAAGCCCCATGTGGGCATGAGCTTCGATGAGCCCCGGCAGCATCGTTCGGCCGCTGGTATCGATCACCGTCGCGTCAGAGGGAATGGTGATCTCGGCAGCGCGCCCGACCTCCACGATCTTGTTCCCCTCGATCAAAACCGCGGCGTAATGAAGGGGCGGTACTTCGTATCCATCCAGCAACATGCCACCCACCAGCGCCAGCTTTTTTGCCGGCTGGGCGTGCACTGCCGCCACGCAGACCACCATCACCACGAGTAGCAAAAACCATGATCGCCTCGTTACTCCATGCATCAGATTTCCTCCTCTCCTAAGAAGTTCCGGACAAGACCTCTCGCCCGACCTATGTTGCGACTGCTCTTACTTCTAGCGTTATCCGTCACCTGCGCTGGCCTTGCCGCCCCCCCTTGTAAACCACCGCGTCCCCAACGCTACTGGAACCGCCGCGGTACACTGAGCTTCCAAATTACTTCGCGCTGGTCGGTCGTCGTTTCCCGATGCCAGGGCGGCCCTTGTAAACGACCCCGTCCTTGACAACGACTTCGACGTTCGCCAAGGCCATGATGTCGAACAGGGGATTTCCCTTCACCACGATGATGTCGGCCAGCTTGCCAGGTTCGATGGTGCCCAGGTCGCTTCCCCTCCCCAGGATCCGTGCATTGATCCGCGTTGTGGCGGAGATGGCTCGCTCGGGAGACATGCCTACATCCACGTGTGCGACGATCTCGCGCCACAGAGCCTCAGTGTGGAAATTCATCGGTGTTCCCGAATCTGTGCCCATTCCCATGACGGCGCCAGAATCGACCCACTGCTTGAGCGCCGCTTTCCCAAAGAAAATCTGCCGGTCGGTCGTCTGGAAGTAGGGCAGGGTGTGCCAGTTCTCGAGAGAGTTCCGGACCTCCTCGTAAATGTCCGGTGGGAAGTCCCTCTTGAGCTGCGGGTCCTGCAGACGTTCCGGGAAATCGACGGTCGCCGGAAACACCCACACCCGGTGCGCCGCGGTGACGTTGACCGGAATCCCCTTCACGACGATATCCTTCACCAGTTCTGGGGGATAGGTGGGGTTTCCGGCTGAGCCGACATGAGTGAGAACGTCGACCCCAGCATCCACTGCATCGCGGATGTTTTGGGGACGGTAAACGTGGGCGTGCACCTTCAGGTTGTGCTTGTGGGCAGCTTCTACGACAGCCTTGTAGGATTCCAAGCTCATGGGGTAGGCCTTGATCAGGTCGACTCCGGCCTGTGCCAGCCTCTCCGTGGCGGCGGCAGCCTCTTGCGGGGTCTCCGCCTTGATCTGAAACGCAGGCACGGGAGGATAGCGGCCCAAAGAACGCGTGACCCAGGGGCCGCTCATCCACATGCGCGGGCCGGGGATCTCATTCCTGTTGATTCGGTCCCTCACGGCGAGACTCTCCTCCAGTGGACCGGCCAGATCGACCGCCGAAGTGATGCCAGCCATCAGTAATTGTTTGGCCGAGACCTCCATCACACGCTGCGCTCCGTGCTCGGCGAGCCAGGGAAACCACCGCGCGTAGTTCCCGTGCCCCAGGATCATCAAATGCGCGTGGAGGTCGATGAGACCGGGCATCATCACACGGCCGCTGGTGTCGATCACCGTGGCGTCGCTTGGAATACTCATTTCGGCGGCGCGTCCCACTTCTACGATTTTGTTGCCCTCGATGAGGATCGCGGCGTGGTGCACGGGCGGCACTTCGTACCCGTCCAAGAGCATGCCGCCCACGAGTGCCAGCTTTTTCGGCTGCGCCAACAGCGTTGCAACGGAGAACAGAAAAACAAATACAAACATCCACATTCGTCGAATCGTTACTCGCATCTTCTCTCCCCTCCTCACTTGTTAAGATTTCGTCTCCCGCTTGCAGCGGGTCATACACGGACGTTCCCAAACCAGTCCGTCTCTTCTATCTCGGTTCCAAGTTGAGCGGAGAGACCGATGAGCTTTTGGACGATGCGCTGACCGCCCGCACCCCTCGCGAAGCGCGGTCGGCCGTCGGCGCCAATCACAATGGGCAGAAGCTCAAGGGCAACGACCTCTTTCTTCTTCACCGTTGCTCGCAGCACCATGCTCTGGCGCGTGGGCTGCCCTTCTAGGGCAGCCGACGAGAGCTTCCCGCTCTGCTCGGGCGCGCTCGCGCGTGAGAGCATGAAGTTCCCCATACCGTAAGCAATGGCCTTTCCGCGAAAGGTCTCCACTCCCCCCAGCACGTGGGGGCCATGCCCCACGAAGAGGTCCACGCCCGCGTCGATTGCCGCCTGGACCAGCACCCGTTGTTGAAAGGGGAGGTCATGCTTGCCGCTCCGGCCCCAGTGCAAGTGCACCGACAAGATGGTGAAATCCGCTCGGGCCTGGGCCTGAGAGATCGCGTCCCTCATGCGATCGATATCTTCCTTGAGTGGAGCCAACACGGAGTGCGAGCCGCCCGGCTGGAGACCAAGCTGGTAGGGTGGATCGTCATGGTTCGGATTCACATACCTGCTCTCGAGACCCGAGGGCACCTGCAGCAGGACATCAAAGGTCCGCGAGGAGGCGACACCGGCCTCGGTCGAGCTTGCGACCTCGTCCGCACCATACTGGTAGTAATAGCTGTAGAGAGATAGAAATGCCACGGTCAAGCCGCCCACGCTGAGGTATGCAGGCGCAAAAGCTTCCTCCACGTTCCGTCCCGCGCCGGCGTAGCGGATGCCGGCTCCGTCCAGCGTAGTCATGGTTTCCAGGAGCGCGTCTCGACCGTAGTTTCCCGTGTGATTGTTGGCCAGCGAAACGGCATTCACACCAGCCCAGGTTAGCTCTTTGACGAGCGAGGGGTGGCCGCGCAGCGACGGGCCGCGCAAGCCGCCCCCCCAGTCGACGCTGGGAAAGCCGCTCGCCTCTGGCGAACCGACCGTGGAAAGGCCGTTTTCGAGGTTTGCGAAGGCAAGGTCTGACTCTCGTAACAGGTCGAAAACCTGTTCGGCTTCGGCCGCCTCGTGATCGGGCAACTCCCTCATCAGGAAAAAATCCCCGACGAAGGTGAGCACGGTCTCGCCCTCGTTCCGCTTTCGGAGCTTTTCGAAGCTTTCCCCGGGAAGATGGCCGCCGGCCCGGCCAGAGGAGATGATTCCGGCGACGGGAGGTATCACGCCCGCGGCGGTGGCCTCGAGGAACCTGCGGCGTGAGAACGGCATGACGACCTCCCTTCAACCCTACGGACAGCCTCTAGAAAGCGACCCAGATACGGAACGGGATTTCCTTGGGGACCGAACTAGCATTTTCATGGCTACGCGAATACTTGGCTGGAATGACATGACTGCCTCTTCCGCCCGGTGGACGAACCTCTTTATGGCTCGCTCTCGGTCACCCGCCCCCGGCCTTCGGGACCGCCCTTGTACACGACCCCGTCTTTGACAACGACTTCCACGTCCGCCAGCGCCATGATGTTGAATAGCGGGTTGCCTTTCACCACGATGATGTCCGCCAGCTTGCCCGCCTCGATCGTCCCGAGGTCGCTCCCTCTGCCCAGGATCCGCGCGTTGATGCGCGTCGCCGCAGAAATGGCCCGCTGCCGCGACATTCCGAGATCGACGAACGCCTTCATCTCCCGCCAGAGCGCTTCGGTATGGAAGTTCATGGGTGTTCCGGAATCCGTGCCCATGCCGACCACCGCCCCGGAATCAATCCACTGCTTCACAGAGGCTTCTCTGAACAACATCTCCCGCTCGCTGGTGGTGCGGAAGTAACTCAGCGTATGGAAGCTCTTGAAGGAATCCTGCACCTCTTGGTAAATCTTGGGCCCGAAGTCCTTCTTCAGCTGTGGGTCCTGGAGCCGTTCCGGGAAATCAACCGTCGCCGGAAACACCCAGGCGCGGAAGGCTGCCGTGATATTGACGGGAATACCCTTCACCACGATGTCCTTCACCAGCTCGGGATCGTAAGCCGGCCTGTCGTAGCCGACGTGGGTCAGGACATCGCACCCGGCATCGACCGCGTCGCGCGCCTCCTGCGGCATGTTCACGTGCGCGTGCACCTTCAAGCCGTGCTTGTGCGCTACCTCGACCATGGCTTTGTAGTACTCGAAGGACAGGCCACTTTGCCCCTTGATCAGATCGACACCCGCTCTCACTAGCTCCTCCGTCGCCCGTGCCGCGTCTTCCGGGGTCTCGATGCCCGGCCACGTCATGGACAAACCCCCAAGCCGCCAGGGTCTCGTTGAGATCCAGGGGCCACTCATCCACATCCGCGGCCCCGGAATCTCCCCCCTGTTGATGCGGTCGCGGACGCTCAGGCTCTCCTTCAGCGGACCTCCGATATCCGCCGCCGAGGTAATTCCCGCCATCAGCAACTGCTTGGCGGAGATCTCCATCGTGCGCTCGCCGAGCCCCTGTTCCGCTTGCCACGGGAACCACCGCGCGTAGTTCCCATGCCCGAGGAGCATCAGATGTGCATGGAGCTCGATGAGCCCCGGCATCATCACCCGGCCGCTCGTGTCAATCACCGTGGCGTCGGGCGGAATGGTCATCTCCGCGGCACGCCCGACTTCGACGATCTTGTTGTCTTCAACCAGGATGGCGGCGTGGTGTACCGGTGGCACTTCGTAGCCGTCCAGCAGCATCCCGCCAACAAGCGCTAGCTTCTTCGTCGGCTGAGCCTGGATGGCGGCCACCGAGATGAACACCATCAACGGAGACAGCCATAGGCGCCTAAGTTCTCTCTTCATCGTGCTTCCTCCTCTCCGGAAAGCTCCGCCGAAACGGCATCCAAGTATCGGCTCTTTCACGGACCTTGCATTTTCATGGCTTGGCTATACTTGGCTGGGTGTGACCGCCGCTTCCGCTCCGCGGACCAAGCTCTTTATGGCTCGCTCTCGGTCACCCGCCCCCGGCCTCCGGGACCGCCCTTGTACACGACCCGTCGTTGACAACGACTTCCACGCCCGCCAGCGCTACGATGTTGAACGGCGGGTTACCTTTCACCACGATGATGTCCTGACTGACCTGCCATTTCATGTGTTTCCCGGGTGATGGTTGGCAAGCGCAACGGCGTTGACACCGGCCCAGGTCAGCTCTTTGACGAACGAGGGGTGGCCGCGAAGCGACGGGACCCGCAGACTGCCTCCCCAGTCGACGCTCGGAAACCCACTCGCCTCCGCCGTGGAAAGACCGTTCCCGAGGCTTATGAAGGCAAGGTGCGACCCTGGTAACAGGTCAAAACCCTGTTCCGCGGCGGCCTCCTCGTGATCGGGAAACTCCCTCATCAGGTAAAAATCTCCGACGAGGGTCAGCACGATCTCGGCCTCGTTCCGCTTTCGAAGCTTTCCTCAAGAAGCTGGCCGCCGGCCCGGTCAGAGGAGGTGAGATCGTCGAAGGGAGGTATCACGCCCGCCGCCGCGGTCGGCGTGAGAAACCCGCGGCGCGTGACCGGCATGACGACCTCCCTTCAACCCAACCAAGAGCTCCTAGAAAGCGATCCGGACGCCGAGCTGGATTTCCCGGGGGTTCAAGAAAGTCGTCGTGGTTCCGAACTGCGGGAGCGGATTGGCGGCGTCTAGCCCATACTGGTTGTTGAATCCAAGTGGGTTATCCCGGTTGAAGAGATTGAACGCCTCGACCGTGAACTCCACCCGCCCCCTGTCGACGGGAACCTTAAGAGTGTAACGGGCGGATACATGTTGAACGCCACCTCCCGTAAAGCTATTCCGCAAAAGCCCCGGGGTGCGATCGTTGAATGTTCCGTCGCCGTTCGGGTCGAACCCACCGCCTACACGCGGGTCGATCCGATAGCCGGTACGACCCTGATAGATGAAAGAGACCGCGTTGTAGGTGTTGATATCCCAGGAGCCGTAGACCACGGCTCGGACGGTGGGGGTGTCGGCCATCGGGCCGATATCTAACTCCGGAAAACGAACGTCGTTGATCGGGACCCTGATTGCATTCTGGAGCTGGTCCGTCGCGTCCGCGAAGGTCACGTGGCCGCCGAGTCGAAAATTGCGGGCGCGATACTTCGATTCCAGGATGAGACCGAAATAGTCCGCTATTCCGGAATAGACATACTGGTTAATCCTTCGAAAGTTGGGGTCGGGCCGGATGAACCGGCCTGCTGCCTCGTCGAACTCCAAGTTTCGATCGAAGAAGAGCTCTTTGTCCCAGGAGTCGGTATAGGCGAAGCTCACGCTGGAAGCGAAGTTGTCATTCCAGGCATGGTCCACCGTGGTGATCAGCTGAAAAGAGGTCGGCACTTGCATGTTGCCCGGCTCGCCGCCCGGTGGGGGAACGATGTGCACGTTCCGCACGTTCAGCGGAAGCGTCCCGCTGGCAAGCAATTGGTTGGGAAACGTGTTGGGATAGGTAGGAGCGCCGGGCGTGCCTGGGGTCCAGGTGGCCCCCACCTGGATACCCACTTCCTTGTTGTCGAAGTAAGTAGGCGTGATGGGATTCTGGAATATCCGATCGTAGTAGAGGCCGGCGCCAAACTTGAACAGGGTCTTCGCTTCGCCCGTGAGGTCGTAAGAAAGGCCGAACCGCGGCCCGATGTTGCCGTAGTCTTCGCCGTAATTCTGGCCCTTGAACTCGGAGAGAAACTCCACATCGTAGCGAATGCCATAGTTCAAGGTCAGGCGGTCGTTCACGTTCCACGTATCCTGCAGGAACAAAGCAACGTACGAGTGATACCGCTCCACCAGCGGCTCCCCGAACTGCTGAGTGTAACGGCTGTACGCGCCTCGTTGAAAATCATCGATATTGCGAAAGGTGTAAGATCCCGTTTGCGGTCCCGGATTGCGGATGTAGTCGAAGCCCACGAACATACCGTCCACTCCGAACTTCCAGCTATGATTGTCCTTGAAGATGGTGGAGTTGTAGGTAATGTGGTAAGGGCGCGTCTCCATGGCGAGGGTGAATTTGCCGCCACCGAACCGAGCCACACTCGAGATGTTCACGGACGGGGCGAGACTTGACCTGAGCTCCCCGTCCGGCGTCAGCGGAGGGCCGCCTAGGTCGGGGTTTTGCAGATTGTAATCGCGCGGAAAGTAAGAGGCCCGGAGCTGATGCAGCCAGTTACCTTCCCGGGTGACGCCGGTCCATTGGAATTGAAAGGCCTGGTCCGTTGACCTCAGATTGAAGGTCTGCGATCGCGTGCGAAAAGCGTTTGAGCAGCAGATAAACGAGTCCTTGGTATAGACGTAGCTGCTCTGAATCGAATGATTTTGGTTCAATTGGTGGGTGACCTTCCCCATAAAGAACGTGTCCCGGAGGGGCCTGTCGACGGAGCCCACGTCTCCCGCGGGCAAGCCGATAATGGCCGCATTCTCTGCGGTGATGCTGTTGTCCAGCGGCGTATCCTGCTGTACGCGCTCAACCGAGCCGAAAAAGAAGGTGCGATCGCGGACGATGGGGCCCCCGAAGCTTGCCCCATAGAGCTGGCGGTCGAACTCCGCCTTCTCGGCGCCCCGATCTCGCGACAGGGGATCCTGTGAGCTGAAGCTCTTGTTCCGGAAAAACCCGTATCCCGAGCCGGTGAACAGATTGCCGCCCTGTTTCGTGACGGCGTTGATGATGCCGCCGATGGCACGACCGTACTCGGCCTGAGCTCCCAAGGTGACGACCTCGAACTCGGCAATCGAGTCCTGGCTGTACTTGAGCCGCACGAAGGTGAAGGACTCGTCCGTGTTCCAGAATCCGTCCACCAGGAGGGCACCCTCCTTGGCGCGGGCACCGCCAATGTTCAAACCAATGCCCTGCCCGGTCGTGCTGTTGTTCTCCACCGAGCCCGGGGTGAGGAGCGCGAAGTCGAGGTAATTCCGGCTGCTGGTGGGGAGGGTCTCGATTTCCCGCAAGCCAATGACGGTGCTCATGTCTGTTTTCGCGATCTCGATGATCGGCGATTCGCCGGTGACCGTCACCGTTTCCTCGACGGATGAGAGCTGCATCGCGAAGCTCAGCTCGACCCCCCCTCCGACATTGACCATGAACTCGTCACGGTTGTACGTGGCAAACCCGGTGAGTTCGGCCACGAACGTGTAGTTGCCGGGCGCGAGGTTCCCAAACCGATAGAATCCGTCCTGATTGGTTGTCACCGTTAGCGACTGGTTGGTGGCCACGTTGGTCAGGGTCAGCGACACGCCGGGGAGGAGCCCTCCGGTGTCGTCCGTGACCCTTCCCGAGACCCCGGACGATGCCACTTGAGCGTAAAGCGCTGGCGTCAAGCTAACGCAGGTCGCCAACGCTATAAGTGCTATCAAAAGACGTTGGAAAGTGACACTACGTCTCATTTACGTACTCCTTAGTCTCGGCTTCTGGGGCTCCGTGGCCCCCGGGCCGGGACGCGCCGATGCCGTCGGATACGATATCGATACTGAAGGAGAATCTGTTATGCAAACCCTGTTCCAATTCAAGACTTCTCCGTTGAGATTAGTTTGAGTAGATTTTTCAATAAGATACGCCGTCCAAAGCGACAGTTGGGTGGGTGTTCGTTCGAGTACTCCAAAGTTACGGATTCTTGATCCAACAACGTGGATCTCCTTCAATCCAGGATCCCGATTCAACGAACCGGCGGGATCCTGCCACTTTGCACTACCAGAGTGGTTATTTTTTTTGATGACGTAGCCGGAACCGCCCCGTGTGAAGCTGGTTAGTCTGAAGTTCCTGCCTAGAAAAACCGACATCCCGCGTTAATCCAGAGGCATAGGCCGAGTGGATGGTACGCGCTTCTGTCTACACGGTGATACCCTTCAGTAGTTCGTAGGCCCTACGCTGCTTGGAGTCCGGTGTTGTGGTCACGTCAAAGTCAAAGGTCATCTCGCTCGGTGCCGCCCTCGGGTTCCGACATTTGTTTCGGACGATGTTGCTGAGAAGGCGCAGCAGCGTGCGGAAGCTGGAAGCTCGACTCCCATCGTCAAGCTTCTTGGTTTGTATCTTGCGCAGGGCCGCCTCGGAGCGCTCCGCCGGAGCAACGGGGTCACGCTTGGCCTTCGCCTGCTGGTCCTCGTCAGAGAATAGCAGCGGCCGCCAAGCCTCCATCATGTGCCACAGGACGTAGTAAGACAGCATGCACAAGAAGATGTGCGCCCGGACTCGGTTTTCGCGCCGGTGACGAACGGGCCGCACCTTCAGGTCGATGCTCTTGAAGGAACGAAACGCCCTCTCGACCTGGGTTAGCAACTTGTAGCTGCGCACCGTGTCGTCGGTTTTCATCCGCTGCTCAGAAAGACTAGCCCATGTTTCCCTTTTAGGTGTCTAAGTCATCGAAAACAAAGGATCGAGATCGGCGGTTTGTCTCTACGCTGACAGCACCTCCTCGGAGAAGGCTGGCGGGTCGCGTTCAACGATGCCGAGTGCAGTCAGGATCGAGTTGGCGCGAGCGGTGCCGCGCGTGACGACGCGCTTAGTCCGCCCAGAACCCAGCTGTAAGTCGACGACCCGGACCGAGCGTAGCGCTTGTAGTGCCTCGGTTGCGGACAGGTCGAGTTCGGCGACCTTGAGCTTTTTCTCAAGAGCCCGATGCACAAGGAAGGCCAGCGTAGCTACGAAAAGATGTGCCTCCACACGCTCATCGGTCTGGTGGTAAACGGGACGCATCTCAATGACATCCTTAAGGCATGAGAAGGCTCGCTCGACCTCGTTTAGGTCCTTGTAAAGGCGCACGGCGTCGACCGGAGAGAGGTTTTGCTCCTCGGTTTGAATAACGTACTTACCCTCGTAGGCTTGCTCGCGCTTGAGGTTGACGGGGTGCTCGAAGAAGCGGAAGCGACCGTTTTTGTACTCCCAGTCGTAGTAACGGTGACCGTGGTGGCGTGTCTGTATGCGCGCGGCGGCGGCACCGATTTTCTCGGGGGCTTTCAATCGTCCGTCGCGCACGCGGCGCTCGAGGGCCTCGAATGCCGCACGGGCACGCCCCATGGCCCGCAGCCTCTGCCCGCGCTCGTAGGCGAGCCTTTCGTCGCTGTGAACGACGAAGATGCGCACCCCAGACTGCTCGGAGCGGACTTCTTGCACACGAGTCTTAGGTGGCTCGGCTTTTTCGCTCACCGTGATGCCACCAGGGCAGTCGATCCACTCTCCGCTGGCGCGCTCGATGTAACGATAGACCTCCTCGCGCCGTCGTCTTTGCAGCCCGACGAGATAGCCCTGCTTGCGCGAGCGCACCACTGCCAGGCTGTCGCTCGTTACCATCCCTCGGTCGCCGACAAAAACCACGCGGTGCAAACCGAATCGTTCGTTGAGATCGTTGAGCACCTGCGGCACCGTTTCGCGTCACGCCAGTTGCCGGCGAAAACATGGTGGGCGATCGGCCAACCGTCCACCATCACCAGACCGATAAGCACTTGCCGGTTACGCGGTCTGCGGTCGCGACTGTAGCCGTGGGCGCCGAGCCCCGGAGGGCCTTGACCTTCGAAGTACGTCGACGTCAGGTCGTAAAACACCATGTCAACCTCAAGCGAAAACAGATCCCGCAAGCGCAAAAACAGCTCCTTCTCGATCTGTTCTTTGCGGGCATGCAGCTGGTCGAGCGTTCGGTACCATTGCTTGAGTTGGCGAAACTCCACGCGAACCCGCGGGGAGCGACTCGCTCGCCGTTCCCCATCATCGCGCCACTGCGGCACCCACCGCCGCCCCTGCCGGTCGCAGACGAAGTCGGTCTCGAGCCAGCGCGCCAGACCGTGCTCGCTTGACGGAGCACATAGCCGGTTGGCGACCAGCACCAAAGCTCGCTCGCTTAGCGCCACTCCGTCCCGCTTGCCGCGGCCCCCGAGCCGGTCGAGAATCTGCTCCAGCCCGAACTCGCGCCACAGCGTCGCCGTCACCAGCATCGGACCCCAATCCCACGCGTCTGCCCCCGCGACCTGCTCGGCTGCTCGCTCGGTGTCGGCCGGTTCACCGGCCCCAAGCAACCGATTGAGGGAGTCGAGATTGGCAACTAGAAGTTCCTTGCGCCCCAAGTTGCACACTACGCGTTGCTTCGGCTTGCCGTGCTCCCGATACGACTCGACCAGGCGGACATACTCATGTTGAACCCCTTTGCCGCCTGCGGCCCGAACGATGCGGAAGAACATAACCTGTCCTCACGCATACTACATGTCATTGTCCACGATTACAACGTATTAATGGCGCTCAAAGCACAATCTCTGTCTCTATGTTTTGGGCGAATTCCAACCCCCGTTCCTTTGAATTCAGTCACTTACGAGCGTTAGGGTGCTCATAAAAGGTAAACATGGGCTAGTGCGAATCACGTAGATGCCGTCAAGGGCAGCTTCCGCAGTGACCTTTGTGTCGTCGATTTCGAAGCTAAAGCTGTCGTCGCGAATGTCCAGCTTGAAGTGCTTGCCGACTTTGTACTTGTTGAGAACTCTGCCTACCCGCACACCGATTTTATCTTTACCATGCAGCTGACCCCGCCCGATCCGTTGGCGAATCCCTCCGAACTGCTTAGCGATCGTCCCCATGTGTCGCTTCCACCGCTGGAGCCGTTTGTTGGCGAGCTCAGAGTTGCCGTTGGCGAGGCGCGAGGCGTCGGCATCCATCGTTGTCTCGTCTAGCTCGAAGTCGAAACCGTCGTCACGGATGTCAAGCCTGTAGTACCTGCCGACCTTGTACTTGTTGAGGAGCTTTTCCACTGCAGCACGGATGTCCTCCTTGCCCTGCAAACGGCGCCGCTCGAACCATCCGACAAACCTTCTCCAGCTCCTTGCAGGTCGCTTCGAGCAGAGCACGACGCTTGTGACGCCGCCTCTCGGCCAGCTCCGGATTGCGGCAAGCGACCAGCCTCTCGTTGGGGAAATCCGGGTGCGTCACCTCAAACAGATTCCGCTCGTCGAATAGCCCCATCTGGAGCACCCCATCGTTAATGAGCTTGCGAATCGGTTCGGGACGCAGAGCGGTAATCCAGTCGATACCGTCCATCTCCCGCAACTCGTCGATCTGGGTCTGGGTGATCATCCCGCGGTCGCCCACCATCACAAACTGCTCGATGCCGAAGCGCTCTTGCACCTTTTCTACCTGAGGCAACAGCGTTTTGGGATCGCCCGTGTTGCCCTCAAAGACCGATACCGACACGGGGATTCCGCGTTCGTTGGTCAGCAGACCGTAGTTGATCTGCAGCTTGCCTTTC
Source organism: Candidatus Marinacidobacterales bacterium (assembly GCA_965197495.1). GTDB lineage: Bacteria > Acidobacteriota > Vicinamibacteria > Marinacidobacterales > SMYC01 > SMYC01. Next base: position 8,832,391 of record OZ240210.1, read on the forward strand.
TTGCCGTCACGGTCGTATCCGAGGCGGGCGATCGGACAACTCACACCCTCGAAGTAGCTTGAGGTTAAGTCATAGAGCGCCGGGCCGTCGTTGTGGAGATGGCGCGCCGCGAGTTCTTTTCGATGACCTCCTGGCGTTTGAGAACCCAGTCCATGGCGGCATAGAGGTCGTCTTCGTCGGCATCGCTCACCCCCAGGATTTCGGGCAGTGTGGTTGTGTGCCACCACTGGCTAGTCGCCAACTTCGACTGCGGTTCGAGGATCCGGGCGACTACCATGGCTACGACCAAATCCCGCTCTGGTGAGTGTCGAGAGCCAACAAGCTTTTCGAAACCGAGCTGTCTCATGGCGCTGAGCACCGCGTCGACGTGGCCATGGTGCCGGGAGCCGTTCCCGACGATTTCGAATGCGTCTTCAACCGAGACGAGCTTTTCCCCTTTGAGAATGCGCCGGATGGCGTCGACTGCCGTCCATGGGCAATTTGGACAAGTTAGCGAGCGGGCGCTTGCGGACGTTTCCGCCTACCCGATACGACTCACGCAGCAGGACCGCGGGTGTAGAGTTGCGATTGGGAATGATGTGGATATGCATGCCCACCATCGTAGCCTATGTTGCTTTATAAATAAATCTATTAATGCTATGTACATGCCTACGTATTGCACTCCAAAATCAGCCTCTCGGCGTCCCTAAAGACGCGTAATCATTGGGGATTCACACTGTCAGTGGGGTCATTCGACCAAGTAACTTCAGGTTAGTTAGTTCCTGTCCAGAAACACCATAACTTGTGGTGTGCGTGCGTATTCAGGGGCATCGTGAACGCAGATTCCAGCCGAAGGTGAACATCCATTCCAAAGCATCGTGAACACGGATTCCAGGCAACGTGAACGCTGGTTCCGGCATCGCGAACGCTCATCGATAGCACGTTTCAAGGCACTCTAGGTCGTACCCGGAAGGAGGACGATCTAGGAAATGGCAGCTAAGAGGTTATCGATGAGAAAAATACGAGAGGTTCTAAGGTTAAAGTACGAGCTGGGTTTTACTCACCGCACGATCGCAAAGGCACTTCGCGTGGCGGTTGGAACGGTGAGTGAGTACCTGGCCAAGGCGAAGAAGGGTGGTCTGAGCTGGCCGCTCCCGGAGGAGCTGAGCGACGGGGAGCTGGAGGCAGGGCTGTTTCCGCCGCCGGGCTCGTCTGGCGCACGGCCGGGTCTGGACTATGCCCACATCCACGAGGAGCTGAGGCGTCACCGAGAGCTGACGTTGCTGCAGCTGTGGGTGGAGTACGCGGAGAATAAGCCGGGAGCGTACGGCTACAGCCGTTATTGCGAGCTGTACGGTCAGTGGAAGAAGAAGCTGAACCCGACGATGCGTCAACGGCATCGAGCAGGCGAGAAGACATTCGTCGATTTTTCGGGGAAGAAGCCTCACATCGTCGATCCGAAAACGGGAGAGCTCGTCGAAATGGAGCTGTTCGTCGGGACGTTGGGCGCGAGCAGTTACACCTACGTCGAAGCGACACTGAACCAGTCGCTGGAATCGTGGGCGAAGGCCCATAAGGGGATGTCGGATTACTTCGGTGGCAGTACGGAGATCTGGGTTCCGGACAACTTGAAGAGCGGCGTGGATGGTGGACCGTTACGAGCCAGGGATCAACCGGACGTACGAAGAGCTGGCGACGCATTACGGTGCGGTTGTGGTCCCGGCTCGGGTGTTCAAGCCGAAAGACAAAGCGAAGGTGGAGTCGGCAGTGCAGGTGGCGCAGCGCTGGATCCTGGCGGTGCTTCGTCATCGCACGTTCTTCAGCCTGGCGGAACTGAACGAAGCCATCTGGGAGAAGTTAGAGGTCCTGAATGCGCGTCCGATGCAGAAGCTCGGTGTGAGTCGGCGGGAGTTGTACGAAAGGCTAGACCGGCCCGTACTGAAACCGCTACCGCAGGAGAGCTACGAGTTATCGACGTGGAAGCGGTGCAGAGTGAACATCGACTACCACGTGGAGGTGGAGAACAACTTGTACAGCGTTCCCTATCAGCTCATTCACGAGAAAGTCAAGGCACGGGTGACGGCCTCGGTGGTGGAGGTCCTGTTCAAGGGAAAGCGCGTCGCGTCGCATCCCCGCAAGAAAGGAAAGGGGCACTACTCCACGAACCCGGAGCATATGCCACGTTCGCATCGGGAGCACCTGGAGTGGACGCCGTCGCGGCTGCTCCACTGGGCGGAGCAGTCAGGTCGCGCCACGGGAAGGCTGGTTGCGGGGATTCTAGAGAGTCGGCCTCACCCGGAGCAGGGATTTTGCTCTTGCCTGGGAGTCATGCGACTAGGCAGCCGCTGGGGCAGTGAGCGTCTCGAGGCCGCTTGCGCACGAGCGGAAGCTTTGAGCTCTTACAGCTATCGCACGGTGAAAAACATTCTCTCGGCTGGTCTGGATCGTGTGGTGCTCGAATCGGACGCCGAAGCGAAACCGCGAGAGGAGCACGAGAACATCCGAGGCGCGGATCACTACGAAGGAGGAGAGTCCCGATGCTGACACCCGAAACGATAGAAAAGATGAACGCCATGAAGTTGTTCGGCTTGGTGTCCGCGTTCGAAACCCAGTTGAGCTCGAGCGAATACAAGGAGCTGAGCTTCGAGGAACGTGTGGGACTCCTGGTCGATGCCGAGTGGACCGCCCGCGAACAGCGTAAGCTTTCTCGACGACTGCGAGCGGCAAAGCTCCGCTATCCGGCATGTTTGGAGAACGTGAACTTCCAAGCGCCTCGAGGCTTAAACCGCGAACAGATCTTGAGCCTGGGCAACTGCCGCTTTGTCGGTGAGCGCCATAACCTGCTCATCACCGGCCCGACGGGGATTGGCAAATCGTTCTTGGCTTGCGCCTTCGTGGAGCGGGCCTGTCGTCGCGGCTTCACCGGATGCTACGTGCGAGCACCGCGCTTGCTCCACGAACTCGCGGTCGCTCGTGGTGATGGTTCCTACGCCCGGCTTTTGACGAAACTCGCCAAGCTGGACTTACTGGCTATCGATGATTGGCTGCTTCACCCGCTGAAAGAATCGGAGAGACGGGATCTAATGGAGGTCATCGAAGACCGCGCCGAGCGTGGCTCCACACTCATCGCGACCCAGATTCCGCTCAAGCAGTGGCACGAAGCGATTGGCGACCCAAACCAGGCAGACGCTATCTGCGATCGCATTCTCCACAGCGCGCACCGCATCACTCTCAAAGGAGCTTCTCTGAGAAAGACCAAGGCTGCGCCAAAGGCATCTGACAACGCCGATGCATGAGCGAGCGAGGGACCACAGCGTCGATGCGATAAAAACGGGTGAAACCGCCAAACCCGGGGTACCAGACGATGCGGCGCCAAAACGACGCGCGAGAATGCCTCAGGAAGCGTCTTCTCGAGCCAGGCCATACCCCAGCAACCCCCCGAAACCAGCCCCACATCGCCCGGGGTTCGGCCGCGGCAGGTCGCTGCCTACGGGAGCGGGAAGGTCGCTTCGCGTCTTTCCTTACGCCCGCTCCCTCCGGCACCGACCTGCCGCCCCTTGCTACACAACACGCAGGTAAGATAGGTTCACGTTTTCAATCAGTGGAAAGGAGGTCACCCAACACTTCATCGCTTCGATGAGCGTTCGGCTTCACCGGATTCGCTGTTCAGCTTGCTCTGGATTCGGTGTTCACGATGGCTGGAATACGCAGTGTGCGACAGGCCTACCGAAGATGTGGGTATTATACGTTTTCGGTAGGGAACTTCGTAGGGTTGAGAGCGAATGAAAATCTTGGACGAAACGAAAGGCGAATCGTCAGGAATCCAAGGCTATGGGAGCGGAAGAGTAATAGTTATGATCTTAATAGATGTCTCGCCATCACCAGTAGATTGCAGGTGATGATGGAACCCCATACGTACGATTTAAAAGAAGGCAATGAGCGCCATGCGCATCGGTCGAGACCAAAGACTCGTTTCAAGAACGAAATGACGCCTTCGATCCCGCAGCGAAATCGCCGCAGGCGCTGATAGACCCAGGAACTCTTGACCATATCGGTCACCGCGAAATGAGCCTTGGTAAAGGCAACATCTTCAACTCCCTTGCCTTTGATGGCTTCCAAGTTTACCTTTGAAGAAAACGCGCCATCGTAGGCAACCTGGCGCGGGGCCCGCTCGTAGAGTTCGACTTGACGGTCGATCATGGTTTCCGCGAGAGTTGAATCGGACGGATTCCCATCCAAGATCACGCAATCCAAAATCATCGAGGACGAACCACCAGTCAGACACACCTTGTGACCGTAGAGGGTCTCGCGCCGGTCTTTGCGAATAATGTCGGTGTGTTCTTCGAAGACAGAAACGACCTTTTCCTCCGCAGGCACACGCTCTTCGTCGATCACTCGGCGTTGGGTTTGGTTGATGACTTTCTTGGTGAGGACGAGAAAGTGCTCAAAATCCGCGGCGATCCTCTCCGTACTCGCTCGCTTCACAGGCTCGGTCAAGCCCGACTCTTCCAACTGTTCTGCAACGCGTTGAGCGGAGCGATAGGTTTCTTCCGTCACCTTCAGTAGATCTCGATAGACGCGACGCCTTTGTTGCTTATCCTTCGCGTTCAGAACTCCTAGTCGACGTCTCTTCGCTCGACGCGTTCGATTGCCGAAGACCACTACTGTACCCAGCAGTTCGCGAGCTCGGCACATCACGCGAGTGAGAACCCGAACACAGTCATAAAGAAGCTCGGAGTCTGTAGGCGGATGAATGTTTGATTCCACTACCGTGCAGTCCACTCGTACTTTTCTTCCCTTTTCGATCCCAGCATCCTCGGCAACGCTCACCAGCTCTCGGTTGATCTGCTCCAGCGTTTCGAACTTCACGGCTTTGATGTTTGCTGCTAGGGTCGACTTCGACGGGGTCGGCTCTATGATGCCGAGCTGGCAAAACGTCCGATAGCTTCGAGAGTCTGCCAAGTGAAACGCCAGCTCCCGATAGGTGAACTGATTCAGCTGCTTCACCAACAACGCCCGGAGAACCTGCTCCGCGCTCATTCCTCCACGACCAACATCGCTCCCTGCCGATGGGGTGACCGACTTCAGGTCTTGCAGTACCAGCTCATTGAGTTTAGGATGGGCGTCGAGCAGCGACGAGATCGTTTCGAGTTCGCGTGCGTGCTCCAGCTCCAGCCAGGGCTCACGTAGATTTGGCTGTGGGTTGATCGTTTTTCGCATTTAGGGCTGGTCTCCTTTGGAGTTAAGTCATTTAGAATCGGATGTTTTCAACGACACGATCCTAATCGACACCCCCTCAGAAGACTAGCCCTAAATTTGCGATTTCTCCTTTTTTCTCAATCCCTTACAGGCTTCAGGACGGATACTAGTTAGTTCCTGTCCAGAAACACCATAACTTGTGGTGTGCGAGAGACCTATCGAAGATGTGGGTATTATACGTTTTCGGAAGGGGCTTCGTGGGGTTGAGAGCGAATGAAAATCTTGGACGAAACGAGAGGCGAATCGTCAGCAATCCATGGCTATAAGGGGCGGAAGAGTAATAGTTATTATTGTAATAAGTGTCTTGCCATCATCAGTAGGTTGCAGGTGATGATGGAACTCCATACGTACGATTTAAAAGAAGGCAATGAGCGCCATGTGCATCGGTCGAGACCAAAGACTCGTTTCAAGAACGAAATGACGCCTTCGATTCCGCAGCGAAATCGCCGCAGGCGTTGATAGACCCAGGAACTCTTGACCATATCGGTCACCACGAAATGAGCCTTGGTAAAGGCAACATCTTCAACTCCCTTGCCTTTGATGGCTTCCAAGTTTGCCTTTGAAGAAAACGCGCCATCGTAGGCAACCTGGCGCGGGGCCCGTTCGTAGAGTTCGACTTGACGGTCGATCATGGTTTCCGCGAGAGTTGAATCGGACGGATTCCCATCCAAGATCACGCAATCCAAAATCATCGAGGACGAGCCACCAGTCATACACACCTTGTGGCCGTAGAGAGTCTCGCGCCGGTCTTTGCGAATAATGTCGGTGTGTTCTTCGAAGATAGAAACGACCTTTTCCTCCGCAGGCACACGCTCTTCGTCGATCACTCGGCGTTGGGTTTGGTTGATGACTTTCTTGGTGAGGACGAGAAAGTGCTCAAAATCCGCGGCGATCCTCTCCGCGCTCGCTCGCTTCACCGGCTCGGTCAAGCCCGACTCTTCCAACTGTGCTGCAACGCGTTGAGCGGAGCGATAGGTTTCTTCCGTCACCTTCAGTAGATCTCGATAGACGCGACGCCTTTGTTGCTTATCCTTCGCGTTCAGAACTCCCAGTCGACGTCTCTTCGCTCGACGCGTTCGATTGCCGAAGACCACTACTGTACCCAGCAGTTCGCGAGCTCGGCACATCACGCGAGTGAGAACCCGAACACAGTCATAAAGAAGCTCGGAGTCTGTAGGCGGATGAATGTTTGATTCCACTACCGTGCAGTCCACTCGTACTTTTCTTCCCTTTTCGATCCCAGCATCCTCGGCAACACTCACCAGCTCTCGGTTGATCTGCTCCAGCGTTTCGAACTTCACGGCTTTGATGTTTGCTGCTAGGGTCGACTTCGACGGGGTCGGCTCTATGATGCCGAGCTGGCAAAACGTCCGATAGCTTCGAGAGTCTGCCAAGTGAAACGCCAGCTCCCGATAGGTGAACTGATTCAGCTGCTTCACCAACAACGCCCGGAGAACCTGCTCCGCACTCATTCCCCCACGACCAACATCGCTCCCTGCCGGTGGGGTGACCGACCTTAGGTCTTGCAGTACCAGCTCATTGAGCTTAGGATGGGCATCGAGTAGCGACGAGATCGTTTCGAGTTCGCGTGCGTGCTCCAGCTCCAGCCAGGGCTCACGTAGATTTGGCTGTGGGTTGATCGTTTTTCGCATTTAGGGCTGGTCTCCTTTGGAGTTAAGTCATTTAGAATCGGATGTTTTCAACGACACGATCCTAATCGACACCCCCTCAGAAGACTAGCCCTAAATTTGCGATTTCTCCTTTTTTCTCAATCCCTTACAGGCTTCAGGACGGGTACTAGTTAAGTCAGCTAAGCTAGGTCTTGCCGGGATCTTTTGGTCTCGCCGGTCCTACCAAGACTCGCCCAGGTTTCTCGCCGGTCAATTGAGCGCCGTCGATAATCGGGACACCGTTGACGATGACATGCTCGATTCCCACCGAGTAGCGGTGAGGATCAGTATAAGTGGCCAGATCCTGAATCCGATCAAAGTCAAAGACGGTAATGTCTGCGTACATTCCTTCCTTGATCAAGCCCCTCTCCGTCTGTCCAATCTGCATCATCGAGGCATGGGTCATGCGCCGGATGGCATCTTCGAGCTCCAGCACACCGAGCTCGCGAACAAATCGCGCCAGCACCCGAGGAAAAGCGCCATAGCTCCGGGGATGCGGAAAACCCTTGCCGTAGCTGATCGGATCCCCGTCAGTCTGGAACATCGCCAAGGGATGGCGCATCACTCTCTTGACGTCCTCTTCGTCCATAAAGTGGTAAATGGCGCTGAACCCGCCCGCGAGCTGGAGCTCGATGACCAGCTGGATTCCCGACGCAACCGTGTTGGGCATCCCGCGATGGGCAGCCAAGTCGGCCAGCGTCTTCCCGTCGTATCGTGGGTCCGAACGGAGGCGTCGGAACTGGATCCGCGCCAGATCGTCGCCCACCCACTCCGTCTCGAACATCTCTTTCATTTCGGCTTCGATGCGGGCACGAGTTTCCGGTTCTTCAATGCGTTCCCGAAACTTCTCCGGACCTCCGGCCAAAGACCACTGAGGGAAAAGCACACTCGATCCGGTGCTTCCGGCAGTGTAGGGATAGAGATCATGTTTGACGTCCAAGCCTTCTTCGCGGGCTTTATCGATCATGGCTAGCGTCTTCTCAGTCCAACCCCATTGAGCCGCACCCATCGCCTTGTGATGCTGTATCTCCACGGGAATCCCCGCTTCTCTCCCAATTCTGATGGCCTCGGCGACGGCATCCAAAAGCCCGCGTCCCTCGTCTCTCATGTGCGTGTAGTAGACGCCTCCATAGCGTGCCGCGACCTTCGCCAGTTCTATAACTTCCCCGGTCTTGGCGTAATTGGCCGGTACATAAAGGAGGCCGGTGGAGAGTCCCAAAGCGCCCTGCTGCATCGACTCTTCGACAAGCCCTTTCATGCGCTCGAGCTCCTCCGAAGTGGGCTCCCGGTTATCCATGCCGAGCACCTGACGGCGGGTCCAGCTGTGACCCGCAAAAAACCCCACATTCGGTGCAATCTTCAAAGAACGCGCATACTCGTCAAGTGGATAAGGTTGGCGACCGCTGTGCAAAGAGGCAAGAATCGTGGTGATTCCCTGGCGGATAAAATTTTCCGCCAGAGGATGTTCATGGATTCGCACCTGAATGTGGGCATGATGGTCGAGAAAGCCAGGTGCTACAATCAGGCCTTCGGCATCCAGCACCCGTGCGGCTTCGTCGGGCGGAATTCCGTCCCGGTCGACGCGCACAATCCTGTCCCCCCGGACTCCGACGTCCGCTTGAAAACGGGACGAACCCGATCCGTCTACGACGGTTCCGCCCTTGAGCAAGAGATCGTATTGGTAGGCTTCTCGCGCCGATTCCGCCTCCGGATAAGAGCAACAAACCGACACGAGCGGGAAGCTGGCGAACACGATGAGGAGGAGCAGGTGCCGGTTAGGATTGGTCTTGTTCGGGTTCAAAGGGCGATCGTAAAGCATCTTCTAAATCTCCTGTCTTTTCGCTCTCCTCGACCGCGCCCGTTTCGAAAGAAACGATGGTTCCCGTTCTCCGTCGATCACTGGTTTGTCATTCACCCGCCGTGTCTCGCGCCGCAGCCCATCTCGACTGCCTCGACCAGCATGCGCCGAGGTTTTTCCCGCGCTCCGGTCCATCGAAATTCTCCTCTTTTCCTTGGATGGATCTTGTATCCTCAGCACCGATGGCGCCTTCTTCCTCCGCTTCGGCAAACCGGGTTTCCGTTTCAGAATTCGCGCGCGGATATATCGCCTTTGTTCAATCAGCCAATTCACAGCTCTTGGTTATTACTATATTCATTTTCGAGTAAGGAGAGGGAATTATGCGAATCATGACTGGATCTTTCTTGCTGAGCTCCGTCCTCATTCTTTGCACGGCAATGGTCAGTGGGCAAGAAGTGACGGCGATCCGGGCAGGTCGGTTGATTGACGGTTCGGGGGCGTCTGCGGTCGAGAATGCCGTCATCATCATTAGAGGAGATCGCATCGAGGCGGTGGGAAGGGCCATTTCCGTTCCCCAGGGGGCACGAATCATAGACCTGAGCCAGGAGACTGTGATGCCCGGTATCGTGGACGCCCACGCTCACTTGTCCATTCGCCCAGATACCCGCACTTTGCAAGGCCAGCTCGAGGGCATGACCCAGGCTGACGCCAAACAAATGGCACGTATCGTTCGCGATATACGGGTGCAACTGCTGTCAGGTGTAACCAGCCTCTACGTTGTGGGCGAAGTCCACTACAACGACATACATGCCAGGGAAGCGGTGGATGACGGAATTATTGCGGGTCCTCGGATCTACCCAAGCGGAAACTTTATTTCGACTACCGCTGGTCATGGACCCGCCGAGTATCGAACGACAAATGGGCCTTGGGAGATGAGGGTCTTTGTCCGCAAAAATTACGAGATGGGCGCTCACCACATGAAGCTGACGGTCACCGATCGGGCACGGGTCGGCCCGAACACCGGTACACCCTACGCCCCGGGGGAGTCCAACTATACGACGGAAGAGATCGAGGCAGCCATCGGTGAGCTGCACCGCCTCGGGATAGAAGCGACGGCGCACGCAAACGGCGAGTCGATCCGGCTGGCGGTGGAAGCCGGTGTCGATTCGATCCAGCACGGGGGAGGGCTCAGTGAAGATCTTATGAATCTTTTGGTGGACCGGAACGTTGGATTCGTGAACACGTATACGATCGGCTTCCAAAGGGTATTCGACGAATGGGAGTTTTTGGACAACGAGGCCCGGAGTATCGAGGCGTGGATCGACAGATGCGCAAAAGTTCATCAGGAAGCGATTGCCGAGAGCGAACGAAGGGCCAGTCGCGTCAAGCAACGTTGGAGCCAGCTGAAAAGAGCGAAGGAAAAAGGGGTCCTCGTTGGCATCGGAACGGACAGCATGCATGGTCTAATGGCGCTCGAAATGGAGAACCTCGTCAAAGCCGGCTTCAGCCCTTTGGAGGCGATTACTGCTGCCACCGGGATCAACGCGCAGGTCGTCGGAATCGATGCCGATGTAGGAACCATCGAGAAGGGAAAATACGCGGATATCATATCCATACAGGGAAAGCCTGACGAAAACATCCGGGATTTGAGGAACGTGAACTTCTTGATGGTCGGCGGAAGAAACTATAGCGACTTGAGTTTCAGGTAAGAGCTACAATTTTCATGCTACATCCAGGGGAATCGCGTCGTTTTTTCCCACAGACGCTCAGGGGACGGGACCCGCTACGAGACGTGTTCCAAACCATACTCGCTCCATTGGTCCTTTGAAGCACTGGGATAGACCTGACCGGTTCTAAACTAACGTCGACACTATGTGACCAGCTTGACCCGATAGAAGGCAACCGAGCGGGTCGTTCCCTAGCGTTCGGCTTCGAGCTTCTTGACGAGAACTTCCGCTTGTTTCGCCTTTTCGTGCTCCGGCGCGGTCGAGAGGAGGGTTTTGAGGACTTCCAAGGCCTCATCTGTCCGCTTGGCCTTGATGTGGCAAACGCCGAGGCCGTATAATGCGTCCACATTTTGTGGGTTCGCCTGGAGTGCCCTCTGGAAATACCGTTCCGCCTTTTCCAACTGTCCGCGGTTGAAGGCCCAGGTCCCGGCATTGGCAACCATGGAGGATATCGCCGCGGGGTTACCCGCTTTCTGGATGTATTTCTCGGCAGTCTCTTCATCGCCCATCAGGAGGTACGTCTGGCCGAGGCTGAGGTTGAGCATGGCGCTCGTCGCCAGCTCGCTTTCAGAGCTTGCCACACGCGTCAGATGCTCCAGCGCTTCGTCGTACTTCCCCAGATCGGTTAGGCTGAGGCCCAAGATGTATTCTGCTCGGGCGTCGTCGGGGTCGTCGGCCAAGGCAAGCTTCATCAGAGAGACAGCCTTCTCGAAGCGCCCGCCGGAGAACGCCTGAAATCCCTCCTCGTAATAGGTGGATTCCGTCTTGACCATCCGTAACTCGAGTGAACTCGTGCCGCCGCCTCCAATCTGAGTGACCATGGGCTCGTGGGCGTATCGGGTAAGCTCACAGACGATGCGGTACTGGCCGCTCCGTATCCCCGCTCGGAGAAAACGTCCGTCCTTGCCGGACTTGACCCGGACCGTCAAATTTTGAGCCCGCTGCGTGAAGGTACAGGCGGCGCCTTCGAGAGGGTTGCCGTCCTCGTCGGTGACTCGGCCCTTAACGGTGTTTTGGAGCGCCGCGGCATGTCCTGGAGTAAGGCACACCAGCAAAAACCCGGACAACACCACGGCGTGCCACCACGAGCCGGAGCCTCTACGACCGTCCATGTCTATACCAGACTCCTTTCTGTGCCCACACGGCTGTTCCCCTCACGTGCCGGCACGGACTGGGATGTTCCAGAGCCCAAATCAGGGGCAGAAGGTGGGACGATCCTTCTGCCCCTGCTCCTCCTACGATGGATATCATAACGCGGTCTCGCATTCCAAGGCATAACTTCGGGTCTTTCTCAAGTAAATCGATGCTAGGCAGGTCTAGCACCGCGGCTCCTGTCCCTGGGCCGTGCGCGCCCCTATCGGCTCTCCTTGTGCTATGCTCTCTCGCCACGATGCCGACCTGCAAGACGCTGCTGGACGAGATCAAGTCGAGGCATCCGTCCGCCGATCCGCAGCGTGCTGGACGAAGCGCTGCTTACGATGCGCGAGCGCGTGAGCGTGACGATAGTGGGCGGGGAGATCAAGTGCGAGAAGGCGTGGTTCGACGTCCCGGGCTTGTATGTCTTCGGCGAGGGGCCGCGGACGCGGGTCTTCATGGCCGCGGGCCATTGGCCGCTCGTGAACGCGAACCTCGCGTTCTAAGTCGTGACTCGGCCGTTTCAACGGCGGGGATCGCGGAGGCTAAGATTCCGCCGAAGCGACGGTGCCGATCGCTGGCTGATGGAGGACGACTCATGAAAAGACGCGCGAATATCATCGTTGCGTGGACGCTCGTTCTGGCGGGCGCGTCAGCGGAGCTGTGGGCGCAGGCGCCCAAGCAGCTGGCGCTTGTGGGCGGGATGCTGCTGGACGGGTACGAGGTGCCGCCGCTGCACCACGCGGCCGTGCTTATCGAGGGCGACACCATCAAGTGGGTTGGCCGCGCTGCCGAGGCCACGATTCCGCCCGACGCCACCGTGATCGACACCAGAGGTCGCGTGATGATGCCAGGGATGATCGAGCTGCACGCGCACCTGATGCACCTGGGGTCGAAGTACGCGCCCTTGTGGGAATGGGCGGCCGAGAAAGGCCTGATGGAGCGAGTCATAGAGATCTCCGCCAGGCAGTTCCTGATGGCCGGCGTCACTTCGGTCGTCGATCTCGGTGGACCGCTCGAGGAGAGTCTCAACGTGCGCGAACGGGTCGCGCGGGGCGAGGTCCCGGGGGCGCGGCTGTTCGTGAGCGGGTTCGTCATTCAGCGGGGCGGCCCTCCCGGCCCGAACGCGTGGCCGGCAGTCCACCCGGACCGGATCGATACGCCCGAAGACGCCGCGCGCATCACCGAGGAACTGGCCGGAGCGGGCGTGGACGTCATCAAGGTGCGCACGAACCTGACGCCGGCGCATTACCGGGCGATCGTCGAGGCCGCACATCGCCGCAACCTCCTTGTGCACGCGCACGTGTACGACGAAAAAGACGTGCGGAACGCGCTCGAAGCCGGCGTGGACGTGCTGACCCATGCGGGTTCAGCCGGGCGCACCCCGCCGTACACTCCGGAGCTGATTCGCGACATCGTTAACGCCGGGCGACCGGTCGTCGTCACCGGCACACACCGGACGTGGATCTTTCCAGCCACGGTCGACTTCCCGGAGCGGCTGCAGGATCCACAGCTCAAAGCCGACTTCGGCACGGATCCCGGCCTCTGGGAGCTGGTGCAGAAGTCGTTCGAGCACTGGCACACGCTCGGGTACTTCCAGCAGGTCGACCGCGAGATGTTCTTTCGGGAGCGGGGCCTGAAGCAGTTCATCGAGGCCGGTGCCGTGCTGGGCATCGGGACGGACTCGGGCTCGCCGATGAACTTCAATCCGGAGGCGATGTGGCGGGAGATCAAGGCGCACGTGGACATGGGGATGTCGCCGCAGCGGGCGATTTCGGCCGCAACGCGCATCGGTGCGCGCATTCTCGGCCGCGGGCAGGATCTGGGCACGATCGAGCCGGGCAAGCTGGCCGACATCATCGTGGTGCGGGGCAATCCGCTGTTCAATATCATGGCGCTGGCCGACGTGGAAGTGGTCGTCAAGGGCGGGGTCGTCTACAAGGGTGGGCCGGCGCGCCGTTAGCGCACAGAGAAGGCCCGAAGAGGGAGAGCGAATCATGAGAGTCACGAAAAACTACGCACACGGTGTTGTCGTGCTGGCGCTCGTGCTGCTTGGCACCCCAGCGGAGCTGCGGGCGCAGACGCCCACGCGCGTGGCGCTGGTGGGCGGCATGCTCCTGGACGGCTACGAGGTGCCGCCGCTGCACCATGCAGCGGTGCTCATCGAAGGCAACACGATTGTCTGGGTGGGCCGGGCCGCCGACGCCACGATTCCGTCGGACGCGACGGTGATCGACACGAGAGGACGGGTCATGCTGCCCGGCCTCATCGACCTGCACGGCCATCTGTCGCTGCTCGGCTCGGCCTACCCGCGCTGGTGGCAGTGGGTGCGCGAGCGAGACGTCCTGGACGCCGTCATGGAGCTGTCGGCCAAACAGCTGCTGAGGGCCGGCGTTACCTCGGTGGTCGATCTCGGTTCGCCGCTCGAAGAGAGCTTGCGAGTGCGCGATCGGGTCGCCCGTGGCGAGATTCCGGGGCCGCGGCTGTGGATGGCCGGATTGGTGATCCCGCGGAAGGGTGCGATAAGCGGCGACATCGAGCTCCGGGACTCGTTCGGGAAACCTGCTGCGATGGCGAACCAGAAGCCCCCGTTTCGATCCGGCGAGGAGTGGTGGGCCTACCCGCCGGGGACGATCGACACGCCCGAAGACGCCGCACGCGTCACCGACGAACTGGCCCGGGCAGGCGTCGACGTCATCAAGGCATACACGAACCTCACGCCCGCGCACTACCGGGCGATCGTCGAGACGGCGCGTCGCCACAACCTCCGGGTGCACGCGCACGTGTACGACGAGCAGGACGTGCGCAACGCGCTCGAGGCGGGAGTGGACGTCCTCACGCATACGGGCTCGGCCGGGACCACGCCGCCGTACACTCCGGAGCTGATTCGCGACGTCGTGAACGCGGGGCGGCCGGTGGTCATCACCGCCACCCACCGTTCGTGGATTTTTCCGGCCACGGTGGGGTTTCCGGAACGGCTGCAGGACCCGCAGCTGAAGGAAGACTTCGCCGCGATACCCGGCCTCTGGGAGGAAGTGCAGTCCTCCCTCGAGCAGTGGCATACGATCAGCTACTTTCAGCGGGTTGACCGGGAGATGTTCTTCCGCGAGCGCGGGTTGAAGCAGTTCATCGAGGCGGGCGCGGTGATGGGCATGGGCACCGACCCCTCTCCAGCGAATTTCAACACCGAGGCACTGTGGCGGGAGATCAAGGCGCACGTGGACATGGGGATGTCGCCGCAGCGCGCCATTTCGGCGGCGACGCGCATCAACGCGCGGATCCTGGGCAGAGGGAGCGACCTCGGGACGATCGAGCCGGGCAAGCTGGCCGACATCATCGTGGTGCGGGGCAATCCGCTATTCAACATCATGGCGCTGGCCGACGTGGAAGTGGTCGTCAAGGACGGCGTCGTCTACAAGGGCGGGCCGACCGGCCGGTAGCCAGCTGGCCCCAGCCGGAGGGACACAATGAGTCTCGCCCCGCGACTTTCCTGCACTGGGAAGACCAGCCCGCTGTCGAGACCTTGGTGGTGGTCATGGGCGGCGTAAGCGCGAACAACCGTGCGAAGAATATTCTCCCCGAGCGGAACCATCCGTTTGAGGCGTTCATGTTTTATCGAACGAACAAAACGATCCGCGTGGGCGTTCACATTCGGACTCCTCGCCCGTAGCTTGGGCTTCGACATCGATGGCGACAATTAGTGGCAGCACGACAAGCCCGAGGGCCTCGAGCACACGGGGGCGCACGAACGTCGGCGAGCCTCTGCAAATGCATCAACGATCTCAGGGCCATACGAAATCTGGCTCCCATCGACCGGGAGCTGCTCGATCTCGTCGAGGGATCCGCGCGCAGACGAGCGGAGGACACCTCATGGAGAGAAAAATGAACAGAAGCAAAAGCCGGGTCTCGTTCCCAACGGCAGGTACGCTCCTGGCCGCGGCCGTCTCGCTGATAGTGTTCGCAGGCGCAGCGTCGGCGCAGCCAAACAGCAAGCTCGCCCTCGTGGGCGGCATGCTGCTGGATGGATATGAGGTACCGCCGCTCCACAACGCGGCCGTTCTCATCGAGAGCGACCGTATTGTCGCCGTCGGTAGGGCCTCCGAGCTCGAGATCCCGCAAGGCTACACCGTCATCGATACGCAGGGCCGGACGATGCTGCCGGGACTCATCGACCTACATGCTCACCTCATGATCCTGGGCCACGGTGACTATGCCACCTGGTTCCCCTGGCTTGAGAAAACCGGGACACCTATCCAGCAGGTCATGGAGATTTCAGCTCGACAGTTGCTGATGGCCGGCGTGACCTCGGCGGTGGATTTGGGGGCGACGCTCGACGATAGCATCACGGTGCGAGATCGGATCAACCGCGGCGAGATCCCTGGTCCTAGAATGTGGATGAGTGGCGCTTGGGTGACGGGACGCGTCTGGCCTATTTTTCCGGCCGAGTCTCAGATCGGGATCAAAACGCCCGAGGAGGCCGGGAAGGCCACCGAGGATCTGGCCAAGGCGGGCGTCGACGTCATCAAGGCCTGGGCCGGCCTGAACCGAGCGCATTACGAGGCCATCGTGGAGGCAGCGCACCGGTATGACATTCGAGTGCACGCGCACGTCTACAGTCCTCAGGCGGTTCGAGACGCACTCGAGGCCGGGGTGGACGTGCTGCAGCACGTGGGCTCCGCCGGCACACCCCCCTACGATGCGGAGCTCCTCGAAGACATCGTTGTGAGCGGGAGGCCGGTCGTCGTCACTGGAGCGCATCGCGTATGGGTGTTTCCGGCGACGGTCGCGTTTCCGGAGCGCTTGCAGGACCCGCAGCTGAAGAGGGATTTCCCGCCCGAGATCCACGAGGAGGTGCAGAACAGCTTCGAGAACTGGCATACCCTTCGATACTTCTCCACGACACCGCGGCAGATGTTGTTTGGCGACGCCTCGCTCAAGCAGTGGATCGATTCGGGCGCGGTCGTGGGCATGGGCACGGATTCCGGCACCCCGTTGAACTTCCATACGGAAGCGTTGTGGCGAGAGATCAAGGCCTTCGTAGATCTGGGCATGAGCCCCCAACGGGCCATCTCGGCGGCCACTCGAGTCAATGCACGGATCCTGGGGCGCAGAGACGATTTGGGAACTATCGAAGTGGGCAAGATCGCGGATATCATCGTCGTCAACGGCGACCCTCTTTTCAACATCATGGCCTTGGCCGACGTCGAAGTCGTCGTCAAGGACGGCAAAGTGTACAAGGGCGGCCCGGCCATGGCGTCTCCGACATCCAGTAAATAGACTGAGCCGCACGGCTGGAGCACGAGTCGACTGTAGTCGAATGCGAGAGTGGAGTATCCCACGAGGCGACGTCCACTGATTCCATTCTCTGCGTCTCTGGAGTGCCAGGCTAAGCCTGGTCAGTCTAGCAGGATGAAAGGAGTCTGCCATGTGAATTGCTCATACGACATGTAGCCAAAGGAGCGGTGATTTGGAGCAATCCAGGGGCCGAAGCCTCCTGAGGCAAAGACGCGAGCCGTAACGCAAGTGAACCCGATTCAGCCTCGTTACGCTAATTGATGGACGGCCAAGGATATCGAAGGTCCCGAAGCCTGTGATCCACGGAAGAAGAATGAGCGAGTGCAACCGTGGGGCCATCCGGGGTGGCTGGGGACAGCGCGTGTCAACAGACTGACAGAGGAACCTGGGAGACCCGTCAGGTGGGTGGAACCCAACGCCCAAGGGAAGACATAACCGGAAGGCGGCCTGCGCGGGAGTCGGCGGGGCACATAGTAGTGAGGAAGCGGGGTAACTCCCGTGGAGCGAAGGAGCCCTACCATTTGCAAGCTGAGTGTAAGAAGAAGGGAGAATCGATTGGGTAACTACCCTATGATGATGCCCTGGTATTGGATGGACGGACCGCCAGAAAGGCGAACAAGTCAAAAGATACCAGAGAAACTCTCCACTCTGAGACACAAGCTGCACCAGAAGGCCAAGCAAGAGCCGAAGTTTCGATTTTACACCTTGTATAGTCATCTCTATCGGCAAGATATCCAAGAATTGAAACCTGCCGCGCCGAGCCGGGCATGCCGGACGTGGACGGGAGCGCCCCCCGGTTTTGGAATACCTGGATCGGCATCCCAGAGGGTCGGCATGTGCACGCCCACGCCACCCTCGGCGGGGGCACTCCCGTCCAAAAAGATCCTTGCAGGAAGATACGCTGCCATTTGGACCACGCGGTCCCGCACCGTTGGGATGCCTAACGGGCGTTGACTCCCATCTGGCTTGTCGATGTACGTGCGTCGAGTGGCTTGAGCTTTGTAGGTTCTTCTCACGCAGTTCACGTTGCAGTTGCTCGATGAGCTGCGCGGAGCCGTCCTCCGAGTTCACGATTTGGTCAATCGTTACTCCGTCGACTCCCGGTGCACCCTTATTCCTGCGCACCTGCGCCCACGCCGTTTCAAGCACACTAATCAAGTTCAGTGCGCGCGGATGAATAAATAGAAGGCACAGCGTGCCTTTCGTCGAAGAGAACGTCTTTCCGCACTCGCCGCACCGGTATCGACGGCGTTTCCCGGACCTCGTTCTGTAGAATCCGTTGTGAATAATGCTTCCGGAACCGACTGTTCCATACGACGGACATGCGGGATTGAGACATCTGCGATTCTCCACTTCGGCTCGGCCCTTACGATGAGAGAACTGTGTCTTCAGAATTCTGGTTCAAACTCTAGCACGCAGACGGATTAGGGGCTAGCCGCCAACACTTAATTGCGGAAGCACCGGTCCGATCAACCGATCGATCCCAGTGAAATCGAGTTTTTGCCCGGGCTGCGTTACCTGCACAAGGAGCTCTTCTTGTCCAACCTGGACTTTGATGCGGACATGTCCCGCGTTGACGTCGAGCCCAACACCTTGGCACGACCGCGTCTGGCGGGGTATTATCGCGAGGATCTCGCTCGATGGTAGTCCGATGCTTTCCGATGGAAAAAAAATGATGGTATGGGCAAAATGGTTTGGAGGAGCGTCCGGCGATGAGGAATCCGACTCGCTGGTGGACTATAAACTGGGTTCCATGAACGTGGGGTACCTCTTCGACTACGACATGAAGACATGGGAGGTCACAGGGTACAACACCTACGACTACTCCGGATTCGAGACTAAGGAATGGGTAATCGAAACCTCCGACAAGATCGGCTACCTGGAGCGGGCTGATAGTGACGGCAAGATTTCCTGGACGCTGACAGAAAGCATTGCTATCAGCCAGATTGCCGAGGAGGTCATTGAACACACGATCCGACATGAAGATCCACCCAATACCCTGACCCACAATGGGCGGAGCTATCGACTGATGGAGAGCGGCGCGGGCCTGTTCCATGAAGGCGACGCGGGCCCGGGAAAAAGCTTTATTAGCTGGACCTACTGTGATAACTCAGGGAAGAATGTGTTGTTCGTAACGCAGTACGGAGAGAGGGATTTCAAGTTCGTCGTGGGTGAATATGTGCAAGAGTATCAATTCATGAACATCCTGCCAAGTGGGAATGCGTAGGCACTACCAGGGTCAAAGATGGTCCAAGGAGTTTAGAATGCCCAGACAGACAAACGAGGAACGTTGGGTCCTGGTGGGCGTGGTTGTGGTCGGGATACTGCTCGGTGTCTGGCTCGTCTTCGGCTTGCTGTCGAGGGGCGACCCGCTTCCAAATTTGGTGCAGAAGCTTGCTCAGTATCCCGAGTATTCGATCATCGTGGACGATGTCGAGGACGGGTTTCTGCGAAACAGCCTGACGCTCAAGAGCAGCTTCCAGATCACCGAGCCAATCGGAGAGAGCCCCGACGTGGGAACAGCCGCCCAGTCTGATGAACGGCTGGACACGTATTCGATTTCCGACAGGCTGGTAGACCGCTATGAACGATCCATCGGTATGGTAGTGGCTGCAAAGACGGCAGATGGCACCTTGACCGGCTATGACCAAAGCCACCCTCCCTACTATCAGCATGTGGGCCGTAGCCAATACGGGTACTTTGGTCCCGGCGGATTCTGGATCTTTTACGGACAGTACGCGTTCATGAGCGCCGCGCTAGGTGGCCACCGGATCAATCGGGGGGACTACGACGCCTACATCGGTACGAGGAACCGCGGACAGTCGTATTACGGCCCTCAGACCGGTGGGCGGCCCACTTTCGGCGCGGACGGTACTGCGACGGCCACAACGCGGCCATCTTTCTCTCAGAGGTATCAGGCCAAACAGGCGCGTTTCCAGGCCAGAGCAACCAGTCGGGCGGCCTCTAGATGGAGCGGCCTGGGAAAATGATCTTCGACCCGACGGCACAATAGGGATTTCATCATGAGCAAACAGCCGGTCTTACTCGCTGTCGTATTTCTGTTAGTCGCCCTAGTATTCGCCGGACTGGAGTTTATCCTCTCTGCGCAAACTCCTGCTCCACTACTGGCCCAGTTTTCTCTCGCGGATAGTCTCTACCTGATTGGCGAATCCTTCGTTTATATCCTCGAAGCGTTTGTTCTCTTGTGGATCGCGAAGTTCGCTTATTCCAAGCTGTATCGGCGTGTGGAGTTGAATGCCGAGCTCTTCACTCGGGACAACCAGGCACTCGCAATCTCCACGGTTGGCTTTTACTTCGGAATTCTGATCGCTTTCGGCGGGGCGATTTCGGGCGAATCACAGGGCCTGAGAACGGACGCGGTTATGATCGGTGTCTACGGTCTTTCCGCCATCGCGCTCATGCTTCTGGCCAGCGTCATGTGCGAGAAAATCCTTCTACCGACATTCAACAATACCAAAGAGGTTGTCCAGGATCGCAACCTCGGCGTCGGGTTCGTCGAGGCCGGCGTATACATCGCCAACGGCCTGATTATTCTCGGCGCCTCCGAGGGCGATGTAGCGGGAACTTCTTCAGTGGCGAGCACATTCGGCGTCCTGAGTTCCGGCATGCTTGTCCTGATGGCTTTCTGGCTACTCGCCCAGATGGTGCTGGTGATCGCCGGACGGCTGTACGAGTTCGTGACCCCGTACAGGTTTCTTGAGGAGCTGGAGCGAGATAACGCTGCGGTGGGCCTGGCGTTCGGAGGGGCGCTCATCGGTATCGGCAATATCATCGGTCTGGCGGTAGGCGGCGATTTCACCGGGTGGACCGATAGCCTCATGCGGTTCGCCATCGATGTGACATTTGGCTTCATAATGTTGTTTTTCGTCCACAAATTCACCGACATCTTGCTGGCGCCCGGCGTCAAACTTGCCAACGAGCAGACGCAGGAACATCCAAATATCGGTGCCGGCCTCCTCGAAGCGTTCGGCTACATCGGTGCTTCGATCTTGATCGTTTGGACCTTATAGCAGCCCCCATATTTCATCTAAGGTCTGCTGCAGCGCCGGATCCATCCTCCGTTGCGGCATTGAGCTTGGTCAAACTCCTTCAACGTGCTATTGGGGATTTCTGTCTACGGGAATGCTCAGTGCAGCAGCTCGGACCACTGCCTTGTCCGATTAGATGAACGTGCCATCCAGCGGCCTCCCCATGATGGTCAACGAAGTTCTCTCACGATTTACGCTGAACGCCTTGCGCGCTTTTTTTCCACTACACCGGCAAATCCTCAGCCGGTTGTCAGGAAATCAGGCTCAAACTCTAGCACGCGAGCGGGTTACGCGGCAGCCACCAACACTTGATTGCGGAAGCACCAAAAAAGAAGATCGGCCAGAAGCAGCCGAACATAGCAGGTCTAAAACGCGCAATCAACGCCGGATCGATTTTTTGCGGAGCACAGATGGTCCTTTTGGAGGAATCCCATGCCGCCGTTCATAGCTATCCTGAACACGAATACCTCGCACTAGACATCTTCGCTTGCGGCAGCATCGATCCATCTACGGTCATGGACGCGTTGGTTTCAGAACTGGATCCTACAGCAGTCGACGTACGGACGCTGGCACGCACTCCTCGCGCTCTCGAGCAGGATTTCAACTCCCTCGATGCGCAGCGAGAAGCCTGCGCCGCGTATGTCACGAGCCAGAAAGCGGAGGGCTGGGTGCTGCTGCCAACCGTCTACGAGGACGCGGGGATCTCGGGAGGAACCCTGGAGCGCCCGGGCCTGCAGCGCTTGCTCGCCGACATCGACGCAGGTCTCGTCGACCAGATTGTGGTCTACAAGGTCGACCGGCTGACCCGTTCCCTCTCCGACTTTGCGAAGCTCGTCGAGCGGCTCGAGGCAGCCGGCGCGGTTTTCGTCTCGGTGACTCAGTCCTTCAACACCGCGACCAGCATGGGACGACTGACGCTGCATATGCTGCTGTCCTTCGCACAATTCGAACGAGAGGTCACGGCCGAGCGGATTCGCGATAAGGGTCGTTGCCTCCAAGCGCAAGGGACTATGGATGGGCGGCCGCGTACCGCTCGGCTATGAGAAGGACGGGCGCACGCTGTGCATCAACGAGGCTGAGGCCGAAACGGTCCGGACGCTCTATGCGCTGTACCGGAAGCACGGAACGCTCCGGCAGGTGAAGGCCGAGGCGGACCGTCTGAGGCTGCGCACCAAGCAACGCTTCGCCGCGGATGGAACCCGGACAGGCGGGCTGCCGTTCCGTCGCGGACACCTCCACTGCCTGCTGACCAATCCTCTCTACGCCGGCCGCATCCGGCACCAGAGGCGTGTCTACGAGGGCCAGCATCCATCGATCATTGCTCCGGAGCTCTGGGACGCGGTCCAAACGCAGCTGCAGGCAGGGGCTGCCAAACCGAGGAGACGCACGACGAAGGGCCGCGCAGCCCGTTCCCCGCTGGCCGGCAAGCTCTTCGACGAGACCGGGGACCGGCTGACGCCGAGCCACACCAAAAAGAAAAACGGGCAACGGCTCCGCTACTACGTCTCCCGGCGCCTCATCCAGCACAGTGGCCAAAAGGACCTCTCCGGCTGGCGGCTGCCCGCCCCGATGCTGGAACAGACCGTCGTGCATCTCATCCGACAGCATGTGGATGCCACGACCTTCTCGGCCTCGTTGATCCACACTCCGACGATGCAAGAGCTCGCCTCGGTGCGTCGCTTTTTAGACGGGCTGTGTTCCGGCAATAATAATGATGGTGCCTCGGCAGCCCCCCTGCTCCGTCTTATCCGGCGGGTCGACATCAGCCCCGGCTCTGTGTCCATCCTGCTCGACCGCAATACGTTCGCTGCTTGCCTCTCTATGGGACCTGACCGCATTCGCGAGGATGCACTCATCGCCGATCGACGTGAGGAGCCTCCGGTTGTTGAACCAGTCTACCCATTCGAGCGTCCGCCTCGCGCAGAAGCGCTCGCCGTTCGAGAGCTCCGTTCCCCATTCCGCTAAGATACGGGCCGGTTCACCGCCACTGCATAAGTTTACTCTCTTCTGCGCCGCGTCATTTCATCGCGCGCCGCAACGTCTCAGTCAACCGTTCCGCGAGAGCCAAGCTATCGGAGATGGACCGGTCGTGTGGCAGCAGGTGGCTGGTATCGGCAGCCACGAGGTTGGCCACCGGTGTTTGGAGGGGTGCGAGCTTTTGCGTGAAACCCACCGGGCAAACCGGCTGCGCATAGGGGGCGCGAAAAACGCGGTAGTCGACCACGAGCGACGGATCGAACCTCGGCGAAACGGCCGCCATGGCTTTCACGGTATCGGCGAAGACTTCCTTGGAGGGTTTTTGGTATTCCAGGCTAGCAGAGGACGCGTATAGCGGAGAATAGACGAGGTGGTAGCCGCCGACCGCCTCGGGCGGGTGCAGGTTGGTCAGCTCGATCAGGCCACAAACCGCGTGGGTCGAATCGTTGACATTGATCCAGAAGTAAGGCGTGAGGCGGGTCGACAACTTCACAATGATACAGCGTACTCCGTAGTTGTCGAGGGCCATGGCAGCCCACCGATAGTCCTCGGGAAGATTGCGCCCGATCGCGACAAGGATCGGGAGTGGGATGGTCGATAGGACCGCTTGGGCTGGGTACTCGGTACCTCCGGTCCGGACGCCCGAGGCCACCACCGGTTCTCCCGGCTCGAGGAGGATCTCGTCCGCCGGAGCGTCGCAGTGGATGATCCCACCCGCGGCTTCGACGGCTTGCGTCAACGTCTCGATGAAGACGTCCGTACCTCCTTCCAAGTATCCGAGAAACTCTCGAAACAGACCGTCTCGCGAGCTAGCGAGACGGCGAATACGACTCCAAATCCACGCGGCGGAGAGAGACTCCGTTGCATCGTGAAATTTGTCACGTAGCAGTGGCTCCCAGATCACGTCATAGGGCTCTTTACCTTCGCCTCGAATCAACCAGTCCTTCGCCGTGACGTTCTCGAGCGTGGACCAATCTTCGAGTCGCTTTGCCGACCAGACGTGAAATCCGTGGCGGAGTCGTGATGTAAAGCTCAGTGGAGAGAATCGCAGAAGCGAAAGAGGCGAACCGTACGCATGCAGTCGACCTTCGTGGTAGCTTCCCATGTGCGTCTGTCGCCAGCGGAGGCGTTCCGCGAGCCCGAGTCGTCGAAGCCACTTTCGGTAAACATCGCCGCCGCAGATGAAATGGTAAAAACGCTCGGCGCGAACGTCGCCGAACTCGAACGAGCCCGCCAGCCCGCCGGTGAAGGGTGCTGCTTCGAGTACGGTGACTTCGTGTCCATCCTCGATTAAATCGAGAGCGGAGGCCAAGCCCATGACTCCGGCCCCAAGAACGACGACTCTCAAATGCGGCGTCTCCAGCGTGGGTCGATCCGTGTCGCTCCCAGCGCCAACCGGGCGAAAAGGTGGCTAACTGTGGTGCCAGCCGCCAAGAAAGTCAAGCTAACGGCACCGCTATACCTCTATCGAGCAAGTGGGAATTTTTCTGCGATGGTGCCCGTATAGTACCAGAGACCGTACAAGGCAATCGCGACGTAGTAGAGCGTTCCCGCCCATCGCCAGGGTGGCCGAAGTCGCTCTGCTGCACCAAGAGCTTCGCCGCCCAGGAGACACAAGAGGGGAGTCACCCAGAGAATCTCCTTGACCCTGCTAAAGAGGTCGGGCATGGCGGTACGGAAGAGAATCAACAAGCAGAATACAGCCGCCCAAGCGGATAGGAAGCTCGCGATGAAGGCGGGTGGTCGACGCTTCCAGATTGTCCAAGAGCCGAGCATGATCAGCGGTATATACAGCAAGCCATAGAACGTGTAGAACCTGTTTGCCAGTGTAAGTCCCATCGCACCCAAGCTCCAGGTTCCCACCCGGGATTCGCTGGACCAGAAGTGCGGCAGCATATCGGAAAGAAAAACGCCCAGGAATTCTCGATAGATGGTGCCGAGCACCACGGCGGCCGCCAGGAGCGAGCCACCCAAGAGGTGGACGGCCGTCTGGCGCTGACGTGCCACCGTAAGAAGCAACAAGCCGAACAGCGGCACGAAGAGCCCGAAGTTGATGAGGCTTCCCGCGTAAGATCCCATCGAGAGGATCAAGAGCGCCGCTACAGCTATGATTGGAATGCGGGTCTTCCGGCTACCGGCCGCCATAGCCGCGAGCACCAGCGTATCGAGAAAGTGCGCGAAGATAGCGGCAAGAAAGGCATAAGAGAGACGGGAAAAAGCTGGTGGCGTCACGACGGCCAGGAGAGCAGCCCAGGCAGCGACGCCGTCGCTGCTCAAGCGACGACCCAAGAAAAAGAGCAGAGGAACCTCGAACGCGGAGAGCAAACAGGCGACCAGCTATCGCCTTTAGGCGATGGAGCGCACGCGCTCAGTTTTGATCGCGCGTGATGCCTAGTGCGTCGAAAAGGCTACTCGACCGTGACCGACTTCGCGAGGTTTCTTGGCTGGTCCACGTCGCAGCCGCGACGTACGGCGATGTGATACGCGAGCAACTGGAGCGGCACGACACTCACCATCGGCGAGATCGTGTCCGGGTGCCGAGGGATTCGAATAACGTGGTCCCTATCGTCGTCCAGCACGGGGAGTAAGCGATCGTCGCCCTCGGTAATGAGTGCGATGATGCCGGCGCCGCGCGCTTTCGCTTCCTGAATGTTGCTCGCGATCTTATCGTATAAAGGGTTATCGAGCGCGAGCGCGACGAGCGGCATACGGTCGTCGATGAGTGCTATCGGACCGTGCTTCATCTCGCCCGCCGGGTAGCCTTCGGCGTGGATATAAGAAAGCTCCTTGAGCTTGAGCGCACCTTCGAGTGCGATCGGGTAGAGGTGGCCTCGGCCGAGAAAGAGAAAGTTCCCTACGAGATAGAACGCGCGCGCAACATTCATGAGATCATCCGTGAGCTCGAGCGCTTGCTCCATGATGTGCGGTGTCCGCGCGAGGTCGGCCAGGCGCTCGCGCGCCGCGTCCGGGCCGAGTCGTCCGAGCCGTTGCGCGAGGTGGATTGCGAAGAGATAGAGCGAGACGATCTGGGACGTGAACGTCTTCGTCGCCGCCACGCCGATCTCCGGACCGGCATGGGTATAGAGCGTCTCGTCGCAAAGCCGCGTAGCCATCGAGCCCATGACGTTGCAGATGGCGAGGGTCTTAGCCCCCGACTCTTTCGCGGTCTTGAGCGCTGCTAGAGTATCGGCGGTCTCGCCGGATTGCGTGATCCCGATGACGAGCTGATCCTCTCCGAGGATCGGGTTGCGGTAGCGGAACTCCGATGCAACATCCACGTCGACTGGAATGCGGGCGAGCTCCTCGATATAGAACTTTCCCACCTGTGCCGCGAGCCAGCTCGTACCACAGGCCGCGATCGAGATGCGGGTCATCTTCGTGACGAAGGTGTCTTCGAGTTCGACTTCACTCAAGTGGACGAGCCCGGAATCGAGCGAGTAGCGGCCCAAGAGCGTGTCGCGGACGGCGCGGGGCTGCTCGAAAATCTCTTTGAGCATGAAGTGCTTGTAGCCTTGCTTTTCGACTTGGACCGGATCCCAAGTTATCCGCTGAGGCTCCCGCTTCTGCTCGCGTCCATTCTTGTTGACGACGGTGACCTCGCCGCGCTTCAATATCGCGACATCGCCATCGTCGAGAAACACGACCGAACGGGTATGGCTCAAAAAGGCCGGGACGTCCGAGGCGATGAAGGATTCGTCCTCCCCGATGCCGAGCACGAGCGGCGGGCCGTAGCGCGCGCCAACAAGCACGTCCGGCTGTTCTGCCGTCAACGCGACGAAGGCGAAAACACCATCGAGCTCTTCGAGCGAGAGCTGTACCGCTTGCGCGAGATCGCCATCGAAGTGCTTTTCTATCGTGTGGGAGATGATCTCAGTGTCGGTCTCGGTCACGAATTTGTGACCTTGTTCCACGAGCTTTTGCTTGAGGGCGAGATAATTCTCGATGATGCCGTTATGAACGACGACGATCGATCCCGTGCAATCGCGGTGCGGGTGAGCGTTCTCCTCGTTCGGCCTGCCATGCGTCGCCCAGCGGGTATGACCGAGGCCGTAGGAGCCATTCAATTTGCTATGGTCGATCTGCCGTGCGAGGTTGTCGAGCTTCCCCTCGGAGCGAAGCACCTCGAGCCCTCGGGACCCCACGACCGCGATCCCAGCGGAGTCGTAGCCGCGATACTCCAAAGAGCGGAGGCCTGCGAGAAGCATTTCGCTCGTGGGCCGCTCGCCGATATAACCGATGATGCCGCACATGGCTCAGCGTTCCCTTCCGTCGGTTCGTTTTTGTCGGGCCCAACCCTTTTTGTTGACTTGCCGACTTCTCGCGAGCGCGAGCGCGTACGCGGGAACGTCCTTCACGATGCAGGAGCCGGCGGCGACGAAAGCGCCTTTTCCGACCCGCACGGGTGCAACCAGCTGCACGTCGCTTCCCACGAAAGCGCCGTCTCCAATAACGGTACGGCTCTTCACCTTGCCGTCGTAGTTACACGTGATGGTTCCTGCGCCGAGATTCGCGCCGCGTCCGACGGTCGCGTCCCCGACATAGCTCAAATGGGGCGCTTTGGCGCCGGCCGCGATCCGGGAGTTCTTGAGCTCGACGAAGTTCCCGATACGCGCCGCATCACCGACGTCCGATGCCGGACGGAGATGCGCGAAAGGGCCGATGGAAGCGTCCTTGCCGATACGGCTTTCACGGATGAAACAATGATCGAGAATCTTCGTGCCCGCGCCAATCGACGCGTCGACGAGATGGCTGAAGCTTCCAATGACGCAACCCGTCGCAATGCGGGAGTCGCCCTCGATGACCACCCACGGCGAAAGCACGGTGCCCGCGCCGACGGAGATCTCGGGGTCGACATAGACGCTCGACGGATCCGGAATGAGGACGCCGCGGCGCATGAGGCTCTCGACTTTGCGCCGGCGCAGTACAATGTGGGCTTGGCTCCAGGCCTCTGCATTCTCGACGTGTAGCAGTCCGTCGTCGGTCGCGGGGAAGACAGGAGCGGGCCGAAGGAGCTTCGCGAGCTCGTGAAGCGTTCGCGCGCGAACGCCTTTCATCGCCTGCGCGTCGGCGGCGAGAACGATCGGTAGCCCGCCACCGCTTTCGAAAAGAGCGGCGGGAGCTTTGGCGCTCGCCTTCAGAAGCCGCTTCAGCGCGCTCGCTTCGAGGCAAGGGAGCTCGGCGGGAACGCAAACGATCGTGTCGCGCATCGCTGCGAGCTCGCGTGTCGTTGCCGTGTCGACGCCGTCCGGGGCGCTCTTTCCGATCCATAGCACGCGGCGCGGCTTGAGAGCTCGGGCTGCGAGCAGCGTGCGCTCCCAAACGGTCGTTCCGAGCAAGGGCGTGAAAGCGAATCGACTCTTGCCTGGCCAGAGCGCGATGACTGTCATGGCGTCACGGGGAGGTGTGCACCTCTCGCGCGTGCGCGCGATGAAAAATGGACTGAAGAGCGCCCGCGGTTTTCACGCCGTCGTGCCGCACGACGGGTCCAGGGAGGAGCAGGTCTTCGCTGACGAGCGCGCACGGAAGCGCGTCGTCTCTCGAATGAAGGACCGGCTCCGCGCCGTCTTCACGGTAGCGCGCAATCATCTCGGCGGGGACAGGAGCCGAGTTTCTGAGCACGCACGAAATCTCAAGCCCGGGCGCGTGGTCTAGAAGAGCTTCGACATGGCCGGCGACCGTGTAGCCGGTCGTCTCGCCCGGCTGCGTCATGACGTTCGCGAGATAGACGACGTCGGCGCCGGAGCTCGCGATGGCCTCGGTCACGCCGGGAACCAACAAATTGGGTACGAGGCTCGTATAGAGCGCGGAGAGGTCGGCGAAATAGACGTCGTCCTTGGAAGGTTCCGGCGGAGGGTCCATGAACTGCTTGAGCCCGGCGAGAAGCGCGGACAGACCGGTGCCTCCGCCAATGGCGAAGACCCTCAGGCCGTAAATCACGAGACCGCGGCTTCTACGCCCCGGCGAGTAGCGCAGCCACCTCGGCCTCGCGGCGAACGCTGTTGAAGTCCTCGTCGCCTCTCGCGTGGAATCGCGAGGTCGGGTCGCTGTTGATGGCTTGTTTGAGATATTTTGCGCTTGCCGGAGCGTCGCCGGACAGCGCGTGCGCCGCCGCCAGGCAATATTGAACATGAGAGCTCTTGGGCTCGAGCTCGATGGCCTGCGACAAATGTTTGATGGCTTGTGCGGCATCGCCTTCATTGAGATACATGACGCCAAAATTGACCATTTCCTCGGCCGTCTTCGGACGGCGCTGAGGCGCGAGCTGACGCGCGCAAATCTTGAGGTAGGAGTCGACCCGCTCGAGCAGCTCCTTTTCCTCGGGGTAAGTGGCGGCCAAGCGCTCGAGCTGTTCTTTCGCGCGTTGGGCGTCTCCCTTATAGAGCGCTTTGACGGCTTTCTCTAGCCCGTCAACGGCCTTGTTGTACTTCTCGTTCGAACCGCCCGCCTTCTTCTTGCTCTTAGCAGACTTGGTGCGTGTCGTTTTCTTAGCCAATGCGACCTCCTTGAACTCTAGCGATATTAGCCTGTCGAGACCGGGCACCTTAGGAATCGAGACGCGGGCGTCGCTGGGACACTCGTTGATTGGAGTACCGAATTATAGAATTAGTTGGGGTCCCGAATCAACTCAAGCCCAACTCCAGCCGCTCGCGGGTGTCCTCCTCGAGGAGCGCCTC
The DNA here is from genome assembly GCA_965197495.1 of Candidatus Marinacidobacterales bacterium. Lineage (GTDB taxonomy): Bacteria > Acidobacteriota > Vicinamibacteria > Marinacidobacterales > SMYC01 > SMYC01. The sequence goes on from OZ240210.1 coordinate 8,861,953, forward strand.
GGGAGGTACACCCCGATATCGTGCTCTTTCAAGGAGTTCCGTCGTCTTCACGCCAATGGCCTGGATGGCTTCAGGGCTTCGTCGCTCACCTTCAAGAAGGAAGCGAACCCCCTGGATAAGGGCGCCCGCGTTGACGAGAAAATCGGGCGCATAGGTGATGCCTCTCGCCATCAGCGCGGCGCCGGCCTCGGGCCCACTCAAAATATTGTTGGCGGAGCCGGCGACGACGCTGGACATCAGTCGCTTCGCCGTGTCGGTGTCGACGCCGCCGCCAATGGCGCATGGTGCGAAGAGCTCGCAGTCAACGTCGTAGATAGCGTCGGGGGGCACTTCACGAAAAGACGTCGTCTCTCGGAGTGCTTCGAGCGCCGCGCGGCTCGTATCGCACACCGTGAGCCGGAAGGCGAGCCGAAGGCGAGGGCCGCTCGCGCCCCGGCGAGCACGCCGAGCGCCGTTGCGAGGTTGAGGTCGCCTACGCCCTTCTCGGACTCATCCACCATGTAACGCGTTTGGCTTCGGATGATGGCGCCATCGGCGACAGGGATTCCCATGTCTCGCCCGGCGAGAAAAGCGCCGTTCATGGACTCAAGCGTGCGTCCTACAGAACGGAGCGCCTTCTCGCGTTCGAGGCCCGGAGCATCGATGACAACGATCTTGCCGCCGCCCACCGGCAGATCGGCGGCGGCGGCCTTGAACGTCATGGCGCGCGCGAACCGGTAGCCGTCGGTTCTTGCGGCCTCGTCGGACGCGTAGGGATAGAGCCGTATCCCGCCGGTCGCGGGTCCGCGCGCGGTGCCGTGGATCACGATGAAGCCGCGAAGCCCGCAGGACGGGTCTTCGAGCGGAAGGATTTTTTCAACGTCCATGGGTCGCGAGCTCATTGTAGACGTCGCGCGTCGAGAGTCCATGCTCTTTGGCGAGTTTCTTGGCGGCATCGCGCGCCGACAAACCGTCCGAGCGCAACTCGGCGAAGCGGGGCGCGAGGCTGGCGACCGTAACGAGCGTAGCCACCTCAGCGCCACGCTCGCCACTCACGACGATCGTGAGCTCTCCCTTGAAGCGACGTCCCTGCGCCCACGCGGCGAGCTGACCGAGCGTGTCGGCCTGATGCTCTTCGTGAAGCTTCGTCATCTCGCGGAGGACACAGGCCGCGCGCGGCCCGAGCAGCGCTTCGAGATCCGTCAGCAACTGGGTGACGCGGCCCGGGGCTTCGTAGAGCACGAGGGTTCCTGAAGCGTCTCGCAGCGCCTCGAGGGCCTTTCGTCGCGCGCCGCCCTTCCGGGGAACAAAGCCGACAAAGGTGAAGCTAGATGTGGGAAGCCCAGCGACCGAGAGAGCCGCCAGAAGAGCGCTAGCGCCCGGCACCGGGCGCACCGTGATGCCCGCCTCCCGCGCCGCCGAAACGAGCCGGTAACCGGGGTCCGAGACGAGCGGTGTCCCCGCGTCCGAGACGAGCGCGATGTTCTCCCCGGCCGCGAGGCGCTCCACGAGCTTCGGCGCGCGCACGGCCTCATTGTGCTCGTGATAGGAGAGCGTCTTGGTAGCGATGTCGAAGTGACGGAGGAGCCTCCGGGTCACCCGCGTGTCCTCGCAGGCGATGAGGTCCACAGACTGAAGCACCTCCTTCGCCCGGAACGTCATATCGCCTAGGTTCCCGATCGGCGTCGATACGACAAAGAGGGTTCCCGTCACGGCGCACGATCGTATCAACATTACCCGCTATTACGCTCTATTGCGCGCCTCAGGTGCCTGTGGTACGTTTTTCGGTCGCGCTATAGCTTAAAGGTATCCAGTGTCCCAAAGAGAGAAGAGCCAAGAAAAACCCATCGAGCTTTCGGTGGTTTTCCCTGCCTATAACGATGCCGGCACTATCCCGAGCATGGTCATCGGGGCACGTCTCGCCGCGCGCAAGCTCGCGGATAGTTACGAGATCGTCGTCGTCAATGATGGAAGCACCGACCACACGGCCGAGGTGCTGTCCGAGCTCGAAGCCGTGTTTCCCGAGCTTCGCGTCATCCACCATCCGGTCAACCGCGGCTATGGCGGCGCTCTGCGAACGGGGTTCCAGGCGGCGAAGAAAGACCTCATCTTTTACACCGATGGCGACGCGCAATACGACCCGCGCGAGATGTCGCGGCTGTTCGAGGCGTGGCATTCAGGGAGCGATTTCGTCAACGGTAGAAAGGCCGGGCGCTCGGATCCGCTGCACCGCGTCATCATTGGACGTCTTTATCACTGGAGCGTGCGCGTCGCTTTCGGGCTAAAGCTCAGCGATATCGATTGTGACTTTCGCTTGTTCCGCCGCGCCATCTTCGAAAAAGTCGAACTGACGAAAGACAGCGGGGTCATTTGCGTCGAGCTCATGAAGAAGGTCCAAGATCACGGCTTTCGCATCCAGGAAGTGCCCGTGCACCATTTCCATCGGGTCTATGGCAGGAGTCAATTCTTCAACTTTCCACGCGTCGCGAAAACGCTTTTGGACCTCGCGAAGCTGTGGCTCGATCTCGTCGTGCGGAAGACGCATCTGCGGAAAGCCGAGCCGACTGCCGGAGCGTCGCGCTCCTCGTCCACGCGCGACTCCGAGAGTGTCGCGCGCTGAGCCGCGATCTCTGAAACCGCTGAAGTTAACGATGGACGACAAACGCCGCGAGCTCTATCAAAAGACCTTCGAGAACAAGAAAGTTCTGATCACAGGCGGCCTCGGCTTCATCGGAAGCAATCTAGCCCGCGCGCTCGTCCCCCTCGGCGCTGACGTTCTTCTCGTCGACTCGCTCATTCCCGATTATGGAGGAAACCTTTTCAACGTCGACGGAATCGAAAAGAGCGTGCAGGTTAATATCGCCGATGTCCGCGACAAGAACGGTATGCAATATCTTCTCCGCGGCCAGAACTTTCTGTTCAACCTTGCCGGCCAGGTCAGCCACGTCGACAGCATGACCGACCCGATGACCGATCTCGAGATCAACTGCCGAAGCCAGCTCTCCATCCTCGAGGCCTGCCGGCATGCGAACCCAGAGGTCCGAATCATCTATGCCAGCACGCGGCAGATCTATGGAAAGCCGGTCGAGCTTCCCGCGAGTGAAGACCATCCCATACGCCCCACCGACGTGAACGGCATCAACAAAGCGAGCGGCGAGAGGTATCACCAGATTTATTGCGAAGTCTACGGGCTTCGCACGACGTCACTGCGGCTGACCAACACTTACGGGCCGCGCCAGTTGATTAAACACAACCGGCAAGGCTTCGCGGGATGGTTCATACGGCGCGTCGTGCTCGGCGAGGAGATCATGCTCTTCGGCGACGGCGAGCAGCAACGTGACTTCAACTACGTGGATGATGTCGTCGACGCTTTTCTTTTGAGCGCGGCTTCCGAAAAAGCCATGGGCGAGACGTTCAACCTTGGCGCCAAACCGGCCATCTCTCTGCGCACCTACGTCGAGCTCCTGTACGAGGTATCGGGGAAAGAGGCCACCTACCGACTCGTGCCGTTCCCTGAGGAGCGCCGCCGCATCGATATCGGGGATTTCTACACGGACTATTCGAAGATCGAGCAGCAGTTGGGCTGGCGACCCGAGACCTCTTTGAGCGACGGGTTGAGGAAGACGGTCGATTATTACCGCGAGAACATCGAGCATTATCTGAAGTGAGCGACCGTACGGTTCGGTTCAATGACCTCACCATCCGTGACACCGATCTCGCGGGCGAAGTTCGAACCGCGATCGAACGCGTCGTGAGCTCTGGGTGGTACGTGTTGGGCCCGGAGGTCGAGGCGTTCGAGAAGGAATATGCGCGCGCGAACGGGGCGCGCTACGGCATAGGCGTCGCGTCGGGAACGGATGCCATTAGCCTCTCTTTGATGACGCTAGGCGTCGGCGCGGGCGACGAGGTCGTGACGTCTCCGTTGACGGCGACTTTCACCGCGCTCGCGATCAGCCGGGTCGGTGCCCGCCCTGTTTTCGCCGACGTAGACCCGGAAACCCTCACCCTCTCGCCCGCATCTGTGGAAGAGCGTATCACCGGCAGGACCAAAGCCATCGTTCCGGTCCATCTCTACGGGAACGCGTGCGCGATGGACCCGCTGCTCGAGCTCGCCGAGACGCGAGCGCTCGTCGTCGTCGAGGACGCGTGTCAGGCGCATGGTGCGCGCTATCGTGACCGGCCTCTAGGAGCTCTCGGCCGCGCGGGTGCCTTTAGCTTCTACCCCACCAAGAATCTCGGAGCACTCGGCGATGGCGGCTTCATCACGACGGACGATGAAGAGCTTGCTACGTCGCTCGCGCGTTTGAGAAATGGCGGTCAGGAGAGCCGCTATATCCACAAGGAGGTGGGGCTCAATAGTCGTCTCGACGAGATCCAGGCGGCGGTCCTTCGCGCCAAACTTCCGCATCTCGAGAGATGGAATCGACGACGCCGCGAGCTCGCCGGCCGCTACGAAGAGGGGCTCGAGGGAACAGAGCTTCGCGCGATCGGCGTTGGTGTTGGCGTTGTTAGTGGCGTGTTGTCGGCACGACATCTATTCGTCGTTCGTACGCCGTCGCGCGACGCTTGGATGGAACGGCTCGCATCGCGAGGCGTCCAAACGCTCGTGCATTACCCGGTGCCAGCACATCTCCAGCCGGCTTATCGCGAGTTGGGGCAGGGGGAGGGGAGCTGTCCGGTCGCGGAGGAAGCGGCGAGCTCGATTTTGTCTCTACCACTCTACCCATCGATGTCCGATGACGACGTCGACTACATCCTCGAAAGCGTGCGCTCGTGAAACGACGAAAACGCATGGGTGTTTTGACGGGCGGCGGCGACTGTTCTGGTTTGAACGCGGTGATCCGCGCCGTCGTGCGAAGCGCCTACTCGCTCGGCTGGGAAGCGGTCGGTATTCAAGAAAGCTTTGGTGGGCTTCTCAACATCAAGCGAAGCCGCACGCTGCGGCCGGTCGACGTTCGCGGCATTCTGCACACGGGCGGCACGATACTCGGGACGGCCAATCACGGCGACCCGTTCCGATTTCCGCAGAAAAAGCCCGAAGGTGTCGTCTATGTGGATGACGGATCGATGGGAACGAGTGACCTCGGGGATCTCCTTCGGTGACGGATCGCTGGGAACGGTCGAAGGCGGCGCTCTACGCGGCGCTCGAACAGGAACCATCGACACGCCCTCGCTTCATCGAACGCTTGTGCCGGAGCGACCCGGAACTTCTCGAACAAGTGCGCTCGCTTGTCGATGCCTTCGGCGACGGCTATTTGGAAGTCCCGGTGGCGAAGCTGACCGGCCCCGAAGCGCCACCCCCTCGAATGATAGGGCCCTATCGCGTTATCGAAAGGATCGGCAAGCGTCCGCGGTCACAAGATACAATGAACGCGATCTAGTTCTGCGGTTTCGGCGCCGCTTTGGTCTCACGCGCCGCGGATCGTCCTGCCGCTTGACGATCTTTTTGCTGGATGCTCTTGTAGATCCGGGCCGCGAGCGCGCGCCCTTCGCGAAGCTCCCGAGTCGAGGCCTCCGCGCGTTGGAGGGCGAAGTCGAGCCGGGCGAGCTTCTCGGCGACATGCTCGATGACCGTCCGCTGCTCTTTGAGATTCTCCAGGTTGGCCTCGATGTCCTCGATGACGGTAGTGAGATGGTCCATCTTGTTCTCGGCCAGATCGATGGCGCCGCTGCGCTCTTCGAGGCTGTCATATTTGGAGCCGAGAATAGAAGCCTCACGCAGTAGAAGCTCGAGTTGCTTCTTCGTCTCGACGATGTCCTGACGCGCCTCGAGAACCTGTTGGATTTGCGACAACGAATTAGTGATCTCGCCCCGCAGCCTTTCGCCGTCCGCGGCGAACTGCGCTTGGTGCTGCTCTGCACCTTCGACATCTTGCGCGAATTGCTGCCGCAGCACCTGAAAACGCTCGACGCTGACTTCGATCTCCTTGACCCATTGACTCTGTGCTCAATGCTCGTTCGCTCCGCGCTCACTCGCCCGGCGTTTCGTCGGCCCATTCGGGCCGAGCTCGCTCCGCTCGTCGTTCTCGTGGCTCGTGGGGGTCGACAAGGCATTGGTGGGCGAAGGAGCGGAGAGCGTCCTCAAGCGCAAGCTCGAAACGCTCCCCGAGAGCGAGTGGGACTATGTGCTTCTCGATTGTCCGCCGACGCTCGGCACTCTCGCGGTGAACGCGTTGACCGCGGCGCGCGAAGTGCTGGTCCCGGTGGAAGCCCACGTGCTGCCACTTGCCGGCGTGGTGCAGCTTCTGGAGATGGTCGCGTTGGTGAAAGGGCGCCTCAACGCGGAGCTCGCGGTCACGGGGATTCTGGCGTGCCGGGTGGACGCCCGGACCCGCCACTCCCGTGAGGTCGTGGAAAAGCTCCGGGAGCGTTTCGGCCCGCTCGTCTACCGGACGGTCATCCGGGAGAGCGTTCGCCTGGCGGAATGCCCTTCGTTTCATCAGCCCATCCTCCACTACGCCGCACGCAGCAACGGAGCGAAGGATTACCGGGAAGCGGCAAAGGAGCTCATCGAGCAGGAAAGGAGCTCGTGACAATGGTAAGACGGTCAAAACGGTCAAAACGAAAGACCGTCAAGGACAACCCCCTCGACGCGCTCGTTCCGAACGGCGCACTGGGCACATCGCTGAGCCAAGAGGCTCCGGCTCCGCCCGTGAGCTCCGAGGCGCCGATGGCGCCTGTTGAGCCTGCTGAGCCTGTTAAGTCTGTCGAGCCTGTGGCGGCGCCGGAGCCTGAAAACCTCGTCGAGCCCGAGGAGATCACCCCGGCACCGACGAAGGTCTCGGTAGGGCCGGCGCAGTTCCTCACATTTTTTCTCCGTGGCCCAGAGTATGCGGTGAGCATCTTGCGCATTCGGGAGATCTTCGAGTTCGACACGCTCACAACGGTCCCGACGACGCCGGGCTGGATCCGCGGGGTGATGAACCTCCGCGGCAGCGTCGTGCCCGTCGTGGATTTGTCGGTGAAGTTCGGTCTCGGCGAGACGCCCATCACGAATCGGACCTGTGTCGTGATCGTGGAGGTGGAGCTCGATGGCGAGTTGAGCATCATGGGTGCTTTGGTGGATGCAGTGAGCCGGGTCGTGGAGCTTTCGCCCGACGACATCGAGCCGCCGCCTGCGTTCGGAACGGCCGTGCGCGTGGACTGTCTCGAGGGCACGGGCAAGGTGGAAGAGAAGTTCGTGCCCATTCTCGACGTCGACCAAGTGCTTTCGTCAGACGAGCTTCTTACGGCAGTAGTAGAAGCGCCGTCGCTCGCGGAAGCCGCCAGGGTGTCGGGCGACGAGAGCGCGAGCGCCGGGGCGAGCGCTTGACTCAGCCCCCGATTCCGACCGGATTCCAGCCCTTGGGGGATGCCGAATTTCAGCTCTTTCAATCGTTGATTTATCGTGAGGCGGGATTTTCTTGACGGATGAAAAGCGGGAGCTCCTGGTCGCTCGGCTCACGCGGCGCTTGCGAGCTCTGGGGCTGCGTTCGTTCGGCGTCTACTACCGCCGTGTCAAAAGGGATGCGGAAGAGCGCATGCGGATGCTCGACTGCATCACCACCAACGAAACGCATTTTTTCCGCGAGCCCCATCAGTTCGACTTCCTCTGCGAGACGGTTCTACCGGCTTGGGAGGAGGCAGGCGACGCGGGCGGGCGCGTGCGGAAGCTCCGTGCGTGGAGCGCCGGTTGCTCGACCGGAGAAGAGCCCTACTCGTTGGCCATGACGCTACAGGTTCTAGGCGGCTCGCTCGCACCCTCGAGGTTCTGATGCGACAATAAATAGACGATTCTTCTGAAAAATCGAGAAAATGCCGGGGATCTTCATCTCCCTGCAAAAGGAGGTTTGATGCGAGTGCCCTCCCGAGCGGTCTTCGTCGCTACGGCGTCGTTGATAGCGTTTCTTGTCGGAGAGAGTCCCACCGCGGCCTGCAGTTGCCTTCCTCGACCTACGCTAGACAGGGCGTTCGCCTCTGCGGCGGCGGTCTTCGAGGCCGTCGTCGTCGAGCACAAGGGAGTAGAAGTCGGCCCGCGGGGCTTACACCGTTTTGTTCTGGAAGTGTCTCGCTCCTGGAAAGGCGTGTCCTCTTCCAGGGTCGAGGTCTTGACCCCGGATTTCACCGCCTGCGGCGTGTTCTTGCAAGTGGGAGAGGACTATCGGCTCTTCGGTTACGACGACGCCCCGTATGTCCTCAACAGGTGTCGACAGCCTCGATTCGATCGAAGTGAGCTGAGTCGTTAGGCGAACCGATCTGGGTCAACCGCGACCCCAGCTGGACAACGCTCAGCGAGGAGATCCTGACAGCGGTGTGGGAAGGCGCCTCAGAAAGACTGCGCCACTTGATTGCTGCCGGAAACGACGTCAACGGCCGCGACCTTCGTCACGGAACGACGCCCTTGGTGGAAGCTGCACTGCAGGGGAATGTCGCGATCCTCGAGATTCTCCTCGAAGCGGGCGCCGACATCGACGTTGTTCGGAAGGGCCGCACCGCGATACGGGTGGCGGTAAGTCGCGGCCACGTCGAGGTCGTGAAACGACTCCTCGAGCGCGATGCTACCGCGAAGCCTGAGTGGGCTATCGATGCCGGCGAACCCGCAGTTCTGCGTCTGATTCTGGGAACCGGCAGGATGGTGACCCCGTTCCTGTGGCAGCGCGCTGCGCAAAGAGGCGATCCGGTTCTTCTCGAGCTTCTGTGGGAACATCGCGCGTCGCCCGAAGGCGGCTTCGACGACTGGGCGCTCACCGCATCGCTCGACGCGAACGACACCCGCGCGCTCGAATGGCTCTTGAACAAGAAGGCGGATCCGAACGTCCGGACCCCCAACGGGGAAGCTCCGCTCGTGGTTGCCACATTGAAGGGGAAATCGGATCACGTGATGAGATTACTCGATGCTGGCGCGGACCCCAACTTCGGCTACGCGCACGGCTACACTGCACTCATGGCCGCCATTTCGAGCTCCGAGAATGAGCTCGTCGAGCTCTACCTCGCGCGTGGGGCCACGATCACGGCCTCGAGAGATGACGGTACAACAGCGCTCCACATCGCCGCCGGGCGCGGGAAGCAAGAGTTGATGGAGCGTCTCGTCGAAGCTGGATGCAATGGCCGAAGATGGGAACACCGCTGATGACGGCTTGCTCCAGTGGACACGCCGACGATGTCCGGTGGTTGCTGGACGCTGGCGCCGACCCGAAGCTCGTCTCTCCCGAGGGCCTCACGACCCTCGACGAGGCCGCGTCGTCTGGCAGTGCAGCGACGGTGCAATTGCTTTTGAACGCCGGGGCGAAAGCCGATGACGGCGCCCCCATCGCGCATGCCGCCAGGAGGCGTCACTGGAGTCTCCTTCCACCTTTGCTCGAAGCGCGGGCACGGGTCGATGCCACGGCGTTTGGGCGGACCGCGCTAACGATCGCGGCCGCAGCCGGCCACGAGAGATCGGTTGAGCTTCTCATCGGCGCCGGCGCTGCGCTCAGCGACGGGGCGACCCTGGCAGGAGCCGCCGCAAACGGACATTGGGAGATCGTCGGCAGGCTCCTCGACGCGGGCGCAGAGGTCAACCTGGCAGACTCAAGCCAGGCATCTGCGCTCACGGCAGCTGCAGTAAGCGCTCAAATCGAAGTCGTTCGACGACTCCTCGAACGGGGCGCCGACCCGAATCACGGCGACCAGACCTATTCGAATCCAGTCCTGGCCGCCGTGGGCGAGGGGCATACGGCCGTCTTGCGCGTGCTCGCCGAGCGCGGTGCCAATTTGTCGCGGCATTTCAGCAACAACGCCCTCCAGAACTTCACGGCGCTTCATGGCTCTGTTGTAAGCGGTTCGCCGGAGACGGTTCGGTTCCTTCTCGAACAAGGGCTCGATGCGGACGAACCCGTGATCTTCGAAGAGGTTCCGCTGACGGCTCTTTCGCTCTTGCCATGGTTCCTGATCGAGGGCCCGCACGTCCGGGACGATGAGCTAGCGGTTCTCCTGGATGTGAGTCGAGCCCTGCTCGAGGCCGGCGCCGATCCCACCCTCGAAGTGGAGCCTGGGCTCTCCGCGATTCATCTCGCCGAGAAAACCAAGCTCGAGCCCCTCATCGAGCTGCTTTCGCAGCCCTGGATCGTGAAGTCGCACCCAGAGCCGTAGCTCCTCTCGATGACGCCATCGAATTCTCCGAACGAGATTCTTGCCGATGCTCGACATTTGCGACGCGAAACTTGCCTCCGCAGACACAGAGGAGTGGGTCGGTTTTGTAAACCCTCCGGATCAAATTAGCCCAACGCTTTCTGAGTGCGGCACGATGTTTGGAAGTCAGCCCGGGCTCATCGGGTTTTGCATCGCTGCGACTTAGTGATGTCGGTTCCAACTCGAGGCCCAGCTTTTTTCTCAGAGCCCGCGCTCTCGAGGCATAGGCCCCCGAAGTAATGAAAATGTATCGCACTAGAATCGGATCTCCTTCGCTCCTGCGAATCCGTTGCACGTCGCGACAAGCTACAATCTCGTGATGAGCGTGATCGAAGCGAATGGGCTTTGGAAGAGCTACCTCATGGGGTCTGGAGAGATCCATGCCCTGGCAGGGGTCGACATCACAATCGAGCGTGGCGAATACGTGGCGATCATGGGGCCTTCGGGCTCTGGAAAATCCACACTGATGAACCTAATCGGCTGTCTGGATACCCCGACGAAAGGCTCGTATCTACTGAACGGCCGGGAAGTGAGCACCATGGAAGACGACGAGCTCGCCGCGGTTCGCAATCGCGAGATTGGCTTCGTCTTTCAGACTTTCCAGCTACTGCCCCGCGCCCAGGCCCTACGCAATGTCGAGCTTCCACTCGTCTATCGGGGAGTGCCCGCCCGAGACCGTCGCGAGCGAGCCAGGCAGGCGCTCGAGAGCGTGGATCTTGGGGATCGACTCGAACACCGCCCCAACGAGCTGTCGGGCGGGCAGCGCCAGCGAGTTGCGATCGCCCGCGCGCTCGTAAACGATCCGTCAATCGTTCTGGCCGACGAGCCCACGGGCAATCTCGACTCGGCAACGGGTGAGGAAATTCTGGCGTTGTTCGACCAACTCCATCGCCAGGGCATACGCTGATCGTCGTCACGCACGAACGGGCGGTGGCGGCGCACGCGAAGCGCGTCGTTCGTCTTCGTGACGGTCGCATAGAATCCTGAGTCATCACTAGGAACGCCGGCCCACGGAGGAGTTCCCTCGGCAAAGCTCTCGGTCGGCCCCCAAACGAGTAGCCCCGGCTTAGAATTTCTCCGCCGATCCGCCCGGCGTTTTTGGAGACTTCCCGTCACTGCGATCATCTTGACGGCTCGTGGGTCTACCGTGCTACTCTTTATTATGGGACGGTCTGCAGGGGGAGCGGTGAGCGCCTCGCCAATAAGACGAATCGGCAAGTACGAGGTCATCCGAGAACTGGGCTCGGGTGGGATGGCGCAGGTGTACGTCGCGCACGACAACGTCGGGCGCGAGGTGGCGATCAAGCTCATGAAAGAGAACATGGACATGGACGATGAGCTTCGCCGCCGGTTCCGTAGAGAGGCCGAGGCCACGGCGGTCCTGAGCCACAAGAACATCGTCACCCTTTACGAGTTCGATGAAGTCGACGGTATGCCCTACATCGTCATGGAGAAATTGGGCGGCAGGGATCTCGCGGAGCTACTTCGCGGACGTGGTGGCACGAACTTGGCATTGGATCAGTGCGTCGACATTGCGCTGCAGGCTGCGGCCGGCCTCGCCTACGCTCACGGTCACGGTATCGTTCATCGTGACATCAAACCAAGCAACGTACGCGTTCTCGATGACGGCTTGGTGAAGATCATGGATTTCGGCATCGCTCACGTTGCGTCTTCGACCATGACGAAGACGGGCGTGCCGATGGGAACGCCGCAGTACATGTCTCCCGAGCAGATCAACGGGAGCAAGATCGACCATCGCACCGACGTCTGGTCCCTGGGAGTCGTTCTTTACGAGATGGTCTCGGGCCATTCACCATTCGTCACTGATGAAGATCGCAAAGCCCTCTCCGTCGAAAGGATCTTGCGGCTCCAGAGGAAGATTGTGCTGGATCCTGCGCCGTCCTTCGAGAATCTCGGCGTAGAAGTCCCAGCAGATCTTGGCAGGATTATTTTTAGGTGCCTGGAGAAGGAACCACAGGATCGATATCAAAGCACGGACGAGTTGATTCGCGCGCTCGAGCACTATCAGAAGCTTGCGGTTGCCGCCATCTCCTCTCTCGAAGAGGAAGTCGCGCGCGACATCGGAAAGTACTTGGGGCTGGCGCGTGCGCTGCTGGCAAACAAAGACGCCTCTCCTGCCATTTCAGTGGATCCTCTCGAGGGTGAGACCGCCACAGTTTAGGTAGACGAGACTGGTGAGAGCTTCGGCAGAGTGGAGTCCAAAGCTGCGGTGGCTCAGCAGCCGGATTTTGTTGTTCATTCCTTCGAGTCGGCCGTTGCTGAGTCTCCACGTGACCCACGCGATGACGCCATCGAAGTGGCTGCGGATCATCTTCGCTGCGCGTTTGACGGGCTCTATCCTCGAGCTCATAGCGCGCCGCAGCCATCCTCGGAGAAACTTCTTGGCCCATGTCTCGGTTTTGTAGGTGTAGAGGTCCATGAAGTCGTCGCGCAGAAGCATGGCGCGGTAGAGGCGACGATTAGCTCGCACCTGCTCGCGGAGCACCCGTTTGTCTTTCGCGCTGCGGTTGTGTTTGGCCTTGAGAAGGGGAAACTTGGTGTTCTTGAGGTTGCGCTGGGCAGTCCCTTTGAGCTCGCGCACCAGCTCGCGCCGGGTCTTATCCACGGCCTCGTTCAGATGCTTGACGATGTGGAAGCGGTCAAAGATCACCCGTGCCTGAGGAGCCTTTTTGCCGACGACAGTTATGTACGGCTCCCACATGTCCATGCTGACCGCTTCGAGTTCCACGGCTCTTTGTGGTCCGAGCTTGCGGAAAAACCGCAGCAGCGTCTTGGCCTTGCGCTCCTTTCCCGCCCAGACGACCCGGCCGCTGAGATGGTCTATTACCACTGTTAAGTACTTGTGGCGTTTGCGGTAGCTGATCTCGTCCATCCCAATCACCCGCAATCCATCGAGCTCGCGCCGCTCATCCCGCTGCTCGGCAACCACTCGCTGGATGATCCGTCGCACCGAACGCCACGTCACTCGGAAATAGTTCGCTACGGCGCTGACGTCCGTCCTCTGTGCCAGCCACGCTACCTCTTGTTCGAAGCTTTTGGTAAAGCGGCTTCCCTTGTCGGCCCAAGGCACCTTTTCTCTGACCACTCCACACCGCCGACATACCACTCGTCGGATCGAGTAGATAGGTCCGGACTCCGAACAGGTCCAAGTGCCGCCAGTAGCGATTGTAGCGATCTTTGTTCTTGCGGACCTTTCGTCCGCAAATCCCGCACAGAGGCTTCCTCCTCCGTGGTACTACATCCACCACCACTCTGGCTTTGTCCGCCTGGAAGTGGAAACCTCGGACCCACAGGCCTTGCAATCCGATGAGCTTGTTGACTAACGTAGTAACGCGCATCGCGGGAACGCTCTTTTCTCTTTCGGAAAAAAAGATTCTAGCGTTCTCGCCGATGCGCATCTACACATGGCTTACCCTCTCAACCCACGGGCCTCACCAAATGCCACTGCCCCTCAGCGGGAGACGAGGCTGTGGGAAACGCCCCCACGGTTCTGGTCGTTCAGACCTTGCTCACGACTGAGTTCTCTTCGAAGCCTGGAAGGGCGTTTTCCATAGCCTCCACTAATCGAGCCCCCCCTTCCTTATTCCATATGAATTAATCTTTCTTGTATATATATCAGGAGGGGCCTGTGGGCGCTCGTGGGAAACGCGAAGCGTTTTCCAAGCGATTGTGGAAAACGCCGCTCCACGTTTGTACGTGCTCACAACCTTTCCCTAAACGCCTCTCTCCCCCGGAGTTTCCGGCGTTTTCCACAATCGCGGCAGCGTCCATAGGCCATGCCCTCCAACACAAATCAGATCCCCCGAAACAACAGGAGAACCCTTTTTCTTAGAGGAATAGACACCGATTTCGCGATTTTGGACGTGCGGGCGGCAAAAAAGGCGATGGGTGGAATGTGCTGGTGGTGGGCGCAGAAGGCGATCCCCGGGCGGGCGCTTTTCCTGGAGCCGGCTAGTCGTTCCTCAACGCGACCATCGGGTCGATGCGCGCCGCCTGCCGCGCGGGGAGATAACACGCGGCAAGCCCCACGGTGCCGAGAGCGAGCGCGAGCCCGGAGTACATTATGGGATCGAAAGCACCCACCTCGAACAGGAGGCTCTCGAGAAAACGCGTGAGCATGGCCGCGGCGATCACTCCACCCATGTCGGATCGCGCCCTTTGACGCGGCTGTTGGGAACATCCTAAAATTCGTCCCAATGAGCCGCACGCGATGATGCGAATCGCTCGACCACTATCGCATACCGAAAAGCTCGGCGCCGGGGGCATGGGTGTCGTGTACCGGGCCACCGATACGAAGCTCCATCGAGACGTCGCTATCAAGGTGCTGCCCGCATTCACCGAAACACCCGAAAGGCGGTCTCGCTTCGAGAGAGAAGCGCAGCTTCTCGCCTCGCTCAATCATCCGAACATCGCTTCGATCTATGGGCTCGAAGAATCAGACGGCGTCCACTACCTGGTTCTGGAGTTGGTGCCTGGAGAGACTCTCGCGGACAGGCTGAAGACGGGCGCGATACCCGTCGAAGAAGCGCTGAACCTGGCGGCTCAGATTGCAGACGCCCTGGATGCGGCTCATGAGACTGGGGTGATCCATCGCGACTTGAAGCCGGCCAACATCATGATCACCCCGGATGGCCAGGTCATAGTCCTCGATTTCGGTCTCGCAAAAGCCTTCATCGATGAGCCGTCTGGAGAGAACCTGTCCGATTCTCCGACTCTCAGCGCCGCCGCCACTCGTGAGGGAGTGATACTTGGAACGGCCGCGTATATGAGCCCCGAACAGGCGCGCGGCCGGCCGGTGGACAAACGAACCGACGTCTTTGCTTTCGGCTCTGTACTCTACGAGATGCTGACCGGCCACCGAGCCTTTCTGGGCGAGGATGTCTCGGACACCCTGGCAGCGGTGATACGGGCGGAGCCGAATTGGGAGCAGCTTCCGGGAGACCTCGACGCGAGGATTCGCGGGCTTCTGGGCGAGTGTCTTCAGAAGGGTCGCAAGGAGCGCCGTCGAGACATCGGCGATGTGCGTAACGCCATCGAAGAGTTACGCGCTCATCCCAGTGACGTCGGCGAAGCCGTCTCTATCCAGCCCATCGTGCCGAGCGTTGGGAAACGGGGAGTTCTTCTCGCACTGGCAGCTTCGACAGCTGTAGGAATCTTGGCGTGGTTTACGGCATGGAGTATCAAGCCGGGGACACCCGCCTCGGTTAGCCGGCTGGAGATAGTTTTGCCGGTCGAGCAACCTTTGGGATGGAACCGTCGTCATGAAGTGATCCTCTCACCGAACGGGGAACATCTGGTCTACGCCTCAGCTAATCAGCTTTACCTCCGCTCGTTGGATCAGATGGAAGTGGCGCCGATCCGCGGCGCTGAAGGTGATATCGAAAATCCTTTTTTCTCCCCCGATGGTGAATGGGTGGGGTTTTGGGACTGGGGCGAGAACAAGCTCAAGAAAGTCTCGATCCGCGGTGGAGCGCCCGTGGAGCTTTGCGACGCGGCACGGGTCGACGGCGCTCACTGGACGGCCGACGACACGATCGTCTTCGCGCGCGGGACTGAAGGTATCTGGAGAGTCTCGGCCAACGGTGGCACGCCCGAGCTGCTGATCGAGCTGAACGATATAGCCCCTGAGGGGACGCTGTGATGACCTTCAAGATCGAGCTCGAGCAAGAAGGTGATGGTCGGTGGCTGGCAGAAGTTCTCGCTTAGCTTACCGGCGCAATGGCGTACGGAGACACACCCGAAAAGGCCAGGTCAAAGGTTCAGGCCTTGGCGCTCCACGTCGTCGCCGATAGACTCGAGCACGGTGAGGTAGGTCCGGACTTTCTTAGCCCTAATCGCAAAATCTTCGAAGCACGAAAACGCGAAACAGCCGCACTGGGCGCAGGCGAGAAGCTCGTGCTGGGGCACCCACTCGCCGCCACTATAGGTGATTCTGCACGGTGTATGCAGAACCTGGAAAAGGTGCTATTCACGGGGCCAAAGACCTCAGACACGGTGACGTTTATTTGCGATTAGGGTTAGTATTTCGTTCAACGCGGCATGAGCCGCTGGGGCAGCACTCGTGCCCGTCGCGTTCTCTCGGCCCTCCTGAAGAAGGGCTGGGTCCCTAAAGCGGCAATCGGGCTCCCACAAAAGTCTCACTCCCGAGGACTTGTGATGAAGCCGGCAGATTTCTTGACTCGGCGTCGAGACTGCCGGCCTCACCGGGCCCCCCGGCGACATCACTACTTCGTCCGGACCAAGTAAATCGCATACCGTGCGGCGATGCCCATTGGGAGCAAAACTATTCCGTCACGAACGGGGTCGCCGAGTCATCGACCTTCTCGGATGAGGAGATGAGGTGGCGGACCTGCTGGAAGGCGGCGCGATCACTCACGAAACTTCAGTGAAAATTCCGCTGAGTTAGACGATTGATTCGGACTCCTGGTCGCTGGATCTCATGATCCAGATTCGCCGCAACCCGGTTTCCTCAACTAGGAGTGGAGCTAAGAGCTCGAACGCTTTTTGTGGCCTCAGTTTGCCGTGCACGGTTCCAAGCAAGGGTGTCCCAAGAGCGCGGATCTGGCGCCGCCCGACTTCGATGCAGAGATTCTCAATCGCGCGCACCAGCCAGGGCTCTCGCCACGTCGGGCTCACATGCAACCGGTGGATTACAGCGAGAAGTTTCAGCGGATAGCCTTGACGAACGACCACCGTTCCAGGCTCGATTTCTTCGGCTTCCCTGGCTGCAGTCATCACGCGAACCGGGTGCTCAGCCGGAGTCTCGGTAAAATCGACAACGGGCTCGGCCGAGAGCGATAGATACGAGTCTTCCTCCTCGACGAGGGCGTCGATGGCAAACGGAGGCTCTCCGGGCGGACTGAAGACGAGCTCCGGTACAGCCATTCAGCGGGCGGCTTCCGCGATCAACTTTATCAAACGATGCAACCCGACGAGATCCCTCAAGTCCAGGACTTCGGCCGGCGCATGACTGTATCACCCCGGCCAGGACAGCCCGGCGTTGGGAGCTCCCCAGAACGTGAACGTGGTCCCATCGGTGCCGCCCTGAGTGAGCCCGATCTGGACCGGTAGCTGGGCGGATCGCGCCAGCGCCAGTATGCGCTCGCGCTCGGCGGGCGGCGCCATGCTCGAGTTTTCGATCGATCGGAGTACCGGTCCGTCGCCGAGCGGGGCGAATGCGAAATGAGGCGACCAGGCGCGCATCCGATCCGGCCGTTTCTGCTCCGCGGTTTCTCTCGTCAAGAACACACCGGCAAGCTCAGGGACCTCGCCGCCTGCATCTTCCATCTGAACCATGGCCGACTGTTCTTCCCACTTGGACGCCATAGCGCCCCCTCGTCGTCGAAGGTTCACTTCGCCGCTCGGGGTGATCGCCTCAATTTCGTATCCCACCTCTTCATAGGCGCGATAAGTGGCCTCGATGTCAAAACCGGAACGTACGCTCGTGGTCGTCGGCCGATAAGTCGACGGGTTCTGCAAAAACTTCGATGATTCCAGATGCAAGCGCGGCCGAATCGTTTTGGCGAGACGAACTGCTGAACGTCCTCCTCTGGTGGGCCTATCTCTTCGCTCTGGGCATGGTGTTGTTGCCCGTGACCGCGCTAGTCTTTTCGCGTTTCTTCGATTTCGGCTATCCCTTTTGGCAAGGCTAACGATGGCGGTCGGCTCGCTGAGCCGTTAGAATCTCCCTCGTCCAAAGGGGGTCCATTCCATGCACTTCGCCATCCGTTTCGTCCTCGTAGCATTTCTCGCCGTCGCGACGATCGCGGCCGCGGCCAACAACATTACGCCGCCGGATCAGTTCTTCGGCTTCCAGCTCGGCGCTGATGGCGAGCTCGCGCACTGGGACAAGATGGTCGAATATTTCGAGCTGCTCGACCGAGAGAGCGATCGCATCCAGGTCACGAATCTCGGACCTTCGACCGAAGGCCATCCTTATTTACTCGCCATCATCTCGTCACCGGAGAACATGGCGAATCTCGACCGGCTGCGCGAGGTCAACAAGCAGATCCAAGACCCGCACAAATCGGAAGCCGAAGTGCGGGAGCTCATCAAGGAAGGCAAAGCTGTCGTGAGCCAGTCCTTCGGCCTCCACGCGACTGAAGTTGCTGGCGCCCAGACCGCGCCCGAGCTCGCCTACGACTTCCTCTCGAGGGACGACGAAGAAACGCAGCGCATCCTCGACAACACGATCTTGATCCTCTTCCCGAACTTCAACCCCGACGGCCAGATCATGGTCAGGGGCTGGTACTACAAGAACAAAGGCACCGAGTTCGAAGGCGTGGGTCTGCCGTGGCTGTACCACAAATATGTCGGCCACGATAACAATCGGGACGCGGACTTCCTCAACATGGTCGAGGCGGTCTACACCGCGAAGGTCCTCTATCGCGACTGGAAACCTCAGGCTTACGTCGACCATCACCAGATGGGAAGCTACGGCGCGCGTTTCTACGTGCCGCCCTATAGCGAGCCCATTCGCCCTTATGCAGACCCGCTCGTGTGGCGAGAGCTCTCGTGGTACGGCGCCCACATCGCCTACAAGCTCGAGGAAAACGGGATGGCGGGCGTTCTCAACGCGGGCCAGTACCCCGGCTGGGGGCATTTCGGCTGGCACTGGATCACGCCGTTTCACAACATGTCGGGCATGTTGACCGAATCCGCGAGCGCGAGTCTCGCGACACCACTCTATTTGCATCCAGACCAACTTCGAGGCGGCGCCCGCGGTCTCCCCGAATACGAAGCGCAATCGAACATGCCGAACCCGTGGCCCGGTGGCTGGTGGCGCCTCCGAGACATCGTCGAGCAACAAAAGATCGCGGCGTGGTCGATTCAGGATCTCGCGGCGCGCAACAAGGAAACGGTTCTCTGGAACGGCTACATGAAAGCGAAGCGGCAAACCGAGCGCGGCGCCGAGGGATTTCCCAAAGCGTACGTCATCCCGACCACGCAGCATGACTCGCTCACCGTCACCAAAATGATCGACACGCTGTTGCAGTCGGATGTCGAGATCCAAAAAGCGGATCAGGCTTTCGCTGTCGACGCCGTGCAATACGAAGCGGGCTCCTACGTCATCTCGCTCGCACAGCCGAAGATGGGTCTCATCCGCAATCTTCTCGGACAGACCTTCTATCCGGACAATGAGTGGACGCGCGCGCGCGACGGCTCGCCGCTGCGCCCCTATGACACGTCGACCCACACGATGGCGGAGTTCATGGGCGTGCGGGTGGATCCGGTCGGAGAGCGCGTCGACGACTTCACTCGGGTGACGGGATCGGTCAAGACCGCCGGCACCGTGGCATCGGGAGCGTCGCGTTACGTGCTCGACGGCCGCCAGAACGCGAGCTACAAGGCCGTCAACATGCTGCTCGACAAAGGGGCGAGCGTGCGGCGCGTGAATGTTGAGGCGGACGGCTTTCAGCGCGGCGACTTCATCGTCTCGGGCGGCTCTGGTCTCGAAGAAGTGGCCGAAGAAACGGGCGTCGACTTCAAGGCCGTGACGCGCGAGCCGCGCACGGGACTCCACGATTTGAAACGCATGCGCACCGGCATGTATCACCGCTATCGCGGCGGCAATATGGACGAGGGCTGGACCCGCTTCCTCCTCGAGCAGTTCGCCATGCCGTACAAGTCAGTTGAGGATGCCGAGATCCAGGCAGGGAATTTGAACGCAAACTACGACGTTCTCATCATTCCGCACGATACGACGGCGATGATCACGGGTAAGGAAGAGCCCGGGCGTCCGGGACGCCCACCTCAGGTCTATCCACCGGAATACATGTCCGGCATCGGCGACGAGGGCACCGAAGCGTTGAAAGCGTTCGTCGAGAATGGCGGGACGCTCGTCGCACTCGGTGACGCCACCGATTTCGCGATCGAGTCGTTCGAGCTCAATGTGCGCAACGTTCTCGATGGCGTGGACAGCAAGGACTTTTTCTGCCCCGGCTCGACGCTCCATGTGACGTTCGACAACACGAACCCGCTCGCCTGGGGCATGCCTTCGGACGGGCTCGTTTTGTTCTGGTCCAACTCGGCCTTCGAGATCACACCGTCGCGCAACAACGATCGCTACGAGACGATCGCCAGCTACGTCGACCGCGACATCCTTCAAAGCGGCTGGCTCGTCGGAGAAGAGCACTTGTCCAAGAAGGCGGCGATGGTCTCGGCGAAAGTCGGCGACGGCCGTGTCGTTCTCGTCGGATTCCGGACGCAGCACCGCGCACAGACCCACGGCACGTTCAAGCTGCTCTTCAACGCACTTATGCAATAGGCGTCGATTCGAGTCCGAATCCTGAAGAGGCCCCCCTCAGGGTTTGACGGCCTCGACATAGAGGGATTCCACGCCGCGTGAGGGCGTGTCGATGAGAAGCTTCGGATCCTCGCCCTCGCAAAGCGCCGTGCGGGAGACATCGCGGAAGCCCGCGTCGGCGAGAAAAGCGGCGAGCGTTTCGTAATCCCACATGAAGTTGTGCCCGAATGCGAGATCGCGCTGTTCGTAGAAGACGCGATTGACACTCATCAGACGCGTATAGATCCCGCGAAAGCCGTCTGTGTCTTGATACGGGAATCGAGGCTCGCTTGCCGAGCTCTCGTGATAAGCGTTCAGATAGAGCTCAGCGTCCGGAACGACGATGCGGATCCTTCCACCCGAGCGCAAAACACGATAGCGCTCGCTCAGCAAGTGGTGGGCCGACGCCAACGGAAAATGCTCCAAGCAATGTTCGGAGTACACGCCGTCCATGGAGCCCTCGGTAAAAGGGAGTTCTTTCTCGAGGTCCCAGCACAGAACACCGGGCTGCCAGTCGTAGTCAACGTTGACGAATCCAGACTGCACGTTAGGACCGCAACCTAAATTGAGGTAGCGGTCTTTCGCCTGTCGTAGCTGGAAGCGACGCGAGCGGAGAAACCGCGAAACGACCGCGCGCACCTTCGCGTAGGAAGACCAACTGCGCGTCAGCGACAATCGTGTATTGCGGAAGTCCATGACTACGTTTCGTAACGTTACGTAATCACGGTAACATGCGGGAAGCCTGGGAAATAAGCGCGATCTATGATACGGGCATTTCCCACCAACAACTGAGAAAATGTTGGCAGCACGTTGGCTTTCGAGCGCCGATGCGGGCCAAGCGACTGAAACCAAACAATCGGTATGTGATTGGCGCCGAAGGGGGGATTCGACCCGCAACGATATCGTCCCACATCGCTACGCCATCGGAACTGACAGCCGGGGGTGAACGCCTTGACGGCAGCGAGATTCCTACGTTTCTGGGAACGTTCCTTCAGCCATCAGGGATTCGCGCAAAAGAACGTAGTCGGCGTGATTGATTGCGAGAAGCTTGACCGTGGCTCGACCGATCGGCGTGCGACCCGAAAGCTCTGCACCCTGCCACTCGAAGTGCTCGCCCTAGTCATCCCGCCGAGGATGGAACAATCTAACCAACTCATCGGTGTCGGCGTCGATGCTCGCGATGTTCGGCCCCTTGTGAGCATTGCAACGGTAGCAGCTCAGGCATAGGTTGTCGGCGTTCGTTAGCCCGCCATGCTGCCGCGCGATGATGTGGTCGATGTGGAAACGGAAATACGCGTCCTGATCCTGATGAATGCGGCAGTACTCGCACCGATCGCCAGCGCGCTCACGGACCAGCCTTCGCAGCGCCGGCGCCGGGTCCATCAGGCGGGAAGGTTCTTGAGAAGTCTGCGAGCCTTGGACTGAAGAATCGCGATAAAGTTGCCCGCGGATACGAACGCGTCGTATTCCTCCCGCTCATCGTCGGACAGAGTACCCTCCTCGGATTTCCGGGCGAGGTCTTCCATCCGTGCTGCGACCGATTCGGGTGCGCGCAGGCGTACAAGTCGGTCAGCCACCTCTGGTGTGAGGCAAGCGCCGATTGGGTCTAGCAATTTATCCAAGGCGATATGAGCAGAACTCATAGCTGAATCATAGCAGAGCGCGGTACCCGGCGCCCTGCGACGCGGTAGTAACAGAACCGCGTTTGGTCGACGTCCCACAGGCGCACGTCAACAGAAGAAAAACTACCGCGAGTCTCGTTTTTATCAGCTCTCCGGAATGGCCTCCATCAGCATCGCGAGCGCCTCGTTGAGCGCTTTGCCACTCTCCCGCGCTCCCTTGTAGTGACTGAGCTTCACGACCACGAGATCGTGAGAAGGAATGATAATCGTGTGCTGACCGCCAGCGCCCGACATGAAAAAGGCTTCCTTCGGAATGGGGAATCTTTCGTTACCGTTGATCCAGAAAAAGGCACCATAAACTGGCCGGCCGTCGGCTTCCCACGCTGGAGCCACCGTGCTCACGAACTCCACGAACCCTTCCGGCAAGATGCGCTCGCCGTTCCAAACGCCGTCCTGCAGATAGAGGTTTCCGAGCCGCGCCCAATCGCGCGCGGGACCAAACTCAGCACCTTGAAGCAGAAAGTTCCCATAAGGGTCGGTCTCCGCGACGATGCCGCGGATGCCGATCTTGTCGAAGAGCTCTCGTTGCGGAAAGGACAAGTACTCGTCGCCGCGCCCTTCGACAGCAAGGCGAACGAGATAGTTCGTCAAAACGGGATCGGAGTTGCGGTAGCGGCCAATCGTGTTCGGCGGCCACTGCTGCGGGCGCGTCGCGGCCCACTGGAAAGAGTTCACCGTGCCCGCATAGACATAAAGATGATCGGGATAGCCGAGCGCCGGGTCCCATTCCGGGTCGCCCATGTTGCGAAAACGTAGACCGCTCGACATGCGCATGATGTCGGCGATACGGATCTCGGCGCGTGGGTCACCCTCCTCGCCCCATTCGGGAATGGGCGCCGGCTGGTACAGCTCGTACTCGCCTTGCTGGATGAGGACGCCCATGAGGGTCGCGGTGAGGCTCTTCCCCATCGACCAGCTCTCAAGCGGCGTGTGCATGTCGAGACCTTCGCGGTAACGCTCACCGATGAGGCGGCCTTTGTGGGTCACGACCAAAGCCGCGGTCAACCCTTCCGGGCGTGAGAACGCGGCATCCACCGCTGCCTGAACCTTCTCCGCATCGATGCCTTCCGGAAGCGGCTCGTCGGAGAGCACGTCGCCCATCGGCCAAGGCGTCGTCGCGGGATCGGGAAGCGTAGTCTCGAGCTTCACCGGCGTGAAGTAGGCATCGTCCTCACCTTTCGGGAGCGGAACACATCCCTGGTCACCGTAATATTTCGCCGTGCGCACGACACCGCTCGGAAGCGTCAAATGCACCGCTTTGTTCTCGCGGTCGATGACGGTTTTGGTCACATGCGCGCGATGCTCGTAGGGTGCTGCGAAATAGCCGATATTCTCGGCGGCGAAATCCGGGTCGAGCCCTGTGATGAATACGGCCGAGCAAAGAATCTTCGCGAATCCCGCAGTATGATGCTCGAGCGCAACACCGGGCGGGGCGTTGTACTCCGTGTCGAGCTCGAAAGAAGCCGCGCGCGCGACGAGCGCATCTTCGGACGAAGCGCGCGAAGCGGCGACATCGGCTTCGGCCTCGGTGTTAGCCGGCTGGCAGCCCAGCGTCGAGAACAAAAGAAGAAAAAAGGCGAACGGGAGCAGGGTTCGATAGGACATAACACGTGCCTCCAGGAGCGCGATTCTAACGGCTCGAGGCGCGGATTGGGAAGTGATTGGAGCGGTGTCGGCTCCGGCTAGTTTCGCTCGAAACGATACGGCCATCCACGATGGTCATCATCGCTTGAATCGACACGAGGTCTTCGGGCGAGACCGAGAGCGGGTCTTTCGAGAGCACGACCATGTCGGCGAGCTTCCCGGGCTCGAGGCTTCCTTTGATGTCCTCTTCGAAACCAGAGCGCGCGGCCCTCCTGAGATGGGCGTCATCATGAGGCTTTTTACGCGTCCGTGCGAACAGCGCTAGTCTGAAGTTCCTTGCTGAAAAAACCAAGATCCGGTGTTGATCCAATAAGATAGATGGAATCAATGGTGCTGGCTTCTGTCTACACGGTGATACCTTTGAGCAAGTCGTAGGCTCTCTGCTGTTTCGAGTCCGGAGTTGTCGTGACATCGAAGGTGGGCTCGTCGGGTCCGGCTTCCGGTCGCCGACATTTGTTTCGGACGATGTTGCTGAGAAGGCGCAGCAGCGTGCGGAAGCTGGAAGCTGGTCTCCCATCGTCAAGCTTCTTGGTTTGTATCTTGCGCAGGGCGGCCTCGGAGCGCTTCGCCGGAGCGACGGGGTCACGCTCGGCCTTCGCCTGCTGCTCCTCGTCAGAGAATACTAGCGGGCGCCAAACCTCCATCATGTGCCACAGGACGTAGTAGGCCAGCATGCACAAGAAGATGTGCGCCCTGACTCGGTTTTCGCGCCGGTGACGAATCGGCCGCACCTTTAGGTCCATGCTCTTGAAGGAACGAAACGCCCTCTCGACCTGGGTCAGCAACTTGTAGCTGCGCACTGTGTCGTCGGTTTTCATCCGCTGCTCAGCAAGACTGGTGCGGATCACGTAGATGCCGTCAAGGGCAGCTTCCGTAGTGACCTTTGTGTCGTCGATTTCGAAGCTAAAGCGGTCGTCGCGAATGTCCAGCTTGAAGTGCTTGCCGACTTTGTACTTGTTGAGAACTTTGCCTACCCGCACACCGATTTTATCTTTACCATGCAGCTGACCTCGCCCGATCCGTTGGCGAATCCGTTCCAACTGCTTAACGATCGTCCCCATGTGTCGCTTCCACCGCTGGAGCCGTTTGTTGGCGAGCTCAGAGTTGCCGTTGGCGAGGCGCGAGGCGTCGGCAGCCATCGTTGTCTCGTCTAGCTCGAAGTCGAAACCGTCGTCACGGATGTCGAGCCTATAGTACTTGCCGACCTTGTACTTGTTGAGGAGCTTTTTCACCGTAGCACGGATGTCCTCCTTGCCCTGCAAACGGCGCCGCTCGACCATCCGACAAACCTTCTCCAGCTCCTTGCAGGTTGCTTCGAGCAGAGCACGACGCTTGTGACGCCGCCTCTCGGCCAGCTCCGGATTGCGGCAAGCGACCAGCCTCTCGTTGGGGAAATCCGGGTGCGTCAACTCAAACAGGTTCCGCCTGTCGAATAGCCCCATCTGGATCACCCCATCGTTAATGAGCTTGCGAATCGGTTCGGGACGCAGAGCGGTAATCCAGTCGATACCGTCCATCTCCCGTAACTCGTCGATCTGGGTCTGGGTGATCATTCCGCGGTCGCCCACCATCACAAACTGCTCGATGCCGAACCGCTCTTGCGCATTTTCTACCTGAGGCAACAGCGTTTTGGGATCGCCCGTGTTGCCCTCAAAGACGGATACCGACACGGGGATGCCGCGTTCGTTGGTCAGCAGGCCGTAGTTGACCTGCAGCTTGCCTTTCTTGCCGTCACGGTTGTATCCGAGCCTGGCCAGCGGACAACTCACCCCCTCGAAGTAGCTTGAGGTTAGGTCATAGAGCGCGAGGCCGTCGTTTTGGAGATGGCGCGCCGCGAGTTTCTTTTCGATGACCTCCTGGCGTTTGAGAACCCAGTCCATGGCGGCATAGAGATCGTCTTCGTCGGCATCGCTCACCCCCAGGATTTCGGGCAGTGTGGTTGTGTGCCACCACAGGCTAGTCGCCAGCTTCGACTGCGGTTCGAGGATCCGGGCGACTACCATGGCCACGACCAAATCCCGCTCTGGTGAGTGTCGAGAGCCAACGAGCTTTTCGAAACCGAGCTGTCTCATGGCACTGAGCACCGCGTCGACGTGGCCACGGTGCCGGGAGCCGTTCTCGACGATTTCGAAGGCGTCTTCGAGCGAAACGAGCTTTTGCCCCTTGAGTATGCGTCGGATGGCATCGACCTGCTCGCTCGGCAGTTTGGACAGGTTGGCAAGTGTGCGCTTGCGCGGTTTCTTGCTCTTGGCATCCCGATAGGACTCACGGAGCAAAACGGCGGGTTTGGAGTTGCGGTTGGGCACGATATCGATGTGCATGGCTACTATATACACTATATAGGCATATATAACAACAACAAATACAATAAAACATGGCTACTAATTGCACGCAAAAATCACACCTCTAGCGCTGTAACTCCATGCGACTAAAGGTACTTTACCGAAGCGTGGGAGGGCTTACTGGGCAGAACTTCAGGCTAGTCTTTCGCAACGTGGACGCGCGCGCTGCCGAACCCGCTCCCCCGGCGGCGTGTGTAGCGCGCATCGAGAAGGAACACCGTACAACCCGATGAGGTTTCCTCGACCTCCGCAAAAGGAAACCGCGCCCAGTTCACGAAGCCGCGCACACCGGGCGACGCGATCGCCGCGCCCACCTCTTCCGAATCCGGAAGGAGCGGAATTTTGCTCCGGGCCAGATCGAGCTCGAGAGCGGGAAACAAGTGCGCCGTACCGTGGATATAGCCGTCGGGCGTTTCGACGACGACGTCCCGCACGAAAGGCGTCACCCGAACAGGGCCGACCATGATCCGTTGCACATCTTCACCACGCTCGGCCAGCGTCTGCCGAATCAACTGGCTCGCGTCGCGCGCGGCCGAATGCATCACACCGATATAAGTCGCGAGTATCAAAAGGGCTCCGGCCGCAACACGGCGCGCGGAGGGCTCGTCATAACCGACCCGCCTCACGCGCAGAACGATGAGTCCGAGAATAGCCACACACAAAATGGCTTTCGCGAGCACGAGCCCCTGAACAGAGACAAACAAGAGGTAAGCGAAAAACACGGCGAAGAGCGTCCACGCTCCGAGACTCCAAACGTGGCGGGAGCGAAACAAGAACACCGCTCCTGCAAGAATCAGCCAGAACCACGAGTCGACGACGAAGAGCGTATCGCCGTAGAACCAAGTACCGTCGAACGGCATCAGCCAGCGCACGCCATAGGTGTTCAGCCAGTCGAGCGACGGGTGGGACCACACCGCGAGATAGGAAAGGCCCAGCAAGACGCGCGGGCGCGGCGGCGGCCGGCCGAACGCCCGACTCCAGGCCCGACTCCAGGCCCAACTCCAGACGACGAGAAGCGCTGTCAGAAGGAGCGGCAAGAGCACGAGCGCCAGGATCCCGTGCGTCCAGCCGCGCCGCCAGTAAAGCGAGCTGTCGCCACCGAGGAACGTAGCGACGCCATCGATATCGGGCAAGTTGGCGCCGATGACGAGGGCGGCCGTGGCATAGGCCGATCTGCGCCCGAGCCCTGTTTGCGCCGCGGCGGCGCCGACGAGCGTATGTGCGATGGGATCCATACGAGCGCGCATCATCTTCGATGTTGACAACGGGCGCAATGAGATACCCTACGACTTAGAATAACGATGGGATTTGTGGAGGGAAGCATGAGAACGAAATTTGACATCATCCTGAGTGTTGTTGCTCTCGGGCTCGCGAGCTGTACGCAGCCGGAGACGAGCGATGGGGGCTACGACGTTGTCGTGTTCGGCGGCCGCGTCATGGATCCCGAATCCGGCCTCGACGCCTTGCGCAACGTCGGCATCCGCAACGGCCGTATCGAAGCCATCACCGACGACGCGATCGAAGGTGAGCGCGTCATCGACGCGACCGGCCATGTCGTAGCACCCGGCTTCATCGACCTCCACGTCCACGGCCAGCACGACGAAGGCTTCACGTTCATGATCCGGGACGGCGTGACGAGCGGGCTCGAGCTCGAAGTCGGCACCGGCGACGTCGCGAAGTGGTACCAGCAGCGCGAGGGCGGCCAGCGCGCGCATTACGGCGTGAGCGTCGGGCACATCCCGGTACGCATGATCGTGATGGAGGATCCCGGCGACTTTCTTCCGAGCGGCGCCGCCAATAGCGAGGAGGCCTCGCAGGAGCAAATCGACGAGATGGCCCGGCGCGTTGCCGAAGGCCTCGATCAAGGCGCTGTGGCCGTCGGGTTCGGAATGGCCTATACGCCCGCCGCCACGCTCACCGAGCTCGAGACGATGATGAGCGTCGCCGCCGAGCGCAATGCCTCGGCGCACATCCATGTGCGCGGCGGACTCGAGGGCTTGATCGAAGCCATCGAGACAGCGAAAAAGACCGGCGCGCCGCTCCACATCGTGCACGCCAACTCGAGTGGCGGCTCCGAGACACCGGCGTTTCTCGCGAGGATCGAAGAGGCACGAGCAGCAGGACAAGACGTCACGACCGAGTGCTACCCCTACAGCGCCGGGCAGACGCGCATCGAATCGGCCCTCTTCGATGACTGGGAGAGCTGGGACGACGAGCGATTCGGCATCCATCAGTGGGTGGCTACTGGCGAGCGGTTGACGCGCGAAAGTTTCGGTCACTACCGCGAGCAAGGCGGTTCCGTGATCATTCACAGCCGCACCGAAGAGATGACGAGGGCGGCCGTCGAAAGTGCTTTGACGATGATCGCGAGCGACGGCGGGATCTCGAACGGCCGCGGCCACCCGAGAGGCTCGGGAACCTATTCACGCGTGCTCGGCAAATATGTGCGCGAGGACAAAGCACTCACGCTCATGGACGCGTTGCGCAAAATGACGATCGCGCCCGCGAGACGGCTCGAGGCCTCTGTCCCCGCGATGCGGAACAAAGGCCACCTAAGAGTGGGCGCCGATGCCGACATCACGATCTTCCATCCTGACACCGTGATCGACAAGTCCACCTATGAGCACTCGGCAGTGCCGCCGGACGGCATCCCCTACGTTCTCGTGAACGGCGTGCTCGTCGTTGACGAAGGCGAGCTCGTTCCTGGCGCTCATCCCGGCCGTGCGCTCCGAGCCGCTCAATCTCAGTCCTCGTCGTAGCGACACTGAGAAATGACACGAAGCCTCTTGACTTTCGCTCCTATCATCAATTAAGAACAGCGAGCGCAAAGGAGATTCCAATGAAGAAGACCGTTATTCTGACCACACTCACGATGCTGGCGCTCGGCGCCTATTCCCTTTTTGCTCAAAACGCGGATTCTCAAATGAGCTTTTTCCTCACGAGCGCCGGTCCGGGCGAAGGAGCCGCTTTGGGCGGGCTCGACGGCGCCGACGCCCATTGCGCGAAGCTCGCCGAAGCCGTCGGCGTCACAGGCAAGCACTGGCACGCTTATTTGAGCACGTCCGGCTCGAGCACCGTCCACGCGAAAGACCGCATCGGGAGCGGCCCCTGGTACAACTCGAAGGGCGTCAAAATCGCCGATAGCGTCGCCCATCTCCACGGTGAGAACGGCCTCACGAAAGAGACGAACATCAACGAGAAAGGCGAGGTCGTGAATGGCCGCGGGGACAGCCCCAACCGCCACGACATTATTACAGGCACGAATGCCGATGGCACCGCCTATACGGGTGGCGACGACAACAACTGCTCGAACTGGACCGGGAGCGGCGAAGGCAGCGCCCGTGTCGGGCACCACGACCGTACGGGCGGCGGCGATGACGGCTCGTCCTGGAACGCGGCGCACAACTCGCGCGGCTGCAGTCAGACCGATCTCCAGGGAACCGGCGGCGACGGCCTGTTTTACTGCTTCGCGACGAACTGAGCCCTGAAAAGGTTGCCAGGTGCCGGGGGGTGCACGACACGAAAGTAAGAGGTCCTGTATACACGGGCCATTTCTTGGTGTATCTTACGGCTGTATAAGCCGTAAGAATGAAAGGCATAGAATGAGGAGGTTCTATGAGTCGCCGCCAAGAAGTCCCGCCCAGGCTTCGCGAGCTCGCCGCCCAGCTCGCCATGCCGAGGCCCATGCGACGGGGTTCGTTGTCCGAGCGCTACGTCAAGTGCAGCAAACCGGGCTGCAAATGCGCCGAGAAACCCGAAGCACGCCACGGCCCCTATTACAGTCTGACTCGAGCCTCTCACGGCAAAACCCGCTCACGGTTGCTCAGCATCGAGCAGAGCATCTCGGCGAGCGAGCAAATCGATGCCGGCCGAGAGTTTCGCCAACAGGTCGAAGCGTTTTGGGAGGCCTGCGAACAATGGGCCAATGAGCAGCTCGAAGAAAGAGACATCGCTGCCGCGAAAGCGGCCGAAAAAAGGGGCTCCAAACGAGCTTCCAAAAAGAAGTCGTCGAGGAAATCGAAACGCTCCTAGCTCCGGCCGCCACTGGGCCACTCGCCATCGATTTTGAGGCGATCGAAACCGCAGCTCGCCGCCAAGTACTGCAAGTAGCCGTGAAAGCTATTGAGGGTCGTTTCAACTCGGACACCTCGGACTACGTTGGACCAACCGCTCCATGCCTGTGCGGTAAAAGAGCTCGCTATGTCGAGCGGCGTAGCAAGAACTTCGAGACAGTTCTCGGCACGCTGCGACTCGAGCGCGCCTACTATCACTGCCGACGCTGTGAGCAAGGATTCTGCCCGCGAGACCACTGTCTCGGTCTGAACAAGACATCCCTCTCGCCCGCCCTGCGTCGGATGACCGCCGCAGTGGGCTGTTCAACCAGCTTCCATGAAGGTAGCGATCTGTTGTGGGAACTTGCTGGAGTACGAGTGGATGCCAAACAAGTTGAGCGCGTGTCCGAGGCACTGGGCCGGGAGATCGCCGATGATGAGAAACACTTCGTTGAGCGGGCGAGACCAACCATGCAGGCCTCAACTATCTACCTCTCCATGGACGGCACCGGAGTGCCCATGCGGAAATCGGAACTCAAGGGTATCCAAGGAAAACAGCCTGACGGCTCGGCTAAAACGCGAGAGGCCAGACTCTGCACCATCTGGAGCGCCGAATCCCGTAATGAACAAGGCCATCCGATCCGTGACCGCGGCTCCATTAGCTATTCCGCCGCCATCGAATCGGCCGCCAATCGAGACACCGATGAAACACCATCCCCATTCGCCGAGCGGGTTTTGCGAGAAGCTCATCGGCGGGGATTCGACTGCGCCCAGCGCCAGGTCATTATTGGTGATGGAGCCGTGTGGATATGGAAACTTGCAGACATGTACTTCCCCGATGCCATCCAGATCGTTGACCGCTTCCACGCTAAGAAACAGCTCAGCGACGTTGCCAAAGCAATCTATGACGCTCAGAGCGACCTCGCCAAGAGCTGGGCAGAGCGACGTCATGAGGAGTTGGATGAAGGACGGATTGATGCGCTACTGCGCGCCCTGCGTCGCCATCGCAAGCATTCCCACGAGGCTCGTCAATGCATCGGCTATATCCGAACCAACCGGCATCGGTTGCGCTATCCCGAATTCGAGGCGAAGAACCTGTGCACTTCCTCTGCCGTTGTCGAATCCGGCTGCAAGCTCGTCGTCGCCTCCCGGTTCAAAGGCTCGGGAATGCACTGGAGCCTACCCGGTGCAAACGCTATTCTCGCACTTCGAGGCTCTCGCTTGAGTGGGCGCTTCGAAGACTTTTGGGAAAGACAAACTTACCGACGGAGAGGTTGAGTGCTCTACCCTCTCACATTCATGTCGTGCACCCGGTGCCGGGGCCCCGCTTGTATTTACCCCGGTTCATCGTTTATCTTTCCAATGGATCTATGTCTCGCCGGAGGGATCAAGAAATGGCAAAGACAGCCAAAGTGACGCTTTTACTCGCTGCCTCTCTCATTTTCGCGGCTTCCATCATTTCCGCGGAGTCGGGCAAGGAGCGGGTGACCTTCACCAAGGACATTGCTCCGATTTTTCAACAAAAGTGCGAATCGTGCCATCGGCCGAGCTCCATCGCGCCCATGTCGCTCATGAGCTATCAGGAAACACGCCCATGGGCCGCTGCGATCAAAGAAGCCGTCGCGAACCGTGAGATGCCGCCGTGGCACATCGACAAAACGATCGGCATCCAGGAGTTCAAGAACGATCGCTCGCTCAGCGACGAACAGATCGCGACGATTGTGAATTGGGTCGATGACGGCGCGCCGGGAGGCAAGGCGGAAGACATGCCGCCGCCCGTGAACTGGCCGGACGGTGAGACGTGGATGTTTGCCGAGCTTTTCGACGAGCCCGATCTCATCGTCAAGTCGAGCCCGTACACGATGCCCGCTCAAGCGGCGGATGTCTGGTATCGCCCCGTGATCGAGACCGGACTGACGGAACCTCGCTGGGTGCGCGCGATCGAGATTCGGCCGACGACCGTGAACGGCCGCCGGGTGATCCATCACGCGCTCGCGAGGCTGCAGCAGGAAGAGCCGGGCGCCGACAACACGAACGCCGAAGACGAAGACGATCTCGGTCCTGGTTTGTTTATGGAATGGGCCGTGGGCAAGCAAGGCGAGCTCATGCGTCCGAACAGCGGTAAGCTGATGCTTCCGGGCTCGAAGTTCGCTTGGGACATTCATATCCACGCGGTCGGCGAGGAGATTGTGGCGCAGACCGAGATGGCGATCTACTTCTATCCCAAAGGTGAAGAGCCCAAGTTCCGTCAGAACCTCGGCCTCTATCATGCGATTTCCGGCGTGCGAGACTTGGACATCCGGCCCAACGAGATCAGCGTCCATCAGGGCTTTCACGTCATGAAGTCCGCCGGCCGCATCGAGAACTATCAGCCGCACATGCATCTGCGCGGCAAGGCCATGTCGATGGAAGCGATCTACCCCGATGGCAAGCGCGAGATCTTGAGCCACGTCGACAACTTTCAGTTCGATTGGCACAACAACTACGTGTATGCGGATCACGTGGCGCCGCTTCTCCCCAAGGGAACGATCCTGAGCTTCACCTCGTGGCACGACAACACGTCGGCGAACCGCGACAATCCCGATCCCGATCAGTGGGTAGGGTGGGGCGACCGCACCATCGACGAGATGGCTCACGCCTGGGTGAACATCACCTACATGGAAGACGAAGACTTCGAGGTCGAAGTCGAGAAGCGGAAAGCGCTCGAAGGCGAAAAAGCCACCGATCAGTTCCAGCAATAGGTCTCACGACGGGGAGGGCGCTTGGCGCCTACCCCGTCCCATCAACTCAGGGATCGTCAGATGCATTTGTTTCGTTTCGCCGTGGTCATCCTTTTGATTGGAGCGCTCGGCTCCGGGCTCGCGCTGGCCCAACTTCCTCTCGAGCCGGTCAAGAAATCTGGACAAAACATCACGGCCGCTTATGAGGGCTGGTTCAAGAACGCGGACGGCACCTATACGCTCCTAGTCGGCTACTTCAACCGCAATAAGGAAGAAGCCATCGAGATCCCCGTCGGCCCCGACAACCGCTTCGAGCCTGGCGAGGCGGACCGAGGACAGCCCACCCACTTCCAGCCCAAACGTAATTGGGGCGTCTTCACCATCGTGATGCCCGCCGACTTTGCCGGCAAAGAGCTCACGTGGCACCTGACGGCGAACAACAAATCGACCAAAGTACCGATGGGCCTGAAACCGCTTTGGGAAGTCGAGCCGTTTCAAGACGCGGCGCAGGGCAACACGCCGCCGACGGTGCGCCTCGAAGCAGAAGGCAAGGAGTTCCAGGGACCACCGGCAGGTTTCGCCGCAACCTACGAGACGACGGTCTCAGAGCCACTCACGCTGACGACCTGGGTCAACGATGACGGCGTCGTCGACGAATATCGTCGCGCGCGCGCGATCGATCTTCCCGCGCGCGTCACCTGGAACAAGTTCCGCGGACCCGGCGACGTGACTTTCGAGAACACCAAGCCGGAAGTCAGCAAAGAGGACGGAAAGAACACGACGACGGTGACGTTCTCCGAGCCCGGCGACTACACGCTGAGGCTGCAAGTGAACGACACATCGGGCGATGGCGGTGGCGGTGCCCAGTGCTGCTGGACCAACGCCCACGTGAAGGTCACCGCCAAAGCCGCGACCAACAGCCAGTAAGCGCTCGCCGCTCCATAAAGTCCCAATAATTCGTTTCCATCATGTCCAGAGTCTCCGCTCGCGCGCGCGGCCCGAGAAACTATGCCGACTGGAGATACTACAAATGCTGTTGCTGTACCTGTTTCGGCCTGAGTGATGCGCCCTTCACGCGGCACTGATATAAGATGCGCGGCGTATGGGTCAGCGTCTCGAGCAGAAGGTCGCCCTCGTTTTTGGAGCGGGGTCGTCATCCGCTCACCAGACGAGCAATGGCCAAGCCTGCCTACGCCGGTGAAGGAGCGCGCGTCGTCGCCGTCGATTTAGAGATCGAGCGCGCACAGAAGACTTGTGCTCGGGTCGAAGAGGAGGGCGGAAGGGCCGTGGCGGTCGAGGCCGACGTCACGCGTTCGTCCGAAGTGAAAGCGGCGATCGAGCAAGCGATCGAGGTTTACGAGCACATCGACATTCTCCACAACAATGTCGGCATTCTGAAGCTGGGAGGCCCCGTCGATTTGAGTGAGGACGACTGGGATCTCTCGCTCGACACGAACTTGAAGAGCGCTTTTCTTACTTGCAAGCACGTGCTCCCGCACATGGAAGAGCGCGGCCAAGGCGTCGTCACCAACGTCTCGTCGACGGCAAGCCTTCGCGTCCCGTCCTGCCCTTTCGTCGCTTACGCGACCTCGAAGGCCGCACTCAATCACTTCACGCGATCGGTCGCCTACATGTATGCGCCCAAAGGGATCCGCGTCAACGCGATCCTTCCCGGGCTCATCGACTGGGCGATCATGGATAACGAGCCGGACCGCGAGAAGCTCGTCGAAGCGCGCAAGAAATCCGTCCCCATGGGCGATATGGGAAGTGTCTGGGACGTCGCGAATGCCGCGGTCTTTCTCGCGAGCGACGAGGCCGCTCGTGCTCACGATCCCGTTTCTCGTACCCGTGGTGACGGAGCTCGGGATCGACCTGATCTGGTTCGGGGTCTTCGCGGTCATCATGGCCGAGCTCGCACTCGTAACGCCGCCGGTTGGCGCTAACGTGTTCGTCATGCGCCGCGTCGCACCCGACGTCCCCATGCGCGAGATCTTTCTCGGCGTATTTCCGTTCGTCGTGGGCGAGCTCGTCGTGCTCGCTCTCTTGATCGCGTTCCCGGCGCTAGCGCTGTGGCTTCCGGAACAAATGAAGTAGACCACGGCTGTGTGAACACTAGCGCCGCTCCAACGATTCCGGCAGCCACGGATCCTTCGTCTTTTCGAGCCACGGGGTCAGTTCTTCTTCAATGAGGCGCTCGACGACATCGGGGCTCTCGTCAGCGATGTTTCTCAGTTGATACGGGTCTTCTTTGTTGTTGCCTCAGTTCGTAGCCGAAGGGCGCGGTAACGCTGTTGCAATTCCCTACTACGCCGTTCGAATGCGGGTAGCGCCCCGTCATGAACATCGCATGCATGGGACTACAGACCGGGTACTTCACCACCGCTTGCGCAAGCACCACCCCCTCGCTTGCGAGCCGGGCGAGATTCGGAGTCAAGACGGGATCTTCGTTCATGAACCCAAGCGCCTGCCCCCGCATCTGGTCGGGCATCACGATAACGAGATTCGGATGCTCGAGGGAGAGGGACTCGTTTTTCACGAGCTCTTCGGTGCATGCCGATCCCAGGCAAATGTAGAAAGCGATGGCCAAAACCCGAATCAAATGCTAGAACGTAATCTTGGGTACCCCGAGATCTCCGACTACATCTTTCAGGAAGACTTGACGCCCGAACAGGTCATAACTGGGCAAAGCGATATCGACCGATACAGCTATTAGCGCCATGCTAACGCTGAATTCGGGGGACGGCACAGAAACTTCGCTAAGCCAACCATTCACTTGGGACGGTGAACCCGGCCCTCAATACCAAGTAGGCGTGCAACGCGGTGGCGTCTCGCAGCTGGCCGACATCATTGACCTCGGCTTTGGCCGCGCTCGTGTAAGCGATGCTCCGCCCGACTGGGGTGGTCCGGGCGCGGTACACGATCGGTGGCGGTTGGCCGCTCCACCAGTCGTAGAGAGCGTCGGTCAACCGGCCGCATGTGTCCAGGAGCGGGTCGGCGTCCTCACGGTCGCCAGCAAGCCGGCCAGTACTGACGCGGTCGTCGATTCCGAGTGCGTCGAGGTTGGCTTGGTGGGTGAGGTAGAGCGACAAGGGCATACCGCCGAGCCGGACGAGCCACAGGTCGCCCTCGGCCTCCGTGATGATGCGAGCAGGGAAGCGTTCGCGGGCGGCGACCGCCGCGCGGCTAGCGGCATAGCGGACGCGGAAGCGGCCTGAGAGTGGATCGAACCGGTGACGGGGCGCTGCAAAAGGTGCCCACTGCCAGTCGTCTGGATGGCTGTGGTCGATCCGCCACCAAGGCCCCGGCGCCGGCCTGACGCGAAGCCCCGGCGGACGCTCCGCTGGCACGTTGGTCAGGACTGATCCCCGGCGGCGAGGATCAGACGCACGACAGTCTCGATCTGACGGCGGGCGAACAGATCGGCGAGGGTTCCACCATCGAGGTCAGCACGGGGCGTAGTCATGAGCGCGTTGGCCACCAACGGGTCGGACGCAACTTCGCCAAGCGCTGCAAGGACGCGGTCGAGTCCCAGCCGTGTGTCTCCGCGGCGCCGGTCGAACTGCCATTCAGGGTGAAGCGTCCGGCGGCCGGCGCGCCAGCCCAGTAAGTAACCTCGCCGACGGCGCCGGTCGACGCCTTTGCGGTCTTGAATCGACTCGATGACGTCGATGACCTCCGCAGTGTCGATCGTTCGGTGTAGAAGAGCCGCACGACGCTCGCGCTGGCGGCGCTCGTTGACGAGACGCGCGGCGTCCCGCACCGCAAGGCTGGGGTCCGCAAAGGGTTCGTCGGGCCCATCGGCCTCTGCGGCGAGCAGCCGAATCGTCTCGGCCAGAGCGGAGTCGTTTTCAGCATGTTTGTGGAGGGCTCGAATGGCCTCCGCGAGTGTCGTCGCCATCGTCTTTGACTCCTTCCTATAACAGTCTACACTGTCTACAATTAAAAGTCTACAACGTCTACCAGTGCTTTAGCGGATGGAGCTCACGGCAACAGATTTGTTGCCGTTCAGGTCGGAGTCGATGGATTCACCGTCGCTGACAACGAGACACTATCTGTTAACTGTTGACCTAAAACAGCGAGGCAGATCTCGTCAAAATCCACCGTCGTAATCTCATTGCTGTGTGAGGTCTCGAGCTGGCGAAGCTTGCGCTCCATGGCCTCGTAAAAGCGACCCTTGACGCAAGCGAGGATGTTCAGGCGTGGCAGGCCGCGAAGCGACTCCTGGAGGGCCTGATGCAGGGGACCGGGCGCGTCCGCGCTGTCAGCGAGCAAAGCACGGCAGAGCTGAAGCCCTGCTGGCGGCATCACGAAAAGCTCGATTGACAGGGAGTCCAGCTGGAGAACGAAGAGCTCACGAACTGCATGCAGGATTGGCAAGGCAGGATCGAAATCTACTCGTCTCACGTACATGTTGAAAAAGGGGGACGGTTTCGCCAAGCTTGGCTTTCTCCTGTGGAGCTGGTTTATTCTAGATGCCTCACGCGTGCCGAACTACGACGGGTCCGTGAGTTGACGAAAGAACATGCAGAAGACTTCATCGAATGCTGGGACGAACACATACGTCGCGAAGGAGCCGAGGGCGACGGGCGTTGAGTTCAGTAGAGACGCTCTGATTCTCGCACTCGAGGATGGCCGAACGTTGTCGGTTCCTCTGCAGCGGTTTCCTCGTTTGAGGGACGCCACCGATGAGGGCCGCCATACGTGGCGATTCATCGGCAAGGGATACGGCATTCACTGGCCGAAGCTCGACGAGGACGTCTCCGTACGTGGGCTCCTCGGGTTGCCGGACTAGGGTTGCCCTCGAGCTTCGGGCACGAACCGCTCTCGAACGGAGGTAGTCGACATGTCCATGTGGTCTCGGGCGAAAGAGGTCGCCGCACGTACTCCGGAAACCCGGAATCGCTACATTGATTTCCTGCGCGCTGCATCCATCACGGTGGTCGTGCTCGGTCACTGGACGGTCGCGGCGGCCTACCTATCCGACGGCGAACTCATCCTCACCGACATGCTGCACATCGCGCCGTGGACGCAGTGGCTCACGTGGGCGCTTCAAGTGATGCCGATCTTTTTCATCGTCGGCGGCTATTCGAACGGCATCTCCTGGGAAGCGGCGCTTCGAGACGGCCACGGCTATGGGCTCTGGCTTTCGAACCGGCTGCGCCGGCTCATCAGCCCGATCGTGCCGCTTCTCATCGGGTGGACGTTTCTGGCAATGCTCGGTGCTCGAACGGGCGTGTCACCTGAAAGGATCGCGCTAGGCTCGCAAGCCGCGCTCATCCCCACGTGGTTTCTCGCGGTTTACATCATGGTCGTGATCACGGCGCCCGCGACGCACTGGCTCTGGCGCCGCTTTGGGATGACGTCGTTCTGGATGTTCGCGCTCGCCGCCCTGACGGTCGACACCGTAGCGTTCACGGCAGGCACTGCGGGCCT
This sequence comes from Candidatus Marinacidobacterales bacterium, assembly GCA_965197495.1. Taxonomy (GTDB): domain Bacteria; phylum Acidobacteriota; class Vicinamibacteria; order Marinacidobacterales; family SMYC01; genus SMYC01. Next base: position 8,900,260 of record OZ240210.1, read on the forward strand.
CTCTAGCCTTCGTTCGCTCAACTACGCGTTCGTCTGGCTCGGTGTGCACCAGGTGGGCTAAGCATGGCGCGATGGAAAGATGGGCGGCCGAGAACGAGCTCTGTTGTGGGCTGCCGGCGGGCTCGGCTTTTTGATCTTTCTCGTGACCGTGCGCTCCTATCCCGTCAGCATGATCACCGTTCCTGGAGAAGACGTGTCCAACTCGCGCCCGCCCACCTTCGCGCTCTTCGCTCTGGGCATGTTCCAAGCCGGGCTCGTGCTCGCTCTCGAAAGACCCGTGCGCCAATGGCTCGAGCGGCTCCGACCATGGGCGGCGACGGTCCTCGTAAACGGAACGATCATGACGCTCTTCTTGTGGCACCTGACCGCAATGGTTCTGGTCCTCGGCCTTGCCCATCTGCTCGGCGATATCGGTCTCCACGTTCTACCCGGTTCGTCGGCCTGGTGGGCATCACGTCCCATTTGGCTCGTGCTCTACACCGTCCTCTTGGCCATCTTCGTCGTCGTCTTCGGCCGCTTCGAACAGACAGCAAGGAAGACGGCCGAGGAATCCGTCTCCGCCGGGCGCTCCATCCTGGGCGCCGCGTCAGTGTGCGCCGCCCTCGCGATGCTCGCGCTGCACGGGATAGGCGCTCGGGAGCTGCTGGGCTTCCAAGTCGGAACGGTGAGCCTCGTGCTCGGCGGCGCCGCGCTCGTTCTCGGACCGCGCTTGGGTCGTGCGCCGGCAAGCTGAAGGCAACTTTTTGCCCTCATGAGTCGTCAAAGTAACTGATGTGGAATAGCTTGACGCAAGATCTGCGCTACGCCTTTCGCGCCGCACGCCGCGACGCGGGCTTTTTCGCTTTTGCCGTGCTCATCCTCGGCGTGGGGATTGGCGCGAACACCGCCATTTTCAGCATCGTGAACCCTCTCTTGCTGCGCCCGCTCCCTTTCGAGGCGGCGGAGCGCCTCGTCTGGATAGCGAATTCAGGGGAAGGGGGGCGGTCGGCCGTCACGTCACGGACGTCGAATCTGCGCGACTTTCGCACGCTGAGCACGTCGTTCGAAGCGCTCACGGGCTACAACGCTTTTTTCGACTATGAGGGTCTCAACCTCGTCGGCGACGGGGAGCCGGAGCGGCTCGTGGGCGTTGGCGTCGCTCAAAACTTTCTCGAGGTCCTGGGAGTAGAGCCCGCGCTCGGGCGGAACTTCGTCGAGGAGGAGGGCATTTTTGACGGGCGGCGCGCGGTTTTGCTCACGGACGGTTTCTGGAGAAGGCGCTACGCCGCGGACCCGGAGATCGTTGGCCGCTCGATTACGCTCAACGCCGAGCCCACGACGGTCGTCGGCGTTTTGCCCGCGTCGTTCGACTTCGCGTCGACGTTCTCACCCGGCGCGCGCATCGACTTGCTGCTGCCCTTCCCTATCAGCGATGAAACCGATCGCTGGGGCAATACGCTCGTCATCATTGGGCGGCTCGAGCCCGGAGCAACCATCGAAACGGCTCAGGCAGAGCTCGACCTCATCATCCGCCAACTAGAAGAAGCCGACGAGGGTCGATGGGGCTTGGGCGCTGTCGTGTCCGGTCTGCAAGCGCACATCACTGGTCCCTATCGCCGCGCGCTCTACGTACTTGGCTTCGCGGTGGGTCTCGTCATGCTGATCGCCTGCGCCAATCTTTCGAACCTTCTTCTCGCGCGCGGCTCGACACGTCAAAAAGAGATGGCGGTGCGGAGCGCTCTAGGGGCCGGGCGCGCGCGGATGATCCGGCAGATGCTGACGGAAAGCCTCGTGCTCTCCGCTTCAGGCGCTCTCTTCGGGATCGCCGTCGCCTACGGCGTGACGCGCGTTGTCGCTTCTACGAGCGCGGTGCGGATGCCTCTCCTCAAGTCTGTGACGCTCGACGGGAGCGCTCTCCTGTTCACCGTTGCCTTAGCACTCGCCGCGGGTATCACGTTCGGCCTCGTGCCTGCCCTTTCGGTCGTGCGGGGGCGTGAAGCCGGTGCGCTCGGTGCCGCGAGCCGAGGCTCGAGCACCGGGCGGGACCGGACGTGGGTTCGGGATCTACTCGTCGTCGCCGAAGTCGCCATCGCGTCGATATTGCTCGTCGGCGCGGGCCTGCTTCTAAAGAGCTTCGTCACACTGCTGGATGTCGAGCTCGGCTTTCGTCCCGAGGGCGTGGTCGCCTGGGAGATCGAAGCCGGCGGCCGATACCCGGAGCGCGCGGACCGCATCGCGTTCCATGAGCGCGTCGCGCGCGAGGTCCGAAACCTTCCCGCCGTCGCCTCCGTTGGGCTGAGCGACACGCTGCCGCTCGGGCGCAACCGGAGCTGGGGAGCGCGCGCGAAAGGCGAAGCGTACGAGGAGGACGACTATGAGAGCGGCTTTCCTCGGATGATCGATAGCGGCCATCTACAAACGATGGGTATTCCGCTCGTTGCCGGCCGCAATTTTACCGGCGATGACACCGCCGACAAAGAGCGTATCGTCATCATCAACGCGTCCATGGCCAAAACACTCTGGCCGGAGCGTGACGCGATCGGACAAACGCTCTTGACCGGCGGCCAGGAATGGCGCGTCGTCGGCATCGTGGGCGATGTACGGCACAGCTCCCTCGAAGAGAAGGCTGGCCTCGAGATGTACATGCCTTTCGCACAGGCCTACTGGTCTTCGTTGCAGCTCGTCGTACGCTCGGAGCTCCCGCCGGAATCACTCGTGAGGAGCGTGCAAACCGCACTTCGGGCGGCCGAGCCCAATCTGCCGACCGGCCAATACCAGGCCTTGGACGCGCTCATCGAAGGTGCTATCTCGCCAAGACGATTCATCCTCCTGCTTCTTGGTGTCTTTGCGGTGACGGCCTTGCTGCTCGCCTCGCTCGGGATCTACGGCGTGCTTTCGTATGCCGTTAGCCAGCAAGCCCGGGAGATTGGGATTCGCATGGCGCTCGGTGCTCCCGCGCGTCTCGTGCAGTGGCGGGTCGTGAAAAAAACGCTCACGCTTGCCGGACTTGGTATTTTCCTCGGATGGCTGGGCTCGCTCATGATGACGCGAGGCATCGCGGCGCTCCTCTACGGCGTAGAGCCAGCGGATCCAGCGACGTTTACGCTGGCAGTGGTCGTGCTGCTGGCCATCTCGGGGCTCGCGGCCTACCTTCCGTCGCGGCGCGCCTCCCGGATCGAGCCCGTGTCGGTTCTCCGCCTGGACTGAGTTCCCCGGCGCCGGATAGGAGCATTAGGCGGACCTTCCACGGATGAACAAGCGTAAGTGTGGGCATCATTGGCTTTGTTTTTGAAGAGAGGTGTGTGTACTGCTTACATCGTGCGGGGGTTGATTTCGAGCAGGTTGAATGCTTTGTGCTGCAAGGGTGTGGGGCGAGTGATGCTGACGAAGGACAGGCCGCGGGCTTCGTTTTCGACCTGATTTTTCGTGACCGTAGCAAGATCAGAAAGAAGCGTTCTGAAACTGTGGACGGGCAACCCGTCGGGAGTCTTCTTGGTAGAAGCCTTTGCCTGGGCGGAGTCTGAAGGCGTTGCTGGGCTGACGATGGATGAGCGTTTGGCATGGGCACCGTCAGGGTCGTCGTCGTCAAACAAGATCGGGACGAGGGCTTTTCGCATGTGCCATTCCACGTAGTAGGCGAGCATGCAAAGAAAGATGGCCTCTCCTGCCATTTCAGTGGATCCTCTCGAGGGTGAGACCGCCACAGTTTAGGTAGACGAGACTGATGAGAGCTTCGGCAGAGTGGAGTCCAAAGCTGCGGTGGCTCAGCAGCCGGATTTTGTTGTTCATTCCTTCGAGTCGGCCGTTGCTGAGTCTCCACGTGACCCACGCGATGACGCCATCGAAGTGGCTGCGGATCATCTTCGCCGCGCGTTTGACGGGCTCTATCCTCGAGCTCATAGCGCGCCGCAGCCATCCTCGGAGAAACTTCTTGGCCCATGTCTCGGTTTTGTAGGTGTAGAGGTCCATGAAGTCGTCGCGCAGAAGCATGGCGCGGTAGAGGCGACGATTAGCTCGCACCTGCTCGCGGAGCACCCGTTTGTCTTTCGCGCTGCGGTTGTGTTTGGCCTTGAGAAGGGGAAACTTGGTGTTCTTGAGGTTGCGTCGGGCAGTCCCTTTGAGCTCGCGCACCAGCTCGCGCCGGGTCTTATCCACGGCCTCGTTCAGATGCTTGACGATGTGGAAGCGGTCAAAGATCACCCGTGCCTGAGGAGCCTTTTTGCCGACGACAGTTATGTACGGCTCCCACATGTCCATGCTGACCGCTTCGAGCTCCGCGGCTCTTTGTGGTCCGAGCTTGCGGAAAAACCGCAGCAGCGTCTTGGCCTTGCGCTCCTTTCCCGCCCAGACGACCCGGCCGCTGAGATGGTCTATTACCACTGTTAAGTACTTGTGGCGTTTGCGGTAGCTGATCTCGTCCATCCCAATCACCCGCAATCCATCGAGCTCGCGCCGCTCATCCCGTTGCTCGGCAACCACTCGCTGGATGATCCGTCGCACCGAACGCCACGTCACTCGGAAATAGTTCGCTACGGCGCTGACGTCCGTCCTCTGTGCCAGCCACGCTACCTCTTGTTCGAAGCTCTTGGTAAAGCGGCTCCCCTTGTCGGCCCAAGGCACCTTTTCTTTGACCACGCCACAACGCCGACAAACCACTCGCCGGATCGAGTAGCGAAGATAGCTCCGGACACCGAACAGGTCCAAGTGCCGCCAGTAACGATTGTAGCGATCTTTGTTCTTGCGGACCTTTCGACCGCAAACCCCGCACAGAGGCTTCCTCCTCCGTGGTACTACATCCACCACCACTCTGGCTTTGTCCGCCTGGAAGTGGAAATTTCGGACCCACAGGCCTTACAATCCGATGAGCTTGTTGACTAACGTGGTAACGCGCATCGCGAGAACGCTCCTTTTTCTTGCCGAAAAAGGATTCTAGCGTTCTCGCCGATGCGCATCTAAACATGGCTTACCCTCTCAACCCACAGGCCTCACCAAATGCCACTGCCCCGCAGCGCGAAACGAGGCTGTGGGAAACGCCCCCACGGTCCGGATCGTTCAAGGCCTTGCTCACGACTGAGCTCTCTTCGAAGCCTGGAAGGGCGTTTTCCATAGCCTCCACTGATCGATGCCTCCCCTTCCTTATTCCAAATGAATGAATCCTTCTTGTATATATCAGGAGGGGCCTGTGGGCGCTTGTGGGAAACGCGAAGCGTTTTCCAAGCGATTGTGGAAAACGCCGCTGCTACGTTTGTACCTGCTCACAACCCATCCCTAACGCCTCTCTCTCCAGGAGTTTCCGGTGTTTTCCACAATCGCGGCAGCGTCCATAGGCCATACCCTCGCGCCCAAATCAGATCCCCAGAAACGACAGGAGAACCGAAAGATGTGAGCTCGAACTCGCTCAGCGTTGTAGTGATAGATGGGCCGTACTTTCAAATCCACGGTTTTGCAGCAACGAAAAGCGCGTTCAACGACTGCCAAGCCTTTGTAGGTCCTGACAGCTTCGTCTGCGGAGATGGCCTCTTCGGTGAGGCTTGTTCGGATGATATAGATGCCGTCGAGGGCCGCCTCACGCTCGATGTTTTCGTTGTCGCGCTCGAAGTCGAAGCCGTCGTCCGTAATGGTGTAGCGAAAGTGCTTGCCCATCTTGCTCCGAGCGAACACTCGACCCAATCGTATGCCGATGGTATCTTTGCCTCGCAAAGGACGTTGGTCTCGCTTCGTCGCTTTGCTAATCACTTCTAGCTTTGACTCCGTCGACACAAGCATCTCTTCTCGCTTCCGCGCCCGCTCGGTAGCAAGAAGAGGGTTGCGGCAGGCGATGAGTCGCTCACCAGGGAAGCTAGGATGATGGATCTCCGCTAGGTCGAGTTCATCGAACAGAGAAGGCTGCAGCATTCCGTCTTTTGCAAGTCGCTGAATCTGAGGGGCACGAAGTGAGCTGATCCACTCGAGACCTTCCTCCGGTCGAAGTTCCTCGCGAATCCGGGCTTCGGTGATCATCCCTCGGTCACCTACGAAGACGATACTGTCAAGCTCAAAACGTTCTCGGACTTTGCGAATTTGGCTCCCCAGTGTTGCGGGATCTCCGGTGTTGCCTTCGAACACCTCTACCCCGACCGGCCGACCATCACGCTCACACAGTAAGCCGAACACGACCTGCAACTTGTTTTTCTTGCCGTCTCTCAAGTAACCGAGCTTCGCCAGAGGGCACGACCGACCTTCTACCCAAGTCGACGTCAAGTCGTAGAGAACCAGGCTGCCCTGCTGCAGATGGCGTTTCGCCAGTTTCTTCTCTATGGCTGCTTGGCGGCTCAAAAGCCAATCCAGGGAATCATACAACTCATCCTCGTTGGTGTCTTCAACTCCAACACACTCACCCAATGACGAAGTCAAGGTCTGTTTCGATAGACCACGGGCCGTGGCCAACTTGGAGCCCGGCTCTACGATTCGCGCCACAATCATCGCCACGACGAGGTCACGCTCTCGGCGCTGGCGGCTATGGATGATTCGCTCGAGGCCAACTTTGCGCAGCGTTCCCAGCACGGCCGCAACATGTCCGTGAGGCTTGCTTCTGGTGATCTCGAACTGCTGAGCCTCACCCAAATCCACGTTGCCCTTCAGCAACTGGCGAAGAGCTTCAATTCGCGCGGGCTTCCACTTCGAGATGTTGGCGACGGTCCTCGTTTTGGGCGCACCGCTTTCGCGGATGAGAATCGCTGGGGGCGAGTTGCGGTTCGGCACCTTGGCGATGTACATGCGCCGACTATACAGGACTAAATCAGTAAAATAAATTGTTCTGTCACTATTACATGCGTACACATTACATTTCGAACCGCCGCATCTGCTTTAAACGTACGGGTTTACATGCGTCTAGCCGGCGGAAGTTCCGATTAGTTGGTCAGTTGGTGGGAACGCGCTGCTTGAGCTCCTCGGTCCAGTTGAGGACGACCACGACCTTCGGGGCTCGACCCCCGCCGCCCCCCACCTCGCCCGATGCCAGCAAGGCCGTACTCATAAGAAAGCGCTGGCCGTCGGCAGTTACCGCGTACCGGGCTGTTTGCGATCCACCAGGGCGGCCGCTGCCCGTGAAAAGCTCGACCGATGGGCCCACCGTGAGCACCGGATCGGTCGAGACCTCGACCATCATCATCATGTAGTCGCCCGGACGCCGATAAAAGAGCTCTCCCGTTGGGGCCCACGCCGGCTCCGTCCCGCCCCCAACCGACACTGTCATTTGTCCACCCGGGCCCGGAAACGGCCGGATGTAGATCTCGCCCTGCCCAGTTTGCCGAGACACATAATGCCGAGTCCGTGATTATGCCGAGTCGGACGGCCTGAGGCGCTTTGCGACTGCCTTTCAGGGGGTTTTGGTCGGCATAATCCCATCCATTTCTTTGTGCCATGGTACGGCCTTCCGGGCATGTGCCCGGGGAAGGAGGTCCCATGTGCGTATTCCGGGGCATCGTGAACGCAGATTCCAGCCGAAGGTGAACATCCATTCCAAAGCATCGTGAACACGGATTCAGGGGATCGTGAACATCGATTCCGGGGAAGGTGAACACGGATTCCAGGCAACGTGAACGCCGGTTCCGGCATCGCGAACGCTCATCGATAGCACGTTTCAAGGCACTCTAGGTCGTACCCGGAAGGAGGACGATCTAGGAAATGGCAGCTAAGAGGTTATCGATGAGAAAAATACGAGAGGTTCTAAGGTTAAAGTACGAGCTGGGTTTTACTCACCGCACGATCGCAAAGGCACTTCGCGTGGCGGTTGGAACGGTGAGTGAGTACCTGGCCAAGGCGAAGAAGGGTGGTCTGAGCTGGCCGCTCCCGGAGGAGCTGAGCGACGGGGAGCTGGAGGCAGGGCTGTTTCCGCCGCAGGGCTCATCTGGCGCACGGCCGGGTCTGGACTATGCCCACATCCACGAGGAGCTGAGGCGTCACCGAGAGCTGACGTTGCTGCAGCTGTGGGTGGAGTACGCGGAGAATAAGCCGGGAGCGTACGGCTACAGCCGTTATTGCGAGCTGTACGGTCAGTGGAAGAAGAAGCTGAACCCGACGATGCGTCAACGGCATCGAGCAGGCGAGAAGACATTCGTCGATTTTTCGGGGAAGAAGCCTCACATCGTCGATCCGAAAACGGGAGAGCTCGTCGAAATGGAGCTGTTCGTCGGGACGTTGGGCGCGAGCAGTTACACCTACGTCGAAGCGACACTGAACCAGTCGCTGGAATCGTGGGCGAAGGCCCATAAGGGGATGTCGGATTACTTCGGTGGCAGTACGGAGATCTGGGTTCCGGACAACTTGAAGAGCGGCGTGGATGGTGGACCGTTACGAGCCAGGGATCAACCGGACGTACGAAGAGCTGGCGACGCATTACGGTGCGGTTGTGGTCCCGGCTCGGGTGTTCAAGCCGAAAGACAAAGCGAAGGTGGAGTCGGCAGTGCAGGTGGCGCAGCGCTGGATCCTGGCGGTGCTTCGTCATCGCACGTTCTTCAGCCTGGCGGAACTGAACGAAGCCATCTGGGAGAAGTTAGAGGTCCTGAATGCGCGTCCGATGCAGAAGCTCGGTGTGAGTCGGCGGGAGTTGTACGAAAGGCTAGACCGGCCCGTACTGAAACCGCTACCGCAGGAGAGCTACGAGTTATCGACGTGGAAGCGGTGCAGAGTGAACATCGACTACCACGTGGAGGTGGAGAACAACTTGTACAGCGTTCCCTATCAGCTCATTCACGAGAAAGTCGAGGCACGGGTGACGGCCTCGGTGGTGGAGGTCCTGTTCAAGGGAAAGCGCGTCGCGTCGCATCCCCGCAAGAAAGGAAAGGGGCACTACTCCACGAACCCGGAGCATATGCCACGTTCGCATCGGGAGCACCTGGAGTGGACGCCGTCGCGGCTGCTCCACTGGGCGGAGCAGTCAGGTCGCGCCACGGGAAGGCTGGTTGCGGGGATTCTAGAGAGTCGGCCTCACCCGGAGCAGGGATTTCGCTCTTGCCTGGGAGTCATGCGACTAGGCAGCCGCTGGGGCAGTGAGCGTCTCGAGGCCGCTTGCGCACGAGCGGAAGCTTTGAGCTCTTACAGCTATCGCACGGTGAAAAACATTCTCTCGGCTGGTCTGGATCGTGTGGTGCTCGAATCGGACGCCGAAGCGAAACCGCGAGAGGAGCACGAGAACATCCGAGGCGCGGATCACTACGAAGGAGGAGAGTCCCGATGCTGACACCCGAAACGATAGAAAAGATGAACGCCATGAAGTTGTTCGGCTTGGTGTCCGCGTTCGAAACCCAGTTGAGCTCGAGCGAATACAAGGAGCTGAGCTTCGAGGAACGTGTGGGACTCCTGGTCGATGCCGAGTGGACCGCCCGCGAACAGCGTAAGCTTTCTCGACGACTGCGAGCGGCAAAGCTCCGCTATCCGGCATGTTTGGAGAACGTGAACTTCCAAGCGCCTCGAGGCTTAAACCGCGAACAGATCTTGAGCCTGGGCAACTGCCGCTTTGTCGGTGAGCGCCATAACCTGCTCATCACCGGCCCGACGGGGATTGGCAAATCGTTCTTGGCTTGCGCCTTCGTGGAGCGGGCCTGTCGTCGCGGCTTCACCGGATGCTACGTGCGAGCACCGCGCTTGCTCCACGAACTCGCGGTCGCTCGTGGTGATGGTTCCTACGCCCGGCTTTTGACGAAACTCGCCAAGCTGGACTTACTGGCTATCGATGATTGGCTGCTTCACCCGCTGAAAGAATCGGAGAGACGGGATCTAATGGAGGTCATCGAAGACCGCGCCGAGCGTGGCTCCACACTCATCGCGACCCAGATTCCGCTCAAGCAGTGGCACGAAGCGATTGGCGACCCAAACCAGGCAGACGCTATCTGCGATCGCATTCTCCACAGCGCGCACCGCATCACTCTCAAAGGAGCTTCTCTGAGAAAGACCAAGGCTGCGCCAAAGGCATCTGACAACGCCGATGCATGAGCGAGCGAGGGACCACAGCGTCGATGCGATAAAAACGGGTGAAACCGCCAAACCCGGGGTACCAGACGATGCGGCGCCAAAACGACGCGCGAGAATGCCTCAGGAAGCGTCTTCTCGAGCCAGGCCATACCCCAGCAACCCCCCGAAACCAGCCCCACATCGCCCGGGGTTCGGCCGCGGCAGGTCGCTGCCTACGGGAGCGGGAAGGTCGCTTCGCGTCTTTCCTTACGCCCGCTCCCTCCGGCACCGACCTGCCGCCCCTTGCTACACAACACGCAGGTAAGATAGGTTCACATTTTCAATCAGTGGAAGGAGGTCACCCAACACTTCATCGCTTCGATGAGCGTTCGGCTTCACCGGATTCGCTGTTCAGCTTGCTCTGGATTCGGCGTTCACGATGGCTGGAATACGCACCCATGCTGGTCGCGGTGTTGAAGGACTGGGTCACCGAGACAAAAGCGGTGCCAGCCGCATCGAGCCGTTCGACGAGCTTCGCAAAATCGGAGAGGCAACGGGTCAGCCGGTCGACCTTGTAGACCACAATCTGCTCGACGAGACCGGCGTCTATGTCGGCAAGCAAGCGCTGCAGGCTTGGGCGCTCCAAGGTTCCCCCCGAGCTCCCTCCGTCCTCGTAGACAGTTGGCAGCAGCACCCAGCCCTCCGCTTTCTGGCTCGCGACATATGCGGCGCAGGCCTCCCGCTGTGCATCGAGGGAGTTGAACTCCTGTTCGAGACCTTCTTCCGCACTCTTTCGCGTATAGATGGCGCAACGGATCTTCTTCATGCTAGGCCTTGCGCTTGGGCGTCAGACCGAAAAAGCGTGGTCCTGACCAGTGGGTGCCGGTGATTCGCTTTGCGATGGTAGTGAGGGACGGATAGGTTTTGCCATCGAACCGATAGCCGCTGTCGAGTACCTCGACCTGGTAGGTTCGGCCATTCCACTCGCGGACGAGATGGGTGCCGGGAGCGCCGGGGCTTGGTGTCTCGTTCGCCATGGCGGCCAGAGCGCGCCGTGTTGCGGCCGAAAGCCCACCATGGGTCCGGCACTGGCGTTCGTACCCCAGAACACGGCGCAGGAAAACGCGCGAGAGCGAGCTTGGCGGAGCAGCCCCAAAGGTTTGCTCCCAGACCCGCCGTAAGCTGGCGAAGTCCAAACCGTCCAAAGCGACGTTCCGGCCAACCCCTGTATCCTGCGGCATCACCGAACGTTCGTTCTTCTGCTCGATAAAGTCCAGTCTAATGAGGGACTTCCGGGCGCGAAGTTCACTGCCCGTAGCTCGGCCCCGCAGCCGATTTGAGCCAGCCGTGTGCACCCCCGGTAAGCCTGTCACTTGACACCTGCAGCCCAGGGGCCGTAAGCCAGCCCTGCGGCGCGAAATACCCTCGCTTCTGCCCGGATTCCAAGGGCGTCTAAGCTGCTGATTTGTGGTCTATTTCAAAAGGGCCGAGTTTTGGCACAGGGCGGGGAGCACGGATGGGGAGCTGAGCTTCGGCGGTCGTCGAATCCAAGTGTCGCGACCTCGAGTTCGTTCGAAGTCGGGCGAGGAGGCGTCGCTTCCACACTTCGAAGCCTTCCGCGAAGAAGACCCGCTTCCGGAGCGAGTGCTGAACCAGATCTTGGTGGGGGTATCGACCCGAAATTACGAATCGAGTCTGGACAAACCCTCGGCGAAGTTGAAGTCTCGTGGCACGAGCAAGAGTGCCGCCAGCCGTCACCTCGTGAGCCAGACGACTAAGAAGCTCGAGGAATACCTATCTCGGAGGCTAGAGGAGTTCGAGCTTGCGGCACTAATGATGGATGGCCTTGAGGTGGCCGGACAGACCGTCGTCGTAACTCTCGGTATCACAATAGATGGAACGAAGGTGCCCTTGGGTATATGGCTGGGCTCGACGGAAAACTCTCGGGTGTGCACCGCGATGTTGCAGAACCTTCTCGAGCGGGGATTGCGGATCGACGAATCGATTCTCTGCGTAGTGGACGGAGGCAAAGGGATCCGCAAAGCACTCGTCGACGTTTTGGGGGATCTCGCGGTTATCCAAAGATGCCAGCTCCACAAACTCCGAAATCTTCGCTCGTACCTTCCCAAGTCCCGTCACGCCTACGTGCTCCAGACAATGAAGGAAGCGTACAAATGCAAGAGTGCCGACAAGGCGCGCAAGCGACTTCAGGCATTGGTGTCGTGGCTCGAGCGAAACGGCTACGACGAAGCTGCCGGAAGCCTTCGCGAAGGGATGGAAGAGACCCTCACGGTTGTGAAGCTCGCTCTACCCGAGTTACTTCGCAAATCTCTGGCCACGACAAACGCCATCGAGAATCTCAACGGCACCATCCGCAGAGTCTCGAGAAACGTCAAGCGGTGGAAGAGTCCTTCCATGATTCGCCGATGGACCGCTCTCGGCGTCGTCACGGCGGAGAAAAAGTTTCACCGTATCAAAGGCTATCGCCATATGGGCGCTCTCGTTCACGCGCTTAGAAGCAAACAGAAATCTCTTGACAGCGATGAGGTTGCTGCCTAAGAGTATTCACAGGTGCCGCCGCTACCCGACCAAATTCAACAGCGGCCGGGACATCTCCACCTTCAACTACCACTGGGGCATCTCCAGTGGAGGGAGCGGCTATTGAACCTCCGGTCGCGTGTTGCGGCTCCGGAAATGCGGGAAGCACTGCTCGCATTTTGTTTCTTCCTCGCCATCGCGTTCATCTTCACCGCCCCTCTATCGCTGAGCCCGGCCAGCCAAGCTGTGAACGAAGGCGATCCGCTTATCATCTCGTGGACCCTGGCTTGGGTCGCGCATCAGCTCACGACGAACCCGTTTCGGCTGTTCGACTCGAACGCCTTCTACCCCTATCCAACCTCACTGGCTTTTTCCGAGCACCTGACGGTCGAGGCCTTGATGGTCGGGCCGATTTATCTTGTGAGCGGAAACGCCCTGTTGGCGCAAAACATCGCCGTGCTCCTTGCGCTCGCACTTTCGGGTTGGGCCATGTTCTTGTTGCTTCGCGAGATGATAGGCCACCGCGACGCGGCACTTATTGGTGGAATGCTGTACGCGTTTCACAGCTACACGCTGCATGAGGTTCCGCGAGTCCAGGTGTTGAGCATCCAATGGTGGCCGCTGGCCATCCTCTTCCTCTATCGCGCTTTCCGCTCCGGTCTCTGGAAGGACGCCGCCTTGTTCGGATTGTTTTTTCTCCTGCAAGGTCTGTCTTCCACCTACTCTTTGATCTACTTCTCGATGATGCTGTTGTTGTGGATCCCGGGTGTTTTTCTGTGGGCGAAACGATCGCATGCGGTTCGCGAGGTAGGTAAGGTGGGCGGCGCGTTGGTTGCCGCGGGGAGTGTGCTCGTCCTCTTCGCGCTGCCGTACCTGAAGATGTTCCCGGCTTTCGGTTATCAGAGGTCGCTGGCGAAAGGGTTGGATCTGCTCGACTACGTCACCCCCCCCGAGGGAACGCCATTCTCCTTTTGGATCGATAAGCCGAGTGCGACGCACCACTTCATCGGTTTCGGGGCGCTCTTTCTGGTGCTGCTCGGATTGATTGCTGGAGTGTCCCGCGCGAAGGAAAGCCCTGGGGGACGGGAGTGTACGCCGTTCTCTACGACTACGTGCCTCTTTTCCGCGGCCTGCGCTCACCGGAGCGCATCGCAATTCTCGTGAACTTCGCGGTGGCCGCCATCGGTGCCTATGGAGCGGCCGCATTGCTCCGCTCGGCCAGTCGGGTCGGCGCCAGGACGGCTTCCTTGTCGCTGATCGCATTCTTGATCGTACTACCCTTCGAGCACTTCTCGGGCGGCATCAGAGGTGTGGGCGTGCCGACAGGTGCCGACGCGCCCGAGGTCTACCGTTGGTTGGCGGAGGAGGCACCGGAAGATCTGGACGGTCCGGTCGTCGAGCTTCCCATCTATCCCCTTCGCAAGCATCGTTTCTATGCGGCCTACATGTTCTACTCGACCTACCATTGGAGACCCATCGTCTTCGGGCGAACGTCCTTCTACCCTCCGGCGATGGAGTACTTGGCGTGGCAGCTCCGCGATTTTCCGGATCGCGACTCCCTCGGATTGCTTCGCTGGTTGGGAGTCAGGACCATCGTGGTCCACCCCCGGCTTTGGCCCGAGCCGGAACGAGGTCGGAAGCTTGCCGCTCTCAAGACGATGAGAGACGAGATGCGGCTCGCGGGAGTGTTCCCGCAACTCGAAGGCCCTGACTACGAGCGTTTCGGCTTCGGCGGTGAGCACGTTTACACTCTGGACGGTGACCCTACCGTACCCGAAGACCTCTGCATTCCCGGAGATGAAATCACACCGCAAGACTGGACGCTTCGAGGATCGAGCGCGGCCCCGCTCGAATGGGCCATCGATCGCGATCCCCGCACGAATGGGAGACGAACCGCCAAATACCCGGCGATAACCTTACGTTGAATCTCGGTCGGACCGAGCCCGTCGCGGCGGTGCGAATCACCCTCGGGTTTCCCTACGAGAGGTTTCCCCGTCACCTCGTTGTTAGAGCCCGGACGGGAGGCGGTACGTGGCGCCCTTTTCCTTACCGAAACGATTTGGCCACGAAATTAGAACTGCTACGAGCTCTGGTCGAGAATCCTTCCGAGGCGGCTTTCGTGCTTCGCTTTGAGCCCGAGCAGGCGGGGCAGCTGCGATTCAGGGTGGGTGGCCAGCGTTACGACTACGCGCTTCCAGGTTGGAGCCTACCGGAACTATACGTGTATCGTTCGTGCGAGTAATGACAGAATGCGCTGACGGCAGCCTTGAGCGTAGACTTGACCTTCGCTGTGAGATGAGCTATTAGCGGCGGGCGTAAATTGCACACTCGGCGATCGTGAGGTCAAAATACTCATGCGGCTTCCCGATGGTAGAAACGTAGCAGCCCGCCACCTCTAATCCGAAACGGCCCGGGACGCAGATCTCGAGTTCGTTTGTGTTTTTGGACAGGACGGGCTTGAGCGTACGGCGTTGCCAACATCTTGGGGTCGGATCGGCCCTGAATACCTCAACTTGACAGTACCGTAATAATGATAGTGCCCCGGTAACGCCCCTGCTCCGTCTTATCTGGCGGGTTGAAGTGACCCCGCTTTCGTGGACAGGTTAAGAGTTAGGGATCAAGCGGCGCGATAGTACCTCCTTTCGAATTGGATCGGCGAGCAATAGTCGATGGCGGAGTGTCGGCGTCGCGGGTTGTACCAGCCTTCGATGAAATCGAAGATCGCCATGCGCGCCTCAGCGTGGGAGCGCAACGACCGGCGCTCGATCAGCTCGCACTCAAGCGTCGCGAAGAAGCTCTCGCACATCGCATTGTCGTAACAGTCCCCGGCCGAACCCATCGACGGTCGCACCCCGGCCTCCCGGCATCGCTGGCCGAACGCTAGTGACGTGTACTGCGTGCCCTGGTCCGAGTGATGGGTGACGTCGCCGGTGTGCCTTCTATTTATTCATCCGCGCGCCCCGAACTTGATTAGTCTCCGGTGTGCTCCGCAAAAAGTCGATCCAGCGTTGATTGCGTGTTTTAGACCTGCCATGATTAGCTGCTTCTGGCCGATCTTCTTTTTTGCAGATCACGTGCCTGGGAGGGTTCGTTCTCCAGCGAGAAGTCCGCGGTCGCTTTGCTGTTTGGGCTTATCGCCTCTGGCCAGATTCAACTACGGCGTATCGACGGCTACCAAGGTCTGAGCGAGGTTCTCGAACACGCGGAGGTTGCCGCCTGATCTGATACCCTGATGACGGAGTGGAGGGCGCCGTTCTTTTTCCACGAACCTCGGGACACATCCTGACCAACAGGCCGCTTAGCGTCATCTCACCAACACTTGATGGCGGGAGCACCACACGACCTGGCACCTTATTTCTTGCGTCCTACTAGAAGAGTATTCGGGGGTTCCCGCCAGGCACATTCAGCGTTAAATCCGGCTTCGCGCATGGCGGTAAGCTCGCCGTCGAGCGGGAAGTAGGTGTCTTCGGACGCCCACTCGTCGAAGTGCTCATAAGCGCGCCGTTCGTCTATGCCGCACGAAACCAAGTGGCCAGCCCATATGCGGTAGCACTGCTCCTGCCTTACCGGGTGTGCGCTCATGGTCACGTCGGCATTCACGAACACCCCGCCAGGGCGAAGCGTCCGGAAAATGCCCTTGTACAGTGCACGCTTGCGTTCCATCGTGGGAACGTGATGCAGGGCCAGGCAAGCGGACACGGCGTCACATTCCGGGAGCGGAGATTCGAAGGAACACTTCTGGAAACGCGCGCGGGCTCCGAATCGCTTGAGTCGGATACGTGCCCGGTCCAGCATCTCCGCATCCACATCGATGGCCTCGACGACGCCCACGCCTTCATGTTCCAGCATCGCCTCTGCCAGAGCCCCCGTTCCCGCACCGAGGTCTAGCACTAGGGTGGGCCGGATGCCGGCGATTTCGCGGGCAGCCCAGGTCAATCCTTCCTCGTAGCCCGGGATAAACTGGCGAATGGTCTCGTCGTAGGAATCGATCTCGAGGCGAAGGTGGTTGCGAACGGAATGACTCATAACTTGACGGCCACAAGTTCAAATCCTATCCTCCCGACCCCGCTTTTCAAAGCCTCTGGGAAGAACCTACGGAGTTTCGCAGGCCTCTCATAGCTCTCTGCTCGTCAATACGCGATCTTCTTTTTTACGGATCACAGCGGTGCTTGCGCTGTTTGCTGTTGGTAATGTGTACGTATCCTTTTGCAAAAAAAGCGCTTACGCTCCATTTAGCGCGCGGCGAAGGTCGTGAGCGCTATTTTGGCTGTAATTTAATGCAGCGTAAAGTCTTAGCGTCATCTCACCAACACTTAATGGCGGAAGCACCTGACGGCCTTCGATAATGGCGCGGACAATGTCGGGGGCCAGGAAGGCATAACGGATTGCCTTGCGCACGCGGTCCGTTGGGATGGCGTCTTCGGTGGCAATCTCCTCATAGGTTTTGCCTGCTTTGATTCGGTCGAGCCAGGAGAGAGCGTTGGCGATGTTGCGCAGGAGTGTGCGGTCGACGGATTTCGTGGTGTGCCTTCTATTTACCCTAATTGCAAATAAACGTCACCGTGTCTGAGGTCTTTGGCCCCGTGAATAGCACCTTTTCCAGGTTCTGCATACACCGTGCAGAATCACCTATAGTGGCGGCGAGCGGGTGCCCCAGCACGAGCTTCTCGCCTGTGCCCAGTGCGGCTGTTTCGCGTTTTCGTGCTTCGAAGATTTTGCGATTAGGGTTTATTCATCCGCGCGCACCGAACTTGATTAGTCTCCGGTTTACCGGGTGTGATCCTCAAAAAAGAAACCCGGCCAGAAGCAGCCGACTATGGTAGGTCTAACCCACGCAATCAACGCCGGATCGAATTTTTGCGGAGCACAGTTCGATGGCATAACGACATTGGAGGAGATCAACAAGGTCACTATTGTCTAGACTCAGCCAATTGAAGCGCTGGCTCTTGGAGCCGGCCCCACCCGGTGTGGGGATCGAGCTCCGTCCCGACGAGATGGTCGTTGCCCGCTTCGCCGACAGTGGGCGTGGGGACATGGATCTTTGCGTGCGTGCGCCCCTCCCACCGGGGGTGGTGCACTTTTAGATGCTCACCCCGAACCTCAGCGAGCTGGAGGCGATAGGCAAGTTCCTGGCAAAGCTCTTCGAAGAGGCTGGAATCGAAGGACACGCTCTAGGCCTCACGTTGCCCGACACGCTGGCCCGCATACCGCAGACACATCCTACCCGCGCGTGTTGGAACGACGATCCCTCAGCCCCTTGGTAATGACCGCTGTGCCACGTTTGCAGTCGTGCTCGCACGCAATCGTCTTCCGGAAAAGTTCTCTGCGGCGAGGGCGCTGCGCGAGCAGCATACGTTGCGAGCGAACGCGACGGCGTCCAGGAGAATAGGCCGGATATTCGAAAACAGTCGCAAGAGCGAGCCTCTCCACGTCCCTAAGACGCCGGTGGCGTCGTCCGGTCGACCAGCACGAAGCAGCCGAGCATGGCAGCTCTAAACCGCGCAATCAACGCTGGATCGACTTTTTACGGAGCACACCGCCCCGCGCTATGCTTTCCGAGTGTTACCGGACTACCTTTCCCACGGCCTCGACGTCCTGCTGGTCGGGATCAATCCAGGGAAGCGATCCGATGAGCTTGGCCATCACTTTGCCGGCCGTGGAAACAAGTTCTGGAGGTTGCTGCACGAGTCTGAACTGGTCCCGCGGCTCATGACCTACGAGGATGACTTGCGTCTGCCCGAGTACGGTATCGGTTTGACCAGTATCGTCGCGAGGGCGTCGCGTGGGAGCTCGGAACTCGACCGGGTCGACTTCGAGAAAGGGCGTAGGCTTCTCGCCGAGAAGGTGATGCGTTACAGTCCGAAGGCCGTCGGCTTCCTCGGGGTCGCCGTTTTTCGAGGGTTCTGGCCTGAACTCTCCGCCGGTCGCGTACCGAAGACAATCGAATGCGGACCGCGCGGCGAAATTCTGGGAGGCCCACGGTTGTTCGTTCTTCCGAACCCTAGTGGTCGCAATGCGCACTACAGCTACGACGACATGCTTCGCTGCTGGCGAAGTCTGGGACGTTGGGTGAATGATCATGCCAGAGCTTCCTGAGGTTGAGATTACCCGAGAGCACCTCGAGCGGTAGCTCGTCGGTCGTCGAATTCGCGCCAACAAGGTTCCAGACGCGCTCCTGCGTGGAGGACAACTACTGACCTGAGCCCACGGTTAGTACCACGTTGTATCTCCGTAATTCGGTGCTGACAAGGGCTGGTTGAAGCCGGCGGAGCGGAGCCAGTTTCAACTAAATCATTTCCGGCGCTGTGCCTTCTATTTATTCATCCGCGTGCCCCGAACTCGATTAGTCTTCGGTTTACCGGCACCATGTCTACATGATTTCGTCGTTTGTTCGCGCTCTCATCTCTGCCTTCAAGGCTCGTCGCGAGCTGGTGCCCGCGGATGAATTAAATAGGGTTCTCCTGTCGTTTCTGGGGATCTGATTTGGGCGCGAGGGTATGGCCTATGGACGCTGCCGCGATTGTGGAAAACACCGGAAACTCCTGGAGAGAGAGGCGTTAGGGATGGGTTGTGAGCAGGTACAAACGTAGCAGCGGCGTTTTCCACAATCGCTTGGAAAACGCTTCGCGTTTCCCACAAGCGCCCACAGGCCCCTCCTGATATATACAAGAAGGATTCATTCATTTGGAATAAGGAAGGGGAGGCATCGATCAGTGGAGGCTATGGAAAACGCCCTTCCAGGCTTCGAAGAGAGCTCAGTCGTGAGCAAGGCCTTGAACGATCCGGACCGTGGGGGCGTTTCCCACAGCCTCGTTTCGCGCTGCGGGGCAGTGGCATTTGGTGAGGCCTGTGGGTTGAGAGGGTAAGCCATGTTTAGATGCGCATCGGCGAGAACGCTAGAATCCTTTTTCGGCAAGAAAAAGGAGCGTTCTCGCGATGCGCGTTACCACGTTAGTCAACAAGCTCATCGGATTGCAAGGCCTGTGGGTCCGAAATTTCCACTTCCAGGCGGACAAAGCCAGAGTGGTGGTGGATGTCGTACCACGGAGGAGGAAGCCTCTGTGCGGGGTTTGCGGTCGAAAGGTCCGCAAGAACAAAGATCGCTACAATCGTTACTGGCGGCACTTGGACCTGTTCGGTGTCCGGAGCTATCTTCGCTACTCGATCCGGCGAGTGGTTTGTCGGCGTTGTGGCGTGGTCAAAGAAAAGGTGCCTTGCCCTCTGTGCCAACATCGCTGAGACACTTCGCCCCTTGAAATTAGTGTAGAGGGCGGAGGAGGATCAATGCATGAGTATGTTGATTGAGAGAGAGACCTCGGCGGGATCGGAGGGAGCCCGCAGGGCGACTGGAGATCCCGCCGGCCGCGATGCGGCGGGGGTCCCGGATCCCGAAGTGAGCGAGCAAGCGAAGCGTCGACGCTTTACCGCGGAGTACAAGCTGCGGATAGTGCGTGAGGCCGATGCCTGCAAGGGTGACGGTGACGTTGCTGCTCTTCTGCGTCGAGAGGGCCTGTACTCGTCGCATTTATCGAGTTGGCGCCGCCAACGTGACGAGGTCGCCAAAGCGGGGTTGGCGTCGAGAAAGCGAGGCCGGAAGGCAAAGGCCGAGGATCCACGGGTCAAGGAGCTCGAGCGCGAGAACGCCCGGCTCCAACGTCGCCTGGCTCGGGTGGAGACGATGTTGGAGACCAAAAAAAAACCTCCGAATTACTGGGGATCCCCCTGAATCCACTCGACAGCTACGAGAACGACTGATGGTGGCGGCCGAGGAGCTGGCGGGGCAGATTGGGCAGACGACGGAAGCCTGCGAGGCTCTGGGTGTGGCTCGTTCCACGCTGTATCGCAGGCGCCAGGTGACGCCCGAACCGAAGCGGCGTCCTCGGCCGCACCGAGCCCTCGACGAGACTGAGCGCGAGGAAGTCCTCGGGGCCTCGCACTGTGAGAGGTTCGTCGACAAGGCGCCCGCCCAGGTGTGGGCCACGCTTCTGGACGAGGGAACCTACCTCTGCTCGATTCGCACGATGTATCGGATTTTGGAGGAGCACGGCGAGGTCCGAGAGCGCCGGAACCAACGGCGCCATCCGAACTACACGAAGCCGGAGCTGCTGGCCGAAGCGCCCAACCAGGTTTGGTCGTGGGATATTACGAAGCTTCGTGGCCCCGTCAAGTGGACCTACTACTACCTCTACGTCATCCTCGACATCTTCTCCCGCTACGTGGTTGGCTGGATGCTGGCTCACCGAGAAAGTGCGGCGCTCGCGCAACGCCTCATCGCCGAGAGCTGTCGCAAGCAGGACATTGAACCCGACCAGCTCACCCTTCACGCGGACCGTGGCAGCTCGATGAGAAGCAAGCCCGTGGCTCTGCTCCTGGCTGACCTCGGAGTTACCAAGACCCACTCCAGACCTTACGTCTCGAACGACAATCCCTACTCCGAGTCCCAGTTCAAGACGATGAAGTACTGCCCTCAGTTTCCGAGCCGTTTTGGTTCCGCCGAAGACGGCCGGCTGTTCTGCGGCGGTTTCTTCGACTACTACAACTACGAGCACCGGCACTCAGGAATCGGCTTCATGACGCCGGCCGACGTTCACTATGGTCGCGCCGAACAGCTCACCACCGCTCGGCGCCAGATCCTTCTCGAAGCTCATCGGACTCATCCCGAACGCTTCGTTCGCGGAACGCCACAACCTCCCGTTTTGCCTCCTCAGGCTTGGATCAACCCGCCGACGGAGAAAACGACGCTCCTGAATGCCGCACAAGCCACATCTCGCGGCGGCGTCCATACCTGGGGTACCCCCTTTTTCTGCTCCACGAAACGAGATCTCGATCGATGCAGATGTGGACCGCACCGGCGCCACGAGCCTCCCGACGCTAATCGAGGCTCACTAAATGCAGCTCGCGAGTGTCTCAAAGTTGTTGACACGTACCGTTGGGCCGACAAGGGGAGCCGCTTTACCAAGAGCTTCGAACAAGAGGTAGCGTGGCTGGCACAGAGGACGGACGTCAGCGCCGTAGCGAACTATTTCCGAGTGACGTGGCGTTCGGTGCGACGGATCATCCAGCGGGTGGTTGCCGAGCAACGGGATGAGCGGCGCGAGCTCGATGGATTGCGGGTGATTGGGATGGACGAGATCAGCTACCGCAAACGCCACAAGTACTTAACAGTGGTAATAGACCATCTCAGCGGCCGGGTCGTCTGGGCGGGAAAGGAGCGCAAGGCCAAGACGCTGCTGCGGTTTTTCCGCAAGCTCGGACCACAAAGAGCCGCGGAGCTCGAAGCGGTCAGCATGGACATGTGGGAGCCGTACATAACTGTCGTCGGCAAAAAGGCTCCTCAGGCACGGGTGATCTTTGACCGCTTCCACATCGTCAAGCATCTGAACGAGGCCGTGGATAAGACCCGGCGCGAGCTGGTGCGCGAGCTCAAAGGGACTGCCCGACGCAACCTCAAGAACACCAAGTTTCCCCTTCTCAAGGCCAAACACAACCGCAGCGCGAAAGACAAACGGGTGCTCCGCGAGCAGGTGCGAGCTAATCGTCGCCTCTACCGCGCCATGCTTCTGCGCGACGACTTCATGGACCTCTACACCTACAAAACCGAGACATGGGCCAAGAAGTTTCTCCGAGGATGGCTGCGGCGCGCTATGAGCTCGAGGATAGAGCCCGTCAAATGCACGCGTTTCAACAACATAGGTTTTAGTGTGAACAGGGAGATGATCTGCGAAGTATCTCAGTTTCCTTTTGGCTGCGTGCGTGGCGATCGGTTCGGGATCCGACGCCATCGCGCAAGGTAGCGGTACGGTGACGGGAACCGTAACGCTCGAAGCGACGGGAGAGCCCGTCCATGGAGCCGTCGTGCTCCTCATAGGTCTCGGACGATTCACAACGACCGATGGCGGGGGACGTTTTATTCTGAATGGCGTGCCTAAGGGAACGTACCAACTGCTCGTCGAACACGAGCATCTGACCGCGGAGCGACAGGACGTGACGGTTGACGATGAAGAAACCGTCGAGCGCTCCGTCGTTTTGGCGCTGTCGCCGATCCACGAGTCAGTCACGGTGACGACGAGCGCGCGCGGCGAATCGACTGCGCTCGACCAGTTCAACGCGGTCACGACGCTAGACTCGTTCGATCTTGCGAAAGACATGTGGGGTACGCTCGGCGAAGCCGTCCAGAACGAAGCTGGCGTCGCCAAGCGCAGCTTTGGTCCCGGGCCGAGCCGACCCATCATTCGCGGCTTCGACGGCGACCGCGTGCTCATCATGAACGACGGAACCCGTACCGGCGATTTGTCGAGCCAGTCTGGCGACCACAACGTGAGCGTCGATCCCGCGAATCTCGAGCGTATCGAGATCATCCGGGGACCGTCGACGCTCCTCTACGGCTCGAACGCCGTTGGCGGCGTCGTCAATACGATCAGCCCTCAGGACAGCTTTCGCCGGTCGTAACCCCAGGGCGTGCGCGGGCAGGCGGTCTTCGATGGCGGCACTGCGAACAACCAGCTCGGGGGCAACGCGAACCTCCGCTACGGCAACGGTAATTGGATGATCTGGGGAGGCGGCGGCACGAGACGCAGCCTGGCATCCTGTCCCTTCCATAAACTTGAGCGCGTGAGATTAGCGAGCTGTCTGCAACCAGGATGCTTGGGTCTAACGGTCTATAATGGGACGCACTGGAGGTAAGAATGCTAGAAGCCGGGAGCCAAGCGCCGGACTTTTCGGTTTAAGATCACACCGGGAATACCGTCAAGCTTTCTGATTTCGTAGGCAAACATGTGGTCTTGTGGTTCTATCCCAAGGCCGACACCCCGGGGTGAACTATCGAGGGCCGCGGGTTCCGCGATCGAATCCAGCACTACAACGATAACGGCATTCAGGTTCTCGGCATCAGCTTCGATAGCGTGGAGGAAAACGCCGCCTTCGCGAAGAAGTTTGACTTCAATTTCCCACTGCTTTGCGATACCGACCGTGCGGTGGGCTTGATCTATGGCGCCTGCGACAGTGCCGACGCCCAATACGCGAACCGGATCAGCTTTCTCATCGACGGAGAAGGAAAGATTGTGGAGGCTTATCCAAACGTGGACGCGTCGAAGCACCCGGAGGAAGTGTTAAAGGATTTTTGAGGTATTCGCTCAGCCTGTGCCTTCTATTTATTCATCCGCCTGTGACCCGCAAAAAAGGAGACCGCGTATTGACGGGCAGACAGCCATGGGAGTTGAGGTCCTGCGAACTCGTCTTCGCCTCGGTGGAGATTCTGCACTCTGTCGCTGCCGGGCCACCGACGCAATAACGTGCTCGAGAAAGGACGCGTTGTTCCCCGTCCTGTGCCAAAACTCGGCCCTTTTGAAATAGGCTATAAATCAGCAACTTAGTGTCTGTGTTTGCGACCGGGCTAAGAGCCGTGGGCTTTACAATCGTCTTGGGCGGGCGGGTCGTCACCATGCAGATGACCACCTAGTCGAGAGCGAATATCGAAGCGTGTGCCTGAAGCTGTTTTCACGCTACGCCGAGCGGGCCCACCAAGGGGCTACCGTCGCCGGCGACCATCTACGCGGCACGGCAGTAGTAGTTGAGAATGCCCTGTGCTCCGCAAAAACTCGATCCGTCACTGATTCCGCGGTTTAGACCTGCCAGGATTGGCCGTTTCACGACGACGAGTGGTACGTCATCATGGATCTGAAGATTACACCCTTGGGCCAGACGATTGTAAAGCCTACGGCCCTTGGCCCCGGCGCAAACACAGACACCAAGCTGTTGATTTATCAGCTATTTCAAAGGGGATTACAAAGACTACTTGACAGGCGCGCGCATCCGTGACATTCTCGGGCGGTGCGACGGCTTGAAAAGTCCATTAGGGCGCTCGCCATGCTAGGTGTGCCTGTTCTTTTTAGCCTTGGTTCCCCAATGGCTGGAATAGGAAGCCCACCGCTTGGTTGGCTGCTCATTGGTATTGGCACCTTGTGGGGCGCATGGGCACTTTGGACGTCGGACCTGGTAAGAGTATGGAGGAAGCGGAGAAAGCGGGGGAAGCGTACCGAGAATGAGAGATCGCATGAGAGACCGCAAGACTTGGAGGTTCCACCCGGTGCTACTCAGCAACGCTTCAAACTTTACGAGGCTGCCTGCCTGCTTGCGAATGTTGAACCTGCATGGCCGCTTCCGAATCAGTTATCCCTGGACAGGTTGGATTTCCTGGTAGACGCCGTCCGAGTACACGACCCATACGTGAAGCACGTCGAACTGCGCGTCGTGATTCCGTCATATGCGATGCGTCCTTTGGATTTGACAAACTTTGCGCTACGCCAGCACACCTACATCTCCCAATTGAGAATAAGGGACGCGCAACAGATCGCCCGTCTCCGCGATGTGAAATTGGGGATCACATGCAAGGAATTGGACCGGGAAGCACTCCACAACGTTGCGGTGGACAGGAAAGTTCTGAGGGAATACCTGGAATCAAAATCTAGGCCCGTTCCTGAATTCCTGCATGAGAGTCACGACAGGCCAGATTCGGACAGTGAACGTGAAGACTAACTGGGCGAACCAGACGATATGGACCGGCGATAATCTGCCGATCCTCCGGGGTATGAACTCGGAGTCTGTGGACCTCATCTACCTCGACCCGCCGTTCAACTCGAAGGCCAACTACGCCGCGCCGATTGGCAGCAAGGCGGCCGGCGCTGCGTTCAAGGACACGTGGACGCTCTCAGACGTGGACGCCGAGTGGATCAACCTCATCGAGGCGAAGCACCCGGCGCTATACCGCGTGTTGCTGGCAGCTATGACGAGCAGCGACAAGTCCTATCTGGCGTACATGGCGGCTAGGCTGCTGGAGATGCGCCGCGTGCTGAAGCCGACGGGCTCGCTCTATCTCCACTGTGACCCCACGATGAGCCACTACCTCAAACTCGTCATGGACGCGATCTTCGGTAGGTCAGAATTTAGAACGGAGATCGCTTGGAAACGAACCAGTAGTCACAGCGATGGCACACAAGGTCGCAAACAGTACGGGCGCATCCGAGATGTGATCCTGTTCTACTCTATGGGCAAAGAGTGGACCTGGAACCCACAGTTCATGCCATACGACAAGAGTTACCTAGATCGCTTTTACCGGCACGTTGAGCCGAGTACTGGGAGAAGGTTTACGCTTGGCGACTTGACGGGACCAGGCGGAGCTGCGAAGGGAAACCCGCAGTATGAGGTCCTGGGGGTGACGCGCTTTTGGCGCTATTCGAGGGAACGTATGGAGCAGTTGATCGACGAGGGGCGCGTCGTTCAAACTGCACCAGGTCGTGCACCTAGATACAAACGCTATCTCGATGAAATGCCGGGAGTTCCTTTACAGGACTTATGGTCTGACATTCCACCGGTGAGTCCGGCTGCGCGTGAGCGCATTGGTTATCCGACCCAAAAGCCAATCGCCTTGCTGGAGCGAATCATCTCAGCAAGCTCGAATCAAGGCGATATGATTCTGGACCCGTTCTGTGGATGCGCGACGGCCTGTATCGCGGCTCAAGCCAAGAACCGCGAGTGGGTGGGCATCGACATCTCCCCCAAGGCAGCCGAGCTCGTCCGCCAGAGGATGCGCGACGAACTCGGCATGTTCTACAAGGGCGCGCACCGAACTGACGTACCTCGGCGAACCGACCTAGGGAAGCTAGAGCGCTACAACAGCAAGAATAACCGGAAGAAACTTTACGGCGAGCAGGGCGGCCACTGCGCCGGATGCGCCACGCATTTCGAGCCGCGCCACTTCGACGTGGACCACATTATCGCTCGGGCGAAAGGCGGGACCGACCACATCGAGAATCTTCAGCTGCTGTGCGGCTCGTGCAACAGCATCAAAGGTGATCGCGGTATGGAGTACCTGCGATCTAAGCTCGCAATATAGGAGGAAACCATGAGTACAAAGCCAGACGATTTTGACTGGGTGCAAGCTAGCATGGTTACGCAAAAGAGAATCATTTTCGGCTCTTCCGACATCATTTCGCAAGGAGGCGACCCATAACTAATTGGGTAAAGGAAGTAAAGGAGTGTGATACCAGCAACTTATTTCGTCGATTAAGAGAAAGGGTTCGGTCAGATTGCATCGAACGAAACCAAGACCTTGGTGACGAATTTGTCAAGTTCGAGAATGATGCCACGCGTCAATTCAATGTCGTGGTATGCAAGGGAGATGGGCGCATTCAATTTATCCATTCAGGGAAACGCATTCTAGTCCGTGATGGCAAAGATCGTGATATTTTGTATGCCTGTCCGGTCATAAACAAATTCAATGACTGCATGTATGAGGTAGGAAACGAACAATTGCATGCTTGGCAACTAAGCAAACGCGTGTTGTTTGCTCTGTTTTTCCCTGACAACATGTAAGCGCATGAGGCCTGTAAGGAGTGAACGATGAAACCGATGTTAGACCCGAAGCGCGATCTAGTAGGCGCGACGCCCGAGACTCTGGCCCGCGCCCTGCTGCGGCCTCTACGACGACCGCATCGAGCTAAGGCCGTTGTCCGAGATGAGATCCCGGTAGAGGAGGTTGCGACCGACCATGCTGGCGACCGTGTCTCGCATTTGCGCAAGCGTTCCTGAGTCGCGCATGTTGTGTTTGCCGGCGAACTCGTCCACATACCGCTGCAAATGCTTCGGGGAAAGCTTGTGAAACGTGCCTTTGTGCGCCCGCTTGAGCATCGACCAGAACGACTCAATCCCGTTCGTGTGTGCCTGTCCTTTTACGTACTCGGCAACCGAGTGGCGTACCGTCTCGTGGTTCGGGAGGCCGGCGTAGCCGCCGTGGTCGTCTGTGTAGACCTTCGCACCAGGCTCGGCCCGATCAGCGACGAAGTTCTTGAGCGTATCGCCGTCCGTGCTCGTGACTACGGCGGCACTCACGCGGTTCGTCTGGCGATCCTTTGCGCCCACGACGGCGGTCTTGCCGACCGGCCCGCGACCAGCGTTCAGCTTCTTGCGAGCGTGTTTGTTCTTCTCTTTGCCTCCGAAATAGGTCTCGTCGATTTCGACCGGCCCGCCGAACGCTCTCCGATTCGGACCGCTCCATGCTTCACGGATGCGGTGCAGCATGAACCAAGCCGTAGGTTGGGAGACGCCGATATCCCGATGCAACTTCATGCTCGAAACGCTCTTCAGACTCGTGAGGCACAGGTAGACCGCAATGACCCATTTGCGCAGCGGGACATTCGACCTAGCTATCGGCGTTCCCGTGCGGACGGAGAAGTAACCCCTGCAGGTGGAGCACCAGTAGGGCATCGGCTTTGCGTTCGGGACTTCGCTGGTGCTGAGGCTTCCGCACTTGCCGCAGCACCTCTCGCCGTCCCAGACGACGGCTTCAAACCATCGAGTGGCGGCTTCTTCGGTAGGGAACATGTCCATCAGCTCGATGACGGTAATCCCTTCTCTGTCTGCTCGACCCGGGGCTTTGTATGTCATGGACCCAATATACTGGAATTCGGAGCACTTGTCAAGTAGTCTTTGTAATCCCCTTTTGAAATAGACCATAAATCAGCAGCTTAGTGTCTGTGTTTGCGACCGGGCCAAGGGCCGTAGGCTTTACAATCGTCTGGCCCGAGGGTGTTATCTTCAGATCCATGATGACGTACCACGCGCAATTCCTACTGCTCGTTCTAGCTGGCTGGGTCAACCGCCAGCAGCAGGATGTGATCGACTACCAGCAAGAGGAGAACCGCGTCCTGTGCCAAAACTCGGCCCTCTTGAAATAGACCACAAATCAGCAGCTTAGACGCCCTTGGAATCCGCCGACCCTTGGGCTGCGGGGCGAGCTGCGGGCAGCGGACTGCGCACCCGGAAGCCCCTCATTAGACTGGACTTTATCGAGCACAAGAGCGAACGTTCGGTGATGCCGCAGGATACAGGGGTTGGCCGGAACGTCGTTTTGGACGGTTTGGACTTCGCCAGCTTACAGCGGGTCTGGGAGCAGGCCTTCGGGGCTGCTCCCCCACGCTCGCTCTCTCGCGTTTTCCTGTGCCGTGTTCTGGCGTACGAACGCCAGTGCCGGACTCATGGCGGGCTTTCGGCCGCAACCCGGCGCGCTCTGGCCGCCATGGCGAACGGGACACCAGGCAACGGCGCTCCCGCAGAGTCCGTTTCTGCCGGCACCCATCTCGTCCGCGAGTGGAATGGCCGGACCTACCAGGTCGAGGTACTCGACAACGGCTATCGGTTCGATGGCAAAACCTATCCGTCCCTCACTACCATCACAAAGCGAATCACCGGCACCCACTGGTCAGGACCACGCTTTTTCGGTCTGACGCCCAAGCGCAAGGCCTAACATGAAGAAAATCCGTTGCGCCATCTATACGCGAAAGAGCGCGGAAGAGGGTCTCGAACAGGAGTTCAACTCCCTCGATGCGCAGCGAGAGGCCTGCGCCGCGTATGTCGCGAGCCAGAAAGCGGAGGGCTGGGTGCTGCTGCCAACTGTCTACGAGGACGCGGGGATCTCGGGAGGAACCCTGGAGCGCCCGGGCCTGCAGCGCTTGCTCGACGACATCGATGCCGGTCTCGTCGACCGGATTGTGGTCTACAAGGTCGACCGACTGACCCGTTCCCTCTCCGACTTTGCGAAGCTTGTCGACCGGCTCGACGCGGCCAGCACCGGGTTTGTCTCGGTGACCCAGTCCTTCAACACCGCGACCAGCATGGGACGACTGACGCTACATATGCTGCTGTCCTTCGCACAATTCGAACGCGAGGTCACGGCCGAGCGGATCCGCGATAAGGTCGCTGCCTCCAAGCGCAAGGGACTATGGATGGGCGGCCGCGTACCGCTCGGCTATGAGAAGGACGAGCGCACGCTGCGCATCAACGAGGCTGAGGCCGAAACGGTCCGGACGCTCTATGCGCTGTACCGGAAGCACGGAACGCTCCGGCAGGTGAAGGCCGACGCGGACCGTCTGAGACTGCGCACCAAGCAACGCTTCGCCGCGGATGGAACCCGGACAGGCGGGTTGCCGTTCCGTCGCGGACACCTCCACTGCCTGCTGACCAATCCTCTCTACGCCGGCCGCATCCGGCACCAGAGGCGTGTCTACGAGGGCCAGCATCCATCGATCATTGCTCCGGAGCTCTGGGACGCGGTCCAAACGCAGCTGCAGGCAGGGGCTGCCAAACCAAGGAGACGCACGACGAAGGGCCGTGCAGCCCGTTCCCCACTGGCAGGCAAGCTCTTCGACGAGACCGGGGACCGGCTGACGCCGAGCCACACCAAAAAGAAAAACGGGCAACGGCTCCGCTACTACGTCTCCCGGCGCCTCATCCAGCACAGTGGCCAAAAGGACCTCTCCGGCTGGCGACTGCCCGCCTCGATGCTGGAACAGACCGTCGTGCATCTCATCCGACAGCATGTGGATGCCCCGACCTTCTCGGCCTCGTTGATCCACACTCCGACGATGCAAGAGCTCGCCTCGGTGTGTCGCTTTTTAGACGGACTGTGTTCCGGTAGTAATGATGATAGTGCCTCGGCAGCCCCCCTGCTCCGTCTTATCCGGCGGGTCGACATCAGCCCCGGCTCTGTGTCCATCCTGCTCGACCGCAATACGTTCGCTGCTTGCCTCTCTATGGGACCCGAGCGCATTCGCGAGGATGCACTCCGCATCCTCGCACCGTTCCGCTTGCGTCGACGCGGCGTCGAGACCAAGCTCGTTCTGGGCAACCCCACGAAATCCGTCGACCGCACACTCCTGCGCAATATCAGAAACGCCCTCTCCTGGCTCGACCGAATCAAAGCAGGCAAAACCTATGAGCAGATTGCCACCGAAGATGCCATCCCAACGGACCGCGTGCGCAAGGCAATCCGCTATGCCTTCCTGGCACCCGACATCGTCCGCGCCATTGTCCAAGGCCGCCAGCCCGTTGGGCTGACCTCGAGCTACCTCTTGCATCATCCGCTTCCCGACGATTGGGAGAAACAGCGAGTGCTCGTCAAAACGCTGTGAGCCTCCAGCGCCCACTTCGTGAATGGCCTCGGTTAGCAGCAAGCTGCTCTCCGACACGGGCCTCCACCAATCAGCCTCAAACTCGCCCAAATTCCCTGTCATGGTTTCCAGACTCGGATAGCTCCTTGTACTGGACCGTCTGCGGAGTCATCTTCGTTTCCTCCGTAAAACTCCGCTGGATGAATTCGAGGTTTGGCCAATTCGAATTCCGCTATTCGCCCTCTCCTCAGGCGCGATCTAGGCGTAGAGCGTCTTCTCATTCTCTGCGCGATTAAGTGGAAAAACGACACGATAAGCTCCAAAATCGCCCCAAATTGCACGCTAAGGACCTGTTTTGCTCTCTTTTTGATCGTTTCCAGCCAAGAATCGGAAGCTCCACTCAAGCCTCCCGACTGCGATAGCCGGAAAGATGTTCCCGTCGACGAACATTCGCTGATGAGACGTAAAGCCCTTTGCGACAATGAGTAACGGTCGGAGCCGCCTCCGGAGGGTTTACGACACGGCCCTCTTTCAAGCGTCCAGGAGGTTGAGATTGCCGTATAGAAAATTTGATTGAAGCAACTTCGATTCCGGCTCGAACGACCACCCGTCGATAATGCGTGCGGGGACCAGTACGTGACAGCGGCCGTTAAATCACTGTAGGGGAAGAGGATGGAACGAAATGGGCAGCATGGTTGAAACCCGAGAGGGCGTAAAACAGCCTTTTCGCAAAACCTGTGTACGCGTCAGAAAAGTCAATAAATGCGCGAAACTCAAAACCTCCTGAATCTCCATTGGCTTTTCTGTTTGAGGATTTCCGCCAAAAGCTGGACCACCTTTTGCCGAGACCGGATAGCTCCAACCTGCACCATCCGCCACCCAGTCTAGCCAATTGTGGCACTGCAGAGACGCGTGAGATTTTCCGCGGGGTTTGCGGGGTTTGCGGGATCAGGTGGCACCAGAGACGCGCTAGAAGGGCTGAACAGGCCTCATTTTCTGCATTCGTCTCTAATCCCGATTTTCGAGTGCCACGTTTGCGCCAAATAAGGTGGTGGGCCGCTGACAAGGCCGTCCGGCGGCGGAAAAGAGGCCATCCGAGAGACCAGAATCGAGGCCGAGGCTACCGCGGCGTAGCTGCCCTAGCACGTTCTGGTCCAGGTGCAGCAATCTCGATTTCCGAGGGACACGTTTGCGCCAAAGGAGGGAGAGGGCCGCGAACCGGGCCCTGCAACAGCGGAAAAGAGGCCGCCCGAGAGGCCCAGAATCGAGGCCAGGGCTACCACGGCGTAGCTGGCCTAGCACGTTCTGGTCCAGGTACGCCTAGGCCTCCTTGATGTCCTTATCTTGCTCTCGAATTGGACCTCAACCAAGGTCCGCCAAGGCGTGAGCGAACGACGAAATCATGCCAGCATCGTGCCGGCAGAGCAGAGACTAATCAAGTTCGGGGCGTGGGGATGAATAAATAGAAGGCACACCGCGCCGAGCGTGGCTCCACACTCATCGCGACCCAGATTCCGCTCAAGCAGTGGCACGAAGCGATTGGCGACCCAAACCAGGCAGACGCCATCTGCGATCGCATTCTCCACAGCGCGCACCGCATCACTCTCAAAGGAGCTTCTCTGAGAAAGACCAAGGCTGCGCCAAAGGCATCTGACAACGCCGATGCATGAGCGAGCGAGGGACCACAGCGTCGATGCGATAAAAACGGGTGAAACCGCCAAACCCGGGGTACCAGACGATGCGGCGCCAAAACGACGCGCGAGAATGCCTCAGGAAGCGTCTTCTCGAGCCGCTCGACGAGCTTTGCAAAGTCGGAGAGGGAACGGGTCAGCCGGTCGACCTTGTAGACCACGATCTGGTCGACGAGACCTGCGTCGATGTCGTCGAGCAAGCGCTGCAGGCCCGGGCGCTCCAGGGTTCCTCCCGAGATCCCCGCGTCCTCGTAGACGGTTGGCAGCAGCACCCAGCCCTCCGCTTTCTGGCTCGCGACATACGCGGCGCAGGCTTCTCGCTGCGCATCGAGGGAGTTGAAATCCTGCTCGAGACCCTCTTCCGCACTCTTTCGCGTATAGATGGCACAGCGGATCTTCTTCATGTTAGGCCTTGCGCTTGGGCGTCAGACCGAAAAAGCGTGGTCCTGACCAGTGGGTGCCGGTGATTCGCTTTGTGATGGCCGTGAGGGACGGATAGGTTTTGCCATCGAACCGATAGCCGCTGTCGAGTACCTCGACCTGGTAGGTCCGGCCATTCCACTCGCGGACGAGATGGGTGCCGGCAGAAACGGACCTTGCGAAAGCGGCGGCGCCGTTGCCTGGTGTCCCGTTCACCATGGCGGCCAGAATGCGCCGGGTTGTAGCCGAAAGCCCGCCATGGGTCCGGCACTGGCGTTCGTGCAAGAGAACGCGGCGCAGGAAAACGCGCGAGAGCGAGCTTGGAGGAGTAGCCCCAAAGGTTTGCTCCCAGACCCGCCGCAGGCTGGCGAAGTCCAAACCGTCCAAAACGACGTTCCGGCCAACCCCTGTATCCTGCGGCATCACCGAACGTTCGCTCTTCTGCTCGATAAAGTCCAGTCTAATGAGGGACTTCCGGGTGCGAAGCTCACTGCCCGTAGCTCGCCCCACAGCCGATTTGAGCCGGCCGTGCGCACCCCCGGTGGGTCTGTCGCTCGCCACCCGCAGCCCAGGGGTCGGAAGCCAGCCCTGCGGCGCGAAATACCCTCGATTCTGAGCGGATTCCAGGGTGTCTAAGCTGCTGATTTGTGGTTTATTTCAAAAGGGCCGAGTTTTGGCACAGGACGGGGGTTTGCCTCGATGTTTCGAAGTCGCTGGAGCCGCCCCCAGGAGACGCTCTTCGGTTTGTCGTCGATGGGAGAGTAGAATCGGCCATCGCATAGGACAAAGCAGACCGGAACCACTGTCGGGGAGCCAGCCTCGTTGACGGTCGCTAGGCGAGCTACCGGCTGGGAGAGCAAGAGCTGTTTCGCTCTGTCCTTGAGGTTCTCTAGCATATCGACACCAAGCGCATCCGTCGTCATCTCGTCTCACAACCCGTGCGGATAAATAAATAGAAGGCACGGAGGTCCTCGCCGGCGACCGCCAGTTCATCGCGCGCCCTCGAGAAGCGGAAGTGCCCGCCCCCTGCTGACGTGGCCGACGCGGTCGCCAAGTTGCTCGACGCGCTGAAGACCCCGGTCAAAGTCGTTACCGCATTCGCTCTCGACATGGTGACGACCCGTCCGCCCAAGACAATTGCAGAGCCCACGGCCCTTGGCCCAGTCGCAAACACAGACACTAAGCTGTTGATTTATCAGCTATTTCAAAAGGGCTGAGTTTTGGCACACGACGGGCTCGTTGGGCACGCGGACCTCTTCCCCTTTCAAAATGCGCTCCGCGGTCCAACACGCGGCCATTGCGTCCACGATATCGTCCCGAGCCACTTTCGAGCTCCGGTGATTCTCTAGCTCCGACGCGTTGAAGTCGAAAGCCTCTGCCAACAACTCCAGCCGATGTGCAAGGCCCCCTTTGGACTTCTTGCCCTCTTTGACCGATTTGCCACCACTCATTTCGTAAAAGACCAGCTCGGGATGGACCTCAACAACCCGCCCCTGCAGTTCAGGAGTCATGTAGTCGTCGACTTCCCGAATCTTAGGAATGATATCGAAGCACTGTTGACTGATACCCACGGCGTGCGCGGACGATTCGCGATTCAGACGAAGCGCTTCCTCGAAGCTTCGGCCCTTGAGAGCCGGGCGTGCTGGAGCCGAAAAGACGCTACTCGAACGAGGGCTTCCAAGAAGTTTTCTCGCCGCTTTGTCGCACTCTCGCCCCCCACGAACCGCCTCGTCCAGAAGTCCGATCGGAACATCGATACACAGAATCTCGGGCGGGTTCTCCGAGTCGAGAACCACGGAGATCCCGTCCACGACGTCAATCGCTATGCTACGAGAATCCAGCTCGAGCCGGACGACGACCCAGCCTGCCTTGCAGCCATCGACGCCAGCAATCCAAGTCATGGCATGTTTCCCTCACCCTCGAAAGACACTGTCGCCGTGCCATTCAAGAAACTCTCGATTGGGTCGCTCGGCCTCAGTCTTCGGCAGCCAGATCGCGCGCCCCTCGAATCGGTAGTAATGCTTGCCATTGTGGAACTCGTCTCGTAGACGCGAGCTCACGCGGACTTCGAAATTCGGCGTTACCGTCACGTACCCTTGATCGAATAGGGTGTGGACGTCCGATCGCAAGAGGACGCCGTTATCCACGCTATGCATTCCACCCACACTTACAGGCTGGATATGGGCGGCTTCCAATACAGGAAGGACCTTCTCGCCAGTCACCGCGCACCGTTTCTCATAGATGTCGGTCACCGCGAGTCGAAACGTTCCCTGACCAAGGCGCTGCTTCACTAGCACAGGATCGCCGTACATGGGAGCTGGCTCGCCAGCGGTGACGGCGTGAGCGACGGTGAGCTTCGCCTGCACCGCTTCCCAGAGCTCACGGCCGACGTCACTGCTCAAGTCGTACCCTTTCCCCTGGACGATGTTTTTTTTGAAATCAGCCGGAGCTGGGATCCCGTCCTGTGCCAAAACTCGGCCCTTTTGAAAGACCATGGCTGTAATTTAATGCACTGTAAAGTCTTAGCGTCATTTTACCAACACTTAATGGCGGAAGCACCCATGAGGTCTGTGTGAGCAGCAGGGCTGCCCGATCGAACAACGGCTGCCTGACCAACAGTAGGATTTGCACATGGTACGTCATGATGGATCCGAAGATAACACCCTCGGGCCAGAACCCAGTGAAGGAGACTTTATGAACGCTTATGGTGCAAAAACTCAGCTGGTCAACCGTGAGCTCATCGCGAGGGAATGGACGTACCCCGGTAAGGAGGTCTCCGGCAGCTGGACGATTTGGTCTTTCTCAAGTTCGAAGATGCTCACGAATCACCTCTGCAAGACACGATGACGCTGCCAGCTTGTCGACCTCACGAATGAACTCTACGTAGAGCGTTGACAAGTAGCTCCCACGCAGCAGGGGTTTTTTTACCATTCAGCACCATGTTGCCTGGTGTGAGAGTAACGTTCTGTTTGGAGGAGAGCGTCAGTTTTCGAGGGTAATATTGAAGCGCCGGTACTGATCTTTCCCACAAGGTAACGCCTCGCGCAATCACGACGAGAGCTCCACGCTCCATCGCGGATGCGACCAGAGAGAATCCGTAGTCCTGGCTTGGAACCCTGCCGCCGCCGCTTTGCTTGTACTGAGTGCTCTTGTATGGAAACCATTCGACAACCGCGAGTCGTTGCGCAAGGGCCGAAAGAGGGATGACTGGGGCGAGCCAGCTCGTCTTTTTGATCCACCAGCGACCGCCTGGATGAGTATCCCGGAATCGCGGGTCAAAGAAGTAGAACGGCCATTTCGACGGTACGTGACGCAGGTTTGAAATCAAGGCGGTACGAAACTCCGGATCTGCATGCGACGCGGCGTCCTTAGAACCGAAACCAGGGTTGAGCAGGAGAACGACTACCGGAGCAGTCTTAACCTCACCGACGAAAGGCTCCGGGATCACAGCCTCAATCTCGATTCGGTGAGGGCTATTAGACCGAAGTTTCGCGTTGAACGCTTCAACACATGTTCGATCATCTGGCAGGACGTATGGGGGGTTCGATGGAAGTGCTAGCCAGGGATTAGTCATATTGTTGCGAGAGCGGGAGTCAGCTTCGTCCCAATAACGATCCACGTCGGCTGCGGACGCCCGCAATCTAGGAAACGAGGCGCTGTCCGACGGTTGCATACGGTTGTTATTTTGGTATCGAACGTTCTCACCGTCACGTCTCCAAGGCGGCGGGCTTTGTCAGCTTCATCCCTTTGTTCGACGGCAAGTCCCACCATTCATGGTGTTCCGCTATTCCTGGGTCGCCCGCCGAAGTTCCTTGACACGTCTTGTCACCCACTCTGGCTCGCGAGGCTCGGGACGCGGCTCGCCGCCTTCGGCGATGATCCAGCGTTGGATCCACGACCATCCCTTCTGCGTTGTGGGCTCGGGGCGACTGTAGGCAGGGTCCCGGAGAGCCTCTTCGAGCGTCACGAATGTGTAGCGGCGGGCCTTTAGCGTGGCAAGCAGTTCCTCAATCAAGTCGGCGTTGAGATGGTTGACATGAAAAAGCACGACATGACTCACTTCACGACCGAGGATCTCAACCGCGAGGTCATCATGGAAAGCGAGGTTCTTCTGAAAATACGTTCGGTAAGCCTCGACGATGCGGGCCTGGAGAGCAGCATCTCCTCTATGCTTGGCATCTGCGTATACGGACGCAAACATATAGTCTTGCGTGTCGACGGTAACCGGCGCCACAGTGTAACCACGATCCCGTAAGAACCGACCCAGCCCTTCGCGGTATTCATCCGTGGGCCCCGTCCGGAGCTGCGTATGGCGGAAGTAGCGGAGCGGTTGACCCTTCTGTGCCATGAGCATCCGTGTGACCGTCTCGCCGCGGATTACCTCCTCCTCATACTGTGGCAAGCCTACGCTGTCGATCCCAACGTGGCTGAAGGTGTGATTCCCGAGCTCCTGTCCTGCAGCCAGCCAGTCGCGCAATATGCCTATGCGGGAGTCAACCTCTCCTTCGACGTACAGTTTTCCCTCGTTTACGAAGACGACGCCAGAGATTCCCTGAGTCTTCAGCACGCTCACGATACGTTCAGAAATCGCAAGCTGGCAGGCGAGCGGTTCGTTGTTTGCGGGGAGGTCATCGAACGTGAGAGCGGCCCGATGGTCCACCTCGGCAGCCGCCGCCCAGGAATGCGCCGCGAGTGCGACACCAACGATCAGTCCGCACGCATGGGGTCCGCTTCGCTTGATCATCGGATCTGGTCCTCCCTGTGAGCCTACCTTGATTCTTAGTTGCCCGTCGAACGTTTCGGTTCAGCGGCGGCGCGCGGCGCCGTCCGCTGCAACCGGTTGTTGGGCGGCAACATTGAACATCACTGCCGAACCTCGCTCATAAGTGCAAGAAGGTTTCCGTCCGGATCGCGAAAAAAAGCCATCCACAATTCATGGTCGGGTAGTTTCGCTATGAGGTGAGGTTTTTCTTCAAAGAGAACGCCCCGTGACGACAACGTTTCGAAAGCCGTATCGAGGTCGGGGACCTTGTAGTAGATGACTGAACTGTAATTTTCGGACTGGGCTTTGGCAGGAGCATCCAGCATCAGCCGGACACCGGCGCAGTCGAAGAAGCCGAGACCTGGTGGCGCCTGAAAGAGGAATCGCATTCCCAGAGTATCGCAGGTTGCGTATTCCGGGGCAATGCGATCACGGATTCCGACGTAAGGCGATCACGGATTCCGAACCAAGGCGATCGCTGATTCCGGGGAATCCGATCACGGATTCAGGGCAAGGCGATCAGCGATTCCGGGGATGGTGATCACCCTGGTTTTGCGGGGAGCGGTCGCTCATCGATAGCACGATTTGAGGCAGTCTAGGTCGTTCGAGAAGGAGGACGACCAGACAATGGCAGCTAAGAGGTTATCGATGAGAAAGATACGAGAGATTCTGAGACTGAGGCACGAGCGAGGCTTCACCCACCGAACGATTGCCCGAGCAGTACATGTTGGGGCGGCGACGGTGAGCGAGTACCTGGCGAAGGCGGCGGCGAAGGGGCTTGGATGGCCGTTGGCGGAGGAGTTCAGTGACGCCAAGCTCGAGGAAGTTCTGTTTCCACGACCCCCGGCATCGTCTGAGCGAGAGGTTCCTGACTTTGCCGCGGTCCACGAGGAGCTGCAGAGGCATCGCGAGCTGACGCTATTGCAGCTGTGGGTGGGCAGATTGCTCGAAACCGTAATAGGGGAGAGATCCCTCCGTCCTCATAGACGGCCGGCAGCAGCACCCAGCCCTGCGCTTTCTGGCTCGCGACATACGTGGCGCAGGCCTCTCGCTACGCATCGAGGGAGTTGAACTCCTGTTCGAGACCCTCTTCAGCACTCTTTCGCGTATAGATGGCACAGCGGATTTTCTTCATGTCAGGCCTTGCGCTTGGGCGTCAGACCGAAAAAGCGTGGTCCTGACCAGTGGGTTGTACCTTCTATTTATTCATCCGGGCCCCAAACTTGATTAGTCTCCGGTCTGCCGGCACCATGCCTGCTTGATTTCGTCGTTTGTTCGCGCTCTCATCTCCGCCTTCAAGGCTCGTCGCGAGCTGGCTCTCGACAATGTCGCTCTTCGGCAGCAGCTCGCTGTCCTCCGCCGTTCGGTGAAACGGCCGCGGCTCTCGAACGTCGACCGCGGGTTTTTGGGTAACTGTAGAGCCTAAGGGCCCTTGGCCCAGTCGCTAAGCTGCTGATTTATGGTCTATTTCAAATGAATCCGCGCAGAATCCAGGGTATTTCGCGCCGCAGGGCTGACTTCCGACCCATGGGGCTGGCGGATGAATAAATAGAAGGCACAACCAAGCCTAGACACCTCTAATCCGAAACGTCCCGGCGCGTGGGTCTTGAGTTCGTTTGTGTTTTTGGACACGACGGGCATGGACTCTGCTGCGTTGCTGGAGACGACATCGATCGAACGGTGGAGGAGTTGCGCCGTCGGTATGAGCAAAACCACGACGATTGCAGCGTTTTGTCGTCCGATGAAACCGGTCCCTGCCGACTGGCCCGCTCGCACCAAGCGTGAGCCTAGCGCCTAGTAAAGGTGAAGGTCCCCACCGGAGCGACTTGGCCGCCAACCGCAAGCGGACGTCCGTCGATTCGCTGGATCGACTCGCGAGGTGAGGTGGGATCGTTGGCGGAGTTGTAAGTCGTTCCGCTGTCCGTGCCTGCGTCGTAAGCAAAGAGCTCCACTGTTAGTTCCTCGACCCATTGGCCTCCTTCGAGAAGGCTCAAGGCCGAAACCCCGGTGAACCAATCGGGGCTCGGTGCCACCATCGAGACCAACGTCACCAGAGTGTAATCGCGCCGGATCGCGAAATCGAGAGACACGCTTGAAGGCGATCGAGGAATGCCATCACCTGAAAGAAGCCTGTCCGCCGTTCCCTCGTCGCGAGCCGCTCGAATCTCTTCGTTGAGAGGGGTTTTAAGACCCCTTTCGGCCATGGCTTTGATCCCATCCGACGCCTTCCTTCCGGGCATCCAGAAGCGAATGTCGTCGTTGTGCGTGCCACCGATCAATCCGGAGAAGTGTGGGTTGGGAGGAAAGTCTTCGGGATGGGTCGATTTACTCCAGGAAGCATCGAAAGTGACGGTGTACTCGGCTCTCGCCTCGGGTTCAGCAGTCTCGGCCGGTGGAGATGACTCGGGTTCCGTGGTCGAGGATGGGGACATGGAGGAACTGCAACCCACGACCCCGACCGCGGTGATAGCAAGCGTCAACCATTGAAAAGACTGCAGCATACTCATGAGGAAATTGTGTCGGGTCGATGGCCTTGGGTTGATTCATGATAGCGCAAATCGGTCTGTGCCTTCTATTTATTCATCCGGGCGCCCCAAACTTGATTAGTCTCCGGTCTGCCGGCACCATGCCTGCTTGATTTCGTCGTTTGTTCACGCTCTCATCTCCGCCTTCAAGGCTCGTCGCGAGCTGGCTCTCGACAATGTCGCTCTTCGGCAGCAGCTCGCCGTCCTCCGCCGTTCGGTGAAACGGCCGCGGCTCTCGAATGTCGACCGCGGGTTTTGGGTAACTGTAGAGCCTAAGGGCCCTTGGCCCAGTCGCTAAGCTGCTGATTTATGGTCTATTTCAAAAGGGCTGAGTTTTGGCACAGGACGCGGTTCTGCGATAGGCGACCCCGAGCAGACCTCTCCT
The DNA here is from genome assembly GCA_965197495.1 of Candidatus Marinacidobacterales bacterium. Taxonomy (GTDB): domain Bacteria; phylum Acidobacteriota; class Vicinamibacteria; order Marinacidobacterales; family SMYC01; genus SMYC01. Next base: position 8,940,432 of record OZ240210.1, read on the forward strand.
CCAGACCATCCGTTCCGTCCAACTGGCGCGCCCCGCCGTCCGGCGAATAACCCGTATGGTGCAAATAGTACGTCGAGCTCGACATCGGCCTGTGGAGGGTCAATGACCGGATCTGCGCGAAGCGAGGATTCGATGGGCCGCCAGCCGAGGTCAATGCCACGACGATACGAAACCCACGGGGCGGCTTGGACGGCACTCGAACGTATCTACTCAGGCAGCTGCACGATAGTAGGCCGCCGAGTCGCTCGCGGCACTCGACGCTGGGCCCGTTAGCCGAGAATCCGGAGTTTGTTCGCTTCGCGCATCACTGGCAGTTCCGAGCCCGTGCGTGTCGGCCTTATCGTGCGAAGACCAAGGGTAAGGTGGAGAGAGGTCCGCCTCGAACTGCTCGATGCCGATCAGGTGGTCCGCAATCATTCGCTATCGGTCTTTCCTGTCCTCTCGTCTTTTTCTCCCGCACTGGCGCTCTCCAGCGCCTTCAGCCTCTCGTATTCCTCTCCCAATCAAGTCGACTGCCAACCGCCGCACCATCTTTACCTTGGTTCAAGTTGACCTTACTCATTGAGCGACGGCGGGCATCTCACGCCACCGCCTTGAAGCGGTCGAAGCGTAGCGCAAGCCGGTCTCGATCCGGTCGGTCCTTGACGCGGCTGGGTAGGTGAATGGTTCCACCGTTGAGCCGTTTTAATGCTTCGAGCATGGGGCCGTCGCTCTGGCCGAGCAGTCGATCAGAGACATGCAAGCGGTAGTCCGGGTCAGCAGCCTCTGGATTTCTTCCCATGAATGCGTAATCCACCGTTTCGTCACCCTCAAATATTTGGCGGTGAACTTCGCGCTGATCGTCGTACCAGATTTTGCTGCCCGGTCTCGGGAATACGGTCTTGATCGAAAGCAAGAACCGCATCTGCTGCGGCTTGAAAATGCCGCGTTGCGGATTGATGAGAGGGATGCGCTCGCCGTCGAAAACAAAACCTGGTTTCAACTCGTTTGCGGTCAGCTGATCGTGGACTTCGTGCAGCTCTCGAACGTGCTCAAAAGCCGCCATTCGCATCTGGGTATCACGGTCGTTATCAGTCATTGAATCGATTGTCCTTGGCTACTAGCTCGGCGAGTTGGGTCGCATCGGCCCATTGTATCAGTCACGTCGGCAGCGGGCAGACACACGCGTGAACCCGTCGTGTCCAAGAACACAAACGAACTCAAGACCCGCAATTCCAAAAACTTGTAAGCAGGCGCTTGTGCACATGGGCGCCGCGACCTCGGCCCGCGCGCCCAGCACGAGACCCGGGTCAGCGGGTTGCGGTCCCTGTCGGGCGATGCGAGGTCGGTTGCGAGTCCATCATCATTATTATAGTCGGCACTCTGAGCATCAGCGGGGGAACCCGTATGGTGCAAGTAGTACGTCGAGCTCGACGTCGTTCGCGGTAGGGACCGCCCTTACGGGCGGCCCCCTGCACAGATCCCAGCGAGCGCTGCTAACGCACTGGGCTCCTACCTCGGGTCATGACGCGCAGTCGCTGTTCGGGATACGGGTGCAGTGTTCGATGCTCGACGACTTTCATCAGCCATCCGTAGTCGATGGCATCGAAGAATCCACGGATGCCCGCGTCGAGTATCCCGTCCTGTGCCAAAACTCGGCCCTCTTGAAATAGACCACAAATCAGCAGCTTAGACGCCCTTGGAATCCGCCGACGCTTGGGCTGCGGGGCGAGCTACGGGCGGTGAGCTTCGCACCCGGAAGTCCCTCATTAGACTGGACTTTATCGAGCACAAGAGCGAACGTTCGGGGATGCCGCAGGATACAGGGGTTGGCCGGAACGTCGGTTTGGACGGTTTGGACTTCGCCAGCTTACAGCGGGTCTGGGAGCAAACCTTTGGGGCTAAAGCGCGCCAACTTGCTCCAACATTGCCCGGCGCACGCACGCCGTGAGCTCCGGCGTGACTACAACCGGATCGTCTACGCCAAGAACGGCATCGATGCTCGCAAAGCCTATGACGAGCTCGTCGCCAAGTGGACGCCTTCTCGCGCCGGCCGTCGTCCGAAGCCTAGAGGAGGCCGGTAATCAGCTGCTGACCTTCTACGAATTCCCTCGTGCCATGTGGAAATCGATTCGAACGACCAATGCTCTGGAGAATCTCAACCGCGAGTTTCGACGCCGGACGAAAACCCAAGCGTCGTTCTCCAGCGAGGAGTCCGCGGTCGCTTTGTTGTTTGGACTTATCGCCTCTGGCCAGATTCAACTACGACGCATCGACGGCTACCAACGTCTGAGCGAGGTTCTCGAACACGCGGAGGTTGCCGCCTGATCTGATACTCTGATGACGGAGTGGAGGGCGCCGTTCTTTTTCCACGAACCTCGGGACACATCCCAAGTCATATTGCCGCGGAGGATTTCGATGAACCCTGTTTGCGACACGTGCAACGATACAGAACTGATTGCCTGTGCCTTCTATTTATTCATCCGCGCGCACCGAACTTGATTAGTCTCCGGTCTGCCGGCACCATGCCTCGCGCTCAGCATTCGCTTGCCTGAACGCCTCAAATGCGACATTAGCGTTCGACAGCTGGATATCGTTGGCTTCGAGCACCAAGATCGATGTTCGCTCGTCGTCGGTCGGGTGGCGAGCGACAGGCCCACCGGGGGTGCGCACGGCTGGCTCAAATCGGCTGCGGGGCGAGCTGCAGCGGACTTCGCACCCGGAAGTCCCTCATTAGACTGGACTTTATCGAGCACAAGAGCGAACGTTCGGTGATGCCGCAGGATACAGGGGTTGGCCGAAACGTCGGTTTGGACGGTTTGGGCTTCGCCAGCTTACGGCGGGTCTGGGAGCAAACCTTTGGGGCTACTCCTCCAAGCTCGCTCTCGTGCGTTTTCCTGCGCCGTGTTCTGGCGTACGAACGCCAGTGCCGGACCCATGGCGGGCTTTCGGCCGCAACCCGGCGCGCTCTGGCTGCCATGGCGAACGAGACACCAAGCCCCGGCGCTCCCGCAGAGTCCGTTTCTGCCGGCACCCATCTCGTCCGCGAGTGGAATGGCCGGACCTACCAGGTCGAGGTACTCGACAACGGCTATCGGTTCGATGGCAAAACCTATCCGTCCCTCACCGCCATCACAAAGCAAATCACCGGCACCCACCGGTCAGGACCACGCTTTTTCGGTCTGACGCCCAAGCGCAAGGCCTAACATGAAGAAAATCCGTTGCGCCATCTATACGCGAAAGAGTGCGGAAGAAGGTCTTGAGCAGGAGTTCAACTCCCTCGATGCGCAGCGAGAAGCCTGCGCCGCGTATGTCGCGAGCCACAAGGCGGAGGACTGGGTGCTGCTGCCAACCGTCTACGAGGACGCGGGGCTCTCGGGAGGAACCCTGGAGCGCCCGGGCCTACAGCGCTTGCTCGCCGACATCGACGCAGGTCTCGTCGACCAGATCGTGGTCTACAAGGTCGACCGGCTGACCCGTTCCCTCTCCGACTTTGCGAAGCTCGTCGAGCGGCTCGAGGTGGCCGGCGCGGTTTTCGTCTCGGTGACTCAGTCCTTCAACACCGCGACCAGCATGGGACGACTGACGCTGCATATGCTGCTGTCCTTCGCACAATTCGAACGCGAGGTCACGGCCGAGCGGATCCGCGATAAGGTCGCTGCCTCCAAGCGCAAGGGACTATGGATGGGCGGCCGCGTACCGCTAGGCTATGAGAAGGACGAGCGCACGCTGCGCGTCAACGAGGCTGAGGCCGAAACGGTCCGGACGCTCTATGCGCTGTACCGGAAGCACGGAACGCTCCGGCAGGTGAAGGCCGAGGCAGACCATCTGGGACTGCGCACCAAGCAACGGCTTACCGCTGATGGAACCCGGACGGGCGGGCTGCCGTTCCGTCGCGGACACCTCCACTGCCTGCTGACCAATCCTCTCTACGCCGGCCGCATCCGGCACCAGAGGCGTGTCTACGAGGGCCAGCATCCATCGATCATTGCTCCGGAACTCTGGGACGCGGTCCAGGCGCAGCTGCAGGCAGGGGCTGCCAAACCGAGGAAACGCACGACGAAGGGCCGTGCAGCCCCCTCCCCACTGGCAGGCAAGCTCTTCGACGAGACCGGGGACCGGCTGACGCCGAGCCACACCAAAAAGAAAAACGGGCAACGGCTCCGCTACTACGTCTCCCGGCGCCTCATCCAGCACAGTGGCCAAAAGGACCTCTCCGGATGGCGACTGCCCGCCCCGATGCTGGAACAGACCGTCGTGCATCTCATCCGACAGCATGTGGATGCCACGACCTCCCCGGCCTCGTTGATCCATGCTCCGACGATGCAAGAGCTCGCCTCGGTGCGTCGCTTTTTAGACGGGCTGTGTTCCGGTACTAATGATGATAGTGCCTCGGTAGCCCGCCTGCTCCCTCTCATCCGGCGGGTCGACATCAGCCCCGGCTCTGTGTCCATCCTGCTCGACCGCAATACGTTCGCTGCTTGCCTCTCTATGGGGCCCGAGCGCATTCGCGAGAATGCACTCCGCATTCTCGCACCGTTCCGCTTGCGTCGACGCGGCGTCGAGACCAAGCTCGTTCTGGGCAACCCCACGAAATCCGTCGACCGCACACTCCTGCGCAATATCGCCAACGCCCTCTCCTGGCTCGACCGAATCAAAGCAGGCAAAACCTATGAGCAGATTGCCACCGAAAACGCCATCCCAACGGACCGCGTGCGCAAGGCAATCCGCTATGCCTTCCTGGCCCCCGACATCGTCCGCGCCATTGTCGAAGGCCGCCAGCCCGTTGGGCTGACCTCGAGCTACCTCTTGCATCATCCGCTTCCCGACGATTGGGAGAAACAGCGTGTGCTCGTCGCAACGCTGTGAGCCTCCAGCGCCCACTTCGTGAATGGCCTCGGTTAGCAGCAAGCTGCTCTCCGACACTGGCCTCCACCAATCAGCCTCAAACTCGCCCAAATTCCCTGTCATGGTTTCCAGACTCGGATAGCTCCTTGTACTGGACCGTCTGCGGAGTCATCTTCGTTTCCTCCGTAAAACTCCGCTGGATGAATTCGAGGTTTGGCCAATTCGAATTCCGCTATTCGCCTTCTCCTCAGGCGCGATCTAGGCGTTAAGCGTCTTCTCATTGTCTGCGCGATTAAGTGGAAAAACGACACGATAAGCTCCAAAATCGCCCCGAATTGCACGTTAATGGCCTATTTAGCTCTGTTTCTGATCGTTTCCAGCCAAGAACCGAAAGCTCCACTCGAGCCTGCCGACTGCGATAGCCGGAAAGATGTTCCCGTCGACGAACATTCGCTGATGAGACGTAAAGCCTTTTGCGACAATGAGTAACGGTCGGAGCCGCCTCCGGAGGGTTTGCGACACGGCCCTCTTTCAAGCGTCCAGGAGGTTGAGATTGCCGTATAGAAAATTTGATTGAAGCAACTTCGATTCCGGCTCGAACGACCACCCGTCGATAATGCGTGCGGGAACCAGTACGTGACAGCGGCCGTTAAATCACTGTAGGGGAAGAGGATGGAACGAAATTGGCATCATGGTTGAAACCCGAGAGGGCGTAAAACAGCCTTTTCGCAAAACCTGTGTACGCGTCAATAAAGTCAATAAATGCGCGAAACTCGAAACCTCCTGAATCTCCACTGGCTTTTCTGTTTGAGGATTTCCGCCAAAAGCTGGACCACCTTTTGCCGAGACCGGATAGCTCCAACCTGCACCATCCGCCACCCAGTCTGGCCAATTGTGGCACTGCAGAGACGGATGAGATTTTCCGCGCGGTTGGCGGGGCTTTGCAGAGGTAGGTGGCACCAGAGACGCGCTATAAGGGCTGAACGGGCCTCATTTTCGGTATTCGTCTCTAATCTCGATTTTCGAGTGCCAAGTTTGAGCCAAATAGGGGTGCAGGCGTTGACCGGGCCGTGCGGCAGCGGAAAAGATGCCACCCGAGAAGCCCAGAATCGATGCCGAGGCTACTGCGGCGTAGCTGCCCTAGCATGTTCTGGTCCAGGTGCGACTGAGCCTTCTTGATTTCCTTACTTGTCTCGGATTTGGCCTCAACTCCGCACTGACCTCCTGCAGTTCTTCCCCGGCACACAGCCCGTGTGCCGCGGTCAAAACCGCAACGTCTACCACGCACGTCTCGTCCCCTACATGTCCGAAGCCGCCGACTGTTTTGGCCGGCAATTAGGTAGCTCCCCAGCAGGGATATATCATGTCTCCATGACCAGCTTCCGGATTTCGGTGACGGTTCTCGCTGTGATTCACGCGGTCTTCGCAGGATTCACGGCCCTGGTTGGAGCATTCGCTAACGGTGGAGACGTCTGGCAACGGCTGCTGGTGGTCCTCCTGCACCCTCTTGGCGCCGCGGGATTACTTCTGCTCGTGTTGCGGCCCCGCCTCGCCACGACGAAGATCCTCGCCATAATGGCGCTCCTGACGGCGAACGTGATTGCCGACCTGTGGGTTGCGCAGATGATTGCCGCGGGAAGAGTGCGAGGAGATTGGGAGCTTGCGCTGGCATTTTCGGTGGTTCCGGCCATCGGTATTGTCTACGCGTTGGCGCTGCTGCGAACTGCCCGCTAGCGGTCGGGTAAGGCTCCGCCCGGAACCGGAGACGCACAGGAAGTAGCCGTTGTACTCCTGGTCTTCCAGTCAGGTTTTCCAACCGGACGCATCGCTCGGTCGCGATCGCCTATGTCTGGGATGAGCCCGATTACGGGACCAACGACTCGGACGGCACCAATCCGGCGGCGCTCGTCAGTCGCAACGCGCAATCAACACTGGATCGGCTTTCTGCGGAGCACAGCCGTCCGAGCTGTTTCCGCCGCTCGCTGTAGTCTCACTTCCGTGCCACGAGTCTTCGATGCCAGGCCAGCAGGGTCTCCGGTGTGACGATATCCGCGTTTTCTGCCAAGAGTTGCCGGCCAAGCGCTTTACCCGTTACCGCGAGACGACGTCGCTCGGCGTCCGTGAGGCGAAGCTTCCTCCCGCAAAGCCGAGCTTTGAGAACTCTGTCCTCCTCGAGCAAGTAGACGATAGCCGCCTGTTGGTCACGCTGGATCCAACCAGCCATGGCAACCACCAACAGTGTCAAGGGCTGGAGCGGCGTTCTCATGACCGAGGATTCTAGCTTCCATTGCCAACCAAGCGTAGACACCTAGAATCCGAAACGTCCCGGCGTGCCGATCTTGAGTTCCTTTGTGTTTTTGGACACGACGGGAAGTCACATACGGCTGCGGAAGATGACCGGCTGAGTTCTTGCACCATAAGCGCTACGCGTCGCAACAAGAGCGTCAAGTTACTCGGGTCGGCCCATGCCGGAGCCCCGCGCCTTAAGGCACCACCCATTCTTCTGCAACGCTTCGATGTACGTGCTCGGGCTCATCCGCCCAGCACGCGAGACGCGGCCAGAGAACACCACCTCCTCCACATTCCCCCGGTGCACGTAGAGCGTGTACGTCCCCGTCCCGGAAAACGTCGCCCAACCGACTGCCCTGGAGAACGACGCTCGCTCGAACTCCACGACCACCACGCACTCCCGAATCACGCATACACTCTTCACGATCGGTCCGAACCAACTCACTAGGTCCACGATGAATTCGGCGGCGTACCACCCCGACGCCGCCGCCCGTTCCCGGTCCTCCCCGTCGAGCAGATCCACCGCCGTACCCAGGGAGCGCCAGCACGCCAACGCGTGCTCCACCTCGGCCCGGCTGCACCGCGCGAGACCCTCGTAGCGCCGAGGCGGCCTCGGCATGCTCGGGTTAAGGCACAGTTCGAGCACGAACCTCGGATCCGTCGTCGGTTCGTCCAGCGCTTCGAACCGGTCCTCCGGCGGTACTTCGAGTGCCTGCGGCAGACCGCCCGTACCGGGATCTTCGACGATCGCCGGATTCGTCCGAAGCGTCTCTATGCGCAAGCGTTCCGTCTCTTCTTCCCGGTAGACCTTGTGAGCGAACCGCACCTGCCCACCGGCCTGCTCGAACACAATGATGTCGGGTTGCTTCGCCTCCTCGGGAAACGGCTCGGAGACCTCTTCCGGCGACGTTACCGTCTCTTCGACGATCTCCTCCCTCGCCCGGCCCGAGCCCGGCTCGCCGTCCTTCCAGTTCCCGCTCTCGCGCCGCACCCTACGTCGCTGGTAGGTGTAGCCCCGGTACGTCTCTTGCTGGTCGCCGGGTTCCCGTTCGTCCCGTGCCATCGTCACCGGACCGTTGGCCACGCCCAGCGGAGACTTCACCGGCAATAGGCAATCCCTCAGCATCCCCGAGACGGGCAGGTCGAACACCTCGCCCGCCTCCGGCCGGATCGACAACATGGCGAACCGGTACTCCTTCTGTGCCGCGTACTCGCGCGACTTCACATAGATCATCGAACAGATCTTCGCCCATCCCGCCTCGGCCTCGGCGATGCAGTGATAGGGGTCGTCGACGTACAGGACAGGGCCGTGCAGAACGATCTGCGGCGTTCGATGCACCTCGAACATCTTGAATCCGTGGAAGGCCCCCGTCACGGGGGCCGGCTTCCCGGTCGCACCGATATGCTCGCACACCCCCAGTCCCAGCGCCTGCGCGAACTGCGTGGGCCGATGGATCCGGGCCACGCTCGTATAGCTCTCAGGGAACGTGCGGCGCCAAGCGTCCTCTTCGCCAGCCTCCGGCCAGAGCGACGTGCAGTAGATGAGCCAGTCCTTGCCGAACGTCAATGCCGACGTGGCGGTATGCGTCTTTTCCGCCTTCATCGTGCCGCTCACTGACAGCTTCGCGTGGCACAGCCGCAGGCCCGTGTTGACCGCGCGCACGCGCCTGTCCATCTGGGTCGTCGCTCCTGTCGGACCCTCAATCGTTTCGCGCGTCGATGTCCGGGAGCGTCCCTCCTGTTCGTCCTTGACGAGAACTTCGCCGGTCTCCCGGAAGACGCTTGGGCGCGAGAGCCGAACTGAGTCCGCCGTTCTGAGGTCGAACCGGGGCTCGGAGGCCTTCGCCAGGCTCAGCGCTTCGGGTGGCAGCTTGCCGGCCAGGTCGACGTAGATCGTCTGGACCACGTTACCCTGCGGTGTCGTGAACGCTCCCTCGCTCAGCATCCGCGCACCAGCGAACATGGATCGGCTCGTCTGACTTGTCGTCTTCATCCTCGTCGGTCCCTGGCCGAGCGGCCCACGAGCCTAGCCCAACCCATTGGATTCACGCAGATTCTGCCAAGAGCTGAGTGGTGGCCTGGCGCGCCGCGGGCCGGCACCCGCGCGGTCGGATGCACAGCTGCTGGCGGCCATTCGCAGCGATTCGGCGCGCTCACCGTTCCAGGGTGAGGGCCATCGCAAGGTCCACGCGCGGCTGCGGATCCTCGACAAGATCCGAGTCTCCCGGGCGCGGGTGTTGCGGGTGATGCGTGCGCAGAGGGCTGCTCTCGCCCCACAGCCGCGTAGCGCAAACGTGTGTCCAAGAAACCGGTTGCGGTACAGGCGGTTGATCCTGCTTCGTATCGCGGATTCAGGGCAAGAAGAGCGTCTGGCCAAAAACGGCCTTCTTCATACTCTTGTTCAATCGCCTCACGCAGGTCTGCCGCCTTAATGTCCCACTCGGGGATGGTTGAAATCCCTCGCCTTTAGGCGAAGCCTTTAGGAGGCTTGGGGTACGATCCCCAGGTGAAAGGATATCGTAAATCATCGCACACGACGTACCAGTTAAACTATCACTTCGTATTTATCACGAAGTACCGCAAGCCGGCCTTGAGAGGGGATGTAGCGGTTCGTCTCCGGGATCTCATCCGGGAGATCTGTGCTCGGAACCAGATAGAAATACTGAAGGGTCATGTGCGGCCTGAGCACGTGCACCTGTTGCTGAGCGTGCCGCCGAATTTGTCGCCGAGTCGAGTGATGCAGTTGATCAAGGGTAAGACGTCGAATCGTCTGATGCGCGACTTTCGGAGGATGCGGAAGGAGTTCTGGGGTCGGCACCTACGGGCACGGGGTTACTTCGTGGTGACAACGGGCAACGTGACGGATGAGGTGATAGCGAAGTATATAGAGTTGCAGGTGCCGTGCCCCAGGACGACGATTCTTTCAAGGTCAGTGAGTAGTGAAACGAGGCAAGGACAAGCCGACTTTAGTCGGCGACGTGAACCCATCGCCTTTAGGCGATGGAGCGCACGCGCTCAGTCTTGCTGAAAGACCTAGAGAATCGGGCGTAGCTCTCTACAATGTGGCGATCAAAGGGAAAGGCCTTCATCTAGCCCTCTGTATTTGTGCCCGCGGGAATCGCTCCCAGAACATCAAGTTTTCGCCGGATGCCGTCTCTGATTCTTAACGGATGAAGCCTACCATGATCGGGTGAATCAGGCGGGTACTGTCAAGGTTGGCGTCGAACGGAACCACCCGACTCTGGCTCGGTCGCAAACACAGACACTAAGCTGCTGATTGATGGTCTATTTCAAAAGGGCGAGTTTTGGCACAGGACGGGGCACCGCTTCTGCAAGGAGGGACGAATCCATATGTTTCAAAAGGACTTGCTATACCACTCGCGCACCCCGGGGGTGGAGCCGCTGGATTGGCCGTTTGCAGCGTGAACGTTATAAAGTACAGCTTCCGTCGAAGCGTAAGGAGGTTTTCCCTGAGCCCGAGTGTTGCGGTCGCTATTCCCTGCTACAACGAAGCAACCACCATCGCCAAAGTCGTACGTGACTTCCGCCGGGTCCTTCCCCAAGGGGAGATTTGCGTTTTCGACAACACTTCCACAGACGAAACGGCCGAACGAGCCCGAGAGGCCGGTGCTCGAGTTGTCGCGGAACCGAGACGCGGCAAAGGCTTCGTCGTGCAACGGGTCTTCGAGATCGTGGATGCTGACATCTGTGTCCTCGTCGACGGCGACGACACCTATCTCGCCGAGGATCTCGACACGCTGCTCGCGCCCATTCTTGCGGGCGAAGCCGACATGGTCGTGGGAAACCGTCTCGCAAACGCTTCAGCCGAAGCACTCACCGGGTTCCGGCGTTTCGGCAACCGGTTCTTCATCGGATTGGTGAATCTCTTGACGCGAACAACGCTCCATGACGTGCTCTGCGGCTACCGGGCCATGAATCGCCGATTCCGCAAGGCGGTGCAGCTGCAGAGTAGCGGCTTCGAGATCGAGACCGAGCTGACGTTACGCGCGGTGCGGGAAGGTATGGCGATCCGGGAAGTTCCGATCGGCTACCGCGAGCGTCCCACAGGCAGCTACTCGAAGCTGAGCCCGGTGAAAGACGGCTTGCGTATACTGTGGGTGATCACAGCGCAGCTCATTGGACTCCAAGAGCGTCCCCGGGAGTCGGCACGGAGCAACAACGCTCGCATCGACTAGCGCCCATCGCTTCCTTTCGTCGCCGAAGACGATCGGGATGCACCTTCGACTAGAATGAGCTAGGCGTGTCGACGGGACGATTTAACAACGTGAGCGCAGCTTCTATCTGGGAGCACCTCGCGTTTTTTCTGGGCTATCTCACTATTGCAGTGGTGCTCCTCGCACCCATGAGCTTGTCCCCGGCGAACCGCCTCGCCGACGACGGGGACTCGTTACAAGGCCTGTGGATTATCTGGTGGGGATCGAGCCACCTTTTTTCCGAGCTGGGACAACTCTTCGACGCCAACTCCTACTACCCTCACCCGCTCGGACTAGCCTATTCCGAACCGATGCTCACCGAGGCGATCCTCGCTTGGCCGCTGTTCGAGGCGATCTCGAATCGGGTGCTCGCCATCAACGTCCTGACTTTCCTGAGCCTCGCGTCGGCTGCGTTCGCATGTCACTTGCTCGTTCGAGAGCTGACCGAAAGCCGTATGGCCGCGTTTGTGGCCGCTCTGTTCTACGCGTTCAACTCCTACGTGCTCTCCCACCTCGCGCAGCTTCAGCTCGTCTCGGTTCAATGGATCCCGTTGGCGCTGTTCTTCCTTCATCGCTCGTGCACCCGGAGCCAGGCGCGCTACGCGCTCGCGTTCGCGGCGACGATCACCCTCCTCGGTTTGTCGAGCTTCTACTACCTCGCTTTTTTCTCTATTGCGCTCGCGATCGTGTTACCAGCGTACTTGTTCTCATGCCGTGCCTGGCGGCACCTTCGCCAACTCGGCCTCCTGGCCGCGGGCGGGCTCGTGAGCGCCATCATCGTTTTCGTGGTGGCGTCGCGCTACCAAGAGCTCTTCGAGCGATACGGTTTTACCGGCGAGCCAGCCACTCTCGACCTTTGGGCGTTTTTCGAGCCGCCTCCGGGAAGTCTTCTCTTCGACGACCTCGCCCCGTACCGCCTCATGTCCTACTTTCTAGGTTATGTCGCGGTCGGGCTCGGCATCTGGGGTGTCTTTAGTCTGATACGCGACCGCAAGACGGCGACGAGCGGAGCCCCACTCATCGTCTGGCTCGCCTTCGCACTGACCGGAATTCTCGCTTTTTTCCTCGCCGCTGGTCCTCACCTATGGATTCAGGGGCGGTATGTCGGGGTCGGCCCGTTCGAGCTTCTCCGAATGGCCGCTCCGTTCGAAAGATTGAGAGAGCCGGCACGAGTGGCGGTTCTGGTCTACTTGGCGCTCGCAGTGTTCCTCGGACGAGGCGTCGCCCAACTCTTCGGCCGATTGTCGAGACAGAAGCAAGTCGTCTGCGCTTTGCTCGTCGGCGGACTCGTCGTGGCGGAGCAATGGTCTCCGCGTCGAACTCAGGGTATGGAGATCCCCACTGGAGACGCGGTACCATCGGCGTACGAGTGGCTCCGTGATTACCCCGAGGCCGGAGCGGTGGCCGAGCTTCCGGTCCGTCGGTTCCACGAGATTCGAAAAACGTCGCTCGAAGCCTATTTCTCTACGTTCCATGAACGTCCCATCCTGTTCTCGAAGCCGAGCTTCTATCCGCCGGCGATGGAGCTATTGCAGTGGGAGCTCCGGGATTTCCCCGATGAACGCTCTTTGCGCTTGCTGCGGGCGCTCGATGTCCGACTCGCGCTCGTCCATCCCAAACGCTGGGAAACGAACCGAAGGTTTCGAATGCGCCGCCTCGACCGCTTTGGCGACGCCATGACACTCCTGAGCACGTTCGAAGATCGAAGCGACCCATTGTGGGCCCACTACCAGCTCGGGGGCGAACGTCTATATCGGGTAGCATCGGAGGGGGAAGGACGAGACGACCTCGGACTCCCGCGCGAGTGCCACTGCCGGGAGATCGACCGGAGCATGTTTCGCCTCGAAGCCAATGGCGTGACCTCTCCGGAGCTCGCGATCGACGGAGACCGCCTCACCAAATGGACCACCGGTGAGGGACAGAGAGAGGGGTATTTTTTCGAGATCGCCTTCGATCGGCCGCAGCGTCCCGTGCGCGTCGAGATCGAGGTGGCGTTCCCCTACGGGGAGTTCGCGCGCAATCTGGAGATGAACGGCTACCGCGGCCAACGCGGCTACCGGGTAACACAGATCGAGGATCTCCCTTACAAAGCGGAGTTGATGCGACAGTTGGTCGAGCGACCGACCGAAGCACGGCTTCGCTACGATCTCGAGCCCATGCCGATGGAGCGCTTGCGTCTGTTCATCCACCGGACCGAGAGAGGTACGATTGGCTGGAGTATTCCCGAGATCCACGTGTACGAGCAGAGGGAAACGGCGCGTTGACTACGTTTATCTAATCGTCGCGCCCACGTCTTGGAGAATCGCTTCCGTCCTTGAGACCATGTCGTCCCAACCGAAGTTAGCGGCACGCGCTCTGGCACTATCGACTGCGGCCATGGCTACCCTTTCAACGGTACTGTCAAGTTGACGAAAAACTAGCTGACCGCGTCGTCGTGAGGCGGTAGGGTCGAGGGCTGGCGCGGTGCTCCGTAGGCGCGGCCTATCTGTTTCTCCCCGTTTCCTGTGGGAGTGCCTCACTAGCCGCACCGTAAGTCCGTTTCCAGCCCCCGCCACATCGCACGCAGCGTGCGGCTTTCCCGCACTACGCGCTCCTGCACACTTCCCGCGAAGGGTTATGTGACCTATCGAGCCGGGGCGTCTTTCGGCGAAGCTACGAGACATCGAACTCGGTAATCTGTGAACAGTCCGACAGTCGCCTACATCCATCGCCTACTCCATCGCTTCCAGCCGAAACCTTGGCGCAAGAAGCGCCAAGACTTCTCGGCCTTCGCCTTGACGTATATCCTTCGTCTCAGCTCCTGCAGAGTGATGGGTGATTTTGTCATCTCACCCCTGCCTCGCTTGTTGACGAAGGAGTTGTGTGCAGCAGGGCCCCTTTGCTCCACGGGCGTTGCCCCGTTTCAACGCTACTACGGACCCCGTCCTGTGCCAAAACTCGGCCCTTTTGAAATAGCCGATTAATCAACAGCTTCGTGTCTGTGTTTGCGACTGGGCCAAGGACTGTAGACTCTACAATCGTCTTGGGCGGGCAGGTCATCACCATGCAGATGACCACCTAGTCGAGAGCGAATATCGAAGCGTGTTCCTGAAGCGGTTTCCACGCTACGCTGAGCGGGCCCACCGAGGGGCTACCGTCGCCAGCAACCATCTACGCGGCACGGCAGTTGTACTTGAGAATGCCCGTCGTGTCCAAAAACACGAACGCACTCACCACCTCGGACCTTTGGGAGGTGCAAACTGCTGACCCGCTGGGCGTTCGAGTATTTGGACCAGACGGCATCTATTCGTCGGTCTGCCCGCGGCCAGCCTGTCTGTCCAGACCGAGGACATCCAGCGTCTCATTCAGATCAGAGCCGTGCAGCAATGGAAAAGAGGCCATCCGAGAGGTCCAGAATCGAGGCCGGGGCTACAGCGGTTATCTCTTCCATCGAGCCGCTGATAGCTAAGATCAGTCGTTTTCTGCTATCAAGGGAGAATCCAAATCCGCCAAAAAGTCGCCCCAAGCTCTTCTGGCACGCCTCTTGCGCGTGGCGACGCGCTCGGGACGAGAGAGTGTAGCGATATGCGGAGATTCTTCGATCAATCGAAGAACCAAGAGCACGTTACGCCTACCGTCGGGCAACGGCTTCAACGGTAGAACCTCTGGTGCGTAGCGTCGCCAGATCTGACCAGGACCCCATTCTCTCCAACGCTCAGCTCTCAATCGAATGCGCTGCGCTAATGGATACTCTGGATTCTCGCGATCCGGTGGCGGCCCGACCGTTCTCGCGAACCGCAGGATGGTCGGTTCGTGGGAGAGAAAAAAGTCCAGCGGGACCTCTGCGTCATGCCCGGGAGAGAGAACAGGTTTGGGCTCACGCATCGCGACGTGGCGGTCGACTAGGCCGTTACGGTCGTAGATGTGTAGGCCAGAATAGTATCCGAGCCCGCCGATCGCTGTATAAACGACGCTGTCTCCCGGCTCGAAATACCGCTTGAGCGTCAGCGCGGCCTCCTTCCGGAGGCGGAAGTTCTCGACTCCCGTACTCCATAAATCGTACTCAGTGCGGAAGGAACTGCTGTAGCGAAAACGAGAGGCGCGGCGCACAGATTCGGGAACCAGATGCACGTTCCAAGCGGGAAGGAGGCCCACCGTGATGGTCGTTATCACTACCGCCATGACCACAAGGCGCGATGACAGGCGTTCCCACAGCCTAGCCACCAACCATCCCATCAAGAGTGCTCCGAAGGCGAAACCGGGAACTAGAAACCGTCCCATGGCCATCCAATCCCCGCCGACCACCACAGCGTAGGCGGGAAATGCCAAGCTCAAGGTTCCGAGGGCAAGCCCTACCGGTTTCGGTGCTTCCCGACAAGCTACATAGCCAGCCGCCAGCAACAAGAAAAGCGGTGTCACAAATGTGAGAGCGAATGAGGCCACGTAGCGGAAACCTCGCAGTGCGACTTCGGGACTGAAACCAACCTTGGCATAGACCGGATTGGGAAAGAGAAGCTGGTAATAGGAGTATCGCCACGCAAAATAGACTGAAAAAGCAGTGCCCACGATCGCCACATAGACGGCTACCGGTCGCCAGACCGATTCCCCTCTCATCCGTCGGGTGACAATTCCCAGTAGGGCAATGAGCAAAGCCCAGGCAATGCCTTCAGTACGCAACAACGCCATGGCCACACCGGCGAGCGCACCGCGGTAAGGCGCGATGCCAGCCGAGCGTAGAACAAGAAAGTAGGCCGTCGCGAAGGTGGAAAAGGCGAACGCCATGGTACCCAGACCGCCCGTCGACCACAAAGCATAGGGTGGAAAAAGGCCCAGGCCCAGCGTTATGGGAAAGGCCACGCTGAGCCCCATCCCGAAATCTCGCCGTAGCGTTCGAAAGACCAGATACAAGAGCAAAGAACCACAGGCGAAACCGAGCATCGGTGCCCAGAAAGTGATGTCGAGTTCCAAATATTCGACCAACGCGCACACCGCGACCCACAGGAAGTTGCTGTATCCTTCTTCCGGTGGCTGAAACCCCAGGTTGTAGCGGAGACCGTATCCCATCGCCCAGTTCTTCGCGTAACGGAAACTGATGAAAGCGTCGTCGACGTTGTGCCAAAATTTATAGGTCAATAGCGAGTAGGGAAGCCACGCGACAACGAAGGCGATCCAGTCCCGATCAACTTTGGGTCTGTCGTCAGCGTTGTTCATTGGGATTGTTCGACCGAGTGATTGAAGGGTAGCAGATCCGATCGGCTGGGCAAAAAGCGGACCGCGTCCCGTGCCAAAACTTGATCCACTGGCAACGTTACGAATCGCCATCTGAGCGACGCCGCTTCCGGAACATCGCCCTGGTGAGAACTACTTCCGGGGCGTCGCGGACTAGCACGTTCTGATCCAGGTGCGCCTAAGCCTCCTTGATGCCCTTATCTTGTCTCGAATTGGGCCTCAACCAGGGTCCGCCAAGTTTGAGCGAAGCTTCCTCCCGCGAAGCCGAGCTTGGAGGATTCTGCTCTCCTCAAGCAAGTAAACGATAGCTGCCTGTTGGTCACGCTGGATTCAACCGGAGATGGCGACCGCCGACCATGTCAAGGGCTGGATCGGCATGCCTATGACTGAGGATTCTAGTTTCCGTTGGCGAACCAAGCTTAGACACCTCTAATCCGAAACGTCCCGGCCCGCAGGTCTTGAGTTCGTTTGTGTTCTTGGACACGACGGCAAAGTAGCTGATCATGGCAAGTCTAAACCGCGCAATCAACGCCGGATCGACTTTTTGCGGAGCACAAGTCGACGGTGTCTTCTCCGACGCCGACGGCGGCGCGGTCACGACGCAGGAGGCGATTGAGCGGCTTCTGGGAGCGCAGATCACGCTGCATAACAACCGGCGGCTACAGGCAGCGATGCGCTCGTCGCACCTACCCGCGGTGAAGACGCTCGATTCGTTCCAGCTGTCGATCAAATACGAGCAGATCGACTCCCTCCACGAATTCAGTTTCGTCGGGCGCGAGGAGAACGTCGTTCTGTTGGGACCGCCCGGCGTCGGTAAGACCCATCTCACGATCAGCCTCGCGATCGCCGCAGCACAGAAGGGACGGCGAGTCTACTACGGCACGCTCGCCGAACTCATCAACTCGCTTGAGCAAGCCCGTGCCGCACGCTCACTCAATCAACGCCTTATGATGCTGAGCCATCCATCGCTTCTCGTCGTCGACGAGACCGGCTACCTGCTCGTGACACAGACCGGCGCCATGCTTTTCTTCCAGCTCATCAGCCGACGCTACGAGCACGCCTCGACGATGTTGACGTCCAACAAGAGCTTCGAAGAATGGGCCGCCGTCATGGGCGATGAGGTCATGGCCGCCGCGCTCATCGACCGCATCCTCCACCACGGCAACAGCTACCGGATGCGACAGCACACCGAGTTGTGGAAGGCTGTGCTCCGCAAAAAGTCTATCCGGCGTTGATTGCGCGTTTTAGATCTACTATGGTCGGCCGCTTTTAGCCGATCTTTTTTTGCGGATCACAACAGGTCGGAAGACAGCCCTGCGGCACGAAATACCCTCGATTCTGCGCGGATTCCAAGGGCGTCTAAGCTGTTGATTTGTGGTCTATTTCAAAAGGGCTGAGTTTTGGCACAGGACGGGGTGCTGACGTAGGCGACCTGCCGATCGCTTCGTTCGTACGGCGGCGCCTCCCAGGCCAGACACAGCTCTTGGAGTTGGCCCGTCTGGAGGACATGCGCAGCCGCGTCATCGTTTGGGGGAAAGAACTGCCAGTCCGCGTTGATCCTGACTGCAAGACGGTTTTGCCCGCCCGTCTCCCGCGGCAGTTGGTCGACTCCGCAGTCAAACTGAGCCAGGGCCGACGTTGAGGTGGCCATGACCACGAGCACGGCCGCTTCTACACAGAACGCGACCACGGAGCGCCCGACCAAAGGTATCGTACGACTCTCCTCCCGCAAGCATTATGCTCCAACCGAAGATGCCGGTCCAGCCTGTCCTGATCCCGGTAGGGTCGAGGGCTGGCGCGGTGCTCCGTAGGCGCGGCCTATCTGTTTCTCCCCGTTTCCTGTGGGAGTGCCTCACTAGCCGCACCGTAAGTCCGTTTCCAGCCCCCGCCACATCGCACGCAGCGTGCGGCTTTCCCGCACTACGCGCTCCTGCACACTTCCCGCGAAGGGTTATGTGACCTATCGAGCCGGGGCGTCTTTCGGCGAAGCTACGAGATATCGAACACGGGCGTTGCCCCGTTTCAACGCTACTACGGACCCAGCCGCCACCGTCTCGTCTTCGACCGTTTTCTCGGGGCCTCTGGTTATATGGTAGCCCACTACTCCGCCGGTGCCGCCACCGAAGTCGGGGCCGTCAAGAAGTACCTGTAGCCCACGTTCGAGAAGGGAAGACGGACTGCGAGCCGTAAGTCAAAACGGGGCAGAATCTAAGCTCTCGTAAAACTCGGCCCAGGGGGTTTTCTGCGGAATACTCAGGATGTTGAAGATTCGTTGTTCACCATAGTGTATTCTACCCAACCTAATGTGGATTACTTCCGGCACGCTCCGCCCGGTGTACGACTGCTATGTAATCGGCTCTGGCCCGGCGGGCATCACGCTCGCCCTGGAGCTGGCCAAGGCAAATAAGAAGGTACTGCTCTTTGAGTCCGGCACTGCAATCGATGCGCGGGCCGACATGCCAAACGCCATCAACCAAGGACACCTCCCGGACGGCTGGTGGGATAGACACTCTATACGCACGCTCGGTGGCACCTCAACGGTTTGGACGGGCTGGTGTGTCACGCTGACGGAGCGGGATTTCGATAACCCGGCCGTCGGCGTTCGCTGGCCGATTGCTCGCCCCGAGTTGGTACCGTACTATCGGCGCGCAACTGAAATCCTGGACCGAGACACCTCTATCGTCGATGTCGAGACACCCCTGATGCCTGGGTTCGTCTACCGACCGTTCTCAAGAGGTACTCCGACCCGATTCGGCCTCAAATATCTCGATGTAATGGAGAAATCCTCGACGATTCACGTTGCGCTCGGATTCTCGGTGGTTGGCCTCGACGCCGATACGTCGCGCTCCGCGGTACGGACGCTGACGTATTTTCATCATTCTTCAGGCACCACGCATCAACTTGCCATCCATCCGGCACAGCCGGTCGTCCTCGCGGGCGGTGGTATCAGCAACGCGCAACTGCTACTTCAGCCTCGAGCGGACGGTGCGGTCCCGGTCGGCAACGAGAGTGGCCTGGCAGGGAAGTTTCTTATGGAGCATCCGCATTTTGGGAATGTGGCCGAACTCGTGCTTGATGAAGACCTGAACCGGCAACCCAAGCCTGCGACCTTTGGGGACATCACCCATGCGATGGTGCCGGACGATGCGCTGACGATGCAGCACGGGCTATTCGGGTGCAGTGTGGAGTGTCGCGACCAGACGACCGATCATCCAATGGTCGAGTATCTCTCCAGGGAATACGGGAAACCCTTCTATCACTACCACAGCATCGTGCGATCCGAGATGTTGCCCTCTGCCAGTAATCGTGTGTTGCTGACCGGAGAACGCGACGCCGCTGGGTTCTACCGGCCGAGCGTCCGATGTGTCTTTAACGCCGGGGACTTCCTCAACGTGGAGACGACGCTGCAGCTCCTCGGAGAATCGCTGATCGAGTCGGAGAAGGGCCGGGTACGCATTCACAATAACGCTCTATACCGGCGCCCGTACGGTGGCGGTGGCGGGCACATCATGGGGACGACCAAAATGGGCACGAGTCGGTCGACTTCGGTGGTCGATCGGGACTGCCGGGTGCACGGGTACCGCAACCTGTTCGTGGCTGGCTCGTCCGTGTTTCCCACCGGCGGGTACGCGAACCCAACGCTGACGATTGTCGCACTGTCGCTCCGACTGGCTGACACGCTTGCGACGTCAGGGTGAAGGTGCTTGACATGACACGCAGCATCTCACGACGAGCATTTTTGATGGGGGTCGGCGGCGGTGCCGCTTCCGCGACGCTCGTCTGGGGACTCTGGGGGTTTAGGCGTTGGCCGCGAATGCTTGGCGAAGAACGTTCGCTCATCGCGGGGTGTTGTGCCTACGCCGAGTACGATGGGTGGCTGGTCACGACCGAGGACAAAAGGCGCCTCCCTTTTTCACTGACCTACACCAGCGGCTGGTACCCGGAGGAAACAGATACAGAATCGGCGTGGCGATGGACCCATCAAACCGCCACGCTGTCGTTTTTGAACCCGAAAGCGGACGCAACATTCACCCTCGACTACGCCGCACTCGCGAATCAGGCGGTCACGGTCAGTGTAGGCGGCCAACTGCTGCAGTTGTTAGTCGCCGAGGCGTCCGCTCGGCGCCGCCGCCGTATTCCCATCCCCTCAGCGGCGCTGGGAAATGGAGACAGGGCCGAGATTCAGATCACCGTGGACCGAATGTTCGTGCCGGCGAATCTGAACGTGGACTCCCACGACGCCCGCGAACTTGGCATTAAGGTCTACCATGCTGCCGTTGAACGCGACCCCGTCCTGTGCCAAAACTCGGCCCTCTTGAAATAGCCGATAAATCAGCAGCTTAGCGTCTGTGTTTTGCGACGGTGCCAAGGGCTGTGGGCTTTACAATCGTCTGGCCCGAGGGTGTTATCTTCGGAGGACGCGGGGCTCTCGGGAGGAACCCTGGAGCGCCCGGGCCTGCAGCGCTTGCTCGACGACATCGATGCCGGTCTCGTCGACCAGATCGTGGTCTACAAGGTCGACCGGCTGACCCGTTCCCCGTCCTGTGCCAAAACTCGGCCCTTTCGAAATAGACCATAAATCAGCAGCTTAGCGACTGGGCCAAGGGCCCCTAGGCTTTACAGTTACCCCACCAGCGGTCGACCTTCGAGAGCCGCGCCGTTTCACCGGACGGCAGAGGACGGCGAGCTGCTGCCGAAGAGCGACATTGTCAAGAGCCAGTTCGCGACGAGCCCTGAAGGCAGAGATGAGAGCGCGAACAAACGACGAAATCAAGCAGGTATGGTGCCGGCAGACCGGAGACTAATCAAGTTCGGGGCGCCCGGATGAATAAACTGAAGTTCCTTGCTGAAAAAACCAAGATCCGGTGTTGATCCAATAAGATAGATGGAATCAATGGTGCTGGCGTCTGTCTACACGGTGATACCTTTGAGCAAGTCGTAGGCTCTCTGCTGTTTCGAGTCCGGAGTTGTCGTGACATCGAAGGTGGGCTCGTCGGGTCCGGCTTCCGGTCGCCGACATTTGTTTCGGACGATGTTGCTGAGAAGGCGCAGCAGCGTGCGGAAGCTGGAAGCTGGTCTCCCATCGTCAAGCTTCTTGGTGTGTATCTTGCGCAGGGCTGCGTCGGAGCGTTGCGCCGGAGCGACGGGGTCACGCTCGGCCTTCGCCTGCTGCTCCTCGTCAGAGAATACTAGCGGGCGCCAAACCTCCATCATGTGCCACAGGACGTAGTAGGCCAGCATGCACAAGAAGATGTGCGCCCGGACTCGGTTTTCGCGCCGGTGACGAATCGGCCGCACCTTTAGGTCCATGCTCTTGAAGGAACGAAACGCCCTCTCGACCTGGGTCAGCAACTTGTAGCTGCGCACTGTGTCGTCGGTTTTCATCCGCTGCTCAGCAAGACTGGTGCGGATCACGTAGATGCCGTCAAGGGCAGCTTCCGTAGTGACCTTTGTGTCGTCGATTTCGAAGCTAAAGCGGTCGTCGCGAATGTCCAGCTTGAAGTGCTTGCCGACTTTGTACTTGTTGAGAACTTTGCCTACCCGCACACCGATTTTATCTTTACCATGCAGCTGGCCTCGCCCGATCCGTTGGCGAATCCGTTCCAACTGCTTAACGATCGTCCCCATGTGTCGCTTCCACCGCTGGAGCCGTTTGTTGGCGAGCTCAGAGTTGCCGTTGGCGAGGCGCGAGGCGTCGGCAGCCATCGTTGTCTCGTCTAGCTCGAAGTCGAAACCGTCGTCACGGATGTCGAGCCTATAGTACTTGCCGACCTTGTACTTGTTGAGGAGCTTTTTCACCGTAGCACGGATGTCCTCCTTGCCGTGCAAACGGCGCCGCTCGACCATCCGACAAACCTTCTCCAGCTCCTTGCAGGTTGCTTCGAGCAGAGCACGACGCTTGTGACGCCGCCTCTCGGCCAGCTCCGGATTGCGGCAAGCGACCAGCCTCTCGTTGGGGAAATCCGGGTGCGTCAACTCAAACAGGTTCCGCCTGTCGAATAGCCCCATCTGGATCACCCCATCGTTAATGAGCTTGCGAATCGGTTCGGGACGCAGAGCGGTAATCCAGTCGATACCGTCCATCTCCCGTAACTCGTCGATCTGGGTCTGGGTGATCATTCCGCGGTCGCCCACCATCACAAACTGCTCGATGCCGAACCGCTCTTGCGCATTTTCTACCTGAGGCAACAGCGTTTTGGGATCGCCCGTGTTGCCCTCAAAGACGGATACCGACACGGGGATGCCGCGTTCGTTGGTCAGCAGGCCGTAGTTGACCTGCAGCTTGCCTTTCTTGCCGTCACGGTTGTATCCGAGCCTGGCCAGCGGACAACTCACCCCCTCGAAGTAGCTTGAGGTTAGGTCATAGAGCGCCAGGCCGTCGTTTTGGAGATGGCGCGCCGCGAGTTTCTTTTCGATGACCTCCTGGCGTTTGAGAACCCAGTCCATGGCGGCATAGAGATCGTCTTCGCGGGCATCGCTCACCCCCAGGATTTCGGGCAGTGTGGTTGTGTGCCACCACAGGCTAGTCGCCAGCTTCGACTGCGGTTCGAGGATCCGGGCGACTACCATGGCCACGACCAAATCCCGCTCTGGTGAGTGTCGAGAGCCAACGAGCTTTTCGAAACCGAGCTGTCTCATGGCACTGAGCACCGCGTCGACGTGGCCATGGTGCCGGGAGCCGTTCTCGACGATTTCGAAGGCGTCTTCGAGCGAAACGAGCTTTTGCCCCTTGAGTATGCGTCGGATGGCATCGACCTGCTCGCTCGGCAGTTTGGACAGGTTGGCAAGTGTGCGCTTGCGCGGTTTCTTGCTCTTGGCATCCCGATAGGACTCACGGAGCAAAACGGCGGGTTTGGAGTTGCGGTTGGGCACGATATCGATGTGCATGGCTACTATATACACTATATAGACATATATAACAACAACAAATACAATAAAACATGGCTACTAATTGCAGGCAAAAATCACACCTCTAGCGCTGTAACTCCATGCGACTAAAGGTACTTTACCGAAGCGTGGGAGGGCTTACTGGGCAGAACTTCAGAATAAATAGAAGGCACAGCCGACGCTGGCTCTCAAAACGTCCTACATGAAGACGGCCACAGCGTTCTGGTTGCAGGCAGTTTGCCAATCTCATGCAGCTCAAGTTTATGGAAGGGACAACGCACCCAGACCAGCAACAGATTACACGGGCTCGATGCGGACGATGCGAAGCACATTGGTGGCGTCAGGTGTGCCAAAAGGCACCCCGGCAGTGATGACCACCGTATCGCCCGGCCCGGCGACTTCCTCAAGCGCAGCCGCAGCGACCGCCTTGCGCACCATTTCGTCGAAGTCCCGTACGTCCGCCGTATGCACGCTGTGTACGCCGTAGGTTAGCGACAGACGCCGTGCAGTTGCAAGTTCGGACGTGACGCCCAGAATCGGCTGCTCAGGGCGCTCGCGGGCGGCGCGCAACGTCGTCGACCCGGAGGTCGTGTAGGTTACAATGGCGGCGGCGCCGATGGTGTCGGCCACTTGATGGGCCGCCACCGAGATCGCATCCGCGGAGGTTGCCAGCGGCCGGCGATGGTCGGCGGCCGCAATGTGACGGTGCAGCGGGTCGCGCTCCACCCGTTTAATCACCCGGTCCATGATCTGGACCGTCGCAGTCGGATAGGCGCCGGCTGCGGTTTCCGCCGACAGCATCACCGCATCCGCGCCGTCGTACACCGCCGTCGCTATGTCCGAGACCTCGGCGCGCGTCGGCACCGGCGCCTGGACCATGGACTCCAGCATCTGCGTTGCCACGATCACCGGTTTGCCGGCGTCGCGGCAGGTGCGGATGATGGTCTTCTGCGCGATCGGCACTTCCTCCGGAGGCATTTCCACGCCGAGATCGCCACGAGCCACCATCACGGCATCGGCGGCAGCGACAATCTCGTCGATACGGTCGAGCGCAGATGGTTTCTCGACTTTGACCAGAACATGGGCGCGGTTGCCGATCAGCCGGCGCGCCTCGACCACATCCTCCGGGCACTGCACGAAGGACAGGGCGATCCATTCGCACCCGAGTTCGAGCGCGAATCTCAGATCGACTAGATCCTTTTCGGTAAGCGGCGAGATCGGCAGCATCACGCCGGGCAGATTGATGCCCTTGCGGTCGCTGAGCCGGCCGCCGACCAGCACCTGCGTCTCTACTTCTGCATTGGATTTTGAGGTCACATTCAGCCGGAGCCGCCCGTCGTCAAGCAGCATTTCGTCGCCAGGCTGGACAGCGGCGAAGATCTCCGGATGCGGCACGGAAACCCGAACGGCGGTGCCGGGCCGGTCCAAACGGTCGAGCATGAAACGCCGTCCCGGCTCAAGCTCGACGCTCCCGCCTTCGAAGACGCCGACGCGAAGCTTGGGTCCCTGCATGTCGGCCATGACGCCTATGGGCCTGAGCGCATCCCGTTCCAACTCGCGCACGATCCGATGGCGCCGGGCGTGGTTCTCGGGTTCGCCATGGCTGAAATTGAAGCGGAAGACATCGACCCCTGCCTCGAACAGTGCATTGATGGCCGTTGCACTTGAGGTCGCCGGCCCCAGCGTCGCGACGATCTTGGCCCTACGTTTGCGGCGCATCGTCTCCGGTGCTTCGCAAAAACTCGATCCGTCGTTGATTTCGCAGTTTAGACCTGCCAGGATTGGCCGTTTCGCGGCGATTGGTACGTCATCATGGATCTGAAGATAACACCCTCGGGCCAGACGGTTGTAAAGCCCACGGCCCTTGGCCCGGTCGCAAACACAGACACTAAGCTGCTGATTTATGGTCTATTTCAAAAGGACCGAGTTTTGGCACAGGACGGGGTCGTTCCCATGGTCGTCGTCGTGGAGTTGGCTTCGGCCGACGCCTTCAAGAGCATCTCGACCATCAAAGCGTTTCCGCTCTTGCTGGCCAATAACAGTGGAGTGTAGGCGCCAAGACGCGTCGCGGCTTTGACGTTGGCCCCGGCGTAAAGCAGCATCTCGGCCATTTCAACATCTTCATTCATTGCCGCCCAGTGAAGCGCCGTCATACCGTCACCTTGGGCGTCATTCACATCGACGCCCTGCATCAGAAGTGTTCGTACCGTGTCTCGCTCACCCCGCATGGCCGCGGAGGCAATTGGAGAGACATCGATACCTGGGGTAGCTGGGGCGCCTTTCGAGTCATGGGGTGCTGCCGCAAGCGCGGCCATCAGGCATGCAACACCCATCACGCTCGCACCAGGGCCGTTTCTTGTTTTCTTTCCCAACATGAGCCGCTCCACTGACCTTTGTGTCAGATCGCCATCTCCCCCGTGCTGTCACCAAAGCTCTCGAGCTCGTCGAGCCCGAGTCGGCGCAGCACGGTCAACATCGTGTTCGCCATCGGCGTACCATCCGCGCTTTTGACGTGGAGGTTGCCCTTGAAGTGGCCATTGCCGTGGCCAGCCAAAAAGAGCGGACAGCGCTTGTGGTTGTGAACGTGCGGGTTGCCCATTGGAGAGCCGTAGAGGATCAGCGCCTTTTCCAAGAGATTCGAGTCGCCCTCGGGTGTGTCACGGAGCCTTTCGAGGAAGTACGGGATGGTGCTGACGTGGTACCGGTTGATCTTCGCGAACTCCTCGATCCGCTCCTCTCGCTCGCCGTGATGCGAGGCCGGGTGAAACCCAGTGTTGACGCCGGTCTCCGGGTAGACACGGCCCGAAACGTCTCGCCCCATCTTGAACGCGAACACCCGAGTAATGTCCGACGCGAACGCTGCCGCTTGCAGGTCGAACATCAACTTGACGTGCTCATCGAACGAGTCCGGCACACCGACGGGCGCATCGGGCAGCTCTCTCTCCTCCCCGCTCGCGTTTTGCGCCTCGATCCTCTGGATCCGCCGCTCGATCTCGCGAATGTTCTCGAGATAATCGTCGAGCCGGTTGCGGTCGGCCGGCTCCAGGTCGTTCTTCAAACTAGCCACCTGGTTGGTGACATAGTCAAGAATGCTGCGATCGGTTCGGCGCCTGGCTGCCCGCTCTTCCGGCGTTCCGCCGGAGCCGAACATCTGGTCGAAAACGACCCGGGGGTTCCTGATCATCGGGAGCGGA
Organism: Candidatus Marinacidobacterales bacterium; assembly: GCA_965197495.1. Classification (GTDB taxonomy): domain Bacteria; phylum Acidobacteriota; class Vicinamibacteria; order Marinacidobacterales; family SMYC01; genus SMYC01. The sequence goes on from OZ240210.1 coordinate 8,967,052, forward strand.
TCGGTCGGCGACCCCCAGCTGATCGCGTCCGTGTAGGTACAGGCATAACCGTATTGGCATCCGCCCGCCTGGTTCACGTTCTCGATCGCGAGCTGCATCGACGGAATGGGCGTGTCTTGACCGAACCGCCGGGCGTAGAGCTGATCCATCGACGTCCCAACGTGGACGTCCGAGCCTTCTGTCTGCTTCGGGTGAGACTGCGTCAGGAACACCGCGCTCGAACGAAAATGGTCGCCGCCTATCTCGGGCAGCGTGAAGGCCTCGGCATTGCGTACGTCCGTGTTGCTGACGATCGTCAAGTAATCCCGAAACGGCTCGAGCGGACTCAAGCTGCTCGGGGTGAGGTCGAACGCACTGCCTTCGGTCGCCGGCGCCCACAGGTTCTTTTCTATCCCGTATTTGGTGCTGCCGGCCGAACCGTGGACCATTTCGATGCACACCAGGCGAGCCGGGTCAGCTGTCGGCTTGCCAAACGCGCTCCGGGCCGGCACCATGGCTTCGAGCAACGGCAGTGACACCGCCGCGCCCATGCCCCGAAGTATCGTGCGGCGAGAGATATGCTTGTTAGTAATGTACATTCTTTTTAGGCCTTCTGGAGCCGGCTCGTATTCTAAGGCGGACCCGATTCTCCCACCACCGTGGTCGGTTCGGCGTTTTCCGACTTCTTCATCTGGAACGCCGCGCTGTTCACAATGCCAAAAATGAAAGAGGACATGCGGTTGCCGTTGTGCGCGGCCTCGAGAGCGATCGCACGCACCGCGGGCATGTCATAATACTCGACTCTCCACCCCAGCGCATAGGTCATGAGGCTTTCGGTGAAGCTCGTGATAAAAGTGTCTGAAAGGTACTGTCAAGTTGGGCCTCTAACTGACAGAATGAGCCAATGAACAGCAAGTCGCCGAGCTACCGCGGATATCGATTTCCACCGGAGATCATCAGCCACGCCGTTTGGCTCTACCATCGCTTTTGTTTGAGCTTTCGAGATGTCGAGGACCTCCTTGCCCAGCGGGGGATCACCGTCTCGTATGAAGCGATCCGACTTTGGTGCATCAAGTTCGGTCCAGAATACGCTCGCGGGCTGAAGCGACGGCAAGGTCGCCTCGGCGATACGTGGCACCTGGACGAGGTGTTTGTAACCATCCAGGGTCAACGGCAGTATCTCTGGCGTGCGGTGGACCAAGATGGCGACGTCATCGATATCCTCGTCCAGCCTCGACGCGATCGGCGAGCCGCTAAACGCTTCTTTTGTAAGCTGCTGAAGGGGCAGGGCCGGCCACCCTGGCGGCTCGTCACCGACAAGCTGAGAAGCTACAGCGCCGCTCACCGCGAGGTCATGCCATCCGTCGTCCACTGCACCGACCAGTACCAAAACAATAGAGCCGAGGTCTCGCACGAGCCGACGCGGCAACGTGAACGGCAAATGCGACGGTTCAAATCTCCGGGTCAAGCCCAGCGATTCTTGTCCGTTCATGGACTTGTCCAAAACCTCTTCCGCGTCGGACGACACCTGTTGCAAGCGCGTCATCACCGACAGCTTCGAGGTCGCGCATTCCTCGCTTGGGACGCAGTAACGTGGGCGGCATGACTCGAACGGAGACGTCATGCCGACGGCACCGGCTTGCTCTCGCAACGTCAACTTGACAGTACCTCCCTTACAGCTCTCGAAGCGCCGTTGCCACCGGCATGCGGGCGGCGCGGACAGCGGGAAAGAGCCCGCCCACCAACCCGATGGCCGAGGCGTAGACGATCCCCTGCACCAGCAGCTCCGGCGTGACATCAAAGGCAAAGGCTACTTGGGAGAAAGTTTGCCAATTGAGCGTTGCGGCGCGGAAACCGTCGAAGACAATGTAAGCCAGACCGCCACCGATCGCCCCACCCACCAGAGCCAGAACGAGAGACTCGACAAGAACCGAGATCACCACCGGAGCTCCACGGAATCCAAGCGCGCGCAGCGTCGCGATCTCTCGTGTCCGTGAAGAAACAGCGGTGTACATCGTATTCAAGGCACCGAAGATGGCACCGATCCCCATCAACACCACCACCAGCGTGCCCAGACCGGTGATGAGGTTGGTGACCATCGTCGACTGCTCCGCATAAAAATCGGTCTGGCGCACCACCTTGACGTTGAGGCGCGGATCTGTGGTGAGCCGATCCTTGAAATCCTGGAACGCGTTGGGCGAATCGAGCTTCGCATAGACCACTTGAAAGCTGTTCCCGCGCCTGTAGGCCGGCTGCAGTACAGCCGCATCAGTCCAGACCTCGGACTCGGCGATGCCGCCGTTCGCGGCAAAGCGGCCGACCACCGACCATTCGACCTTTCCGACCGGGATCTTGTCTCCCACTTCCAGACCGGCGAACTCTAGACTTGCTCCGGAACCCACGATAACTTCGTTCTTCCCCCATTCGAACTTGCGCCCTTCGATGATTTCTAGATCGTCGCGCACCTCGTAGGCTGCTCGCTCGACGCCTCGGAGAGGAACATTAGCATCGGAGCCGGTAGACCGCATGGGCATATTAATAATGACGAAGAGCTCCGCCGAAGCCTTCGGGCCTTCCGCACCGCGAGCCACACCCTCGGTGTCGACGATGATGCGGGTGGTCGGGCCACCGAGATCGCTCATCATCTCGCCGTCGGCGCCGCTCCGGAGAATGATCGCGGTGTCGGGAGATCCGGACACGGTCATGGCATGTTGGAACCCCTTCGCGATCGACAAAACGGCGACCAAGACCGCCACCACGCCGGCGATTCCGAAGACCGCCGCTGCGGTAGACCCTTTGCGGGAGAGGACGGTCATCAGGTTGAACGTCGAAAGCGAGAAGACCTGTCGGAGCCAATTGATGGGGCCGGTCATGGACTACAACCTCCTGAGCGCGTCGGCAATGCGAAGTCGTCCTGCCTCGACGGCAGGCAGGATGCCCGCAGCGAAACCGAGTGCGAAGACCAGCACGACCCCCAGCACAATGTCCCGAGGTGGAAAGAAAAAGACGGGGAGAGCCCCGTTGGTGGGATCGCCCAACGAGATCAAGAACCACCCGATGCCGAGCCCCAAGAGACCCCCCATGGCGGCGAGTGACAGGGCCTCCGCCAGAACCAGACCCAATACCTGCCGGTCGGTAAAACCGACTGCCTTGAGGACCGCTAGCTCTCCGACCCGCTCACGCACCGAGTAAGCCATCGTATTCCCCGCCACCAATAAGATCGTGAAGAATACCGCGGCAAGTATCGCCATGATGATGGTCCCGATGTCTCCAACCTGGTTTACGAACGCTTGGACGAATGCGCCCTCGGTCTCGGCCTTGGTCTCGAAGGGAGAATTCGCGAACTGATCGTCGATCGCCTTGGCCACGTCGACCGCTTTATCCGGATCCTCGACGCGGACGTAGTACCAGCCGATCTGCCCTCTTCCGAAATCTCGGGCCTCGTCGAAAAAATCATGTCGAAAGAAGAAATTCGAAGTATCGGTCCCCTTCTCGGCGCCTTCGTAGATGCCCACCAGGTCGAACTCCCAGGTCTGCTTACCCCCGCCATGGGTCCAAATAGTGGCTTGAATCGGGATGCGATCCCCCACCTTCCACCCGAAGCGATCGGCGGTGACACGTCCGGCGATGGCACCGGTCCTGGTCTCGAGCCAATTTGCCTTTTCCTCTTCGGTGAGGAGAAACTCTGGGTACATATCCAGAAACTCTTCCGGTTTCACCGACATCTGCGCGAAGAAGTTCTTGGGTTCCTGGTAGATTCCGCCGAACCAGGTGGCGTGCGTGGCATCGGCGACGCTCGGTATCTGCTCGATCCGCGCCTCGTAGCTTTCGGGCAATTGTTGAATGATGGAGACCTTGTGCCGAACGATCAACCGGTCGGCGCCGGCGACATCCACGCCCGAGCTCAGCGCCACTCGAATGGCGGCAAGGTATCCGAACAGGAGAAAGGCGACCGCAATCGACAAGAGCGTGAGAAGTGTGCGGACTTTCTTGCGGTTGAGGTTGCTCCAGACCAGGTTGACGAACCTCATTCCACCGACTCCGTACCGAGTTTTCCCTCACTGAGGTAAAGCGTGCGCGAGGCACGGGCGGCGGCGTGCGGATCGTGCGTGACCATGACGATGGTCTTCTTGTGGTCACGGTTGAGCGCTTGGAGAAGATCGAGAACCCCGTCGCCGGACTTGCGGTCGAGGTCGCCGGTAGGCTCGTCGCACAGCATCAATGTCGGGTCGGTGACGATGCCGCGGGCGATGCCGACTCGTTGCTGCTCACCACCGGAGAGCTCGCGCGGAAGATGCTTCATGCGGTGAGACAAGCCCACGATGTCGAGCGCCGCCTCGACATGTTTCGGGCGCTCCGCCTTGGACAAATGCGTAAGGAGAAGTGGCAGCTCGACGTTCCTAACCGCGCTCAAAACAGGCAACAAGTTATAGAACTGAAAGACCAGGCCGACGTGCCGGGCCCGCCAGGCGGCGAGGTTTCGCTCCGAGAGTTTATCGATCCTCTCTCCGTTGACGGTCACCTCTCCTTCGTTGGGCCGGTCGAGGCCACCAATTAGGTTGAGCAAAGTGCTCTTTCCCGAGCCCGAAGGCCCCATCAACGCCAGGAACTCGCCATCCGGGATATTCAGGTCGAGCCCCTCCAGCACGTGGATCTTCTCCGAGCCACGGCGGAAGTATTTCGTGACTCCTTTGACTTCAACTAGATTCCCATTGCTTGCACTCATCGACTGCGCTCCTCTACCCGTTCTCCATCTGCCAGTTCGTCTGGTCCTTCTACCACCACGCTCTCTCCGGCCGAGATCCCGAAAAGAACCAGCGCTTCCCCGTCTTCAATCGTTCCCAGCCTCACCGCGCGTCGCTCGACCTGTCTATCACGAACGACGAAGACCACGTCTCGACCTTCGTCGCGGCTAACGGCTCCCTTCGGAATCCTGACCGCGCTGCCACCGGCTTGCTCCGCTTCGTCGCCCTGGAATGCCACCTTGACTCCCATGTCCGGAAGAACGCGCGGATCGAGCTCGTCAAACCCAATGCGCACTCGCACGGTCGCGCGATCGCGATCGGCGGTCGGGACGATGGCGATGACGTGACTCGGAATGCGCCAGGTTGGGTAAGCATCGAGCGTAGCTTCGACCGTTTGCCCCGCTTGAACACGATTGATGTAGCTCTCGTTGACGTCGACCTCGATCTCGAGTGAACTCATGTCGACAACGGTCCCGATCCCGGTCCGGGTGAACCCTCCGCCGGCCGAGACCGGAGAGATCATCTCGCCCGGCTGTGCATTTTTGGTGGTGACGACGCCGTCGAAGGGCGCGCGGATGATCGTATCTTCCAGCTGTTGATTCCACACCGCAATGCGTCTCTCCGCGACCGTTTCTTCTTCGCCCTGTCTCGCCATGCGCGCCTCGATGACGTCGACGCTGGCCTGCACCCGATCGAGCTCCGCTTGACTGACCACCGAATCCGCGACGAGCGCCTTGGTCCGGTCGAGATTCAGATTCGCTTCGGCGAGCCGGACTTTCGTTTCCTCGAGTGCGGTTTTGACCGCTACCAGCTCCGCGCGAGCCAGCCGAAAGCTGGCATCGACGTTGGTGGTGTCGAGACGCGCCAGGACTTGGCCTTTCTCGACGACCATGCCTTCTTCGATCAGCACCTCGAGAACCTTGGCCGTCACTTTGGAGGAAACGGTTGCCCGCCGACGCGCCGTCACATAACCGGATGCGTTCAGCACCGTCTGGCCCTCGCCGAGCTGAACTTCCCGTGCCAGCGCGGTAATCACTTCCGCTCCCATCGCCCGCGTCATCCACCATACGAGGGCCGCGACGACGAGGAACGCGCCGAAGAGCGCGAACCAAAGCCAGGATCGCGATAGATCTTCTACCATCGAAGAACGATCGATTCGTAAATCGTCAAGCGAGGATTTTCTCTCGGTCATGGCGGGCACCGTCCAATCCTTCATCATAGCGATTCGCCAGAATGGGCGCCAGGAACGAATACCGGCGACTTCTGCCAAGAGTTTCCGGCCAAGCGCCTTACCCTTTACCGCGAGACGACGTCGCTCGTCGTAGGCTGCTATCGCCTTGTCCCTTCCATAAACTCGAGCTGTATGAGATTGGCGAACTTCCTGCAACCGGAATGCTTTGGTCGTCTTCATGTAGGACGTTTTAAGAGCCGGCGTCGGCTCTACTCAGGGGTAGAGGTGTAAGCTGGTGCGAAGTCCGGCAGCCGTTCCGAGCAGATCGGACTCAAGCAGCGCGTCGAGTGTAATAATGATGGAGACCACCGACCTTTGGAATGGCTCTCACTTTGCCCATCGCCGGTGACTCTACCCGGCGAGGCTCGGGCGCGTCCTTCTCAAGCGACAAATGAGTCCGGCACGAATGATAGTAGTCGATGTATTCGCGTCGGATTCGCTTCAGGTGCCGCTCATCAAGGACGATCACGTGGTCGAGACACTCGCGTCGAATGGAGCCGATCATCCTTTCGACAAATGGATTCTGCCACGGGGAGCGCGGTGCGGTAAGGACCTGCTCGATCCCGAGACCGCCGACGCGAGTATCGAAGTACGCTCCGTAGGTCTGGTCTCGATCCCGTACCAGGTACCGAGGCGCCGTGTCCCATGGAAAAGCATCGACCATTTGCTGCGCCGTCCACTCGGCAGAAGGATGTTCGGTGACATTGAAATGAACGATACGGCGACGGTCGTCCGCGCCACCTTCGACTTTGCGTCGAGGCTTGCTTTAGACACGTTCGGCTTCAACCGCCTGTGCGTCTACCGCGGGACCCCCCTCTGGCACGAGTACGTCGAGCGCGGCCTCGTTGACGACGCGAACGATTGGTACAAGTATTTCAAGTGCACCGAGATCGACCCCACCTGCCTGTCCGGCGAGGCGGTGAACGCCGAGCGCTCGGCCGGCTTGCGACGTTTGTTCCGCTACAAAATCAGGCACTACCCGCTTCAGACCCTCCGCCTGCTGTGGCGTTTTCTCCGTCATATGCCGATACGCGACGTGGCCTACTTGATCGTCAAGCCGTTTCTCGGGGCGAAGCGCGGAGAGACCAAGGCCGAGGTGATGTCGCGCGCCGTCGAGCACGGGGCGTCCAAGGATGCGGCAGCGGATCTCACGAAGGTGAGCGACGACATCCTCTTGAAGACACACGACTCACAGCCCGAGCACCGCGCCCAATAGCTTTGGTGGTTGCCCCGGTCGCTTAGCGACGGACGTTCCCGAGGAGCTGCGGAAGATGACCGGCTGAGTTTTTGCACCATAAGGCACTCGCTGGGCCGCTGATTACGTCATGAGCACGTTGGCGAAGTAGCGGCGCGACCGGAAACCGTCCTCCGTGCGGCCGATGAGGCCGGGGGTCTGCCGCACGCCGGTCACGGCGTACTCATCGAGCAAGGTTCTCGGCATAGAGCGTCAGCGTCCATTCATTCTTCGAGAGCGACGCCGCAAGGTTGTGGAGGTCATAGGCCGGCAGCACCTCCCCCCCGTCCTGTGCCAAAACTCGGCCCTTTTGAAATAGCCCCATAAATCAGCAGCTTAGTGTCTGTGTTTGAGGTTCTTGAGTGCGCCCCGCAGGCGCGTATATCCCCACGTCGGGTTCTCCCGCGCCACGCGCGCAATGAGCTCACGGATGTTCTTCGCCGTCGGAGGTCGGCCTGGACTCCGGTTCTTGCTGCCATCGTACTTGGCTGCGATGAGGTGGCGGTACCAGCGCAGAAGCGTAGCGGGTGTGGCAACGGACGCAATCTGGGCCAGCGCCTCGCGGCCCAAAGCATGGGCCTTGACGGCGAGCCTGCGCCGGTCGTCGTCCGAGAGACTGAGACGCTTGCCCCGAAGCCCGGCTCGGAGCACACGGTTCTCCTCTTGCAGGTAGTCGATCACATCCTGCTGCTGGCGGTTGACCCAGCCAGCTAGAACGAGCAGTAGGAATTGCACGTGGTACGTCATCATGGATCTGAAGATAACACCCTCGGGCTAGACGATTGTAAAGCCTACGGCCCTTGGCCCCGGCGCAAACACAGACACTAAGCTGCTGATTTATGGCCTATTTTAACCCTAATCGCAAATAAACGTCACCGTGTCTGAGGTCTTTGGCCCCGTGAATAGCACCTTTTCCAGGTTCTGCATACACCGTGCAGAATCACCTATAGTGGCGGCGAGCGGGTGCCCCAGCACGAGCTTCTCGCCTGCGCCCAGTGCGGCTGTTTCGCGTTTTCGTGCTTCGAAGATTTTGCGATTAGGGTTAAAAGGGCCGAGTTTTGGCACAGGACGCGGTGACGTTTATTTGCGATTAGGGTTAATATCAATAGTCCCCATGACCTCCCACTTCCATTTGATGAAGAGAACTGACGAAAAGGTTTCGTTTGGGAAATAGCTTCCGTTGGACCAGGAGATACCCCATGTGCGCTTATAGGAACGCGATGTTTGCAGTATTTGTGTCCGCTATTTCCTCCGCTCAAGCTTTGGCGCAAACAGAGGGCATTGACCGCTTCGAGCTCTTCAACGAGTGTCGACCGATTCGCCTAGTCGTGGAGGACCTCAGCGACGACGCGGCGGATATCGAGCTCACGGAAGAACGCATCCAGACGCTAGCGGAAAGTCGCTTGCGGGCCGCGCGGTTGTACGATGACAGCGCGTTGCACCGCCTGTACGTTCGGGTCGGAGTGTTAGTATCTGAAAAAAACAGAGATGGTGGCACGTTCACTGTCTCTGTGCAATATGCCAAGGTTCTGTACGATTCCGTATCGGGTGAGGTTGGTCTTGCGGATACGTGGCACACCGGCAGCTACGGAACACACAGCGGGGATGCAGGCTATATCATGCAAAGCCTGTCAGAGCACCTAGATCGCTTCGTGCTTGAATACCTTCGCACGAATGAATCCGCCTGCGCGTCTTGATATCAAGACCTTAATGTCCCACTCGGGGATGGTTGAAATCCCTCGCCTTTAGGCGAAGCCTTTAGGAGGCTTGGGGTACGATCCCCAGGTGAAAGGATATCGTAAATCATCGCACACGACGTACCAGTTAAACTATCACTTCGTATTTATCACGAAGTACCGCAAGCCGGCCTTGAGAGGGGATGTAGCGGTTCGTCTCCGGGATCTCATCCGGGAGATCTGTGCTCGGAACCAGATAGAAATACTGAAGGGTCATGTGCGGCCTGAGCACGTGCACCTGTTGCTGAGCGTGCCGCCGAATTTGTCGCCGAGTCGAGTGATGTAGTTGATCAAGGGTAAGACGTCGAATCGTCTGATGCGCGACTTTCGGACGATGCGGAAGGAGTTCTGGGGTCGGCACCTACGGGCACGGGGTTACTTCGTGGTGACAACGGGCAACGTGACGGATGAGGTGATAGCGAAGTATATAGAGTTGCAGGGTGCCGTGCCCCAGGACGACGATTCTTTCAAGGTCAGTGAGTAGTGAAACGAGGCAAGGACAAGCCGACTTTAGTCGGCGACGTGAACCCATCGCCTTTAGGCGATGGAGCGCACGCGCTCAGTTTTCCTGTCAAATCTCCGTACGGTTCCCCGCGCTCGGTTAAGCTGCTGATTCCTCCGGCGTGCCTTGCGGGAGAAGCTCGTTGCGAAGCTCCTCGACTTTCCTAGCGGCGAAGACATCCATCCTCACGCCGCGCCATTTGTTTGCGACGGCCAAGAGCACAGCGAACGAGAGTTTCATCGCGGCCTCCTCGGTGAAGAAGTGAGGAATGACCTTTGTGCGACGTTTGTGCTCTCCGAACGTGCGCTCAAGTAGATTCGACGTGCGAAGCCTTTTGTGATGCGCCGCAGGAAGGCGTAGCGCCTGAAGACACGCTTCGAGGGTCTCTTCCATGCACTTCATCGCGCTCGGGAATCGTTGACGGTACCGAGCGATCACCTCCCGACCCTTCTTCAGCCCTTGCTCGCAGCTGTTCGCATGGAACGACTCAAGGATGGCCGCCTTGAGTTCGTCGCGCACTTCCTTCGGAGCCTTGCCCAGGATGTTCTCGAGGCGGTGCTTCTGGCAATGTTGCTTGAGGCTTCGAGGGAAGACCTCTGCGATCGCTTTGAGCACTCCAGGATTCCCGTCCGTCACGATGAGCAACGGCTCCCTCATTCCTCGGGCCACCATCTCCTGCAAAAACCCCTTCCAGTTCTCGTAGGATTCTCGGTTGCCGACACCGATATGAAGAAGAACTCGCGTCCCATCAGCGCGATAGCCGGTCGCAACGAGGATGGGCTCTTTCCTCTCCGCTCCTTGGTGGTAGCGCAGGTACGTGCCGTCGAGCTCGAGATACAACAGCTTCTCGTTCGAGAGATCCCGTTTTCGAAACGCCTCGAAATCCTCCGACAGACACCGTGTGACCCGGCTCACCACCGACTTCGAGACACCCGTGCCGCTCAGCACGTCCGCGAACGTCGCCTCAATGTCACGCGTCGACATCCCGTGGACGTACATCCGCGCGATCAGTTCATCGAGTTTCTCGGTCCGGCTCACGTAGGCGTCGAGAATCTTTGACTGAAATACCTTCTCTGTTTCTCGTACCTGCGGCACTTGCACCGTTACCGCTCCCTCGCCCGTGAGGACCCGATGCGACTCATACCCGTTGCGTCGTCCCTTCTCCTTCGTCGTTGCCGGAGCGTTCTCATAGTAGTTTCGACCCAACGCCTCCGTCACCTCGCGCTCCAACGCATATTGAAGCATCATCTGAGCTCCCGACCGGACGATCTCCGAGAGATTCATCTCCCCAAATACCAGTCGTTCCTCGAACTGCTTGAGCAATCGCTGACTCGGTAGTACCTTTCCCATGATGTATGGTTCTCCTTTTCTGTCCCCATGACGGGGACGGGTTTGAGCTTGGGGAACCATACATCGTTTTTCTTTGACAGGAATCTTAAGACATCACCTCGACTACCTCGGTAGGGTCGAGGGCTGGCGCGGTGCTCCGTAGGCGCGGCCTATCTGTTTCTCCCCGTTTCCTATGGGAGTTGTGATCCGCAAAAAAGAAGATCGCGTACCGCTGGATCGACTTTTTGTGGCCGACTGAGAAATCGTTCCGTCCCGAGCGGTCGCGCCCGCGCAGGAGGAACAAGGCCCGCTTGCCGTAGTCGTGGGCCTTGTGCGGTTCTGCCAATCGGAGGCCCAGCTCGTGGTCGTAGTGGCAATGGCCGGGCATGAACCGCCCCACCAGTGCCGCGCGCCCTACTGAGCACGAAAACCTCGATCCGCAACCCGTCGTGTCCAAAAATACAAACGAACTCTAAGACCCGCTCCCGGGCCGTCGCCGAGTTCATCTATCATTCTCATGGAGAGTTCAACCATCAAGGGCTTGGCAACGCGTTTGTATTTTTGGACACGACGCCCGGGGCCGTCCGGGCTGTTTCCGCCGCTCGCTGTAGTCCCACTTCCGCGCAATCAGCCTTCGGTGCCAAGCCAGCAGGGTTTCCGGTGTGACGATACCGGCGACTTCTGCCAAGAGTTTCCGGCCAAGCGCCTTACCCCGTCCTGTGCCAAAACTCGGCCCTTTTGAAATAGACCATAATCCAGCAGCATAGTGTCTGTGTTTGCGACTGGGCCAAGGCGGCGCAAGGGCGGTAGGGTCGAGAGCTGGCGTGGTGCTCCGTAGGCGCGGCCTATCTGTTTCTCCCCGTTTCCTGTGGGAGTTGTGACCTGCAAAAAAGAAAACCGGCCAGAAGCAGCCGACTATGGTAGGTCTAACCCGCGCAATCAACGCCGGATCGACTTTTTGCGGAGCACAGGGTGTGACAACGGACGCAATCTGGGCCAGCGCCTCGCGGCCCAAAGCCTGGGCCTTGACCGCGAGCCTGCGCCGGTCGTCGTCCGAGAGCCTGAGATGCTTGCCCCGAAGCCCGGCTCGGAGCACACGGTTCTCCTCTTGCAGGTAGTCGATCACATCCTGCTGCTGGCGGTTGACCCAGCCAGCTAGAACGAGCAGTAGGAATTGCGCGTGGTACGTCATCATGGAGCTGAAGATAGCACCCTCGGGCCAGACGATTGTAAAGCCTACGGCCCTTGGCCCGGTCGCAAACACAGACACTAAGCTGCTGATTTATGGCCTATTTCAAAAGGGCCGAGTTTTGGCACAGGACGAGATCGGCCGGGAGCAGGAGGAATTTCTGGCCAAGGAATTCACCGGCAAACTCGTTCTCGTCCCGCCGGAATGAGGAGGCTTCGGACGAAGACATCCCCGACCGACGTGTTCCGGTTCGACATTGCCCGGTGCTTGCGCTGTTTACTGTTGGTGATGTGTACGCATCCCTTTGCAAAAGAGGCGCTTACGCTCCATTTAGCTCGCAGCGAAGGTCACGAACGCTATTCGGGCTGTAACTTAATGTACCCTAAGTCTTAGCGTCATCTCACCAACACTTGATGGCGGAAGCGCCGATTGTCTGATTCATCTTGGGCGGCATCAGTGGCTGCCAAGAGCAAGGTTGTGCTTACAGTAAGAAGGAACGCCTTCATAAGTTGTTCTCCGCTATTGGTTGGCTGTTAATTCAACGTACCGCGCAAGGCGAGATAGCTCCTGGTCGTCGACATACTTGCCGATCTCTCGCCGGAACTGCTCCATGCTGTGGTAAGGCCGGTACTCCATGAACTCGTGTAGCATGCGTTTTCCAACGCCTGGGATCCTGAGGATGTCGTCTTCGGACGCTTTGTTGAGATCGATAGGGACGAACACGTACTGTTCCAATCGTGCCAGCTCTTCGTCGTCTACGTACTTGCCGACCTCCCGCCGAAACTGTGCAAGCGCTCGATAGGGTCTGTACTCTTCGAACTCGTGGGCCATGCGTGGGCCGACACCGGGAACGAGAAGGATCTCTTCGCGGCTCGCGGCGTTGAGATTGATGGGGACGAAGAGCCGCGCGTAGAGCGTCTCAAGCTGTTCTTCGCTAAGGGAATCCTTGAGAACGCGATGGAGCGCGAGCATATCGAGGTAGGGGCGTCCCGCATGGATCGACTCCGCGAGCTTCTCGTCGAGGTGTGGCAGGCCGGCAAGCTCTTCCGTCCCGGCGAGGTTGGGATTGACGACCCCCCCATTGGTGCCAACTTGGGAGAATGCCTCTCCGGCATGAAGCGCGAGGGAGAACGTGAAAAAAATTGCAAGATGATTCGATCGAAAATCCAAAATCAGTCTCCTAAGGAAAATCTGTACGTCGAGGCCAGGCCCAGAAGCCCGAGATGGGTCATCGTCGCCGGAGCGATCACGGGGAGGGCACCGGTCAATGCCTCCCGAACCAACTCCGCGACCGCAAGGGACGGGTACATCTCGAGCTCGAATTCGAGGTTGGCTCGGAAATGCAAATAGATGCCCATCACCCCACTCAGAACGAACAAGAACATCAGGCCTCGGAATACAAAGAGGCTTGCGGACCGCCGCTGGCCGACGACCCATATGAGCGCGAGCAGGCCGAGTCCGAGGAGGATCAAGGGCACAAGCTGCAGCCGATCCTCGGTATGACCTAAGAAGAGGAGTTCGCCCCCGCTCCCCAGTGCGCCAACGGCGAACAACAAGAACAGTAGGCGGCGCAACCCCCTCATCGAGTCGGTCCCGGTTTCCAATTCATTGCTGCCGGCCTCTTCCTCGGGTGCTTCCGCCATCAGGTGTTGCTACGCCGTGTTTGAATGCTAGTGTCAGCTGGCCTGCCTGTGTCGGCGAACGCCATTAATAAGGATGTCGGCGCGCACACGAAGGTGTCCCTGAACGTCAGGCACCGTGTGGTCGGCCCAGCCCGCATCGCCGAAAGAACTGCGTCTCTCGAAATCAAGCTCAAACTCTAGCACACGAGCGGGTTACGCGGCAGCCACCAACACTTTATTGCGGAAGCACCGACACGACGACGACGCAGGAACCATTCATGATTTTACTTGACCGACCGACTTAGTCGGACATATAATCCTAAAATTGATAATGACATTCAGTTTCAATATTGCCAGTCGCTGCCAGAGGTCCCGGCCACACACTTCAGAGAGACAGTCGCCTGTTACAAACGAACCGTGGAGAGGCTGATGAAGTGTTCTAATCCCTGAGGCAAAATAAGCGCTCGCCAGGTGTTGCCACACCCGGCGAGCTGCACGAACGCACGGTCCACAGACCTGATCACACGTAAATACGCGCGACAACGCTCGCCTCACTGCATTTTAGCGGCGAGAGAGTGTGGCGCGCAAGTAGGAGAAATGCCATGACTTATATCGCTCGGCTTCTATTGTGCTCGACCCTCTTTCTCTCACCTGTCGGCTCGACACTCGCTGCGGCGGCTGATGAGCAACTCGGCGTGTTGGTCGTGGCTCATGGCTCGACGGCGGCGTGGAACACCAACGTCGAGGCCGTGGTGACGATTATTCAACAACACATGCCATCTAAAGCGGCGTACCTGATGGGTGCGAAGAACCGCACACCGCAGGAGGCGTACGACGAACTGGTCGCTGCTGGTGTCCAGCGGATTGTCGTCGTGCCGCTCCTGGTGTCTTCCTACAGCCTGCACTACGAACAGGTCCGCTTCATTGGCCGCCTTCGCGACGATTACTCGGGCTCCGAACGGATGGAACTCACGCCGCTGCACGGGCCTGCAGACGTTGTCGGCGTCACGCCGGCGCTTGATGCAGATCCGATCCTCGCTGGCATCTTGTCCGACCGGGCGCGTGCGCTCAGTCGTGACCCATCCACGGAAAGCCTCGTCATCGTGGCGCACGGGCCGAACGGCGCCGCAGACGCAGACCGGTGGATGGACGTGATCCGAGAACTTGGTGTCCAAATACAGTCCCTCGTGCCGTTTAAGGAGGTCGACGTCCGCCTATTGCGGGACGATGCGCCCACACCGGTCAAAGACCAGGCGCTCGCGGAGCTCAGACACTCGGTGGCCAACCGTGCAGCGTCGGGGCGGGTCGTCGTCGTGCCGCTCCTGCTCGGGCCGGGACGCCTCGTCGACCAGATACCCAACGTACTCACTGGATTGGATTACCTCTGGGACGGTCGACCCGTGCTCCCGGACAGCCGGATCGCTGACTGGGCCATGTCCCAGGTCGAGCGTGTATCGGCGCAGCAAGATGCAGCCAGCCGGCAGTCGACAGCTGATTTGCCGACTTTCTTCGATTCCGTGACCGTTACCGCGACGCTCCGGCCGGCGCCGGTACGGGAGATCCCCGGCATGGTGACGGTTGTCGACAGCGAGGTCATTCAGGCGAGGCTATTCGAGAACCTGTCTGATCTCGTCAAGTACGAACCCGGGGTGTACATCGAAAACAATATGACCCGTCTTGGTCTCAACGGATTCAACATCCGCGGCATCGGAAAGAATCGCGTGATGACGCAGGTGGACGGCATTCAGACGTCGGAGCAGTTCGACTTCGGGCCGTTCAGCGTGCATCAGCTGGCGCTCGATCTCGATGCGTTGAAATCCGTCGAGATCGTGCGGAGTGCCAACTCGGCGCTCTACGGCAGCGATGCCCTCGGCGGCGTCGTGTCGCTGTTCACCAAGGATCCGGGCGATTACCTCCGCGGCCGGCAGTTCCACATCGGCGCCAAGACGACTTGGAATGGTCGCGCCGGGGACATCAGTGGGAACCTCACTCTGGCCGGGGGTACCGGGCGGCTCCAAGCGTCGCTCTTCGCCAGCTTCAACCGCGGGAACGAGGTCCGTAATAAAGGAACGGTAAAAAGCCGTGATGCCACCCGTACTGCGGCGAATCCGCAAGACGTACGGGGCACCCAACTACTGGGCAAGCTCGTCTTCACAGCCTCGCCAGGCAATATGTGGCGCGTGGCAACGGAAGTCTACGACACCCGTGTCGAAACGACATGGTTCTCGGACATGGGATTGACGCAGCTCGGTCCGTTTCTTTACGACACTTTGGACTCGGTTGCTGTTGACACGCAGGGCCGCCAGCGCCTGTCGCTCGATCACACGCTAGTCGACCGCGCTGGTCTCGATCAGCTGTCATGGCGTATCTACGGCCAGCGCAACGACACGTTTCAGGTCGTCGATCGTGAGCGCATGACGTTTGGCTTCGGGCCGCCGATTCATTCGACGCGCCACGAAACGGTCGACTTCGAGCAGATTGGCTACGGCGGATCGGTTCGGGGTCAGAAGTGGCTGGGCGGTCCGAGTAACGGTGTGCTAGTCACGTTCGGCGCAAGCTACCAGACCGACACCTTCGACATCCTGCGCGACCGGAGCGAGCTCAACGTTCGGACGGCGGCGCCCGTGCCGACCAGCCTGATCTTCCCGAACAAGTACTTCCCCGAGAGCGACGTCGCCGAGTCCGGTACCTACGTCCAGGCGGAGCTCCAGTTCGGCCGCGTCACGCTCGTGCCCGGGGTGCGCTACGATCACTTCTCGCTCGATGCCAACCAGGGCGACCCGATCTTCCTTGCAAGCCTGAACCCGGAGCCGACCGACTTCTCCTACAGCGCCGTATCGCCGAAAGTTGGCGTGGCGGCACGATTGACGGACGTGGTGACCGTCCACGCGCAGTACGCCGGCGGATTCCGGGCGCCACCATACAGCGCCATCAACACCGGCTTCACGAACCCACAGGGAGGCTACGTCACGCTTCCAAATCCCGAGCTCAGGGCGGAGACGAGCGACAACATCGAAGTCGGGGTGCGGACCGCGTTCGACCGCGCGAGCTTCGGCGTGACCGTCTTCTCGAACCGGTTCGATGACTTCATCGACCTGACGACGATCGGCTTCAATCCAAGAACCCGGCTGCTCGAATTCCAGAGCCGGAACCTCGAAAAGGCCGAGATCAAGGGTGTCGAGCTGCGCGGCGAGGCGTACGTGACCGACCACGTGATGGTTCGCGGGAGCTACGCGAGAATCGACGGCGTTGAGATCTCGAAGGACGCTGCGGTCCCGCCGCTCGCGGCCGAGACGCCGCTTGGTTCCATCGCGCCGAACGAAGGCGTGCTCGGTATCCAGTACCTCCAACCCTCCGGCCGTTGGGGTGCGGAGCTGTCGGTCAGGCTGGTCGAGTCGTACCAGGGTGCCCCTGATGAAAACCAGTTCACGCCGGACGCCTACCAGGTCGTCGACCTGGTGAGCCACGTCTCGCTCGCGGAGGCCCTCACGTTTCGTCTTGGCCTGCTCAACCTGACGGATGCGACGTACTTCGAGTGGTGGAACGTGCGGGGACGCCAGGCGAACGACCCTGTGATCGATCGGTATTCGAGCCCGGGGATTAGTGTCATCGGGTCACTGGCGTACGACTGGTAGCCGCGACTGACGAGAGCCAAAGTGAAAGGGGACACGCATGCATCGCCATCACGAATCGGAGACGCTAGCCAGCGGTTCTCAACACTCAAGCCGGAATCTGGCCAACACTATGGCGAATCGAGGGGAGCTGGATGCGGCATCGGACCCTTTTCAATCGGTTCTTTCCGAGCAACCGGATCACCAACGCGCCAAAACGAACCTGATGGCGATACTCGAGGCTAAGTAAGGCAGTGCCCGGGGCATGCCGTAGGCATGACATTCAAGGAGACCCAAATTGGGTATACCCACAACGTTAAGAGCGCTCATCATCGTTGTCGCGTTGTTAGGCCTAGGCTTACCGACTGCTACGGCTGGCACCCGCACGGCGTTTCTAGTGATCGCACCCGATCGTGGCTTTCTCGGTAACGAGGAAGTCCGCGAAGTTTTTGAGGACTTCGCGACCTCTGTCGATGACGCACAACTAGCGTTCGTCACGCAAGAGCGGGCTGAGGAGAACCTACGTAATGTGCAAAGAAAGATGTGAGCTCGAACTCGCTCAGCGTTGTAGTGATAGATGGGCCGTACTTTCAAATCCACGGTTTTGCAGCAACGAAAAGCGCGTTCAACGACTGCCAAGCCTTTGTAGGTCCTGACAGCTTCGTCTGCGGAGATGGCCTCTTCGGTGAGGCTTGTTCGGATGATATAGATGCCGTCGAGGGCCGCCTCACGCTCGATGTTTTCGTTGTCGCGCTCGAAGTCGAAGCCGTCGTCCGTAATGGTGTAGCGAAAGTGCTTGCCCATCTTGCTCCGAGCGAACACTCGACCCAATCGTATGCCGATGGTATCTTTGCCTCGCAAAGGACGTTGGTCTCGCTTCGTCGCTTTGCTAATCACTTCTAGCTTTGACTCCGTCGACACAAGCATCTCTTCTCGCTTCCGCGCCCGCTCGGTAGCAAGAAGAGGGTTGCGGCAGGCGATGAGTCGCTCACCAGGGAAGCTAGGATGATGGATCTCCGCTAGGTCGAGTTCATCGAACAGAGAAGGCTGCAGCATTCCGTCTTTTGCAAGTCGCTGAATCTGAGGGGCACGAAGTGAGCTGATCCACTCGAGACCTTCCTCCGGTCGAAGTTCCTCGCGAATCCGGGCTTCGGTGATCATCCCTCGGTCACCTACGAAGACGATACTGTCAAGCTCAAAACGTTCTCGGACTTTGCGAATTTGGCTCCCCAGTGTTGCGGGATCTCCGGTGTTGCCTTCGAACACATCTACCCCGACCGGCCGACCATCACGCTCACACAGTAAGCCGAACACGACCTGCAACTTGTTTTTCTTGCCGTCTCTCGAGTAACCGAGCTTCGCCAGAGGGCACGACCGACCTTCTACCCAAGTCGACGTCAAGTCGTAGAGAACCAGGCTGCCCTGCTGCAGATGGCGTTTCGCCAGTTTCTTCTCTATGGCTGCTTGGCGGCTCAAAAGCCAATCCAGGGAATCATACAACTCATCCTCGTTGGTGTCTTCAACTCCAACACACTCACCCAATGACGAAGTCAAGGTCTGTTTCGATAGACCACGGGCCGTGGCCAACTTGGAGCCCGGCTCTACGATTCGCGCCACAATCATCGCCACGACAAGGTCACGCTCTCGGCGCTGGCGGCTATGGATGATTCGCTCGAGGCCAACTTTGCGCAGCGTTCCCAGCACGGCCGCAACATGTCCGTGAGGCTTGCTTCTGGTGATCTCGAACTGCTGAGCCTCACCCAAATCCACGTTGCCCTTCAGCAACTGGCGAAGAGCTTCAATTCGAGCGGGCTTCCACTTCGAGATGTTGGCGACGGTCCTCGTTTTGGGCGCACCGCCTTCGCGGTAGCTTTCGCGGATGAGAATCGCTGGGGGCGAGTTGCGGTTCGGCACCTTGGCGATGTACATGCGCCGACTATACAGGATTAAATCAGTAAAATAAATTGTTCTGTCACTATTACATGCTTACACATTACATTTCGAACCGCCGCATCTGCTTTAAACGTACGGGTTTACATGCGTCTAGCCGGCGGAAGTTCCGATTAAATTACAGCCAAAATGGCGCTCGTGACCTTCGCTGCGTGCTAAATGGAGCGTAAGCGCCTCTTTTGCAAAAGGATGCGCACACATCACCAACAGTAAATGGCGCAAGCCCCGCCGGGCGGCGGCGGAAAAGTAGGCCGCCCGAGCGGTCCAGAATCGAAGCCGGGGTACCGCGGCGTAGCGGGCGAGAAGTGATTCGGGCGGTAGTCCCCCGTCAGGCACTCCGTGAGGGAGTACGTCAACGGCCAGGCACACACCAACGGCATCGAGTCGTTCTGGTCGATGCTCAAGCGCGCCCACAAGGGCACCTTCCACAAAATCAGCGCGAAGCACCTGCAACGCTACATCAACGAATTTGCGGGGCGCCACAACTTCCGGGATCTCGACACCATCGACCAGATGTCTGGTAGCGCCGTCGGCTCCGTGTTCTTGTAGAACCGAACCCCACACAAGACGTTTTCCCTCTCGATTCTGTTACTCAATTCTTCCTTCCTTTCTTTTGGTGGGCGCGCCCGGCGCTACAAGGAGTAGGCCGACAGAATTAACGGCCCCCGTGATCCAAAACGCCCGGCGCGCCCGTAATTTCTAGCTCTAGACCTAGCTCCTTTCGGCAAAAACGGAACTATCGCGGTGGGTTGGTTCGAAATCTCACTTCCCAGTTTTGCCCGCCGGCGCCATATCCGACGGTGAGGTAGTAGCCGAGTTGTCTTCGGAAGGTTGAGCTAAGTGTTTCGCCCGGGTTTAGTTGATTCGTGCCGAAAACCTCGATGAAAACATTCGCTCCAAACTCCCAGATTGGCTGGTCGTTTCGGTTCTCTCCCCGGAGATAGTTGATGTTCGCGGTCCGCCCGCCGGTGTTCGTCAGGGAAAGTTCATAGATGGTGTTATCGCAGAAACGAGTAACGCATTTATAGGAACCTTCGAGCTCTAGATTTGCCGGTCTCGCTGGCGGCTGTGGCGCGGCACGTGGAGTCTGAGCTGTCGCCGGTGCCGTTGGGGTGCTCTTTGAATCCCCGCATCCGGCAAAAACTGCGCAAAGTAAAACTAATCCTGCTATCAGTCTGTACATTTCAACCTCTTTCTTTTGGAGGGCGCGCCGGTCGGGGGTTTCAAGGTCCGAGGATGGCCTATCGGACCCCGTCCTGTGCCAAAACTCGGCCCTTTTGAAATAGGCCATAAATCAGCAGCTTAGTGTCTGTGTTTGCGCCGGGGCCAAGGGCCGTAGGCTTTACAATCGTCTGGCCCGAGGGTGTTATCTTCAGCTCCATGATGACGTACCACGTGCAATTCCTACTGCTCGTTCTAGCTGGCTGGGTCAACCGCCAGCAGCAGGATGTGATCGACTACCTGCAAGAGGAGAACCGTTTAGCCACAACGAGGTATCCGCTGGTCATGAAATCCGATGAGATGAGCCTTGAGGCGAGCAGGGCGAACGGCACCAACAAGAATGCGATCAAGACGATCAGCGGTGCAAGTAGCTTCGCCACTGAGCGATTCTCCATGATCAACCGGACGATAAGTACGTTCACGGCTTCCCCCCAAGAATTTCTTTCCTTGATAGCGACCGACTTGAACTCACGCAAGAGATGCTCCAATCCGAATGATGTGAAGCGGAAATAGTCGTTCGGACGGCTATGAATCGGGAAGATGAAAGGCACCGTCAGCGTCAAGCTACCTTCTTTTTTCAACACTCTATGAATGCGATCGATCGCCTGCTGGGGCGAATGTAAGTGCTCAAGGACTTCCGCCAAGACAACGTGGTCATAGAACTCGTCTTTCTCGAACTCATAGGTACAGATATCACCCACGATCTCCTGCGATTTGTGAACAGTAGCGATGTCGAAAAAGATAGCCTTGAACCCTCGCCGTTGCCCGAACTCCCTGACCATCGCCGCGATCGGCCCGCCGGCGCCGACCGAAAGAACACTTGCCCCTGGCTCTATCTCGGACAACTGCTTTATGAGGAAAGGATAGATCCCCTTCCGGGTCAAAATCTTGGAGGCGTTTATCAAGAGTAGATACATTCTCGCCAACATGGCCACGTCACTCCACAGTTTTCTAGTGCAGCCCTCCGTCCCTAGCCCATGTTTACCCTTTATGAGCACCCTAACGCTCGTAAGTGACTGAATTCAAAGGAACGGGGGTTGGATTTCGCCCAAAACGTAGAGACAGAGATTGTGCTTTGAGCGCCATTAATACGTTGTAATCGTGGACAATGACATGTAGTATGCGTGAGGACAGGTTATGTTCTTCCGCATCGTTCGGGCCGCAGGCGGCAAAGGGGTTCAACATGAGTATGTCCGCCTGGTCGAGTCGTATCGGGAGCACGGCAAGCCGAAGCAACGCGTAGTGTGCAACTTGGGGCGCAAGGATCTCCTAGTTGCCAATCTCGACTCCCTCAATCGGTTGCTTGGGGCCGGTGAACCGGCCGACACCGAGCGAGCAGCCGAGCAGGTCGCGGGGGCAGACGCGTGGGATTGGGGTCCGATGCTGGTGACGGCGACGCTGTGGCGCGAGTTCGGGCTGGAGCAGATTCTCGACCGGCTCGGGGGCCGCGGCAAGCGGGACGGAGTGGCGCTAAGCGAGCGAGCTTTGGTGCTGGTCGCCAACCGGCTATGTGCTCCGTCAAGCGAGCACGGTCTGGCGCGCTGGCTCGAGACCGACTTCGTCTGCGACCGGCAGGGGCGGCGGTGGGTGCCGCAGTGGCGCGATGATGGGGAACGGCGAGCGAGTCGCTCCCCGCGGGTTCGCGTGGAGTTTCGCCAACTCAAGCAATGGTACCGAACGCTCGACCAGCTGCATGCCCGCAAAGAACAGATCGAAAAGGAGCTGTTTTTGTGCTTGCGGGATCTGTTTTCGCTTGAGGTTGACATGGTGTTTTACGACCTGACGTCGACGTACTTCGAAGGTCAAGGCCCTCCGGGGCTCGGCGCCCACGGCTACAGTCGCGACCGCAGACCGCGTAACCGGCAAGTGCTTATCGGTCTGGTGATGGTGGACGGTTGGCCGATCGCCCACCATGTTTTCGCCGGCAACTGGCGTGACGCGAAAACGGTGCCGCAGGTGCTCAACGATCTCAACGAACGATTCGGTTTGCACCGCGTGGTTTTTGTCGGCGACCGAGGGATGGTAACGAGCGACAGCCTGGCAGTGGTGCGCTCGCGCAAGCAGGGCTATCTCGTCGGGCTGCAAAGACGACGGCGCGAGGAGGTCTATCGTTACATCGAGCGCGCCAGCGGAGAGTGGATCGACTGCCCTGGTGGCATCACGGTGAGCGAAAAAGCCGAGCCACCTAAGACTCGTGTGCAAGAAGTCCGCTCCGAGCAGTCTGGGGTGCGCATCTTCGTCGTTCACAGCGACGAAAGGCTCGCCTACGAGCGCGGGCAGAGGCTGCGGGCCATGGGACGTGCCCGTGCGGCATTCGAGGCCCTCGAGCGCCGCGTGCGCGACGGACGATTGAAAGCCCCCGAGAAAATCGGTGCCGCCGCCGCGCGCATACAGGCACGCCACCACGGTCACCGTTACTACGACTGGGAGTACAAAAACGGTCGCTTCCGCTTCTTCGAGCACCCCGTCAACCTCAAGCGCGAGCAAGCCTACGAGGGTAAGTACGTTATTCAAACCGAAGAGCAAAACCTCTCTCCGGTCGACGCCGTGCGCCTTTATAAGGACCTAAACGAGGTCGAGCGAGCCTTCTCATGCCTTAAGGATGTCATTGAGATGCGTCCCGTTTACCACCAGACCGATGAGCGTGTGGAGGCATATCTTTTCGTAGCTACGCTGGCCTTCCTTGTGCACCGGGCTCTTGAGAAAAAGCTCAAGGTCGCCGAACTCGACCTGTCCGCAACCGAGGCACTACAAGCGCTACGCTCGGTCCGGGTCGTCGACTTACAGCTGGGTTCTGGGCGGACTAAGCGCGTCGTCACGCGCGGCACCGCTCGCGCCAACTCGATCCTGACTGCACTCGGCATCGTTGAACGCGACCCGCCAGCCTTCTCCGAGGAGGTGCTGTCAGCGTAGAGACAAACCGCCGATCTCGATCCTTTGTTTTCGATGACTTAGACACCTAAAAGGGAAACATGGGCTAGATATCCACTAAGACAAGAACAACCTGTTCATCTGTCCTGGCGACGTGTTGCTTGCCGACTATAAAGAAGAACTACCAGCGGCACGGACCGGCTCATTCGCAAGAAAGAAGCGTGATTATGATGTCACGTGCGCTCTATCTCTGGCCGCTCGCCAGCTTGGGAAGAAGTGTAAAGCCGACATTGTCATTTTTGACGTTGGGCCAAACGTCGGGCCGCTCAACCGGACGACCGCCGTGTAGAGTCACCGGCGATGGGCAAAGTGAGAGCCATTCCTAAGGTCGGTGGTCTCCATCATTATTGCACTCGACGCGCTGCTTGAGCCGACCCGCTCGGAACGGCTGCCGGACTTCGCACCAGCTTACACCTCTATCCCTGAGTAGAGCCGACGCCGGCTCTTAAAACGTCCTACATGAAGACGACCAAAGCATTCCGGTTGCAGGAAGTTCGCCAATCTCATACAGCTCGAGTTTATGGAAGGGACACCTTTTGGAGTGCAGTACAATTGAAAGTGAGGAGGGCACGATGCACTTCAATATCAAGGCGCTGGCATTGACTTCTAGTGTGATCTGGGGAGGGGCGCTGCTGTTTGTGGGCCTCGCCAACCTGGTCTGGGCCGATTACGGCCAAGCTTTTCTGAACCTCATGGCATCGGTGTATCCCGGCTACGATGCGGCGGCCTCAATCGGGCAAGTGATGCTGATGACTGTCTATGGACTCGTGGACGGGGCGGTCGCGGGACTCATCTTCGGATGGCTTTACAATCGCTTGGCCGCCGGGGCCCCTGCCGAGACCCGTTAAGAACGAAATGGTCGTGAGGTCAAAATACTCATGCGGCTTCCCGATGGTAGAAACGTAGCAACCCGCCAAGCCGTTCACGGGAGCGCACCTTGCGCTCGGGCTGAGGTGCTTGCGCTGTTTACTGTTGGTGGCGTGTACGTATCCCTTTGCAAAAAAAGCCGCTTACGCTTCCATTTAGCCAACGCGGCGAAGGTCGTAGCAGCTATTTTGGCTGTAATTTAATGCAGCGTAAAGTCTTAGCGTCATCTCACCAACACTTAATGGCGGAAGCACCCGCAACAGCACCCAAAACTCGCGCTCGACATTCGAGAGCCGCGGCCGTTTCACCGAACGGCGGAGGACGGCGAGCTGCTGCCGAAGAGCGACATTCTGGAGAGCCAGCTCGCGACGAGCCTTGAAGGCAGAGACGAGAGCGCGAACAAGCGACGAAATCATGCCGGCATGGTGCCGGCAGACCGGAGACTAATCAAGTTCGGTGCGCGCGGATGAATAAATAGAAGGCACAGGACTTATTAGTAGGTCAGTTTCAGTGACCTGAAGCAAAAAAATGGGATGGCCAATGCCATCTCATTTTTGCAACTAGTTGATTCTAAATACTTTGTTCTGCTAGCGCCTCCTGGAGCCTGCGAAACTCGGACTCGAAGAAGAACTCCCTCTTGCCAAAGGCGGGCTCCAGATCGTCGAGCCAGCTCGCTTCAGGATCGTACCTGGCGAAGAACGGACGCCCCACCCAATCGGGGTTCCGACCTTGAAGTAGCTTGAGGACGAATACCTTTTCGCCTCCGATCTCGGTCACGCCGTCCACAACGACCTTGCCGGGTGACGCCGACATCGAAGGTCCTCGGACCGTGCGCGCGAGTCCGGAAATTCGCCGGTAGGCCTCGGTGTAGACGCGAAGGGCTTTGGCGAGCGGGATGGCGAAGTAGTTCTGCGCGCCCGTGTCCCGCTCCACGAACATGTAGTACGGAACGGCGCCGAGCTTGACTTGTTCGGTCCACATCCGCGCCCACATGTCGGCGTTGTCATTCACGTGGGAGATGATGGGCGCTTGGCAGCGGATGACCGCCCCAGTCGAGCGCACGCGACGGATCGCCTCCTGTGCGACGTAGGTCTCGAGCTCCCGAGGATGCGAGCAATGAGCCATGAGCGCGAGGTTCGTGCCGGCTTCGCTTACCTCTTCAAACAGGCGCAGCAGATCGTCAGCGTCGTCATCAGTGACGAATTTATAGGGCCAGTAGGCGAGGGCTTTGCTGCCGATGCGGATGCTCTCCAAGTGCTCGAGCGAGGGGTCGAGCAATGGCTCGATATAGCGACGGAGCACCTTCGACTTCATCACAAGCGGGTCGCCGCCCGTAAAGAGGATGCTGCGTACTTCTTTGTGCTGGCGCACATATTCGACGAGCTTGTCGGCCTGCTGGGCCGCGAATTTGAGCTCGTTGATGCCGACGAACTGGGCCCATCGGAAGCAATAGGTGCAATAGGCGTGGCACGTCTGGCCGGCGGCGGGGAAAAAGAGCACCGTCTCCCGGTATTTATGCTGCATGCCGTCAAGCGCCTCATGGTCCATTTTCGGGACGTTCAGCTCCATTTGTCCGGCTGGATGCGGGTTCAGCGTGTGCTGAATCGTTCGAGCCGCGTTCCTGATGTCTTCCGAGGTCGCGTCTTGCTGCACGAGGGCGCGCATGTGCGCGAAATCCTCGTCCTTCAGCATGCCGGGCTGGGGAAACGTCAACTGGTAAATCGGGTCATCGGGGATGTTGTTCCAGTCGATGAGATCCTGGATGACGTAATTGTTCACGCGGAATGGCAGCACGGCGGAAACCGCCTTCATGTCCAGACGCTGCTCTTTGGAAAGGATCCGAAGCTCCGGGATGTCGTCGATGTCCTTTCGTATGTAGACTTTGAACCCTACCCGGGTCGTCTCGTCTTCGAAGACCTCAAGATCGGTGGAAACTACCGCCATTCACACCTCCTGTCATTCGCCTGCGCCCCGCTCACTTGGGCTGCCCGGCCCAAATTAAGCTCGACCCACGGGCGCTGTTTATCGTACCGTGTTGCTCCCCGCAAAGTTGAGGCTCAGCGAGCTTCTTCGGGAGCCAAATGCTTCGGGGGGTGCCTACCGTGGTTGGGGCGAACTATATCAGAGTTCCGGCACGGTTGCCAACTTTTGATTATTGTCTATATGAACTGAGCGCGTGCGCTCCATCGCCTAAAGGCGATGGGTTCACGTCGCCGACTAAAGTCGGCTTGTCCTTGCCTCGTTTCACTACTCACTGACCTTGAAAGAATCGTCGTCCTGGGGCACGGCACCCTGCAACTCTATATACTTCGCTATCACCTCATCCGTCACGTTGCCCGTTGTCACCACGAAGTAACCCCGTGCCCATAGGTGCCGACCCCAGAACTCCTTCCGCATCCTCCGAAAGTCGCGCATCAGACGATTCGACGTCTTACCCTTGATCAACTGCATCACTCGACTCGGCGACAAATTCGGCGGCACGCTCAGCAACAGGTGCACGTGCTCAGGCCGCACATGACCCTTCAGTATTTCTATCTGGTTCCGAGCACAGATCTCCCGGATGAGATCCCGGAGACGAACCGCTACATCCCCTCTCAAGGCCGGCTTGCGGTACTTCGTGATAAATACGAAGTGATAGTTTAACTGCTACGTCGTGTGCGATGATTTACGATATCCTTTCACCTGGGGATCGTACCCCAAGCCTCCTAAAGGCTTCGCCTAAAGGCGAGGGATTTCAACCATCCCCGAGTGGGACATTAAACATGACGGATAGACGAAATATTGAGCTGAAAGACTTGGATCCTATTGATAAAAAGAAGCTTCTAGACCGCTTGGAAGCTTTTCAAAACGGCCTTCCAGACCTCAAGAGAGCCGCTGCGGGAGAAGAACCACTGTTCTCTTTGGAGGACGAGCCGTGAGCAGGGCCGAGACCCTCGTTTCCGTCCGCGACCGCCTCAACCGTCGGGAGTCGAGCTCCGAAGAGCTCGTTCCGTGGCAGAACAGGCGTCTCTATCGAGATCATCACACCTCTGCCGGCAAGCGTGAAGGACGCTGGCCCCGTCGTGTCGCGAGAGCGACTTGGAGGCATTCTCAACTACTACTACCGTGCCGCATAGATTGTCGTCAGCGCCGGTCGCCCCTCGGTGGGCTCGACCGACGTAGTATGGAAACACAGCTTCAGGAATACGCTTGGATATTCGCTCTCGACCAGGTGGTCGTCTGCATGGTGACGACCCGTCCGCCCAAGACGATTGTAGAGCCTACGGCCCTTGGCACGGTCGCAAACACAGACTCTAAGCTGTTGATTTATCGTTTATTTCAAAAGGGCCGAGTTTTGGCACAGGACGGGGACCAGATCCTCGGCAGAGAGGAACCGATAACGGTCGGGATCGAAAGATAGGTCGAACACCGAGAACTGCCCGGCATCTTTGGGACCACAAGGCGTGACAAGCCAGGAATAGGTCTGCCCAAAATAGCTTTCGGTCAGCGAGAACAGCGATTCCGTCGCCAGATAGTCTTTGACGGCGTTCTTGGTGGTCGCGCGATCCATAGCTTTCCAGACGTCCGGCGCACGGTCCCGGATCAGGCGGACCATGAAAATAGTCGTTTCTACATCGGCCATCGCCTCATGCGCGTTGTCGCGGTTGTAACCATTAGCATGCGCGAGACGGTGGAGTTTAAACACCTGCCGCCCGCGATCACCGGTCGGGGCCACCATCGCGTCTGGTGCGTAGACGCTGACCGCGTGCGCCACGCGCAAGGCATCGGACCGCGCGTTTCCGTTCGTGTTCGTGAGATACGGCGGATGCAGAGTCTGAAAGAGAGCCTGACGCAGGAGGTTCTCGTCGAATGACATCGAATTGAAACCGATGAACGTGGCGGGCGACCATGCGAGCAGCGTATCGCGAATCTGTCGGATCATTTCGTAATGGGACGGGAGGGCCGAATCGGTCAGCATCGCCGGGGTGACGTGGGTAACCTGGAGCGCGATGGGCGACGGGATGATGTGCGGGAGTAACCGGCACCTGATGTTGACACGCTCCAGCTCGTTCAGATCGTCATCCGTTTTGATCGCAGCGAATTGGAGGATTTGATCGAAGGTTGTTTCGATACCTGTCGTCTCGGTGTCGTAGAACACGTAGGGCATGACTACCCCCAGTGAATCATTCCTGTGAAATCAATCAACTTCCCCGCTCCGCTTGGTTCTCTCACGGATGGACCGTAGAGTGCCTGCGATGGGCCGATCTGTGAACGGAAAGATCCTGCCACGCTAGAGTACCAATTGTTTGGCAAAAAGTGCGTACACGATGACGTTCGACCAAAAAGTCCAGCTTTGAATGGTTATCGGGACGTGGGTTGCAGGGTTGGCAACACTCCTGGCCGTGACGCTTGGTTACCGTCGTCATGCCACACCTGCCCGTGTGCCCCACTGAGGTAGGCGGCCCAGTCGTCCATCAGGCGGCGCCGGCGCTCGAAGAGATCACTGCGCGCGTAGGCCGCCTCGGTGGGGTTTTGTACCGTATGGGCGAGTGCGGCTTCGACCACTTCGCGGGGTGTGCTCGTCCGTTCCGCGGCCCAGTCCCGGAAGCTCGACCGGAACCCATGCGGCACGGCGGCGATGCCGAGTTCCTTGATCAATTTCGATAGCGTCATGTTGGAGAGTGGCTTCCCGCGGGGACTGCGGAACACCAGGCCGGTGCCATCGCTCAGTCTCTGCACGTCATGCAGGATCGCGAGCGCCCGCCCCGAGAGCGGGACGCGGTGATCCCGTCCTGTGCCAAAACTCGGCCCTTTTGAAATAGGCCATAAATCAGCAGCTTAGACTGAAGTTCCTGGCTGAAAAAGCCAAGATCCGGTGTTGATCCAATGAGATAGTTGGAATCAATGGTGCTGGCTTCTGTCTACACGGTGATACCTTTGAGCAGGTCGTAGGCTCTCTGCTGTTTCGAGTCCGGAGTTGTCGTGACATCGAAGGTGGGCTCGTCGGGTCCGGCTTCCGGTCGCCGACATTTGTTTCGGACGATGTTGCTGAGAAGGCGCAGCAGCGTGCGGAAGCTGGAAGCTCGACTCCCATCGTCAAGCTTCTTGGTTTGTATCTTGCGCAGGGCGGCCTCGGAGCGCTTCGCCGGAGCAACCGGGTCACGCTGGCCTTCGCCTGCTGGTCCTCGTCAGAGAATAGCAGCGGCCGCCAAGCCTCCATCATGTGCCACAGGACGTAGTAG
This sequence comes from Candidatus Marinacidobacterales bacterium, assembly GCA_965197495.1. Taxonomy (GTDB): domain Bacteria; phylum Acidobacteriota; class Vicinamibacteria; order Marinacidobacterales; family SMYC01; genus SMYC01. The sequence goes on from OZ240210.1 coordinate 8,996,421, forward strand.
GCCAGCATGCACAAGAAGACGTGCGCCCGGACTCGGTTTTCGCGCCGGTGACGAATCGGCCGCACCTTTAGGTCCATGCTCTTGAAGGAACGAAACGCCCTCTCGACCTGGGTCAGCAACTTGTAGCTGCGCACTGTGTCGTCGGTTTTCATCCGCTGCTCAGCAAGACTGGTGCGGATCACGTAGATGCCGTCAAGGGCAGCTTCCGCAGTGACCTTTGTGTCGTCGATTTAGAAGCTAAAGCTGTCGTCGCGAATGTCCAGCTTGAAGTGCTTGCCGACTTTGTACTTGTTGAGAACTCTGCCTACCCGCACACCGATTTTATCTTTACCATGCAGCTGACCCCGCCCGATCCGTTGGCGAATCCCTCCGAACTGCTTAGCGATCGTCCCCATGTGTCGCTTCCACCGCTGGAGCCGTTTGTTGGCGAGCTCAGAGTTGCCGTTGGCGAGGCGCGAGGCGTCGGCATCCACCGTTGTCTCGTCTAGCTCGAAGTCGAAACCGTCGTCACGGATGTCGAGCCTGTAGTACCTGCCGACCTTGTACTTGTTGAGGAGCTTTTTCACTGCAGCACGGATGTCCTCCTTGCCCTGCAAACGGCGCCGCTCGACCATCCGACAAACTTTCTCCAGCTCCTTGCAGGTCGCTTCGAGCAGAGCACGGCGCTTGTGACGCCGCCTCTCGGCCAGCTCCGGATTGCGGCAAGCGACCAGCCTCTCGTTGGGGAAATCCGGGTGCGTCACCTCAAACAGATTCCGCTCGTCGAATAGCCCCATCTGGAGCACCCCATCGTTGATGAGCTTGCGAATCGGTTCGGGACGCAGAGCGGTAATCCAGTCGACACCGTCCATCTCCCGCAACTCGTCGATCTGGGTCTGGGTGATCATTCCGCGGTCGCCCACCATCACAAACTGCTCGATGCCGAAGCGCTCTTGCACCTTTTCTACCTGAGGCAACAGCGTTTTGGGATCGCCCGTGTTGCCCTCAAAGACCGATACCGACACGGGGATGCCGCGTTCGTTGGTCAGCAGACCGTAGTTGATCTGCAGCTTGCCTTTCTTGCCGTCACGGTCGTATCCGAGGCGGGCGATCGGACAACTCACACCCTCGAAGTAGCTTGAGGTTAGGTCATAGAGCGCCAGGCCGTCGTTTTGGAGATGGCGCGCCGCGAGTTTTTTTTCGATGACCTCCTGGCGTTTGAGAACCCAGTCCATGGCGGCATAGAGATCGTCTTCGCGGGCATCGCTCACCCCCAGGATTTCGGGCAGTGTGGTTGTGTGCCACCACTGGCTAGTCGCCAGCTTCGACTGCGGTTCGAGGATCCGGGCGACTACCATGGCCACGACCAAATCCCGCTCTGGTGAGTGTCGAGAACCAACGAGCTTTTCGAAACCGAGCTGTCTCATGGCGCTGAGCACCGCGTCGACGTGGCCATGGTCACTTCGTATTTATCACGAAGTACCGCAAGCCGGCCTTGAGAGGGGATGTAGCGGTTCGTCTCCGGGATCTCATCCGGGAGATCTGTGCTCGGAACCAGATAGAAATACTGAAGGGTCATGTGCGGCCTGAGCACGTGCACCTGTTGCTGAGCGTGCCGCCGAATTTGTCGCCGAGTCGAGTGATGCAGTTGATCAAGGGTAAGACGTCGAATCGTCTGATGCGCGACTTACGGACGATGCGGAAGGAGTTCTGGGGTCGGCACCTACGGGCACGGGGTTACTTCGTGGTGACAACGGGCAACGTGACGGATGAGGTGATAGCGAAGTATATAGAGTTGCAGGGTGCCGTGCCCCAGGACGACGATTCTTTCAAGGTCAGTGAGTAGTGAAACGAGGCAAGGACAAGCCGACTTTAGTCGGCGACGTGAACCCATCGCCTTTAGGCGATGGAGCGCACGCGCTCAGTTCATATGGAATAAGGAAGGGGGGGCTCGATTAGTGGAGGCTATGGAAAACGCCCTTCCAGGCTTCGAAGAGAACTCAGTCGTGAGCAAGGTCTGAACGACCAGAACCGTGGGGGCGTTTCCCACAGCCTCGTCTCCCGCTGAGGGGCAGTGGCATTTGGTGAGGCCCGTGGGTTGAGAGGGTAAGCCATGTGTAGATGCGCATCGGCGAGAACGCTAGGATCTTTTTTTCCGAAAGAGAAAAGAGCGTTCCCGCGATGCGCGTTACTACGTTAGTCAACAAGCTCATCGGATTGCAAGGCCTGTGGATCCGAGGTTTCCACTTCCAGGCGGACAAAGCCAGAGTGGTGGTGGATGTAGTACCACGGAGGAGGAAGCCTCTGTGCGGGATTTGCGGACGAAAGGTCCGCAAGAACAAAGATCGCTACAATCGCTACTGGCGGCACTTGGACCTGTTCGGAGTCCGGACCTATCTTCGCTACTCGATCCGACGAGCGGTATGTCGGCGGTGTGGAGTGGTCAGAGAAAAGGTGCCTTGGGCCGACAAGGGAAGCCGCTTTACCAAAAGCTTCGAACAAGAGGTAGCGTGGCTGGCACAGAGGACGGACGTCAGCGCCGTAGCGAACTATTTCCGAGTGACGTGGCGTTCGGTGCGACGGATCATCCAGCGAGTGGTTGCCGAGCAGCGGGATGAGCGGCGCGAGCTCGATGGATTGCGGGTGATTGGGATGGACGAGATCAGCTACCGCAAACGCCACAAGTACTTAACCCTAATCGCAAAATCTTCGAAGCACGAAAACGCGAAACAGCCGCACTGGGCGCAGGCGAGAAGCTCGTGCTGGGGCACCCGCTCGCCGCCACTATAGGTGATTCTGCACGGTGTATGCAGAACCTGGAAAAGGTGCTATTCACGGGGCCAAAGACCTCAGACACGGTGACGTTTATTTGCGATTAGGGTTAACAGTGGTAATAGACCATCTCAGCGGCCGGGTCGTCTGGGCGGGAAAGGAGCGCAAGGCCAAGACGCTGCTGCGGTTTTTCCGCAAGCTCGGACCACAAAGAGCCGCGGAGCTCGAAGCGGTCAGCATGGACATGTGGGAGCCGTACATAACTGTCGTCGGCAAAAAGGCTCCTCAGGCACGGGTGATCTTTGACCGCTTCCACATCGTCAAGCATCTGAACGAGGCCGTGGATAAGACCCGGCGCGAGCTGGTGCGCGAGCTCAAAGGGACTGCCCGGCGCAACCTCAAGAACACCAAGTTTCCCCTTCTCAAGGCCAAACACAACCGCAGCGCGAAAGACAAACGGGTGCTCCGCGAGCAGGTGCGAGCTAATCGTCGCCTCTACCGCGCCATGCTTCTGCGCGACGACTTCATGGACCTCTACACCTACAAAACCGAGACATGGGCCAAGAAGTTTCTCCGAGGATGGCTGCGGCGCGCTATGAGCTCGAGGATAGAGCCCGTCAAACGCGCGGCGAAGATGATCCGCAGCCACTTCGATGGCGTCATCGCGTGGGTCACGTGGAGACTCAGCAACGGCCGACTCGAAGGAATGAACAACAAAATCCGGCTGCTGAGCCACCGCAGCTTTGGACTCCACTCTGCCGAAGCTCTCATCAGTCTCGTCTACCTAAACTGTGGCGGTCTCACCCTCGAGAGGATCCACTGAAATGGCAGGAGAGGCATAAATAGAAGGTACAGGAGCACGGCGAACTGCTGGCGAAGAGCGACATTCTCGAGAGCCAGCTCGCGACGAGCCTTGAAGGCAGAGACGAGAGCGCGAACAAACGAAGAAATCATGCCGGCATGGTGCCGGCAGACCGGAGACTAATCAAGTTCGGTGCGCGCGGATGAATAAATAGAAGGCACAGGCGCGCCGGCCGAGGGAAGGCCGTGCGTCGAATCCCTCAGAGCCGACGCACCCCACAAAATAGCTTACGGGCTAGTGATTGAAAACTCTTGCCCTGGCAACAACGCTGGCGTTCTGTCAACGCGTACGTCGTCAAAGCTGGACAAGAGAACTTCTATTTCCTGAACGGTTCCGTCCTTCTTGTCGGCGAACCCGGCCAGGAGCTGTAATGCGTCAAAGCCCTCCGCTCTCACATTCGACCGCATGGTGACGGAGATTCTTCGATCCGATCGTGCGGCGATATCGCTATACCCTGCCGACCTTATATCGTTAGAAGTCCATTCGTAGCGTTCTACTTGTCTGCCGTTCTTGAAGAACGAGTAACGGAAGAAAGCCCATGTTGCCGTGCCACCTCCAGTCTCACGAATCCGTATCGGGAACTTCCACGCGAAAACGAATCTTCTATTTCGACTGGGGTGGACCGTAATCGTGCCGCTGCCAGTAACTTCAACTACAGCGGCAGGTGTCGGCGGAGGCGGTGTGGTGTGCCTTCTATTTATTCATCCGCCAGCCCATGGGTCGGAAGTCAGCCCTGCGGTGCGAAATACCCTGGATTCTGCGCGGATTCCAAGGGCGTCTAAGCTGCTGATTTTTGGTCTATTTCAAAAGGCCGAGTTTTGGCACAGGACGGGGTCGCGCCAGACGGGCAGAAACGTCTGTTGTCATTGCGTCTGGCGGTGAGCGAAGCCTCGACGCATTGGGGCTCCATGCTGGAGGGACTCCAGGCTCAAGGACTCCGGGCTCCCAAGCTAGTGATCAGCGATGGCCACAAGGGGCTGACGAAAGCGCTGGAGAAGTGGCCGGGGTGCCGGTTGCAGCGATGTACCGAGCACAAGCGCGCCAACTTGCTCGAACATTGCCCGGCGCACGCACGCCGTGAGCTCCGGCGTGACTACAACCGGATCGTCTACGCCAAGAACGGCATCGATGCTCGCAAAGCCTATGACGAACTCGTCGCCAAGTGGACGCCTCTCGCGCCGGCCGTCGTCCGAAGCCTAGAGGAGGCCGGTAATCAGCTGCTGACCTTCTATGAATTCCCTCGTGCCATGTGGAAATCGATTCGAACGACCAATGCTCTGGAGAATCTCAACCGCGAGTTTCGACGCCGGACGAAAACCCAAGCGTCGTTCTCCAGCGAGGAGTCCGCGGTCGCTTTGCTGTTTGGGCTTATCGCCTCTGGCCAGATTCAACTACGACGCATCGATGGCTACCAACGTCTGAGCGAGGTTCTCGAACACGCGGAGGTTGCCGCCTGATCTGATACTCTGATGACGGAGTGGAGGGCGCCGTTCGTTTTCCACGAACCTCGGGACACATCCCACGAAAGCGGGGTCACTTCAAACTTCAAAGTGCTACAATTCTTGTCGGCAGGTCAATCGTACCGACGGTACCAGCTGGCCCTCGCAACGTAATGATGGAGAGACGAATCGGCACGCTTGTCCTGATGCTGCTAGCATTTGGCGCAGCTTGCAGCGACTCATCGAGAGCGCGCTCTGTTTCCCTTCTCGCTTCTTCTCAGCCTTCCAGGGAAGTGGAGTTGGAAGGAAAGTCCCGAACAGCGTTTGACGGATCGAGGTATGTGTCCCCGCTAAAGGTACCACAGAACGCCGTTCTCCAGTTCTCGATGGCTGTATTGGGCACACCCAGTGCAGGCTTGCCTGCGACAGAGTTCCTGATCGAGATCGAAGCCGATAGCAAGCGGAGGCGCGCGTTCCGCGAGACCCTTGCTGCACAGGGGGGGAATCGTTGGAACGACCGCATGGTTGATCTCACTCCGTGGGAGGGGAGAGCGGTCTCGCTGGTATTCACCGCGCGGCCTGTGCTGGACGCCTTGAGCGCGGTGCATCGGCAATCACTGGTTCCGGTTTGGGGCGATCCGGTTCTTGCGAGCGCGCCTGCGAACGCCCGGTTGGGGCAATCGGTCGAGCTCTTCAATGATTGGCATCGCCGACCCGGCCGGACGCACTCAGTAGGCGATACGAAGTTCAGCCACGACCGCGGCTTCTATGAGACCCCTTTCGAAGTGACCCTCACCACCGACACTCCCGGCGCAACGATCGTCTATACCACCGACGGTGGTAAGCCGAGCATGAGTCATGGAATCGTCGGCAACAAGGTTCTGGTGGAAAAAACGACCGTCCTTCGAGTCATGGCGTACAAGCCTGGTGCGAGGAGCACGAACGTTGACACCCATACCTATATATTTCCGACCACGGTGAAGGAGCAAGCGACTCTGCCATTCGATTATCCGGCCCCGTTTCGCTCCTTCAATATGACTCCGTACGCAGATCTCGACGTCGGGATCGATCCCGATGTCGTGAATACGAGCAACCAGCGGGAGTTCGTGGAAGGACTGACGTCGATTCCCACCCTCTCCATTGTCATGGACGTGGACCATCTCTTTAATGAGAGCCAAGGGCTCTACTTTGGAAAGGGTCCACTGACCCATCCCGCCTCGGTTGAGCTCCTCTATCCCAGCAAGTTTTCCGACCTCGAGGGCTTTCAGGTCGATTGCGGAGTTAGAGCGCATAGTTGGTGGCATCCCAAGGAAAAGAACTCGTTCCGCCTGGTCTTCAGCAAAGATTTCGGTCCAGGAATGTTGAGATACCCTTTTTTCGAGAGCGCCGTGCATCATGCCGAATCTGCAGTGAAAGAGTTCAATACCATCGTTCTTCGGGCAGGGGGGGAAGAAAACTGGTCGAGAGGCAGGATGCTCGTCTTGCCGGGAGTGAGCGAATTGGCGGTCTATGTCCGCGACCAACACGCTCGAGACTCGCAGCTTTCTTTGAGCGGTACGGCTGCGCACGGCATTTTCGTGCATCTCTATCTGAACGGGATTTACTGGGGCGTATATAACGCGGTGGAGCGTCCGGATCGGCGTTTTCTCGCTTCGTACTATGGTGGTGACTCGGCTGACTGGTTTGCTATCAACCATTCGGGCGTAGTCGGCAAGCCGAACCACCCGCGCTGGTATGTCACCATGTACCGTTATGCGCGTAAGCATGACCTCTCGGAGCCTGCAAAGTACCGGGAGATGAAAACCCTATTGAATACGGCCCAGTTTAGCGACTACATCCTGCTGAATTGGTTTTCCGGTACGGGAGATTGGGGAGAACGAAATTGGTATGGAGGGATTCGGATTCACCCTCCCGGTGCCGGATTGTATTTCTGCTGGGATTCGGAGAATACCTACGGGCTTGCTGACAAAGTTGGGCATGCGGGGGCTTGGGTTCCACCCAAGTTCGTATTGGGCGGAACGTCCGTGCACACCAACTATGGATGGCTTTGGCGGACAGCCCAGAGTTCCGGCTGGAGTTCGCGGATCGCGTCTATCGTGCCTGCTACAATGGCGGTCCCCTCGCGGACCATATAAACCAAACCAATTTTCGAAAGCTAGCGGACTACGTGGAAGCGGCGATGTTTTGTGAGTCGGCCCGCTGGGGCGATGCGGGCCCCGGAAGGGAGAATCGTCCCCGCACGCGGGATGTGCATTGGAAGCGGGCGCGGGACTATGTTCTAGACTTGATGGACGGAAACGTGAAAAGGTTCATTCGAGAGCTTCGGGACCATGATTACTATCCCACCCTCGACCCGCCGGTGTTCGAACGAGCTTCTGACAGCGTCACTATCCGACGCCCGGCGGGAGCGGAAAGGGTCTACTACACCCTTGATGGAAGCGACCCACGAAACCCCACAGCACACAGTTTCAGCGAAGCTATTTCGACAATTCCTTTCTCTCCCAATCTCAAGGGACGTTCACGGCGGGGCGACGAGTGGAGTGCTCTGAACGAATACAGGACTTGGGAACGAGATTAACCGTACAGCGATTCGATATCGGCGAGGTCGGCTTTAGTGGTAACGGGTGTTGCCGAAGGCGTCGCCTATCATGCTAACAAGCGAGAGCCCGTCCTGTCCGAAAACGCGAACGGAGCGGCAAGGTCGAATCCTAGAGGCGTTCTCAAAACTCGCGGAGACCAGCCGACGCGGTACTGGCTCTGCGATAGGCGACCTGTGACCCGCAAAAAAGAAGATCGGCCAGAAGCAGCAGACCGTACGCCATCGGTCCATCCCCGAAACCCGATCAACTTACCTCGAACTTAAATTGAACTCGATAGATGCCTACGCCCTGTGGTATGCCTCCACCAATCCACACCTCATAGCGCCCGGATCGGTTGAGTTTCTTCTTCGTGCGCACGGTCCCTCTGCCCATGTCGCCTTCTATTTTTTTCCCGTCGGGAGCCACGACCGTTGTGTGGAGCAACGCGAGTCCGAGCTGTTTCTCGACGTTAATGGTTAATTCACCTGACTGCTCGATCTCAAGTAGATAGACATCGTTGAAGGCACCGGCTGTGCTCTTGTCAAGCATAGCGGGCATGAGCACATCACCTGCGCCCAAGCGCCCCGTCGTCGAGAAGCCGTGGCTTTCGATCATCTGGTGTTCGTCACTCTCACGATGGTTCGCGGAACTTTCTATTCGGAGAAACTGCGCGTATTCCGTCCACTCACGGGCGCTCTCGATGTATTGGTTCCTGTCTCTCCACTGGTTTATCGTCGCTTGGTTGTGCCTTCTATTTATTCATCCGCGCGCCCCAACTTGATCGGTCTCCGGTCTACCGGGACCATGCCTGCATGATTTCGTCGTTGGTTCGCGCTCGGCTCTTGGCACAGCCGCAAACACAGACACTAAGCTACTGATTTATGATCTATTTCAAAAGGGCCGAGTTTTGGCACAGGACGGGGTGGCGGCCCGAGAGTTCTCTTGTTGGATGATCCAGTCGCCCACGTCGATGATATCAACACGTTGTCGCTGCTGGATCATCTGCGAGACATCGCCTTGAGTGGCGAGCGGCAAATCTTCTTTGCGACAGCTGACTCTAAGATCGGAGCTTTGTTTGGCCGAAAGTTTCGGTTCCTAGGCGACAGGTTTGTACAGATCGAGCTAACCAGAGAATGATTGTAAGTACTCGCCGCACCCCGTCGTGACAAGTCTGTGGAAGTGATCCATCGTGTTCGCTTTGGAAAGCCCGGACGGCCCCGGGCGTCGTGTCCAAAAACACAAAGGGACTCAAGACGACGAGTCGATTCTCTGCGTAGTGGACGGAGGCAAAGGCATCCGCAAGGCACTCGTCGACGTTTTGGGGGACCTCGCGGTCATCCAAAGGTGCCAGATCCATAAACTCTACGTCGCCTTTGTCATGGACAGGACGCCGTTCAGCGCTCGCAGACAACTCCGTCCCCGTCGGCATCTCGCATGTAGGGATACGCAGGATGGCCGGCGGTGACCTGCAATATTGGGGCGACAAACACAGCTTGCGAGCGACGCGGCCTTGTCAGCGAGTGATTGAACAACTCGCCAAATACGACTACGAATGGACGGATGGGTGGCTTGGAACCAAGTTCGGCAGCTTCGCGTGGAAAGACCGAAAATCTGGAGTCCTGACGTATTTCGGGTCTGAGATTAAGTTCCAGAATGGCTTCGGAGCGTGGCAGAAGATGAACTATGCGTGTGACTACGACCCGAAGACAGAAACCGTCCTGGATGTCCGTATCTCTTAGGAGGGGCAATCTAAGGACGATGTCGCGAAGTTCGCCAAGGCTGTCCAGACAGCCCGCCGTGTGTTCTCAGAACAGCGGTATATAATGGAACCCGAAAAGTGAAACGCCCCGGCCAGTAACCGGGGCGTTGAGGTTGGCGCGTGAATGCCGCTCGCCTAGGTAGAAGAGACTGAAGTCTACAGCGATCTCAGTATCTCCTACCTAGACCTGGCGCGTCAACTTCCTTTTTCACTTGAGCGGCGGAGGAAAACGTCCATGCCGTTCAGACTTGTGGATGGGTCTCTCTTTGTTGACATGAACCGCATCGCATACCTCAAACCCGGTGAGAAAGACTCTGCCGTCTTTATGTTCAGGGACGATAGTTCGCTTGAAGTGAAGTTGCCTTGGGAATTTCAGATGGCGGCGTGGCTCGGCTCCGATTGGATCCAGTTTAGGGAAGTCCCGACACGAGACTGCTGAAGAGCTGGCAGGAAAGTTCGACGATGTCTTCTCCTTCTCGCTCAGCGAGCGGGGGTGCGAGAGAATAACGACGTGGTGGCACGCCGCGCTCCGCCTATCGCGGAGCGCCATTGGCCAAGTCACGACCAAGAGGAACGACGATGGAGCCTGATCAGAAGCCTGCTGCGTCGGGTCCGGTTGCAGCTCGCAGAGTTCTTCGGTGTCCACCCGGATACCGCGTCAGACTACGGGATCTGGTATCCTTACAAGGGAACGGGTTGCTCGTCGGCTGTATCTGATTTTTGGTAACAGACGAAGTACATGAGGGATAAACACGGCGATCGTTTTGGAAGTTCTCAATCGAGAATCAAGACTCCTGATGCCGGAAGAATTTCTCTCTAGTTGGAGGTTTGACTTTTTCGTCGGTTAGTTGGACCGGAAAGTGACGCATCTCATCATGCGTCACGGGGAAACCTATACCGAGAGGTGGTAAAAAATGAAACTGCTCAAGGCCATTATTCGCCCAAGCAAAATCGACGACGTGAAGAAGGCGTTATTCGAGATTGGGGTCCAGGGCGTGAATATCAGCACGATCAAAGGCTACACCCGGGAGGTGCGCAAGGAAGTCTACCTGACCACCGAGTACGAAATAGATATGGTCGATATGACGTTGCTGCAAACCGTCATCGACGATGACGTAGCCCCAAAAGCCGTTGATGTCATCATCAAAACCGCTTCAACGGGCCATTTCGGGGATGGACGGGTTTTCCTTATCGACATCGCGTTTGCCGCAGATATCCGCACCGGCGACACTGGATCGGCTGCGATCAGCCGCTAACTCCGGAAGGGGCTGACGGTCCGTCAGCTTGGGAACGCGCCGCGCGGGAAATTACAGGACTCGTAACGAATGCCGGGGAAAGAATGGCGCAACCAAATTGAGATGAGCGACGGCGTTGACGTTGCGCATGGTCTTTTACCTTCCGCTCCGACAGACAGAGGGATTCCTCGACTCGTTGTTGCGGCTGATGGAACTCGACCTGAAAGCACCGGACCACACCACGCTGTCGCGGTACCAGGCCAAGTACAGCTCTTGTTGCCCCTGTTGTGCTCCGCAAAAAGTCGATCCGGCGTTGATTGCGCGGGTTAGACCTGCCGCAATCGGCTGTTTCGTACCGGACGACCCGACGATGCCACAACGTTGCTTGTCCCTTCCCTAAACTCGAGCTGTATGAGATTGGCGAACTGCCGGTGCTTCCGCCATTAAGTGTTGGTGATGTGTATGCATCCCTTTGCAAAAGAGGCGCTTACGCTCCATTTAGCGCGCAGCGAAGGTAACGAGCACTATTTTGAGTGTAACTTAATGTCCCACTCGGGGATGGTTGAAATCCCTCGCCTTTAGGCGAAGCCTTTAGGAGGCTTGGGGTACGATCCCGAGGTGAAAGGATATCGTAAATCATCACACACGACGTACCAGTTAAACTATCACTTCGTATTTATCACGAAGTACCGCAAGCCGGCCTTGAGAGGGGATGTAGCGGTTCGTCTCCGGGATCTCATCCGGGAGATCTGTGCTCGGAACCAGATAGAAATACTGAAGGGTCATGTGCGGCCTGAGCACGTGCACCTGTTGCTGAGCGTGCCGCCGAATTTGTCGCCGAGTCGAGTGATGCAGTTAATCAAGGGTAAGACGTCGAATCGTCTGATGCGCGACTTACGGACGATGCGGAAGGAGTTCTGGGGTCGGCACCTACGGGCACGGGGTTACTTCGTGGTGACAACGGGCAACGTGACGGATGAGGTGATAGCGAAGTATATAGAGTTGCAGGGTGCCGTGCCCCAGGACGACGATTCTTTCAAGGTCAGTGAGTAGTGAAACGAGGCAAGGACAAGCCGACTTTAGTCGGCGACGTGAACCCATCGCCTTTAGGCGATGGAGCGCACGCGCTCAGTGTACCATAAAGTCTTAACGTCATCTCACCAACACTTGATGGCGGAAGCACCCGGGAAGGCGCAGGGGCTTCACGCCTGAATCTCTCAAGAGCCCACGTACTGCCTCGGTGAATAGCGGGTCCCGGTCGTGGATGAGGTATCGCTTGCCAAGGAGGAAACCATCCCACATGTCCGTGAGGTTTCTTGCTACCTGCTTCATCCCGTCCTGTGCCAAAACTCAGCCCTTTTGAAATAGACCATAAATCAGCAGCTTAGCGACTGGGCCAAGGGCTGTGCTCCGCAAAAAGTCGATCCAGCCTTGATTGCACGGTTTAGACCTGTCATGGATCGGTGGCTGCTTCGCGCCGGTCGACCCGACGACGCCACCGATGGGTGCTTCGGCAGTCAAATGTTGGCGGCCGCCGCTTAACCCGTTCGCGTGCTAGAGTTTGAGTTTGATTTCAAGAGACACGGTTCTTTCGTCGATGCCAGCTGGGCCGAGTTTTGGCACAGGACGGGATAGGAGTAAAGGAGTGTCAATCAAGTCCGGCAAGAAAATACGTAGTCGCTTTTATGCGGCTGGCAACATCAAATGCCCTATTTGCCTAGCACCATTTACTGAAACCGAGGTAGAGGCAGGTGAAACTGTTACGTTGGAGCATGTACCGCCGAAAGCCCTTGGCGGTAAACCATTGTGCCTCACGTGCACGAAGTGCAATAGCAATGCTGGATATGGTGTTGACCAAGCCGCTACGATGTTGACTAGGGAGCCCAAAGCCACGATTGAAATTATGGGAAAGTTGGAGACTATCTATTTGGCAGGTGCTGACAGCAGCGGATTGCTGGGTACCGTTACCTCTCCACGACATCGGCCGGAGCAACTAAGGGAATGGCTAAAAACGAAGCCGAGTATGACACTCACCGTGACAACTCCCAAACAGGAGTACGCGGCTGTAAGTTGGCTCAAATCAGCTTACTTGTCAGTATTCTCGCTATTAGGGTCGACCGCAGGCTACCAATATGTGGAGAGCAAAGGGCTTAAGATAGTCCGACAGCAAATCCTGGATCCTCATTCACCCGTCATCCGGAGTTTCTGGTTACGGTGTCCTGAATCCCCGCTGGATGAAGGCATTACTCTCGTGCGTGATCCGTTTCTTTGCTGGTGCGTGAAGATAAAGGACTCCATTGTTTTGCTGCCTAGGGGCGGCGATGACTCTTTTTATGACTCCGTTGGGGCGCTGATAGAGTGCGCTGGTACTGCCTGTGATCCGCAAAAAAGAAAACCGGCCAGAAGCCTACGAACTTGGCAGGTCTAAACCGAGCAATCGACACTAGATAGACTTATTGCGGAGCACAGCTAAGACTTTCCGGTGCATTAAATTACAGCCAAAATAGCGCTCGTGACCTTCGCTGCTAAATGGAGCGTAAGCGCCTCTTTTGCAAAGGGATGCATACACATGACCAACAGTAAACAGCGGCCTTGTTCGTCGTGGACCTCGATCAGAGAGCGAGTCGGCGCTTCTCGCCGTCGGAAAGAACGTCGCGAAGTTGATCGACCGAAGGCTTGTAGTCTCGCAACTCGCTTCGGATCGACCGCGCGAGACCAAATCCGCCAAGCCCGAACAGCTGACGTCCCAAACTTTCTGCCGCCGCAATCGCCCGCCCTCGTCCTGTGCCAAAACTCGGCCCTTTTGAAATAGGCCATAAATCAGCAGCTTAGTGTCTGTGTTTGCGACCGGGCCAAGGGCCGTAGGCTTTACAATCGTCTGGCCCGAGGGTGTTATCTTCAGCTCCATGATGACGTACCACGCGCAATTCCTACTGCTCGTTGTGGCTGGCTGGGTCAACCGCCAGCAGCAGGATGTGATCGACTACCTCGTCCTGTGCCAAAACTCGGCCCTTTTGAAATAGACCACAAATCAGCAGCTTAGACGCCCTTGGAATCCGCGCAGAAGCGAGGGTATTTCGCGCCGTAGGGCTGACTTCCGACCCATGGGGCTGGCGGATGAATAAATAGAAGGCACAAGGGCTGAAAGGGCGTCATTTTCGGTTTTCGTCTCTAATCTCGATTTTCGAGTGCCAAGTTTGAGCCAAATAGGGGTGCAGGCGTTGACCGGGCCGTGCGGCAGCGGAAAAGATGTCATCCGAGAAGCCCAGAATCGAGGCCGAGGCTACCGCGGCATGGCTGCCCTAGCATGTTCTGGTCCAGGTGCGACTGAGCCTCCTTGATTTCCTTACTTGTCTCGGATTTGGCCTCAACTCCGCACTGACCTCCTGCAGTTCTTCCCCGGCGCACAGCCCGTGTGCCGCGGTCAAAACCGCAACGTCTACCACGCGCGTCTCGTCCCCTACATGTCCGAAACCGCCGACTGTTTTGGCCGGCAATTAGGTAGCTCCCCAGCAGGGATATATCATGTCTCCATGACCAGCTTCCGGATTTCGGTGACGGTTCTCGCTGTGATTCACGCGGTCTTCGCAGGATTCACGGCCCTGGTTGGAGCATTCGCTAACGGTGGAGACGTCTGGCAACGGCTGCTGGTGGTCCTCCTGCACCCTCTTGGCGCCGCGGGATTACTTCTGCTCGTGCTGCGGCCCCGCCTCGCCACGACGAAGATCCTCGCCATGATGGCGCTCCTGACAGCGAACGTGATTGCCGACCTGTGGGTTGCGCAGATGATTGCCGCGGGAAGAGTGCGAGGAGATTGGGAGCTTGCGCTGGCATTTTCGGTGGTTCCGGCCATCGGCATTGTCTACGCGTTGGCGCTGCTGCGAACTGCCCGCTAGCGGTGCGGGTAAAGCTCCGTTCGGAACCGGAGACGCACAGGAAGTAGCCGTTGTAACTCCTGGTGTGCCTTCTATTTATTCATCCGCCAGCCCATGGGTCGGAAGTCAGCCCTGCGGTGCGAAATACCCTGGATTCTGCGCGGATTCCAAGGGCGTCTAAGCTGCTGATTTGTGGTCTATTTCAAAAGGGCCGAGTTTTGGCACAGGACGGGATGCCACGCTCCCGGGCGGAGACCTGGATCCAGGCCCGGGCCGCACATGGACCAGAACGTGCTAGCCGGCTACGCCGCGGTAGCCCTGGCCTTGATTCTGGACCCCTCGGGCGGCCTCTTTTCCGACGCTGCAACGGCCCTGTCAGCGACCCGCTCCCCCCTTTGGCGCAAACGTGGCACTCGAAAATCGAGATTAGAGACCAATACCGAAAATGAGGCCTGTTCAGGCCTTATAGCGCGTCTCTGGTGACACCTAATCTTGAAAAACCACGCCAACCGCGCGGAAAATCTCACCCGTCTCTGCAGTGCCACAATTTGCGAGACTGGGTGGCGGATGGTGCAGTTTGAAGCTATCCGGTCTCGGCAGAAAGTGGCTTCGCTTTGGCGGATTTTGGACCAGGGAATCGGTTATCAATGACGGTTATCACCAATTTTCCGACTTACGCGACGAATGGTGTTCTCTCCACGCCTCCTTCATTATTAGATGCGGCGTTAAGCATCCAAGAGCCTGGTCCCCGTCTCGGAGCCAGAACGTCCGAGAACGGTGACCCGGCGATGGCGTCTGCCAGGAGTGCGCCGAACGCCCGGCAGGCGTCCACTGCTTCCTCGGCTCCGTGGGTCGTCCGGGACTGGTCGGCGGCTGCTGCGAGCAGGCGCGGCCGGTCGTGCCTGAACCGGAGCGCAACGGGTGGTGGCTCTCGGCATCACGTTATCCGGGGACAAACGCTTCCTCGGCTTCGTGGAGACAGACACTGAGAACGAGCGTGTTCTTAGGCCGTTCCTGCGTTCATTGGTCGAGCGGGGTCTCGATATCTCTGAAGGGCTGCTGGTGGTCATCGACGGCAGCAAGGGGCTGCGAGGAGCCGTGACTAAGGCCTTTCGCAGGCGGGTCGTCGTGGGCCGTTGCCAGTGGCACAAACGAGAGAATGTCGTGAGCTATTTGTCCAAGAGCGAGCAGTCGTTGTGGCGCAAGCGGCTGCAGCGCGCGTACGGCCGGCCGACGCACAAGGAGGCGCTTGAGGCCCTCGAGCAACTCCACCGCGAGCTGGAAGAGAGGAATCAGTCTGCGGCCTCTAGCCTCGAAGAGGGGCTGGAGGAGACCCTGACCGTGCATCGTCTTGGCGTGTACGGGGTGCTCGGTCACTCACTAAAGACGACGAACTGCATCGAGTCCGTCAATGCGCTTATCGAGGAACGTTGCGCGAAGGTCGATCACTGGAAGACTTCGAACCAACGCCAACGCTGGCTCGCGACCGCGCTCACCGACATCGAGCCGCGCCTCCGGAAGGTGATGGGCTACCGACACCTTCCAAAGCTGCGTGAAGCGCTCAAGCGTGAACTGAAGATCGAGACCGCGAAAAAGAATACGTCGAGGAAGAACGTTGCTTAAACGAACCGGGAGCCGTGGAAAATTTCAACTAAGAATGGGCTTGACTCCCATCGGCGAGAACGCTAGAATCTTTTTTTCCGAAAGAGAAAAGAGCGTTCCCGCGATGCGCGTTACTACGTTAGTCGGTGCTTGCGCTGTTTGCTGTTGGTGATGTGTACGTATCCCTTTGCAAAAAAAGCGCTTACGCTCCATTTAGCGTGCGGCGAAGGTCGTGAGCGCTATTTTGGCTGTAATTTAATGCAGTGTAAAGTCTTAGCGTCATCTCACCAACACTTAATAGCGGAAGCACCGAAAAACCGAGCAATGGGCGCATCGCCGTGAAGGTGATCAATCACCTCGGCGATGAGGTCATGAAGGTGTTCCGGGTCAACAGATGATTACGATTCATCCGCAATACCTCACCCTGTCGAAGCTGCTCGATGGCCGTCTGTTCCGCATTCCGGAATACCAGCGCGCCTACAGTTGGACATCGAGTGAGAGACAGGATCTCTTTGGAGACGGAGTGGAGGGCACCGTTCTTTCTCCACGGACCTCGGGACACATCCCCCTAAAGTCTTAGCGTCATCTAACCAACACTTAATGTCCCACTCGGGGATGGTTGAAATCCCACGCCTTTAGGCGAAGCCTTTAGGAGGCTTGGGGTACGATCCCCAGGTGAAAGGATATCGTAAATCATCGCACACGACGTACCAGTTAAACTATCACTTCGTATTTATCACGAAGTACCGCAAGCCGGCCTTGAGAGGGGATGTAGCGGTTCGTCTCCGGGATCTCATCCGGGAGATCTGTGCTCGGAACCAGATAGAAATACTGAAGGGTCATGTGCGGCCTGAGCACGTGCACCTGTTGCTGAGCGTGCCGCCGAATTTGTCGCCGAGTCGAGTGATGCAGTTGATCAAGGGTAAGACGTCGAATCGTCTGATGCGCGACTTACGGACGATGCGGAAGGAGTTCTGGGGTCGGCACCTACGGGCACGGGGTTACTTCGTGGTGACAACGGGCAACGTGACGGATGAGGTGATAGCGAAGTATATAGAGTTGCAGGGTGCCGTGCCCCAGGACGACGATTCTTTCAAGGTCAGTGAGTAGTGAAACGAGGCAAGGACAAGCCGACTTTAGTCGGCGACGTGAACCCATCGCCTTTAGGCGATGGAGCGCACGCGCTCAGTGGCGGAAGCACCTTCTAGGCCAACTCAGTGGCTTGGATTTTCAGGAAGGATACGAAAAATGTCTGGATATACGACGACCGGCGAACTAGGTAACCAACGAGGCGTTCAACATCTCGTCGTCGCTGGCATGCTCGCAACGGTGATTGCGAGCTGCGGCGGTGACACAGCGCAGCCGACCAGCCCGACCGTGGCGCCCCCACCGCCAACGACGACCACTGCCGTGCAGCCAGTTGCGGGGCATTACAAGCGGCTGGAGGGTCTGCGCATCTCCCCCGGCCGCGTGCAGTTCTTGTTCGCGTCCGCCGGACGGTGCATCAACCTTCAGAACAGCGTTATCAACGGGGTGACCTACACCACCCACACGTCCAAGTGGCAGCGCCGCAATAGCTCGACCGATACCTGGACGGACATTCCTGGCACGGAGCGGAATGGCTTATGCTCCTACACGCCGACCGAGTCCGGCAAGTACCGCTTGGTCTGCGAGATCACAATTGACGGGACACGCGGCAAGTACCGCAGCGAGAACATGATCAGTGTGGACTAGGGTGCTTGCGCCATTCCCCGTTTGGGTCCGACGTTATCCCACCGATGCACACGCAGCGAGTGGCGATATCGATGACAAACAGGAGATGGTAGCGGACGAGCCCGAACGGGTTCACCACCTCGACGGTGAACAGGTCTGTCGCAGCGATGGCGCCCCAATGAGCCTTGATGAAGGTGCTCCACGACATGCTCCTGCCCCGCTCCGGCGCAGGAGCGATACCGTGCTCAGCTAGGACTCTCTTGATGGTGTTGCGTCCGAGTTCATGTCCTAGGTTCTTGAGTGCGCCTCGCAGGCGCGTATATCCCCACGTCGGGTTCTTCCGCGCCACGCGCACAATGAGCTCACGGATGTCCTTCGCCGTCGGAGGTCGGCCTGGACTTCGGTTCTTGCTGCCATCGTACTTGGCTGCGATGAGGTGGCGGTACCAGCGCACAAGCGTAGCGGGTGTGGCAACGGACGCAATCTGGGCCAGCGCCTCGCGGCCCAAAGCCTGGGCCTTGACCGCGAGCCTGCTCCGCTCGTCGTCCGAGAGCCTGAGACGCTTGCCCCGAAGCCCGGCTCGGAGCACACGGTTCTCCTCTTGCAGGTAGTCGATCACATCCTGCTGCTGGCGGTTGACCCAGCCAGCTAGAACGAGCAGTAGGAATTGCACGTGGTACGTCATCATGGAGCTGAAGATAACACCCTCGGGCCAGACGATTGTAAAGCCTACGGCCCTTGGCCCCAGCGCAAACACAGACACTAAGCTGCTGATTTATGGCTTATTTCAAAAGGGCCGAGTTTTGGCACAGGACGGGGTCGCAGCGGCGCAGAATACCTCGTGTTGTCTAGTTCGTGTGCCTCGCAGTGCGGCTACAATGTCTCGACTGCGCCGGACTAACCGGGACTGCCGCTACAGAAAGGAGAATCGAGCATGTCTAACCGCTCCAGATACGGTCAGACAGTCTACCTTCCAAAACTTAAGGGAAGCCGCGCGGTTCCGTTGCACCGGCGTCGACTGGAGATCGGGTCCGGCGGTAACGGGTATGACGAGGACTGGCTTCAACGGCTTCTGTTCGAGACGCCTGAAATCCTCCCCATCGGAGAAATCGATCCTGCGTTCGCTCCTGCCACACCGCTTTGTCGCGAGTTGCCAACCGCGGCCGGGCCGATCGACCTCGCCTACATGAGCGAGGAGGGTCGATTGTCCATCGTTGAGTGCAAGCTGTGGCGTAACCCGGAGGCACGGCGCGGTGCTGTCTCCCAGATCCTCGACTACGCGAAGGAGATCAGTCGCTGGTCGTACGATGAGCTGAACGATGCCGTTTGCCGGGCTGCAAGACGTTCCGGAAACACCAACGCGTTGTTCGATATCGTGCGGGCGCAGCACGATACGCTTGACGAAGCGACCTTCGTGGACGACGACGCGCGTAGCCTTACCAGCGGCCGCTTTCTCCTGATCGTGGTGGGCGACGGCATATGCGAAGGGGTTGAACGCATCGCGGATTATCTCAACCAGTCCGCCGGCATTCGAATCACGTTCGGGCTCGTGGAGTTGGCCATCTTCGACATGCCGGAGGGCTCGGCGGGCGGGGTCATCGTAGAGCCGAGGGTACTCGCCAAGACGATCGAAATCGAACGTGCTGTCGTGCGACGGGCCGACGCGGAGGTCGTGGTGGAAGACCCGCCACCAGCGTCAGGTGGTGTAAGAGTCAGGACGCAGATCACGGAGAAGGAGTTCTACGAACAGATCGAACAGGTCGATCCGGCACTACCGGAGCGCGTGCGGGCATTCTTCCAGAGCTACGAGGCCCAGGGCGACGATTTCGAAGTCACCTTGTCACGCGCCTCGTACATCCTGAACTGGCATCGGAGCGATGGAAGCAAGGTTAACTTCGGCACGTTGTTTCCGAATGGAGATCTCGACACGAACTACGTGGTCTATTACGCGGAGCAATGCGGCGATCCGCAAGTAGGGGTGGATTACCTTGAGGCCGTGGCCCGGCTCCTTCCCGGAGCAACCGTGAAAAAGGACGGCAACTATTGGTCATGGCGCGTAGTCGTCGACGGGAGAAAGCCGAAGGTCGGCGATCTACTCGAACACTCCAATGAATGGCTGACCGCGATAGGCCAGGCGGTAATAGCCTTCAATCGGCTCGACGAGGACTAAACATCTCGTTCGGCGTGTTCTGTGGACAGATTACGCGGCGGCCTGAATTGTGAACCGTACCGGGTTTGCGAGATGAGCGTCACTTCTGACCGTTTCAACATAGTCGACCGTGTTGAAGCCGCTTCGCAGGCGGAGCACGACGCAGCGGGACGCTGTTTTGCGCGCGCTTGAGTTTCAATCTGCTCCCCAGACGGCAACCTCAATTGATCTGCCCCCACCAACGAGACCATCTACTAAGAGCGGCCTGACGAACGTCTAGTGGCTGGTGTGGCGGAGAAAGAACCGATGCGGGTCGTGAGTTGGAACGTAAATGGGATTCGCGCTTGCGTGCGGCGCGGGTTCGTGGACTTTTTGGACCGGTCTGGAGCCGACATCCTCGGCGTCCAAGAGGTCCGCGCGCTGCCCGAGGAGATCCCTCTCGCCGCACGGACGCCGACCGACTGGCACGCCGTGTTCGCGGTAGCCGAGCGCCGGGGATACAGTGGTGTCGGAATCTACTCGAAGTTCCAGCCCGTTCTAGTGGAGACCTCCCTCGGAGAGCCTCGGTTCGATATTGAGGGCCGGTTCATCGCTGCTCACTTCCGGACCGATCGCGGGCGGTTCGCGGTTGTAAACGGCTACTTCCCCAAGGGAAGCGGGAAGGACCGGGACAACAGCCGGGCCGGCTACAAACTCGACTTCTATCGGGCTGTGTTCGACCGGGCGCAGCAACTGCGGCGCCGATGTCCAGTGCTCGTGATCGGGGATTTCAACACCGCGCACCGCGAGATCGACCTCGCTCGCCCGAAATCCAATGTCAAGAACAGCGGGTTCCCCCCGAGGAGCGGGTCGAGCTCGACCGCTGGCTCGAAGCGGGCTGGGTGGACACCTTTCGCGCCCTGCATCCCGACCAGCCGGACCATTACACTTGGTGGCGGCAGTGGGGCGGCGCGCGCGAGCGGAACGTCGGGTGGCGCATCGACTACGTCCTCGCGTCGCCGAGCGCGATGGAACGATTGAAGGACGCCTTCATCCGGCCCAACGAGCGGGGCTCCGACCACTGCCCGGTAGGTGTCGACATCGACCTCTAGGAAGGCAGTACGGAGAAGCGCGGTAGAGTCGAGAGCTGGCGCGGTGCTCTGTAGGCGCGGCCTATCTCGTTGTGTCCAAAAACACAAACGAACTCAAGATCGGCGCGCCGGGGCCGTTTCGATCGTCATCAACCTGTGGCGAGCCCCAGATCTGGGGGTCGGAGGCGATGTCGGCGATTCGAGTTCTCCGTACGCGCAGGGAAAACACCGTCCAGCAGGGGGATGCCACGCTCCCGAGCGGAAACCTGGGTCCAGGCCCAGGCTGCACCTAGACCAGAACGTGCTAGCCCGCTGCGCCGCGGTAGCCCCAGTCTCGATTCTAGGTCCTCTAGAGACGAGAGCGCGAACAAACGACGAAATCATGCCGGCATGGTCCCGGCAGACCGGAGACTAATCAAGTTCGGTGCGCGCGGATGAATAAATAGAAGGCACAGGATGCGAACCAAGATCCGATGCAGCGGTGGCAAGCGATAGCACACCAACTGCGCCAGGTAGCTGTAAGACTGCCCAACCAGATGGTGCCAGGCGGGACGATTATCGAGAACAGACTCCGGGTGGGGATCTGGTTGATGCCGGACAACGGGTCGGCCGGCGAGTTGGAAGACTTCATTGAGCGATTAATACCCGCCGCCGATCCAGTCTGGCCAGGGGCTCAGCGCTACATCGACGACATCCCTGTGGCCGAACGCAAGTTCGTGCACCAGAAGATCCTGCGGGCGAAGATCCACGCCTGGCTGGCGACGCGCGCCGAGCCACGGAAGATGGGGGCCGCCATCACCGCTGGTGACCTGGATACAACGGCGCCGATCGCGATGAGCTTCATCGACTGGATTCGACAACTGTACGGCTGAGTTCCCGATGTCAAGCGCCGAGGAGACGATTCTTTCATTGCGACGTCTGTTCAGCGCATGCTTCTCACACAGACCTCATGGACAATTGCGAGCAGGTTTTCGACGAGCCCGTGGTCTGCCGACAATCCGCGCAGGGGGACCCGTGCGTGAAGATTCGCAGCGATGGCCGGTAGGGTCGAGGGCTGGCGCGGTGCTCCGTAGGCGCGGCCTATCTGTTTCTCCCCGTTTCCTGTGGGAGTGCCTCACTAGCCGCACCGTAAGTCCGTTTCCAGCCCCCGCCACATCGCACGCAGCGTGCGGCTTTCCCGCACTACGCGCTCCTGCACACTTCCCGCGAAGGGTTATGTGACCTATCGAGCCGGGGTGTCTTTCGGCGAATCTACGAGATATCGAACTCGGTAATCGAACAGTCCGACAGTCGCGTACATCCATCGCCTACTCCATCGCTTCCAGCCGAAACCTTGGCGCAAGAAGCGCCAAGACTTCTCGGCCGGCGCGAAACACCCTCGATTCTGCGCGGATTCCAAGGGCGTCTAAGCTGCTGATTTGTGGTCTATTTCAAAAGGGCCGAGTTTTGGCACAGGACGGGTACCGGCTACTCGATGATCGCCGCGCGCTGCTCAAACTCGTCAGCCGCTTCGAGATCACACGGGAGCAGGCAACCGCTCTCTACGTTCAGGAGGAGCGTGCCAAGGCGGGAATCGACACGCACGACACAGCCATTCTCGCCAACCCGTACCTGTTCTACGAACTGACGCGCTTGACCGGCGACCCCGTCGTGTGCCAAAACTCGGCCCTTTTGAAATAGACCACAAATCAGCAGCTTAGTATCTATGGTGCGCTTCCGTAAACGGCTTGGCGGGTTGCTACGTTTCTACCATCGGGAAGCCGCATGAGTATTTTGACCTCACGCCCATCCGGCTTCGATGAAAACTGGTCAATGTCTTGGCGAGTCTTCGCCTGTGACTAAATGGCGTTGCATCATCGGAATTGTTCGGAAGGCCTAGCTGGTAGGCTGTTCGCTAGTCATTTGTTGTGAAAGATACCGTCGAACCACGCCAGAGAGCCGAGGGCGAGCGATCGCGTAGAGAGTTCAAGTTCCCGGTTGTGCATCAATGCGTTTATGAAGTTGTTGATGTGTCCCAGATGTATGTCTAGGTTCGAACGAGACTTGAACAACGGCTCGAACAGCGACCAGTACGCCTTGATCAAACGATAGTACTCGCGGATCTGGCAGAAATCCACTTCTCTGATATCCGTTCGCGCGCGCGAGGGCTGCTGCCTTAGCCAGTCGTTGATGCGTTCTTCGATCCTGCCTCTGAGATCACCGTCCTTGAGATGCGGCCAGTAGCCAGGATCATGCTTTCGAAGGACGGAATCGATCAGCTCTCGAAGGCGCAGCTCGAATTTCTCAATCGCACGTGCCTCGTTTCCGTGGAAGTCAGTTTCAACCTCCTCCATCTCTCCAGTGAGGAGGCGCATCTCAGCCAGGATCTGTTCGGCGCGATACTGGAGAAAGGTTTCAAAATCATCAGTGAGAAGCCCAGAAGCCTCGGGGTCGTCCACAAAGTGGGAGCGAAGAGCCTCCAACAGCTCGGGATTACGACAGCGCTTCAAGTACTTGGAAGGAGCCTTGCTGGCGTACGTCTTGTTTGCCGAAGCACGAGCAAGGGCAATGTTCGCCATACTGTCTCGAAGCCTGCGATGCCCGGCATCGTGTCCTTGCAGGTACGCGCGTGGAAACAGATGATGGAATTCGGCAGAATTGAACTTCGAGAAGCTCGTAAGGGAGACAGGAGAGCCGTCCTTGAGTTCTCGAGGCTCTCGGCGATTCAGGACGCACAAGAGTGTTTTGCAGAACGCGCTGCCGAGGTTGAGACGCTGCTCAATGATGCGCTCAGCTGACAGGGGTGGGGCGGCGTAAGCAAAGGTCACCGTCTCGCCGCCAGCGAGTTTGTCTATGTCAGCGATGTCGTCCCCGAGCCTGGTCTCCGCAGTGGCGTCGTAGCGGCTGCTCACAGAGACCTTCCAAAACCACTGGGCGAGTGTCTTTTTTGCTACACCAGCCTGTGTAACCTTGGTGTCAGTAGCAAAAAAGAAATACGTCAGGGGCACAATGACAGAGTTGTAAGGGAGGATTCTTGCGTGCGCAATCCGTAAGTCGCCCTTCAGGAAGTCGATCGCCTGACGGATGCTTTCGAGGGTCACGTCCCAGTGTTCCTGGATCTGTGCCTTTCCGATATTCAGAATGTCTTTGCGACGCACTGCCTTTGTCAGTACCCCAGCAACACACTGGAGGATCGTGATATTCGGCACGTCGTCGTAGTACACCGTCGCGAGCTCCTCACGAAATTCATTTAGCCGCTCTCGGAGATTGAACGTTGGCGACCACGTTTTCGCGACCATCAGGTCCACGATATTGAGGACCTTCCCGGAGTTGTTGATTCGCTCAAAGATCTCGCAAGCCGTGTCGATTGGCTGCTCCAGTACGTCGATGGTTGAGAACGGGTAGCTTGCGAATCGCTTGTGAACTCGAACGAGCGCGGCATGACGGCCGGGATCGAGCCGGGTGGCAGCTTCCATTAACTTGCTGAAGTCGGTGATTTCTCGGACGGAAAAGTACCGGCTCCGTTTGTCGGCTTCCTCTTCGTGCTTGTTGTGCTCTTGAATTTCAGCCTCTCGGACGATCTCGTCGACGAGAGCCTGGCCATCCGTCGAGAGGCGGAAGCGGGTGTCTTTAAGGGAACCGAGACCGAGGTCTGCAAGCCACTTGAGACGAGACTGCACGCGGTAGGATTTGATTTCGTCTTCGCGCGTTTCGGTAAGCAGCGTGACAGCATCCTCTTCTGTAATTGCTCTACGAGCCGCAAGCGCTGGGAGGAGATCCGCAAAATAGTCGAAGTTGGCAACGAGCTGCCGCAGGACACCTCGGGGGCTCTCATCCTGTGCTAGCAGCTGGCCAGCTTCGGTCGCCGAGCAGACCTCGTCAGCAACTGTGTAGAGGTCTAACCGTTGGAGGAGCCGGTGCAGGCGGCCCGCGAGGCCGACACTCACGTTGAACTCGGTGACAAGCCAGACGACGACCTGCTCGGGTGATGGCTGATTCTCGTCGATGGTCCGAAGCAGCGATACGAGCAGTTTCAGGTAGTTATTGGTGCTTCCTATCGTGGGCAGGCCCAGTAGTTTGGCAGGGGACCGCTCTCGAACTGATATAAACGGATCAGGAACAAACTGTTCTTCGTCCAAGTCGAAGTAGATCTGGAGGCTCTTGGTGACCTGCTTCCCGTTGATCCGATACGTGATCTGCGCCTGTTCTAGGCTTGCGAAAAGGGAGGTTATGCGCTGCTGGCCATCCAGAACGTACTGAACAAACTTGCCTTGGTCGTGCCGAAGTTCGATTTCCCCTATGCGCCTGTAGGACTGAATCTCGTCGTCCGTCTGCCAGAACAGAAAAGAGCCAACGGGAAAATGATGGTACACACTGTCCAGAAGGCTGCTTCGAGCAGTTTGTTGATCTTGATCCGCGCGGTTGCTTCGTTCATGTGGACTCGGTCGCTTTGCTGGTGCGGTGAAACGAGTTCGGTGCCCACTCCAGACCTTACGTCTCGAACGACAATCCCTACTCCGAGTCCCAGTTCAAGACGATGAAGTACTGTCCTCAGTTTCCGAGCCGTTTTGGTTCCGCCGAAGACGGCCGGCTGTTCTGCGGCGGTTTCTTCGACTACTACAACTACGAGCACCGGCACTCAGGAATCGGCTTCATGACGCCGGCCGACGTTCACTATGGTCGCGCCGAACAGCTCACCACCGCTCGGCGCCAGATCCTTCTCGAAGCTCATCGGACTCATCCCGAACGCTTCGTTCGCGGAACGCCACAACCTCCCGTTTTGCCTCCTCAGGCTTGGATCAACCCGCCGACGGAGAAAACGACGCTCCTGAATGCCGCACAAGCCACTCTCGCGGCGGCGTCCATACCTGGGGTACCCCCTTTTTCTGCTCCACGAAACGAGATCTCGATCGATGCAGATGTGGACCGCACCGGCGCCACGAGCCTCCCGACGCTAATCGAGGCTCACTAAATGCAGCTCGCGAGTGTCTCAAAGTTGTTGACACGTACCGCTTGGGCCGACAAGGGAAGCCGCTTTACCAAAAGCTTCGAACAAGAGAGTAGCGTGGCTGGCACAGAGGACGGACGTCAGCGCCGTAGCGAACTATTTCCGAGTGACGTGGCGTTCGGTGCGACGGATCATCCAGCGAGTGGTTGCCGAGCAGCGGGATGAGCGGCGCGAGCTCGATGGATTGCGGGTGATTGGGATGGACGAGATCAGCTACCGCAAACGCCACAAGTACTTAACCCTAATCGCAAAATCTTCGAAGCACGAAAACGCGAAACAGCCGCACTGGGCACAGGCGAGAAGCTCGTGCTGGGGCACCCGCTCGCCGCCACTATAGGTGATTCTGCACGGTGTATGCAGAACCTGGAAAAGGTGCTATTCACGGGGCCAAAGACCTCAGACACGGTGACGTTTATTTGCGATTAGGGTTAACAGTGGTAATAGACCATCTCAGCGGCCGGGTCGTCTGGGCGGGAAAGGAGCGCAAGGCCAAGACGCTGCTGCGGTTTTTCCGCAAGCTCGGACCACAAAGAGCCGCGGAGCTCGAAGCGGTCAGCATGGACATGTGGGAGCCGTACATAACTGTCGTCGGCAAAAAGGCTCCTCAGGCACGGGTGATCTTTGACCGCTTCCACATCGTCAAGCATCTGAACGAGGCCGTGGATAAGACCCGGCGCGAGCTGGTGCGCGAGCTCAAAGGGACTGCCCGGCGCAACCTCAAGAACACCAAGTTTCCCCTTCTCAAGGCCAAACACAACCGCAGCGCGAAAGACAAACGGGTGCTCCGCGAGCAGGTGCGAGCTAATCGTCGCCTCTACCGCGCCATGCTTCTGCGCGACGACTTCATGGACCTCTACACCTACAAAACCGAGACATGGGCCAAGAAGTTTCTCCGAGGATGGCTGCGGCGCGCTATGAGCTCAAGGATAGAGCCCGTCAAACGCGCGGCGAAGATGATCCGCAGCCACTTCGATGGCGTCATCGCGTGGGTCACGTGGAGACTCAGCAACGGCCGACTCGAAGGAATGAACAACAAAATCCGGCTGCTGAGCCACCGCAGCTTTGGACTCCACTCTGCCGAAGCTCTCATCAGTCTCGTCTACCTAAACTGTGGCGGTCTCACCCTCGAGAGGATCCACTGAAATGGCAGGAGAGGCAAAAAAATTCTAGCGTTCTCGCCGATGCGCATCTACACATGGCTTACCCTCTCAACCCACGGGCCTCACCAAATGCCACTGCCCCTCAGCGGGAGACGAGGCTGTGGGAAACGCCCCACGGTTCTGGTCGTTCAGACCTTGCTCACGACTGAGTTCTCTTCGAAGCCTGGAAGGGCGTTTTCCATAGCCTCCACTAATCGAGCCCCCCCTTCCTTATTCCATATGAATTAATCTTTCTTGTATATAT
Source organism: Candidatus Marinacidobacterales bacterium (assembly GCA_965197495.1). Classification (GTDB taxonomy): domain Bacteria; phylum Acidobacteriota; class Vicinamibacteria; order Marinacidobacterales; family SMYC01; genus SMYC01. The sequence continues at coordinate 9,023,846 of OZ240210.1, forward strand.
ATCAGGAGGGGCCTGTGGGCGCTCGTGGGAAACGCGAAGCGTTTTCCAAGCGATTGTGGAAAACGCCGCTCCACGTTTGTACGTGCTCACAACCTTTCCCTAAACGCCTCTCTCGCCCGGAGTTTCCGGCGTTTTCCACAATCGCGGCAGCGTCCATAGGCCATGCCCTCCAACACAAATCAGATCCCCCGAAACGACAGGAGAACCACTTTTATTACATCTCTGCAGTAGAGATCCGTGATGTTGATATTGAGGGCCGATTGATTCTACGGCGGCCGACTGATGAACTTGGGCGCTACGAACTAACCGACGAGGATCTGAATGTGCTGATCAACGAGGCCGACTACGCCGTAGAAATCGACCGGTCGGTAGCCGGCTGATCGGGACGCATGCCCCGGCCTCGATTCTGAGCCTCTCGGGTGGCCTCTTTTCCGCCGCCCGCATGGCCCGGTCAGCGGCCCGCTCCCCGATTTGGCGGAAACGTGGCACTCGAAAATCGAGATTAGAGACGAATCCCAAAATGAGGCCCATTCGGCCCTTTCAGCGCGTCTCTGGTGCCACCTAATCCTGCAAAACCCGCCAACTGCGCGGAAAATCTCACCCGTCTCTGCAGTGCCACAATTGGGCAGACTGGGTGGCGGATGGTGTAGTTCGGAGCTATCCGGTCTCGGCTAGCAGCCATCAATAACAGGGAAAAACAGGGAATTAACAGGGAATTTGGGCCATTTTGAGGCTGATCGAGCCATTTTTTCACGTGGTAACCATCGGTAGTTCAAATGGTTAGATGGCAATTCCCTGTTCCGAAAGAACAGGGAATTTAAGATGACCTAACAGGGAATTTGAAATAGGCGAACAGGGAATTGAGATGAGCGAACAGGTAAATGTCACGAGCAGCACGTGAGGGATTCCATTTGACCGCACGGATGGTTTCTTCCCTGCCGGTCAAAAGAGTCCCATCTCCGACCTGGGGGCAAGAATGTCTGGGTCGTCGTTCCGAACGCTGTTCACTCTGGTGCTAACGGCACGCTTCTCGTTAAGGGCCGCCATAGGGTTCACGTACCAAGTCGAGTAGCCTTAGCATCGGCGATGTTGGGTCGAGCCAGTCGTCGAAACGGTCGGGAGCGATGATTGCGGGCTGTCGATGGTGAATGTCGGCAAGCTCTGGAGAGGCCGTCGTCGTGATGATGGTGAAGGATTCGAGGGAGTTGTTGCCCTTGCCCTGACCTTACCGTCCGGCTGCGCGCTCGAAGGTGCTTCCGCAGTCAAGTGTTAGTGGCCGCCGCGTAACCTGTTCGTGTGCTAGAGTTACGCCTGATTTCGAGAGGCGTGGTTTTTCGTCGATGCCGACTGGGCCGAGTTTTGGCACAGGACGCGGTCAAGACCAAAGCGGAGGTAGGGAGTCGAGAGCGGATGCGATGGAAGTTGAACAGGAGCTGGTTACGAGGCAGCAGCAGCCCGCTGATCGGCTGTATTGGAAGACCCCCGACTTGATAGAATGTGCAGGTATGGAAAAGCTCGACACCGAAAAAACCGTCAAAATACTAAATACGATCTTGGAGCATGAGCTCGCGGGGGTCGTTCGCTACACCCACTATGCGCTCATGGTGACCGGCGCCAATCGGCTGCCGATCGTGGAATTCATGAAGGCACAGGCCTCCGAGTCCTTGGACCATGCTCAACAGGTAGGTGAGATTCTGACTGGCCTCGGTGGCCACCCATCGCTCAGTGTGGCGCCCCTCGAAGAGACCTTTCAGCATTCGCTCAAGGCGATTCTCCAGGAAAGCGTGAACCACGAGAAGAACGCTGTGAAGCTCTATGTCGACCTCCTCGAAGCGGTAGAGGATGCGAGCATCTACCTGGAGGAGTTCGCGCGCACCATGGTTGGGCAAGAAGAGCTTCACCAGATGGAGCTCAAGAAAATGCTTCGCGACTACAGCGAGGCGTCCGGCGCCGACTAGCAATCTTCTCATTTCGTCGATGTCCCTGGCTCGAAGCCTCTTCTACGCGTGGGAGAGACGGCTCGCCTTCAAGGATGATCCGGGCCTGGAAGTCGGCGGCGGACTGCGCTACCAGCATCCTGCGGGGTTGATCGCAGAAGGACGTGCCAGGCGGTTGGCCATGCACGAAGGTACGATCCGGGAGTGGGGGGTCGGCGTGTTGCTGCGTTTCGATCCCGGTATGGTTGGGCGCGGCCTGTCGGTGAGTCTGGCGCCCTCGTGGGGTGAGACCGTGAGTGGCGTGCAGCATGTGTGGGAGCATGGCGCAACCGACTTGGTACCGCAGGACGAATTGGGCATGCGTATGGATACGCGGGTCGGATACGGCTTGCGCGCCTTTCGCGGTCGTGTCGTGCTTAGCCCTGAGATGAGTCTTGCTCGCGGGATGGTACATGGCTACCGATGGTCGTTCGTCGCGATGATGCACGGTACGATACAGTTTTAAACGCGGTAGGGTCGAGGGCTGGCGCGGTGCTCCGTAGGCGCGGCCTGTTAGCGGCGGCTGTAAATTGTACATTTGTGGCGGACGAAAATTGGGTGCTTGCGCTGTTTGCTGTTGGTAATATGTACGTATCTCTTTGCAATAAAAGCGCTTACGCTCCATTTAGCGCGCGGCGAAGGTCGTGAGCGCTATTTTGGCTGTAATTTAATGCAGCGTAAAGTCTTAGCGTCATCTCACCAACACTTAATGGCGGAAGCACCTTAGAGACCAAAACCGGTGCTTCCGCCATCGAGTGTTGGTGGCTGCCGCGTAAGCCGCTCGCATGTTAGAGTTTGAGGCGTATTTCGAGAGACGCAGTTCTTTCGGCGATGCCGGCTGGGCTGGCCACGCGGTGTCTGACGTTCAGAGACATCTTCGTGGGCACGCCGACGTCATCATTATATGCGATGGCGTTCGTCGGCACACGCAGACCAACTGACACTAGCATTCAAATGCCTCTAGCGGCGTACCAACACTTAACGGCAGAAGCACCCAAACCTCTGCGAGTCACCCCGGCAGAGCCGGGGGTTTACCTGTGATAATTAGACGTGGTACGTCATCATGGGTCTGAAGATAACATCCTCGGACCAGACGATTGTAAAGCCTACGGCCCTTGGCCCGGTCGCAAACACAGACACTAAGCTGCTGATTTATTGCCTATTTCAAAAGGGCCGAGTTTTGGCACAGGACGGGGAACAACGCGTCCTTTCTCGAGCACGTTATTGCGCCGGTGGCCCGGCAGCGACAGAGTGCAGAATCTCCACCGAGGCGAAGACGAGTTCGCAGGACCTCAACTCCCATGGCTGTCTGCCCGTCAATACGCGGTCTCCTTTTTTACGGGTCACAGGCGGATGAATAAATAGAAGGCACAGGCTGAGCGAATACCTCAAAAATCCTTTAACACTTCCTCCGGGTGCTTCGACGCGTCCACGTTTGGATAAGCCTTCACAATCTTTCCTTCTCCGTCGATGAGAAAGCTAATCCGGTTCGCGTATTGGGCGTCGGCACTGTCGCAGGCGCCATAGATCAAGCCCACCGCACGGTCGGTATCGCAAAGCAGTGGGAAATTGAAGTCAAACTTCTTCGCGAAGGCGGCGTTTTCCTCCACGCTATCGAAGCTGATGCCGAGAACCTGAATGCCGTTATCGTTGTAGTGCTGGATTCGATCGCGGAACCCGCGGCCCTCGATAGTTCACCCCGGGGTGTCGGCCTTGGGATAGAACCACAAGACCACATGTTTGCCTACGAAATCAGAAAGCTTGACGGTATTCCCGGTGTGATCTTGAACCGAAAAGTCCGGCGCTTGGCTCCCGGCTTCTAGCATTCTTACCTCCAGTGCGTCCCATTATAGACCGTTAGACCAGAGGGAGTCTTTTTTCCGGTGCTTCCGCCGTTAAGTGTTGGTAAGATGACGCTAAGACGTTACAGTGCATAAAGTTACAGCCGAATTATTACACTCGACACGCCGCTGCTTGAGCCGATCCGCTCGGGACGGCTACGGGACTTCGCGCCAGCTTACACCTATACCCCTGAGTAGAGCCGACGCCGATCCTCGAAACGTCCTACATGAAGACGACCCAAGCATCCTGGTTGCAGGCAGCTCGCTAATCTCACGCGCTCAAGTTTATGGAAGGGACAGGATGCCAGGCTCCCGAGCGGAAACCTCGTCCTGTGCCAAAACTCGGCCCTTTTGAAATAGACCACAAATCAGCAGCTTAGACGCCCTTGGAATCCGCGCAGAATCCAGGGTATTTCGCGCCGCAGGGCTGACTTCCACCCATGGGGCTGGCGGATGAATAAATAGAAGGTACAGGAGCACGGCGAGCTGCTGGCGAAGAGCGACATTCTCGAGAGCCAGCTCGCGACGAGCCTTGAAGGCAGAGACGAGAGCGCGAACAAACGAAGAAATCATGCCGGCATGGTGCCGGCAGACCGGAGACTAATCAAGTTCGGTGCGCGCGGATGAATAAATAGAAGGCACAGGCGCGCCGGCCGAGGGAAGGTCGTCGAATCCCTCAGAGCCGACGCACCCCACAAAATAGCTTACGGGCTAGTGATTGAAAACTCTTGCCCTGGCAACAACGCTGGCGTTCTGTCAACGCGTACGTCGTCAAAGCTGGACAAGAGAACTTCTATTTCCTGAACGGTTCCGTCCTTCTTGTCGGCGAACCCGGCCAGGAGCTGTAATGCGTCAAAGCCCTCCGCTCTCACATTCGACCGCATGGTGACGGAGATTCTTCGATCCGATCGTGCGGCGATATCGCTATACCCTGCCGACCTTATATCGTTAGAAGTCCATTCGTAGCGTTCTACTTGTCTGCCGTTCTTGAAGAACGAGTAACGGAAGAAAGCCCATGTTGCCGTGCCACCTCCAGTCTCACGAATCCGTATCGGGAACTTCCACGCGAAAACGAATCTTCTATTTCGACTGGGGTGGACCGTAATCGTGCCGCTGCCAGTAACTTCAACTACAGCGGCAGGTGTCGGCGGAGGCGGTGTGGGCCTCGTTGGTGTCTTGTCGCCTCCATTCCCGCAACCGAACAAAAGCAGAACTATGGTGACTCCGAATACAGCTTTCCGTCTGAACATAGAACATCCTCCCTTGGTTTGGTCCCGGAGAATTGGTCGCCGGGCCAGTCGCCAAACAAGGCTGCACGTGGCGTGCAGGCTCCCGCTTGTTCCCCCCAAAGGGGGTGTTGTATTCAGCGGGTGGCCCGACGCTCGGGCCACGCACAACCTTGTTTGGCGAGAGGGAGATTACATCAACTTGCGCGCGCAAGTCGAGTGGAATATTGGAGCGATGGTAGACTAGCGACCGTAAAACACGCCCCGATGGATTTATCCCCGGGGCGTCTTAAAACCTAATTTCTGAGCCGAGTACCAATCGGCGACAGAGGAAAGGACCGCCTGCTATGCGCGACGATAACACAATACGTCTTTCTACACAGCAACTAAAAGAACTGGCGGACATGATGGCAAAGAACCCGGAATTCGTCGAAGCGGTTGGGAACTGACGCTCGTCCGTCGTCAGTCCCGCTCGTTCCCAGCATCACGCTCTGCTCGCCGCACCCACGTGCGTAGCGTTTCCCGCGTACCGTCAATCTTCGACGCAATCGATGAGAGCGCCGACCACTGTGATTCGTGCTGAGCCTGCTGGTCGAAAACCATCCGCACTGCGCGCTCTTTCATCTCCGGTGAATACCTGCTTCGTCTTGTCATGACTCCATCCTCTCAAGAGTTGGAGTCTCCGGAAAACCCGGGGCGGTTCAAATCTCGTACCTGCTATTATCCAGCGAAGCCCGGCCGCATCGTACGCGGACGGGGATGGGGCAGGGCTACGTTTTAGTGTCTCACTCGGGGACTCATCTGTTTCATCGGATAGAGGCGACACAGTCGAAAGCACGGAGGCAAATCGTGAGCGACATGACACCGGAAGAAATGAAGAAAGAACTGGAGCGCTTGCAAGCTGAGAATGAAACGCTCAAGAAGCGCAGTGAGAAAGAGCTCTCCCTCAAAGTCAGCCAGAAGGGCGGCGTCTCCGTTTACGGACTGGGCCGTTTCCCGGTGACCTTATACAAGGAGCAGTGGGAGAAACTGCTCGAGATGACAGATGACATCCGCGCCTTCATTCAAGAAAACAAAGCCCAGCTCAAGACCAAGGATTCGTAACTCGTTTTCTCGAGACCGTAGGGATGTGTCCCGAGGTCCGTGGAAAAAGAACGGCACCCTCCACTCGGTCATCAGGGTATCAGATCAGGCGGCAACCTCCGCGTGTTCGAGAACCTCGCTCAGACTAGGCTTTGTCGTCCCGGAACCCATAGAGGATCCCCGTATCCGGGTCCGTCAGGCAGAGCTGAGGCGGATCCCACCAAGTCTCGTGGAAGGCAGGTCTAAACCCCGTCCTGTGCCAAAACTCGGCCCTTTTGAAATAGCCCATAAATCAACAGCTTAGAGTCTGTGTTTTGCAACCGGGTCAAGGGCCGTGGGCTTCACAATCGTCTGGCCCGAGGGTGTTATCTTCGGAGCCATCATGACGTACCACGTACAATTCTTACTGCTCGTTCTGGCTGGCTGGGTCAACCGCCAGCAGCAGGATGTGATTGATTACCTGCGAGAGGAGAACCGTTCATTTGTCGCTTGAGAAGGACGCGCCCGAGCCTCGCCGGGTAGAGCCACCGGCGATGGGCAAAGTGAGAGCCATTCCAAAGGTCGGTGGTCTCCATCATTATTGCGCTCGACGCGCTACTTGAGCCGATCCGCTCGGAACGGCTGCCGGACTTCGCACCAGCTTACACCTCTATCCCTGAGTAGAGCCGACGCCGGCTCTTAAAACGTCCTACATGAAGACGACCAAAGCATTCCGGTTGCAGGAAGTTCGCCAATCTCATACAGCTCGAGTTTATGGAAGGGACAACCGATACGTGCATGCACAGCCGCAAGACCGAACTACAGCATTGGATCTACGCGATTTACAGCATCATGACTGCTCGTAAAGGCGTAAGTGCCATGCAACTCAGCAAGGAGCTTGGAGTGCAATACCGGACGGCATGGTATATGCTCCACCACATCCGCGAAGCGTGCGGCTCGGGAGACTTCAAACTCTCAAACATCGTAGAGGTGGATGAAACATACGTGGGCGGCAAGGAAAAGAACAAGCATGCCAGCAAACGAAAGCACTTGGGCCGTGGACCGGTCGGCAAGCAGGCCGTGGTAGGCATTCGTGAGAGAGGCGGTAAGGTTGTAGCCAAACCGGTCCCCAACACAGAAGCGCAAACGCTTTTGCCATTCGTGGAGGAAAACGTAGAGCGTGGTACGACTGTATACACCGATGAGGCCACTGCTTACTACTTCCTCCCCACCGAAAACAACCAAATCACCCACGAGGCCATCAAGCACAGCCGAGGCGAGTATGTACGCGGCGACGTTCACACCAACAGCATCGAGTCGTTCTGGGCAACGCTCAAGCGATCGATCAACGGAACGTGGCACCACGTATCCCCGAAGCACCTTCGTAGGTACGTGGACGAAGCCAGCTTCCGGCTGAACGATGGCAACTGCGAGGTCGATACGCTGGATCGTATGGACGCGCTGGAACCGCGCGTAGGCCGGCATGGCACTAGCCTACGTGCGGATTGCTTAGCACACTGGCCTGGCGACCAATCCATGGCTCCGTGTATCACAAAGGAGAAAATTCGCCGATGAAACGTGCCGTCTCAATTTTGATGCTCGCTCTGTTCCTGGTCAGCTGCGGAAGTGAGGCTATCAAGCAGGAACGCACGGAGGCGATCAAGCGTGCCAGGGAAAAGAGGGCGTCGAATACGGCACCGTCGAGTAAGTTCGTCCCCGAAGCTCAAGAAACGAATACTAAGTTCAATTGGAAGACCAACCAAAGCATTAACCCGCTCGACGATTCCGTAACTGTCGTTGCATTTTTGAATGCCTGGCAAGGTACAGGCGGACTGAGCGATGAGCTGATTTCTCTGGTAGCTCGGTGTAAATCAAACAAGACCGAAGTTTACGTAACTTGGCACGACTATCTAGGGCTAGACGACACATCCGTAACATACAGATTTCCACCATCAGAAGCGGTCAATGAACGGTGGGGCCTCAGTACAGATAACCAGGCGACGTTCGTCAAGCAACCGATTCGGTTCTTGAAGACGCTAGTCGCCAACGGCAAGAAGTTGGTCATTCGGACAATCCCGTACAACGAGTCTCCAAGTATCGCAACGTTCGATCTAGAGGGAGCACATCGAGCCATCCAACCAATTTCGGAAACATGTAACTGGACCTTACCCGGAGCCCCAGAGGAGTGAGCGTCGAGGAAGGCGTTGCCAAGCATGCGAGTTCTAGCGGTTGTGTGCTCGCTTGTCTTCATCTTCTCTACGATTGTAGGATTCCTGACTATCACCAAGTGAGTGCCTTTCCTCGGTACTCTCGGTCATAGACTTGGCACGGTCCCACCGCACCTGAGCTGCCTTTCCGGCGATTTCGGATAGTTCCTCTGGCGAAAGGTTTCTGGCTCTGGCCTGGCCGCCCAGACTTCCAAGCATCTCGAACGCGAGGCCCTCGCCGCCGAAGAGAAGGCTGATATTCAAAGCCTCCTTGTCCACATCGGCCAACTGCCACCGGACAGCAAGCTCGAAAGCCTGAAGAGCACCCTCGCCGAGCTTCACCAGGACGGCTACCAACAGGCGATGGTCTTCACTCAGTACACCGACACCATGGATTTCCTGCGTGAAGAGCTTCTGAAGGACGCTGGTCAAAGGTTAATGTGCTTCTCGGGGCGCGATGGAGAAAGTTTTCTCGTGTCGGACGAAGGCAACAGGATGTGTCGCCAGACTATCTGATGAGGCACATCCCTCTGGCGGGGTGGTAGGGACAGCACGGTGACAAGGACATGCCAAGCAACTGGAGAAGCCGTCCTCGTCCCGTCGAGAAATCGACGGAGCAAGGTAGACCGCATAACCGGAGGCCCCGGGAAAACGGTCGAAGACGAGACGGTGGCGGCTGGGTCCGTAGTAGCGTTGAAACGGGGCAACGCCCGTGGAGCAAAGGGGCCCTGCTGCACACAACTCCTTCGTCAACAAGCGAGGCAGGGGTGAGATGACAAAATCACCCATCACTCTGCAGGAGCTGAGACGAAGGATATACGTCAAGGCGAAGGCCGAGAAGTCTTGGCGCTTCTTGCGCCAAGGTTTCGGCTGGAAGCGATGGAGTAGGCGATGGATGTACGCGACTGTCGGACTGTTCACAGATTACCGAGTTCGATATCTCGTAGATTCGCCGAAAGACGCCCCGGCTCGATAGGTCACATAACCCTTCGCGGGAAGTGTGCAGGAGCGCGTAGTGCGGGAAAGCCGCACGCTGCGTGCGATGTGGCGGGGGCTGGAAACGGACTTACGGTGCGGCTAGTGAGGCACTCCCACAGGAAACGGGGAGAAACAGATAGGCCGCGCCTACGGAGCACCGCGCCTGCCCTCGACCCTACCGGGTCCGTGGCCTACAGTGAGCTAATCCGTAGACTGCGACCTCACTTTCTTCAACCTCGTCACTGCGTCGTGAAGTTCGTTTTGAGCCTTCAACACATCCGCAATGTTCTCCAGTAAAACGGTTAGAACTATCCGAATGTCAGTCGCCTGCTGGAGGCACTGCTCGTCCGTTAGTTCATGCAGCTGCATACTGAGTGGCTTATACAGCAACGTCAGCGGGTTTTCGCCGCCCAAAATCAGCAACTTCTCCGGGAGTTTGTCGCTCAGCATCTTCACAGCTTCCGAGAACCCTGTTTTCTGAAGGGCAATGTCGTACACCCCAAGATCTTCCACTCCCAACCGCTCAGCAACCCGACGAATTTCTGTCACGAGATGCTTCCATTGCTGCTCAACAATGCGCCGGAAATACGTGGCGGCGCCAATACCGAGGCTCTGGGCCTCCGCGCGGGACCCTTTCCGGTAGAGTTCCAAATCCGATTTGGAAAGTAGTGTCTGAATCCTTGAGGATATGGGCGCCGAAAACGGCGGAAACTCTCCCAGTTTCATCGCCTCGACAATGTCATTGCTCTTTTGGATCAAGACTGCGAACGTCTTAAGGGTGGTCTGACAGTCGCGACATTTGTACGTGATGAACCTATAGTTGTACCCAGGAGGTGAGAACACGGTTCGCTCTGTAGGGTCGAATCTTCTAGGTCCGTCATCGCTTTCGCAATGCAGTTGGATGTACGGGGTTTCAAACGTCCACGGGTTGGCGGTATCGCGAACCGACAGCCCCGGAATCTTCACTGAAGTATTCGGTGGCGTGGTCTCCAAGAACCGCGTCCATTCAGCGAGGGCTTTCGAGGTCCTCATCTGCTCTTCCATAAGGCCAGATTCTCCCATGAACAGGTCGGCGCCCGAAAGTATGCCAATCTTAGTTGGGAATTGAAACGCGTCGTGTCCAAGAATACAAACGAACTCAAGACTGGCGCGCCGGCCTGCTTGGAGTCCTTCCAGAGGTACTTTCGAGTGAACGAACGATTTCGGTCACTCCCCGATGACCTCCGCCCACGCGGGCGGTGCCATTGCTGTCAAGTTTTCCACGGCCTGACGGCCTGTTGTGACCCGCAAACCCTCAGCGAGCCGCCGAGGCGCGTGTCAGCCTTCTCAGTGGATACAGCCAAGACAGCATTCGCCGAATCGCTCGACGATAGCAACGTGAAGCGCCTCATCGCACGAGGTCGCTATGTGCAGCCCGTAATCCGCTACATTGAACATCAACTCGCCAAGCGGATCCTCAGGCCCTGGGATGGGTTGGGCCGCCTTGAAGAAGGAGTACCGCAGAGTGGCCCAGATTTCGAAACCAAGATTGATATCAAGATCAGGATCGTAACCCGAGTTCTTCCCTGCCTTGACCATCTTTTTCAGGTAGCCAAGATGCTCAAGAAGCATTACACCCATTGAGTGGGCTGCGAGATCCGCAACCTGGATGCCGCCAATCAATCTCGAATCCTGATTCAAGAACACATCGCATGAGACTCCAACGCGTGCACCAAGACCTGCGACCATGTTTGGATCCACGGTGATGCCCTCATCGAAATACACTTGGTGCCTCGACGCGACGAGCCCGTTTGCTACGATGATCTTTTCAAGAGCAACCAGCGCTTCTGTCCCGAGGGCACTACGAGCCGATACTGGAACGACGGCCAGACCGATTTGAAGAGTCTGGAGGATTTGGCGCAACCCCGCTCTCGCCTTCACCTGATCCGGCCGGCTGTCCATTTGCATGCCACTCTTGAACTCATCGACTCGGGGCTCCAATCCTGCGCCTGAGATCGCCTTGAACACCGCCGGGGTCAAGTCTGTCTCAGAGTAAACGAAAGCGCCGACGATGAATTCCGCACGCTGTTGAATCGACTCATCAAAGTAGAAAAATCCCACGCACTCTCCGGAGAAGGCTAACGGCTCGTGATTGAGTTGCAGTGATCGTACCAATGATATCGAAGGATAACCACGACCTTCGTACCGAGTTGCGAACTCGTGCAGCGTCCTGTCCCCCAGCCTCTGTGAGGACGCCCCTAGTTGTACGCCGTCCTGTCCAAAGACACAAACGAACTCAAGACTGGCGCGCCGGGCCGTTTCGATCGTCATCACCCCGTGGCGAGCCCCAGATCAGGGGCGTGTCGGAGGCGATGTCGGCGATTCGGGTTCTCCGCACGCGCAGGAAAAACACCGTCTAGCAACGGGATGCTACGCTCCCTGGGCGAAGACCTGAATCCAGGTCCTGGGCAAAGATGGACATTAAGGAGGTCAGGGCCACACCTGGACCAGAACGTGCTAGGCCAGCTACGCGGCAGTAGCCCCGGCCTCGATTCTGAGCCTCTCGGGCGGCCTCTTTTCCCGCCACCCGCGTGGCCCGGTCAGCGCCCGCTCCCTAATTTGGCGCAAACGTGGCACTCGAAAATCGAGATTAGAGACGAAAACCGAAAATGAGGCCCTTTTCGGCCCTTCTAGCACGTCTCTAGTGCCACCCGATCCTGCAAAACCACGCCAACCGCGCGGAAAATCTCAACCGTCTCTGCAGTGCCACAATTTGCCAGACTGTGTGGCGGATGGTGCAGGCTAGAGCCATCCGGTCTCGGCACAAAGTGGCCTAGCCTTGGCGTGACGCTGACCCCGTCCCGGCGATAGTCAACGCTCGAATGTGCCGAAGCTGGTCAACTCCTTGGCCAGGAAATCCCCAAGCGTTGTATGACCTTGGAGTGTAAGGTGAGCCTCATCGGCGAATTGCTCGGGATGGCGTTCCCGAAACAGCTTCCAGACATCGACGGCGGGCGTCCCAGTGTCGGCGGCTATCCGTAGGAGCTCAGCGTTATAGCGCGGCACTTGCTGTCTCCAAGTCGCTCCCATTGGTAGATTGCCTGTCAGTGGCTGATGTGGACGGGTCAGCATGACGATTTGAATGTCGTGAAACCGAGAGATCTCGACGAAGCGCTTAAGGTTCTGCCCATAATAGTGAACAGAGACACGCGGGCCGACGGAAGGTTGCACCTTACCTTGATCTTCGACCAACGCGTCAGCCATGAAGCGAGCCACAAGAAACGAACGATAGCGAACGGCGAAGCGGAGGAGTGCCACGATGATCGAAGGCGGCGGTTGGAAGCTGCGGTCCGGTCCACCGATCGCAGGTGCTGTATCGTTCCATCCAAACGACACGATCACGAGGTCTGGCTCATATCGCTCGACTTCCGATGCATACCGCCGGAGCCCCTGGTAGGACGAATAGCCGGTAACCCCCGCGTTCAGCACCTCGAAGCGCAGACCGAGCGGACCGCCGACCTGGTTGAGTACAGCCTGGAGGCGAGCCGGCCAACCACCTTCGTCTGGTCCGTCGGTATTGGAATCACCGTAGGTCATGATTCGAAACGTCCCGGCTGGTTTCGGCAGTGCTGGCTCAGGACCCTTGAACCGGTGGGAGTTGTAGGGGTAAGACGCGACGGGGCGCCAGAGGAGCACCGGGTCAGGCTCCCGAAAGACATCGGCTGTAATATGCGCTAAGCGCCAGTCCTCTCTCCCGTCGGGGAGCATCGTTACCATCGGTGCATGGTAAGGCAGCCAATCGTTACGGGTTGCCACCTGGGCGAAGATTTCAACCCAGCCGAACACGATAACGCTAGGCATGACTATCAGGAGGAAGTTCCTGACTGCGGGACGCGCTCCGATCCATTCGGTGATCCGCTGAGAGCTTGCGGACGGCGTCCACAAGAGCCATGCGTTCAACAGCACGAGCAGGGACACGAGAAGCCAGCTCGTCAGCTGCCCGCCAAACGGGTACACAAGCCCGCCCACCCCGATGACAGTCAGTGTGATCAGGATGGGAAGCGTCGGTTCTCGGAGGAGGTTGAGGCGCCGTTCAGACTTCCCGTCCTTGAATTCGCGGGTAAACTTTCGACGTCTTCGTTTTTCCATCTTGCTTGGACTCCCCGAGGCGTTATCGTCTCTACTGTGCTGTTGTGCCTTCTATTTATTCATCCGTGCGCAGCGAACTCGATTGGAAACACAGACACTAAGCTGCTGATATATGGGCTATTTCGAGTTTTGGCACAGGACGCGGTCCAGCGGGCTCGCGGCAGGCGCTTGTGAACCTTTCAGACACTTTTATCACGAGCTCCACCGAAAGCCTCATGACCTATGCGCTGGGGCGGAGAGTCGAGTATTATGACATGCCCGCGGTGCGTGCGATCGCTCTCAAGGCCGCGCACAACGGCAACCGCGTGTCCTCTTTCATTTTTGGCATTGTGAACAGCGCGGCGTTCCAGATGAAGAAGTCGGAAAACACCGAACCGACCACGGTGGTGGGAGAATCGGGTCCGCCTTAGAATACGAGCCGGCTCCAGAAGGCCTAAAAAGAATGTACATTACTAACAAGCATATCTCTCGCCGCACGATACTTCGGGGCATGGGCGCGGCGGTGTCACTGCCGTTGCTCGAAGCCATGGTGCCGGCCCGGAGCGCGTTTGGCAAGCCGACAGCTGACCCGGCTCGCCTGGTGTGCATCGAAATGGTCCACGGTTCGGCCGGCAGCACCAAATACGGGATAGAAAAGAACCTGTGGGCGCCGGCGGCCGAAGGCAGTGCGTTCGACCTCACCCCGAGCAGCTTGAGTCCGCTCGAGCCGTTTCGGGATTACTTGACGATCGTCAGCAACACGGACGTACGCAATGCCGAGGCCTTCACGCTGCCCGAGACAGGCGGCGACCATTTTCGTTCGAGCGCGGTGTTCCTGACGCAGTCTCACCCGAAGCAGACAGAAGGCTCGGACGTCCACGTTGGGACGTCGATGGATCAGCTTTACGCCCGGCGGATGTCACCAACCAGGTGGCTAGTTTGAAGAACGACCTGGAGCCGGCCGACCGCAACCGGCTCGACGATTATCTCGAGAACATTCGCGAGATCGAGCGGCAGATCCAGAGGATCGAGGCGCAAAACGCGAGCGGGGAGGAGAGAGAGCTGCCCGATGCGCCCGTCGGTGTGCCGGACTCGTTCGATGAGCACGTCAAGTTGATGTTCGACCTGCAAGCGGCAGCGTTCGCGTCGGACATTACTCGGGTGTTCGCGTTCAAGATGGGGCGAGACGTTTCGGGCCGTGTCTACCCGGAGACCGGCGTCAACACTGGGTTTCACCCGGCCTCGCATCACGGCGAGCGAGAGGAGCGGATCGAGGAGTTCGCGAAGATCAACCGGTACCACGTCAGCACCATCCCGTACTTCCTCGAAAGGCTCCGTGACACACCCGAGGGCGACTCGAATCTCTTGGAAAAGGCGCTGATCCTCTACGGCTCTCCAATGGGCAACCCGCACGTTCACAACCACAAGCGCTGTCCGCTCTTTTTGGCTGGTCACGGCAATGGCCACTTCAAGGGCAACCTCCACGTCAAAAGCGCGGATGGTACGCCGATGGCGAACACGATGTTGACCGTGCTGCGCCGACTCGGGCTCGACGAACTCGAGAGCTTTGGTGACAGCACGGGGGAGATGGCGATCTGACACAAAGGTCAGTGGAGCGACTCCTCGACATTGAACACGTCGTTCATCGAGCGGTTGAATCTGACCATCCGGCAAAGCTCGGCATACCTTTCGAGACGAACGCTTTCCCACGCTCGCTCGACGGCGTAGTGTGCCACAACCCGATCGAGCGACTCCATCATTATTAGCCCTAATCGCAAATAAACGTCACCGTGTCTGAGGTCTTTGGCCCCGTGAATAGCACCTTTTCCAGGTTCTGCATACACCGTGCAGAATCACCTATAGTGGCGGCGAGCAGGTGCCCCAGCACGAGCTTCTCGCCTGCGCCCAGTGCGGCTGTTTCGCGTTTTCGTGCTTCGAAGATTTTGCGATTAGGGTTAGAAGGCCATTCTCGGCGTTGAGAATGCGGAGACGGCTGTCGGGAAACGAGGCGAGCTCTGATAGGGTGCCAGCCGTCGGCAAACTGCTTGGGAAACTATATTGGCGTTAAAGTCCGCTCACGCCGCGTCTCGATAGTAATATCGGAGCGTTCCGCCGAGGCGCTCCCGACATCGGATGCGACCGTCGGACCCCAGCGAATCCTGCGCCGAGCAGATGAGCTCGTTATCGAGACCTTGATGATTCCTCTCCAGATGATAATGGGCGACGAAAGCGCGGATACTCACGCGGAGATGATTCTCTCCCAAGGGAATCATCCGACTAAGGCTGTGCCTTCTATTTATTCATCCGCCAGCCCATGGGTCGGAAGTCAGCCCTGCGGCGCGAAATACCCTGGATTCTGCGCGGATTCCAAGGGCGTCTAAGCTACTGATTTGTGGTCTATTTCTAAAGGGCCGAGTTTTGGCACAGGACGGGATACGATCCGCTCCAGCGGGTACGTCGTTCACACGCTCGAAGCCGCCATCTGGTCAGTCGCCCGCACCGGAGACTTCCGCGGCGCGGTGCTGCTCGCGGCCAACCTGGCCGACGACGCCGATACGGTAGCAGCAGTGACGGGGCAGCTCGCCGGCAGAGGTGTGAGGAGCTCGTTGCCGAGACCTTGGTGGTTCCGTTCTGTGTGATAGTGCACTACGTATTCGGTTACCGCTGTGCGCAGGTGTCGCTCACTGAGAGGTACGAAGCGGTCGAGACACTCTCGACGTATGGAGAGAACGAATCTTTCCGCATATGCGTTCAGATTCGGACTATTGGCGGGAAGGCGCAGGGGCTTCACGCCTGAATCTCTCAACAGCCCACGTACCGCCTCGGTGAATAGCGGGTCCCGGTCGTGGATGAGGTATCGCTTGCCAAGGAGGAAACCATCCCACATGTCCGTGAGGTTTCTTGCCACCTGCTTCATCCACTCCCCGTTGGGGTCCGACGTTATCCCACCGATGCACACGCAGCGAGTGGCGATATCGATGACAAACAGGACATGGTAGCGGACGAGCCCGAACGGGTTCACAACCTCGACGGTGAACAGGTCTGTCGCAGCGATGGCGCCCCAATGAGCCTTGATGAAGGTGCTCCACGACATGCTCCTGCCCCGCTCCGGCGCAGGAGCGATACCGCGTCCTGTGCCAAAACTCGGCCCTTTTGAAATAGGCCATAAATCAGCAGCTTAGTGTCTGTGTTTGCGCTGGGGCCAAGGGCCGTAGGCTTTACAATCGTCTGGCCCGAGGGTGTTATCTTCAGCTCCATGATGACGTACCACGTGCAATTCCTACTGCTCGTTCTAGCTGGCTGGGTCAACCGCCAGCAGCAGGATGTGATCGACTACCTGCAAGAGGAGAACCGTGTGCTCCGAGCCGGGCTTCGGGGCAAGCGTCTCAGTCTCTCGGACGACGACCGGCGCAGGCTCGCGGTCAAGGCCCAGGCTTTGGGCCGCGAGGCGCTGGCCCATATTGCGTCGGTTGCCACACCCGCTACGCTTCTGCGCTGGTACCGCCACCTCATCGCAGCCAAGTACGATGGCAGCAAGAACCGGAGTCCAGGCCGACCTCCGACGGCGAAGGACGTCCGTGAGCTCATTGTGCGCGTGGCGCGGGAGAACCCGACGTGGGGATATACGCGCCTGCGAGGCGCACTCAAGAACCTAGGACATGAACTCGGACGCAACACCATCAAGAGGCTCCTCGCCGAGCACGGTATCGCGCCTGCGCCGGAGCGGGGCAAGAGCATGTCGTGGAGCACCTTCATCAAGGCTCATTGGGGCGCCATCGCTGCGACAGACCTGTTCACCGTCGAGGTGGTGAACCCGTTCGGGCTCGTCCGCTACCATGTCCTGTTTGTCATCGATATCGCCACTCGCTGCGTGTGCATCGGTGGGATAACGTCGGACCCCAACGGGGAGTGGATGAAGCAGGTGGCAAGAAACCTCACTGACATGTGGGATGGTTTCCTCCTTGGCAAGCGATACCTCATCCACGACCGGGACCCGCTATTCACCGAGGCGGTACGTGGGCTGTTGAGAGATTCAGGCGTGAAGCCCCTGCGCCTTCCCGCCAATAGTCCGAATCTGAACGCATATGCGGAAAGATTCGTTCTCTCCATACGTCGAGAGTGTCTCGACCGCTTCGTACCTCTCAGTGAGCGACACCTGCGCACAGCGGTAACCGAATACGTAGTGCACCATCACACAGAACGGAACCACCAAGGTCTCGGCAACGAGCTCCTCACACCTCTGCCGGTAAGCGCGAATGACGCTGGCCCCATCGTGTCGCGAGAGCGACTTGGGGGCATTCTCAACTACTACTGCCGTGCCGCGTAGATAGTCGACGACGACGGTAGCCCCTCGGCGGGCTCGACCGGCGTAGCGTGGAAACAGCTTCAGGAACACGCTTCGATATTCGCTCTCGACTAGGTGGTCATCTGCATGGTGACGACCCGTCCGCCCAAGACGATTGTAAAGCCCACGGCCCTTGGCCCGGTCGCAAACACAGACACTAAGTTGCTGATTTATGGCCTATTTCAAAAAGGCCGAGTTTTGGCACAGGACGGGGTTCCTCTTGAGCTTGGGCCCAGACATTCGATTCGGCTCGATTTCGCTGGGCTGGGGTCCGTACGCGGCACTGTTCGATTGGGTCCCTGGTTTCCAGAGCGTCCGCATGCCGGAACGCTTCGCGCTTATACTGATGTTGGGACTGGCGCCTTTGGTGGCGGGAGGCCTCGCCCGCATCCGGGCTCGCCTGGGCAAGGCCGTGGTCGGAGCGCTATCGCTGCTGGTTTTCTTAGAACACTTTTCCGCGCCGCTCGAGCTACAGACAGTGCCCGTCGGCCAACGGATTCCGGAAGTCTACCGATGGATCGGAAAGCAGCCGGAGATCGAAGTCGTGGCAGAGGTTCCGACGCAGCGCTACTGGTCGTGGCGCATGGATGCCGACGCCATGTATTACTCGACCGTCCATCGGAAACGAACAGTACAAGGATTCACCGGATTCCTCCCGCCCACCAACAACTTTATCCGTTGGAAGCTCTTTCACTTTCCTGAGGACGGAAGCGTTGCGTTTCTAGAAAAGCTGGATGTTGATGCGGTGGTGGTTGGCGCCCAGGTGGCACCGAGTGCCTGGAGTCACTATGAGGAACGGTGGTCCCTGGTCGGTCCATTCCCGGAAGGCCACCGTCTTTTACGTTTGAGCAACCGGAGCGGAGAGCGATTTGGACCGCCTGTCCCAACCTCGAGAAAACTCATCGAGTTCGACCCGACGGATTGGAAGGTCCATGCCTCTTCCGCCGGTGCGGGTCGGGCACGCGATCGCAACCCCTTTACGACATGGAGCACCATTGACATGCAGCGCGAGCACCATTTCTACGCCATCCGCTTTCCCGAGCCCACGATACCTGCGCGCATATCCATGGAGCCTGGCCCGGAATACCAGTTTCCCGCCCATTTCGAGGTGCTCGGCTTGATTGGCGGAGACCGCTGGGTGAGCCTCCGCTTCGACCGGAAGGCGGTGCTGCATAACTTCTTCGCCCAGCTACTACACGAGCCGCAAAGCGCAAGCCTTAACATAGACCTGACCTCCCCCGCGGTGAGAGAGGTCCGCATTCGCATCACCAAGACCGACGCCTTCGAGATGCCCTGGACGATGAGCGAAATAAGGGTCTACCGCGAAAGCCACCGCTAACATCAGCCGGGCCAACCGGGGCGACTCTTTGAAAAGCGAGCTTGATCGCCCCCGTTCCGGAGTTCCCCGTCCTGTGCCAAAACTCGGCCCATTTGAAATAGACCGCAAATCAGCAGCTTAGACGCCCTTGGAATCCGCGTAGAATCCAGGGTATTTTGCGCCGCAGGATTGGCTTCCGACCCCTGGGCTGCGGGTGGCGGGCGACAGGCCCACCGGGGGTGCGCACGGCTGGCTCAAATCGGCTGCCGGGGCGAGCTGCAGGCAACGAACTGCGCACCCGGAAGAAATACGTATCCGACCGCGATGCCAGATTCAAGCAGCCCTCGGAAAGGTGCAAACTGCTGACCCGCTGGGCGTTCGAGTATTTTGACCAGACGGGTATCTGCCCGCAGCCGCGTAGCAACATATCTGGACTCCTCAATCAACACCTTTCTCAAAAACGTGGTTCTCCTGTCGTTTCGGGGGATCTGATTTATGTTAGAGGGCATGGCCTATGGACGCTGCCGCGATTGTGGAAAACGCCGGAAACTCCGGGCGAGAGAGGCGTTTAGGGAAAGGTTGTGAGCACGTACAAACGTGGAGCGGCGTTTTCCACAATCGTTTGGAAAACGCTTCGCGTTTCCCACGAGCGCCCACAGGCCCCTCCTGATATATATACAAGAAAGATTAATTCATATAGAATAAGGAAGGGGGGGCTCGATTAGTGGAGGCTATGGAAAACGCCCTTCCAGGCTTCGAAGAGAACTCAGTCGTGAGCAAGGTCTGAACGACCAGAACCGTGGGGGCGTTTCCCACAGCCTCGTCTCCCGCTGAGGGGCAGTGGCATTTGGTGAGGCCCGTGGGTTGAGAGGGTAAGCCATGTGTAGATGCGCATCGGCGAGAACGCTAGAATCTTTTTTTCCGAAAGAGAAAAGAGCGTTCCCGCGATGCGCGTTACTACGTTAGTCAACAAGCTCATCGGATTGCAAGGCCTGTGAGTCCGAGGTTTCCACTTCCAGGCGGACAAAGCCAGAGTGGTGGTGGATGTAGTACCACGGAGGAGGAAGCCTCTGTGCGGGATTTGCGGACGAAAGGTCCGCAAGAACAAAGATCGCTACAATCGCTACTGGCTGTGATTTGTCAGGATCATGACCCCACTTGAGGGCGTGTTTTTCAGAAACATTCCCCACCCCATTTTCAGAGACATGACCCCGGCAAAGGGGTGAGTTTTTCAGAAACATGACCCCACTTTTCGGAGTCATGACCCCACCCCTTTGAGGCCGAGCTCGGCTGTGCGAGCCTTCTTGGAAACAAGGAGGTCGTATTGGCATACAGGGAGCACGGTATGTGGGAAGTTCTGGATGTTCTGAAACGGCACCATCGAGGGGAGAGCCAGCGAAGGATAGCTGTAGCCACCGGTCGGGGCCGGAAGACGATTCGCGCGTATATACGAGAGGCGAAGAAACTAGGCTGGTCGAAGGAGGTTCCACCGGATGACGAGTTCGCGTCGCGGGTGGCGCAGCGACGCCAGCCGGGCCCGAGTTCGAGCGAGGCTTCTGCATCGGAAAAGGCGCTACGCGCCCATCATGATCGCATCCAGCAATGGGTGGAAGGCCCCGAGGGAGAGAGGGGCCTGAAGCTCACCAAGGTCCATGAGCTATTGACCCGCGAGGGAGTCGACGTTTCTTACAGCTCGGTGTATCGCTACGCGGTGGAGCAGTTCGGTTTGGCACGGTCCAGGCTGACACTGCGCCGAGCCGAGGTTTCACCGGGTGAGCTCGCCGAAGTGGATTTTGGTCAACTCGGCAAGATCTACGACCCGGAGTCGGATCGGAAGCGACTCGTCTGGGCGTTGCTCGTCACTCTCGGCTTCAGCCGCCACCAGTACGTTCACGTCAACTTCTCTCAGAAGCTGGACGTTGTCATCGATGGACTGGAAGAGGCGTGGGAGTTTTTCGGAGGTGTGCCTGAGCGGGTCGTCGTCGACAACATGAAGACGGCGGTGGTGAAGGCGGACCGCTATGAGCCTAGTTTTCAGCGCACCATGGAGCAGTATGCAGAGCTCCGAGGCTTTGTCATCGACCCGGCAGTCGTACGCCAACCGAAGGGCAAGCCGATCGTCGAGAGAGGGGTGCCGTACGTTCGAGAGAGCTTTTTCCGCGGTGAGCAGTGGCTCGACCTGGCTCACGTCCAGCGGGAAGCTCGACGTTGGTGTCTGGAAGTCGCGGGCCGGCGTATTCACGGGACCACCCAAAAACGCCCTCTCGTCGTCTTCGAAGAGGTCGAGCTTGCTTGCCTTCGGCCCGTGAACGGGCCTCGATTCGATACGCCTCAGTGGGCCGAGCCGTCCGTTCATGACGACCACCACGTGAAGTTCCTCAAGGCCCTGTACTCGGTTCCCACGGTCTACGTGGGAAAGCAGGTCACGGTACGAGGCGATAAAGCGCTCGTACGCATCTACTACAAAGGCGAGCTCATCAAAACCCACCCTAGAAAACCAGCCGGAGGAAGAGCGACCGACTACACAGACTACCCCCCAGACCTCGAGGCCTACGCCAGGCGCGACCCGGAGCGTATGGTGCGCCAAGCCAAGAAACTCGGCAACAACATCGGCCGTTTCATGAGTCTGCTCCTCAGCGGCGTCTTTCCATGGGCCAAGCTCCGACAGGCTCAGAAGCTCATGCGCTTGGCCGACAAGTACGGCCATGCTCGCGTGGAAACCGCTTGCCAGCGAGCCCTGGGCTTCGATCTCATCAATGTCCAAAGGGTGGAGCGCATTCTCAAGAATGCCGTCGCGCCGTCGGACGACCCCGTCCTGTGCCAAAACTCGGCCCTTTTGAAATAGGCCATAAATCAGCAGCTTAGTGTCTGTGTTTGCGTCGGGGCCAAGGGCCGTAGGCTTTACAATCGTCTGGCCCGAGGGTGTTATCTTCAGCTCCATGATGACGTACCACGTGCAATTCCTACTGCTCGTTCTAGGTGGCTGGGTCAACCGCCAGCAGCAGGATGTGATCGACTACCTGCAAGAGGAGAACCGTGTGCTCCGAGCCGGGCTTCGGGGCAAGCGTCTCAGTCTCTCGGACGACGAGCGGCGCAGGCTCGCGGTCAAGGCCCAGGCTTTGGGCCGCGAGGCGCTGGCCCATATTGCGTCGGTTGCCACACCCGCTACGCTTCTGCGCTGGTACCGCCACCTCATCGCAGCCAAGTACGATGGCAGCAAGAACCGGAGTCCAGGCCGACCTCCGACGGCGAAGGACATCCGTGAGCTCATTGTGCGCGTGGCGCGGGAGAACCCGACGTGGGGATATACGCGCCTGCGAGGCGCACTCAAGAACCTAGGACATGAATTCGGACGCAACACTATCAAGAGGATCCTCGCCGAGCACGGTATCGCTCCTGCGCCAGAGCGGGGCGGGAGCATGTCGTGGAGCACCTTCATCAAGACTCATTGGGGCGCCATCGCTGCGACAGACCTGTTCACCGTCGAGGTGGTGAACCCGTTCGGGCTCGTCCGCTACCATGTCCTGTTTGTCATCGATATCGCCACTCGCTGCGTGTGCATCGGTGGGATAACGTCGGACCCCAACGGGGAGTGGATGAAGCAGGTGGCAAGAAACCTCACTGACATGTGGGATGGTTTCCTCCTTGGCAAGCGATACCTCATCCACGACCGGGACCCGCTATTCACCGAGGCGGTACGTGGGCTGTTGAGAGATTCAGGCGTGAAGCCCCTTCGCCTTCCCGCTAATAGTCCGAATCTGAACGCATATGCGGAAAGATTCGTTCTCTCCATACGTCGAGAGTGTCTCGACCGCTTCGTACCTCTCAGTGAGCGACACCTGCGCACAGCGGTAACCGAATACGTAGTGCACTATCACACAGAACGGAACCACCAAGGTCTCGGCAACGAGCTCATCACACCTCTGCCGGCAAGCGCGAATGACGCTGGCCCCATCGTGTCGCGAGAGCGACTTGGGGGCATTCTCAACTACTACTGCCGTGCCGCGTAGATGGTCGCCGGCGACGGTAGCCCCTTGGCGGGCTCGACCGGCGTAGCGTGGAAACAGCTTCAGGAACATGCTTCGATATTCGCTCTCGACTAGGTGGTCATCTGCATGGTGACGACCCGCCCGCCCAAGACGATT
Source organism: Candidatus Marinacidobacterales bacterium (assembly GCA_965197495.1). Classification (GTDB taxonomy): domain Bacteria; phylum Acidobacteriota; class Vicinamibacteria; order Marinacidobacterales; family SMYC01; genus SMYC01. The sequence continues at coordinate 9,047,051 of OZ240210.1, forward strand.
GTAAAGCCCACGGCCCTTGGCCCGGTCGCAAACACAGACACTAAGTTGCTGATTTATGGCCTATTTCAAAAAGGCCGAGTTTTGGCACAGGACGGGGAGAACAGATAGGCCGCGCCTACGGAGCACCGCGCCAGCCCTCGACCCTACTGCCCGCGCTGACGTTTGCCGACCTGCCGCGAGCTTCTCCTCCCTCAATCTCGCCGCATGAGCTTCTGCTGAATCCTTTTTATACCGAAGGGAAACGGAGGGAAACTTGCGACGTGCTCCCGCAGCTCACCCAAGACCGGATATCGAGCCCGCACCGCGACGAGCTCGTGATGGGGGTTCTCGTCGATGAACTTCGGCCAAGGCGCAGAGTGGCTGACGTACCACTTGTCATCGAAGGGGTAAGCCTTGAGACGTGTCTTCTTCTCATAGCGGTTCACGCAATAGAATGAGCCGCCGGACGGGAGCTTGTCTTGAATGTGACCGATATAGAAGGAAACCGTGGGAAGGTCCATCTCCATCATGGAGCGAGTATTGATGACGAGTCCGAAAGAGCCTTGTGGGAGCCGCTCGATGAGCTGTCCAGGGAGCACGAGGAAGTCGGCCCCGAGTGCCCGGGGATCGATGCTCTCCCGCTCATGGACATCCCGTAGGGTGAGCACTCGGGCCTCGGGGAAGCACGTGGAGAGGAAATAGGTTTGGATCGCATTGACTTCCGGCAGGTCGAGGAGAACGAGGCGCAGTTTCGGAAAACGCTTCTTCAACAGCCGAGCGAGCCCACCGTAGCCTCCGCCGATGTCGACCACCACGTCGGCGTCCTCGACGTATGGCTCGAGATGGCTGAGCATGAAGGTGTACTCGAGAGAGGACTGCGTCATGGGAATTCCGTCGTGGTTGACGCTTCTCGGTCCACCGACGGGCGTCTCCTCGAAGTAGCGCTGCAAACGCTCGGGCACGACGGAGGTTAGCTCGCGATGGATGTTGCGCCATTTGACCTGCACTCGCTCGAGCGCCTCTTCGGGGACGTTGGCGTTGTCGAGCCCCTTGGTGATGACGTTGCTGCGAAAGCTAGCCCAAAGCTCGTCGTCCGCGATGAAGTCTCCCTTGCCTCCGTAGTCCTGGCGACCGCTCTCCAGGAGATTGCTCCAGTACTCGCTCGTCATGTTGGGCAGTCCGAGCTCCCGCGTCAGAGCGTAGCTTTCACGCATCGCTTTGAGAACGTCGGAACTCACCGAGTGGGACACGGCTCGCAAGGATAGCATCAATGGCCATGCTGCTCGTCATCTGCCGCTGTGGCTGAGCCAGCAGGAAACGCTTGTTGGCCGGCCCTCGACCCCGTCCTGTGCCAAAACTCGGCCCTTTTGAAATAGGCCATAAATCAGCAGCTTAGTGTCTGTGTTTGCGACCGGACCAAGGGCCGTAGGCTTTACAATCGTCTGGCCCGAGGGTGTTATCTTCAGCTCCATGATGACGTACCACGTGCAATTCCTACTGCTCGTTCTAGCTGGCTGGGTCAACCGCCAGCAGCAGGATGTGATCGACTACCAGCAAGAGGAGAACCGTGTGCTCCGAGCCGGGCTTCGGGGCAAGCCTCTCAGGCTCGCGGACGACGAGCGGAGCAGGCTCGCGGTCAAGGCCCAGGCTTTGGGCCGCGAGGCGCTGGCCCAGATTGCGTCCGTTGCCACACCCGCTACGCTTGTGCGCTGGTACCGCCACCTCATCGCAGCCAAGTACGATGGCAGCAAGAACCGGAGTCCAGGCCGACCTCCGACGGCGAAGGACATCCGTGAGCTCATTGTGCGCGTGGCGCGGGAGAACCCGACGTGGGGATATACGCGCCTGCGAGGCGCACTCAAGAACCTAGGACATGAACTCGGACGCAACACTATCAAGAGGATCCTCGCCGAGCACGGTATCGCTCCTTCCAACCGAAGACTACCGTCAGGGGCATTCTGCCGGACGGCCCCATCACGGTTGTCAGCGCCCAGTGGTATGGAGCGGACGCACTCGAACTGACTTATAAGACACTGGATGGCCGGGTTGGCAGCCAGCTCCTCGCCCGACACGACGAGCCGCGCTTGGAGTTGGTAGAGGCCGGTCGCCCTTGGAGCTTCGACGGCGATGGGGCCCTCTTCAGGCTGGTCTCCGAGGCACAGCGGATTCTGCTCGCGCACCTGTTTGACCCGGTCCTGGCGGTCCACACTTCGCTCGTCGAACCGCTGCCCCACCAGGTTACCGCTGTCTACGAGGCGATGCTGCCGCGGCAGCCGCTGCGGTTCCTGCTCGCCGACGACCCCGGCGCCGGGAAAACCATCATGGCCGGCCTGTTCATCAAGGAGCTGATTGCCAGGGGTGATCTGAAGCGGTGCCTCGTCGTGTGTCCCGGTAGCCTGGCCGAGCAATGGCAGGACGAGCTAGTTCCTCTGGTTTCATACGGCGCTACCGGACACATACCCCACCCGCGTCGGCGAGGGGAGCGCGGTCAAGCCTGGTTATTCTATATCGGGGGGAGCGGGGACAGACGAGGTCCTTTCAACGATTCTGTGAATGTTCGGTTCTCCGAAGCCGGCAGGATCACTCCTTCGGACGAGGCCGATTTCTGAGACGCTGCCAGCATTGCCGGAGCAACAGCGGGATTCCGACCAGGAGCAGATACGGAGCGAGAACGCCGATAACCACCATATGTGGGCCGAGCAATCCGCCGACGAGGATGAACAGTACAGCAAGCGGAGTCGCCACCCCGAGCGTGATCAGTAAAACGCTCCGCGAGGCTCCGACAACTCCTCTCAAGAGGCGTTGCACCAGCAACCCGACCAGCACACCGCCCAGAAAAAACAGCACCAAGCCGGAGAACAAAGCCGGAATCGCAAACAGCAACTCCTCTGGATTCCAAGAATCCATGGAGCCGAACCGGACAAGAGCGACCAGGACTTGCAGAACACAAAATCCGACGCCGAACAGGACGGGCGTCTTCCAGTAACTCCCATCGAGAAGAAGAGGAAGCTCTTAAAGGATCGATCCCCATAAATCCGGTGCCTCCGCCATTAAGTGTTGGTGAGATGACGCTAAAACTTTACACTGCATTAAATTACAGCCAAAATAGAGTCCACGACTTTCGCGGCGCGCTAAATGGAGCGTAAGCGCTTTTTTTTGCAAAGGGATACGTACACATCACCAACAGCAAACAGCGCAAGCACCAGGCGTCGTGTCGAGCCGGTGCCACCTCCAGAGACTACCGCGTTCATTCATACTGGGTGGCCGTCAGGCCGTGGAAAACTTGACAGTATCCTTCGCTGTCTTCTTCGCCTTCTCTGACGCTTTGGCTTCCCGCACCCTCGCCTTCTCCGCCGCTTTGGCCTTGGCTTCCCGCACCCTTAACCACGCCCGGACCTCCCCCAGACGGAATTGAGACGCCACGCCGCGCCCTCTGGTGTGGACCGGCATCCCAGACCGCGCCCATTTCGTTACCATCTGTTTATCGACACCCAAATGCTCGGCTAGTTCCAACCGCGTCAACACTCGCGCTTTTGCCATAGTTCTCCTCCAAATGGCGCTGCCCCCTTCTGTATTGAAAGACGCTCCCCAGGGTACTACGGTTTCCCCTTGAACGAGGATTCCAATTCGCTGTAATAATCCCCAGTTTTGATTCGAGTTGCTTCCGCCATCAAGTGATGGGATGGACTCCTCCGCTGACATAGACGGCATCGATGTGCCAAAGTCAGTCGAAAGAACGCATCGAAAAAGGAGGAGTCCGAATGAAAGATACGACGATCGCTGTGGATCTTTGCAAAGAACGTCTTCGAGATTGCCATCTCGCGCGAAGCGGGGAAGGTGTCCAAGCAACTCCGTGTGAGTCGACCCAAGTTGGTGTCGTTTTTTGCGAAACAGAGCGCTGCCACCGTGCTTCTCGAAGCCTGTGGCTCGGCTCACTTCTGGGCAAGGACGTTGCGACGGTTGGGACACGACGTCGTCCTGCTCCCACCTCACCTCGTAAGGCCGTATCGACGCGGGAGCAAGAACGACCGCGCGGACACCAAAGCTTTGCTCAAGGCTTACCGGAACGAGGAGATTCTTTCGGTGCCCATTCAAGTCCGTGCGCCAGCACACCCTCGCCGCGCTCCATCGCCTACGCTCAGGATGGCTCTCCACACGGACCGCACGCATCAATGCCGTACGCGGGATCCTGCGCGAGCTCGGACTCTTCATCCCCAAGGGCGCTCACTTCGTCGTGCCCGCCATCTCCGAGCTCGTCGAAGACGCTGATTCTGATTTGCCCGACGTGCTCCGTCCGCACCTGCGTGATGCGTGCTCCGAGATTCGAGAGCTCAAGGACAAGTGCGCTGGCATCGAGCACGAGCTCAAGGGCGCTCGCCAAGCAGCTTCCTGAGGTGCAACGACTTCTCACCATTCCCGGCATCGGACTTCTGACCGCGACCGCCATCGTCGGCTTCGTTGGGGATCTGCGCCGCTTCCCATCGGGACGCCGCTTCTCGAGTTACCTCGGCCTCGTTCCCAAAGAGAACTCCAGTGGTGACATTCGCCGCCTCGGGCGCATCACCAAGCGTGGCGACTCCTACCTCCGTACGCTCCTCACGCAGGGCGGACGCGCCGTTCTCCGAGCGGCCAACGTCAGCAAGAGCCCGCCCGACAAGCTCCGCGCCTGGGCGCGGAAGGTCCACCGCTCGCGGGGACACAACAAAGCCGCGATTGCTGTCGCCAACAAACTCGCCCGGATAGTCTGGGCCGTCTCCACCCGCGAGAGTGAATTCCAGTCGGTGCCCGCGGCCGCATAGAGGCTCCACTTTCGTGTTTTCCTTCTTCCCTTCCAACAGAGGCTGCGACGATACCCATCCAACTGATGGCGTACCGGTCGGACCGGCGCGGGGTCAAGCCGATAGCAACACTGGCCCTCAGAGGTCGCTCAAAGTGATTGGCTCCTCGCGCGCGGATTTTCCGTCATGGCCCGGAGCACCCAAGACGCTCCTCACTGAGGCCGTAGATATGTTTGCAGTCTGACCCACTCGTCACCGATTTGGACGAGCAGCTCTGAGGAAGACTTTTTTGAGAAAGGTGTTGATTGAGGAGTCCAGATATGTTGGTACGCCGCTAGTCCCCCGGGTCTTTGATTACTATACAAAGTTAGACTTTTCTCCAGCCCATAAGATTCATAAGATTCACGCACTTAGAATGGTTTCGACAAGCTCTGCTTTGTCTAGTGTTTTCTGCTACAGGGGACTAGAGGCATTTGAATGCTAGTGTCAGTGGGCCCCCCCGTGTGACGGCGAACGCCATCGCGTCCAATAAGGATGTCGGCGCGCCACGAAGATGTCCCTGAACGTCAGGCACCACGTGGTCAGTCCAGCCGGCACCGCCGAAAGAACTGCGTCTTTCGAAATCAGGCTCAAACACTAGCACGCGAGCGGGTTACGCGGCGGCCGCCAACACTTAATTGCGGAAGCACCGCTCACTTGGTCTTGTAGAGGTAGCCGATCCACGGCTGGGCTGCAACAAACGGGTGCAGATAGCTAAACGGCCTGGAGGGCGTAAGTGGCAAGCCCGATCGCCACCACACGGCCGCTGCTCTCGACGACCTCGAGACGGCAGGCGGCCAGCGTACGTCCCTTACGTACGAGTTCTCCAATGGCGAGCAAGTCTCCCTGGACTCCCGCCAGCAAGTTCAGCTTGAACTCCACCGTCTTGACCGTGGAGACCGGCGAGACCGAACCCACCGCGAAGTTGCCCGCCGTGTCGGCGAGCAGACCGATGAGACCCCCGTGGATGACGCCATGCCCGTCTTCGAACTCGGCCCGAAAGGGCAAACGCACGCGTGCCACGCCGTTCTCGCAATAGCCGAGTGTCATGCCCAGGTAGCGGCTGATCGGGGCCGCCTCGAAGCGTTGCTTAAGTTTCTTGAGATGCGCGGGCGTGGAACGTTCCGTCGTTTCACCCACCCGCTGGTGGCGGACACCTTCGGGCAGAGGAACCAGCACCAGCTTGGGCTCATTGAGGGGAGCCGAACGAGGCCGTGAGGCGGCTTTCTTGCTAGCAGCCCTCGAAAGGATGTCTCTCTTCCCTGGTCCTTCTTTCATATCGAGACACGCTCCACGATGTTTGCGAGTGACGTGCCGTCTACACCGGTCATAGATCTGTGTGGTCCTGGGGTCGGAGCGTCCGGCCAGGTACTGCACGTCCTCCGGGGGCACGTTCCGGTTGAGTATATCCGTGATCCCGTGAGGAGCTCTTATCAATAGGTATGTAAAAAAGTTCAGGCAGCAGCAACCTTCGACGACTCCGTTACCCTCTCTCCACCTTCGAATCGAACGCCCAGGTATACCTCTCGCATCAGCTCCGGTGCGTTGAGCGGTGCTTCCGCAGTTAACCCTAATCGCAAAATCTTCGAAGCACGAAAACGCGAAACAGCCGCACTGGGCGCAGGCGAGAAGCTCGTGCTGGGGCACCCGCTCGCCGCCACTATAGGTGATTCTGCACGGTGTATGCAGAACCTGGAAAAGGTGCTATTCACGGGGCCAAAGACCTCAGACACGGTGACGTTTATTTGCGATTAGGGTAAATGACCCCCGGCAGAGCCGGGGGCTTATCTTTGTTAGCCCCTCAAAGGGGCAGGTTCATGAGCCGCCTGAAGGCGGCTGAACCACTATTGGGCCTTCTTGGCCGACCAAACCAGATTCAGCTGCTCTAGGCGTTGACCCTCCTTTTCTTGGTGCCGGATGTATTCACGAACAACTTCTTCATCCAAACCTACCGTGGACACGAAGTAGCCCCTCGCCCAGAAACTCTCCCCCGTGAAGTTACGCTTGCGCCCCAGGAAGTTTCGAGCTATCGAAATTGCGCTTTTCCCCTTCATGAAGCCCACCACACTCGACACCGCAAACTTCGGTGGAATGCTGATGCACAATCCAGCGGTACGCGATCTTCTTTCTTGCGAATGACAACAGGGGCCCGTATTGGTACATTCCGGCGGCCCTGTTACCCCGTCCGTGACTGTTACGGCTGGCCGACGGAGCGGGCCATCACACGCAACTATTCTAGGAGATAATAATGGCAATCAGAATCATTGTTGGCCTCATCTGGCTATTGGCGATTGTGCAGGGCTTGGCCGCTGAGGCAGTTCCCGCTGGGATCGTGGCCCTCGCACTGGTTGTTCTGGGCTTGGTGTATGGCGGGTTGGCGATTGACGCTGAGGACGCGACAGCCTACTTGGTATTGACTCTTGCAGTCGGCGCTACTGCAGGTGCGGACGTACTGAGTCACATCCAAGTGATTGGCGGTTCCCTGGACGCCATCGTCGACCAGGTCAGTACCTCTCTTTATGCCGGGGTCGTGACCGTGCTTGCCAAGAGGGCGCTCAAGCTCGTCAAGGGTTGAAATCTTGTTTCCAGGAGCTAAGGGCCCGGTCGCAAACACAGACACCAAGCTGCTGATTTATAGGCTATTTCAAAAAGCCCGAGTTTTGGCACAGGACGGGAGACCACAGACCCAGACGTGGGTGCCTCCACGGAAATCAGTTTCAATCCACTCCCCCCGCCGAAGCGAGGGGAGACGTTCTCGCCTAACGCGGTGGTCGCGTGGGCCGAGTTTCAATCCACTCCCCCCGCCGAAGCGAGGGGAGACTCTGCTGGCGGTACGCAGCTCGCTGGCTGCGTCGTGATCTTCCGTCGCAAGAAGCCTGCCGAGCGGAAGAACAAGGTGCTCATCATCGACGCCTCGAATCTCTTCCGAAAGGGCCGTTCCCAGAACTTCCTCGATGTCGAACACGGCGAGCGGATCGTCAAGTGGTTCCAAGCCTTTGAGGATGTCGAGAACCGCACCAAGGTCGTCACCCTCGGGGAGATCAAAGAGGAAGGTTGGACGCTCAATATCTCCCGCTACGTCCTGCCGCCCATCGGCGACGACATACCTCCGCTCCCCGAGGCCGTCGCCGCGTTCAAGGAAGCACTCTCCGAAGCTCGCGCCGCTGAAGACGATTTCCGCACCGTGCTGACCGAAGGAGGATGGCTGGAATGAGCGATCATCTCTCACAGAAGGAGCTCGAGTCCTACCTCTGGGGCGCGGCGACGCTTCTGCGCGGGCTCATCGATGCCAGCGCCTATAAGCAGTACATCTTTCCGCTGCTCTTCTTCAAACGACTCTCGGATGTCTGGGACGAGGACTACCGTGAGGCCTTCGAGGACTCCCAGGACGAAGGCTACGCCACGGCGACCGCAAACGACCGCTTCACCATTCCCGAAGGTTCGCACTGGAAGGATGCCCGCGAGGCCTCACGCGATGTCGGGCGGGCCCTTCTGAACGCCTACCAGACCATTGAGGCCGCCAACCCGCAGCGGCTGCAGGGCGTCTTCGGCAACGCCGCCTGGACCGACAAGGCCCAGATGCCCGACGAGAAGCTCAAGAATCTCATCGAGCATTTCTCGAAGCATCCTCTGAGCCTTGCCAACGTCCCCGAGGACGAACCCGGCAACGGCTACGAGTACCTCATCAAGCAGTTCGCCGATGACAGCGGCCACACCGCGCAGGAGTCCTACACCAACCGCACGCTCGTGCACCTGATGGCGCAGATGCTCGAACCCAAGGCGGGCGAGACCATCTACGACCCGACCTGCGGCACCGGCGGCATGCTCATCTCGTGCCTGGCCGAGGTAAAACGCAACGGCGGCGACACTCGCACTATTGGTCTCTACGGGCAGGAGCTCATCAATATCACCGCGGCGATCGCTCGTATGAACCTCGTGCTGCACGGCGTGTCCGACTTTGACATCCGCAGCGGCAATACGCTGCACGAACCGGCCTTGATCGAGGGCGACCGACTCAAGACCTTCGACGTGGTCCTCGCCAATCCGCCGTACTCCATCAAGAAGTGGAACCGCGAGGCATGGCAAAGCGACCAGTGGGGGCGCAATTTCCTAGGAACACCGCCGCAGGGCCGTGCCGACTACGCCTTCTTCCAGCACATCCTTAAGAGCATGGACCCCAATACGGGTCGCTGCGCAATTCTGTTCCCACATGGGGTGCTCTTTCGGAAGGCTGAGGCCAACATGCGCCGTAACCTGGTTGCGACCGACATGGTCGAATGTGTGCTCGGGCTTGGACCCAGCCTCTTCTACAACTCGCCGATGGAAGCCTGCGTCGTTATTTGCCGCTCCGAGAAGCCCAAGGACCGAAAAGGCAAGACGCTCTTCATCGACGCCGTTCATAAGATCGCGAGGGAGAACACTCAGAGCTTCCTGCAATCTGAGCACCAGTCGCAGATCCTCGCCGCGTACCAAGCATTCGAGAACGAGACCGAGTTCGCCGCCGTTGCGACGACGGACGAAATCTTGGCGAAAAGCGGCGATCTCACGGTTCACCACTATGTTGCTCGAAAAGCCACAGGATCGACGGCGAAGTCAACCGAGTCTCTCGCTGAGAGTTGGAAACACTTCGAGACAGCGGGCCGTGAGTTCTGGATGGTGATGGACGAGTTGGTCGAGACTCTGGACAGTGACGTCGCCGAAAAGGTGATCGATGTCTGAGGTGGCAACTACCAAGGCTGGCTGGACCGCCGTTGCATTCGGCGATGTCGTGCAACAGGTCAAGGACAAGGTTGGTCCAGAGGAGTCCGGCCTTGAGCGCTACATCGCCGGAGAACATATGGACACCGACGATCTCCGCATCCAGCGATGGGGCGAGATCGGCATGGATTATCTTGGGCCCGCCTTCCATATGCGCTTCAAGCCTGGGCAGGTACTCTATGGCTCACGCCGAACGTATCTGCGGAAAGTTGCTCTAGCAGACTTTGAGGGCATTACCGCCAACACCACCTATGTACTTGAGTCAAAAGATCCAGATGTCCTGCTGCCGGAACTATTGCCGTTCATTATGCAGACCGAGCCGTTTCATGCGCACTCGAAAAGAGAATCGAAGGGATCCGTCAACCCGTATGTCAACTTCTCAGACTTGGCGAGCTACGAGTTCGTCCTGCCGCCTCTGGAGGAGCAGCGGCGGATTGCGGAGGTGCTGTACGCGGCGGAAGCAGCGATTGAATCGCTCCGCACACTTTCAGTGCGAATTGTCGAGACCAGGTTCGCCCACCTGAACGAGTTCTTCAAACCACGGTTCGCCCAGGGTTTACCCCTGCCTGAAGTAGCAACAAGCGCGTCTGGCGGTACACCCTCAAAGTCCAAGGCAGAATACTGGGGCGGAGACTTGCCGTGGGCATCGGGTAAGGATTTGAAGGTCCGCAGTCTTTCCACAACGGAACTACAACTGACTGCCGCAGGCTGGTCGGTGGCGAAGACTGCACCGGAAAGATCAACTCTCATCGTTGTCAGGGGGATGATCCTAGCCCACACGTTCCCCGTCCTGTGCCAAAACTCAGCCCTTTTGAAAAGGGGATTACAAAGACTACTTGACAAGTGCTCCGAATTCCAGTATATTGGGTCCATGACATACAAAGCCCCGGGTCGAGCAGACAGAGAAGGGATTACCGTCATCGAGCTGATGGACATGTTCCCTACCGAAGAAGCCGCCACTCGATGGTTTGAAGCCGTCGTCTGGGACGGCGAGAGGTGCTGCGGCAAGTGCGGAAGCCTCAGCACCAGCGAAGTCCCGAACGCAAAGCCGATGCCCTACTGGTGCTCCACCTGCAGGGGTTACTTCTCCGTCCGCACGGGAACGCCGATAGCTAGGTCGAATGTCCCGCTGCGCAAATGGGTCATTGCGGTCTACCTGTGCCTCACGAGTCTGAAGAGCGTTTCGAGCATGAAGTTGCATCGGGATATCGGCGTCTCCCAACCTACGGCTTGGTTCATGCTGCACCGCATCCGTGAAGCATGGAGCGGTCCGAATCGGAGAGCGTTCGGCGGGCCGGTCGAAATCGACGAGACCTATTTCGGAGGCAAAGAGAAGAACAAACACGCTCGCAAGAAGCTGAACGCTGGTCGCGGGCCGGTCGGCAAGACCGCCGTCGTGGGCGCAAAGGATCGCCAGACGAACCGCGTGAGTGCCGCCGTAGTCACGAGCACGGACGGCGATACGCTCAAGAACTTCGTCGCTGATCGGGCCGAGCCTGGTGCGAAGGTCTACACAGACGACCACGGCGGCTACGCCGGCCTCCCGAACCACGAGACGGTACGCCACTCGGTTGCCGAGTACGTAAAAGGACAGGCACACACGAACGGGATTGAGTCGTTCTGGTCGATGCTCAAGCGGGCGCACAAAGGCACGTTTCACAAGCTTTCCCCGAAGCATTTGCAGCGGTATGTGGACGAGTTCGCCGGCAAACACAACATGCGCGACTCAGGAACGCTTGCGCAAATGCGAGACACGGTCGCCAGCATGGTCGGTCGCAACCTCCTCTACCGGGATCTCATCTCGGACAACGGCCTTAGCTCGATGCGGTCGTCGTAGAGGCCGCAGCAGGGCGCGGGCCAGAGTCTCGGGCGTCGCGCCTACTAGATCGCGCTTCGGGTCTAACATCGGTTTCATCGTTCACTCCTTACAGGCCTCATGCGCTTACATGTTGTCAGGGAAAAACAGAGCAAACAACACGCGTTTGCTTAGTTGCCAAGCATGCAATTGTTCGTTTCCTACCTCATACATGCAGTCATTGAATTTGTTTATGACCGGACAGGCATACAAAATATCACGATCTTTGCCATCACGGACTAGAATGCGTTTCCCTGAATGGATAAATTGAATGCGCCCATCTCCCTTGCATACCACGACATTGAATTGACGCGTGGCATCATTCTCGAACTTGACAAATTCGTCACCAAGGTCTTGGTTTCGTTCGATGCAATCTGACCGAACCCTTTCTCTTAATCGACGAAATAAGTTGCTGGTATCACACTCCTTTACTTCCTTTACCCAATTAGTTATGGGTCGCCTCCTTGCGAAATGATGTCGGAAGAGCCGAAAATGATTCTCTTTTGCGTAACCATGCTAGCTTGCACCCAGTCAAAATCGTCTGGCTTTGTACTCATGGTTTCCTCCTATATTGCGAGCTTAGATCGCAGGTACTCCATACCGCGATCACCTTTGATGCTGTTGCACGAGCCGCACAGCAGCTGAAGATTCTCGATGTGGTCGGTCCCGCCTTTCGCCCGAGCGATAATGTGGTCCACGTCGAAGTGGCGCGGCTCGAAATGCGTGGCGCATCCGGCGCAGTGGCCGCCCTGCTCGCCGTAAAGTTTCTTCCGGTTATTCTTGCTGTTGTAGCGCTCTAGCTTCCCTAGGTCGGTTCGCCGAGGTACGTCAGTTCGGTGCGCGCCCTTGTAGAACATGCCGAGTTCGTCGCGCATCCTCTGGCGGACGAGCTCGGCTGCCTTGGGGGAGATGTCGATGCCCACCCACTCGCGGTTCTTGGCTTGAGCCGCGATACAGGCCGTCGCGCATCCACAGAACGGGTCCAGAATCATATCGCCTTGATTCGAGCTTGCTGAGATGATTCGCTCCAGCAAGGCGATTGGCTTTTGGGTCGGATAACCAATGCGCTCACGCGCAGCCGGACTCACCGGTGGAATGTCAGACCATAAGTCCTGTAAAGGAACTCCCGGCATTTCATCGAGATAGCGTTTGTATCTAGGTGCACGACCTGGTGCAGTTTGAACGACGCGCCCCTCGTCGATCAACTGCTCCATACGTTCCCTCGAATAGCGCCAAAAGCGCGTCACCCCCAGGACCTCATACTGCGGGTTTCCCTTCGCAGCTCCGCCTGGTCCCGTCAAGTCGCCAAGCGTAAACCTTCTCCCAGTACTCGGCTCAACGTGCCGGTAAAAGCGATCTAGGTAACTCTTGTCGTATGGCATGAACTGTGGGTTCCAGGTCCACTCTTTGCCCATAGAGTAGAACAGGATCACATCTCGGATGCGCCCGTACTGTTTGCGACCTTGTGTGCCATCGCTGTGACTACTGGTTCGTTTCCAAGCGATCTCCGTTCTAAATTCTGACCTACCGAAGATCGCGTCCATGACGAGTTTGAGGTAGTGGCTCATCGTGGGGTCACAGTGGAGATAGAGCGAGCCCGTCGGCTTCAGCACGCGGCGCATCTCCAGCAGCCTAGCCGCCATGTACGCCAGATAGGACTTGTCGCTGCTCGTCATAGCTGCCAGCAACACGCGGTATAGCGCCGGGTGCTTCGCCTCGATGAGGTTGATCCACTCGGCGTCCACGTCTGAGAGCGTCCACGTGTCCTTGAACGCAGCGCCGGCCGCCTTGCTGCCAATCGGCGCGGCGTAGTTGGCCTTCGAGTTGAACGGCGGGTCGAGGTAGATGAGGTCCACAGACTCCGAGTTCATACCCCGGAGGATCGGCAGATTATCGCCGGTCCATATCGTCTGGTTCGCCCAGTTAGTCTTCACGTTCACTGTCCGAATCTGGCCTGTCGTGACTCTCATGCAGGAATTCAGGAACGGGCCTAGATTTTGATTCCAGGTATTCCCTCAGAACTTTCCTGTCCACCGCAACGTTGTGGAGTGCTTCCCGGTCCAATTCCTTGCATGTGATCCCCAATTTCACATCGCGGAGACGGGCGATCTGTTGCGCGTCCCTTATTCTCAATTGGGAGATGTAGGTGTGCTGGCGTAGCGCAAAGTTTGTCAAATCCAAAGGACGCATCGCATATGACGGAATCACGACGCGCAGTTCGACGTGCTTCACGTATGGGTCGTGTACTCGGACGGCGTCTACCAGGAAATCCAACCTGTCCAGGGATAACTGATTCGGAAGCGGCCATGCAGGTTCAACATTCGCAAGCAGGCAGGCAGCCTCGTAAAGTTTGAAGCGTTGCTGAGTAGCACCGGGTGGAACCTCCAAGTCTTGCGGTCTCTCATGCGATCTCTCATTCTCGGTACGCTTCCCCCGCTTTCTCCGCTTCCTCCATACTCTTACCAGGTCCGACGTCCAAAGTGCCCATGCGCCCCACAAGGTGCCAATACCAATGAGCAGCCAACCAAGCGGTGGGCTTCCTATTCCAGCCATTGGGGAACCAAGGCTAAAAAGAACAGGCACACCTAGCATGGCGAGCGCCCTAATGGACTTTTCAAGCCGTCGCACCGCCCGAGAATGTCACGGATGCGCGCGCCTGTCAAGTAGTCTTTGTAATCCCCTTTCAAAAGGGCCGAGTTTTGGCACAGGACGGGATCGGTGAGGCCTTCACCCTCCACTCCAACTGCTCTCATCGGCACGAACGTCACGGGAACATGATCGTCAGGAATATGCCGACCCAAGGGCGGATTAACCTGCGCTACTTCGATTAACGGTCTAAATACCCATCCCCTGGGCACTGCTGTTTGGTCGTTGGCTGTCATGCCGCCAACTTTTTGTTAAGCTCGGCGATCAGCGGCTTAAGGTCCCTGCCGAACAACGTATGCGCGCGACCCAAGCTGCCCTGTTGGCCGAACCATCCTGTCTCGAAATCCTCCGGTTCGATAGCGAAGCTGGTGGCAATGTGCTCGGCCATACGGTCGAGCCATTCGCGCTGTTCGGGCGTGAAGGCGTTATCGGCATCGCGTTCGCGCATCCAGGTCTGATACCGCTCTCGCAACTCATCTCGATAAGGAACGAGCGTACTGGCTGGGATCAGGGCATGACGGACCAGATTCACGAGGTCCGACAGTTGCGATCCGCCGCTGCCCACAACTTTGTCCGCTTCAGCCGCTTCGAAGGCGCGCCAGAGTTGGGCAGGCGTGGCGGAGACCGGTGGTTGAGCGAGCGCGTCCCTCAGTGCACGCAGGTCCTTAAGCGACAGCTTGAGCGGCCGCGCGCCTGCGTAAAGCACCTGGAGCGCGGTCAATTCGTCCTTGTGCGCTTCGATCCAGGCTCGAAAATCGCTCACCTTCGCTCGCGCCTTCTCGATTGCGGAAGCATCGAAACCTGAATAGAGCACGTCATCGACCGTTTGGCGGTCGATGGTCTGCTCGTTCTGCTGGCGAATCTCCAAGATTCGGCGACGGAAGCCGGCCTTCATGAACGGGGTGGTCGCGACTCGCGCCAAGTGCTCGGCGGCCTGGGTGATTTGTTCTTCGGTCGGTTGCCCGATTCCGAACCGCTCCTTCGCCGCCTCGACTTGAGCGTCAGCATCGCAGGCTTTGAGTAAATCGTGGGCAAGATTCGAAAACGACTTGCCGCCTGCCAGGTCCTTCAGTTCAGCAAGCTGGGCTGGTGTGAACTCGCGCTGCAGGCGGGCGAGCCGCCCGGCCAGTGTTTTCAGCGCCTCGGGATCCATACCACCCTGCGCGACGTAATTAAGCACCTGTTCAAGCGTCTTCGACGGTTGGCGGTTGAGGGATCGGGAATCGGTTTTGTCCCGTTCGCACACGCCCACCGCATCCACCACGATGAAACGGTCCTTGACCCGTGCGCTCGGGGTGACGGTGCGCAGCTTGTCCGGCGAGATGATCCGGACACCGCGGCCCTTCATCTGCTCGAAGAATCCGGCCGACCTGACGTTGCGCATGAAGAACACGCATTCGATCGGCTTCACATCGGTGCCGGTGGAGATCATGTCGACGGTGACAGCGATGCGCGGAAGGAAGCTGTTGCGGAAGTTGGCGAGAATCTCGTCCGGGGTGAGGCTGGAGGTTTTTACCCATTCGGTTACCGCTCTTTTGCTTCCGTCGTCCTCGGTGACGGTCTTCGTAATTTTGGTGAATCCGGTACGGTAAGTGATCTTGCTACAGAAATCGTTGCCTTCCGCAAACACCTCGCGCGCCATACGGACGATATCGTCGGCGTGCGAGTCATCCTTCGCGAAAATCAAAGTCTTGGGCACTTCCTGGCGGCCGGGGAAGGCATCCGGCAAGAGCTTTTCGCGGAACTGGTGAAGGACGGTCCTGATCTGGCTTTCCGAGACTACATCCCGGTCGAGCTCGTTTGCGGTGTAGGTGAGGTCTTCGGTAAGCAACTTCAACCGCTCGGCGCGGGTCAGCTTGTTGCGTTGGTCGACATAGACGCCGGTATCGCCAGCCTTGATAGTCGCGCCCTTCTCGGTGACCTCTGTCCGGATGCGATAGACATCGAAATCCACGTTGACGCCGTCGACCACAGCCTCATCGTGACCGTACTGCATGACGAGGTTCTGGTTGAAAAATCCGATGGTCTTGCCGGCGGGTGTGGCGGTGAGGCCGACCATGAAGGAATCGAAGTACAGCAGCACTTGGCTCCAGAGGTCGTAGATTGAGCGGTGACATTCGTCCACGATCACGAAATCGAAGAGCTCCGGTGGAACGGCTGCGTTATAGGCCACTTCCGGCGCTTCGCCACGCCAGGGTTTTGCCGCGTCGAAGGAGGAGCCTTCTTCGTTGCCGGCGTCGAACTCCGCCTCGCCCTTGAGCATCGAATAAAGGCGCTGGATCGTCGTGATGACTAGATTGGCGGCGGGGTTGATCGCGTTGGTTGTAAGGCGCTGAACGGTATAGAGCGTCGGGAACTTGCGCGGGTCGTCGGGCGGCGTGAAGTTAGCGAACTCGTCCTCGGTCTGGCGGCCTAGGTTGCTCCGATCTACCAGGAATAAGATACGCTTGGCTCCGCCAAACTTGAGTAGACGATAGGCGACGTTCACAGCGGTGAAGGTCTTGCCGGAACCGGTCGCCATCTGAATGAGGGCGCGCGGATCGGCATCGGCGAAGGATCGCTCGAGTTTGCGGATAGCACGGGCCTGAACGGACCAGAGCCGCGATTCGTCTAGCGGTGGGAGTTCCTTCAGCTGCGCGCGTAACTGTATTGCCCGGGCGATCAGACCGGCCAGTGTCTCAGGTCGTGGGAAGTTGAATACCTGTCTGCTGCGTGGGGCCGGATCGAGCTCATTAGTAAAGTAGGTCACCGTACCATTGGATTCGAAAAGGAACGGGAGAGGTCGGCGCATCGCGGGCAGGTTGTCCGGCAAGCCGGCAGCATACTTGGCTGTTTGTGCTTCGACGCCGGTGAGCGTGCCCTCAGGCTTGGCCTCGATCGCTCCAACAGCTTGTAAGTCGAGATAGAGCACGTAGTCGGCCGATCCGAACCCTGGTTTCATAGGGAACTCGCGCACGACGACCCCACGCCCGGCCGTGAGATCGAGTTCGTCGAGGTCCTGAACGAGCCAGCCGGCGGTTTGGAGGTTTGCATCGATTGCGCGCCGGGCGCGTTGTTCGGGCGTATCCGTCATATCACCGCGCTCTCTCTTCGGAATAATCCTCGAGCTAGGCGATCGGTCGGAAGTACACAAGGCAATCCTTGCCACACTCCGGATTTCATGCGGAGCACCCAACCCAGACACGTGTCCACAGGGGACTGCGTTCGCTCACGCGGCATTGGCCGTCCCCTCAAGATCCGCGCAGCACTCCACGAGCAGATCGAACGGTTCGGCGTCATCAAACAGCATGCCGTCGGAATCATCCTCTCGTAGTCCTCCTCAAGCGCGTTCCGCACGAAACCGTCCGGGACCAGTCGCAGATCGCCGTAAACGGCGGCCCCATAGTCGCTCTACTGATTCCCCGTATCCTGCTCTCGCCTGCTCTCGGAAAAACACCGCCTTGTGGCGCGTCACCGACAACGCGAGTGCGCGGTCGGAGAGTGCCTCGCCGACGTACCTGACTTCGTCCAACCGCATGACGTCATGCCAGTGGCGGGACAACCGCTCGCCCCGGCGGGGTTGCTGAAGGCAGAACACGTGCATCGCTGTCGCCTTTTCCAAAAAAGTTGCTCTTCCTCGAGCCCTGCGCAGGCAAACTGCCCATATAGGTAAGCCTGAATTCCATTACGAATCTCCTCCTGGAGTTCAATTACTCGGGGTCTCCGACACTCTTGGGCCTGCGAAAATAATGACTCCTACTTGTCAGCGTGACATCGAAAGATCTGATGAAGACTATGAAGTGACAATCCTAGCTTATTCGAATTTCTTGACTAGGTAGTTCCTGTCCAGAAACACCATAACTTGTGGTGTGCGAGAGACCTATCGAAGATGTGGGTATTATACGTTTTCGGAAGGGGCTTCGTGGGGTTGAGAGCGAATGAAAATCTTGGACGAAACGAGAGGCGAATTGTTAGCAATCCATGGCTATAAGGGGCGGAAGAGTAATAGTTGTTATCATAATAAGTGTCTTGCCATCATCAGTAGGTTGCAGGTGATGATGGAACTCCATACGTACGATTTAAAAGAAGGCAATGAGCGCCATGTGCATCGGTCGAGACCAAAGACTCGTTTCAAGAACGAAATGACGCCTTCGATTCCGCAGCGAAATCGCCGCAGGCGTTGATAGACCCAGGAACTCTTGACCATATCGGTCACCGCGAAATGAGCCTTGGTAAAGGCAACATCTTCAACTCCCTTGCCTTTGATGGCTTCCAAGTTTGCCTTTGAAGAAAACGCGCCATCGTAGGCAACCTGGCGCGGGGCCCGTTCGTAGAGTTCGACTTGACGGTCGATCATGGTTTCCGCGAGAGTTGAATCGGACGGATTCCCATCCAAGATCACGCAATCCAAAATCATCGAGGACGAGCCACCAGTCATACACACCTTGTGGCCGTAGAGAGTCTCGCGCCGGTCTTTGCGAATAATGTCGGTGTGTTCTTCGAAGATAGAAACGACCTTTTCCTCCGCAGGCACACGCTCTTCGTCGATCACTCGGCGTTGGGTTTGGTTGATGACTTTCTTGGTGAGGACGAGAAAGTGCTCAAAATCCGCGGCGATCCTCTCCGCGCTCGCTCGCTTTACCGGCTCGGTCAAGCCCGACTCTTCCAACTGTGCTGCAACGCGTTGAGCGGAGCGATAGGTTTCTTCCGTCACCTTCAGTAGATCTCGATAGACGCCACGCCTTTGTTGCTTATCCTTCGCGTTCAGAACTCCTAGTCGACGTCTCTTCGCTCGACGCGTTCGATTGCCGAAGACCACTACTGTACCCAGCAGTTCGCGAGCTCCGCACATCAGGCGAGTGAGAACCCGAACACAGTCATAAAGAAGCTCGGAGTCTGTAGGCGGATGAATGTTTGATTCCACTACCGTGCAGTCCACTCGTACTTTTCTTCCCTTTTCGATCCCAGCATCCTCGGCAACGCTCACCAGCTCTCGGTTGATCTGCTCCAGCGTTTCGAACTTCACGGCTTTGATGTTTGCTGCTAGGGTCGACTTCGACGGGGTCGGCTCTATGATGCCGAGCTGGCAAAACGTCCGATAGCTTCGAGAGTCTGCCAAGTGAAACGCCAGCTCCCGATAGGTGAACTGATTCAGCTGCTTCACCAGTAACGCCCGGAGAACCTGCTCCGCGCTCATTCCCCCACGACCAACATCGCTCCCTGCCGATGGGGTGACCGACTTCAGGTCTTGCAGTACCAGCTCATTGAGTTTAGGATGGGCGTCGAGCAGCGACGAGATCGTTTCGAGCTCGCGTGCGTGCTCCAGCTCCAGCCAGGGCTCACGTAGATTTGGCTGTGGGTTGATCGTTTTTCGCATTTAGGGCTGGTCTCCTTTGGAGTTAAGTCATTTAGAATCGGATGTTTTCAACGACACGATCCTAATCGACACCCCCTCAGAAGACTAGCCCTAAATTTGCGATTTCTCCTTTTTTCTCAATCCCTTACAGGCTTCAGGACGGGTACTAGGTAGCGTCCTATGGCTGTGCCGACATGCAATCTATAGAGTGCTTCGTCGTGGGTTGTGAGGCCAGCGTGAGGACCTTTGTCCTGAATCCCTCCCCAAAAATAACGGAACATATTGTACTCGGATTGATCTAGGTGTTTCTCGTTACGGAGCCCCTGTAGCGCTGCGAGAGCATTGTCAACATTGCGGTTTGTCAATCTCCTTCCAATATCGATGCAAAGTGCTTCGAGAAACGAACGGAGTTGACCGTTGCACGCTTCGAGTTGTTCGTTAGTAAAGTTATTTACGGCTTGGCGGTAGTGCTGGAACGCGACATCAAGTTGCTGAGCCTGCAACGCGTCTTCCAGTGCGCTCGTTTCAGGAGCCAACGCCACAGGCGCAGGTTCACTTTGAACTAAATGACCGGATTGAAGTACGAAGCCGTCCAACCGAAGAGCCTCGTGCAGAGACGGTGAGTTGTCTTTGTAATACTCATCCGCGAAAAGGCGTTCAACAATCCCAATCACGATTCCATCTGCGTCGTCGACCCTTTCGACTGCCTTGAGCAATGCCGTGCTTCTGGCCAATTTGTTTCCATCACGATCGTGCCGTTCTAGCCCAAATTCGAAAAAGAGTGCGTCCAGGCCGGCGTGAGTCATCGCAGACTCCATTAGTTCAGCAAGCCGGGCGAGTGTTCGGCGAGAGAATCGCATATTTGACGACGAGTATACCTGTGTACAGCGCTGCCGGACTAGGGCGCGTATTCGCTAAGAGCTGCACACTGCTTGGTACGCGTCAGCACACGTGACAAGGTCCGGCAGGCGATTTGGGTTCCCCCGTACGCGCGGTGAAACAACGTCCAGAAACGGGATGCCACGCTCCCGGGCGAAAGCCTGGATCCAGACCTGTGGAAAGATGGACATCAAGGAGGCCCTAGGCGCACCTGGACCAGAACGTGCTAGCCGGCTACGCCGCGGTAGCCCTGGCCTTGATTCTGGACCTCTCGGGTGGCCTCTTTTCCGCTGCCGCACGGCTCGGTCAGCGCCCGTTCTCCTATTTGGGCGCAAACGTGGCACTCGAAAATCGGGATTAGAGACGAAAACCGAAAATGAGGCCCTTTCAGCCCTTCTAGCGCGTCTCTGGTGCCACCCGATCCTGCAAAACCCCGCCAACCGCGCGGAAAATCTCATCCGTCTCTGCAGTGCCACAATTGGCCAGACTGGGTGGCGGATGGTGCAGGTTGGAGCTATCCGGTCTCGGCAAAAGGCGGTCCAGCTTTTGGCGGAAATCCTCAAAGAGAAAAGTAAGTGGAGATTCAGGAGGTTTCGAGTTTCGCGCATTTATTGACTTTTCTGACGCGTACGAACAGGTTTTGCGAGAAGGCTGTTTTATGCCCTCTCGGGTTTCAACCATGATGCCAATTTCGTTACATCCTCTTCCCCTACAGTGATTTAACGGCCTCCGTCACGTGCTGGTCCCCGCACGCATTATCGACGGGTAGTCGTTCGAGCCGGGATTTTAATTGGCTTTAGTAAGATTTTCTATACGGTAATTTCAATCTCCCTGACGCCTGAAAGAAGGTCGTGTCGTGAACCCTCCGGCGCCACCGCCGGCCGTTACTCATTGTTATAAAAAGCTTTACGTCTCATCAGCGAATATTCGTCGACGGGAACATCTTTCCGGCTATCGCAGTCGGGAGGCTTGAGTGGAGCTTCCGGTTCTTGGCTGGAAATTATCAGAAAGAGAGCAAAACAGGCCATCAACGTGTAATTTGGGGCGATTTTGGGGCTTATCGTGTCGTTTTTCCACTTAATCGCGCAGAACAATGAGAAGACGCTTAACGCCTAGATCGCGCCTGAGGAGAAGGCGAATAGCGGAATTCGAATTGGCCAAACCTCGAATTCATCCAGCGGAGTTTTACGGAGGAAACGAAGATGACTCCGCAGCCGGTCCAGTACAAGGAGCTATCCGAGTCTGGAAAGCATGACAGGGAATTTGGGCCAGGTTGAGTCTGATTAGTGGAGGCCAGTGTCGGAGAGCAGCTTGCTGCTAACCGAGCCGATTCACGGAGTGGGCGCTGGAGGCTCACAGCGTTGCGACGAGCACTCGCTGTTTCTCCCAATCGTCGGGAAGCGGATGATGCAAGAGGTAGCTCGAGGTCAGCCCAACGGGCTGGCGGCCTTCGACAATGGCGCGGACAATGTCGGGGGCCAGGAAGGCATAGCGGATTGCCTTGCGCACGCGGTCCGTTGGGATGGCGTTTTCGGTGACAATCTGCTCATAGGTTTTGCCTGCTTTGATTCGGTCGAGCCAGGAGAGAGCGTTTCTGATATTGCGCAGGAGTGTGCGGTCGACGGATTTCGTGGGGTTGCCCAGAACGAGCTTGGTCTCGACGCCGCGTCGACGCAAGCGGAACGGTGCGTGGATGCGGAGTGCATCCTCGCGAATGCGGTCGGGCCCCATAGAGAGGCAAGCAGCGAACGCATTGCGGTCGAGGAGGATAGACACAGAGCCGGGGCTGATATCGACCCGCCGGATGAGACGGAGCAGGGGGGCTACCGAGGCACTATCATCATTACTACCGGAACACAGCCCGTCTAAAAAGCGACGCACCGAGGCGAGCTCTTGCATCGTCGGAGTGTGGATCAACGAGGCCGAGAAGGTCGTGGCATCCACATGCTGTCGGATGAGATGCACGACGGTCTGTTCCAGCATCGGGGCGGGCAGTCGCCAGCCGGAGAGGTCCTTTTGGCCACTGTGCTGGATGAGGCGCCGGGAGACGTAGTAGCGGAGCCGTTGCCCGTTTTTCTTTTTGGTGTGGCTCGGCGTCAGCCGGTCCCCGGTCTCATCGAAGAGCTTGCCTGCCAGCGGGGAACGGGCTGCACGGCCCTTCGTCGTGCGTCTCCTTGGTTTGGCAGCCCCTGCCTGCAGCTGCGTTTGGACCGCGTCCCAGAGCTCCGGAGCAATGATCGATGGATGCTGGCCCTCGTAGACACGCCTCTGGTGCCGGATGCGGCCGGCGTAGAGAGGATTGGTCAGCAGGCAGTGAAGGTGTCCGCGACGGAACGGCAGCCCGCCCGTTCGGGTTCCATCAGCGGCGAAGCGTTGCTTGGTGCGCAGTCTCAGACGGTCCGCCTCGGCCTTCACCTGCCGGAGCGTTTTGTGCTTTCGGTACAGCGCATAGAGCGTCCGGACCGTTTCGGCCTCAGCCTCGTTGATGCGCAGCGTGCGCTCGTCCTTCTCATAGCCGAGCGGTACGCGGCCGCCCATCCATAGTCCCTTGCGCTTGGAGGCAGCGACCTTATCGCGGATCCGCTCGGCCGTGACCTCCCGTTCGAATTGTGCGAAGGACAGCAGCATATGCAGCGTCAGTCGTCCCATGCTGGTCGCGGTGTTGAAGGACTGAGTCACCGAGACGAAAACCGCGCCGGCCGCCTCGAGCCGTTCGACGAGCTTTGCAAAGTCGGAGAGGGAACGGGTCAGCCGGTCGACCTTGTAGACCACGATCTGGTCGACGAGACCGGCATCGATGTTGGTGAGCAAGCGCTGCAGGCCCGGCGCTCCAGGGTTCCTCCCGAGAGCCCCGCGTCCTCGTAGACAGTCGGCAGCAGCACCCAGCCCTCCGCCTTGTGGCTCGCGACATACGCGGCGCAGGCTTCTCGCTGCGCATCGAGGGAGTTGAACTCCTGCTCGAGACCCTCTTCCGCGCTCTTTCGCGTATAGATGGCGCAGCGGATCTTCTTCATGTTAGGCCTTGCGCTTGGGCGTCAGACCGAAAAAGCGTGGTCCAGACCAGTGGGTTCCGGTGATTCGCTTTGCGATGGCGGTGAGGGACGGATAGGTTTTGCCATCGAACCGATAGCCGTTGTCGACTACCTCGACCTGGTAGGTCCGGCCATTCCACTCGCGGACGAGATGGGTGCCGGCAGAAACGGACCCTGCGGGAGCGGCGGCGCCGTTGCCTGGTGTCTCGTTCGCCATGGCAGCCAGAGCGCGCCGGGTTGTAGCCGAATGCCCGCCATGGGTCCGGCACTGGCGTTCGTGCAAGAGAACGCGGCGCAGGAAAACGCGCGAGAGCGAGCTTGGAGGAGTAGTCCCAAAGGTTTGCTCCCAGACCCGCCGTAAGCTGGCGAAGTCCAAACCGTCCAAAACGACGTTCCGGCCAACCCCTGTATCCTGCGGCATCCCCGAACGTTCGCTCTTGTGCTCGATAAAGTCCAGTCTAATGAGGGACTTCCGGGTGCGCAGCGTAGCTCGCCCGGCAGCCGATTTGAGCCAGCCGTACGCACCCCCGGTGGGCCTGTCGCTCGCCACCCGCAGCCCAGGGGTCGGAAGATAGCCCTGCGGCGCGAAATACCCTCGATTCTGCGCGGATTCCAAGGGCATCTAAGCTGCTGACTTATGGCCTATCTCAAAAGGGCCGAGTTTTGGCACAGGACGGGATTGTTTAGATGGCAGTTCCCTGTTCCGAAAAACAGGGAATTTAGGATGACCAAACAGGGAATTTGAAATAGGCGAACAGGGAATTGCTCTGGAAGAACAGGGAAATGTCACCGGCAGCACGTGAGAGGTTTCATTCGAACACAGGAGCGGCGCCCCATAACTCTAGTGCGAGCAACCGGAAGTAGTTCTCACCCAGAGCGATGTTCCGGAAGGCGGCGTACCGAGCCAATCGCTCGCACCTATGTTCTTGTGGTAGAAGAAACGAATGAGAGAGGCTATTGCGAGCTGGATTGATACGCCACTGGGCGATGGCAGTGACGATGCGAAAGTCACTGACCAGTCGTCCCGCTTTGTCGACTGGAGGGCGGAAATCGATAGGCCGAAGTCTTACGCCGTGATGTCGTGAACGGGGGGCTGGGAAAGCGGTCCCACTCGCGCCGGAGTTGAATCGTGTAACAGCACTGCCCTATACTCCAAAACGAGATCGAATGAAATGTAGCATCGGTTCAATCGCATGACGGAATGTGGAGTAGTGCCGGAATTTGCATTTGAAGGTTCAGATTTCAAGACGCGCGCCGTCTCGCCGTTCCAAGAGATGGGAGCATACGAGGCGCTGTGGTGCAAACCTGATACCACATTCAAATCGCTGTCTAAGCTGTTTGCCCAGCGTTCCAGCAGCGTCCCGTCCTGTGCCAAAACTCGAATCTTTCGAAATAGACCATAAATCAGCAGCTTAGCAAGTTCGGTGCGCGCGGATGAATAAATAGAAGGCACAGGCTGCGAGGAGCCGTGACCAAGGCCTTTCGCAGGCGGGTCGTCGTGGGCCGTTGCCAGTGGCACAAACGAGAGAATGTCGTGAGCTATTTGTCCAAGAGCGAGCAGTCGTTGTGGCGCAAGCGGCTGCAGCGCGCGTACGGCCGGCCGACGCACAAGGAGGCGCTTGAGGCCCTCGAGCAACTCCACCGCGAGCTGGAAGAGAGGAATCAGTCTGCGGCCTCTAGCCTCGAAGAGGGGCTGGAGGAGACCCTGACCGTGCATCGTCTTGGCGTGTACGGGGTGCTCGGTCACTCACTAAAGACGACGAACTGCATCGAGTCCGTCAATGCGCTTATCGAGGAACGTTGCGCGAAGGTCGATCACTGGAAGACTTCGAACCAACGCCAACGCTGGCTCGCGACCGCGCTCACCGACATCGAGCCGCGCCTCCGGAAGGTGATGGGCTACCGACACCTTCCAAAGCTGCGTGAAGCGCTCAAGCGTGAACTGAAGATCGAGACCGCGAAAAAGAATACGTCGAGGAAGAACGTTGCTTAAACGAACCGGGAGCCGTGGAAAATTTCAACTAAGAATGGGCTTGACTCGGTTCCGATTGTCGCCGTGCTGAAGCAACTGGAGGCATGGAGCGGGAGAGCGGAAAGGCATCAGGCGCTGGACCAGTTTTCCCGGCGGGACTTGAAATGGGCACCGTTCCCCTGTTGACGCGCGACGGCGAGGTCGAGATCGCGAAACGGATCGAGCGCGGTCAACTGCGCGTCCGGCAGGTGCTTTCCAGAACCCCGATCATGATCAAGGAGATCATGAGCCTGGGAGAGGGGCTTAAGAGGGACCCCAACAGCATCAAGGACGTGATCACGTTCACCGAAGACGACCTGACTGAAAGCACGATCGAGAACAAGTACGCCGAGACCATCGCCGGGATCGGAGAGGGCGGGGACCTTCTTGACCGGCCGTTCGGCAATCCGTGGAACGCTTCGGCCGAGTCGAGGACACGCCAGCTTGACTGAGATGGGCAAACTTTCGCTCGCCAAGATCGCACGCGCGCTTGACGCGATGCTGAACGATCAGATGACGGCACAGGCGCGTATCGCCGCACATCTTGTGGCCGCGGCCGAAGCGGTCGGGGATGACTCGGCGCGCGTGATCGAGACCCTCGACGCCATCGTCGCGAGCACGGTGCTCGACGAGATCTGGATCACGGACGAGCAGGGCGTGGCCTATCTCACCACCGTCCGGGATGAAACCGGCGCGCTGGTGCCTTTCCGGTTCGGTCCCGATCCCGCGGTGCAGCCGCAGGCCTCGACGTTCTATACCCTGCTTGCATCTTCCCTCGATAGCGACGATGCCGTGACACAGCCGGCGCAGGTGCGGGAGATCGATCGCGAGATCTACAAGTACGTCGGAGTCAGCGGTGTCGACCGGCATCGGATTGTGCAAGTGGGCAATGCGCCGGCCTTTGACGAGCAGGACGTCTTGAGCAATGCCTATACCTCGCCGGTCATGACGGCGGTAATGGCGGCCTTTGGCGAGCCGAAGATTCTGAGCAACACCTATACCAGTCGGCTGGCCGAAATAAGGATCGTCCTTGAGGGGATCCTCGGCCAGCAAATGATCGTGCAGGCCACGCTCGTGGATTACTTCGTAGCGGCCGCCGAGGAGGCCGGGTGGCCGACCGAGGAGATCCACGGCAGGCTGCGCCGCATCGTGGACTCCACCATGATAGGCGAGATTCACGTCGTGACCCTGGGCGGCGATGCGGTCTACACCAGCCTTCCGTCGTTCCCCGCGAGCCACTTCCCGGCCGGCCTGCCGCATGCCGATGATCGGGTTCGGCTCACGGAAGGGACGACGCAAGTCGTGTATGACACCGCGCCGCGGGCCTCGGACGGCGCCGTCTACAAGTACGTCACGGTCGCCAGCGTAAACTCTCCACGTTGGGTGCAGGTGGGCCTGCCGATCGCAAGCAGTTCCCCCGTGTCCCTGGGTTCCCCACCATCCGCAGTTGGAAGCGCGGATCCGGAGGTGGAATCGGAAGGTCGGACATAGCTTCGGATGCAGGCATAGATGTCGACCAAAGGATCACCGAACAGAGACGGCCCCGAACGCGGCGGCAATCCAACTCAGTCGCCCAGCGCAAAACACATCTGCGTCTATCTGGCCGGGAACATCGGAAACCGCGAAGAGCATGTCCGACAGGCCGAGACCCTGGGCCGCCTGATGGCGACGGAAGGGATCGGTCTGGTGTACGGCGGGGCGCGGGTCGGGCTGATGGGCGCTCTGGCCGACGCCGTCCTTGCGCACGGCGGCAGCGTCACCGGCGTCATCCCACGACATCTGGAATACCAGGACGTGGCCCACGACGGCCTGAGCCAACTGCATGTGGTCGACACCATGCATGAACGGAAATACAAGATGCAGTCGTTGGCGGACGCGTCGCTGGCCTTGCCCGGGGGTTTTGGAACGATCGAGGAGATATTCGAAGCGCTCACCTGGGCGCAGATCGAGCTGCATGAGAAGCCGTGCGTCTTGCTGAACAGTGACGGCTACTACGACTACCTGTTCAAGTTTCTGGACCACGCAGTTGCCGAGGGGCTGCTGAAGGGGAAAAACCGGGCGTTGGCCCTGCAGGCGCCGACCGCCGAATCGGCGTTGCAGATGATCCGGTCGGCCTGGGCAAAAAAAGAAGATGCCCTGGTCCAGACGTTGCGGGCCTACCGGCGTTGAAGCCCTGATGGAGCGGGGCACCGGTATCGTAACGCCGGGGCGTGTCGCAGCTTAGGCGAAGACGTCCAGAGCCGCTTGGCACGACTCCTTGATCACGATGATCCGGTCGAAACCGCTGATTCGGAAGACCTCCTCGATGTGTTTCCTCATGGCGCAGAGAACGATCCGTCCCTGGCTCGCCTGCAGCGCCCGTGTGGCGAGCAGGGCGACCCGCAGACCGGCGCTGCTGATGAAGTCGAGACGGCTGAAATCGACGATCAGATGCCGCTCACCGCTGTTGATGTGCTCCATGACGATCGATTCGAACGCGCTGGCGTTCCCGCTGTCCAGGCGTCCGATGGGGAGCAGCACGAGCACATCGTGATGCCGTTCTTCCGCAACTTCGATATCCATAGGTGACACCAGCCGGCGTGCGGTGTGGATTCTACCGCATTCCACGCCTGCCGGCACGGAGCCTCATTGAAGCGAGTCCGTCAGAACCGCCAGATCACCAGCAGTTGCGGCACGTTGTCATCTTCGTCCGCGCCCAGCTTGTTCCGCCAGTACTGGTACTCTATTCCCACCAGCAATTGATTCGCCGCTCCAAACAACGCTCCCAAATCCCAGGTGAGTTGGGGCTGCGCGAGAATCCAGCCCTTGCTCCGATTGCCGAACTCGTCCCTCGTCTGTTGTTTATCACTTTAATCCGTAATCCACCGCGATGAAATATCAAGACCGGCCACCACTCCATGAGGGTACGGGAGTGCTCGACGGCGTCAAGGGTTCGCTCGCTACGCGAGCCGCTACGCGCCCTTGACCCCGTCTGCGCCTCCCGTCTTCTGCTCGTACGTGGTTGCCGGTCGAGGTGAATCACGAATGAGAAATCTTCGCGATTCAATGTAAAAAACAACAGACGTCCCGCCGATGTACTCGGCATGACCGCCAAACAAGAATGATTGGCTGCCGAGCTGAAAGGGGAGCGCCCAACTGACATCGAACATGAAGCTGCTGCTGGTTCGGGGAGCGCCACCTCCCTTGACGCCGCTGTTGGCGTCGATGAAGGCCGTCAAGTCGGTGTTGAGGAACGCGAAGCCCGGCACCTGCCAGGACGCTCGCACGCCGGGCAGGTACTTGAAGACGTCGGCGTCCGCGCCGAAGTTGATGCCGCCGATGAGCGCGATGTCGCGGATCGGCCCCAGCTGAAACTCCGTGCCTGACAGCTTGCTGAAGCTCAGGGTTGGATACCACTCGCCATAGAGGTCCTTGTCGTTGAAACCGTCATGACCGCCATCGTCGAGGATGTCGACAAAAAAGTAGCTGTCTCCCAACCGCCAACTCGTCGCATGCTGGACGGTGAGTATGGAGGTGTATTCCCGTGCGCCCGAGAACGGGTTCGTGAGCTTGCCATACTGATAGTGGAATTCGGCCTGTGCGGCTGCCGCCGAGGCAGACGCCAGAACCAGGAACGCACCCAGGACGCATCGCAGCAGGCCCGGTAGATGGGAAGTGCACGGTCATGGGGTGTGCCTTCTTCACATTCGTCATTGTCCGAGCCTGATAATCGACGCTATGGGCGCCGAGGTGAACCCGCAACGAATCCAGCTGCAGGCAGTGCTTGGAAAATTCATCGATCCGGTTTCGCTCACACCGTATGACTGTGTCTCCGCCTTCCTCCGATAAGCCGCTGCACTGTGCAAGGATCGGGGTGCGGTCAGAACAAATTCATGGAAGCCTTACGGGAGTCCTGGACCGGGATGAGCTGATCGAAGCCGCTGATCATGAAAACTTCACGGATGTGCTCCTGCATGTCGCACAGGACGAGCTTCCCCTGGGTCGCGCTGAGCTTCTTGGCCGCGATGAGAAGCACCCTCAGGCCGGAACTACTGATGAAGTTCAGACGGCTGAAATCGACGATCATGCGCTGTTCGCCTTTGCTGATGTGATCCATGACGATGGATTCGAATGCGCGTGCGTTCGTGCTATCGAGCCGGTCGACCGGCAACAGCACCAAGACGTCGTTGTCTCGTTCTTCAACAACTTCAATGTTCATCGATACGCCTCTTCCTCGGGTCGGGAGCGATTCCCGACGGTGTTATTTGCTATGCGGGCTTGAGATCGTGCTCCAAGGTCAAACGGTTCTTCCCCCCACGAACTCGTAGGAGATGCGGCTGGCGAAGTTCTTGACCAGATGGAGGCCCAAGCCGCCCACGTTACGAGCTTCCAGCGGCGCCGCGGTGTCCGGGTTTGTGTTGAGGGCCGGGTCGAACGGACTCCCATTGTCCTCCATCGTCAGGGTCAGGATATCGCACTTGACCTTCAAGTGGATATCGATCCTGGGATCGACCCCGGCCTCGAAGCTGCCGTGAGTCACGGTGTTCGTGATTAACTCGTCCAGTTCCAGGTTGATGGCGAAAACTTTCAGTGCGGGCACGTTATTGGCCTCTCCGAAATCTTCAACCATGGTCGCCAGATCGCGGAGCTCGAACAGCCGGACGGGTAGTGTGACACGTAATTCATCAGACATAGTGTTGGTTGCTCTTTGATGATTTAAGCCGTTCTAACCTGAAGTTCCTTGCTGAAAAAACCAAGATCCGGTGTTGATCCAATAAGATAGATGGAATCAATGGTGCTGGCTTCTGTCTACACGGTGATACCTTTGAGCAAGTCGTAGGCTCTCTGCTGTTTCGAGTCCGGAGTTGTCGTGACATCGAAGGTGGGCTCGTCGGGTCCGGCTTCCGGTCGCCGACATTTGTTTCGGACGATGTTGCTGAGAAGGCGCAGCAGCGTGCGGAAGCTGGAAGCTGGTCTCCCATCGTCAAGCTTCTTGGTGTGTATCTTGCGCAGGGCTGCGTCGGAGCGTTGCGCCGGAGCGACGGGGTCACGCTCGGCCTTCGCCTGCTGCTCCTCGTCAGAGAATACTAGCGGGCGCCAAACCTCCATCATGTGCCACAGGACGTAGTAGGCCAGCATGCACAAGAAGATGTGCGCCCGGACTCGGTTTTCGCGCCGGTGACGAATCGGCCGCACCTTTAGGTCCATGCTCTTGAAGGAACGAAACGCCCTCTCGACCTAGGTCAGCAACTTGTAGCTGCGCACTGTGTCGTCGGTTTTCATCCGCTGCTCAGCAAGACTGGTGCGGATCACGTAGATGCCGTCAAGGGCAGCTTCCGTAGTGACCTTTGTGTCGTCGATTTCGAAGCTAAAGCTGTCGTCGCGAATGTCCAGCTTGAAGTGCTTGCCGACTTTGTACTTGTTGAGAACTTTGCCTACCCGCACACCGATTTTATCTTTACCATGCAGCTGGCCTCGCCCGATCCGTTGGCGAATCCGTTCCAACTGCTTAACGATCGTCCCCATGTGTCGCTTCCACCGCTGGAGCCGTTTGTTGGCGAGCTCAGAGTTGCCGTTGGCGAGGCGCGAGGCGTCGGCAGCCATCGTTGTCTCGTCTAGCTCGAAGTCGAAACCGTCGTCACGGATGTCGAGCCTATAGTACTTGCCGACCTTGTACTTGTTGAGGAGCTTTTTCACCGTAGCACGGATGTCCTCCTTGCCCTGCAAACGGCGCCGCTCGACCATCCGACAAACCTTCTCCAGCTCCTTGCAGGTTGCTTCGAGCAGAGCATGACGCTTGTGACGCCGCCTCTCGGCCAGCTCCGGATTGCGGCAAGCGACCAGCCTCTCGTTGGGGAAATCCGGGTGCGTCAACTCAAACAGGTTCCGCCTGTCGAATAGCCCCATCTGGATCACCCCATCGTTAATGAGCTTGCGAATCGGTTCGGGACGCAGAGCGGTAATCCAGTCGATACCGTCCATCTCCCGTAACTCGTCGATCTGGGTCTGGGTGATCATTCCGCGGTCGCCCACCATCACAAACTGCTCGATGCCGAACCGCTCTTGCGCATTTTCTACCTGAGGCAACAGCGTTTTGGGATCGCCCGTGTTGCCCTCAAAGACGGATACCGACACGGGGATGCCGCGTTCGTTGGTCAGCAGGCCGTAGTTGACCTGCAGCTTGCCTTTCTTGCCGTCACGGTTGTATCCGAGCCTGGCCAGCGGACAACTCACCCCCTCGAAGTAGCTTGAGGTTAGGTCATAGAGCGCGAGGCCGTCGTTTTGAAGATGGCGCGCCGCGAGTTTCTTTTCGATGACCTCCTGGCGTTTGAGAACCCAGTCCATGGCGGCATAGAGATCGTCTTCGCGGGCATCGCTCACCCCCAGGATTTCGGGCAGTGTGGTTGTGTGCCACCACAGGCTAGTCGCCAGCTTCGACTGCGGTTCGAGGATCCGGGCGACTACCATGGCCACGACCAAATCCCGCTCTGGTGAGTGTCGAGAGCCAACGAGCTTTTCGAAACCGAGCTGTCTCATGGCACTGAGCACCGCGTCGACGTGGCCATGGTGCCGGGAGCCGTTCTCGACGATTTCGAAGGCGTCTTCGAGCGAAACGAGCTTTTGCCCCTTGAGTATGCGTCGGATGGCATCGACCTGCTCGCTCGGCAGTTTGGACAGGTTGGCAAGTGTGCGCTTGCGCGGTTTCTTGCTCTTGGCATCCCGATAGGACTCACGGAGCAAAACGGCGGGTTTGGAGTTGCGGTTGGGCACGATATCGATATGCATGGCTACTATATACACTATATAAGCATATATAACAACAACAAATACAATACAACATGGCTACCAATTGCAGGCAAAAATCACACCTCTAGCGCTGTAACTCCATGCGACTAAAGGTACTTTACCGAAGCGTGGGAGGACTTACTGGGCAGAACTTCAGTCTAACCTCCACAGCATTCCGCGTGCGATCACGCAGGGAAACGGCCTTCACGATTCCGTGAAGCTCAGCAGCGCCGCAGGACGAGGCAGGTCATGTCGTCGTCGGCCGCGGTGCCGGCCGAGAAGTTTCCGATCCGGTCCCAGACATTGTTCACGATGTGCTCCGGCGATTGCCGCGAAGAACCGTCCAGCGTTCCCTCCAGCCGCTCCTTGCCGAACAGCTCGCCGTTGCCGTTCGTGGCGTCGGTGAGGCCGTCGGTATACATGAACAGTGTTTCTCCCGGCTGAAGGACCTCATGTCCGCTCGAGTAGTCAAAGTCCTCCAACAAACCCATCGCGAGTCCGCCGGTCAGGGCGAGCGCCCGCCTGGAGTCGTCGGCGCCTATCACAAACGGGGGCTCGTGCCCGGCGCAGACGTAGTCGACCGCGCCGTTTTCGAGGTTGACCATGGCGAGCATGCAGGTGACGAACATACCCATCGGGTTCTGGCTGCACAGACGGCGGTTCGTGTCCTCGGCGATCGTGGCGATATCGGCGCGCCCGAGGAAAGCGGACTTGACCGCCGACTGGGACGCCGCCATGAACAGGGCCGCGGCCACCCCCTTGCCCGAGACGTCGCCGATGGTGAAGAACAGCATCCCGTCCGACGGCCCCACGACATCGACGAAATCGCCACCCACTTGCTTCGCCGGAGTCATCCGCGCGTAGGCGGAGAAAGGGCCCAACTCGGCGCCCCCTTCCCGCACCAAAGCGTGCTGCACGAGCTTCGCCATCGCCAGATCCTCTTCCATGGCTTCATGTGCCATGCGCAATTGATGGTTGCTATGTTGCAGCTCCCGGGTCCTTTCCGAAACCAGCGTCTCGAGCTGTTCCTCGCGGTTGAAGATCTGGACCGTCATGTCGCTGAAGACGCGCGCCAGGCTGCCGATCTCGTCGGATCTGCGCATCACCGGTTCCATGACGGGTGCTTGCGCTGTTTGCTGTTGGCGATGTGTACGTATCCCTTTGCAAAAAAAGCGCTTACGCTCCATTTACCGTGCGGCGAAGGTCGTGAGCGCTATTTTGGCTGTAATTTAATGCAGCGTAAAGTCTTAGCGTCATCTCACCAACACTTAATGGCGGAAGCACCTCAGAAAGGGGATCCACAACTCTTGACAATACCTCCATCCTCACGCCGCGCCATTTGTTTGCGACGGCCAAGAGCACAGCGAACGAGAGTTTCATCGCGGCCTCCTCGGTGAAGAAGTGAGGAATGACCTTTGTGCGACGTTTGTGCTCTCCGAACGTGCGCTCAAGTAGATTCGACGTGCGAAGCCTTTTGTGATGCGCCGCAGGAAGGCGTAGCGCCTGAAGACACGCTTCGAGGGTCTCTTCCATGCACTTCATCGCGCTCGGGAATCGTTGACGGTACCGAGCGATCACCTCCCGACCCTTCTTCAGCTGTGCTCCGCAAAAACTCGCTCCGTCGTTGATTCCGCAGTTTAGACCTGCCGGGATTGGCCGTTTCGCGGCGAGTGGTACGTCATCATGGATCTGAAGATAACACCCTCGGGCCAGACGAGTGTAAAGCCCACGCCCTTGGCCCGGTCGCAAACACAGACACTAAGCTGCTGATTTATGGTCTATTTCATGAAGGCCGAGTTTTGGCACACAACGGGGTCCGGTCCGGTTACTCGAAACGCAAGGTCTCGTTCGGCGGCAGCCGTAACAGCGCGGTCGGGTCCACCAGTCTTCATAGTTCCAACAGCAGCCGCACCGGATCTTCCAACAGCTCCTTCACTTGCACCAGGAAAGAGACCGACTGCTGGCCATCGACGAGACGGTGGTCATAGGAGAGGGCCACGTACATCATGGGGTGGATTACCACCTCGCCACCGACCGCCACCGGCCGCTCCTCAATGGCGTGGAAACCCAGAATGCCGCTCTGCGGCGCATTGAGGATGGGCGTGGACAGCATGGAGCCGAAAACGCCCCCGTTGGTGATGGTGAAGGTGCCATCGTTCAACTCGTCCAGGCCCAGGCGGTTGTCTCGCACCGCTCCGGCCAGGCGCTTGATCTCAGCTTCGATCCGGGCCAGGGACATGTTCTCGGCGTGTTTGAGAACGGGCACCACCAGGCCCCGCTCCGCGCTGACGGCGATACCCAGGTGGACATGGGGGTGATAGACAATGTCGCTGCCGTCGATACGGGCATTGAGCACCGGGAATTCCCCCAGCGCCAGCACGACGGCGCGGGAGAAAAAGGACATGAAGCCCAGGCCGACCCCGTGGACTTCGGCAAAGCGGTCCTTGTAGCGCTTGCGGGTCTCCACGACCGCCGCCATATCGACCTCGTTGAAAGTGGTCAACATGGCCGTTTCGCGCTGCACCGCCACCAGGCGCTGGGCAATGCGAAGGCGTATTCGGCTCATCGGCCGGCGCTCCACGGCGGGAACCGCGGCCGGGGGCGCGCCGGGCTCTGGCGCGGTCTTCTCGACGGGGGCGGGCTCGGCGACCGGTGCGGCGGTGGGCGCGGCCAGGTGGTCCAGGACATCCTTCCGGGTCAGACGACCGCCCCGTCCGGTGCCCTGCAGGTCAGCCGCATCCAGACCGTGTTCCTTGACCGACCGGCGCACGGCCGGGCTCAACGGGTCCGGTTCCACGGTTTCGCCAGGCGGGGGCGCGGTATCCGTGTGCGTTCCCTCTGCAGGCGCCGTTTCAACCCCTGCCCCGCCCGCGACCCCATCTTCTTCGATGCGGGCGACTACGGCGCCCACGGCGAGTTCGGTGTCGGCTGCCTCGAGTTGACGCAGGATCCCCGTGGCCGGGGCCGGCAGATCGACATTGGCCTTGCCGGTCTCCAACAGACAGACAGATTCGTCGCGCTCGACGACTGCACCGTCGTCCTTGAGCCATCGGATCAACACCACCTGGCTGATCGACTCGCCTAATTCAGGTATTCGTACCTCTTTCGCCATTTTCCGATTCCTCAGCCGGAGACCTTCCATCAAATGCTGCGGCCGACCTGACGATTTCCTCCTGCTCGGCCTGGTGCACCCGGTAGAAGCCGGTAGCCGGACTGGCCGCCTCGTCGCGCCCCACGTAGCGCAAGGGCACACCACCGAGCAGCGCATCGAGCGGGGATTCGACGAAAGTCCAGGCCCCCATATTGCGCGCCTCTTCCTGCACCCACAGCACTTCCTCTACAGCGGTATAGCGTTCGAGCACCGTTCTGATCTGGCCCCGGGGGAAGGGGTACAGTTGCTCCAGGCGGACCAGAGCGATCCCCGTCTCTGCCCCCCTGCTGGCAGCCAGATCGTAATAGACCTTGCCCGAGCACAGCACCAGACGGCGCACGGCACGGGCATCGGCCACCTCCGGATCGTCGATGAGGTACTGGAAGCCGCCCTGGGTGAAGGCCGCCAGATCGGACACCGCCTGCCGGTTGCGCAACTGGCCCTTGGGCATCATCAGGATGAGAGGTTTCCTGAATTTGCGGTGCATCTGCCGCCGCAACAGATGAAAGTATTGGGCCGGCGTGGTCGGATAGCAGACCTGCATGTTGTTCTTAGCGCACAATTGCAGGAAGCGCTCCAGCCGGGCGCTCGAATGCTCGGGGCCCATCCCTTCGCAGCCGTTCGGCAAGAGCAGCACCAGGCCGCTCATCCGTTGCCACTTGGTCTCGCCGCCGCTGATGAACTGGTCGATGATCGACTGGGCGCCGTTGACGAAATCGCCGAACTGCGCCTCCCACATGACCAGACGCCGGGGATCGGCGGAACTGATGCCGTATTCAAAACCGAGAACGGCCAGTTCCGACAGCATGGTATTGAGAACGACAAATGCCCCCTGCTCTTCGCCCACGTGCGCTAGAGGCACGTGGCGCTGCCCGCTGTGAACATCGTGCCAGACAGCGTGGCGGTGGGCGAACGTGCCCCGCTGACTATCCTGCCCGACCAGACGCACCGGAATGTGCTCTTGCAGCAGACTGGCCAGGGCCAGCATTTCGGCGCACCCCCAATCAACCGGCTGACTGCCCTCGGCCATTTCCCGCCGGGCCGTCATGATGCGCTGCACGATGCGGCTGAGGGCGAAGCTCTCGGGCACCTGGGTCGCCAGGTGGCCCAGCCGGCTAAGCCGGTCGGCGTCCACCGCCGTTTCCGCGTTCCAGTTGTCGCCCGCCGGGGCCAGACCCTTCCATACCCCACCAAAGGCAGGAACTTGGGGGGGTGACCGCAACTCCTGCGCCGACGTTTCCTGAGCCTTGTCCAACTGGCTGCGAATGCGCCGTTGCATCGCCTGGACCGCGCCCGCCTCCACAATGCCCTCAGCGACCAATTTCTCGGCGTACTGGTCGACCACTGTCGGATGCTGGGCGATCTCCCGGTACATCAACGGCTGTGTCAAGGCGGGGTCGTCGCTCTCGTTGTGACCGTGTCGGCGGTAGCACCACAGGTCGATCAGCACATCGACCTTGAACTCCCGGCGGAAGCCAATGGCCAGCTCCGCGGCATGCACCACCGCCTCGGGGTCATCGGCGTTGACGTGGAACACGGGGGCCTGTATCTGTTGCGCCACATCGGTCGGGTAGTGCGTAAAGCGCGTCTCCTGCGGGGTGGCGGTATAGCCGAGCTGGTTGTTGATGATGATATGGATGGCACCGCCCGTGCGGTAGCCCTCCAGTTCCGACAGATTGAGCGTCTCGGCGACGATCCCCTGGCCGGTGAAAGCCGCGTCGCCGTGAATGAGCACTGGCACCACGCGGCAGCGCTCGGTGTCGTGTAAGTAATCCTGCTTGGCGTGGACGATACCTTCGATGACCGGATCGACCAGCTCCAGATGGCTGGGATTGAAACTGAGCGACAAGTGGATCTTGCGTCCCTGGGCGTTTATGTGGTCATACGAATAGCCCAGGTGGTATTTGACATCCCCTTCTTCTCCGAAATGGGCCTCTGACACCGCCCCTTCGAATTCGCCCAGGATGACTTCGTACGGCTTGCGCAGGAGATGGGCTAGGACATTGAGGCGGCCCCGATGCGCCATCCCGATTACCATCTCCTCCATCCCCTGGGCCGGGCCGATTTCGACCAGGGTATCGAGCAGGGGGACGAGCGCCTCGCCGCCTTCAATGGAAAAGCGCTTCTTGCCAACATAGCGGGTATGCAAAAAACGCTCGAATTCCTGCGCCGCCATCAGGCGCTCGAGGATCTGCCGCTTTTGAGAGTCCGCAAGCACGGGCTGGTTGAGGCTCGGTTCCATGCGCTGCTGCAACCAGGTGCGCTGATCCTTGTCGGCAATGCTTGCGTACTCCACCCCCAGAGTCCCGGCATAGGTAGCGTGCAACTGCTCGATGAGGTGGCGCAAGGTCTCGTCGGTCCGTCCCAGAAAACCACCGCTACCCAACTGCTTGTCGAGATCGTCCTCGGACAGACCGAATTCGGCCAGGGCCAGCAGCGGATGACTTCGGGCGCTGTGGCCCAACGGATCGAGACGGGCGATGAGATGCCCGAATTGCCGATAGGCCTGGACCATGGCGTACACGGACTGGCTAAGCTCAAGCAAGACGCCGTAGTCGATAATTCGCGAGGTCATATCGTACGTGTCCCGGCCGGGCCCGCCGATGGAGGCGTCCTCCAGAACCGCGGCTGAATCGTCGGTCTCCGAGCGCTGGTATCCCAGTTCGAAGCCCTCGAAGAACGCGGTCCAATGCTGGTCCAAGGCACCCGGATCGCGCTGATATTGCGCGTAGAGCTGGTCGATATACGCCGCATTGGCGCCAGCAGCATCAACAGTCATCGGCGTTCTCCGGTTGAGCAGCGAGTGCGAACCGTGGCAGAACGGCAGGGACCGACTCCGTCCGTCGGAGCTCGGGGCGGTCACGAGGGTCCGGCGGCATCCGGACCTTCACCCCCACGTGGCGCTGTTGCACGATTCAACTCCGTTGCGAGTGGGGCCGCTTTCCCAACTCCTCGTTCACGACACCACGGCACAGGATTTCGGCCTACCCAGCTCGGCCATCCGGTTGAGGATGTGACACCCGAGCTCGGCCTCTCTCCTTTGGGCCCTGCTGTGCCTCGCCTTCAGGTCTCCTCCGAGCACGGACTTGTATCGGAAGAACCCGTTCTCAACGCACGCCTGCTGTCGGTAGCCCGACTCCTTCTGCCACTCTCGTCGCCCGACCTCGCGAATCCTCTGAAAAGCCGCTTCACGCTGCGCCCATGGGCCGGCCGTTGTTCC
Organism: Candidatus Marinacidobacterales bacterium; assembly: GCA_965197495.1. Classification (GTDB taxonomy): domain Bacteria; phylum Acidobacteriota; class Vicinamibacteria; order Marinacidobacterales; family SMYC01; genus SMYC01. The sequence continues at coordinate 9,085,499 of OZ240210.1, forward strand.
CACCGACACCGCAGAGCGACGAGGGGGGAACACCATCATGACGTCCTCGGTACCAAACGCGCTGACCTGATCGTAGACTGACCTGTGGTCGTAGGCCCCGTACGCCGTGAAGCGCCGGATGAGAACCTCGAGCGGGTCGAGAAGCTCCAGGAGGGTGGAGGCGTCGTCCACGCTGCTCGCCGTGAGTTCGGCCGCCACCATGAACCCCTTCTCATCACGCTCGTACTCCCTCCAGTTACGGATTCTGTACCCTAATCGCAAAATCTTCGAAGCACGAAAACGCGAAACAGCCGCACTGGGCGCAGGCGAGAAGCTCGTGCTGGGGCACCCGCTCGCCGCCACTATAGGTGATTCTGCACGGTGTATGCAGAACCTGGAAAAGGTGCTATTCACGGGGCCAAAGACATCAGACACGGTGACGTTTATTTGCGATTAGGGTGTACTTTGTCTTGTATTGGCGGTTGACTTGGCTCGACTTCCCTGCGGCCATGACGTTGCCTCCTCAATCTCCATGATGGACCCGAACCCCGTGCCGATGCTAGCGTGGTAGCCGACACCAACTCATGCACCAATGCCCTTGATAGACGATCCCCGGCGCGGTGGCCGCTCACCCCACACAAACCTATCGCCAATCGAATCTCTCCTGCAATACCGTTTTGCAACGCCTAAACCCTTTAAAGCCCGTCCGGAACCGGAGGCTTGCAGAACCACTCCTTTGTGCAATCCGCCGCCGATACAGGCCATTTACACAGTTTAGCGCAAGCTGAAGTTCGGTGACGTTGAAATCTGATGTAACCTAATTGAGTTCTTGTCAATAGGTGTGTAAAAAAGCTCAGGCAGCAGCAACCTTCGACGACTCCGTTACCCTCTCTCCGTCCTCGAAGCGAACGCCCAGGTAGACCTCTCGCATCAGCTCCGGTGCGTTGAGCCGACGGAAATTCTTCTCCGCCACCAGAAGCAGTTTGAAGATCGCCGCAGTGGCAGACTCGACCTTCTTGAACCTGTCCCTTCCATAAACTTGAGCTCCCGTACCAGGTACCGAGGCGCCGTGTCCCATGGAAAAGCGTCGACCATTTGCTGCGCCGTCCACTCGGCGGAAGGATGCTCGGTGACATTGAAATGAACGATACGGCGACGGGCGTGGCGAAGGACGATGAAGACGAACAGAACTCTTGCCCGGTGCAGATCCAGGGACCGAAATCGCTCGCGCTGATGGTCGCTTTGATCGGTGACGGCATTAGGGACATTCCGTATTACGGTCTCCTCGACGCCGAGATCGCCGGCTGCCAGGTGGTCGTTTCCCAATCCGGCTTCTCCGACGAGAAGGGCTACGAAATCTATCTGCGCAATGCCACTCTGCATGCTGAGATGTTGTGGCACGCGGTGCTGGAGGCAGGCAAAGCGCACCAGCTCATGGTCATCGCCCCCGGCCATCAGCGCCGCATCCAGGCTGGCATCATGTCCTGGGGGCAGGACATCGACCACGAGACGGTGCCGTTCCAGTGCAACCTGGCCTATCAGGTGCCGCGCAAGAAGCAGGGCGACTATATCGGCCGGGCGGCCCTCGAACGGATACGCGCCGAGATCGCCGCGGGTCGGCCGCCGTTCTCGATGGTGATGGTCGGCATGACGCTGGGCGGCAAGCCGATCGACGACTACGCGCCGGACTTCTGGCTGGTCTCGGATGCCACTGGCGACGATCCGATCGGGTACCTGACCTCGCCGTGGTACGCCCCCGAGCTGGGCTGCAACATTGCGTTGGGCTACGTGCCGGTCGGCAAGTCGGCGGTGGGGACCGAGCTTCTGGTCTGGCTGCCCAACGAGTACGCGAGTGAGCCGGGACAACCCGACTGGGCACAGGTATGCGAGGTCCCGTTCCGTCCTTCAGTCAATCCGAGTGCGCGCGAGCGGGCGCACGCCCGCGGCGAGGACGCGGCGGTGTAGCGGTGCGCATCGCTGCGCTGGCAACAAGGCGCCGGCACTGGTGACCTGATCCCGTCGTGTCCAAAAACACAAACGAACGCAAGGTCGGCGCGTCGAGGCCGTTTCGATCGTCATCAACCCGTGGCGAGCCCCAGATCTGGGGGTCGGAGGCGATGTCGGCGATTCGAGTTCCCCGTCCTGTGCCAAAACTCGGCCCTTTTGAAATAGCCCATAAATCAGCAACTTAGAGTCTGTATTTTGCGACCGGGTCAAGGGCCGTCGGCTTTACAATCGTTTGTCCCGAAGGTGTTATCTTCGGATCCATCATGACGTACCATGTGCAATTCTTACTGCTCGTTCTGGCTGGCTGGGTCAACCGCCAGCAGCAGGATGTGATTGACTACTTGCGAGAGGAGAACCGTGTACTCCGAGCCGGGCTTCGGGGCAAGCGTCTCAAGCTCTCTGACGACGACCGGCGGAGGCTCGCCGTCAAGGCCCAGGCTTTAGGCTGAAGTTCCTTGGTCGAATGAACCCACTGACAGTGTGAATCCCCAATGATTACGCGTCTTTAGGGACGCCGAGAGGCTAATTTTGGGTTGCAATATGTAGGCATGTCTAAAGCCTTTTATAGTTTGATACACATTAATATACAGGCTATTATGGTGGGCATGCATACCCACATCATCCCCAATCGCAACTCTACCCCCGCGGTCCTGCTGCGTGAGTCCTATCGGGTGGGCGGAAACGTCCGCAAGCGCACGCTCGCTAACTTGTCCAAATTGCCCATGGACGCAGTCGACGCCATCCGACGCATTCTCAAAGGGGAAAAGCTCGTCTCGGTTGAAGTCGCCTTCAAAATCGTCGAGAACGGCTCCCGGCACCATGGCCACGTCGACGCGGTGCTCAGCGCCATGAGACAGCTCGGTTTCGAAAAGCTCGTTGGTTCTCGACACTCACCAGAGCGGGATTTGGTCGTGGCCATGGTAGTCGCCCGGATCCTCGAACCGCAGTCGAAGCTGGCGACTAGCCAGTGGTGGCACACAACCACACTGCCCGAAATCCTGGGGGTGAGCGATGCCCGCGAAGACGATCTCTATGCCGCCATGGACTGGGTTCTCAAACGCCAGGAGGTCATCGAAAAAAAACTCGCGGCGCGCCATCTCCAAAACGACGGCCTGGCGCTCTATGACCTAACCTCAAACTACTTCGAGGGTGTGAGTTGTCCGATCGCCCGCCTCGGATACGACCGTGACGGCAAGAAAGGCAAGCTGCAGATCAACTACGGTCTGCTGACCAACGAACGCGGCATCCCCGTGTCGGTATCGGTCTTTGAGGGCAACACGGGCGATCCCAAAACGCTGTTGCCTCAGGTAGAAAAGGTGCAAGAGCGCTTCGGCATCGAGCAGTTTGTGATGGTGGGCGACCGCGGAATGATCACCCAGACCCAGATCGACGAGTTGCGGGAGATGGACGGTGTCGACTGGATTACCGCTCTGCGTCCCGAACCGATTCGCAAGCTCATCAACGATGGGGTGCTCCAGATGGGGCTATTCGACGAGCGGAATCTGTTTGAGGTGACGCACCCGGATTTCCCCAACGAGAGGCTGGTCGCTTGCCGCAATCCGGAGCTGGCCGAGAGGCGGCGTCACAAGCGCCGTGCTCTGCTCGAAGCGACCTGCAAGGAGCTGGAGAAAGTTGGTCGGATGGTCGAGCGGCGCCGTTTGCAGGGCAAGGAGGACATCCGTGCTGCAGTGAAAAAGCTCCTCAACAAGTACAAGGTCGGCAGGTACTACAGGCTCGACATCCGTGACGACGGTTTCGACTTCGAGCTAGACGAGACAACGATGGATGCCGACGCCTCGCGCCTCGCCAACGGCAACTCTGAGCTCGCCAACAAACGGCTCCAGCGGTGGAAGCGACACATGGGGACGATCGCTAAGCAGTTGGAACGGATTCGCCAACGGATCGGGCGGGGTCAGCTGCATGGTAAAGATAAAATCGGTGTGCGGGTAGGCAGAGTTCTCAACAAGTACAAAGTCGGCAAGCACTTCAAGCTGGACATTCGCGACGACAGCTTTAGCTTCGAAATCGACGACACAAAGGTCACTGCGGAAGCTGCCCTTGACGGCATCGAGCCCACCTTCGATGTCACGACAACTCCGGACTCGAAACAGCAGAGAGCCTACGACCTGCTCAAAGGTATCACCGTGTAGACAGAAGCCAGCACCATTGATTCCAACTATCTCATTGGATCAACACCGGATCTTGGCTTTTTCAGCCAGGAACTTCAGTTTAGGCCGCGAGGCGCTGGCCCAGATTGCGTCCGTTGCCACACCCGCTACGCTTCTGCGCTGGTACCGCTGCCTCATCGCAGCCAAGTACGATGGCAGCAAGAACCGGAGTCCAGGCCGACCTCCGACGGCGAAGGACATCCGTGAGCTCATTGTGCGCGTGGCGCGGGAGAACCCGACGTGGGGATATACGCGCCTGCGAGGCGCACTTAAGAACCTAGGACATGAACTCGGACGCAACACTATCAAGAGGATCCTCGCCGAGCACGGTATCGCGCCTGCCCCGGAGCGGGGCAAGAGCATGTCGTGGAGCACCTTCATCAAGGCTCATTGGGGCGCCATCGCTGCGACAGACCTGTTCACCGTCGAGGTTGTGAACCCGTTCGGGCTCGTCCGCTACCATGTCCTGTTTGTCATCGATATCGCCACTCGCTGCGTGTGCATCGGTGGGATAACGTCGGACCCCAACGGGGAGTGGATGAAGCAGGTGGCAAGAAACCTCACTGACATGTGGGATGGGTTCCTCCTTGGCAAGCGATACCTCATCCACGACCGGGACCCGCTATTCACCGAGGCGGTACGTGGGCTGTTGAGAGATTCAGGCGTGAAGCCCCTGCGCCTTCCCGCCAATAGTCCGAATCTGAACGCATATGCGGAAAGATTCGTTCTCTCCATACGTCGAGAGTGTCTCGACCGCTTCGTACCTCTCAGTGAGCGACACCTGCGCACAGCGGTAACCGAATACGTAGTGCACTATCACACAGAACGGAACCACCAAGGTCTCGGCAACGAGCTCCTCACACCTCTGCCGGCAAGCGCGAATGACGCTGGCCCCATCGTGTCGCGAGAGCGACTTGGGGGCATTCTCAACTACTACTGCCGTGCCGCGTAGATGGTCGCCGGCGACGGTAGCCCCTCGGCGGGCTCGACCGGCGTAGCGTGGAAACAGCTTCAGGAACACGCTTCGATATTCGCTCTCGACTAGGTGGTCATCTGCATGGTGACGACCCGCCCGCCCAAGACGATTGTAAAGCCCACGGCCCTTGGCCCGGTCGCAAACACAGACACTAAGTTGCTGATTTATGGCCTATTTCAAAAGGGCCGAGTTTTGGCACAGGACGGGATGCACCTGCATCGGTGTCCCCGTCAGCAGAACCAAGCCTTGCGTGCGGTCCTTCAGTCCCTGCATCAGCTGGAGAAGCTTGTTTGGCCCGCCCTCCTGTTGGCTTCCCGCGGCGCGCCGCCGCGCATGGTGGGCTTCGTCGAGCACCACCAGCTCCCAGGGTTCGGCTTCCTCCAGAAGCGCCGCGGCACGGTCGCTCCGGCGCATCAGGTGGCTCGACGCAATCACCACGGGTTCGCGATGCCACCGATGCCAGTCGAAATTGCGCTCGTTCCGTCCACGCCACGCGGGAGAAGGATCCCAGAGCAGTTTGCGGCCATCGTAGATCGGCCAATTGAGATTGAACTTCTCGCGGAGTTCGACCTGCCATTGTTTGAGGACGGCCTTGGGCGCCAGGATCAGGACCCGTTTGGCCCGTCCGGCAAGCCACGCCTGGCGCAGCAACAGGCCCGCCTCTATGGTCTTGCCGAGGCCAACCTCGTCGGCGATCAGGAGTCTGGGAGGCCAATCGCGATAAAGACGTTCAAAAGCCCTCACCTGGTGCGGCCAGAGAGTGACCGCTGAGGTTGCTTCCCCTACACGCTCGCCCCCGTGTGGCAATAAGGGTGCCTGCTGGATGAACGACCAGACACGGCTTCTCAGGTTGCCGGTCTGGAGCGCTACTGGCTTTGCAGGTTCGATCACATCAGGCTTCGGCTTCTCTGTAGAAGACTTCGGGAGCTTTTTTTCGGGCTCCTTAAGGCGGGAGGGCATGTCACTTGCCGGCATGAACCGCATCAGGTTCTGGCGCACGGCGTCGGGCACGTCAAGCACGATCACACGCTGCGCCCTGTTGGCCCAGATGCGTGCGAAGTTGGCCTCCTCATCCACAACACGCTTGGGTTCCAACCCCCAGCTCGTATAGACGTTGATGCTCTCCCAGTTGTGCCGCCAGCCGGCCGCCGTCTCATTGAGGCTGCCGTTCCAGGCGATCTTGTCACCACCCCGGTCCTCGATCACGCCGGCTTTCTCGTGAAAGATGCCGTCCGCCGGGATGGGTTTCCTGTTCGCATCGCAAGGGACGGCCACCTTCACATCGAGAAAACCCCGTGCGACCATCCAGGCCAGCAGCTCCAGCGCATCGGATGATGCCGGGTCCGGTGGGGCCAGAGGGAGATTTGTCAAATGTCGTTCGACGAGGTCGCGAAGTCGCTCACCTTTTTCGATTGCCTCGATCTCGGGCGGCTCCAAGGTGCACCCGGCGACGAGCCGCATGCGGCCGCGGTTTCGGACCAGCCCCTCGATACCGCGTACGGCCAGCGTCAGCGCTTGAGCATTGAAGTATCCGGTCAGCCGGTCGTAGCGCTCGGCGTCTTTGAGCGCGGGGACGTAGAACAGCTTGACGAGATCGCCGTCATCAGGAGTGTATTTGAGCTTCCATGTGCGCTCGCCAAGCATGGTCAGACATCATCGTTCTGCCAAAGCTTGAGCTGCTCTGGCTCGTCGAGCTTGTCGCCGTAGGCAAGACGGGCGAGGTCGTAGAGGGCTTTGAAGTCGCTTCCCGAGGCCGCAGCCGGACCTTCGAGTTCAATGCCGGTGAAGGCCTGGGACATCGGCAGAATCTCGAGGACGGCCTCAAGGGCTGCGAAGAAGCGCGGCTCCTGGTTGACCTGTGCTTTGGCAAGCATTTCCTGGGCGCCGGTGAGGGAGCGCACACGGGCCGTGTGGGCGGCATGGTGGATGGCGTCGATCATTCCCCGAGAGCCATCGACCGGACCGAGTGTCCCCTTGGCCGCCCTCTGTGCACTGTCCCATAGCAGGATATCGCTGCCCTTCTTCTCCGCGAGCCGGTGAACAATGTCTTTATCGAGATCGGTACCGACGGCGCGGGCGAGCCTCAGTGCTTCGTCATACGAAAACACCGGTGCCTTGAAGGCGTCCCACGCCAGGACGAAAAACGCCGTTGCCGGGTCAAGATCAGCATTGGCCTTGAGATGGGTCAGTTGCTCCAGACGCCACCTCTTGACCTCGCGCCGGGCGGCGTCCAACGCATCCTCCGGGGTCGCGGCGTAGGGGTCCCATTCCTCCTCGAATAGCAACTGCTGGCTCCGACGACGACGTTCCTCGGGAATCTCTCGCGGCGTACCGCGCTTCAATGGCCAGTGGCGTGAGAACTCCTCCAGCGCGGGGCCGAAGGAAGCAAGATACAGATCGACTCCGGTAATGCCTGCGGCCTGGAATTCCTTGACCCGCGTCCGCACCGCTTTGGCGATCCGCGGTTCCACATCCTCCCAATAAAGATCTTGTTCGGCCTCGAAATCACCGATGCGCGGGCGGCAAACCAGAAAGATGGTGCTGTTGGCCGCCGCCTTGTTCTTGATGTGCAGGCTGCCTTCAGCCTCGGAGTTGATCGGCCAGGACGCGGTAATGGCGAAGCCCGCTTCCATCAGCCCCTTGGTGAGTGCATCCCAGGCGCCCGTCGCTTTGTGCGTGAACATCAGGGTCATCACGCCGTCGGGCTTCAGGGTGCGGCGGCATTCGGCAAAGATCGATGCCATCCGCTCCTGGTAGTCCCGTCTCGCAAGCGCCCCAGCGCCCTTCTGGTCCCGGAACTTCGCCGGATTGGCGACCGCCTCGTTGTCCTTGTCGGTCAGGTGCCGGCGGAACAGCTCCGGGAAGACATGGCCGGCGGTGCGCTTGAGCCAGACGTAGAAAAAATCTGACAACTCCGCATACATGACATTGTCGTAATAGGGTGGGTCCATGACGACCACGTCGATGCTGCCGTCCTCGATATGGTCGAGGCTGTCGCCCGGCTTGCATGTGATCGTGACAGGCGGAGGGATGTATTCCGCCGCGTTGGCTTCGTCGAACAGACCTCCAGTGTTGCCTTTCGCTTCGGAGCGAACCAGCGCGACGAGTTCGTCGATGCATTTGGTGGTCTGTCCGATAGCCCAGTCGTAGCCCAGGCCGACGATGAGGGGCGCCATCTCCGCGTAGGACCATTTAAACGAGAAATCGTGGCGATCGAACGTATTAACCATAACCTCACGATTGACGTGCCAACGGGTCATGCGGGAATTGTAGTCGCGTAATTTATCCAAGGAGAGAGCCAAGTACCCGTACGCCGCTTGCCGGACTTCGTTCAGCTTTCCCTCCGTCCAGTCGGCGTCGAGCATTTCTCGAAAAACCTCGACACTCGTACCGTGACAAAGAAGTTGACGCGGAGAAAATAGATCGCGCCACAATGGCATGCCATATTGAATGGGACGATCATCGTTACTGATCTCTGGAAAGCTCTCGCTCGGAACGATGTCCAGTGCCTCCCACTCCGGCAGCTTCTCGTCGAGCCGCGCTTTGATCTCGGCGCTGTTGTCGTCCTCGGGCCGCGGTGACCGGTAGCCGCGAACCCACTTGTCCTTGCCACGCTTGCCAGATTTCAATCTCTTTTCGACGCGGTCCTTGTAGACAACCGCAAAGAGCTGCTCACCCATTTGGCCCGCCTGAGCTTGGCGCTTGATTTCGTCGCCATCAATAACACGACCGCAATCAGAATACGGGCAGGTGCCGGCGCCGCGGACCACTGTGCCATTCGATTGTTCCTTGGCAGATTGAACGACCTCGAATGAACAGATGCGGCCATCAGAGCACGGGCCGGAACCGAGTTCGGGCTTCAACCGGACGCCGGTTCCATCCGGCGTCAGACGCCAGTTGGGAGATAGCGGCACAAGACCGTCGCAATGAGGGCAGGTGATCGTGCGCGCCCAGAGGTAGGTCAGGTCGACCCTGTCTGGAAGGTCCCTCTGGGGAAAGGACGTACTGAGGCGATCTTCAATCCGTCTGCGCCAATCAGTAGCTAAGTCATCGAACCGTTCCCTGACATCGTGGGAGTAAGCTGATGGCCACTCGACTGTGGCCTTCATAATCAGGCTGGCTACAGGATTCAGGTCGTTTGCAAGTGACGCAAAACCCATACGTATCGTTTCGAATGGAATACTCCCGCCGCCAGCGGTCGGATCAAGGACGGTAATGCCTTTTATGGAATCGCCGAGTGTCGATCTCAGCCATGCCCGGTCACTTTGGTCCAAGAGGTAACCGAAAGCGCGGTCGTAGCCGTAAGGATTATCCACCCGGACCCCTGTCCTTCGCGCTCGGTCAATTGTATTGCGTGCCGCCACCGGATCCCCATGAATACCCAGCACATGCATAAACTTCTCCCGGTCGGCATCCGCAGGCAGCAACGACGCCAGAACGGCCGCGCGCGAGCTCACCAGAGGCCGCCGCGCCCACCAGACGTGGAGACGGTTCGGCGCGGGGAACGGCGTCATAGGAGTCCGTTCACGAACACTTTCTACTCCGAATGCCGCGATAGGCAGCCAGCGTTCGATCAGGCGGGTGTCGGGCATGTGTCGCGTTCTGCTGTCATCCGCGCTGCTTTACCGCTTGGTGCTCTTTGGGTTGGCGTTGATGGAGTAGTCACCCCACGATGTACCACCGGGAACCACACCTTCGATTTCTTTGTCACCGATTGGCGGACCGGGTTGTTGAGCTTCCATTGCGCAGTCACTCAGTATCGTTTGTATGCCGGCCTGCCCGTTCATCGCTTCGGCTCGGTCAGAAGAAACCGTAATGCCGTCAGCACCCGGCGTGGATACTTGCGATGCATCGCCATGCCAAGCCAATAAGCAGCTTCTTCGCGCCCCATGTTCTCAATGCCCCCGGCCACCGCCCGCATATTGTCGCGGCTGCGCATCGGGGCCAGCGTGCGGAACAACAGCCCTAGCGTCAGCGCCAAGTCTTCCGTCAGCGCATAGCCACGTTTCCTGGTGTCCGCGCTTCGCCCCAACTTGATGCCGGATTGCCAGAGCTGCTTCAGCACCCGGTGCTCGACCAATTCGAGGTTGCGGCCACGAAGCCCCGCAACACGCAGCGCCGATGTTACCTGCGGCGTGGCTGGTGCAGGCATCTGCCAGATTTCATACTCGGTGTCGACCGGCCCATGACGGCGCACCCGCAACTCGTACCGAGGCGCGGATTCCGGCGTCCCGATCTGGGCGATTCTCTCAAGGCGCGCCATCTTAAGCCTTGACCTCCGCGGGGGCCGACACATAAGCGGCACCGCTCGCGAACCGGGAAAGGCGCTCGGTGAGCTTCTTCGCCATGTCGCCTTGCATGGAAAGACCCTCGGTGAAGGCCAACTGAAAACCCACATCGAGGCTCTTGGAGCTTGCGTCCCGAAGCTGGGGTTCCAAAAACTCCTTCACCGGCTGCGCATCCGATACCGGCCCCCGGAACTCAAACTCGAACGACCCGCTCTCGCGGGTTTCATAGCCACCCTTGATCGTGACGCTCTTGTCCGCACCGGGTACGGCGCCCACGGCGCCGAGAAGCCGGAAGGCGTCACCCACCTCGAACATACGGAGGGTCAAAACCCCGATGTTCTCGACCTTCTTCGCCCGCGCCTGCTCCCACAACCGGACCAATGCCTCCTTGAGAACACCCTCGGCGGTGAATGACACGGCCTTATCTGCGCAGGACCCACCACCGGGCAGCCCGGGCCGTGGGTCCTGCTCTTCCTCGCCACCCTGGTCCGGCTCCGGTGGTTCTTCGGGCTTTTCCCGTGGCCAGATGCCGGCATTCTTCGCATAAGCCATGGTGAAGAGCACGGATTGCTCATCAAGCATGATATCGGCCGACGGATCACCCGGTCCGAACAGCAAATCTCCGCGCCGATAGACGTACTCGCCCTGCTCGATACCGCACCGCACTCCACGAATAAAAATGTCCTCGCCAATCAGGATTGGGAGGGCAGGATCGCGCCTGAACTCGTCGCGCAGCGCCAGAGTGGTGATTTGGCCTTTCTTGAGCGGTGTCCGGTCACGCACATAGGCGGGCGAGTCCGGCTCGTCCTCGGACAGGCGCAGTTTATTGAGGTCACGTAACGCACGCACAATCTGTCGCTGGCCCGCCCCAGGCTGATCGGAGGCGGAATGGATGTCGATCGCAGAGTGGGCCAGCTCGACATCACTCGCGCCGACCCGGTTGCGCGATGGGTAGAAAACGTGCCGGTAGCACTGTTGAACGGCGATCGCGAGTTCCTGCTCCGAGCGGGCTTCCAGCTCGCGCACCTTGGCCTGCTGGTGCTCCGCCAGATCGATGAGGCGTTCAGGCTTTTTCAGTTCCCGCAGCGCCAAACGATGATAGGTCTTGCGGCGCATTTCCTCCTTGCGGGCCTCGTCCGCGACCACGAACACCACATTGTTTCGAAGCACCCTCAAGGCTGAACCTTCCGAGCCTTTCCGGGTGTAAATCCGCTCAATCAACTCCGGTACGCTCTCAACCGAGCTACCGATGCTCACGCCGTCGTAGGCCAAGACGACGAGCTTCGGCCGACCATCGCCAACTTCGTCGGAAACGTCGAACGGCCCACCTGGAAAGGACACCCTCTCAAACGGCTTGCCCCCGAATATCTGGCGGATGCGGTCGTTGAGCTCCGCGCGCGCTTCCTCAGCATCGACGTGGCGTTCCTCGCGGCGGATGATCTGGCGCAGATTGGCCTCGGCCAGAAAGCGCATCGGCGCGCCGGGGCGATCGTCCAGGTAGGCGGACTCGGCAATAAACTTCTTGCGCGCCTCCTCGATAAAGCTGATATCCGTTTTCGGACTCAGGACCGAATAGCGCAAATGCTCCGGCGATATCCCCTTGAGCGGCTCGTTGAAGGCGAGCGTGTGCATGAAGATGGTACGGGCAACGTAAACCGTATACGGCGGCAGGCCGCCGTGATGCCCAGCGTCGATCTCCTGCGCCAACGCTTTCTTCTCGATCGTTCCGGCGGCAATATCATTAGTAATCGCCGGCACGTAGGCCGACTGTCCGAGACGCGTCACGATCTCCTGGCGGATCGGTTCGTAGCCTGGATCGATATGGTGAAGATGAATCGCTGTCGCGTCCTCGGGCTTCTCCTCCCAAAGATGCGATATCGTGCGCGCCAACAGCCGCAGCATCCCCCGCACTCGTTGAAAATTGCCCAGCGTCGCCGTCTTGCCAGTAAGAGTCTCCAGGACTTCCGGATGCAGCGGGTAACTCGACTGGAATATTTCGATGGTCTCGGTGCGGGCAGCATCGCCAGCCAGCGCTCCCTTGTGAGCCCCCCAGAGTTCCCGGTACGCATCGATCACCGTCGGGCTCTTGGTTGTATCGACGGATTCGAACAGGCGCCGGAGGAGCACTTGAACCGTCTCGTCTTCCTCGGTGGGATTCAACAGGGTCGCCTTGCGCGCGGAAACGCTCTCCGCTTCCGCCATGTGGTCGGCGATGAACTGGTTTTCTTCGTTGTAGGCGTCGGTCGCCCGGCCATCCTTTCCGATCGCCAGCGTGTAGACCAGGACGGCGTTGGGTGCGCTTTCGACGGCCTTGAACAACGAGGTCAAGAATGCCGTCAGCTGATCGCGAGCGTCCTCGAGCTTGCGCACCTTGCGCAGGTAAACCGACAACTCGTCGAGCAGAATCAGTGTCGGCTCACCACCGAACAGCTCGCGCAGAGTCTCGGCACCCGGAGCGATGCCGCTTTCGTCGCTCTTGCGCACCCGTGCATACCCATCCTTGCCAGCAAGCGCATAAGCGATCTCACCCCAGGGGGTGTAAGCGAGAAGACCTGCTTCCATCCTCCGGCCATTGGCCGGATCTGCGTTCTCGCCGTCGAAGGCGGCGATACGGACGTGGCTCTGCGGCAGAAGGGAGAGATCGACAAACTCCGCGATACCCGGCACACCCTGCATGCCACGTGCGGCATGGCACAATGCGATCAGACCGTGGGTTTTGCCCCCGCCGTAGGAGGTGTCGAGCCGGAAAATCGACGCGACTTCACCACCCGCACCCACCAGCCGCCTGCACACGTTGGCGAGCAGGTTCTTAAGGCCCCTCGTGGGATAGGTGTTGGCGAAGAAACGTGCCGGGTCAAGATATTCGACATTGCCCACCCCGATGATGACTTGAGCCAAGTCCGCCGCAAAGTCGGCCTCGGTAATCGCTCCCTTGAGAACATCCGCGCGTGGCCGGCATGTCTCGAATATCGTTGGAATGGTCATTGCTTCCGCTCCACCGGCTCTCCTATGTCATCCAGCCCGACCGCGTTCCCTGCTGTCCACTGGTCGATCTCGCTTTTCCTGAACCGCCAGGAACTACCAACCTTAAAATCTGGAATCCCTCTCTCTTGGCAACCAAACGGTAAATCGTGCGGTCCTTGACCTTGAGGTACTTGGCCATCTCTCGCAGGGGTTCGGTCAACTTATCATCTGACGGGGTGCTTCTGCCATCAAGTGTTGCTACGCCGCTAGAAGCATTTGCAGGCTAGTGTGCTGTGCCCAGCCAGCAACCAGTTACCTCAGTCCGAGTGCAAGGTGCGCTCCCGTGAACGGCTTGGCGGGCTGCTACGTTTCTACCATCGGGAAGCCGCATGAGTATTTTGACCTCACGGGGTCTACGCAACCGTGGGAGCCTGACCGTCTGGATCTCGCTCACCGCCGGCAAGCTTGTGAACTGGGACGCGCCCCGGCCGAGGAGGAGGAAACCGGGCCGTCAACGCAAGTACTCGAACCACGCCATCGAGACGGCTGTCACCCTGGGCATGGTGTTTCATCTGTCATCTAGGCAGAGCGAGGGATTGCTGCGATCATTGTTCGCTCTGATGAAGCTAGACAACGATGTGCCCGATCACACCACGATTTCGAGGCGCAAGGCGAAGCTGGGTAAGGTCCCCTTCTACCAAGACAAGCAGAAGACGCCGTTGCACATCTTGATCGACAGCAGCGGTCTCGCTGTCCACGCCTACTATGTGCTCGTCGTCATCGAGCTGTCTTCGCGAAAAGTGCACATTGCCGGAATCACTCAGGGGCCGGATGGCCCGTTCATGATGCAGGTCGGTCGGAATCTCACCGACCCATTCGACGGCTTTCTGCGCGGCAAGCGATTCCTCATCCTGGACCGCGACAAGAAGTTCACCACGGAGTTTCGCGATTTGCTCGAGCACGCCGGAACGGACGTCATTCGGCTGCCGCACCTTTCGCCGAATCTGAACGCTTATGTCGAAAGGTTTGTTTTGTCGATCAAGAGCGAGTGCTTGGAGCGGATGATCTTCTTCAGTGAGCAATCGCTGCGCCGTGCCGTCGCTGAGTTCATCCATCATTATCACGGAGAGCGCAACCATCAAGGGCTCGGGAACGCGTTGCTCGAAGCGGAAGAATGCGTCGGCAGTCCTCACGGGAAGGTGCGATGTCGTAAGCGATTGGGCGGCTTGCTCAGCTATTACCACCGCGACGCCGCATAGGAGTTCGGGCGCGCCAGTTGGACGGAACGGATGGTCTGCAGGAGAGGTCTGCTCGGGGTCGCCTATCGCAGAGCCAGTACCGCGTCGGCTGGTCTCCGCGAGTTTTGAGAACGCCTCTAGGATTCGACCTTGCCGCTCCGTTCGCGTTTTCGGACAGGACGCGGATCACCTCATCCGTTCGCCGCGAAACGGCCAATCCTGGCAGGTCTAAACTGCAGAATCAACGACGGATCGAGTTTTTGCGGAGCACAGGCTGTAGAGCATGCGTACGTAATCTCGTGGAAAAAGAATGGCTTCTCCGCGTCCTCGTGATGGTATCAGATCAAGCGGCGACCTCTGTGATCCGCAAAAAAGAAGATCGCGTACCGCTGGATCGACTTTTTGCGGAGCACAAGCTATCAAACTTCTTCGCGACAAGCCTGAGGTGCCAACCTAGGGTCGTGTCGAGGTTCACGATGCTCGGGAGCTCACGCGTTGCCAAGCCCTTGATGGTTGCGCTCTCCATCATAATGATAGATGAACTCGGCGAAGGCCCGGCGCGCGGGTCTTAGAGTTCGTTTGTATTTTTGGACACGACGGGTTCGAGATTTCGGCTCCGTTCGCGTTTTCGGACACGGACGGGCGTCGCGCTTATTATGACCAGGTGCCGATCGCCCGCTCCACGTCGCGCCCCGACGGACTCTGGAACACTCGCAGGTCGAACTCCGGCACCACCGCCAGCAGGTGGTCGAAGATGTCCGCCTGGATCGCCTCGTAGCGGCTCCAGACCTGATCGCGGCTGAAGACGTAGACCTCGATCGGGAGCCCGTGCTCGGTTGGCGCCAGCTGCCGGACTAGGAACGTCATGTCCTGGTGCACCATCGGGTGGTGGCGGAGGTACGCCACGACATAGGCGCGAAACGTCCCGACGTTCGTCAAATGGCGGCCGTCGGCCAAGCTCGCCGGTTCGACCCCGCGCGCCGCGTTCCAGTTTGCAATCTCCTCTCGCTTGTCCTTCAGATAGTCGGCGATGTACTGAATTTTCGAGAAGCGCGCCAGCATCTCCTCGTCACAGAAGCGAATGGAGCCGACGTCGATGTAGAGGGCTCGCTTGATGCGCCGGCCACCCGATTCCGCCATGCCGCGCCAGTTCTTGAACGATTCCCCAATCAGCGCGTAGGTGGGAATCGTGGTGATCGTCTTGTCCCAGTTCTGAACCTTCACCGTCGTCAATCCCACATCGAGCACGTCGCCGTCGGCGCCGTGCTTCGGCATCTCGATCCAATCGCCCCGCGAGACCATTCGGTTCGCCGACAGCTGGATGCCGGCGACGAAGCCAAGAATGGTGTCCTTGAAGACCAGCATCGTCACCGCGCTCATGGCGCCGAGGCCGCTCAACAGCAGCAGCGGCGAGCGGCCGAGGACGAGCGCCAGGACGCTGATGGCCGTTACGGCGTACACCACCAGCTTGAGCACCTGGGCAATGCTCCGCACCGGTAGCTCCCGCGGGAGCCGCGAACCCCTGACGATTTCGATCCCCACGTTCACAACGCTGTCGGCCGCCAGCGCCGCGATGACGATCATGTAGATGAGCGCCCCCTGCCGCACGACGGCTGTCAGCTGGTCGTATCCGGCGAGCACCGGAGTCGCGAAGTGGTAGATCACCAGCGCCGGCACAAGATGTGCCACCCGTTGTAACACGCGGTGCCGCATCACGACGTCGTCCCAACTCGAGGTCGTCCGTTGCGCGAGCCGCGCGATACCGCGAACCACGACACTCTTGGTGACGCGGTAGGCGGTCAGGGCGACGAACAGGACGAGCAGGACGCCTCCAAGCCGCGTCAGCAGCGTGGCGCCCGCTTCGCTCATCCCCCACTTAAGCAGCCAGTCGTGCAGCGGGCTAAGCACGCAACGTCTCCATCATGCAATTTTACGCCACTATATCTCTTGGTTGGACCGCTCACTAGATGTCGTGGTCTTGTCGTACTCGGCTAGGAAGGTGTCTAGCGCATCCGCAACTTCCTTGCCCAGCATTACTCGATAGCTTCTCGGCCCGTCATCTCGTGGGTACGCTTCGGCATTGGCGTGTGCTCCGCCAAAAATCGATCCAGCGATTGCGCGGTTTAGACCTGCCATGATCGGTTGCTTCGCGCCGAACGACCCGACGACGCCACTGGCCTGCGTGGGCCGGCGAGCGGCATCGCTCTTAGTCCATAGCTACTTATATCGCCATTAACTGAGCGCGTGCGCTCCATCGCCTAAAGGCGATGGGTTCACGTCGCCGACTAAAGTCGGCTTGTCCTTGCCTCGTTTCACTACTCACTGACCTTGAAAGAATCGTCGTCCTGGGGCACGGCACCCTGCAACTCTATATACTTCGCTATCACCTCATCCGTCACGTTGCCCGTTGTCACCACGAAGTAACCCCGTGCCCGTAGGTGCCGACCCCAGAACTCCTTCCGCATCGTCCGTAAGTCGCGCATCAGACGATTCGACGTCTTACCCTTGATCAACTGCATCACTCGACTCGGCGACAAATTCGGCGGCACGCTCAGCAACAGGTGCACGTGCTCAGGCCGCACATGACCCTTCAGTATTTCTATCTGGTTCCGAGCACAGATCTCCCGGATGAGATCCCGGAGACGAACCGCTACATCCCCTCTCAAGGCCGGCTTGCGGTACTTCGTGATAAATACGAAGTGATAGTTTAACTGGTACGTCGTGTGCGATGATTTACGATATCCTTTCACCTGGGGATCGTACCCCAAGCCTCCTAAAGGCTTCGCCTAAAGGCGAGGGATTTCAACCATCCCCGAGTGGGACATTAATGATGTCGGTGCGCACACGAAAATGTCCCTGAACGTCAGGCACCGCGTGGTCAGCCCAGCCGGCACCGCCGAAAGAACTGCGTCTCATTTTAGCTTCCATTGGCGAACCAAGCCTAGACATCTCTAATCCGAAAAAACGGCCCGGCGCGCCGGTTTTGAGTTCGTTTGTGTTTTTGGACACGACGCGGAGACCACGACCGCAGCAGTCGTTACTCCTCGGTGAGTCTCCGTCGGTCCCGCGCAGTTCAAAACTCGGATGTTCGAGTTTATGGGAGGAACAGGTGGCGCGTCGGCGTCCCTTCTACGGACTCCCGAATTTTTCACCGAAGAAGTCCCCGGGATTCCAGGTGGGCCGATCCGCGTCCGAGGCCACGTGAAATCCCAGGAGAAAGTTCGTTTTGGCGAAAAGGGCGGCAGCGTCCAGATCCATCGGCTGGTTCAGATCGTCGGCGGGCTGATGGTAGCGTGTTCGTCTCCACTCGTCCTTGAGCGCCGCGCCATCCCGGTCGGGCTCGCCCGTCTCGAGACCCAGGTTCATGAAGACGGCGGGTACGCCCCAGCGCACGAAGCTGTACTGATCGCTCCGGATGAAGAGCACTTCTTCTGGCTCGGGGTCGGGGCTGACCCGGAGGTCCATTTGTGCCGCGACACGCTCGACGACGTCGGCAAGGCTGGAGTGCTCGGCGCCGGTGGGAATGATCTCGTGGAGCGCGTGCATTACCGGTCCGGCATCCAGGTTGAGGTTGGCCACTATCTGCTCCCGGGGGACGGTGGGGCGAGACATGAAGTAGTCCGAGCCGAGGAGTCCCTTCTCCTCTCCGGTCACGGCCAGAAACAATACGGAGCGCCGGGGTGGTTCTTCCAGGGTGGCGAAGGCGTGAGCGATCTCGATCATTACCGCCGTCCAGACGGCGTTGTCCATGGCGCCGTTGTAAATCGCGTCACCGTCGACCGGCTCACCGATGCCAACGTGATCCAGATGCGCGCTGTAGACAACGTACTCGTCTCGAAGCTCCGGATCCGAGCCCCGGCGCTGGCCGATGACATTGGGGCTCTCGACGCGCTCGTGGCGCGTGACCACGTCGAGCTCCGCTTCGAAGGCAAGGTCGAACGGCTGCGGTCCCCCGCTCTCGGCTCGCGACAAAACATCCTCCAGCCTCTGCGGAGCGCCTTCGAACACCGCCTCGGCGCCGTCCAGGCTCAGCTGGGCAGCGGCACGGATCGCGTTCGCCACGCCGACGGGCTCGTTGTCTTCGTTCAGCCAGCGCATGCTGGCGAACCCGCTTCGGCGAACCAGGGCGGGCCAGGGCCGCCGCCTCCGGTCCTCCGTGCTTTGAACGGTCAGCACGCCCACCGCTCCGTGGGAGGCGGCATTCTCGAGCTTCAGCCGGCTCGACGAGAAGTAAGCGCGCTCGTTGTGGGGGAAGCGCGCGGGCGCGCCCGACAACAGGACCGCGATCTTTCCCGCCGCATCGATCCCCGCGTAGTCGTCGTGGTCGAGCTCCGGCGCCGTCACCCCGAAGCCGACGAAGACGAGGGGAGCACGCACCCGGCTTCGCTCGTGCACGAGGTCCGCCGACAGCAGGTAGTGCTCGCCGTGCTCCAGCCCCCGTGCCACCCCCTCCCTATAGAGGGTCAGGGAGCTTTCGCCGGGCACGAGGTCGGCTTTGCGAAAGGCAACGGGCTGAAAGTACGTTCCATCGTTCCCGGCGGGCTCGAGACCCACGGCCTCGAGCTGAGCCGCAACGTAATTGGCCGCAAGCTGGTAACCGCGCGTCCCCGTGCCGCGCCCTTCGAGCAGGTCATCCGCCAGAAAACGTACATGCGCCCGGATGGCGTCGGGACGGATCGTCTCGAGCGCGGCGGCGGTGGCGGTCCGCGGCCTCGACGACCCACACGAGAGGGAACCGAGCGCGAGGACTAGGACGAAAAGGACGGACGTGCGATCTTGCATGGGCGTTATCTCCTGAGATGGCGGCAGGCTCGATGCTCGACCATGTGGGCCATCTCGCGAGCGTAGGGGTCGTCCGGCCGCATGGTGCTGAAGCGTCTCTTTCCTACTGAGTGAAGGATTACTTCAAGGGTATGAGACTCGATACCTCGATTGCGAGGTCGGGCCAGGGAGACAGGCGTGATGCGCTCGCCACGGGCCAGGATCGTTCTGGACTGGTACGCATCGCCTTTCGGCCCGAACACACCGGCTTCCACCACCCGATGGTATTCGTCAACGGTGAAAAGCCGTTGACCAATTTCTATCACCATGGCTTGATTCTAACCGAGAGATGAGTGCCTGGTGAAATTTCCTGGGAAACGTCTTCTGTTCCCTTTGGTCACAACCACTGCTGCAAAGCCCATCCAAAAACGGCACGCCCGACGTGTAGCGCGGTCCCCGTAAGTTCAGCTCCAATTTCTATTCACGGTGTCTCCGAACGATCCATTACCCCAACTCGGATCTTCACCAGGGAACCCGCACGGTGGGTCGCATCCGTCATATTCCCACTGGTCTGGGGGAGGACCGGCGGCGCCGATTGCAAAGCACCATCCGCTTACCGTACGACGGTATGCAAACCATCGCTGCCCAGTTTTTGCGACCTTCATCTCAATCCTCGATCTCCCCGTGAGGCCATGCATCGTGAAATCGTCGCCAAGCAAACTAAGCAGATTTTCATCATACCGACTACGCTTACGATAGTGACCCATGTGGCATGTGGCCAGCCAACGAAGTGCCTTCATTGTCTCCTTGAACTCTCTACGATCGAGGCGGCGGCCTTCAGAATCGATTCCATCTACGCCGGCGTAGCGCCAAAGCCTGTATTCTTCCTCCGCGATCGTGCATTCGTCATCCCGGAGCGACTGCTCAAACTGCCTGACGACAGCTCGTGCGGCACCGAACGTCTTCGTATCGACGAGTTTTTTCGCCCAGAAGTGCTGGAACTGGATTACGTCGCTCGTTTTGAAATGTAGCGTCATCGCAATGGCGATTCGCGCTTGCCAACGCACGCGGAACACTATTGTCTGTCTATTGATTTACCTGAACGGACGCTCGTATGCTGCGTACACACTCAATGCATAAATGAAGGGCAACAGTCCATTACGAGCTCGGTCGCGCCAGTGTCGTCGTCGACGTGCAGGACGCGCTCGAAGCTCTCGCCACCGTCGGCCGTCTTGTAGACACCGCGCTCGCCTCCCGCGCCCCAGAGGCTCCCGAGAGCGGCGACGTAGACGACGTCCAGGTCGGTCGGATCGATGACGATGCGCGCGATGTGCATCGATTCCCTGAGCCCCATGTTCTTCCACGTCTTGCCACCGTCGGTCGACTTGTAGACTCCGTCACCCCAGGAAGAGCTCTGCCGGTTGTTGTTCTCGCCCGTTCCCACCCAGACGAGGTTCGGGTCTTCTGGAGCGATCGCGAGATCGCCGATGGAGGAAGTGGTCTGGTCGTCGAACACCGTCTCGAACGTCGTACCGTTGTTCGTCGTCTTCCAGATACCACCGGTGGCGGTCCCCACGTAGAAGACGGCGGGGTTCGACTGGAGCACAGCGAAGTCATCGATACGGCCCGCGGGGGTAGCGGGCCCGATTTCACGGAACCGGAGCCCGTCGAAGGGCCCGTTCTCTTGGGCGGCCGCAAAAACGGCCGTTAGCGTCAGAATGGCAGTACAGGCGAGTGTGTGTCGCGCGTTCATGGCTCCTCCTCAGCTCAGAGGAGCGATTCTATCTAAAAAACGACAAAAAAAGATTCGCGCCTGAACGGGTTGCCCTCAGAACTCGATACTGACCGCAAACGAAAAGCCAGGACCTCCTCGCCCAGCGGTTCCGAAGTGGAATGTTGGCGGTACTCGCTCCCACGCCTCTCCAGGACTAATGGCTCCAATCGCGGCGCCAATGAGACCACCGAACAACCCCGTCCTGTGCCAAAACTCGGCCCTTTTGAAATAGACCACAAATCAGCAGCTTAGACGCCCTTGGAATCCGCGCAGAATCGAGGGTATATCGCGCCGCAGGGCTGGCTTCCGACCCCAGAGCTGCGGGTGGCGAGCGGCAGGCCCACCGGGGGTGCGCACGGCTGGCTCAAATCCGCTGCGGGGCGAGCTACGGGCAGTGAGCTTCGCACCCGGAAGTCCCTCATTAGACTGGACTTTATCGAGCAGAAGAGCGAACGTTCGGTGATGCCGCAGGATACAGGGGTTGGCCGGAACGTCGTTTTGGACGGTTTGGACTTCGCCAGCTTACGGCGGGTCTGGGAGCAGACCTTTGGGGCTGCTCCTCCAAGCTCGCTCTCGCGTGTTTTCCTGCGCCGCGTTCTCTTGCACGAACGCCAGTGCCGGACCCATGGCGGGCTTTCGGCCGCAACCCGGCGCGCTCTGGCTGCCATGGCGAACGAGACACCAGGCAACGCCGCTCCCGCAGGGTCCGTTTCTGCCGGCACCCATCTCGTCCGCGAGTAGAATGGCCGGACCTACCAGGTCGAGGTAATCGACAACGGCTATCGGTTCGATGGCAAAACCTATCCGTCCCTCACTACCATCGCAAAGCGAATCACCGGAACCCACTGGTCAGGACCACGCTTTTTCGGTCTCACGCCCAAGCGCAAGGCCTAACATGAAGAAGATCCGCTGTGCCATCTATACGCGAAAGAGTGCGGAAGAGGGTCTAGAACAGGAGTTCAACTCCCTCGATGCGCAGCGAGAAGCCTGCGCCGCGTATGTCGCGAGCCAGAAAGCGGAGGGCTGGGTGCTGCTGCCAACCGTCTACGAGGACGCGGGGATCTCGGGAGGAACCCTGGAGCGCCCGGGCCTGCAGCGCTTGCTCGCCGACATCGACGCAGGTCTCGTCGACCAGATTGTGGTCTACAAGGTCGACCGGCTGACCCGTTCCCTCTCCGACTTTGCAAAGCTCGTCGAGCGGCTCAAGGCGGCCGGCGCGGTTTTCGTCTCGGTGACTCAGTCCTTCAACACCGCGACCAGCATGGGACGACTGACGCTGCATATGCTGCTGTCCTTCGCACAATTCGAACGGGAGGTCACGGCCGAGCGGATCCGCGATAAGGTCGCTGCCTCCAAGCGCAAGGGACTATGGATGGGCGGCCGCGTACCGCTCGGCTATGAGAAGGACGAGCGCACGCTGCGCATCAACGAGGCTGAGGCCGAAACGGTCCGGACGCTCTATGCGCTGTACCGAAAGCACGAAACGCTCTGGCAGGTGAAGGCCGACGCGGACCGTCTGAGACTACGCACCAAGCAACGCTTCGCCGCGGATGGAACCCGGACAGGCGGGCTGCCGTTCCGTCGCGGACACCTTCACTGCCTGCTGACCAATCCTCTCTACGCCGGCCGCATCCGGCACCAGAGGCGTGTCTACGAGGGCCAGCATCCATCGATCATTGCTCCGGAGCTCTGGGACGCGGTCCAGGCGCAGCTGCAGGCAGGGGCTGCCAAACCAAGGAGACGCACGACGAAGGGCCGTGCAGCCCGTTCCCCACTGGCAGGCAAGCTCTTCGACGAGACCCGGGACCGGCTGACGCCGAGCCACACCAAAAAGAAAAACGGGCAACGGCTCCGCTACTACGTCTCCCGGCGCCTCATCCAGCACAGTGGCCAAAAGGACCTCTCCGTCTGGCGGCTGCCCGCCCCGATGCTGGAACAGACCGTCGTGCATCTCATCCGACAGCATGTGGATGCCCCGACCTTCTCGGCCTCGTTGATCCACACTCCGACGATGCAAGAGCTTGCCTCGGTGCGTCGCTTTTTAGACGGGCTGTGTTCCGGTAGTAACAATGATAGTGCCTCGGCAGCCCCCCTGCTCCGTCTTATCCGGCGGGTCGACATCAGCCCCGGCTCTGTGTCCATCCTGCTCGACCGCAATGTGTTCGCTGCTTGCCTCTCTATGGGGCCCGACCGCATTCGCGAGGATGCACTCCGCATCCTCGCACCGTTCCGCTTGCGTCGACGCGGCGTCGAGACCAAGCTCGTTCTGGGCAACCCCACGAAATCCGTCGACCGCACACTCCTGCGCAATATCAGAAACGCTCTCTCCTGGCTCGACCGAATCAAAGCAGGCAAAACCTATGAGCAGATTGCCACCGAAGACGCCATCCCAACGGACCGCGTGCGCAAGGCAATCCGTTATGCCTTCCTGGCCCCCGACATTGTCCGCGCCATTATCGAAGGCCGTCAGCCCGTTGGGCTGACCTCGAGCTACCTCTTGCATCATCCGCTTCCCGACGATTGGGAGAAACAGCGAGTGCTCGTCAAAACGCTGTGAGCCTGCCAGCGCCCACTCCGTGAATCGGCTCGGTTAGCAGCAAGCTGCTCTCCGACACTGGCCTCCACCAATCAGCCTCAACCTGGCCCAAATTCCCTTGTCATGGTTTCCAGACTCGGATAGCTCCTTGTACTGGACCGTCTGCGGAGTCATCTTCGTTTCCTCCGTAAAACTCCGCTGGATGAATTCGAGGTTTGGCCAATTCGAATTCCGCTATTCGCCTTCTCCTCAGGCGCGATCTAGGCGTTAAGCGTCTTCTCATTGTCTGCACGACTGAGCGCGTGCGCTCCATCGCCTAAAGGCGATGGGTTCACGTCGCCGACTAAAGTCGGTTTGTCCTTGCCTCGTTTCACTACTCACTGACCCTGAAAGAATCGTCGTCCTGGGGCACGGCACCCTGCAACTCTATATACTTCGCTATCACCTCATCCGTCACGTTGCCCGTTGTCACCACGAAGTAACCCCGTGCCCGTAGGTGCCGACCCCAGAACTCCTTCCGCATCGTCCGTAAGTCGCGCATCAGACGATTCGACG
Organism: Candidatus Marinacidobacterales bacterium; assembly: GCA_965197495.1. Lineage (GTDB taxonomy): Bacteria > Acidobacteriota > Vicinamibacteria > Marinacidobacterales > SMYC01 > SMYC01. Next base: position 9,109,745 of record OZ240210.1, read on the forward strand.
TCTTACCCTTGATCAACTGCATCACTCGACTCGGCGACAAATTCGGCGGCACGCTCAGCAACAGGTGCACGTGCTCAGGCCGCACATGACCCTTCAGTATTTCTATCTGGTTCCGAGCACAGATCTCCCGGATGAGATCCCGGAGACGAACCGCTACATCCCCTCTCAAGGCCGGCTTGCGGTACTTCGTGATAAATACGAAGTGATAGTTTAACTGGTACGTCGTGTGCGATGATTTACGATATCCTTTCACCTGGGGATCGTACCCCAAGCCTCCTAAAGGCTTCGCCTAAAGGCGTGGGATTTCAACCATCCCCGAGTGGGACATTAAAATCCCGGCTCGAACGACCACCCGTCGATAATGCGTGCGGAGACCAGCACGTGACGGAGGCCGTTAAATCACTGTAGGGGAAGAGGATGTAACGAAATTGGCATCATGGTTGAAACCCGAGAGGGCGTAAAACAGCCTTCTCGCAAAACCTGTTCGTACGCGTCAAAAAAGTCAAGAAATGCGCGAAACTCGAAACCTTCTGAATCTCCACTTACTTTTCTATTTAAGGATTTCCGCTAAAAGCTGGACCGCCTTTTGCCGAGACCGGATAGCTCCAACCTGCACCATCCGCCATTTTCACCGCCTGACCTACTGATCCGCGGAGAATGTCCTTTTGACAAAAAACGCGGAGGCCGGTAATCTGGCCGGTACTGGGACTGGGAAGTCGTTCAATGGTAGGACACACGGCTCTGGACCGTGGAATCGGGGTTCGAATCCCTGCTTCCCAGCCACTTCGCGTGAGCGCGTCATCCCCCTTTCCCGGGCCTTTCTCGAACCCTCAAGGCCGCCTACTATCGGGGAGCCTCTGTTTTAGCCTCTAACCAGTCAGTACCTGACTAGCCTCTAACCGCTCAGAAACGAGGATCTTGTTCACACTTTCGAACTTCGTCCAAGCGTAGCCTGCGACCGCAACCAAAGGGGATGGCCACAGAGGCACAGCGCGGCGGAGCCGCAACCAAATTGGAGGACGGCTCCGCCGCGAGCGGTCAGCGGTCAGCATTCAGCGGTCAGCTCCGGATTCGAGCCTCCGGATGAGAGAGGCGAGCATACGCTTGACCTCGGTGGTTCGCTCGGCAAGCTCCTGAAGACTTTGGCTATCGAGCAACCCGAGCTCGTGGGCAAGGAGCAGTTCGTATTCGAGCTCGCTTGCTGAGCCCATACTCATTTGAAGAAAGCGGGCCATATCCCGGTCTGAACCGCGTCCACAGCCCTCAGCAATATTCGCCGGGATGGAAACCGCCGCTCGGCGCATCTGAGCCGTCAAGCCGAACTTCTCTTCGGTTGGGAAGTGGCCGGTGGCCTGGTACAAACCCTTGACTAGCTGATGGGCCTTCTCCCAAACCTTTAGATCTCGAAAGTCTTTCATCCTGACTCTTCGCTGTCGGCTCGCTCACCACGTCAGCCCAACGCGGGCTCGATGCACAATCTGGGCGTGAAGTAGACACGGCGCCACATCCAGAGTAGGAAGATGTCACGACAACCCTTTCCCACGCTGGAGGACGCCGTGAAACAGTTTTGCCTCTCCTGCCATTTCAGTGGATCCTCTCGAGGGTGAGACCGCCACAGTTTAGGTAGACGAGACTGATGAGAGCTTCGGCAGAGTGGAGTCCAAAGCTGCGGTGGCTTAGCAGCCGGATTTTGTTGTTCATTCCTTCGAGTCGGCCGTTGCTGAGTCTCCACGTGACCCACGCGATGACGCCATCGAAGTGGCTGCGGATCATCTTCGCCGCGCGTTTGACGGGCTCTATCCTCGAGATCATAGCGCGCCGCAGCCATCCTCGGAGAAACTTCTTGGCCCATGTCTCGGTTTTGTAGGTGTAGAGGTCCATGAAGTCGTCGCGCAGAAGCATGGCGCGGTAGAGGCGACGATTAGCTCGCACCTGCTCGCGGAGCACCCGTTTGTCTTTCGCGCTGCGGTTGTGTTTGGCCTTGAGAAGGGGAAACTTGGTGTTCTTGAGGTTGCGTCGGGCAGTCCCTTTGAGCTCGCGCACCAGCTCGCGCCGGGTCTTATCCACGGCCTCGTTCAGATGCTTGACGATGTGGAAGCGGTCAAAGATCACCCGTGCCTGAGGAGCCTTTTTGCCGACGACAGTTATGTACGGCTCCCACATGTCCATGCTGACCGCTTCGAGTTCCGCGGCTCTTTGTGGTCCGAGCTTGTGGAAAAACCGCAGCAGCGTCTTGGCCTTGCGCTCCTTTCCCGCCCAGACGACCCGGCCGCTGAGATGGTCTATTACCACTGTTAAGTACTTGTGGCGTTTGCGGTAGCTGATCTCGTCCATCCCAATCACCCGCAATCCATCGAGCTCGCGCCGCTCATCCCGCTGCTCGGCAACCACTCGCTGGATGATCCGTCGCACCGAACGCCACGTCACTCGGAAATAGTTCGCTACGGCGCTGACGTCCGTCCTCTGTGCCAGCCACGCTACCTCTTGTTCGAAGCTTTTGGTAAAGCGGCTTCCCTTGTCGGCCCAAGGCACCTTTTCTCTGACCACTCCACACCGCCGACATACCACTCGTCGGATCGAGTAGCGAAGATAGGTCCGGACTCCGAACAGGTCCAAGTGCCGCCAGTAGCGATTGTAGCGATCTTTGTTCTTGCGGACCTTTCGTCCGCAAATCCCGCACAGAGGCTTCCTCCTCCGTGGTACTACATCCACCACCACTCTGGCTTTGTCCGCCTGGAAGTGGAAACCTCGGACCCACAGGCCTTGCAATCCGATGAGCTTGTTGACTAACGTAGTAACGCGCATCGCGGGAACGCTCTTTTCTCTTTCGGAAAAAAAGATTCTAGCGTTCTCGCCGATGCGCATCTACACATGGCTTACCCTCTCAACCCACGGGCCTCACCAAATGCCACTGCCCCTCAGCGGGAGACGAGGCTGTGGGAAACGCCCCCACGGTTCTGGTCGTTCAGACCTTGCTCACGACTGAGTTCTCTTCGAAGCCTGGAAGGGCGTTTTCCATAGCCTCCACTAATCGAGCCCCCCCCTTCCTTATTCCATATGAATTAATCTTTCTTGTATATATACCAGGAGGGGCCTGTGGGCGCTCGTGGGAAACGCGAAGCGTTTTCCAAACGATTGTGGAAAACGCCGCTCCACGTTTGTACGTGCTCACAACCTTTCCCTAAACGCCTCTCTCGCCCGGAGTTTCCGGCGTTTTCCACAATCGCGGCAGCGTCCATAGGCCATGCCCTCCAACACAAATCAGATCCCCCGAAACGACAGGAGAACCCTATCTTATTGGATCAACACCGGATCTTGGTTTTTTCAGCAAGGAACTTCAGCTTAAGGCGCCTCATGCACACGATTTGAGGAGCGGCCGAGCTTTCAGATTTACCTGGCTAGGTTTGGGGGGGTGGTGATACTCGGCTGGAAGCGAGATGAACGTGCTCGACAAGGGCCGCGACTTGGTCCACGTTGGTCTGCGGCAAGATGCCGTGGCCGAGATTGAAGATGTGGCCCGGCCGCCCCGCGGCCTCAGCGAGCACGGCGTCCGCTTTCGCGAAGAGCACGTCCTGCGGTGCGAGAAGCGCCAGAGGGTCTAAATTGCCTTGGACGGCGACGTCGTGGCCGAGCGCTTCCCAGGTTGGGCCAAGTTCCACGCGCCAATCGAGACCGACAACATCCGCGCTTTCGCGCATCGAGCTCAAGATACCTGCCGTTCCCGTGCCGAAATGGATGCGAGGAACACCGCACTCAAAAAGCGCGTCGAGGATCCTACGGGTATGCGGAAGTACGAGCTCGCGATAATCTCCTGGAGCAAGCGCACCGACCCACGAGTCGAAGAGCTGGACCGCCTGGGCTCCTGCTTCGACCTGCGCCAACAGATAGTCTCTGACGCACACCGAAAGTTTCTTCGCGAGCCGATGCCATGAAGCCGGATCCTCATACATCAGAGCCTTGGTGTGCTCGTAGTTCTTGGAGGAGCCGCCTTCGATCGCATAAGACGCCAACGTGAACGGAGCGCCGGCGAAGCCAATCAACGGGACGTCGAGCTCCTTGCGCAAGAGACGGATCGTCTCGAGCGTGAAGGATAGGTCGTCCTGGGGCACCACCGGACGCAACGCGTCGATATCGGCCGTCGAGCGTATCGGGTTGTCGATGCGCGGCCCCTCGCCTTGAACGAAGTCGAAGCCGATGCCGAGCGGGTCGAGCGGAATCAGCAGATCGGAAAAGAGAATCGCGGCATCGACCCCGAGACGATCGATCGGCTGGAGCGTCACTTGAACGGCAAGCTCGGGTGTACGGCAAATCTCGAGGATGGGATGATCCTTGCGTATCGCCCGATATTCAGCCATGTAGCGGCCTGCTTGCCGCATGAACCAGACTGGCGTCCGGTCGACTGGCTCGCCCCGGCAGGCTTTCAAGAAACGATCGGTTCGGGGGCTCAAAGTCAATGAGACGGGCGGGTGCGCAGCCGGATGAGCTTGTTCGCAATCAGTGGATAGAGAAGCCGGCAAGCGTGATACTCGGAGATCCCCGCCGTCCGAGCGATCTCTTGAAGATTCCGCTCACCATCGATTTTCGAGAGCACCACCCACTCGCTCGTGTTGAGCGTGATCTGTTGCCCAGCATCGTCTTCGTCGGGCAAGACGAATTCCGGGATCATCGTCATGTCGGGGATATGTTTCGACAGAATGCTCCACTCGTCTCTCCGCCGCGCGCCTTCGAGCAGCAGATTGGTGCTGCTCTGTCGGACGGTATTCTTCTCGGATGGAACGTCCGGCTCGAACGTGAACTGTCCCTCATTCCACACCATCAGCTCGAAAAACGCCTCTTCCCCCACCAGGTCGTCGACAGCCGCATGCACAACCGAGCCGTCCACGAAAGCGATCCCGCCTTCACGGCCCGTATCGCGCGCGTGCATCTGGAGCCGGCCGGTCTTTTTCGAACCGCTCAGAAACTGTACGACGTCCGAGAGAGTGAATTCCTGAATCGAGCCTTCGAGCTCTGCCATGAATCTGGAACGCTAGCACAGCAACTTGTTTCAAGTCAACATCTTGAAGGCTGGCGCGGCCGAATCCCTCGCAAGTGCCTTCTGATCTATAATGTCGGCAAGGATACACCAGTGCATCCTCGGAAAATGAAGTGGAGAATCGTCATGCGTAACAGGTATTTGTTGTTTCACGTCTTGGTCATCTTGGTGGTTGGCGCCTCGGTCGCACCTGCCCAGATGGGCACGGGGCGCGTCACAGGCTCGGCCGAAGCCACCGATGGGCAGCCGATCGAAGGAGCGGTCGTCACGGCGACGAGCGCAGGTGGCAAAATCATGGAAACCACGACCGGAAGCGACGGGAAATGGGCGATTCTTGGCTTCCGCAGCGGTATGTATGACTTCAACGTCACCGCCGAGGGCTATATCCCACGGGCCTACAATCGACGGGTCCGGCAGTCCGGCCGCAACCCGCCGATGGATTTCGTGCTCGAGCCGGTTCCGGAAGTACGAAGCGGCGGTGCGATGCTCGGCGAAGCCAACGCGATGTTCGAGAACGGTCAGTATGCCGAAGCGTTGGCGAAATACGAAGACTTCGCCGCCGCCGAGCCAATGACTTATCAGGTCCACTACAGCATCGGGAACGTCTATCTCAAGATGGAGGAATACGAGAAGGCCGTCGCGTCCTACGAAAAAGTACTTGCCGAAGAGCCAATGCACGCCGCCTCGCTCGTCGCGATCGGCCACGTCAAGATCCAACAGCAAGCGTTCGACGAAGCCGTCGTCTATTTCGAAAAAGCTATCGACCAGACCGAGGACGAGATCGTCCCATTCAACGTCGCCGAGATCTATTTCAGCCGCGGAGAGACCGACAGAGCGATTGAGTTCTACACGCTCGCCGCCGAGCGCAAACCCGACTGGCAAGATCCCCTGCTCAAGCTCGCCTACGCCAATTTGAACAAAGGTAATATGGACGCTGCGAAGACTGCGCTCGAGGCCTGCGTCGCTGTCGCGCCAGACACGGTCGAGGGACAAATCGCGGCGCAGATGCTGCAGTCACCGGCTTTCGCGAACTAGGCTGTTTAGGATCAGCCCGAAAAAAACTGTTCGAGGATTCTTCTGAGCTCGGGCTCGATGGGCTTCGGCTTCATGCTGTCGAGATCCACGAGGAGCGTGCTGATGTCGGCGTGGAAGCACTTGACGCCGTCGCGTTTGCGGCGGATGTCGTAGCCGAGCTTCAAGGACGAGCGTCCAATCTCTTGAACGGTGAGCTCTACGATAGCGACGTCTCCGTAGGCTAGAGGTGCGTGGAACTCGCTCACGATCGCCACCGTCGGAAACCCGAGACGCTTTTCGCACACGAGCTCGGGGTAAGAGACAGGAGCGGCGGTGTCGAAAAAGTCCTCGAACGCAGCGTGACACAAGTGAAAAAACTGCGGGTAGTAGACGATACCTGCTCCGTCGACGTCGTCGAAGCGGATCTTCTGAACGCTCGTAAACGCCATCAGCGAAGAAACGCTGTCAGTTCTTCTCGGCTTGGGCGTTCAGAGAAGCGAGCCGCTCGCGCACGGTGGGTTGCTCGCTGTCGAGCTGGAGCGAGCTCTCGAAGGCTTCGCGTGCTTTGTCACGATCGCCGAGGTGCTCGTAACTGTCGCCGAGAGCGTTCCACAGCGTAGCTTCGGGCGGACGGATGTCGCGAGCTCGGCTCAGATAGCTGGCCGCGGTCTTGTAACCCCCTTTCAGGTAATGGGCGAGGCCGAGCCCCCGGCCACAACCTCGAACTGGTTCGGGAAAGGCTCCTCGAGCGGCTCGAGAAGAGCGAGCGCATCGTCAGGACGGTTTTCCCGCAAGTGCACGTTGGCCAGCATCCATCGAGCCGGCACGAGCCGGTCGTTGCCGGATGCGAGGGCCTCTTCGAAAGCAACTTTCGCGTTTGCGACATCGCCGAGCTTCCACAGCTGTTCGCCGCGCATGAAGCTCAGAAGGCCCGGGATGCGGGTGTTCAGCCCGCGGCGATAGACGAAGCCCGGACGGTTGGCTACCGAGCGCGGAGAGACCGTCATCTCGGCCCTCTCGGTCGACAGGGTCTCGCCCGCCGGCGAGACGAGACGAGCCACGATGGGAAACTTGCCGCCGACCATGTTCTCGAGCTTGAGGTGATCCACCACGACGCCATTTGCCGTTACCGCACTTTCTAACGACTTCAACAACTTGCCGCCATCCCAGAGCTCGAAGACGACTTTGTGATCCGGCGACGCTCCGAAGGCCTGCGTCACCAGATGGACGGTGTCTCCGATGACGAAAAGGTTATCCGCCGCCGGCTGCAAGCGCAGGTTCCCGACTTGGTAGGTTCGGACGAGCGTGTCGTCCAAAGTGCCGCCGACAAGACTGGAATCGAAGGCGAGGATGACATCTGTCAACGCCGGCGCTTCTTTCGTGAATCGCGGGATGTGAATCTCCGATTCCGCCACCGTGTATTGGGTGACGACGCGATTTCTCACGATCACAGTAACGTTGAAGTCTCCCGGAACGAGCGGAAAATCGTCTTGGTAGGCAAATGGCCTTCTACCGAGCTCTCGCATCTGGGTAGGCGTGAGCTCGACATAGGCCTCTTTATTGGTCGCGAGCGCGAGCTCCCCGTCCGCGCTAACGGCTTCGATGGAAAGGTCCAGAGTCGTGTAGAACTTCGACTGTTGTTCGTCGGTCTCGAGCGTAAAGTTTTGGGGGTCGATCTCGAGACTAAAATGAACGAGCGCCATCCCCGAAGAATCCGCGAGCACCGAGAAGACACTCCTCGACGGCACGTAGTTGAACGAATATTCCGCCGAGACACGATTGCCATACCTCATCCACGCATCGGCGTAATCGGTCCGGATCGCTCGCCGGGAGACTCTTCGATCCGCGCCATCATCACCTGGCTTCCCAAGGAGGCGCGGCCTCTCTGGATATCGCCAGGTTCGCTCGAGTCGAACGACAGCGAGGCCGCCGCGAGCTCTCCCGAAACCTCGCGAATCCTCTGATACGCGGCCCGCTCGGTTCCGGCCTCGGGGGTGTACTCCGCCGAGCTCAGAAGAGCTTGCGGCCCGTCAGCCATGGGGTTGTAGAGTCTGTACTCTCCGAAATCGTTGCGCTTGAAAAACAGCAGATAGAAGAAAGACGGCGTCCCCGAGCCGGGCTTTCCTTGAAAGAACCAGAGGTGCGACGAGACGAGCTCCGAATAGCCGTCGAAACGCGTAATGCTTTGCGGCTCACCGAGAATGATGTAGTAGCGTCCCCGGTCGGTGCGCCATCCGTCTCGAAACGTTTCCCTACCGAGATGGCTGTTGGCATATTCGAGCCGGCGATAATGCTCGATCTTGAACTCGTTCTCGGGGGTGGCGAGATTGGGATCTCTTTTTCTCCAGAAGGCCTCGATGAAGCGGCTGCGCTCTTCGCGCGCGCCTAGCGACAAGAACACCTCTCGTTCACGTTCGGTGATGATGTAGATGACGTCGCGCTCGATCCAGAGCTTGTGCTCGGGGGGTAGCTTGTCGATGTGCTCGTCGGCGGAAGCGAGCGGCGCCAGGACCGCGAGCGTCAGGAGCGTTAAGATATTCATCACAAAAGCACTTCTTGGCTTGTCTTACTCAGTGTGTCGACGATGGCTCTTTCCTCTCCAAGCTGATGTTATAGCGCTTGATCATCTCATTGAGGGTGGTCGGCTTCAAGCCGAGCAAGTGCGCGGCCTTTTTCTGAACCCCGCCCGAAGTCTCGAGGCTCGATTCGATCAGCCTCTTCTCGAAGCCAGTGATGACATCACGGAAGGATATGCCCTCTTCCGGCACGACGATTCTAGGCAAGCGAAACACCGGGCCAGAGCTGACGTGATCGGGAATGAGACCACGGCCGATGAGCGGACCGGAGGCGAGCACCACCGAGCGCTCGATAACGTTCTCGAGCTCGCGCACGTTCCCAGGCCAATCATATTCGAGGAGTGACTGCACGGCCTCGGGAGAAAGGCGCAGCTCAGAACGCCCGTTCTCGGCGCCATATTTCTTTAGAAAGTGCTGGGCGAGAAGAGAAACGTCTTCTTTTCTCTGCCGGAGCGGCGGCAAGAAAAGGTTGATGACGTTCAGCCGATAATAGAGATCTTCGCGGAAGCTGTTCTCTTCGACGAGGACCTTGAGATCGCTGTTGGTGGCCGCAATGATCCGCACGTCCACCCGAATATTGTCGACGCCTCCGAGTCGCATGAACTCTTTTTCTTGAATGACACGCAGCAGCTTGGCTTGAGTCTCGACCGGGATCGTTCCGATCTCGTCGAGAAAAATACTGCCGCCATCGGCGATCTCGAAAAGACCTTTCTTGGGGCTGACCGCACCGGTAAAGGCGCCTTTTACGTGGCCGAAGAGGTTGCTCTCCAACAAGTCAGGGGGAAGGCTCCCGGAGTTGACGGTTACGAAAGGCTTCGTTTTCCGTGTGCTGTGATTGTGGATCGCCTTCGCAACGAGCTCTTTCCCCGTCCCGCTTTCACCCGTAATCAACACCGTGCTCTTCGAAGGCGCCACTTGTCGGATGAGCGCGTAAACATCCTGCATGCGCGGAGACTTGCCGACGAGAACGTCGAAGCGCTGCCGGTCGCTCAAAGCGACTTTCAACGTGCGGTTCTCGTCGACGAGGCGCCGTTGCTTCATGCCGTTCGCGACGACCACGCGCACTTCGTCGTTCTTGAACGGCTTCGTCACGTAGTCGAAGGCACCCCGTTTCATCGCTTCGATGGCGGTCTCGACCGAAGCGAAAGCGGTGATCATGATCGCGACGAGCTCGGAGTCGACGCGCTTGAGCTCATCCAGAACGTCGATTCCGGACTGGTCGGGGAGCATGACGTCGACGATGGCCAGGTCGATCGGCTCGCGCGACGCGACGGCGATACCGTCCTCACCCGTCGCCGCGAGCTTGACGCGGTAGCCCTCCGACGTGAGAAGCGATTCGAGAATCTCCCGCATCACCTCTTCGTCGTCGATGACGAGAACGGTTCCCTTTTCAGTCATACCAAGAACCCATTGTGGCGCGACTCATTCGCAAGTCCAAGACGATCTGAGCACTTCTCGAATCGAAAACCCGATACGTTCACTCTCCTCACGCGGCCCGGGGGCGACGTAGCGCGGCGTCAGAGAGTTTGCTGGGCCCGCTGTATGGTGCTGTCTTCGTCCGCGGCGTCAGAAGCCTTCGTGAGACGTACCAGGAAGCTCGTGCCCTTGCCAAGCGAGCTCTCGACATTGATGTGACCGGAATGCTCCTGAATGATCCCGTACGTGATCGAAAGCCCCAACCCAGTTCCACTGGAGCCCGCTCGCTTCGTCGTAAAGAACGGATCATAGATACGTTTGACATCCTCGAGGCCGATGCCGTGGCCGGTATCCGCCACGGTCGCAACGACCTCCCCGCCGCGCATCGCGGTCGTCATCGTTAGCCAGCCCCCTGACGGCATCGCATCCTGGGCATTGAGGATGAGATTCAAGAAGACTTGCTGCAATTTGTTCTCGTCTCCCATGACTCGGGGGAGAACTTCCGCGAGCTCGAGTCGAACCTTGATATGCGAGCGCGTCAGCTGGTGCTCGAGTAGCGACAAGACGTCGCGGATGACATCGTTGAGCTGAACCGCGACAAAGCCCGAGCGGCCTTGCCGGGCAAAATTCAGAAGGTTGTTGACGATCTTGGAAGCGCGCTCGGTTTGGCGCTCGATCTTCTCGAGAAGCTTCGATTTCGGATCGTCCTTACCGGTCTGGTCTTGGAGCATTTGAGTGAAGCTGCTGATCCCGGTCAAAGGCGTGTTGACTTCGTGGGCGACGCCGGCGGCGAGAAGCCCCAGAGAAGCCATCTTCTCCCGGAGCCTGAGCTGCGTTTCCATCTCAACACGTGCGGTCACGTCTTCGAAAATGACGATCGTGCCCTCGGGATCTTCCTTGTCGGTGAGAAAGGGCGCGACTTGAAGCCTCACGACTTTCTCCTCGTCGCGGAGATTCGTCAAGTTCAGGCGCGAGATCCCGCTGGTTTCGGCCCGGCCCCACCACCCCTCGCCCATCGAGGCCTCGAGCGTGTCGCATAATGAGAGGGGAAACAGCTCTCCGAAGGAGCGTCCTATCGCTTCTTGTCGCGTCAGACCGTAGAGCCCCTCGAGCGCTCGGTTGAAGCGCACCACCCGACCTTCGAGATCGAGCACCAAAATGCCGGCTTCCAGCGACTCGATGGTGTGCTCGCTGTGCTCTTTGAGCGCTTCGAACTCCTCCGCCTTGCGCTCGAGAGATTGGTACAGCCGAGCATTTTCGAGCGCAGTCGCGGCCTGCCCCGAGAGCATCATGAGCAAATCTATGTCCTCGCTCGATAACGCACTTTGATCCCAGCGCCTCCCCAACAAGATCACGCCCACGACTTTGTCATGCGAGCGGCATGGGATGGCGTATTGCAGGTTATCGACGGCGAGCCCGTCGCCCGCTTCACCTTTGGCGAAGTTCCTGACAGGGTCCCAGTCGAACTCCCCGTAATAGACGGCCTCTCCCGAAGCGAGCCGATGATAAAGTGGCGAGTCGTCGGCAACCTGGACGCTCTTCCACTCATCGTCGGTGAGACCGTGGCCCGCTTGTACGCGCAGCGCATGCGCAGACGGGACGAGGAGAGCGACTTTCTCGACTTCGAACGTGTCGCCGATCCGCTCGACGAGGCGCGAAGACAGGCGATCGAGGTCGAGATGCGCGTTCAAGTCCCGTGAAAAAGCGAGAAGCGCGCGGCGGTAGTCGTAACGCTCGCGATAGAACCACCGATCGATGGCGTTTTGGATCCGGCTCTTGATGGGCGTAAAGAGCAGTACCACGACGATCGCGGACAAGAGCGCGAGAATCGTGCTGTGCTCGTCGCCCACCATGTAGTTCGCGCTGGCCAAGAAGATCGCGAGGTAGAGGCCACCGATGACCGCCGTCGCCAGCGTCAAGACCATCCCGCGCTTGAACAGCACCTCCACGTCCATCAAGCGGTACTTGACGATCGCATAGGCAAAAGAGAGCGGGATGAACGCGAGCGGTACGACGGAAAGCTCCATCGTCAGCGTCGGCGTGACCCCGAACAAGTAGGGCACAGCATAGAACAGCGCGAAAGGCAGCGAGCCGAATCCGGTGCCCCAGACGATCCACTTGGTCTGTTTTTTGACAGTGATGCTGCGCGAGCGCCGATAAGAGCTCACGAAGGCCGCGAATACCAGCAGCGACATGACCGAGCCGAAGGCGGGCACGATCCGGTTAAGGAAGCTGCTCGTGCCCACGAAGAGTGGAACGCCCCACGTGAAGCTCGAGAAAAAAGCTATCTCGGCGGTTAGGCTCGCATAGAGAAGGATCACCGAAGGGAGATAAAGCGCCCACAGAACCGACGGACGCCTCTCGACCATCGCTTGCTTGGTCGGAAAGCAGAGGGCGAAGTGCAAAAAGATTGGCGGGAAGAACAATAGTCCCACGCGGTCGATCCAGTAAAACGCCGTGTCCCAACCATCGAGTGCCCCGGTAAACGAGAAGCCGTAGCCGAGAAACCAGAACAAGCAGAGCAAGTAAAAGTGGGCCGTCGCCGCAACGCCGCGGCGGCGCACGTAGACGAAGGTCCCAACGCCGAGCGAGAAAATACCCACGGCCGCGAGAAAAAAGTAAGCGGGAACATTGCCCTTCGGGAGTGGAGCTACGATCAGTGCAAGCGCCTGTCGCTCTTCCTCGCGGATGATCTGATAGGCGAGATCCTCACCGTCACGCGAAGCGTCGAGCGCCCGGCGCACGTCTGACGCCGCCACCACGGGCTCGTTCGCGAGCAGCACGAGAACGTCACCGACACGAAGCCCGGCACGTGACGCCGGGCTGTCGGGATCGATACGTTTCGCATAGACGCGGCCTAGATGGTCGTCCCAAAAAACGCCGTCATCGAGACTCTGGAAACGGGACTTGAGCTGGATGTTGTGGATCGAGAGCGCGAGCAAAATCGCGCTCGTCAGCAAGACGAGCGGGATCTTCCACGATCCAGAATCACGCTGCGCCACGTCGGCTATCCACCTCTCGATACGATTATTCGTACGCTATATCTACTTCTTACTAGCAAGTTCTATACCGAGTTCCCCTCGACTACCGATGATCTAAATCACTCAATTAGAACAAGTTAACTTTCGCGCCGAAGGCAGTCTCCAGAGACGAATCCAGAATAATAGATATGAAATCCAAAAACAAGGATCGCGAGACGGGTATGAAGTCGTGCTAAAAGCGAACCGTTACGCCGCCCAATACACGCCGGGGCGCATGGATAACGGCCATCTCGTCCAGAAAGGACGCGCTTTCAAAGTCTTCGTAGAACAGGTTCCGCACAGCCACCATGACCTCCCAGCTCGTACCGTCCCAACCGACGAACGGAAGTAGCTGATAGACCTGAATGTTGAAGCGAGAATCGAGCTTCGAGCCCACCGCAAATCCCTGGCCACCCGGCGCGAAGATCGGATGGCTGATGAATCGATAAGCAGCCTGAACGCGCGTCTGCGTCCGGTCGATGGACGTAGCCACCTGAGTGGTCAGGTCGTGGATTTCCTCGTCGGGTAAGGCCGCGGCGAAGTGCAGCGGCTTTAGCGCGCGCCCCATGCCGAACGTGTAGGCGACGGAGCCTTCCGTGGCGCCGAAACGCTGGGACACGGAAAGGCCGACGCCCCGGGTGCGGAAATCACCGTGGTTTCGGACCGTGAAATGCCCGGCACCTTCCATGTTCGCGTGGTCTTTCGTATATACCTTGGCGAGCTGATCGACAGCGTTTTCCTGGAACATACGGACGGCCACACGGGTTCGCTCGCTCAGCTGCCGCTCGAGACCGAGCTGGACACGCGCCGTGCGCTGGCCCTTGAGAGACGAGCGTCTCGCCGTCTCTGGACCGTAGACATCCGAAAAAGCCACCTGCGACAACAGGCCTATGTCCTCGCCGCCAGGTGCAAGCACGCGATAGTCGACCAATCCGCGAACGAGCGTCTTCGCGCCGGAGCCCAGGGGATAGGTGAGCTCCATGCGTGGGGACACATATCCTGACTTGTCCAGAAAACTGTAATGCTCGTACGCGACTCCCGCATGGATCGAGGCGGAGCCGATCTCGAACGTATCTGATGCATAAGCCGAGCCGAACCACTCGATAGAACGTGCGCCCATCTGCCGAAACGAGAGCGCCGCTTCCGGCGGCCGGAAGTCCTCGAGATCGCCGTAGAGGTAGTTGCCATAGGTCACGCCCGCCGAGAGGTGATGGTTACCCGCGGTTGCTTTGGAGTACTCGGCTCGACCGGCCCACGACGAAAGCGCCGACTCGAGCACTTGCGCGCTGACGAGCCAGTGACCGTCCTGGTTTTCGTTCGGGATGAACAGACGTGCGTAGGCGAGCCGACCGTCCAATCCAGCACCGGCGCCAGGAAATTCGTTGAGCCCATCGTCGAAGGCGGCCACGCGCACCCCGAACTCCCCTCCTATCGAGGCATCACGGAACGCGAGCTCGGGCCCGTTCTCGAGCTCGAGCGCGACAGCGGGAATGGACCATTCTTCGTCTCGCAATAGGTTGCGATCGGCGTGCTGCAACAGCCAGCGCAGCTCCGCTAGAGCGCGTTCGCGGTCGTCTTCGACCGGCGCCTCCAACCCGTCAGGCCCGTCAGGCCCGTCAGGCCCATCCGTTGTCGTCAAGCTCATCATGATCGAGCCGACTTGCTCCATCCCCTCTTTGATCACGACGCGGGCATAGGCGGAAGGCAGAAAACCCGAAAGATAGGCGCGCAGCCGGTAGATACCTGGAGGCATCGCACTCACTTGGAACTGTCCGGCCTCGCCACTGACGGCGATGAAGGCCCCCTGGATCAGGTTCTTACCGAACACCGAGATCACGGCGCCGACGATAGGCTCCCCGACCTCGTCCTGGACTTGGCCTTGGAGTTCGATGGTGAAGCTCGACGGGACTTCCGCGGAAGCCACGGGCCCGAAAGCCACGGGCCCGAAAAAAAGACCCAGAACACTGCAGAAGAACAGCGCGTGGGCGTTCGTCATGAATCGCATCCCCCTAAAAGAGCGCCTCCACCGATGCGTTGGGTAAGGGCCTTCCTACCATTAAAGGATATGAAGGCAGACCCATACCTAGAGACACTCCCGTCGTCATTCGATAAGATACCCCACTGCTAACCGGTTTTGATACCACAAGGCGTTGGGCGTGTCAATTGAGGACCCCACACGACCGGCGGGATGGATAACACGAGGATTCAAGATGACCACGATCGTAGCAATCGAAGCCCGGCAAATCCTTGATTCGCGGGGAAATCCTACTGTTGAAGCGGAAGTGAGCCTCGAGGGGGGAGGCTTCGGACGGGCCGCGGTCCCGTCGGGTGCCTCGACCGGGGCGCACGAAGCCATCGAGCTGCGGGACGGAGACCCCGAACTCTATGGCGGCAAAGGCGTGGGACGAGCGGTGACCCACATCATGGACGAGATCGCCCCCGAACTCGTGGGAGAGGATGCTCTTGAACAGGTGCTCATCGACCGCCTTCTCCTCGAGCTCGACGGCACCCCGAACAAAAGCCGCCTAGGCGCCAACGCTATCCTCGCGGTCTCGCTCGCTTGCGCCCGGGCCGCGGCCGACGCCCTCGAGCTTCCGCTCTATCGCTATCTCGGTGGTCCCATGGCGAGCGTGCTGCCGGTTCCGTTCATGAACGTCGTGAACGGAGGCGCGCACGCCGACAACAATCTCGATATCCAGGAGTTCATGATCGTCCCCGCGGGGCTCCCGAGCTTCAGCGAAGCGCTGCGGGCGGGTGTGGAGACGTTCCACACGCTCAAAGGAATTCTCGAGAAACAGGGTCTCACGACCTCCGTCGGCGACGAGGGCGGTTTTGCCCCGAGCCTGAAATCGAACGACGAGGCGATTGAGCTGCTGATGACCGCGATCGCGGCGGCCGGGTATGCGCCGGGCGAGGATATTGCGCTCGCGCTCGATGTCGCAGCGAGCGAGTTTCACGATTCGGGTGAGTACGTCATGGCGAAATCCGGCGGAGACCGCCTATCCGCCAGCGATCTGGTAGCGAAATACACGGAATGGGTGGACCGCTACCCCATCGTCTCCATCGAAGACGGTCTCGATGAAAATGATTGGGAAGGGTGGCGGGAGCTCACCACGGCGCTCGGTTCCCGAGTGCAGCTCGTGGGAGACGATATTTTCGTCACCGATGAAGCGCGGCTGAAGCGCGGCATCGACGAAGGCGTGGCCAACTCTATCCTCATCAAGCTGAACCAAATCGGGACGCTGACCGAGACGATGGAAGTGGTCGAGCTAGCCCACCGAAGCCGCTACACGTCGATGATCTCGCATCGCTCCGGAGAGACCGAGGACACGACGATTGCGGATCTCGCCGTCGCGACCAAAAGCGGCCAAATCAAGACGGGCTCGGCTAGCCGCAGCGATCGCGTCGCTAAATACAATCAGCTGCTCAGAATCGAAGAGGAACTCTTCGACGTCGCCCACTTCGCCGGAGCCGACGCCTTCACAAGGTAAGATCTGAAGACTGAAAGACCTACTTCTCTTCGTCCACCGCAATTTTGAGCGAGCGAAGAAATTTCCGGTCGAGCTGGCTCATCCGAAATTGCGCGTCGCTGTCATTGAAAACGCCGGCGACTTCCTCGACCTGTTTTTGATCGAGCTCGCCGACGGGAGCGAAAGCAAGGGTCGCCTGCAACACGAGCGAAAGCTCGTAGCCCTGATCGCGAACGCGCGTCAAGCATTCTTCGACCTGCGGCGAGCTCGAAATGGCCTGTTCGATACTCTTCTCGAGGTTCTGAACCAGCCGCAGGAGTTTTTCGTTACCTTGTTGCAAGAATTGCCCTCGCGTATAGACACATACGCCTGCGCCGAATCATATCAAACAAAAAGCGCGGACGCATGCTCCGCCCTCCGTAACCGACCCGACCCGACCCTCCGCCGCGCGTTCAGAACAGGAGGGCTTCGACGTGGTCCTCCACGTGCCACACATAGGTGAAGCGTGGGGAGAAATTGATGAACAGCTCGTAGCGGACGTCGATAATCGTCTTGCTCTGCTCCAAGTCACGCCTGACGTGGAGGTTCTCCGAGACCACAGCGATGCTGCGGCTCGCGGCAGCGTCCAGAACTTTCTGGCGCAGGACAGAGGCGTCCTCTAGCACGGGAGAGTTCGCGATGACCGTGAGCTCGTTCAGAAAGCTGACGCGCAAGATGACGGCTGGCGCGGCGTGAAACACGAGAAAAGCGACCAGAGAAAGGACGGTGAACTCGACCATGGTTCTCACCCGGATAGCGCCCGCTTGACTTCTACTGCTCAGTGCGCGCGAACGCTTCGTTCGCACCCTTGGCGCCTCGCTCGTGCAGATGTACTTTTTCAGCAGCCTGCTAGCGCGATTCTGCATATGGACCCTCTCCCCGAGCAACTAGACTGGTCGATTTCTTATAACTCGGTTGATTCTAGTGATCAAGGGGGACCAGGGAAAGCCCCTTTAGGGCGGCGTGGTATCGTCGCCCGAAGCTCGGAACCGAAGAGCCACGGATTCCGTTAAAGTCTCCAGTGAATACAGCATGACGTTACTGCGCGCACAAAACCTCACGGTTCGTTACGGAAAGAAAGAGGCGCTCACTTCTCTCTCGCTCGATCTCGACGCGGGTGTGATCGGTCTTTTGGGACCGAACGGAGCCGGCAAGTCCACGCTTCTCAAGACTCTCCTCGGCTTTCTCGAGCCGAGTCGCGGAAGCGCCGAGGTGCTCGGGCTTCCGATTGGTAAGAGCGGCCACGCGCTCCGCCAACGCCTGGGCTATTTTCCGGAGCGGCCCGTCTTCGTTCCCGGTTTGAGCTCGATCGAGACGGTTGCGCTCGCGGGCGAGATCGGCGGCCTCGCGCGGACGGATGCTCTCGCGCGAGCGCATGAAGTTCTTTGGTTCGCCGGGCTCGGCGAGGCACGCTATCGCCTTGTCGAGGAATTCTCGACGAGCATGCAACAACGAACGAAGCTCGCGATATCACTCGTACACGATCCGGATTTCGTCTTGCTCGACGAGCCGACGAGCGGTCTCGATCCGGTGGGACGCCGGCAGATGCTGGACCTTGTGCGGGAGATCGGTGAGCGCGGCGTCTCTATCCTGTTTTCCACCCACCTTCTTCATGACGTGGAGAGCGTCTGCGACAGCGTCGTGCTCCTTGATAAGGGTAAGCTCGCGCTCCAAGGCAAGCTGTCCGAGCTGAAACAGCACCCCGGGTGGGTCTACGAAATTCGCGTCCGGGAGGACGAGCCAGGCGCTTTCCGAGACGCGCTCGCGGGGCGCGGGCTGACGATCGAAGAAGACCGGGATGGACGGCTCCGCATCACGCTCGAGGAGGGCGCCACGCGCTTGCTGTTCGAGGTCGCGCGCGCTTCCGGGGCCGAGATCCGCCATCTCCGCCGATTCGAGCGAAGCCTCGAGGAACAGTTCCTGAGCGCTGTCGACGCAGGCGAGCCGCGAGCGTACTAATGCCTCTCCACGATCTTTCCTATCAGCGCTTCGAAGGCGGGCGCACCGACCGCCTCGCTCGTAGTTTGGCGATGGCGCACATCACGATGTCGCTCCTTCTGAAGCGGCGGTCTTTTCTACTCCTGCTCTGCGCGTGTTGGATACCGGTGATCGTACGCGCGGCACAAATCTACATCGCGCGCCAGGTGCCCCAGCTGTCTCAATTTGTCACCGTCGACGCACTCTTGTGGCAAGATTTTCTCACACAGCAAGTCCAGTATTTGCCAGTGCTTTTGGTGGCCCTTTATACCGGCGCGGGAGCTATATCGACGGACTTGTCGTCGGATGCTTTCGTCGCTTACCTCTCGAAGCCGATCTCTCGCTTCGACTACTTTCTCGGCAAAGCGATCCCGGTGCTGGGCGCGATCCTCGTCGTGACCCTCGTCCCAGCCCTTGCGCTTTTCGGTGTCCAGCTCTCGGTAGCCAACGATTTTGGCGTTCTCGAGACCGCGCCGCTTCTTCCTTTGTCCGTCATCGCCTATAGCCTTTGGATGGGTCTCTATTTCACCGTTTTTGTACTGGCGATCTCCTGCCTCTCACGTAGCGGCCGCGTCGCCGGAGCCGGATTCGTTGCGCTCGCGCTCGGAAGCCGCGTCGTGCTCTTGGGCGCGATGTCGAAATTACGGCTCCCGTCGCCGCCGACATTTCTCAGCATGATGGACGCGACGATCGATTCGGCTCACGTGTTCTTCGGGAACGTCTCTTCGGGCGACACACCCTATCTCTCGATCGTCGCTATGACATCCCTCATGCTGCTCAGCGCGATCGTGCTGAGGCGTCGTCTGGGCTCCGCCGAGGTGGCCTCGTGAGCGTGATAGCACTCGAGGCCGCTTCGAGGTGGTACGGCAACGTCCTCGGCTTGAGCCGCGTCAGCCTGGAGTTCGAGCCCGGCGTGACGGCGCTTCTCGGACCGAACGGCGCGGGAAAATCCACGCTACTCAAGCTGGTCACGGGCCTTCTTCGCCCGAACTCGGGAACCGTGTCGGTGCTCGGTGAAGCGCCGTTCGCCAATCCCACGATTTACGCGCGGCTCGGTCTCGTGCCTGAGGAAGAAGAGTTCCGTGCGCGCGTGAGCGCCGTCGATTGGCTCGAATACCTCCTGCGCCTTCACGGTTTCGGTGAGGCGGACGCGGCGCCGCGCGCGCGGAGGGCGCTTTTGGAGGTGGGTCTCGAGAGCGCGGCCGAAAGCCGCGTGACGTCGTTCAGCAGAGGCATGAAACAACGGCTTCGTATCGCGCAAGCGGTCACGCACGACCCAGATATCCTCGTCTTCGACGAGCCGCTAACGGGCCTCGACCCCGTCGGGCGCCGCGACGTCATCGACTCGATCCGCACGTGGGGCGGTCAGGGCAAGACGGTGCTCGTCTCGAGCCATATCCTCCACGAAGTCGAGCTCATGACGCGCGAAGTCGTGTTGATGAACGCGGGCAAAGTGATGGCAAGCGGCAATATTCACGAGATCCGTCGCTTGTTGGACGCGCACCCTCATCGAATCCTCATCGCCACACCGGATCCGAAAAGGCTCGCCACTCGCTTGATCGACCAGGACGGCCTCCACTCCATCTCATTCTCCGAAGAGCGATCGCAAGTGGAGCTCGAAACGCAGGAGCCGGACCGCTTCTATGCTTTGCTCGCGGAGCTCGTCCTCGACGACATGGCGACGATCCACGAAATCTCTTCGCCGGACGACAATCTCGAGGCAGTTTTTCACTACCTGGTCGGAAAATGAGCACGAGCCGGCTTTTTCTCGTCGCACAGTGGAATTTTTCGCAGCTTCTGTGGTCGTCGCGAACTCTGGCCATGGGCGTTCTCGCAGCGACACCCGTTCTGATAGCGCTCGTCTATCGCGGCGCGGTGCTCTTCGAGATCGCTCCGAAGGGCACGGGCTTCGGTGTGTTCGCCGCAATCACCGCAACCGTAAGCTTTCCCTTCGTCGCGCCGATGCTGTCGCTCTTTTACGCGAGCGGTGTCACGAGCGATGACGTCGAAGCAGGTACGATGCGCTACTTGCTGACGCGTCCCATCGCTCGTCCCGAGCTTCTCGCGGGCAAGATGCTCGGGATGCTCATGATGGTGCTGTTCCTCTTCCTGCCACCTTTCGTGATCGGCTATTACCTCACCGTGGCGCCGAGCGGCTGGCAGGAGGTGGGCACACGTTTTCCAGCCCTGCTGTGGGACGTCCTAGCAGGGATCCTGGGGCTGTTCGCTTACAACGGCTTGTTCTCTCTCGCGGGAACCGTTCTCAAACGGCCGCTACTCTTCGGTCTGTTCTTCGTGTTCGGCTGGCAAGCGGGAGCCGCCATCGTCCCGGGAACGGCGCGCTATCTCACCATCACGCATTATCTGAGCTCGCTTTTGCCCCATGAGAGCTTCCAGGGAACACTCGCTCGACTGATGGGTCAGCCTTCCTCGAACACCGAAGCCATCTTGGCTCTTCTCGTGATTGGCCTCGGCACCCACGCCCTGGCCATTTGGGTGTTCGCTCGAAAAGAGCTCTAAGTTCTCCGTCTTCATCCCCACATCCCCGCTTTTATCCCCACATCCCCCTGCCTTTAAACAGGCCGTTCGAAGGCAGGGATCCTCGATTCTGGCTGGGCAGAGTCTAGCTGGCGAGACAACGCGACGAGCAGCATAATGGAACTTGAGCCGTCGCAATTCCGTTCCACTTGGAGAGTTGCTTGTTCGCCCCGTTCGACTCGCGGCGGACGAAGCATCACTGGAAAAGGAGCTTCCAAAATGAAGAAATCCCGCTGGACCCTGACCTTCGCTGCCGGCCTCGTCGTGGCCGGGCTCGGGATCGGCGCGGCCGCCTATCTCGCGAGCACCCAGGTCGAAGCCCAATCCACGGGGCTACCGGATACGCTCGCCTACATGCCTGCGACCACCACGCTCGTGGGCCATATCGACTTCACATCCCTGATGAGCAGCCCGCTCAGAGAAAAGTGGGAAGAGGAGCTCGAGGGGACGGGGCTCAACAAGTTCCGCGAGATGACGGGCCTCGATCCGTTCAACGATCTCTACGGCGCGAGCTTCGCCGTTGTGACGCCGAAAGACGCGAGCCCGGGTGCCCCCCCGTCGATGTCGATACCGGAGCGCTGGGGGGCGGCCATCCATGGCTCGTTCGACGCTGAGGAGCTGCTCGCGAAGGTGCGTGAGAACGCGAGCATCGAGAGCGAGGTCTATGCGAGCACGACGATTTACCGCGTCACGCCGCACATAGACACCGATAGCGGGGACGCGCACGCTTCATCGCGGTCGAACCCTGCCTTCGCTTTCGCCGGTCTCGACACGCTCTTGTTCGGCGAGCCGGAGTACTTGAAGGAAATGCTGGACGTCGGCGCGGGCCGGGCGCCTTCCGCGGGCGCCTCGATTGCCGAACGCTGGGGCGAAGGTCACTTCGCGCAGGACACCTTTTGGGTCGCGGCCTCGCCCGAGCAAGGATTCGGCCAGATGATCCCGCAAGGGGCCAACATCCCGCCGATCCAATCTTTCGCGTTCTCCGGTCGTCTGGACATGGAGCTCGCCCTCCGCGCGCGGGGCCAAGCGGCCGACAGCGAGGCAGCGACCAAGCTCGCCGACGTGGTGCGCGGTTTCGTCGCACTCGGGAGCCTTCAACAGGGCGAGAACCCCGATCTAGGAGCCATCCTCGACTCGATTCAGATCGAACAGGTCGATAACGAGGTGGCGGTCTCGCTCAGCGTTCCCTACGAAACACTCGAGCGGCTGTCACAACACGCACGGACAGAAGCCGAAGACAAGAACTGAGGCTCACTCCACGTTTTGGAGCAGATCAAAAATAAGAAAAGCGTAACGCAAAGGCGCAAAGGCGCAAAGACGCAAAGGAAAAAAAGAAAGAAAAAGAAGATGAAAGGACCCGCGTCCCCCGGTTTTTTCGGGGAGCGCCTCCAGCGACTTTAGCGTTGAGCTTTTCTTTTGCTCTTTTCTTTGCGCCTTTGCGACTTTGCGCCCTTGTGTTACGCTTTTCTTATTTGCCTCTCCTGCCATTTCAGTGGATCCTCTCGAGGGTGAGA
The DNA here is from genome assembly GCA_965197495.1 of Candidatus Marinacidobacterales bacterium. Taxonomy (GTDB): domain Bacteria; phylum Acidobacteriota; class Vicinamibacteria; order Marinacidobacterales; family SMYC01; genus SMYC01. The sequence goes on from OZ240210.1 coordinate 9,132,341, forward strand.
CCGCCACAGTTTAGGTAGACGAGACTGATGAGAGCTTCGGCAGAGTGGAGTCCAAAGCTGCGGTGGCTCAGCAGCCGGATTTTGTTGTTCATTCCTTCGAGTCGGCCGTTGCTGAGTCTCCACGTGACCCACGCGATGACGCCATCGAAGTGGCTGCGGATCATCTTCGCCGCGCGTTTGACGGGCTCTATCCTTGAGCTCATAGCGCGCCGCAGCCATCCTCGGAGAAACTTCTTGGCCCATGTCTCGGTTTTGTAGGTGTAGAGGTCCATGAAGTCGTCGCGCAGAAGCATGGCGCGGTAGAGGCGACGATTAGCTCGCGCCTGCTCGCGGAGCACCCGTTTGTCTTTCGCGCTGCGGTTGTGTTTGGCCTTGAGAAGGGGAAACTTGGTGTTCTTGAGGTTGCGCCGGGCAGTCCCTTTGAGCTCGCGCACCAGCTCGCGCCGGGTCTTATCCACGGCCTCGTTCAGATGCTTGACGATGTGGAAGCGGTCAAAGATCACCCGTGCCTGAGGAGCCTTTTTGCCGACGACAGTTATGTACGGCTCCCACATGTCCATGCTGACCGCTTCGAGCTCCGCGGCTCTTTGTGGTCCGAGCTTGCGGAAAAACCGCAGCAGCGTCTTGGCCTTGCGCTCCTTTCCCGCCCAGACGACCCGGCCGCTGAGATGGTCTATTACCACTGTTAAGTACTTGTGGCGTTTGCGGTAGCTGATCTCGTCCATCCCAATCACCCGCAATCCATCGAGCTCGCGCCGCTCATCCCGCTGCTCGGCAACTACTCGCTGGATGATCCGTCGCACCGAACGCCACGTCACTCGGAAATAGTTCGCTACGGCGCTGACGTCCGTCCTCTGTGCCAGCCACGCTACCTCTTGTTCGAAGCTTTTGGTAAAGCGGCTTCCCTTGTCGGCCCAAGGCACCTTTTCTCTGACCACTCCACACCGCCGACATACCACTCGTCGGATCGAGTAGCGAAGATAGGTCCGGACTCCGAACAGGTCCAAGTGCCGCCAGTAGCGATTGTAGCGATCTTTGTTCTTGCGGACCTTTCGTCCGCAAATCCCGCACAGAGGCTTCCTCCTCCGTGGTACTACATCCACCACCACTCTGGCTTTGTCCGCCTGGAAGTGGAAACCTCGGACCCACAGGCCTTGCAATCCGATGAGCTTGTTGACTAACGTAGTAACGCGCATCGCGGGAACGCTCTTTTCTCTTTCGGAAAAAAAGATTCTAGCGTTCTCGCCGATGCGCATCTACACATGGCTTACCCTCTCAACCCACGGGCCTCACCAAATGCCACTGCCCCTCAGCGGGAGACGAGGCTGTGGGAAACGCCCCCACGGTTCTGGTCGTTCAGACCTTGCTCACGACTGAGTTCTCTTCGAAGCCTGGAAGGGCGTTTTCCATAGCCTCCACTAATCGAGCCCCCCCTTCCTTATTCCATATGAACTGAGCGCGTGCGCTCCATCGCCTAAAGGCGATGGGTTCACGTCGCCGACTAAAGTCGGCTTGTCCTTGCCTCGTTTCACTACTCACTGACCTTGAAAGAATCGTCGTCCTGGGGCACGGCACCCTGCAACTCTATATACTTCGCTATCATCTCATCCGTCACGTTGCCCGTTGTCACCACGAAGTAACCCCGTGCCCATAGGTGCCGACCCCAGAACTCCTTCCGCATCGTCCGTAAGTCGCGCATCAGACGATTCGACGTCTTACCCTTGATCAACTGCATCACTCGACTCGGCGACAAATTCGGCGGCACGCTCAGCAACAGGTGCACGTGCTCAGGCCGCACATGACCCTTCAGTATTTCTATCTGGTTCCGAGCACAGATCTCCCGGATGAGATCCCGGAGACGAACCGCTACATCCCCTCTCAAGGCCGGCTTGCGGTACTTCGTGATAAATACGAAGTGATAGTTTAACTGCTACGTCGTGTGCGATGATTTACGATATCCTTTCACCTCGGGATCGTACCCCAAGCCTCCTAAAGGCTTCGCCTAAAGGCGTGGGATTTCAACCATCCCCGAGTGGGACATTAATCTTTCTTGTATATATACCAGGAGGGGCCTGTGGGCGCTCGTGGGAAACGCGAAGCGTTTTCCAAGCGATTGTGGAAAACGCCGCTCCACGTTTGTACGTGCTCACAACCTTTCCCTAAACGCCTCTCTCCCCCGGAGTTTCCGGCGTTTTCCACAATCGCGGCAGCGTCCATAGGCCATGCCCTCCAACACAAATCAGATCCCCCGAAACGACAGGAGAACCTCTTATTTTTGATCGCTTTTGAACGCTACTCCTCAGTCCACGATGAGGCCGGGCACCTCGTTGACGGTGCGGTGCTGTATCGTCTGCAGGCGGACGAATTCCGGTGTCGGACGGGCGAGGAGAAAACCCTGCCCGTAGGGTATGCCGAGATCGATGAGTGTCTCAAGCTCTTCCACGCGCTCGATGCCTTCGGCGATGACGGCCGCGCCCACGTTATTGGCGAGAGAATGGATCGCTTTGAGCATTTCTCGTTTGACGAAGCTCGTGTCGATATCGCGCACCATCATCAAATCGAACTTGAGATAATTCGGGTTCATGTGGACGATTTTCTCGAGACCTGAACAACCCGCTCCCATATCGTCGATCGCCATCTCGAACCCGAGATCGGTGAACGTCTTCATCGCCTCGAGAAACAGGTCGTAATTCTCGATGGCTAGCCTTTCGGTGATCTCGAGAACGATGCGCGATGGTGAGAGGTTATTGGCCTCCAAGAACTCGAGCATTTTTTCACCTTGAAACTCGGGGTCGCGAATGGTCGTCGGCAGCAGATTCACGAAGAGTTTCTGACCATCATCTAGCTCGCGCGCGGACGTGATGACGTTGCGACGACAGAGACGATCGAGCTCGAAAACGAGATCCGACTCCGTCGCGATGTCGAAGAGCATATAGGGGCTCTCATATTCGGTGCCTTGCGGACCGCGAGTGAGGCCCTCGAAGCCCAAAGTCTCGCGAGTCTTTAGATTGAGCACGGGCTGAAACACCGCCCGCACGTCCTCCTTCAAGATGAGCTCCTGAAGCACTTCCTTGCTCTTGCACGCGAGACGATATTCCTGGATCTCCGACATGCGCCGCGCGTCGTCGATGAGCTGCAATATCAGACGGTCCGAGTTGATGAGCGGGTTGTGGAGGACGAGACCGTAGCCAATGCCGAGCTTGAGCCTTCGCCGAAGATAGGAGCTCGTCATACGCGACAAGCGCCGAGTCAAATATTCGTGGACGCGGTCTGCCATTTTCTCGAGGTCGCCCTGGCCGAAAGGACGTTCTTCGCGTTTTTTCGAAAGGAAGATGAGGAAGGTGTCCCCATGAGACTCGCTGACGGTGACGAGATCGTCCCGGCGGGTCTCGACCCCTTTCATATCGAGAATCAGATTCGTCAGGATCGCCCGAACTTGGTCATAGATCGCCGCGCCGTAGTCGTGCTCGACCGCCTCGAGATTCGTGGCGTCGACAGAGAGAAGCGCGAGCGAGCGGTTGTCTTCGAGCCGGCAATGAATCTCTTCCAAGTGCTCGCGATAGCAGGGAACCTCGACGGCCGCACCCGCGTTCGCCATGAAAGGAACGGCGGCAACGATCGTTTTCGGGATGATACGGCCGATCGGCTTGGCGGCCGCGGCCGCGGCCGCTTCGGTTTCGTTGAGAGCGTCGTCCATGGCGCGTGGTCCCCCCATACACACGAATCCTGTACCCGTAGACTCAAAGCAAAGGCTGTGCCCGAAGCGCCCGCGGAACAAACGTCTTAAGTGGTTTATTGATAGAAGTTATGCACTGCCGTGATCCGTCGCACACATTTACGGGGTGGCCTCCCCACACTGCTGTGGAATTCGACCAACGGGTGAGCACCTGTCACCTGCCGCGGTTATAATGCTCGCTTGCCAATGCTCTCCGTGATGGAAGTCATCCTCGCTCTCAAGAGCGCCCCCCTGTTCCAGGACGTTCCGGGCGAGGGCTTGAAACGGCTCTCGGACTTCATTTAAGAGAAAAACGTCCGGGCGGGAGAGGTCATTTTCGCGGAGCAAGACTTGGGCGACGAGATGTATCTCGTCCGCTCCGGGAGAGTGACCGTCCAGCAGGAAATCGCGGATCAGCGAACGACGATCGACGACGTGACAGCAGGGGGTCATTTCGGAGAGATGGCCATCATCGACGACCGGCCCCGCTCGGCGACGGCCATCGCCGAGGAGAACACGAGTCTACTCGTTCTCCACAAGAACGATTTTCGCGCGGCCGTCCAGGATTACCCTGATATCGCGTTCGAGGTGTTCCGAGAGCTCACCCGACGGCTGCGACAATCGGACCGCCGCTACCGAGAGCTGATGGAGCAAGCCCGGCGGCTGGAACTTGAAGCTCGCTAAGGCTCTAAACGTCCTCGAGGCGGATCGGCGGCTCATCGTAACACTCGGGTCGCTTCACTTCCTCGTCGCCGCGGCCCATAGCTTCTTCGACATCGGGGCGACGGCTCTTCTCATCGTCCATCTCGGGCCCGACCCGTTGCCTCAGGTCTATCTGGGAAGCGCCGTGCTTCTCATTTTCGTCGGGCTCGTTATCATCCCGCTCATCGACCGCATCGACCGAACGCGGTTGTTCCGCGCCATTCTCATCATCTTCGCAGCCGTCTTGCTCTTGTCGACGCCGTTCTCGTCGCGAGTCCCCGAGCTCAAGTCCTCCGCTCGGTGTTCATGGGCGAGCCTGGCATGCGCCTCATCTTGAGCAACTTGAACCACCCTGATCGATATGTACGCTCGAGCGCCATCGAGGCCCTCGAAGTTCGAGTGGACCCGTCCGTGCTCGGGGGCATCCTGCCGCTGTTCGAGCACGAGAACACCCGCGTCATCGCCGAGCATGGCGGCTCGCAATTCGAGCTTCCAACGCGCAGCCCGCGTGAAGTGCTCGCCGAGCTCACGCGCCACCGCTCCCCCTGGGTACGCGCCTGCGCAATCTATGTCGTGGGACGGGCCGGAGACACCGAAGGTCTAAAGCCGCTCGAAGAGCGCCTCGACGATCCGTATCAGCTCGCGCGGCTCAACGCCATCGAGGCCATCGGCCGGCTAGGCGACCAAGAAAGCCTGAGGTGGCTCGAAACCTTGAGATCCGAGAGCGCGGGGACCGTCAAAACCTATGCGGATGCCGCGATGGACGAAATCCGCGCCCGACTTTAGCTCAGCATTCAGAATTCAGGATTCAGCATTCAGGTCCGCATCCCGTGGTGGAGCTATCCAGGCTGGGGGGCGAGCTTCAATTGGAGAGCTTCATCACTGGAACCAGATACTGACAACTGAATGCCGAACGCTGAACGCTGAATGCTGAATGCTGATCAACGAGAGTCCCGAGAAAGTTGCGACGCCACCGCATGCGTGGCCTTCGCAACTTTCTCGGGATCTCCCAGGTAATAATGTTGTACGGGTTTCAGATCGTCCTCGAGCTCGTAGACGAGTGGGATACCGGTGGGGATGTTCAGGCCGACGATCTCCTCTTCCGATACGTTGTCGAGATATTTCACGAGGGCCCTCAAGCTATTCCCGTGGGCCGCAATCAGGACTTGCTTCCCCGCCGCGACATCGGGGGCGATCTTGTCGTTCCAATAAGGCAGGAAGCGGTCGACCGTGTCTTTCAAGCACTCACAGAGCGGTAACGCGCTCTCGGACAGGCCCGCGTAACGGCGATCGTGGCCGGGGAAGCGATCGTCGTCGCGTTCGAGGGCCGGCGGCGGGATCGCATAGCTGCGGCGCCAAATCTTGACTTGATCCATTCCGTGCTTTTCCACGGTCTCGACTTTGTTGAGACCTTGGAGCGCTCCGTAGTGACGCTCGTTCAACCGCCAGTTGCGTCGCACCGGGATCCACATGAGATCCATCTCGTCGAGCCCGAGCCAGAGCGTTCGAATGGCACGCTTGAGAACCGACGTATAAGCGATGTCGAAGCTATAGCCTTCTTGCTTCAGGACACGTCCTGCCTCGCGAGCTTCGGCGATACCTTGCTCGGTCAAATCGACGTCCGTCCACCCGGTGAACCGGTTCTCTTGGTTCCAGACGCTCTGGCCGTGACGAAGAAGAACGAGCTTTTTCATCTAAGTCGTCAGCTTTTGGTAACTAGATCGCTCTTGCACACCACTGCATCGAAGACTAGCACTTATGCGGCCTCCGGATAAACTGTTGTCGGTCGTCCCGGAACGCGCGGGTAGCCGGAGCATCAGCCAACCTCATCGCTCTTGTTCGGTGGTCAGTCAGGCCGTGGCAGGGGCCGCGGCGCGGACCTGTTCGGAGACGTCGTCGCGGAAGGTCTCGAAGTTCTTGTCGAACATCCCCGCGAGCTTGCGCGCTTGGCGATCGTAAGCTTCCCCATCCGCCCACGTGCCGCGCGGGTCGAGCACCCCGGATGGAACGTCTGGACAGGAGCGCGGCACATGGACGCCGAAAATCGGATGCTCCGCCGTCTCGACTTCGTCGAGGGCTCCGCTCAATGCCGCTCGCACCATGGCGCGGGTGTGACTTAGCTTCATCCGCTCGCCTTCGCCGTAAGACCCGCCGGTCCAACCCGTGTTGACGAGCCAGACGCTCACGGCGTTCCTCTCGATGTTCTCGCCGAGCATTTTGGCGTAGACCGCCGGCTTGCGCGACATGAACGGCGCGCCGAAACACGCGCTGAAGGTTGCCTGCGGCTCCGTCACCCCGCGCTCGGTTCCAGCCACTTTGGCCGTGTAGCCCGAGAGGAAGTGATACATCGCCTGCTCGGGCGTGAGCTTCGCGATCGGCGGCAGGACGCCGAAAGCGTCTGCAGTGAGCATCAAGACTTGTTTGGGCGGTCCGCCCAAGCCAGACGGAGCGGTGTTCGGGATATGGCTAATCGGGTAGGATGCTCGCGTATTCTCAGTAAAGACGTCGCTGTCGAGGTCGAGCCGCCGGGACGCCGAATCGATAACAACGTTCTCGAGGATCGTACCGAACATGCGCGTCGTCTCGTAGATCTCGGGCTCGCCTTCCTGGGAGAGTCGGATGACCTTCGCATAGCAGCCGCCCTCGAAGTTAAAAACGCCGTCCTCGCTCCATCCATGCTCGTCGTCACCAATCAAGGTCCGTTCCGGATCGGCGGAGAGCGTCGTCTTGCCAGTACCCGAAAGTCCGAAGAAAATCGCGAGATCGTTCTCGTCCGCGCCGTAATTCGCCGAGCAGTGCATCGGGAGCACGTTTTTCGGCGGCAGCAGATAGGTCATGACGGTCAGGATGGATTTCTTGATCTCTCCGGCGTAATCCGTGCCGCCGATGATCACTTCGCGGCTCTTGAAGTTCAAAACGACGAACACTTCCGAGCGCGTACCGTCTTGCTCGGGAACGGCGTTGAAAAGCGGCGCGTCGATCACGGTGAACTCGGGGACATGATTCGCGAGCTTCGCGGGATTGTGCTCGCGGATGAACATGTTGCGGGCAAAAAGATTGTGCCACGCGCGCGTGTTCACGACGCGGATCGGGATCTGATAGTCCGGGTGGGCGCCGGCGTAGCAATCCTGGACGAAGAGGTCCCGGCCCTGGAGGTAGGCCGTCAGGCGCGCTTTGAGCCTCTCGAAGTTCTCGGGCTCGAACGGCTTGGCCGCATCCCACCAAATCTCTTTCTCGCTTCCGGGCTCGCGGACGATGTATTTGTCGTTGGGCGAGCGGCCCGTGTACTGACCCGTTCGAACCACGAGCGGGCCGCAATGGGCGACGAGACCCTCGCGTCTCTGGACGGCGTGCTCGTAGAGGGCCGGAGTCGTAAGGTTCCACCAAACTGCATTCGCGTTGACGATTCCGTGATTTTCGAGACTGTGATGACTCCGGGATTCTCCGTATTTCATATCCGTGATTCTCCCTCGATTTCGATGGTTGATCCAGGCACTCAGGCCAACGAAAGCCGCCAGAACACGACAATCTACACTAGATCCGAGATCACCACCAGCGTATCGGCACAGAGTTCGCTAAGACTAGCCAGGTAAACCTGAAAGCGCGGCCGCTCCTCAAATCGTGTGCATGAGGCGCCTTAAGAATGGCCACAGAGACACAGCGCGGCGGAGCCGCAACCAAATTGGAGGACGGCTCCGCCACGAGCGGTCAGCGGTCAGCATTCAGCGGTCAGCTCGTGGTGCTCGGCGCTTCGCGCCTCGGTCCCATTCTCAGTGTGCGCCGTCCCAATTCTTCGCCGCGGTGCCTCTTCTAACTGATTTACCCTCTTGCGGATCCGGCCGCAGCCGCTCAAATTCTTGCAAGAAATAGAAGCTTTTTCGGGTTAGTAGTACAGAGTTTCGAAAACACTTACCGTTTCCGCCGGGCGCGACGAGATCTTCCAGGGAGCTCACGACGTCACCGTCTTGGCCGCCCAGAACGCGTCGCGCGCGGTCATGCGCATGAAGGCCGGGTTCGGGTAGTCGTTGCGCCAAGCCACGCAATCAAAGAGCTCGCTCTCGATTCGCCCGACCGCTTCGTATTCCGGATAGGGAGGCCACTTTGCGCGCCGGTATTCCGGCACGATACTCGCCTCGGAATTTGATCTCGACGCGCCGGCCAATTTGTGGAGGCGGGAAGACGACTTCCGTGTCCGCGGTCGTGTAGCCGCGGGTCGAGTAACGGCCGTTGGCCTGGAACTGAAAGCATTGGGACACTCCTGTGTCGCGGAATGCATGGAAGTCACCGGCTCGCGGCTTCGAGCTCCTCGACGAGGCGCTCCAGAGAAGCGTCGCTTGGCCGGAGCTTCAGAAGCCGGCGTCCGTAGCGGCTCGCCTCCCCGTACTCCCCTCGATCCCGGTTCATCGTGACGAGGGCGAACAAAATCTCGGCGTCGAAAGAGTGCCGTTCATGGGCCTTCTGCAACACCAAAAGCGCCTCGTCAGCTTTACCCGTGCTCGAGAGCGCCACACCGTAGACATAACTGAAACGCGCTTCGTCAGGCGCGAGCCGTGCGGCGCGCCCGAGCGCTTCGACCGCCTCGGAGTTCCTGTCGAGGCGGACAAGCGTGAGTCCGAGCGCGTGGTAGACGCCCGCATCATCGTCGTGCGCACCGAGCGCTTCTCGAAGCGTCGCCTCGGCCTCTTTGTCTCGCCCCTGCATCCGGAAGAGATCCGCGAGATTCACATAAGCCTGCACAAATCGAGAGTCGAGCTCGAGTGCCGATCGATATTCGCGCTCCGCGTCGGCGAGCTCGCCGAGCTGCATATGGACTAAACCGAGATTCATGCGCGCCTCCGGCCAGTCGGCGTTGAGGTTCTGTACGGCGCGATATTCGGCGAGCGTGCCGGACCAAATCGAGCGCTGCTCGGGCGTGAAGTAGTCGGCGGGAACGGCGGCGAGAACACGCGCAGCCTCGATGCGCACCGCGCGGACGTCGTCCTCGAGAAGCGGGATGACGAGCTGATGCAACGCCCCCGGCTCGAGCGCTTCGGCGGCTTCGAGCGCGCCGAGCCGTAGGAGCGCATCCTCGCTTCGAAGGCCTTGCGGAAGATAGGGCATCTCGGGGAGACCGGCCAGAGCTGTCGCTTTCACCAGCGCCGGAATCTCCGGCTCGTTCACGAGGCTTGCGAGCGACGCGGTGTCGCGGGCGCGAAGCGCCTCTCCGTAATGCGGCGTCGGCGCATGCCCGAACCACTCGGCCACCTTGGCGGCGGCCCACACTGACGTCTCGGCCTCGTGGCATCCGTTGCAGGCGTTCGGGGCCTGAAGCGACGCGGTCAAATCCGGACGCGGGACGCGCAGGCTATGGTCGCGGCGCTGGTCCACGACCATGTAAGTCGTCTCCGGCATATGGCAATTGACGCACAACGCGCCCGCCGTCCCCGGCTCGTGAAAGTGATGGCTCAGGGCGTCGAACTTCGCCGGCAAATGGCAGGACGCACAAACGGCATTCCCTTCGGCGCGAACGCTCAGCGTGTGTGGATCGTGGCAGTCTTGGCACGTCACGCCCTTTAGATACATCTTGCTCTGAACGAACGAGCCGTAAACGTAGACTTCGCCCTGTATCTGGCCGTCCGCGTAGTAGAGCGGCTCTGTCAATAAGGACGGGCGGAAGTCGTCGAGAAACGGTTGCCCATGCGGGTCGTCCTCGTAAAGTCGCGAGCGCCGGGAGTGGCACGGAGCACAGGTCTCGATCTCGTAGTGCTCGGCGCGGGGGGGTTGGCGCTCGGCGAGTCCGGTCTCGATGTCCATGACCCAGGAAGCCTCATCGGTGCGTAGCGTCCCCTCGAGCCTCGGGTCGCCTTGTGCGCCCTCTCGCGCCCACGCGACGTGGCGGGAGCCCCGTCCGTGGCACGCTTCGCAGGAAACGTCCATCTCATGCCACGTGGTGTCGTAACGATTCTCCTCACGATCGTAGTTCTTCCGAAGCCCAGTGGAGTGGCACGACGCGCACATCAAGTTCCAGTTTTGGTAGCGCTTCGTCCAATGCAGCGGATCCTCGTGGTCGATGCTTTCGTCAGGGTAGAGATGGAACCAGCGCTCGCCGCCTTGGTTCGAAGGTCGCGCGTCCCATGCAATGCTCAAAGCTTGATACCGCCCGTCGGGAAACGGGACGAGATATTGCTGGAGCGGGTCGGCGCCGAACGTATAAGCGACCTCGTACTCTTCGAGTTCGCCAACGGGGCCGTCCGTTCGCACCATGAACTTTCCATCCCGCTCGAAAAAAGTCGTCGTCACGCCCGCATGGTCGAAGCTGTGGTCGCGGAAATCACCGAGAACGGTAGAAGCGTCGGCTGGCTGCATGGCGAGATCGTGATGAGAGCCGCGCCAGAGCTCGGACTCCGCCAGGTGGCACGCGGCGCAGGCATCCTTACCGACATAGGTGGAAGCTCCTGACGTACTGTCCTCGCTCGCCGGCGCACCGTTGCATCCCGCCAATGCGAAAACTAGCAACGAGATGGACAAAATCGCGCGCATCAAAGCCGCCCATGCTAGCACCGCCCGTGTAACATGGGCGGTCCATGCCCAGATGGCTCGCAGGCATCGTCGACGTTCGACCGGGAGAGATGCGTCGTGTCGGTGGGATGTTCGCGCTCCTCGGTCTCATCATCGCGACGAGCTACATCCTGAAGCCGGTCCGAAGCTCGCTTTTCTTGAGCGAGTTCGGCTCGGAGCAGCTCCCTTACGTCTACATAGTCGTCGCGCTCGTCCTCGGCGTTGTCGCCGCCGGCTTTGCGAAGTGGGTGCCGCGCAAAAACATCGCACGTCTTCTCGCCGGTGCGTCCTACTTCTTCGCGTTCCAACTTCTCGTCTTCTGGCTCGCGATCGACTCTGGCTGGGCGTTTACGGGCTTTGTTTTCTACGTCTGGGTGAGCATCTTCACTGCGGTGATGCCGTCGCTTTTCTGGCTCCTCGCCAACTACGTCTTTTATGCGAACGAAGGCCGGCGCTTGTTCCCTGTCGTGATGGCGAGCGGTCTTCTCGGCTCCATCTTGGGCGGCGCTATCACGTCGTTTCTCGTCCGCTTCATTGAAACGAAGGGCTTGCTCTTGTCGGCCATCGTCCTCCTCATAGGCGTTGCCGTTCTCGTCCGGTGGAACACGGTAGAGCAGCGCGAGCGCATGGCCGAGCGCCGGATGGATTTGGCGCGGCAACAAAAAAGCGGGGGAGGCCCGACGACAGCCATGGAGGCTCGTCGCGCGCTCGCGTTATCTCTCGATGATTGCCGCCCTTATCGTGCTCACGACGATGACGTCGACACTCGTGGACTATCAGTTCAATACGGCTGTCGAGCAATCGTTCGAAACGACGGACGCGATGACGGGGTTTTTTGGCACTTTCTTTGCCGCAATCAACCTAGTCGCCTTCGTGGTCCAGTTGCTCGTCGTCGGAAGGCTTCTGAGCCGTTTCGGGGTTGCCGCAGGGTTGGCCATTCTGCCGCTTGCGCTACTCTCGTCCTCGATCGCATTCCTTCTCTTTCCGCGGCTCCTCACCGCGGCGCTCATCAAGACCTCGGATGACGGGCTTAGCAACTCCGTCAACAAGTCGAGCGTGGAGGTGCTTTACCTCCCCATCTCTCTTGGGGTGAAGAGCCGACTCAAGTCCTGGCTCGACATGTTCGTCGAGCGCACGAGCCGCGGTCTCGCAGGCGTCACGATTCTCACGGTGACGAGTGTCTTCTCGCTCTCGGTGAACGAGATAAGCCTCGTCGTGATTGCGCTCCTCTTGCCCTGGCTCGCGCTCGTGGTGCTTTCGCAGCGCGAATATGTGAAGACGTTCCGGGACTCGCTCTCGCGTCGCGACATCGGCGACGTCACCTCTCAGGTGAACGACCCGGCCAGCCTGTCGGTCTTCCGGCAAGCCCTCGATGATGCGGACGATCGCGAGCTTGTCTATATGCTCGAGCTGCTACAAGGGGTCAAAGCACCCGAGATCCTCGAGAAGGTCATAGCACTCAGCTCTCATGACGATCCGAACGTGCGCCGAGCTTCCCTTCGCCTTCTGCGAGGTGCTTCGACTCCACCAGTGCTTTCGGACTTCCCGTTTGACGGGCTCTATACTCGAGCTCATAGCGCGCCGCAGCCATCCTCGGAGAAACTTCTTGGCCCATGTCTCGGTTTTGTAGGTGTAGAGGTCCATGAAGTCGTCGCGCAGAAGCATGGCGCGGTAGAGGCGACGATTAACCCTAATCGCAAAATCTTCGAAGCACGAAAACGCGAAACAGCCGCACTGGGCGCAGGCGAGAAGCTCGTGCTGGGGCACCCGCTCGCCGCCACTATAGGTGATTCTGCACGGTGTATGCAGAACCTGGAAAAGGTGCTATTCACGGGGCCAAAGACCTCAGACACGGTGACGTTTATTTGCGATTAGGGTTAGCTCGCACCTGCTCGCGGAGCACCCGTTTGTCTTTCGCGCTGCGGTTGTGTTTGGCCTTGAGAAGGGGAAACTTGGTGTTCTTGAGGTTGCGTCGGGCAGTCCCTTTGAGCTCGCGCACTCAGCTCGCGCCGGGTCTTATCCACGGCCTCGTTCAGATGCTTGACGATGTGGAAGCGGTCAAAGATCACCCGTGCCTGAGGAGCCTTTTTGCCGACGACAGTTATGTACGGCTCCCACATGTCCATGCTGACCGCTTCGAGCTCCGCGGCTCTTTGTGGTCCGAGCTTGCGGAAAAACCGCAGCAGCGTCTTGGCCTTGCGCTCCTTTCCCGCCCAGACGACCCGGCCGCTGAGATGGTCTATTACCACTGTTAACCCTAATCGCAAAAAAAAGAGAGCAAAGTAGCGCGAAAGTATTGACAAAGGAGCCTCTGGATTTATGTTTGGAGCGTTGCTTCCAAACAAAACACCAAACGACCAGAGGCCCCTATAGTGCGCTTGAAACTATCTCGATTTCGCCGGAACTTCAACAAGGATCTTCCGATCGAGTTCACAGAGCAGAACCTGAGCTCGTTTGGTGGACTGGAACTGTTTTCACGATATTTGCGCCGCGTTGAGCTAAGCCGCCGGGTAGGAAAGGCGTGCAGAGGAAAAGGCATTCGGTCGGACTACGGGAGCGTCCGACTGGTTCTGGTGTTGGTTGGGATGCTGCTCGTGGGAGCTCGTCGTCTAGAGCACCTGCAGTATGTCTGTGATGACCCGATGCTGCTTCGCTTCTGTGGGTTGAGAAGACTACCGAGCCGTCCGACGATCGTGAATTGGCTGAAGCAATTCACGGGAGAGCGGCTCAAGGGCTTATCGGAGTTGAACGGTGTATTGGTCCACGAGCAGATCGAGCGATTGGGTCTGAACCGTCTGACGGTAGATATGGACGGCACCGTGGTTCAGGCAGGCAATCAGGTTGGATGGGCGTTTCGAGGATTCAATCCTCATCGCAAGAAGAATAAAAGTTACTACCCTTTGTTCGCTCACCTGGCTCAGACGGGCCAGATTCTCAAATCCAGAAATCGTCCTGGCAACGTTCACGACTCCAAGGGTGCCGATGCGTTTCTACGGGAACTGATAGGCGAGCTACGGGGCCAGTTCGGTCGGTCCCGAAAGCTGGAATTCCGCACGGACGCCGCGTTTTTCAACGAAAAGATTCTCAAGAGGCTAGAGCGCTCCCGAAGCGAGTTCGCAATCAAGGCTCCGTTCTGGCCGTGGCTCGGCCTAAAGGAGGTCGTCGCTGGGCGCAAGCGATGGCACCGCGTGAGTGACGAAATCGACGGCTTCTCCATCAAACACTTCATCGAGCCCTGGAATATCACCGTCCGGATCGCGATCTATCGGAAGCGAGTTCGACATCGAACGGCGAAGAACTTCCAGCTCGACCTGTTTTCTCCAGACGACGGCTACTTCGAGTACTCAGCCGTCGCCACCAACAAATCGCTCACCGTCCAACGCCTTTGGTACTTCGCTGCTGGGCGAGGCGGCCAAGAGAAAACCTTCGCCGAATTGCGCAGCCAGTTCGCTCTCGACGTCGTGCCCACTAAAAGCTATGCCGCCAATAGCGCCTGGCAACAGTTGAACGTGCTCGCACACAACCTGTGTCGCAGCTTTCAGCTCGACACCATCGCTGAAACGAAAGGCATCTCTCGAAAGCGTACATGCACCCATCTGCTGCACACCATCCGCACCATCCGCTTCCGCATCATCAACAAAGCCGGCCGCCTCGTTCACGTTAGTGGTCGAAACGCGCTCCGAATGGCCACAAACTCCTCCACTCAGACACTCTTTGAAAGAATCGAACCCGCGCTAGCGTCATGAATTATTGTTCGATTAGGGTTAAGTACTTGTGGCGTTTGCGGTAGCTGATCTCGTCCATCCCAATCACCCGCAATCCATCGAGCTCGCGCCGCTCATCCCGCTGCTCGGCAACCACTCGCTGGATGATCCGTCGCACCGAACGCCACGTCACTCGGAAATAGTTCGCTACGGCGCTGACGTCCGTCCTCTGTGCCAGCCACGCTACCTCTTGCTCGAAGCTTTTGGTAAAGCGGCTTCCCTTGTCGGCCCAAGGCACCTTTTCTCTGACCACTCCACACCGCCGACATACCACTCGTCGGATCGAGTAGCGAAGATAGGTCCGGACTCCGAACAGGTCCAAGTGCCGCCAGTAGCGATTGTAGCGATCTTTGTTCTTGCGGACCTTTCGTCCGCAAATCCCGCACAGAGGCTTCCTCCTCCGTGGTACTACATCCACCACCACTCTGGCTTTGTCCGCCTGGAAGTGGAAACCTCGGACCCACAGGCCTTGCAATCCGATGAGCTTGTTGACTAACGTAGTAACGCGCATCGCGGGAACGCTCTTTTCTCTTTCGGAAAAAAAGATTCTAGCGTTCTCGCCGATGCGCATCTACACATGGCTTACCCTCTCAACCCACGGGCCTCACCAAATGCCACTGCCCCTCAGCGGGAGACGAGGCTGTGGGAAACGCCCCCACGGTTCTGGTCGTTCAGACCTTGCTCACGACTGAGTTCTCTTCGAAGCCTGGAAGGGCGTTTTCCATAGCCTCCACTAATCGAGCCCCCCCTTCCTTATTCCATATGAACTGAGCGCGTGCGCTCCATCGCCTAAAGGCGATGGGTTCACGTCGCCGACTAAAGTCGGCTTGTCCTTGCCTCGTTTCACTACTCACTGACCTTGAAAGAATCGTCGTCCTGGGGCACGGCACCCTGCAACTCTATATACTTCGCTATCATCTCATCCGTCACGTTGCCCGTTGTCACCACGAAGTAACCCCGTGCCCATAGGTGCCGACCCCAGAACTCCTTCCGCATCGTCCGTAAGTCGCGCATCAGACGATTCGACGTCTTACCCTTGATCAACTGCATCACTCGACTCGGCGACAAATTCGGCGGCACGCTCAGCAACAGGTGCACGTACTCAGGCCGCACATGACCCTTCAGTATTTCTATCTGGTTCCGAGCACAGATCTCCCGGATGAGATCCCGGAGACGAACCGCTACATCCCCTCTCAAGGCCGGCTTGCGGTACTTCGTGATAAATACGAAGTGATAGTTTAACTGGTACGTCGTGTGCGATGATTTACGATATCCTTTCACCTGGGGATCGTACCCCAAGCCTCCTAAAGGCTTCGCCTAAAGGCGAGGGATTTCAACCATCCCCGAGTGGGACACTGAGCGCGTGCGCTCCATCGCCTAAAGGCGATGGGTTCACGTCGCCGACTAAAGTCGGCTTGTCCTTGCCTCGTTTCACTACTCACTGACCTTGAAAGAATCGTCGTCCTGGGGCACGGCACCCTGCAACTCTATATACTTCGCTATCACCTCATCCGTCACGTTGCCCGTTGTCACCACGAAGTAACCCCGTGCCCATAGGTGCCGACCCCAGAACTCCTTCCGCATCGTCCGTAAGTCGCGCATCAGACGATTCGACGTCTTACCCTTGATCAACTGCATCACTCGACTCGGCGACAAATTCGGCGGCACGCTCAGCAACAGGTGCACGTGCTCAGGCCGCACATGACCCTTCAGTATTTCTATCTGGTTCCGAGCACAGATCTCCCGGATGAGATCCCGGAGACGAACCGCTACATCCCCTCTCAAGGCCGGCTTGCGGTACTTCGTGATAAATACGAAGTGATAGTTTAACTGCTACGTCGTGTGCGATGATTTACGATATCCTTTCACCTCGGAATCGTACCCCAAGCCTCCTAAAGGCTTCGCCTAAAGGCGTGGGATTTCAACCATCCCCGAGTGGGACATTAATCTTTCTTGTATATATACCAGGAGGGGCCTGTGGGCGCTCGTGGGAAACGCGAAGCGTTTTCCAAGCGATTGTGGAAAACGCCGCTCCACGTTTGTACGTGCTCACAACCTTTCCCTAAACGCCTCTCTCCCCCGGAGTTTCCGGCGTTTTCCACAATCGCGGCAGCGTCCATAGGCCATGCCCTCCAACACAAATCAGATCCCCCGAAACGACAGGAGAACCTGAAATAGAAAGGTTGAAAGATGGAAGACTCCGCGTCGCCTGTCATCGTCCTCGTCGACGACGAGGATATGGTGGTGACCAGCATCAAAAGCTCTTCTTGCGTCGCAGTCGCAGAGGTTGAGCCTCGACGACATCAGCGATTCTTTCGAAGAGCTCGCCATCCGGATCAACCCCGCCGTCGTACAAGTCCTGGTGAGCAGCTACAGCGCCGGCCGCGGTCTCGTTTCCTCGCATGAGCTCGTCTCGCAGCAACGGAGTCGCGGATCGGGCGTGATTCTGAGCCCGGACGGCTACATCGTGACCAACGCGCACGTCACGGCGGGCGCCCATCGGGTCCGGGTCTTGATCCCTCAAACGCCGAGCGCCGGCGGCTCCGTTCTCGGGGCGCGCGGGCGCCTCGTCGGTGCGCAGATCGTCGGTGTCGATCTCGAGACGGACCTCGCGGTTCTCAAGACGAACGAAAGCGACTTGCCGTTTCTCGAGCTCGGCGATTCGGATACGCTCCGTCCTGGCCAGATCGTGCTCGCGTTCGGAAGCCCCCTCGGCCTCCAGAACTCCGTCACGATGGGCGTCGTGAGCGCCATCGCGAGGCAGTTCGAGCCCGAGGACCCGATGATTTACATCCAGACGGACGCGTCGATCAATCCGGGCAATAGCGGCGGCCCGCTCGTCGATGCTACCGGCAACGTCGTCGGCATCAATACGCTCATCTTGTCGCAATCCGGCGGGAACGAGGGTCTGGGTTTCGCGGCGCCGGCCAACATCGTCAAGAACGTCTTCGAGCAAATCCGCGCGACGGGGCGCGTACACCGCGGCGAGATTGGTATCGCCGCACAAACGGTCACGCCTCTGATGGCGCGCGGACTCGGACTTTCGCAGGACTGGGGCGTCATTCTCGCCGACGTCGCGCCAGCGGGGCCCTCAGCCGAAGCCGGCCTGGAAGCGGGCGATATCGTGCTGAGCCTCGACGGCAAAGTGATGGAGAACGGCCGGCAACTCGCCGTCAACATCTATCAAAGGCGCGTCGGCGATCGGGTCGCCGTCGAGATCCTCCGCGGTACCGAAAAACGGGTCTATTCGGTAGCGGTGGTCGAGCGACTCGAAAACCCGAACCGATTCGCAAGCATGGTCCACCCCGACAAGAACCTCGTCCCCGAGCTTGGCATTCTCGGCATCGAGCTCGACCGGGAGCTCGTCAAGATGTTCGTGGCCCTCAGGAGAAATACCGGCATCGTCGTCGCGGCCCGTGCCGTCGACGCGACTTCGTGGCAAAGCGAAGGACTCCTCCCGGGCGACGTCATCTACGCCGTCAATCGCACACCGGTGACGAGTCTCCCCGAGCTGAAAGATACGATCGCGAGCTACGGACCAGGCGACCCGCTGGTACTGCTGGTCGAGCGCCACGGCGAGCTGAGGTTCGTGACGTTGAAAATGGACTAACCAGCATTCAGCGATCAGCATTCAGCATTCAGGAACTCTCAGGACTGTGGCATCCAGCTCTGCCATTTCAGTCCTGAGAGTTCCTGAATGCTGGATGCTGAATGCTCCACTAATCGGACCTTCCACGGATGAACAAGCGTAAGTGTGGGCATCATTGGCTTTGTTTTTGAAGAGAGGTGTGTGTACTGCTTACATCGTGCGGGGGTTGATTTCGAGCAGGTTGAATGCTTTGTGCTGCAAGGGTGTGGGGCGAGTGATGCTGACGAAGGACAGGCCGCGGGCTTCGTTTTCGACCTGATTTTTCGTGACCGTAGCAAGATCAGAAAGAAGCGTTCTGAAACTGTGGACGGGCAACCCGTCGGGAGTCTTCTTGGTAGAAGCCTTTGCCTGGGCGGAGTCTGAAGGCGTTGCTGGGCTGACGATGGATGAGCGTTTGGCATGGGCACCGTCAGGGTCGTCGTCGTCAAACAAGATCGGGACGAGGGCTTTTCGCATGTGCCATTCCACGTAGTAGGCGAGCATGCAAAGAAAGATGTGAGCTCGAACTCGCTCAGCGTTGTAGTGATAGATGGGCCGTACTTTCAAATCCACGGTTTTGCAGCAACGAAAAGCGCGTTCAACGACTGCCAAGCCTTTGTAGGTCCTGACAGCTTCGTCTGCGGAGATGGCCTCTTCGGTGAGGCTTGTTCGGATGATATAGATGCTGTCGAGGGCCGCCTCACGCTCGATGTTTTCGTTGTCGCGCTCGAAGTCGAAGCCGTCGTCCGTAATGGTGTAGCGAAAGTGCTTGCCCATCTTGCTCCGAGCGAACACTCGACCCAATCGTATGCCGATGGTATCTTTGCCTCGCAAAGGACGTTGGTCTCGCTTCGTCGCTTTGCTAATCACTTCTAGCTTTGACTCCGTCGACACAAGCATCTCTTCTCGCTTCCGCGCCCGCTCGGTAGCAAGAAGAGGGTTGCGGCAGGCGATGAGTCGCTCACCAGGGAAGCTAGGATGATGGATCTCCGCTAGGTCGAGTTCATCGAACAGAGAAAGCTGCAGCATTCCGTCTTTTGCAAGTCGCTGAATCTGAGGGGCACGAAGTGAGCTGATCCACTCGAGACCTTCCTCCGGTCGAAGTTCCTCGCGAATCCGGGCTTCGGTGATCATCCCTCGGTCACCTACGAAGACGATACTGTCAAGCTCAAAACGTTCTCGGACTTTGCGAATTTGGCTCCCCAGTGTTGCGGGATCTCCGGTGTTGCCTTCGAACACCTCTACCCCGACCGGCCGACCATCACGCTCACACAGTAAGCCGAACACGACCTGCAACTTGTTTTTCTTGCCGTCTCTCGAGTAACCGAGCTTCGCCAGAGGGCACGACCGACCTTCTACCCAAGTCGACGTCAAGTCGTAGAGAACCAGGCTGCCCTGCTGCAGATGGCGTTTCGCCAGTTTCTTCTCTATGGCTGCTTGGCGGCTCAAAAGCCAATCCAGGGAATCATACAACTCATCCTCGTTGGTGTCTTCAACTCCAACACACTCACCCAATGACGAAGTCAAGGTCTGTTTCGATAGACCACGGGCCGTGGCCAACTTGGAGCCCGGCTCTACGATTCGCGCCACAATCATCGCCACGACGAGGTCACGCTCTCGGCGCTGGCGGCTATGGATGATTCGCTCGAGGCCAACTTTGCGCAGCGTTCCCAGCACGGCCGCAACATGTCCGTGAGGCTTGCTTCTGGTGATCTCGAACTGCTGAGCCTCACCCAAATCCACGTTGCCCTTCAGCAACTGGCGAAGAGCTTCAATTCGCGCGGGCTTCCACTTCGAGATGTTGGCGACGGTCCTCGTTTTGGGCGCACCGCCTTCGCGGTAGCTTTCGCGGATGAGAATCGCTGGGGGCGAGTTGCGGTTCGGCACCTTGGCGATGTACATGCGCCGACTATACAGGATTAAATCAGTAAAATAACTGTTCTGTCACTATTACATGCTTACACATTACATTTCGAACCGCCGCATCTGCTTTAAACGTACGGGTTTACATGCGTCTAGCCGGTGGAAGTTCCGACTAATGTACGGAAAGATACCTATCCACTTCCCACTGGTGGACTTGGGCGATGTAGTCGTGCCATTCGGCGCGTTTCGCTTCGATGAAGTGGGACAGGATGTGCGGCGTGAGCGCGGATTGCACCACCTTGTCCTTCTCGAGCGCGTCGACGGCTTCACGGAGATCGCCAGGGAGCTCGGCGATTTTGAGACGGCTCTTCTCGCGTTGGCTCATCGTGTAGATGTTCTTGTTGACGGGAGGTCCCGGGTCGATGCGTTCTTTGATCCCGTTGAGACCTGCCTTCAACATCACCGCGAGCGCGAGGTAAGCGTTCGCCGACGGATCCGGCATCCGAACTTCGCATCGCGTGCCCTTGCCCCGTTTGTCGGGGACACGTACGAGCGGGCTCCGGTTCTTCATCGACCAGGCGACGTTGGTCGGCGCTTCATAGCCGGGGACGAGCCGCTTGTAGGAGTTGACGAGCGGGTTCGTGATGGCGCAGAAGCCCCGCGCATGACGCAGGATGCCACCGATATAGTGAAGCGCGACATCTGAAAGCTGATATTCGCCATCTGGATCGAAGAACGCGTTCTCGTCGCCATCGAACAGCGACTGATGCGTGTGCATCCCCGAGCCGTTGATGCCGAAAACAGGTTTGGGCATGAAGGTCGCATGGAGTCCGTGCTGCATCGCCACGTGGCGGACGATGAAGCGGAAAGTCGCGACGTTGTCCGCCGTCGTGACCGCGTCCTCGTAGCGAAAGTTGATCTCGTGCTGCGCCGGTGCGACTTCGTGATGCGCCGCTTCGACCTCGAATCCCATCGCTTCGAGCGCGTTGACGATGTCGCGCCGCGCCACCTCGCCGTGATCCACCGGCGTGAGGTCGAAATAGCCGCCTCGGTCCGCTGAGCGCGTCGATGGGCGGCCATCGGTACCACGTTGAAACAAGAAGAACTCGGCCTCGGGGCCGGCCATCAAGGTGTAGCCCAGCTCTTTGGCCTCGGCTGTTACACGCTTGAGCGCGAGGCGCGGGCATCCCGCGAACCCTCTTCCGTCAGGATGGTAGATATCGCAGATGATCCGGGCGACCTTGTCGGGCAAGTTGCCGTGTCCATTGGACTGCGTGAACGGCATCACGCGGAAGGTGCTCAAATCGGGCACGAGGATCATGTCGGATTCCTCGATGTGCACGAACCCGTCGATGGACGATCCGTCGAACATAATATGCCCGTCCAACGCCTTTTCGAACTGGTTGGTTGGCACCTCGACGTTCTTGTTCACGCCCACGATGTCCGTGAACTGGAGTCGAAGGAATCGGATGTCCTGTTCCTTCGTGGTGGTCAGGATTTCGGATTTTGTCCACGTCCTTTTCGGTTCATAGCCAAGGCTTGCATCAAGGGTCGTCGCCATGTCCTCTCCTTTTCCAACACATCCAAGGATAAAGAAGAGTCGCCGCAGTGTCAACATAATCGTGCAAGATCGGCTAATTTCGGTTTACAGTTAGTCGAAATAGGCTTGCATACATACAATTGTTAGTTCGACCTAAACAAATGTGGCAGATAAAAATGTCAAACGAACAAAATACGAATAAATGGCTAAGTCCTCGGAACTTTGCGGATCGGAAGGCTTTACAGCTTGAAGCTGGGGGTGGTCTGGAAAGCCTGGGACGGCTTGGCGAGCAAGTTGCCTTGGATGAAGTTCACACCCAGCTTGCGGACCACCTCGAGCTCTTCGGGCTGCTCGATGCCCTCGGCGATAAGCTTAGCGTCGATTTTGTCCGCGAGTGTTTTGAACGTTTGGACGAGCTGCTGTTTCACGAAGCTCGTGTGGATGTCGCGCACGAGGCCCATATCGAGCTTCACGTAGTTGGGCCGCAAATGGACGATCTTATCGAGCCCCGAATAGCCCGCTCCCATATCGTCGATGGCGACGAGACATCGGAGATCCATGAAATCTTTCATCGCGTTTACGAAGAGCGGGAAATTGTCGATCGCGTCGGACTCGGTGACCTCGAGCACGATTTGCTCGGGCGCGAGATTGATCCCTTCGAAGAGATCGATGAGGTCCTTTCCCTGGAAGCGCGGGTCTCGGATCGAAAAAGGCAGCGTGTTGATGAACAGCTTGTAGTCGCGCGAGAGTTTCGCGCGAGCGCCCGCGCCCTCGAGGGCCGTGCGCCGGCACAAATGATCGAGCTCGAAAAGAAGGTCAGCCTTTCGGGCAACATCGAAAAGAGCTAACGGGCTGCGAAACTCCGTATTGGACGGCCCGCGGCAAAGCGCCTCGAAGCCATGAGGTTTCTTGGCGTCCAAGTCCCAGATCGGCTGGAAGACGGTCGTGATCTTCCGTTCGAGAATGATGCGCTGGAGCTCCTGCTTATTGCGGAGGTGCCGGCGTTGGACGTTGAGTCGCGCCGCTTGGTGAGCCTCCTCGATCGCTCGCTTCACCAGGCGCTCGCCGCGGACTGAGCGCGTGCGCTCCATCGCCTAAAGGCGATGGGTTCACGTCGCCGGCTAAAGTCGGCTTGTCCTTGCCTCGTTTCACTACTCACTGACCTTGAAAGAATCGTCGTCCTGGGGCACGGCACCCTGCAACTCTATATACTTCGCTATCACCTCATCCGTCACGTTGCCCGTTGTCACCACGAAGTAACCCCGTGCCCATAGGTGCCGACCCCAGAACTCCTTCCGCATCGTCCGTAAGTCGCGCATCAGACGATTCGACGTCTTACCCTTGATCAACTGCATCACTCGACTCGGCGACAAATTCGGCGGCACGCTCAGCAACAGGTGCACGTGCTCAGGCCGCACATGACCCTTCAGTATTTCTATCTGGTTCCGAGCACAGATCTCCCGGATGAGATCCCGGAGACGAACCGCTACATCCCCTCTCAAGGCCGGCTTGCGGTACTTCGTGATAAATACGAAGTGATAGTTTAACTGGTACGTCGTGTGCGATGATTTACGATATCCTTTCACCTGGGGATCGTACCCCAAGCCTCCTAAAGGCTTCGCCTAAAGGCGAGGGATTTCAACCATCCCCGAGTGGGACATTAAAGGGTTCTGCAGCACGAGCGACGTGCCAACATAGACTTCGGGCCGCTTGCGAAGGATAGCGAACGCGGTCTGGCGGATCCGGCGCGACAGCTCGGTATCCACCCGCTCCCCGATCTTCTCGATGTCCTCAGCGAGAAGATGCTCGTTTTCTCTTCGCGGCGCCAAGAAGACCAGAAAGATATCGCCGGCCTTTTCGTTCAACGTGACGATGTCGTTCGAGCGCAGCTGGTCGCCCTTGAACTCGGTCACGACCTTACGGACCATGTCCATCAAGTCTTCGTACTTGCTGCTCCCATAGGCGCGCTCGACTTCGTTGATTTCCGAGACGTCGACCAAGAGCAGCGCCAGGAAGCCGTCCTCCGAGAGTCTCTTTTTGAGCTCCTCGTGGTGGTCCCGATAGGTGTCCCGCTGCAACGTGATCTCCGGCGCAACGGCTAAGGCCGGCACGGTGCGCTCGGAAGCTACTTGTGTTTCTTTCAAGATCGATTCGACTCGTCGTGTTTTGGCGACAGATACACGTCAATTTATGTTAACAGCCCCCAGGGTAACCTGTCAACGCGCACCGGGGCTATGACGTTGACATAAAAAGGCTTAGCCTCTAACCAGTCTAGAATCGCGAATTTTTCTTCGCAACTTTTCTGAAGCACGAGCCAAGCCAAGTGATCTCCTTGTAAATTTTCAGATCTGGCTGGCTGGTGTTGGCTCAAAAGCTACGGCAGAGCGCGGAAGCGGGTAGCTTCGAGCCGGTAGCAACTCGGATTGCGGAAAAGTGTTAGGGTAGCTTCGGAGCTTTCAGCGCGAGCATGTCTTCCATGCACGCGCGAACGCGCGCCATCAAACGCGCGCGATCGCTCGCGCCGAGCCCCTCGGTCTCGATCGGCTCCTGGAAGAAGATCTCGATCGTCCCCGACCGGATCCGGTTGCTTCCCGGAGGCATGAGCTCGAAAGCGCCCACCACGGTAATCGGGAGTATCGACACGCCTGACTCCGTCGCCAGATGGAAGCCTCCCTTCTTGAAGGGTAGAAGCTTCCCAGTGCGACTGCGCGTCCCTTCCGGCGCGATGAGAAACGAAGCGCCTGCGGCCGCAAGACTCGCCGCATGGCGCACGCTCGCGATAGCGCGCTCCCGATTGCTGCGGTCCACAGGCACGAAGCCTCCGAGACGCATCGCCGTCGCGAGCACAGGGAGCTTGAACAACTCCATCTTCCCGAGTGCCCGTACTTCCCCCGGAAGGTACAGCCAGACCGCCGGCGCATCAAGATTGGAATTGTGGTTCATCATGTAGATGAAGTGCGGTGCATCCCCTAGCCGCTCGCGGCCATGCACCACGATGCGGATGCGCCCAAGAAGAAACCCGATGCGCAGGCCTAACCGCCCGAGCCAGTACAGTGGACGCGAATCGCCGGTGAGCAACGTGTACGGGATACCGACGAGCCCAGCGAGAAACGTATAGATGGGCAACACCACCAGAAGCAAAAGACTCGTCAGCATAAAAGGAAAGCCCCTCCAGCCCAAAGGCTGGAGGGGCTACGATGGTATCAGAACCAGCCGTGGCTTCTAGCAGCAGTAGCGATTAATTGAAATAGAAATTGGCTGCTTTCGTCCTTTGCCTTGTTTGACTTTCGTCGAGGCTCGCGAGCGAGGCTTGCGAGCAACGCCCTCACTACGGCCGTTCTCGGCCATCGCGGCCATAGTGGTCTTCTTGAGGAGCGTTTTGAGGCTCGTACGGCCTTTCTTCTTGGTCTCCATGCCTCGCGAGAGAGCGATGTCGATCTTCTGCTCTACGAGGTCCTGGGGCTCTGCAGCAACTTCCGCAACCTCACTCACGATGAGAAACCGCGCGCGGTCTAGCATGCGTTTTTCACGGAAAGAGAGGCTTTTCTTCTTGCTCAAGAAGGAAAGGTCTTTGAGTACACCAGCGACGTCATAAATCGAGCCGCTACGCATCTTGTCTGAATTATCCTTGTAGCGTCCCTTCCAGTTGGAGTGGGTCTGGATCTTCCGATTCTCCAGAAGGTCGAAGATCCGCGCGACGTCTTTGTTCGAGATCACCCGCCGTACGCCGACGCCGTCGACGTTCGCGATGGGAACCTTCACGACGGTGGAGTTCGCTAGGATACGTAACTTATAAAAGCGGTACTCCTCGGTCGGCTCGGCCTGATCCGACTGAATATCCTCGACAACTCCAATGCCATGATTGGGATAAACGACTTTATCCCCAATTTGAAAGGCCATTCACACCTCGCTTTCTAACAAAAGGACAGTCAGAATTATAACACAATTTGAGCGACGAAGCTACTAAATAATGAACCTACAGGAGTTTAGGGGGCGATCGTTTCGATGCCAAACGACGTCAACCGGTTGTATGTTAGCTTTGAACGCATTAGTACCTAACAAGCCGCGATTTCAACTCAGCGAGGCCCTTATTAAAGATGGTAGAACGGTGTTGGGGACGAACCGCACGCCAGCTACGATTCTGAACCATTCTCCGGAAATCACGCCAAAATATTGCGTATTAAGGGTTTCTGGCACACGAAACGGAAGGGCCTTTGGCGACGCTCTCCCATCTGTTACACTGCGTTTTCGTTTTCGGCAACGAGCCTGCCCGCTCAGGCACGTGCCTACATTGCCGGAGTGGCGGAATTGGTAGACGCACGGGATTCAAAATCCCGCGGTCCTCGCGGCTGTGAGGGTTCGATTCCCTCCTCCGGCACCACGATCCGAGAATCATCCCCATGGGGCACTCCGACCCGAAAATGGCCCTGGATAGGCGATAGGCGCCTTCGTCGTCGGGGCCTCTATGGGCCTCCTCGGGTCGGGCGGCTCGAACCTCAATATCCCCGATTCTCATCTATCTCGTTAGCGGAGCTCATCACGTCGTCTGGAAACCCTGTCGCGCACGGAACTTCTACCGACGCACGCCGTAATCTCCTTCTAGGGGGATGTCTGTGACATGTGTCTTAATTAGATGATTGGTAAGACGCTCTCACATTACACAGTCCTCGAGGAACTCACTCGGGGACGGTATCGTACATGTCGCCCGAGCAGGCGCGCGGGGGGAAAGTCGACCCGCGAAGCGATATCTTCAGCTTTGGCCTTTTGCTCTTTCACGTGCTGGGCGGACGGCCGCCGTTCGAAGGCAAAAGCCGCATCGACACCCTCTACGCCATCCTGCGTGACCCGACCCCGAAGATCCCAGGCTTGAACGGGGAGGAGCAGCAGGTTCTACAGCCAATCATCGACCGATGTCTCGAAAAAGAGCCGGACAAGCGCTACCAGAGCATGGCTCTGGTACTCGAGGATTTGAAGCTCGCTCGACTGCGGATCGCTTCCGGCGGGAACGCGACGCGCTTGAAACGCCTCGCCGTTGCGGCGGGAATGGGCGCTACGGCGGTCGCGGCCATCATGGCGTTTCTCCTAACGCCACCCGACCCCACGCCAACGAGCGAGACACCATCGCTCGCAGTGTTACATTTCGAAAATCTGTCCGGCGATCCAGAGCTCGAGTGGCTGCGGATGGGTCTCACCGACATGCTGGTGACGGATCTCTCGCAATCGCCCGAGCTCGAGGTTCTTGGCACCGACCGCCTCTTTCAGATCCTCGACGAGATGGGCCGCCTTCACGGCGGACCCATGTCTTCGGAGGCCATCGAAGAGCTCGCGCAACGCGCCTCCGTGAGCACCGTTCTCCGCGGAAGCTTTGCGAAAGCGGGCGATTCGATCCGCATCTCGGCCCGCCTCGAAGACGCGCATACCGGCAAGGTCTTGCTCTCTGAGAAGGCCGAAGGGACAGGCGAAGAGAGCATCTTTCGTCTCGTCGACGAGATCAGCGGCCGGATCAAAGCCAATTTCTCCATTGTCGCGCTCGAAGGCGAGCTCGACCGCGACCTGCGAGACGTGACGACCGCTTCCGTCGAAGCCTATCGGCATTACGCCGAAGGCATCCGTCTACACGAGCGCTACCGCGAAGAGGAGGCTCTGCCGCACTTTCAACGCGCGGTGGATCTCGACCCGGGATTCGCGATGGCGCTCGCGAAGCTCGGCGTCGTGCACGACAACCTAGGCCGGCAAGAAGAGGCCGACGAATTTGCGGTAGCGGCGCTCCAGCATATCGAGCGGCTCTCCGCAAGAGAACGACACTACATCGAAGGTTGGCACTACTCCCGAAATCCCGAAACTGTCGATCGAGCGCTTGAAGCCTATCGCATGGCGATCGAGCTCTATCCCGACCACGGATCGGCACGGCACAACCTCGGAAACTTGCTCGTCGGCCTCGAAGATTACGACGCGGCCATCGAGCAGTTCGAAGAGCTTGAAAGCCGCGGCATGGTCTTTCCTGCCACCTACGAGATCCTCGCGAGGGCCTACCAGGCGCGCGGCGACGTCGCCCGCGCCCGAGCGGTTCTTGAGGAGTTCAACAAACGGAACCCAAAAGACTGGGTGACACTGGTCTCGATAGCTCAGCTATCGATCGAAAGCGGCCAAATCCAACGCGGTCTCGATGAGCTCGAGCGCGCCGAAGTGTTGGGCGCGAGCAAATTCCGCACCGCTCCGGTCCTCTGGGAAGCTCACATCCTCGAAGAAGAGTGGGGCGACGCCGCGGAGACCGCCGCCAGCATGCTCGAGGCGGAAGGGATGGTTGAGAAGTTCTATGGTGGCCGTCTCGCCGCGATTACCCAGCTCTACAAAGGGAGCTATACGCCCGTGATCAACGGTATTGACGCGTTCCTCGCGGCCGGAGAAGGACGTTTCAAAAACCAGCCTATCTTGTACAAAGCGCGCGTTCTGCTCGACGTCGGTGACAACGAAGGCGCGCGAGAGGCGGCGCTCACGATCGAAGGGCCAGACGACCGGTACCACTCGGGCCAACAGGCTCATCTCATCGCCGCCATCGCCTCGGCACGTCTGGGTGAACCGACGCGGGCGCGTGAGCTCGCGGAAGCCTTCCGCGATCGGATGAAGCCAACGTTTGGGCCCGGACCCGAACGCATGCACCAACTTCTCGAAGGCGAGCTCGCGCTCGCGCTGGGCGACTTTGCGTCAGCGATCTCCCATTTTAACGAAGCTGAATCGATGTTGCCTCCACGAGGCGTCGAAGGACTCCACACTGTCATCTGGTACGCGATCGCCAACGCTCATCGCGAGGCCGGCAATATCGGAGAAGCGACGATGTGGTACGAGCGGATCGTCAACTCGACGGAAGAACGTATCTTCGAGCCCGTCCGCTACGTTCGGAGCTTCTATTTCCTCGGCAAGCTTCGCGAAGACCTTGACGAGGTTGTCGACCAGTCTATCGATGCCTGAGATCCGTCGCGGCCTTCTCGACACCTCTGTCTTGATCGATCATGACCTGATCGATGCCGGTCGGCTGCCCGACGAGTCAGCGATTGCAGCTGTAACCCTAGCGGAGCTCGCAGCCGGACCACACGCCACCGAAGACAAGAGCGAACGAGCGCGACGTCAAGACCGCCTGCAATGGGCTTCGGCCACATGGGACCCCTTGCCGTTCGATGCCGATGCGGCACGGGCCTACGGTCGCGTTTACGCGGCGGTCAAGGCCTCTGGCAGGAGACATCGAAGCCGCCTCGCCGACCTTCTCATCGCCTCGACGGCCGCTGCAAACGAGCTCGCCATATACACGCGAAGTCCGTCGGATCTCAAGGCGCTCGAGAACATCGTCGATATCATCGCCATTTGAAAAGACCTGACGTCTCGAGCCTCCGAGGGCGGCTCGCTTCCCCCTTTTTCACCGCCGTGTTCGTCGGCTGACTTCCTGAAGCGTCGCGACCGTGCTTCGCGGGGGCGAGGCTCAGCGCGAGAGTGCCCTGCGATCGTAAGAGCGTGATGAGCGCCTCGGCGCGAGTCAGCGGACCGTCCTGCTCCAGCAGGTCGAGGCGCTTCATAGAATCCATCCTATGGTACTGCGCCAGCACGTTGACCAGCATCTCGTCGAGTAGCTCATCCGGAGTCGGCTGCGAGCCCGGTGAGAGCGAGGACAGTGCCTCCAGGAGCCGCGGTCGATGCCGGCGCAAGGCCTCGCGGTCACCGTCGCCCAGCGTTTCCGGAATCGTTTCCACCTCCGCCACTCGATAAGCGTTGCTCTGCTCCTCGCTCTTGACGCGAAACTTGCTGATGCCATGCAGCACGATGTTGTAACGACCGTCGGGAAGCTCTTCGACGTCCGTGATCACGCCCGCGCAACCGACCGAGTAGATTGGCGGACGACCGAAGTAATCCGCCTCATGCCCGGGTCGCAACATCACCATCCCGATGATGCGATCGCCCTCGAGTGCTTTGGCCAGCATCTCGCGATACCGCGGCTCGAAGATGTGCAGGGGCCGGCCGACATGTGGAAACAACATGACTTCCTGGAGCGGGAAGAGCGGGATCGTCGAAGGGAGAGTCTTCAGCTCCGACTCCGACGGCGCCTCTCCGGCCTGTCCAACCTGTGTGAAGGCGACGACGTGTCCTCCCACGAAACACATCGACATGATACCGACACTGACGCTACGTAGAAGCATGGTTACTCGCGGCTTCCGGGCCGCGCTGATGATGATACACGCGTCCCGCACACAAAGGCATCACCAAACGTTGTTCGTATCGCTCTCCGCCACGGGTGGTCGCGCCCGCCGGCAGCCGATGCGTCCTCGGTCTCGCGCCACTAGACTCCCCACCCATGCGCATATTGTGGCATTTAGTCCTAATGGTGACCTTTCTCTCTTGCAGCGGCGCGAAAGAGAACGTCGTCGTCAGGCTCGTTGACGAGTTTCCATCCGCTTGATCACCGGCATGGTGGAGGCGGCCGCGACGGCCGAGCCGACGGAGTGGCGCTTCGACGCGGACGAGGAGCACGGCTTCACTGCTGGCCCCGGGGTCACCGGATTGACGCTCTCGGGCGGCCGCCTCACCGGCCGCTCGAGCACGGGTGTTCCCGTCGTTCACGTCGAAAGAACGCACGGTCTCGACGACCCCGACGTGCTGCACGAGGTCATCATTCGCGCCCGCATCTCCGAGGGGACCAATCTTTGGGTGACGTTCTCGGGCGGCGAGGACCCGGGGATCGAACGCGCCGTCGACACAGCCGACGACTTTCCTTGGCCGCTCACATCGCCCATCGTTGCGGGTGACGCCGTCCAGACGTACACGATCAGTGCCGCCTCCGCGCCACGCGCATCCTTCCCCTCCTCGAGAATCCGCCACATCCTGCTGCGCCCAACAGATGTCAGCGGCGCGGATTTCGAGATCGAGTCCGTGCGGCTCGTGTTCAGGAAGGAGCGCCTCGCGAGCATTCCAGCGGGCGTCGGTTGGCAGGGGCTTTCCGAAATCTATCGCGAGACCATCGTTACGCGTGCGCCCGAAGAAGCAAGCTTCGAGCTGAGCTTTCCTTCGAGGGCGTTTCTCGATCTAGCAGTCGGGACGCTCGAAGAGAGCCCGGTCACGTTTCGTGTTTCACTCGACGATGCACCGCTTCTAACCCACACCGTCACGACGCCGCATCGCTGGGAAGCGGTGCCGATCGATCTCACCGCTTTCGGGGACCGCCGAGGAACGTTGACGTTGAGTCTTTCCGCCGAACAACCCGGCGCCATCGGTTTCTGGGGCGCACCCGTCCTGCGTCGACGCGACGTCCAGTCCACCGACGGCCCGCGGGGCGTCATCGTCGTCCTGGTCGTCACGCTCCGCAGCGACCATCTCGACGCCTACGGCCACGATCGCGAGACCGCGCCCCATATCCGGAGCCTCGCCGAGAACGGCGCGCTCTTCAAAGACGCGATCGCCCAGGGAGCTTGGACGAAAGTGTCGGTGCCCTCGATGCTGTCTTCGACCTACCCGACGTCTAACGGCATCTACGAGATGTTCCACAAACTGCCGGCATCGGCGGATACGATGGCCGAAGCGTTCCGCGCCGCGGGCTATGCCACCTGAGCGGGTTCGGGGAACGGTTTCTCGGGCCGCAGCACAAACCTCCACCAGGGAGTCGAAGTGCTCCACGAGAACGGCTCGCTCAAAGTTCCGGAAGGACAGAGCCGCAGCAAGAATGCGCGCGCCCTCGTCGATCGGCTCTTGCCATGGCTCGAGACCCATCACGACGTGCCGTTTTTTGTCTATCTCCACCCGATCGATCCGCACAGCCCTTACGAGCCGTACCGGCCCTATGACACGAAGTGGGGTGCGCCGGGCGGAAAAGAGCAGCACGAAGAGCGCGTCGAGAAAGTACGGCCGTTCATCGAGAGCAGCTTCCAAAAGCGCATGGGCTTGCCGCTTCGGGGCGAGCTCGAGGAAGCGGGCGTCGACGCCGAAGCTTTCGTCCAGCACGAGCTCGACATGTATGACGGCTCCATCCGGGCCGCGGATGCCGAAATCGGCCGCATCCTCGAAAAGCTATCGGAGCTCGGGCTCGAAGAGGACACGCCCGTCGTTTTCCTGAGCGACCACGGCGAGGAGTTTCTCGACCATGGCGGGCATTTCCATGAAGAGAACGTCTATGGTGAGCTCACCAATGTGCCGCTCGTGATGCGCTGGCCGCGCACGATCGCGGCGGAGACCGTGATCGAGGACACCGTCGAGATCGTCGACGTCGTACCGACCATCCTCGATCTCGTGGGGCTGCCGGTCCCAGAGCAGATGCAAGGGGAGAGCTTGAAGGCTTTGCTCGTGTCCTCGAGCGGCGAACGGTAGACGCCTAAACCCGCGATCACTGAATGGACGCGACGCACGGATCAGAGAGACCAGGAAATGGTCGACGCTCGGAGCATCATCATCGACGGCCACAAGTTCATCCACAACGTCGAGCGCCCCAACGGGTTTCCCGAATACGAGCTCTACGATCACGCGAAGGACCCGCTCGACCAGAACGACATCGCGTCGGACCACGCCGAGCTCGTGGAGCGGCTCGCGAGCCAGCTTGCCGGGTGGCACGAGTGGGCGCTTGCGAACACGCTCGCTACCGACGCCGAGTCGATTCTGGCCCATGACTCCGAAGAGCTCGAGCGGCTCAGAAGCCTGGGCTACGTGCAATAGCCTGGACGCAGGGGGAGCCAAGCCGTAGCATAGACGGAGTGACCCCTTCTCACGTCCGCGAGTGCCTCGCTTCTCTTCGGGACGAGCTCTACGAGCTCGCCCTCGACCTCGTCCGCACACCGAGCGTCACCGGCGACGAAGGCGCCGCGCAAGAAACCCTCGCGGCCCGCTTTCGGGATTGGGGCCTCGACGTCGATCTCTGGACGGTCGAGGCGTCGCTCACGGCGCACCGCGCCTATTGCGACGAACAAGCGGGCGATCGCGACGACTGGCTAAAGGAGAACCCCGTGCGCGTCGAGTGGTTCGAAGGTCAGTTCGAGCCCGGAGAGACCGACGCGAAAGCTCCCGTGCTCGAGGATTTGAGCGCGTGCCACTAGGAGGTTCTCGGAGAAGCACCCGTGTCGCACGGCGTTTCTTACGGAAGCGATCTGCGCCTGTTCACCCGCTACGCGGAGATGCCGGCGGTCTTGTACGGCCCGGGAGATGTCGCGCTCGCGCACGCTGCCAACGAATGGCTTCCGCTCGACGAGCTCGTCCAAGCCGCGGAAGTCCTCACCCTTCTCATCGCGCGCAAGCTGGATGCGTAAGATCGTCGCGTTTACCTTCCTGATGCTCTGGGGCTGTCATGCGCCAGAGGATGCGCGTCGTGAAAGAAGCCTCACGCTCGCGCCGTGCCAGTTGAGCGCCCCCGGACGTACCGCCCGCACCGCCGCGGAGTGCGGCACGTTCACCGTCTACGAGAATCGTGATGAAGGTACCGGCCGCACGATCGATCTCCGCGTCGCCGTCGTGCCCGCGATCCGCCGGGATCCCGAGCCCGACCCGCTCGTGTTTCTCACCGGCGGCCCGGGACAGGCCGCAACGGAAAGCGACGTCGGCGTGCAGAGCGCCTTCATGAGCATCCACCGCGAACGTGACATCGTGCTCGTCGACCAAAGAGGCACGGGTTCTTCGAACCCACTTCGATGTCCCAAGCCCGACGACGTCGGCGAGCTTTGGCTGCTCGAGGACGAAGCGATGCAGACGTGGGTCGCACAGTGCCTCGAGGAGCTCGACGCGGACCCCCGCTTCTATACGACGGCGATCGCGATGGAAGATCTCGACGACGTGCGCGATGCGCTCGGATACGAGCGCATCAACCTTTATGGCATCTCCTACGGGACCCGCGCCGCCATCAGCTACACGCGCCAATTCCCCGGTCGCGTGCGGAGCGTCATCTTGGATGGCGTCGCTCCGCCGACGGAAGTGCTCGGCGTGGATGTGGCTCGAGACGCGCAGCGTGCGCTCGATCTCTTGATCAAACGCTGTGCAGAAGACGACGGCTGCGCGAAAGCGTTCCCGAACCCCGAAGGCGACCTCGAAGCGCTGATGTCCGAGCTCTCGACGTCGACATCCGAGGACCGGCGCCGAAGAGACGTTCACGCTTTACCGCTCGATGGCCGCCTTCGCGATCCGCCTCTTGAGCTATGGGCAGGAAACGTCGTCGCTCGTCCCGCTGCTCCTGCATGCCGCGGCCGAAGGCGACTACCGGCCTCTCGCCTCGCAGTTTCTAATGACGAGCGGCCGGCTCGAAGAGACGATCGCCGACGCGATGGGGTTCTCGGTGATCTGCAGCGAGGACTTTCCGTTCTTCGACGACGCCGAGATCGAGCGACGAAACGAAAGCACCTATATCGGCACGGTTCAGATCGATAGCTTGCGCAAGCTTTGCCCGCTCTGGCCGCGCGGCGACATCCCCGACGACTTCAAAGACGCGCTTCGCACCGACGTACCGGTCTTGCTACTCTCGGGCGAAGCCGATCCCGTCACGCCGCCTTCGAACGGGGAGCTCGCCCTGTCCACGCTCGAGAACGCGCTTCACCTCATAGCACCTGGGCAAGGACACATGGTCGTCCACCGCGGATGTATCCCCGGCCTCGCGGCCGAGTTCATCGAAGCGGGTCGCAACGATGGGCTCGAGACCGCTTGCGTCGAGGACATCCACCCGATGTCTTTTTTCACGTCTTTCGCGGGGCCCGAGCCGTGATCGAGCTCGTTGACAGCTGTTCATCAATCAAGTCCTACGCGGCGAGCCGTTGACCGCGGCGAACGTCGCGCTTTCCTCCGCCGTGACCCTCGCCGTCGGGCTCGCTCTCTTAGCACTCGTTGTTCGGCAATATCGCCGCGAGGGCATTCTCTTTCGCCTCTCCTGCCATTTCAGTGGATCCTCTTGAGGGTGAGACCGCCACAGTTTAGGTAGACGAGACTGATGAGAGCTTCGGCAGAGTGGAGTCCAAAGCTGCGGTGGCTCAGCAGCCGGATTTTGTTGTTCATTCCTTCGAGTCGGCCGTTGCTGAGTCTCCACGTGACCCACGCGATGACGCCATCGAAGTGGCTGCGGATCATCTTCGCCGCGCGTTTGACGGGCTCTATCCTCGAGCTCATAGCGCGCCGCAGCCATCCTCGGAGAAACTTCTTGGCCCATGTCTCGGTTTTGTAGGTGTAGAGGTCCATGAAGTCGTCGCGCAGAAGCATGGCGCGGTGGAGGCGACGATTAGCTCGCACCTGCTCGCGGAGCACCCGTTTGTCTTTCGCGCTGCGGTTGTGTTTGGCCTTGAGAAGGGGAAACTTGGTGTTCTTGAGGTTGCGTCGGGCAGTCCCTTTGAGCTCGCGCACCAGCTCGCGCCGGGTCTTATCCACGGCCTCGTTCAGATGCTTGACGATGTGGAAGCGGTCAAAGATCACCCGTGCCTGAGGAGCCTTTTTGCCGACGACAGTTATGTACGGCTCCCACATATCCATGCTGACCGCTTCGAGCTCCGCGGCTCTTTGTGGTCCGAGCTTGCGGAAAAACCGCAGCAGCGTCTTGGCCTTGCGCTCCTTTCCCGCCCAGACGACCCGGCCGCTGAGATGGTCTATTACCACTGTTAAGTACTTGTGGCGTTTGCGGTAGCTGATCTCGTCCATCCCAATCACCCGCAATCCATCGAGCTCGCGCCGCTCATCCCGCTGCTCGGCAACCACTCGCTGGATGATCCGTCGCACCGAACGCCACGTCACTCGGAAATAGTTCGCTACGGCGCTGACGTCCGTCCTCTGTGCCAGCCACGCTACCTCTTGTTCGAAGCTTTTGGTAAAGCGGCTTCCCTTGTCGGCCCAAGGCACCTTTTCTCTGACCACTCCACACCGCCGACATACCACTCGTCGGATCGAGTAGATAGGTCCGGACTCCGAACAGGTCCAAGTGCCGCCAGTAGCGATTGTGGCGATCTTTGTTCTTGCGGACCTTTCGTCCGCAAATCCCGCACAGAGGCTTCCTCCTCCGTGGTACTACATCCACCACCACTCTGGCTTTGTCCGCCTGGAAGTGGAAACCTCGGACCCACAGGCCTTGCAATCCGATGAGCTTGTTGACTAACGTAGTAACGCGCATCGCGGGAACGCTCTTTTCTCTTTCGGAAAAAAAGATTCTAGCGTTCTCGCCGATGCGCATCTACACATGGCTTACCCTCTCAACCCACGGGCCTCACCAAATGCCACTGCCCCTCAGCGGGAGACGAGGCTGTGGGAAACGCCCCCACGGTTCTGGTCGTTCAGACCTTGCTCACGACTGAGTTCTCTTCCAAGCCTGGAAGGGCGTTTTCCATAGCCTCCACTAATCCGGTACGTGTCAACAACTTTGAGACACTCGCGAGCTGCATTTAGTGAGCCTCGATTAGCGTCGGGAGGCTCGTGGCGCCGGTGCGGTCCACATCTGCATCGATCGAGATCTCGTTTCGTGGAGCAGAAAAAGGGGGTACCCCAGGTATGGACGCCGCCGCGAGAGTGGCTTGTGCGGCATTCAGGAGCGTCGTTTTCTCCGTCGGCGGGTTGATCCAAGCCTGAGGAGGCAAAACGGGAGGTTGTGGCGTTCCGCGAACGAAGCGTTCGGGATGAGTCCGATGAGCTTCGAGAAGGATCTGGCGCCGAGCGGTGGTGAGCTGTTCGGCGCGACCATAGTGAACGTCGGCCGGCGTCATGAAGCCGATTCCTGAGTGCCGGTGCTCGTAGTTGTAGTAGTCGAAGAAACCGCCGCAGAACAGCCGGCCGTCTTCGGCGGAACCAAAACGGCTCGGAAACTGAGGACAGTACTTCATCGTCTTGAACTGGGACTCGGAGTAGGGATTGTCGTTCGAGACGTAAGGTCTGGAGTGGGTCTTGGTAACTCCGAGGTCAGCCAGGAGCAGAGCCACGGGCTTGCTTCTCATCGAGCTGCCACGGTCCGCGTGAAGGGTGAGCTGGTCGGGTTCAATGTCCTGCTTGCGACAGCTCTCGGCGATGAGGCGTTGCGCGAGCGCCGCACTTTCTCGGTGAGCCAGCATCCAGCCAACCACGTAGCGGGAGAAGATGTCGAGGATGACGTAGAGGTAGTAGTAGGTCCACTTGACGGGGCCACGAAGCTTCGTAATATCCCACGACCAAACCTGGTTGGGCGCTTCGGCCACCCTCTGTGCCAACATCGCTGAGACACTTCGCCCCTTGAAATTAGTGTAGAGGGCGGAGTGTCTCAGCGATGTTGGCACAGAGGGCACGGAGTTTCCGGCGTTTTCCACAATCGCGGCAGCGTCCATAGGCCATGCCCTCCAACACAAATCAGATCCCCCGAAACGACAGGAGAACCTCTCTTTCATTAGCGCTGGCGCGCTACCGCCCGTTAGTGTTCAGTGGGCACCAGGACTTTCAACTCCTCGCCCCAATTCTCCACGACTACGATCTTGTTGGCCGGATCGATGGGTTTGATCATCAGAAAACGCCCGTCGGGCGCCACATCGTACGGGCGGGAGAAGTTGGAGGACCAGAGGTAGTCCCCCTCGAAAAGAGCTTCCGGCGGGCTCCATCGAAACGGGCAGCCGGATGCAATCCTTGCGCCCATCATCGATTTCCCGCGTATGTAGTAGAGCTCCTCACCGTTGGGCGACCAGGAGGGAAAGCTGCCTCGCTGCTCGAGACCTGCCATCGCCCCGCGCCGACGTCAGGAAAGGGGCTAACGTACACTTCCCACTGCCCGGACTCCGTCGACGCATGGGCGATCCATTGGCCGTCCGGCGAGATCGCGGGAGCGGTCTCGGAGAAGCTCGTATCGAACAGTGCTGCCGTGGTGCCGTCGTCGATCGAGACTGTCCAGAGGTCGTGACCGGTTTGGGGCGTTACGGTCACGTAGACGATGGTGCGCCCGTCGGGAGAGCGCGTTTGGGGGCTCCCGAACTCGTTCAGCAGGTTTGCCGCGCCGCCCCCTTGCACGTCCTTCCACTGAAGGCCGGTGCCGGCTGCGCCACCGGACCAAAAGTAGATCCTCTCGCCGTCCGGGGACCAGAGCGCTCCTCGATCCTGCGCTAAAGACGTCGTCAATCGCTTGACGAGGGTGTATCGGATCACGTCATAAATTCTTATGTCGAGGTTGAGGTCGGCGTCAGCCTCGGCCACGGCGAGACGCGAGCCATCGGGTGAGAGCCGCGGCTCCATGTAAGGGCGCGGCTCGAGCGGCAGCAACTCTTCCCGCCCCGTCCGGTCGACCCAGGCCAGACGAAACATCCTCCCTCCCGACTCACCGTGCACGTATGCCAACGTCCCGTTTCGGGAAAGGGTGAAAAGGGGGGCGGAGCCGTCGAAAGGATGTACGACGCCGTCTACGGCGACGACGGGAGGACCGATCACTTGCAGCGTTTCGAGATCGAAGGCGGCCGCATGAAGCGCGCCCCCGCGCGCGTACACGAGATGACCGCTGGGCGCGTAAAGCGCGTTCTCTCCTCCCTCGAGCACTCTTTTGTTCTCACCCGTCGCCAGCGAGTGAAGAACGATCGAAGCGTCATCCCAAGACCCGTATACGATGCCGTAGGTCAGCCAGGCGCCGGCTGGAAGGAACTGTCCGACGTGTCCGTGGTCGACCTCACCTTCGGCCAACTCAGTAATGAGCTCGGGGGTGCCGCCGGCGGCGGGAACACTGAGTAGCCCCGTCGGCCCGATCACGTCGAACACGATGTCCGTCACTCGTGCCCCACGCTCCCGACCGGCCGTTCGATACCGCGGCGATCGACGACGCCGAGCTGTAGCCGCCCTTCGTGTTCGGGACCGGTTGCGCTTCGAGCTCGTTCAAAGAACGGAGATGGAGCTGGCCGCCGGCCTCGTAGACGAGACGACTTCCATCGGGGGAGATCGCGACGGGATTCCCCCTCATGAGATTGACCGTCAGATCGGGAACGTCGATTTCAAACCGGGTGACGGGCGGCGAGACAGCGGCCCGCGGAGAAGTCAGATTCCACACCGCAACACCCACGAGAACAGCGGTCGCGGCGACGACGCCGGCATAGCCGCGCCAGCACGGGGAGGCTCGGCGGGGCTCGACGGACGGCGTGGTGTCACCGGTGGCCAGCTCGATGCGCGCCTCGCCGATGTCTCGCAGGCGGAGCAACACGTTCTTCTCGAGACAGCGATGGAGGTGTCGGGGAACGTGCGCGGGCGTCGCGGCTGGCAGATTCCAATCGGGCTCCGTCTTCAGAACAGAGCTGAGAATGTCCGACACCGAATCGCCATCGAAAGCTTTGTTTCCGGTGAGCGCCTCGTAAAGACAGCACCCGAACGCCCAGATGTCGCTGCGTTTGTCGACCACCGTCCCCCGCGCTTGCTCGGGGCTCATGTAAGACGCCGTGCCCATGATGGCGCCGAGCGCCGTTCCCTTCGTCAAAGTCGTGGACTGGGACGTCTCCGCGGAGACGTCTTCGTCGGCCGACAAAGCCTTTGCCAGCCCGAAATCCAGAATCTTGGGCTTCCCCTCCGGCGTCAGCTTTTGGCCGGCTTCAGGTCTCGGTGGATGATGCCCTGTGGGCCGCCTCGAGCCGGTTGAACTCGCGAAACCCGCTGATATTGCCGAGCGAGTAAGAGTTCTCCAGCCCATACGGCGCGCCGATGACATAGACGGCCTGTCCGACAGCGAGCAGGTCGGAATCGCCGAGCGCGGCATGCGGGAGGTCGGGCGCGGGCGCCTTCAGTCGGAGCAGGGCGATGTCCGCGCTCGCTTCGCTGAATAGCAGCTCGGCTTGGTGCATCGAGCCGTCGTGCATCTTGACGACGATGGCATCCGTGCCGTCCACGACATGGGCCGCCGTCAGAACGTGACCGTCGGAAGAGATCAAAACGCCGCTTCCCATGCCGCGTTGAGCTTCCTCGCCCACCTTTGTAAAAACTTGCTGGCTGGTAAAGATCGTGACGACCGTGGGTACGACCTGCTCGTAAAGCTCGGCGGCGTTTCGTTCCCTGCCTTCGAGATAGCTCGGGATCTGGCGGACCTTTGGTGCAGCGTGTTCTTGCGCGTCGGCAACAGGAGCCGAGAACAGGGTAGCCAGGCACAGAAGGACTCGCATGTCGTTCCTCTTTCAAGTTCATCCTAGTCGTTTCGTACCCTGCACCGCCATGAAGCACTTCACGCGAAATCGACATGGAGCGGTGCGACGCCTATCACGCAGCATTCGTCTTCGCTTAGTGCTTTGTGCTAGCTTAAGAGCGCCATGATTGACTCGGAGCTACTCGAAATTCTCTGTTGCCCAGAGACCAAGCAGCCCGTCACGCTTCTCGAAGGCGAGGCGATCGACCGCGTCAACGAGCAGATCGCGGCGGGCGGCGTGAAGAACCGGGGCGGCCAGGCGGTCGAGGAAAAGATCGACGCCGGGCTCTTGAGAGAAGACCGCAAGTTTCTCTACCCGATCCGGGACGCGATCCCCATTATGCTCGAAGACGAAGCCATCCCCTTCGAGGCCTTCGACCAGAAGAGCTAGCACTTCCTTGCTTCCCCTCGTCGTCATTGTCGGGGGCGGCACCGGGTAATCGCCGCGCGAAGGCGGTCGCTCTCCGCGGAAAATTCTGTTTTTGGGGCTATCCCGCTTGGCTCTTGTGGCTCTTTGTCCATCTTCTCTATCTCGTCGCCTTCGAAAACCGCCTCATCGTGTTCATTCAATGGGCCTTCAGCTACATCACTCGCAATCGCCGCGCTCGCCTCATCACGGAACCTTTTGACGACCCCAATCGTAATCGTGTATAACTACTATCCGTACATAGGGTAAGGGTGATGAGAGCTCTAGGAAATGCCGCTATCGCCGTCTTGGCCGCGCTCGCGAGCGGGTACAAGTACGGCTTCGACATCATGGACCACACCGGCCTCAAAAGCGGGTCGGTCTATCGCGCGTTGAGCCGTCTCGAGGAGCTACGCCTCGCGAGCTCCAAATGGGAAGGCGCGCGCATCGCTGTGCAAGAAAAGCGCCCGCGCCGCCGGTACTACGAGATCACCGATGCCGGTCATGTGGAGCTCGCGGCCACACGCGAGAACCTAGCCGCGTTGGTGGACAAGCTTACGCCGGAGCACCGCTAGATCGTGTTGAAGCTTTCCGCTTGGTTCATCGAACAGACCAGGTGGCTCGTTCCCGCGAGACTTCGCGACACGTGGTGTGAAGCGTGGCTCCTTCCGCTTCATCAATGCGACCGTCCTCGCCTATACGTCGCTTCTCTCCGTGGCGTGCGGACTCTTTTTCGGGCTCGCGCCTTCGCTACAGAGCACGCGGGTCGACGTCCAGGCTAATCTGGCTTCCGACGGAGCTCGCTCGACGGGCTCCGGATCGACTTTGTTCACGCGTCGCGTCTTTGTTACATGCCAGATCGCCCTCTCTGTCATTCTTCTCGCCGGCGCTGGCCTTCTCATCAAGAGCTTTACACGCCTCGCCAATGTGGACCCAGGTGTCTCGGTCGAAAACGTGTTGACGATGCGTCTGACGCTCGCATGGGAGCGCTACGAAGGAAAGCTCGAAAACTTTTACTCCCAGCTGCTCCAAGAGGTCGAGCAGATCCCGGGCGTGCAATCGGCCGCAATCGCGAGCCAGTTCCCGCCCCAAGTGCTGCGGGATCAGCCATTCCAGATCGAAGGACGCCCTCTGACGACGGAAGGCGCTCTTTCGACGGCAAACGTCACCGTCGCGAGCCCTCGTCTTTTCGAGACGCTCGGGATGACGCTCGTGCGCGGCCGCCATTTCTCCGAACGAGATTCGCGGGAGACGCCGCCGGTGACGGTCATCAATCAGACCGCGGCCGTGCGCTACTTCCCGAACGAGGACGCCTTGGGAAAGCGCATCAAGATCGGTGGAAAAGACTCCGAGGCCCCGTGGACGACGGTCGTCGGTATCGACTCCGACGCGAGAAACCGCGGCGTGGATCGAGACGTCGCGCCCGAGCTCTTCCATTCCTATCTGCAGCGCGGGCAATGGTCGAACCAGATGTTCTTGCTGGTGCGCACGGCGAGCGATCCGATGGCCGCTCTCCCCTCCGTGCGCGCAGCGCTCCGGAGCATCGATCCTCATCAGCCGATCTACGCCATCGACACACTCGCGGCACGCTTCCAATCGACGGTGATGACTAGGCGTATCGTGAGCATGGTCTTGAAGGTGCTCGCCGGCGTTGCGCTGCTCCTCGCAGCCATGGGGATCTACGGCATCGTCGCCTTCATGGCCAGCCAGCGCGAACGCGAGTTCGGCATTCGAATGGCGCTCGGCGCCTCCGCGCGACAGCTCGTCATCGAGCTCTTGCGCCGAACGTCGTCGCTCGTCGCGATCGGCATCGGCTTCGGACTCCTCGGCGCGGTCGCTCTCGCCCGTATGATGGGAACGATGGGGGCTTTATCTTCGGCGTGAGCCCACAAGACCCCACGACGCTGATCGCGACCTCAATGCTGTTGCTTGCGGTCACGCTCGTGGCGAGCCTCGTCCCCGCTCGCCGCGCGGCCAAAGCGGATCCGATGACGGCATTCAAGTAG
Source organism: Candidatus Marinacidobacterales bacterium (assembly GCA_965197495.1). GTDB lineage: Bacteria > Acidobacteriota > Vicinamibacteria > Marinacidobacterales > SMYC01 > SMYC01. The sequence goes on from OZ240210.1 coordinate 9,174,584, forward strand.
CGACGCGGCGATGATTGTAGTTCACCATCAGTCGCACCCCGGCTGCCTCGGCCGCCGCGATGACACGCCGTGCGTCCCCGAGCTTCGTGGCCATAGGCTTTTCGAGGAGTACATGCAAACCGGCGTCGAACGAACGGAGGGCCGCGTCGGCGAGAGACGCGTGCGGCAACCCCACGATGACCGCGTCCGGTCCGAGCGCGATCAGCGCGTCGAGATCCTCGACGACGGGCACTCCTTTACTTTCCGCGAGACGAGCGCGGACCTCGGGAGCGCGGTCCGCGACGCCGACAACATCCACGAGGTCCACTTCTAAAGCGGCGCTCAGGTGTCGGGTTCCGGCCTTGCCCATCCCGAGCACGGCGACTTTCAAGGTCGTTGGCAAGGTCATTGGAGCCACCCGCGAAGCAAGTGGGCGCACGCAAAGCCGAGATAGTTCCCAAAGGCGTAGCCGAAAATACCGATGATGATGCCGGGCGTCACGAGGCGCGACCAATTCATCGACATCGAAAGCGCGAGCGCCGAGCCCGGACCACCGACGGCGGCCTGGCTGGCCACGGAGAGCGTACGGATGTCGAAGCGAAGGAGCCATCCAATCCCGAACAGAACGACCGCGTGCGTGACGATCACAGTCAGCATGAATGCGAGCACCGCGGGCCCTGCATTCAGAACTTCACGCAAAACAGATTGCGCACCGATGACGATGAAGAACAAATGCATCGCGAAGTAGGAAAAAAAGGCGCTCCCTCGCAATTTTCTCAACTGGGGTATTTGGGCGACGATGAGCGCGAGCGTCGTCACCCACAGGACCTCGGGAAAACCCTCCGAGAGCGCCCGGAGCTGCCGCGCCGCCCACAGGATCGCGAGCGGGATAGCCGCTAGTAACGCGACTTCGGAGAGCGAGACCGAGGTCGTCACCCACACTCGGCGCGGATCGTGATCCACCGGAGCACCTTCCGCGTGTGTGTCGTCGACCGGTGGCGCGAAGCGACCACCGAGCTTGTTCGCGAGCACCATCTGCAACAAGAGCCAGGGCACGGTCGTCAGGTTGATGGCCACGGCCCCAGCGGCGAAGAGGCTCGACGACACGTCCAGCCCCTGTCCAATCGCCGCGAAGTTCATCCCGCCGCCGAAGAAGGCACCGACGAATTGCCCTCCGAGCTTCCACGTCTCGTCGCCGACCCAGCGCGCGAACATCATGCCGCCCGCGAGACTACCGAGAAAGGTTCCGAGACCGGCGAGCGCAAAAGCGATGACGAGCCGCGGGCCGGCGCGTTTCAAGTCCGACAAGCTCGAAGCGAGAACGACGAGCGCGATGGCATAAGGGATGGCATATTCGAAAACGCTGGCGTAGAGCGGCGAGTTATGTGGAATGAGCCCGATATTGGCAAGCACGATGCCCGTCAGCGTGCACAGAACCGCCGAAGTGATCTTCTTCAAAACGGCAAAACGGTTCTCGAGCCAACGGGTCGAAGCGATCACGAGAAACAGAAACGCCAAAAGAGCGACGGGGGCTTCAATCATCGTGGCCTTCCTTACTATCCATACTATCCATCGTCACTACACCCGTCCCAATCAGTGGAGGCGTTCATGGTGCTGACAACCCCGGCCCTAGCTCTTACCGCTCGTTGTAAGGATTTGGGTAGTAGCGGTTCAGCACGACTTCGCCGTTATTCACGATCACGAGAGGCTCGTAGATTACGCGAAAATCCTTCAGCGGATCGCGGTCGAGCACGAGTAGATCCGCCTCGAGGCCCGCGGACACGCGCCCGGTGCGATCCGAGATGCCGAGAAGATCGGCGCCGGTGGCGGTCGCCGCGGCGATGGCTTCGAGAGGCGTCATCCCGATGGAGACGAGCTCCTCCATGTCGTGCTGTAAGCGGACGCGCGCGGTGTCGTTGCCATCGCCATAACTTCCATCCGTGGATGCCGCTACCGCGATGCCCATTCGGTGTGCCTTTTTGACGACCTCGCGGAGCGCGGTTTGCATGTGCCATGTGCGGATGCGGAGCGCGATGTCGTTCGCGTCATCAGTGCGCGGGTCGCCAAGGGGGCTCATGATCGCGAGCGTCGGCACGAGATAAGTTCCTTTTTCTTTCATGAGCGCGAGGGTGCGGTCGTTCATGTAGGTCCCGTGCTCGATGCTTCGCACGCCCGCACGCACCGCCGCTTCGGCTCCGACTTCCGCGTGCGCGTGCGCGGCAACGAACTTCCCTTCAGTAGCGGCCTCACGCACCGCGGCTTCGATCTCTTCTTCGGTGAGCTCCTGTCGGCGCGGGTCGGTCGTGGCGAGGCCCGCGCGCTCGCTCGCACCCACTTTGATCACGTCCGCACCACGGTCGAGCAGAGCGCGCACGACCGCGGAGACGTTCTCTGGACCGGAGAGCCGCTGGTCCAGATAGCGCCCGAATTCGGGAAACGGCAGGATAAAGAACTCGCCGAGGACCGGACGCACGATGCCTCCCGCACAAAGAAGCTCTGGGCCGCGTACGTGCCCTCCCCGTATCGAATCGCGCGTTCCCATGCCGCGCAAGTAACGGTCCCCAGGCACGCGCGCGGTCGTGACCCCGGACAAGAGCGCGCGCTCGGCCGCATCGGCTGAGAGTATGTGGGTGTGCGCATCGACGAGACCCGGCAGAACGAAGCGCCCTTTCAAATCGATCGTCGTGTCGCCCGTACGTGCTCCGTCCGCGATCTCCGCGATCTTGCCGTTGCGAATGATGACGCTGACTCCTGCGCGCGGCGGCGCTCCCGTTCCGTCGATGACGCTCGCGTTCGACAAGACGAGGTCCTGAGCGGGTGTCGTATCCGCAACCGAGAGACTGACGAGCGTGAGGGCCAACCAACTAGCGCTACGAAACATGGGACCAACCTTTCCTGTGGGTGCGCCATGGTACATCACGGACAGTCGACATTGACATCAGGCTCAAACTCTCTAGCACGCGAGCGGTTCCGGTTAGGGGCCAACACTCGATTGCGGAAAGCTTACGGGAGATTGCCTCCCGCGACCTGGCGTATCAGAAAATGGCAGACAGGCTCAATGGGCTCGGGGAGATCGCGCCTCGAACCCGTGCCGAAGGTCTTACCGCACCAACTCACCGCGGGCCGTGGAGAGAGCCGCCGCTCAATACCTCTGCTGGAAAGCGGTAGCGCACATTCATTACCTCGAGATGCGGCAGGACCGTCTCCAGGCGCTTGACGAACCCGTCCCAGCTTCGAGTTGAAAAGATGTATTTCTTGACGAAGTCGACGTCGAAGAAATGACGGCCCACGTCGGCTATCAGAACCGAAGCTTCATGGTTGAGTACCCGCCCAGATCGAAGAGGAGGCCACGTTGAGAACGCCGTTACCCCCGAGCAAATAACCAGAGTTACCGACCGCATAGGCGATCCGGTCGCCTCGCGGTGACCAGGCCGGCGCTGTCGCTTGGCTCGGCGACGCCAACTTCTCGCGCCGCTTCCCGTCCGCCGACGCCACGTGCAGCTCAACGGAGCCCTCGAGGTAGGCCAGCTCCGCACTATCCGGCGACCAGGTCAGCTCTCTCCCACTCTTCACGATTCGGCGCGGCGCGCCTCCAAGAGCCGGTACGACGCAGACTTCCTCGATACCGTCCATCAGAGTAGAGAACGCGATCTGAGCTCCGTCCGGTGACCACCGGGGCCGAAAATGGGCGCCGGGAAACTCCACCGTAAGGGGAACGGGCCGCCCACCAGAGATCTGCTGGACGAAAATCTTCGTCCGTCCGACCGCCCCCTTCGCATAGGCGGCCATCTTGCCGTCGGGCGAGATGGCGGCGTCGAACTCGAGTCCGGGATCATGCGTGAGCCGCGCGGTGCGAACGACGCGCGGCAGTGCGTCTCGCGCGGGCCGCGAGGACAGCACGGCGAAGACCGCGAGCACGATCGCCCCGCCCGCGATCACCCATGGAAGCCACGGGCGCGAACCGATGGGTTTCGCCGCTTTCGGCCCATCCGTCGCCACCGGGCTCCGCTGCACGTGCCGCAAATCGAGGAAAAGATCTCTTGCTGTCTGATAGCGGTCACGAGGATCCTTGGCGAGGCACTTTTCCACGATCCGCTGGAGCTCGGCCGCCGAGGGCAGAGACGTTGGAAGCGCCGCCGGCGCGTCGTTGATGATCGCGTGCGGCAACTCGATGGCGCTCGCCGCCGCAAAGGGAAGCGATCCGGTCAAGACCTCGTAGAGAACGATGCCGAAGCTGAAGATGTCGCTGCGGTGATTTACCTTCTCGCCTCGCGCCTGCTCGGGAGACATATAAGCGAGCGTCCCCATCACTTGCCCAGCTTCGGTTGCCGCTTTCACAGCCGTGGCCAAAGCGCTGTCTTCGCCGCCGGCGGGCTCAAGCAGCTTAGCGAGACCGAAGTCGATGATCTTCGCATGACCGTCTGACGTCACCATGACGTTGCCTGGTTTCAGGTCGCGATGCACGATGCCGGCCTCGTGGGCCGCCGAAAGCCCATCCGCAACCTCGCCCGCTAGCTGCAGCGCCCGCGCGAAGGGTAGGGCGCCTCGGGCGAGAAGAGCGCTCAGGTTTTCGCCGTCGATGAGCTCCATGGCGATGAAGGTCACGCCGTCGACATCGTCGACCTCGTAGATCACGGCCACGTTGGGATGCGTGAGGGCGGCCGTCGCCTGCGCCTCGAGCACGAAGCGGCGCTTGCGCTCCTCGTCAGCAACGAGCTCTGGAGGAAGGATTTTCAGAGCCACGGAGCGGTTCAGCTTGACGTCGAGAGCTTCGTACACGACGCCCATCCCGCCGCGACTTATCTCGTCGCCGATTCTGTAATGAGAGAGGGTCCGTCCTGTGATCATCGTGAACGATGTGAAAGTATTCCCCAGACGCTAGAATGTCAACGTGCTCGGGCCGTCTCTAGTCGCCAACGAACTGCACGAAGCCGATGGGTTCAGCTTCCTCGAGAGCTCTGGGTCCTCGGGTTGCTCTTCGGACGCATCGAGAGAGAGCTCGCGGTCTCGAGCCATCCGCTAAACGAAATTCTTGCTCAATGACGTTTCTGCTTCCGTCATGATGTCGCTTACGATATCCGCGGCGGGCTTGGTCGAGTCGAACAATCCGGTCACTTCACCAACAAAAGTATTCGCAGTGCGCGTGTCCCCGGCCACCCAGGCCGCCCGCCATTCTTTGGCCTCTCGTTCAGCAACAGCTCTGAGGCCATCGATGTCATCGTGCCACTTATCCGTGAAATCGTTCTTCAACACACGCGCCGTGAACCGCTCAGGCCATGCGAGCCCTCGCGCAATGTCCATCACGTTGGAGCGAATGGTATCGTCGCCCGTTGCAGCGATGGCCGCGTCCCACATTTTTCGATGCACGAGCGCTTCGTTCGAGGCCCAAAATCGAGATCCGATGACGACGCCGTCAGCGCCAAGCATCAAGGCTGCAGCAAGGCCGCGACCGTCTCCTATGCCACCAGCTGCGCAGAGAAGCGTGTGCGGCGAATGGCGGGCGATATAGTCGGCCACTTCCGGCACGAGCGTGAAGGTCGCGCGCTTCTCGCCATGGCCACCGGCCTCTGCTCCTTGGGCAACGACAATGTCTGCGCCGATTTCAATGGCGTGTTTGGCGTCTTTTAGCGTTTGAATCTGGCAAATCAGAGAGACATTCGCCGCCTTGATGTTCGCGACAAACGGCGCCGGATCGCCGAAGGATAGAAACAGAGCCTTCGGCGCGCGTGCCAAGACAGCGTTCAAGAGGTCGGGCTGCCCCTGCAACGACCATGTGATTAGTCCACAACCGACAGGTTGATTTCCTGCAGCTTCAAACTGCTCCATCAGCCACTTTTCGTTCCCATAGCCGCCTCCGATCAGTCCCAGTCCACCGGCTCGAGAGACGGCGGCAGCCAGTTTGCCGCCGGCAGCGCTTGCCATGGGCGCTTGAATGATTGGGTGACGAATGCCCAATCTGCCGGTCAGTCTCGTTGCTACCATCGTCACTCTTCACACATGTTCAGCAGCCTAACGAGCTTCTGCGCTTCCCCGACCCAAGACACTCCCAACGGCGACTGTAACCAAGGAGCCGATCAGCACGAACCAAGGCCAGGCGACAGCGGAGCGGGCGGTCAACCAGATCACGGTAACGGTACCGATCCCAGCAGCCATCCCAATCATCACGCTTCGCTCGTCGGCTCGAGGCTCGAGCACTCCCAGCGCGAACCCTCCGAGAAGACCTCCATAGACCAGCGATTGTATGGCCAGTGCCACCTCGACCGCCGCGTTCCCTTGGCTCAAAGAGATGAAGACGATAGCCCCGGCGATGAGCAGGGCCGCCCACGCCAGCGTGAAGAGCTTGCCCATGCGTAGTACGGCTCGCTCGTCTCTCTGGCGACCGGTTGCCGGAGCCCAGAAGTCATAGGCCGTGGCGGAGGCCAGGGAATTGATGGAAGAGGAGAGGGACGACATGGCCGCCGCGAACACGCCCGCAATCAAGAGGCCCGTGAGTCCTACGGGCATTTCCTCTACGATGAAGCGCGCGAATATCTCGTCGCTGCGCTCGAAGCTTCGGCCCTGGTAGAAGGCCCACAAGCCTATTCCGACGATGAGGAAGATGCCGAACTGGGCCACGACCACGATGCCGCTGCCGACGAGAGCCTTCTGACTCGCGCGCAGATTCTTGCAGGTGAGAAGGCGCTGCACGATGATCTGGTCCGTTCCATGGGAGCCCATGGTCAGGAAAGCGCCCCCGACGAGTCCGGCCCAGAAAGTGTAGGGACGCGACAGGACGAGCCCGAAATCCAGAACTTGCAACTTGCCCGCAGCGGAAGCCTCCGCGAGGATGGCGCCCCAGCCACCCTCCACGAGGCCAGAGAGAGCCACCATGGCCGCGGCAGCACCCACGAGGTAGAGGGACATCTGCAACGCATCCACCCAGACCACCGCTTTGATGCCCCCGAAATACGTATATACCACCGTGAGGAGGCCGATGACCACGATGGACACGGCGTAAGGCCATCCTGTGATGAGGGCTAGGGGGATGGCCGTCGCGAACAGACGCACCGAGTCCGCGAGCAACCTCGTGACCATGAAAATTCCGGAGGTAAAGCGCCGAGCGCGCGTCCCGAAGCGGGTCTCGAACAAGGCATAGGCCGTACTGATCTCGCCCCGGTAGTGAGCCGGCAAAAGGATGGCGGAAACCACGATCCGCCCGGCGAGATAGCCGAACGTCAGCTGCAGAAAAACCAGTGTGCCGAGATAGGCAACACCGGGAAGGCTTAGGAAAGTGAGCGTGCTGGTCTCCGTGGCCACCACGGAGAGCATGACCCCTCCCCAGGGGAGCTCCCGGTTTCCCAGAAAGTAGTCGGTCCCACCCGTCTGCCCTCGACCGAGCCAGGCGCCCCAGGCCGTCGTGGCCGCCAGGTATCCGACCACGACGGCCAAGTCCAATCCTTCGAAGCCGATCAAACGGTCACTCTCTTCTATCTGGAAAGTAACCCGCTATTGGCTCTCCTCGCGTACCGTGGGGTAGTGGATCCCGAGCTGCTCCATGTAGGTGTCGTACTTGTCCGGGTCGAAGTAGTACTTCTTCATCTCCTCCCGGTACCGGTTCATGATCTTTTTGTTGAGGTGCGTCGCCGGCGGATCGGCATCTGTGATGAACGGCGTGTATTCGTGATCTTTTTTCTGCACTTCGTTGAGGTATTTGTGCGCTTCCTCGAGAAGCTCCGGGTTGAGAAAGAGATCGAGCGCGGTCATCGCCATGACTTTCGCGCCAGCCACCGCACCTTTGTGAGCGATCGGTGTCGCCATCGCAACGGCGCTCGACCAGTGATGCCCGCCGCCGCCGGTGCTGAAATTCGAAGGAAAACGAAGCGTGAGCGTGGGAACGTTCCACGAGATGTCCCCGATATCGTCCGAGCCGCCGCCCGTGCGCGGCTCTTTCGCCGGTCCTTGAAGCTCGGCGAGCTCTGTCGTGAGCCCGGTCGGCTCGGCGCCCATCTCTTTTTGGAGCGCTTTCGCGAGAGCTTGGTCGGCCTCGCTCCATTCCGGAAGACCCACAACCTGGATGTTCTCCGTCATCGCTTCCGCAATCGGTTTGTTGAAATGGCCCGGATAGGCCGTCCCGAGGATGCGCCAATCCACCTCGGTGTCAGTCATCATCGCGGCAGCTTCGGCAGTTTTGTTGCCGATTTCGAACAGCCGCTTTATATTCGGCTGGTCTAGCTCGCGGAAGTAGTACCAGACGGAGGCGACCGAGGGCACGACGTTCGGCTGGTCTCCACCATTCGTGATGACGTAGTGCGTGCGCTGGGAGAGCCGCAAGTGCTCGCGACGAGCATTCATGGCGCTGTTCATGAGCTCCACGGCATCGAGCGCGCTTCGGCCGCGCCACGGCGATCCCGCCGAGTGCGCCGACTCGCCGCGGAACGTGTACTCGACGGAGACGAGCCCGTTGCCGCTTCTCTGCCCCCAGCTCGTGCTGAGGTTGCGGCCCACATGAGTGAACACACACGCGTCGATGTTATCGAAATAGCCGTCGCGCACGAACCACGCTTTGGAGCCGAGCTGCTCTTCCGCGACCCCCGGCCAAAGCACGAGCGTTCCGGGAATGCCTTCGCGCTCCATGATCTTCTTCAGCACGATCGCAGCGGTTACGTTGACCGCTTGCCCGGAATTGTGGCCTTCGCCGTGGCCAGGCGCCCCCTCGATGATCGGGTCATGATAAGCCACGCCGGGTTTTTGTGAGGCTTTGGGGATGCCGTCGATGTCGCTCCCAAAGGCAATCACCGGGCGGCCCGATCCCCAGCGCGCCATCCACGCCGTGGGCATGTCCGACATCCCCATCTCGATGTCGAAGCCGTTCTCTCGCAAGAGTCCCGTAACGTAGTCCGAGGTCTCGAACTCCTGAAAGCCGAGCTCGCCGAAGCTGAAGATCATATCCACGGTCACTTGGGTAAACTTTCGAAGCGCCTCGACCTCCTCGACGGCCTCGCGTTTCAGCTCGTCGAGCCGGGCGTCCGGGGGCTCGGCCGCGGTCGCTCCCAGCGCTACCGTCAAAAAGCCCGCCGCAAGAATCAAGCTTCGAAAATCACTCACCGGTCGATTCATCACACTTAACCTCCGGCACGGATTCTATGTCATGCCTATCCTCAATTCATATCCATCCCTGCCGGATCCATCGACTATGCGCCACGAGATGCTAGTCTGGATTCAAGACCGTTTCACTCCCTTCCCAATCGGACACATGGCGACCAACGACGTCATTCTTAAACTTAAAGGCATCGCCTGGACGACGGGTTATCGCGTCTTCGCGACGCTCGCTCAGTTCGGCACCATGCTCGTTCTCGTGCGGATCATTCCGCCCGAGGAGTGCGGACGGGCGGGAGCGGTGGTCGGCGTCCTCACGATGCTGAACGTTTTGAGCTGCCGAGCTTTCATCAGCCAAGCGCTACAGCTGCCCGAAGGTGAAGAGCCGGACTGGTCCATGCATTGGCGTGCCGGCTTTTGGCTTCAAGCCACTCTTTTCGTTATGACGAACGCCATCGCCGGTGGCCTTTGGTTTCTTGCCGAGCCACCGCTCTATCGCGATCCTCTTGCACTTGGCGTCGCTCGGCGTTCTCTTCGAGTGCCCGAGTGCTCTGCGCAGCACCATGCTCCAGCGGGCACTGGATTTTCCCCGTCTCCGCATCCTCGACGGCATCAGCAAGGCCTTTGGCATTCTGACCACGTTGAGCTTGGGCGTCGCCGGGTTCGGCGCACTTGCCATCGTGGCGGGCGCGAACGTCATTCCCGCGATTCCCGGCTCTATCGATCTTCTCCTCGTGCACCGCTTTCGGCCCCGTTCAGCCTGGTTCAAATTTCTCGATTGGCGGCGATACAAGGCTTCTCTGCTCTTCGGATTCCAGCAAAGCTGGTCCGGATTGCTCCAATCTTTGCGCGGCGCGCTCGAGGCAGCGGTCTTGCCTCTACAGCTTGGTTTTGCCGCGCTCGGCCTCCTACAACGTGCGCAATCGCTCTTTCTCGGCACCCGTCGGGCAAGTGAACAGCATCTTCGCCGAGACCGTGTACCCGCTAGAGGCAGCTCAGCTCAGGCGTTCGACTTCGACGCGCGCATCGTTGAAACACGCGCCGCCGGCGACCACGTTGACGTGGGTCGGCGTGAGAGCGGTAGAGACGCGCTGGTTGAGAGAGGATTTCATCCACGCGCCTTTCGGGATGTGAACGACCCCGGCGCGGACGTGCTCGCCGACGCTTGCGTGGCACTTGACTTCCCCGAGCTCGTTGAAGACCCGTACGCGGTCCCCGCTTTCTATCCCTCGTGGCTCGGCATCACGGGGATGCAGTGTCGCGCGCAGCTCGGGCAAATTGAACTCGCCGAGCGTGCTGCTCACTGTCTTGGACGTCGCCGGAGAAATGAGCGCCAAGGGAAAATCCTCGGAGCGAACCGGATCATAGTGATACGGGCGCTCACCGAGACATCCGGGCGTGAGCTGGATTTTGCCTCCGGGCGTATCTGGAAACACATTCTCGAATTGAATGGGCGCCGGGCCGTCGAAATCGTAGCCGTGAAACTTCCCCGCGCGAAGAGGCTCGGCCGATACTGGTTTGCCGTTCAAGCGGATCGCAGCGATTACTTTCTCGCGCGTTTCGTCCTCGCTAAAGAGGAACGCCTCGTCCGTAAAACCCATCGCGCGGCCGAGGGCCTGGAAAAGGGCGTGGTTCGTCCGCGCCTCGCCTCTCGGCTCGATGACGGGCTCGGTAGCGCCGACAACATAGTTCCCGTAAGAGCGCTTGAGGTCGCGATGCTCGAGAAAGGTCGTCGCAGGGAGCACGATGTCCGCGTAACGCGCGGTGTCCGTCATCACCTGCTCCGAAACAACGGTAAAGAGATCGTCGCGCGACAACCCTTGGATAATCCCGTTCTGGTCGGGAACCGTCGCTACCGGATTGCAGTTGAAGACGAAGAGGCCGCGAATCGGAGGATCGGGCGGTGTATTCAAAACGACCGAGAGCTCCGTCATGTTTATGACGCGGGTGTTCCAAGACGCCCTGTCCCAAATCTGCGAAACGTCCATCCCGCCGGCGCCGCTATTGCTGAGCGTGAAGCCGCACCCGCGTTTACCGAACTTTCCAAGGAGAGCGGGAATGGCCATGACGGCCGCGACCGCTTGCCCACCATTTCGATTGCGCTCGAGACCCCAGCCGCAGCGGAGTAGCGCTTTTGACGCGCTCGCGAAGCTCGCGGCGAGCTCGCGGAGCTCTACCGGGTCCACGCCGGCCTCGGCGGCGGCTTTTTCGAGCGGCCACGAGGATGCAGCGTCTAAGAGCGGCTCGAGCCCCTCAGCGTGCCGCTCGATAAAGCCGCGATCGAGCTTTCCTTCCTTGGACCAATGGTCGATCATCCCGAGCGCCAGCGGCAAATCGGCGCCGGGGAACACCGGCAAATGAAGGTCCACGAGGTCTGTCGAGAGCTGACGAACGGGGTCGACCACGGCGATGAACGCACCGCGGCTCTTCGCTTCTCTCAAATAGGGAATGAGGTGGATGTTGGACGCCTTCGGGTTGGCGCCCCAGATGAGGATCGCTTCCGCTTCGACATAGTCGGGAAAAGCGACGCCTGCCATCTTGCCGTACATATCCTCGGCAACGGCGGTCGTCGGCGCCGCACAAATCGTCTTCGCGAGACGCGAGGCTCCGAGCCGGGCGAAGAAGATGCTGTCCACGAGCTCGTCCGTCATGAAGCCGTTCGAGCCGCCATAGTAGTAGGGCAGGATGGCCTCACCGCCATGCTCGTCTCTAATCGCGCCCAAGCGCGACGCGACCTCTTCAATCGCTTCGTCCCACGAGATAGGCTCGAACGCACCACTTCCCTTGGCGCCCACACGACGCATGGGGTGCAACAGCCGGTCCTCGTGATAGACGCGCTTCGCGAAGCGCCGCACTTTGGAGCAGATGAAATCGTTCGTGACGGGATTGCCGCTATCAGGGGCCGCTTCGATCTTGGCGATAACGCCGTCCTCGACGGTAACTTCGAGAGAGCACGTGTCGGGACAATCGAGAACGCAAGACGTCGGTAGGGTTTGAGAGCTCATTCGTGTCGCACTGCCTCCTGCAGCGCATAAGCAATGCCGGCATAGTTCGCCGCAAGGTCGATCGGATCGGCCTCTTTATCGTAAAGGAACCAATGGCCATACTCTCTCAAGTAACCGAAGGCCAGCGTGATGTCGGGCCCCCAGCGGCGTGTGCCGAGATAGCTCGCGATGGCGTGAGTGGCTCGTCCGCGATCCGCGTTCTTGCCGTAGAAACCACCGGGAACTTCACTCAGCCCGATGCGCTCTTCGAGCTCGCGAACGGACAGGCGCGACATCTTGACGAGCTCTCTCTCCGAATAACCGGTGAGGAACAAATAGGGGTAATCGCTCAAATCCTGGCAGGAAACCACGAGGGGAACCGCAGCCAGGACGACCCCCAAGAACCATTTCCGCTTCATCATCTCATCCGCACCCGAAGCCACACGGTTGGGATCCGCAGGCCACCCGCATTCTATGTCATCTAGTGCTCGTAATCCGAGTTGCTACCCGCTTCCTGGTCGGCGCTCTGCCACAGTCGTCGCGCTCTGTCATCCATCTAGCGCGGTTTCTGTCGCCTGCGGAGCGACGGCGGCGAACAGAAGCCCGATGAGCCCGAGGACGATAGCGGCATCGGCAAGGTTGAAAAGGCCTGTTCGGAGCCCGCCGATACCGACGCGAAGAAAATCGATGACGTGCCCGTCGTGGAACAGGCGGTCTAGAAGATTCCCGACGCCGCCTCCGATGATGAGAGACCAGCCCACGAGCTCCGTCAAGCTCGAGGCGCGAAGCAGCTTGAACGCGAAGAGCAAGAGCAGGAGCGACACGCCCACGGTGAAGAGCCAAAACCGCGTGGTCGCCTCGAGCGCGGCGCCAAGACCGAGAAAGGCGCCCGCGTTCTCGGAGTAAAGAAGAGTGACGGAGCCTCCCATATAGACGTGCGGGCCGAGCCCGTCAAGAAGCGCCGCCGCGAGCCGTTTCGACGTCTGATCGCAGGCGACCGTCAAGACCAAGAGCGGCAGCACGAGAAACCGTCGGCGTCTCATGACGCCTCCTCGATGATGGTGACACCCAACCCGCCCTCGACCATCGCGTTACTCTGAAATGGCGCCTTCGAGCTCGAGAAGCTTCCGCTTCCTATCGAGCCCTCCATAATCGGTCAAGCTTCCGTTTTTTCCGATCAATCGATGGCAGGGGATGATGACGGAGATGGGGTTCTGGCCGTTGGCCGCGCCCACGGCCCGAAACGCCGACGGTTTAGAAAGCTGCCGCGCGAACTCGCTATAAGCCAAAGTCTTGCCATAGGGGATGGTGAGGAGCTTGTTCCACACTCTTTCCTGAAACGGCGTGCCCTGGGGATCGAGCGGAAGCTCGAAACGCTCGCGCCGGCGTGCGAAATACGACGTGATCTGCCGCTTGGCTTCTCCGAGCAGAGGATCCCGCTCATCCTCCACCCAATCGGGATCGGGTATCAGGGCGGTCCGACTAGATGTGAAGCAGAGCCAGCGGAGCTTTTCGTTTTCCGCAGCGATAAGCACTTCGCCAAGGCGACTCGGGAAGCTTCGAAATCTCATGACACGGCTTCGAGCTTCTCCTCGATAGGATGGAGCACGCACTCGTCGAACGTCTCGATGAGATGAGCCGTATCCCGATAGCGATACGGCTCTTGGGCCGGTACCCCCGGAATCTCGATGAAATCCTCCCCTTCGGGTACGATCGACTGGAGCGGTAACGTCCGGATTGCAAGCCCGAAAGTCCTGATATGGCCTACGAACTCACGGCTCCCCGCTAAATCGGCGATCATAAACCGCGCGAGGTGCGCGAGATTACCGATCCCTTCGCGCAATTTGCGTCCAACGCGATTTTCGAGATCGACGACCACGGGCACGTAGTCCCGCCGGCGAAGAACCTCCCGGAGTGCGTCGAGATGGTCTCGCCGCCATCCGGCAAAACTCCCGAGCACGAGGACGAGCCGCAGAGAGCGCGCGGCGAAGAGGTCACGCCATCGCGATTTCATAAGGAGCGCTTCCATCAACTGCACCATCTCCAGGTCATCGACGAGAAGGCCGGCTTCGTCCGCCGGTGTGAGCGACAGGTTCGAGACGCGAATACCTTCGCCATGAAACCCGGACAAGACGGCTTCATCGAAGCGGCAATCCGTCAAATCCGCCTGGTCGAGATCGCAGTCGACGACGAGCGCGCGAGAGAGCTGACAACCCTTGAGCTTCGCGCCCCCGAGCTTCGTGCGGATGAGCTCGGCTTCCGTGAGGTTCGCGCTCGAAAGGATGGTCTTCGATAAATCCGCGTCTCTCAGACACGCTCCCTTCAGCGTCGCATCGCTCAAATCGGCCCGGATCATTCGGCTTTTTTCGAGCCACGCGCCCGCGAGTCTGGCATGTAACATTTGAGCATGACTCAAGTCCGCTTCCGCTAGCTCCGCGCCGGTCAAGTTCGCGCCGGTCAAGTTCGCCTCATAAAGCACGGCTTTCCACAGATGCGCGTCAGGCGCCTCGGCGCGGGCGAGATCCGCCCCACGCAAATTGGCCATCGGGAGGCGCGCGCGCACGAGCTTGGCGCCGGTTAGGTGCGCGCCTTCGAGATTCGCGCCCGAGAGCACAGCGCCCGTCAAATCCGTAGCCGACAAGTTGGCGCCGTCCATCGAAGCCCGCGAAGCGTTCACGCGCGGAAGCTTAGCGCCGTCGAAATTCGCTCGGCGAAGACGGGACTCGGCGAGATTCGCGTGGTTCAGGTCCGCGCCCGAGAGATTGGCTTCAACGAAGCTCGCCTGTGGCAAACAGGCGCCAGCCATGTGAGCCCGAATGAGCGTCGCACGGTCGAAACTAGCTTCCCGCCCTTGAACTCCAGCGAGCCAGCAATCCGTGAGATCGGCATCGTCGAGCTTCGTACCCGTCAGGTTCGCGCCCGAGAGATTGGCACGGCGGAGATTTGTCTTTCGCAAGTCGAGGCCGGCGAGATCCGCGAGCGACAGATCCGGATCGTCGGCATCTGGGTTGGCTCCCCGGTAGCGATTCCAAACTTCCGGCCCCTCGCGCAGGACTAGAAGCAGTTTCCGGTCCGCCATGAGAACGCATTGTACCGGAATACAGGTGGTTCGTCTGGCGAAATTCGTCGGGGCGTCGAGACTCAAGAGACTGGAAATAGCGCTCGAACGACCGACCCTTTCTCCGGCGCGCTCTCGAGGATGAGGGCGCCGCGGTGTGTTCGCATGATACCGAGCACGGCGGCCAGGCCGAGACCGTTGTGATCGGGTTTGGTGGTGAAAAACGGCACGAAGACCTTGGACCTAATGTCCTCATCGATCCCTGATCCGTTATCGGCAACTTCCAAGAACACATAGCTGCCCGGCGACATACCCTTCCCGAGATAGGCTTTTTCGAGAGCCGCCGCGTTGACGTCGGCTGTGCCCGTCCTGATCACGACCTTCCCGCCTTTTTCCCCAAACGACTCTGAGGCGCTCTTCACGAGCGCACGAACGAGCTTCTCGATCTTTTGCGCGTCGCCGTCGACGAGCGGCAACGTTCCATCGGGCTTCCGACGGTCAAGAAAAACGTTGGCTCGGGTATCCGAGCGTAGCGAGTGCTCGAGGTCGTCGAGGATCTCGTCCAAGTGCACGCGATTCCTTTCGACGTGGCCGTTCCCCGCGAACGCCGACAGGGTCGATGCCAGCTCGCTCGCATCGCCGGCCGCATGCTCGATCTCCTCCACGCCGCGCCGAAGGGACGAGTCGAGAGGAAGCTCGGAAAGCGTATCGCTCGCCTGGCTGAGTATCCCATCTACGAGCGGCCTGACAGCGTGCGCGACTCCTCGGGCTAAAACTTCCAACTCTTCGGCGCGATCGACCTGGCTGTACTTTTCGCGCTCGGCGATCGAGCTCGCTTGGTCGTCCGTAAGCTTCTGGTTTTCCTCTTCGAGCCTTGCGATCTCACTCTCGAGACGTCCTTGAACTTCGAGCTGCTCGACCCGCTGCTCGTCGATGCGCGCAATCGCATCCCGAGCTTGACACAGCTGCGTCTCGCGCCGATCGGTGACGTCCCGAAAAATTCCGATGCCGCCAAGGATCTCACCGCTCTCATCGGTCAGCGAAGAATAGTAGCCGTCGAAGTAGACCTGCCGTCCTGTCTCCCCGTGGGTGTAGGCACGATTGCGCGACGTAGAGGTCGCTCCGGCCAGCGCATCGCGGAAGTAGCGATCTTCGCCCAGTTCTTTGAGGTGCGGTAGCTCTTGAAAAACGTTCTTCCCCTGCACCTCGTTCCTGCGCACACCCAGCAAGCGCTCGATCGCCGGTTCCAATAGGTCACGTTGAAGCTGCCGGTCGAACGCCATGACGCCGTCGACGTTTCGGTGGACGAGGCGGCTGAAAAAGCCCCATTGACGACGAAGACGATTCTCGCTCCGTTTGCGAGCGGCAATGTCCCGAGTCACCAACAACAAAAGCTCTTCGTTGTCGACGGTGGCAAAGCCCACGGAGGCTTCCACGGGAAAGCGGGCGCCGTCGTGACGGCGGTGCATCCCCTCGATGTAGAGCACGTTCTGCGCGTTGCGCATGCTCTGTACCCACTCATGCCAGGCGGTCGCGGGCGTCAAAGGCAATCCGACCTCGATGTGGTTTAACGACAGCTCGAGAAGCTCTTCTCGGGAGTAGCCGAGGACGCGCGTCGCCGTTTGATTGACGTCGAGAAAACGTCCCGTGTAGGGCTCGACGACGAAAATCGAGTCGCCGGATTGATCGAGCAGCTTGCGAAACCGCTCCCGCTCGAGCTCGTGCCGTTTCTTCGTCGTGGCTTCATGGAAGACAGCCATGACGTCTTGCTCGTAGTGTTCGAGAGCCTCGAGCGTATGGGTGGCCTCGATCGTCGCCCGGATCGACCCCTCGAGCCTGTCGGTGTGGAGCTGGGACTCGTCCCGGGCGGGCGATACTCAGGAAGACCTCGCCTGCGGTGTGTTCGGCTGCGTTTCTTTCGAGCGCACCTCGACATTCTGGCAGAGCCATTTCGTCGGCGCGGTCATGATCCGCTTCTGAGGAACGCGCGAAGAAGATTGCGCGAGACCTCCATCCGATAAAACCGCGTCGACCTCAGATCGTCGATCGGGTCGATATCGGCTTCGAGGAGAGCAACAGCTTCTTGGACGACCCGCGACGTGGGTTTCTTTCCGCACAGGAAGGATTCCACGGAGTACAGCCGGCGGACGGTCGGTGCCATGCTGCCGAGCGCGAATCGCAGCTCGCGCACCGTGCCATCGCGTCGAAGCCAGAGAAGCCCGGCCGCCACCGTTTTCGAGATGGCCGAGGCGGAGCGCGTTCCCACTTTCCGAAAAAGCTGGCGGGCGGGCTTTGGGGGGAAATCGAGCTCGACGGACTCGATGAGCTCAGCGGCGCGCAGATGCGTCTTCTTCACGCCCGCGAAGACGTCCATAAACGGGAGCTTCCGGCGGCCCGCGGTCGAGCGGAGACGAACGGTCGCGTCGTACACCGCGAGCGGCGCGAAGGTATCGCCGGCCGGCGAAGCATTGGCGATGTTCCCGCCGAGCGTCCCGCGGCTCTGGATTTGCCGCCCGCCAATGGTGGCGCAGGCGTCGACGAGAAGCGGGAACTTCTTTTTCACGAGAGGCTCGTGCTGCAATTGCCAAAGCGTCGCGAGGGCACCGAGGCGAAGTTTCGATCCCGTCTCGCGGATGCGCCGCCACGACGTGATGGCGCTCAAATCGAGAATGAGCCGTCCGTTCTCGCTCCCCGCGTTCCACGCGACCATGAAATCGGTGCCGCCGGCGAGCGGCACGGCATCGGGGTGACGCTTATAAAGCGCAAGGGCATCATCGACGGAGCGAGGCCGCAAGACCTTCATGCTTTGAGCGTCGCCTCTCACTTCTTCCTCGTTCGCCGGTTCGATGCTTGCACGGTCGCGATCACGGACTCGACAATGTGTTGGTAGCCGGTACAGCGGCAAAGATTGCCGGCCAGCGCTTCACGTATCGACGCCGCGTCACCGCCGCCGCCCTCGCGAACATAGGCCCACGCGCTCATGACCATGCCGGGCGTACAGATACCGCACTGCGCGCCGCCTTTCGTGAGAAAAAACGCCTGCAAACGGTCGAGCGCGGTGGGCGTTCCGAGCGCCTCGATGGTCTCGACGCGGGCCCCCTCTGCTTGATAAACCGGGATGAGACAGGAGTTCACGAGCTCTCCGTCGAGGAGCACCGTGCAGGCGCCGCACTCGCCCTCGCCGCACCCCTCTTTCGTTCCCGTGAGCGCGAAGTCCTCGCGCAAGACGTCGATGAGACGTTTGAAGGCCGGCCCCCGATAGGCCCGCTTCTGGCCATTGATCACGAGCTCGAGCTCGAGCTCGAGCTCAATTTTTTTGGGCATGGAGAGCCTGGCAGAGTTTTTCCGGAAGGATGGGAAGCTCGGTCAAAAATAAACCGGTAGCATCGTAGACGGCCGCAGCCACGGCCGGAGCGGGGACATCCATAGGGAGCTCGCCGACGCCCTTCGCGCCGAACGGACCTTTGGAATACGGCTTCTCCACGATGGTGACATCCATCGGAGGCGTATCGAGCGTTGTTGGGATGATGTAGTTCGTGAGCTGCGCGTTCTGCATGACCCCACGATCGAAGATCACGTTCTCGAGGAGTGCGTAGCCGAGCGCTTGCGACGTGCCCCCGATGATTTGTCCTTCGACAAATAGCGGGTTGATGGCCTTTCCGACGTCTTGCGCGGTGACCACCTTGCGCACGGTGATCTCATAGGTGAGCTTGTCGATCTCGAGATCCACGACCATCGCCGCGTAGCTGAACACACCGTAGGCGTCGCCGCGATAAGACACGTCGTCCCACTCGATGTCACCCGGCTTCTCGAACCGCTCGACGAAATCGAGCTCGCCACGGCTTCCGCAAGCTCGCGCGGCGGCACGCTCGAAGGCCTCGCGCCCCAGCGGCCAGTGGGCGCCCGCATTCAGGAGCGCGAGCTTGAGCTTCTTTGCCGCGCGATGCAAGAGCCCGCCCACGATCATGCAAGTGCGGCTGGCGACGGTGGGCCCGCTATCCGGCACTTTGCTCGTGTCGGGCGTTTCGACCTCGACCCACTCGTAGGGGAGCTCGAGCGCGGCGGCCACGATTTGAGCGAGGATGCTCGTCGTGCCTTGGCCGATCTCGGTCGAAACCGCGTCCACGCGAATCCGTCCATCCGGCGAAAGCGCGACGCGAGCCTCGCTTCGAAGGAACACTTCCCCGCCGCCCGTGAACCCGTCTCCGTGAAAGACGGCGGCAACCCCGATGCCGCGCCAGCTCGGCCGGCGCTTCGATCCGTTCCATCGGGCATATTGCTTCTTCTTGTCCGCGAACCGGCTCCGTGCGAGCGCTTGCTCGAGCACGGTCGACGCCCCCACGCTCTCTCGGAGCGTCTGTCCCGTGGCCGTCACCGCACCTTCGCGTAACAAGTTCTTGCGGCGTATCGCGACCGGATCCATCCGGAGTCGAGCGGCAATCCTCTCCATCTGGAGCTCCGCCGCGAAGAGTGTTTGCGGGGCCCCGAAACCGCGGAACGCTCCGTTCGGCGGCGTGCTCGTCGCCACGACCCGACCGACGACGCGCACGTTTGGACATTGGTAAGGACCGGTCGCGTGAAGGACGCCGCGCGAGAGCACCACGGGGGATAACGTGACATAGGCGCCACCGTCCATCAACACGTCGATGTCTTGGGCCACGAGCGTCCCGTCCCTTCGAACGCCCGTGCGGTGCCGCACCCGCGCAGGGTGTCGCTTCGTTGTCGCGAGCATGTCTTCGTGACGGTCATATATGATCTTGACCGGACGCTTCGCCGCGAGCGCGAGCACCGCCGCATGGCCCGCAATCATGTTCGGATATTCTTCCTTGCCGCCGAAGCCGCCACCCGTCGTCGTCTGGATGACCCGTATCTTGTCGGGCTCTCTCGGAAATAGCGGCAACATCGCCTTGTGCACGTAGAAAGGGCACTGCATCGAGCCCATGAGGGTGAGCGTGCCATCATCTTCTTCCCACGCCGCCATCCCGTTATTCTCGATATAGGCCTGCTCTTGGTGAGGCACACGGTACTCTTCCCCTACGATGATGTCGGCTAACGCAAAGCCCGCATCGAGATCGCCTTTGACGATCTCAATGCGCTTGAAAACGTTGTCAGCGCCGTAGAGAAGGCGCTTGGCGTCGAGCGACTCCTCCATGGTCGAAACCGGGTCCCATTCGTCGTATTCGACATGGACGTGCGCGAGAGCCTCGTAAGCTTTCGCTCGGTCGGGATACCCGATAACGAGGATCGGCTCCTCGGCGTGACGGATTTGGTGCTCGGCTAGAAGCGGCTGGTCCACTTCGAGGAGATAGACGTAGTTCTGACCGGGAATGTCTTTCGCGGTAACGACGGTAGCGCTATCCCAATCGAAAGCGGGGTCGAAGTGAATGTTCTTGATGACACCGCGCGCGATGGAAGAGCGCAGCGTGACGGCGTGAATGCAGCCGGGAAGTGGATAGTCGTCGATATATTTCGCGACGCCGGTGAGCTTTTCTGGACCTTCTTTTCGGCGGAAGCTCGCTGAAGCGCTCGGCATTCCACTAATCTTACAAGAAGCTCCGTCGTCAAGGGAGATACTCAGAACTTCATACTGCTTGCGATGTGGAAGCGGCTGCCGCCTTCTAGGTCCCAACCTACATCCATCCGCACACCGATGATCGCCGCGCGCAGAAAGACGCCCACCCCGAGCCCGTGATGAAAGCGAGTGCCGCCGAGACTCTCTCCATCGTCATAGACCGCGCCCGTGTCATAGAAGGCATGGACGCCCGCGCGCACAAAGGAAAGCGGCGAGGTCAGGGGTTGCCGCAGCTCCACGGTGTCGAGCGCGGCGTTGTCCCCGATGAAGATGCCCGGCTTGTAGCCGCGAAGGGTTTGGCCGCCGCCGATGAAAGGCTTTTCGTAAGGCGGCAGTGGACCATCTGCCGGCATCCATAGGAACTGGCTCGCGAGAACGGCCTGTCCCCATAGCCGCTTGTAGCCCCGAAGGTCGAACGTAAAGCGGTTGACGTTTGGGCGATCGCTTCCGTCAAGCCTGTCAAAGAAGATGAGCCGGCGCCAGTCGACGCCGAGATATACAGCATTGCCCGGGACGGTCGGATCCCGGCGGGTGTCGAAGACAGCTTTGGCGCCGAAGGTCGTGAAACGCTCGCGAAGCGCGGCGAAGTCGACATCGGACCATTCGGCGAGCATTTCGAAGCGGAGCTGGTCGCGGCGCACCGTATAGGCGCCGCCGAGCTCGAGACGGTTGTCCGGGGTGTCGAAATGGGAATTCACTTGGCGCCAGCGCGAGAAATTGAACTGGGCGTCTCCGAACCGACCCTCGACGCCCACCTGCCGCTTGCCGCCCCAGCTCAAAGGAACCGCGACGCTGCCTCGACCACCCGCGAGATCGACCATCGCGAGCCGCGCGCCAATCGTAACGCCATCCTCGTCGGTCCAATCGAAAATGGGGCCGACCATGAACCGGCTCGCGATCGAACGCTTCTCGCGTACGAGCAAGACGAGCGCGACGGCGGCGGTCTCGGTCAAGCTACGGTAGCGGATGCGAACGTCGACGGTCTCGAACTTACCGCTTTTCATCAACCGATCTTGGACGCGCCCGTCATCGCCCGCGGCGAAAGGCTCGCCTAGCGCGACGCCCGCGAGGCGCAGCACTTCGTCATCGGGGATGGTGTGGTTTCCGTGGACGCGGAGAAACGCGATGCGAGGCTCCGCCTGGACGAGCGCGCCCGAGAGCGCCAGCACCGCAAGAATTTTCATTTCTTGGGTTTTTCGCGGCCGCGCGGAGGAAAGCGGTAAGTGGCGCTCGTTTCGGCCTTGGTGTAGTCGTAAAACGTCGACGAATAACGAACGCTCACCGCCCCGCCTGCGGTGATGACCCGGCCATAGGCCTCGATGTCGCGGGCGAGCCAGATGTCTTCGATGGGCTTGTGCATCGAGAGCGACATTTCGATGGTGTCGAGCTTGAAGAGCCACCCCGCGGGCAGAAAGTCGAAGCCGACATTGTCGAGGGTCACGTGGACGATCTGATGTTCCTTCGGGTCGATGAGCATCGTGACGAGAAGAACCTTGGCGATTTGGGCTTCGATCTCGTCGTCTTCGTCGTCACCTTCCTCGTGATCGTCGTCGGAGAATGAGCCTGGTTCCGGGTAGTACTCCACGACCACGACATCCCGCCCTTCGAACCGATCGTTTCCGGCGAAAAAGGAATTTCCCGGCTCGAACTCGAGCCCGAAGAACGTCTCCCGATCGGGGCTGCGGTTGGACTCGCGCTCTTTCAAGCGCTCGATCCACTCCTTTTCTGCGCTCTCACGACCCGAGACCGACACGGCCACTCCGTCAACCGACAACGGGCTCCGGACCACGTAGCCATCCCGCACGAACCAGAGAAACTCCATCGAAAGGCCTTGGACGGGGACGCCCGGGATCGAGCCTTCGATCGAGATCACGGCGCGCTCTTTACAGAAATAGTTGTAGTACTGCTCCCAGTTAGTGTCGCGCTGCTCGAGGACCTTCTTCATGAAGGCCGCTCATACCCTGCTCGGAGGAATCGAGCGCAACCCAATCCCAAAGAAAGTGAAGCGCGAAAGCGACGAGCGCGCAGCGCAACAGCTTGCCGCGCCATCCGAAGACGTCGGTGCGCGCGAGACCCACCCCGAAGCCGAGAATCCCGGCCATGACGAGGTGGCCGAGAAGGCGGACAATCTCCACCGGCAGGAGGAGCGGGCTCGGCGTCTCGAGAAGGCCGAGCAAGTAGAAGGACTCCTCGACCGCCATCCCGAGCCCAATCATCGACCCATAAACGATACCGTCCATGGGATCGTTGAACTGACGAGGAAAGAGGACGGCTATCGCCACGACCATCACGAACCGGGAGAGCTCCTCGACGAGCGCGGCGACGGCCGCGATCGCAACATGAGTCTCGACGTAGCGCAGCGCTACGAGCTCGAGAGAGCCCGCAGCCCGCATCGCCACATAACCAAGTGCTATGGCCAGGGCGAGCATGTACCAGGGCTCACGCTCGTAGAGATCATAGCGGTAGACAAGAAGCGCGAAGAGGAAAGCACAAAGGGCGAGGGCGATGTAGAGCGTCATGGGCTCCGAGAAGCCTAACGAACAAAGGGATTAAGTGCTAGCGTCTTTTTTTGCGGAGAATATTCCAAATTCTTCCGTCTAATAATCAAAGGACTCTGACAGACAATTCCCTCCTGTCAGACCCGTGGCCGGGGGTTGGCCAGGCCCCCGGCCACACGTGCCGTATGAGCTGCGGAGCTTTTCCAAGGAAATGTGGTAGCGGGGGGCGGAATTGAACCGCCGACCTAAGGGTTATGAGTCCTTCGCTCTAACCATCTGAGCTACCCCGCCACATTCTCCGTCGAGGGAAGCCTACCATTGTAGCCGGAAGCTCCACCCGGCTCAACGGCGGATGTCTACAAGAGCGCGAAGGCGGGTTGTAACTTCCCCCGTCAGCACGCTAAATTCTCTTGTCGCTCGCCGCCGGAACGCGCCTCGGCCCGTACGAGGTCATCTCGCCAATCGGCAAGGGGGGCATGGGCGAGGTCTACCGCGCTCGTGACACGAAGCTCGACCGCGACATCGCGATCAAAGTCCTTCCTGAAGAGTTTGCGAAAGACAAAGAGCGGTGCTGTTCGCACGATCATTGTGGAGAACACAGAGCGAACATTCGACGCGGCGTCTGCAAACGCTGAAATTCATTGCATGACGGGTTGGCCATGTGAGGTGCCGCCTGCCATGCTTGGCGCATGAAAAGGACACATCGAAGACGCCAGACCTACGACCATCGGTTGCGCGATGCGATCGCCGTGACAGGTAATCCGTATCTGTTCTGGGATGTTGCCATCCCGCGCTCGACGCGGCGCACCTGGGCGCGCGGCGATGTTCGACCCATCGAGAACAACGTCAAGGCGAAGTAACCTACACGACCCCTGGTTGATGTCGTGACACGCGAGAAGCATAATACCCTCCCTAGGGGGTAACCATGCGTCTCGACCTCGGTGCGCGCCTCGGCTCCTACGAGATTGTCTCCTCTCTTGGAGTGGGCGGTATGGGTGAGGTTTACCGCGCAAAGGACCTCGAGTTCGGACGTGAAGTCGCGATCAAAGTGCTCCGCAAGGAGCTCGCTTCGGAACCGGACGGGCTCAAGCGCTTCGAGCGAGAAGCTCGCACCGCATCCGCGCTCAACCATCCGAACATCGTCACCATCTACCACATCGGTGAGCATAAGGGCGCGCGCTACATCGCGATGGAGCTCGTCGAGGGGCAGACACTGCGGGCACTACTGAGTGAGAGTCCCCTCTCCGCAAAGAAGACGCTCGACCTCGCCACACAGATTGCCGGGGGTCTGGCGAAGGCTCACGACGCAGGTATCGTCCACCGGGATCTGAAGCCCGAGAACTTGATGGTCACCGACGATGGGCTCGTGATAATCCTGGATTTTGGACTCGCCAAGTTGATCCCGCAGGGCTCCGAGGTTGATGCCGAGATGGCGACGGTGACGAAAGCCACGCGGCAAGGAACGATTCTCGGGACGGTGCAGTACATGTCGCCAGAACAGGCGGCTGGCCGCGCAGTTGATTATCGCTCGGACCAGTTCTCGTTCGGCTCGATCCTCTACGAGATGCTGACCGGGCGACTTGCCTTCCGCGAGGAGACAGTCCCGCAAACTCTGTCTGCCATCATCGGGGGTGAGCCCGAGCCGATCAGCAAGCTCAACGACGACGCTCCCGACCAGCTTCTCGCCATCGTAGAGTGCTGCCTCGCGAAAGAGCCCGGCAAGCGCTATGACGAAACGAAAGAGATGGTCGCGAAGCTTGAGAGCGTCCCCGACACAATGTCGCTATCCCGCCGGACACGCAGGAGAGTCCTGTGGGTGGCGGCCGCTGCGCTCGGCACCATTCTCGTTTCGGCTCTCGGACTGAACGTCCTTGGATTGCGTGATTGGGTGTCGTCGAACTTGACGCCTGCGCCCATCGACTCCATCGCGTTCGTCGAGCGCGATCCGAATTTGGCGGCTACTGAGCGCGTGCGCTCCATCGCCTAAAGGCGATGGGTTCACGTCGCCGACTAAAGTCGGCTTGTCCTTGCCTCGTTTCACTACTCACTGACCTTGAAAGAATCGTCGTCCTGGGGCACGGCACCCTGCAACTCTATATACTTCGCTATCACCTCATCCGTCACGTTGCCCGTTGTCACCACGAAGTAACCCCGTGCCCATAGGTGCCGACCCCAGAACTCCTTCCGCATCGTCCGTAAGTCGCGCATCAGACGATTCGACGTCTTACCCTTGATCAACTGCATCACTCGACTCGGCGACAAATTCGGCGGCACGCTCAGCAACAGGTGCACGTGCTCAGGCCGCACATGACCCTTCAGTATTTCTATCTGGTTCCGAGCACAGATCTCCCGGATGAGATCCCGGAGACGAACCGCTACATCCCCTCTCAAGGCCGGCTTGCGGTACTTCGTGATAAATACGAAGTGATAGTTTAACTGGTACGTCGTGTGCGATGATTTACGATATCCTTTCACCTGGGGATCGTACCCCAAGCCTCCTAAAGGCTTCGCCTAAAGGCCAGGGATTTCAACCATCCCCGAGTGGGACATTAATGCCAGGCCGGACCTCGACCCTCTGCGCGATGACCCGCGCTTCCAGGACCTGGTGCGCCGCATGAACCTTCCGCTTTAGCTGGGCGACGGAGCCGACGAGAGGGAGTCGGTCGCGCACTGGACGGGAGAAATCGTCCGCGTATAGGCGGGAGATAGGCGGGCGAGAGCCGGTTGCATGGCTCCATCTGATTGAATCCAGGAAAGTTAGAAAGTGTTGGTGCCGAAGGGGGGATTCGAACCCCACAGGAGTTACCTCCCATACACCCGGCCTCGTCATCCTAGCCCTTCCAAAAAGTGTAGTGAATACGGTAGTGAAACATACCGGCAAAACGTGGGTAAATGTGAGTAACGGTGGGGAACGGCAAAGTTACGAGGCGCTGGCAGAAATATTCGTGGGCCGGAGCACATATTTAGCCCTAATCGCAAAATCTTCGAAGCACGAAAACGCGAAACAGCCGCACTGGGCGCAGGCGAGAAGCTCGTGCTGGGGCACCCGCTCGCCGCCACTATAGGTGATTCTGCACGGTGTATGCAGAACCTGGAAAAGGTGCTATTCACGGGGCCAAAGACCTCAGACACGGTAACGTTTATTTGCGATTAGGGTTAGCCCTAATCGCAAAAAAAAGAGAGCAAAGTAGCGCGAAAGTATTGACAAAGGAGCCTCTGGGTTTATGTTTGGAGCGTTGCTTCCAAACAAAACACCAAACGACCAGAGGCCCCTATAGTGCGCTTGAAACTATCTCGATTTCGCCGGAACTTCAACAAGGATCTTCCGATCGAGTTCACAGAGCAGAACCTGAGCTCGTTTGGTGGACTGGAACTGTTTTCACGATATTTGCGCCGCGTTGAGCTAAGCCGCCGGGTAGGAAAGGCGTGCAGAGGAAAAGGCATTCGGTCGGACTACGGGAGCGTCCGACTGGTTCTGGTGTTGGTTGGGATGCTGCTCGTGGGAGCTCGTCGTCTAGAGCACCTGCAGTATGTCTGTGATGACCCGATGCTGCTTCGCTTCTGTGGGTTGAGAAGACTACCGAGCCGTCCGACGATCGTGAATTGGCTGAAGCAATTCACGGGAGAGCGGCTCAAGGGCTTATCGGAGTTGAACGGTGTATTGGTCCACGAGCAGATCGAGCGATTGGGTCTGAACCGTCTGACGGTAGATATGGACGGCACCGTGGTTCAGGCAGGCAATCAGGTTGGATGGGCGTTTCGAGGATTCAATCCTCATCGCAAGAAGAATAAAAGTTACTACCCTTTGTTCGCTCACCTGGCTCAGACGGGCCAGATTCTCAAATCCAGAAATCGTCCTGGCAACGTTCACGACTCCAAGGGTGCCGATGCGTTTCTACGGGAACTGATAGGCGAGCTACGGGGCCAGTTCGGTCGGTCCCGAAAGCTGGAATTCCGCACGGACGCCGCGTTTTTCAACGAAAAGATTCTCAAGAGGCTAGAGCGCTCCCGAAGCGAGTTCGCGATCAAGGCTCCGTTCTGGCCGTGGCTCGGCCTAAAGGAGGTCGTCGCTGGGCGCAAGCGATGGCACCGCGTGAGTGACGAAATCGACGGCTTCTCCATCAAACACTTCATCGAGCCCTGGAATATCACCGTCCGGATCGCGATCTATCGGAAGCGAGTTCGACATCGAACGGCGAAGAACTTCCAGCTCGACCTGTTTTCTCCAGACGACGGCTACTTCGAGTACTCAGCCGTCGCCACCAACAAATCGCTCACCGTCCAACGCCTTTGGTACTTCGCTGCTGGGCGAGGCGGCCAAGAGAAAACCTTCGCCGAATTGCGCAGCCAGTTCGCTCTCGACGTCGTGCCCACTAAAAACTATGCCGCCAATAGCGCCTGGCAACAGTTGAACGTGCTCGCACACAACCTGTGTCGCAGCTTTCAGCTCGACACCATCGCTGAAACGAAAGGCATCTCTCGAAAGCGTACATGCACCCATCTGCTGCACACCATCCGCACCATCCGCTTCCGCATCATCAACAAAGCCGGCCGCCTCGTTCACGTTAGTGGTCGAAACGCGCTCCGAATGGCCACAAACTCCTCCACTCAGACACTCTTTGAAAGAATCGAACTCGCGCTAGCGTCATGAATTATTGTTCGATTAGGGTTAGCAGCTTCCCAAACGGCAGGTCCAGTTGCTATCATCTTAATAATCACTGACAACTGAACTCTCTTTCCGGCAGCGTGCCCTGACGGGTCTGTGCAGGAGTAGCTCTCTTGGAAACGATGACCCCGGACCCGACGATGTAACCCTTTCCCCCCTGGCGAAAAGCCGGCGGGGCGTCCAACCTCAACCCCCATTGCGATCGGACGCCCCGCTTTTTTTTGCCTTCAGCGCGTTCGCTCGAGCGCGATCTTCATCCCGTACTTGTCCGACCACTTGGTCACCTCGCCGCTCCGCAAGGTGACGTCCTCGGTCAAGAAGTTGCCCGACGAGCCGCTTTGGATCTGCCAAGGACCGCCTTTCAAAAAGATGTGGGTGGACATCGCGCCTCCTTCAACAGATCTTCGAACACGCCGAAGGCGCGCTCCATCTCGGCCATCGTGCCGAGCGAGATCCGAGCGCGTTCAGGGTAGAGCTTCGAGCCGCCGCCGATGCGCACGCCGCACTCACGGCACGCTTTCTTGAAGTCTTCGTTCGAGCTACGGATGTCGACATAGACGAAGTTCGCTTGCGAGTCGGTGTCTTCGTAGCCCGCATCGTGGAAGAACTTCCTCGTTGCGCGCCGCACCGCTTCGTTTCTCTCGATCTCTTGTGCGACGTGGCGCTCGTTGCCGATGGCCGCCACGGCGCCGATGCGCCCGGGAACGCTCGTGAACATGTCCATGCCTCGCCACTCGGACATCTTCTTTACTGTGGCCTCGTGCGAGACGCGGTAGCCAATGCGAAGGCCCGCCACCCCGTAGGCTTTCGAGAAGGTGCGCGCCACGACAACGCGCGGATTCTCGAGCGCGAGCGGGATCATCGTCTCATAAGCCGGATCGGTGGCATATTCGTGATACGCCTCGTCGACCAAAATCGTCGTCTCGGGCGAGAGCTTCAACATCTCCCAGGATGGAAGCGCGCATGCCGTGTCCCGACCACACCGTGGCCGTGGGATTGTCGGGATTACAAAGGTAGACGAGACCCGCTCCTTTGACCGAGCTCACGATCCTCTGGAGGTCCACACGAAGATCCGCATCCAGACGAATGCGCTCGACGGGATGGCCGAGAAGCTCGGCAAAGCCGGCGCAGGTACCGAAGGTCGGCTCGGGAGTGATCACCTTTCTCTCCGGCGCGGTAAACAAGTCCGCTACGAGCCGCAGGATCTCCGACGAGCCGGCTCCGATGACGACGTTTGTCCCCTCGGCACCGTGGGCCTTCCCCAAAACTTGGCGCATCTCCGCTTGTTGCGCGAAGAAGTAGCGTCCGGCTCCGGCGCCGCTCTCGCCGAGAATGCCCTGCATCGCGGCGAGGACGTGCGGTCCCGGTCCGAGGGGGTTCTCGTTGCTGCTGAGAATGAGATCGCTCGTCGCGGACGGTGCGAAAGCCGATGCTGCCGACTCCCCGCTAGCCCAGGCTTCGCGTCCACGCGCCCCGATGAGAGCGGCAGTCCCCGAGCTCTTCACAAAGCTTCTTCGTGTGACCGCTATCATCGCGCACCTCCCGCGGCATCCGTGGCCGCAACATCGAGCACTTCAGCGAACACGTCACGAGCGCGGCGCATCTCCTCCATCGTCCCGATCGATATCCGGCAGTGGGTTTTCTCCATGGGCGGAAAGTCGCGCCCGACAACGACGTTCCGCTCGCCGCACGCGTCGCGGAACGCTTTCGCGGGACGGCGAAGCTCGACGAAGAGAAATTGGTCTGGGACTCCGTCGAGCGGTAGCCGGCCTTATCGAAGAACGCTCGCGTGAACGCACGCGCTTCGCGGTTTCTCTCGCGCTCGCGTTCGACATGTCCGGGGTCTCGAAGTGACGCTATCGCGGCGGCGATCGCTAACACGTTCGCGTTGGCGGAGAGCTTGTAGCGGCGAAGCTTCTCGATAGCGTCACGATAAGCGGGATCATCGAGCGATGGGCTGGATCGGTGACGTAGTCGTGATAGGCCTCGTCGACGAGGATCAGCGCCTCAGGCACCGCGCGGCGAATGGCCGCGACGGCGTTCTCTATCGCGGCGGCCGGATGGATCGTCGCCGTTGGGTTGTTCGGATTGCACAAATACACCATGCCCGCGCCGCGGGCTTCGGAAGCCATGGTGTCGAGATCGAGTCTCAGCTCTGCACCGACGGGGATCTGGCGGCACGGATAGCCGAGCTTGTTCGACTCCGTCACGGGAGAGCCGTAAGAGAGATTGGCGGTGACGACGTGTTTGTCGCCGCCCGCGAAGATCCGCACGGCGTTTCGGAGGATCTCGCTCGAGCCCGCGCCGACGACGATTTGCTCCGGGTCGGCGTCGAAACGCTCCGCGAGCGTCTCGGTGAACTCGCTTCCCCCCGGTACGCTGTTGAAGGGATAGCGGTCGGACTGATCGAGCGCGGCCAAGACCGCTTCGAGCGCCCGTGGGCCGGGCCGAGCGGGTTCTCATTCCTGTTGATGCGGATGGCCTCGGGATTTGCCGGCAGCGGCGGCGCGCCTTCGGCGAGCGCTTCTTCGTGCCCGCGAGCGGCGATCATGCTGGCAAGCGCTGTGCGCGGCCCGCCGAATAGAGCTCGTCTTTCAACGCCACAGGAACCTCCGACCGTGGGACTTTATCAGCATTCGGCATTCAGCATTCAGTTCCGCGGCTCGGTTCTCTCCGTAAGCCGAAGGTAGCCGGTGGCCGGCCGCGCAAGACACTTCATCCTTTGATACACTCTTCGGATGCATCGGCGTAATTTCCTCGCGTCACTCGGTTTTCTTGCGTTTCAGACGCGCGCTCCGTCTGAGGTTCGGGTTGACGGCGGGCGGTTGAATCGACATCTCGGGGAGCTCGCGCGATTTGGGCGCACGCTCGACGGCGGTATCAACCGCGTTGCTTATAGCGAGGCCGATCGTGAAGGACGCGCTTTTGCGATGGAGCTCATGCGCGCTGCGGGGCTCGAAGCGAGTATCGACGACGCCGGCAACGTTCTCGGTCGCCGCAACGGTACGGACGCGAACTTGCCGCCGCTCATGTTCGGATCCCATATCGACTCCGTTCCTCACGGCGGCAACTATGATGGGCAAGTCGGCTCCATGGGCGCCATCGAAGTCGCTCACACGCTGGACGACACCGGCGTGACCACGCGCCATCCTCTCGAAGTCGTGCTCTTCCAGAACGAAGAGAACGGGAAGACGGGAAGCCGCGCGCTATCGGGTGAGATCCGAGACGGCGAGCTCGACCTTCCGTCTCACACCGACAAAACCATCGGCGAGGGCATCGCGTTCATCGGCGGCGACCCCGCGAAGCTCGATGAAGTACGGCGCGAACCTGGCGACATCGCCGCCTATCTCGAGCTCCACATCGAGCAAGGAGCTATCCTCGACGAGAGGTCGATCGATATCGGCGTTGTCGAAGGCATCGTTGGCATCAAACGCTGGAACGTCACGGTTACCGGCTTCGCGAACCACGCTGGGACGACGCCGATGGACCAGCGCCACGACGCCATGCTCACGGCGGGCCGTTTCGTCGACGCGGTGAACGCTGTCGCGACCGAGATGTCGGGACGTCACGTCGCAACGGTCGGCAAGATCGAAGCTCATCCTGGAGCGCCCAACGTCATTCCTGGTCGCGTCGAGCTGAGCCTCGAGATCCGCGATCTGGAAATGGACAAGATTGACCGCGTCTTCGAAGCGATCGCCGCGGAAGCCCGTGAGCTCGCTGCGAGAAACGAGACCACGATCGCGTTCGAGCAGTACTATTTGAGCCGCGCGGCGCCCACCGACATGCGGCTGCGCAAGCTCGTCGCCGGCTCTGCCGAGGTGCTCGGGCTCAGAACGCTTTGGATGCCGAGCGGCGCCGGCCACGACGCTCAGAGCATCGCGCGTCTGGCGCCTGTGGGCATGATCTTCATCCCGAGCGTTGCCGGCATCAGCCACTCCCCCAAGGAATATTCGCGCCCCGAGGCTATCGAAGCGGGCACGAACGTGCTCCTCCAAACGCTCCTTGCTACCGACGCGCTCGACCTCTCCGGTTGAGCTATAAGCTATAGGCTATACCCAGTGGTTTGGCATGCAAGAGCATTTCCGCAACAGAATGGCCGCGCTCGAGGACGAGCATTGGTGGTACCGCGCCCGCCGCTCGATCCTGGAGCGCGCCGTGGACCGCTTCGTGGGCAAGACCGGCCGCGCACTCACTGTAGGCGTCGGCGCCACGCGGGAAGCCGAGATGCTCGCCGCGCGCACGCGCCTCGTCGCCATCGACCGCGCGCCCATCGACGCCAAGTGCAAGAACTTCGCCCTCGCGACTCGCGCCAACGCGCTTGCGCTTCCCTTTCGAGACGGTGTTTTCGACGCCGTCTTTATCTTCGACGTGCTCGAGCATATCGAGAGAGACGACCTCGTTCTGAGAGAGCTGCGCCGCGTGCTCAAGCCAATGGGCCACTTACTCGTGACCGTGCCCGCGTTCATGTTTCTCTACGGGCGCCAGGACGTCGTGAGCGAGCACAAGAGACGCTATCGCCGCGGCCCGCTGCGCAAGCTCCTGAAAGCATCCGGGTTCGAAGTGGAGTACGACACCTATTTCAATACCGTGCTCTTTGCCCCTATCGCCGCGATGAGGCTCGCGCGAAGAGTGTTTCCCGACCCGGCGCCGAACGGCGAGAGTGATTTCGACACGCGGCTCCCGAAGCCCATCGAGAAAACCCTCGAAACGCTCTTCTCGCTCGAGCAGCACGCGATCGGCCGTGCCTCGCTTCCTTTCGGCGTCTCCATTCTCTGCTCCGCGCGCCGCAACTGAACGTCCCCACCGATGAATTTCGAAGGCGAAGTGCGAAGGCGACGAACGTTCGCCATCATCTCGCATCCCGACGCCGGTAAGACGACGCTCACCGAAAAGCTTCTTCTTTATGCGAAAGCCATCCACCTTGCGGGATCGGTGAAAGCGAAGCGCGCCTCACGCTCCACGATCTCCGACTGGATGAAGATCGAGCAGGAGCGCGGCATCTCGGCGACCTCCTCGGTGCTGCAATTCAACTATGACGGGCGCGCTCTAAACCTCCTCGATACACCGGGCCACGCGGACTTCTCCGAGGACACGTTTCGTACGCTCGCCGCCGTCGACTCGGCGGTCATGCTCATGGACCACGCGAAAGGCGTCGAGCCGCGCACGTTGAAGCTTTTCGAAGTCTGCCGCATACGCCGCCTCCCGGTCGTGACCTTCATGAATAAGCTCGACCGCTACGGTCTCCATCCGCTGGAGCTCGTCGATCAAGTGCGGGACAAGCTCGATCTCGAAGTCTCTCCAGTGAACTGGCCGCTCGGGATGGGGACGGATTTCAAAGGCGTCGTAAATCTCGCGACCCGGGAAATCATTCTTTATGAAGCCGAAGGCCGGCACGAAAGCGAGATCGTGGCGGCGGAGCGCGCCGGCTTCGACGAGGCCGAGAGCCTCGTCGGCGACGAAGCCTTCGATCGCATCTATGCACTCGCCTTGTACTTCGTTCACTACAACTTCTGCCGTATCCATCAGAGCCTTCGTGTCACGCCAGCGATGGAAGCAGGACTGACAAACGCTCCTTACGATGCCGAGTGGATAGTCGGGTTAGTGGACGCGGCGGCTCCAAAGCCTGCTAAGCCTGGTCCGAAGCCTGGCTCGAAGCGCAAACGATGAGTAGGCCCAACTGGTCGAACCGGACGATCTGGACTGGCGACAATCTCGCCGTCATGCGGGGCATGAACAGCGAGTCCGTGGATCTGATTTACCTTGACCCGCCTTTCAACTCCAATCGTGACTACGCGGCTCCCATCGGCTCAAAGGCCGCTGGCGCTGCGTTCAAAGACACGTGGACGCTCGATGACGTAGATGTCGCGTGGCATGGCGAGATCGCCGAGCAGAACCCCGCCGTCTACGCGGTAATCGACGCGGCTGGTATTGCCCACGGCAAGGGCATGAAGTCGTACCTCATCATGATGGCAGTTCGACTACTGGAGATGCGGCGGCTCTTGAAGCCGACGGGTAGCATGTATCTACACTGTGATCCTACGGCGAACGCCTATCTGCGCACACTGTGTGATGCCGTGTTTGGACGTAGAAATTTCCGAAGCGAGGTTGTCTGGCGAAGGTCGAACGCGCACAGCAAGACCAAGATGCAATACGCCCAATACATGACACGTTGTTGTTCTACGCATTGTCTGACGCTAGCACATTTCACCCCGAGACCCGGCCATACTCCAAAGCGTACATCGAATCTCGGTTCAAGCATCACGATAACCGGGGCCGTTACCAGACAAACTATCTTACCGGTCCCGGCGAACGCCAAGGCGAGAGCGGCGCAGAATGGCGAGGATTCGACCCGTCAAAGGCTGGACGACACTGGGCAATCCCTAGATCTCTACGGCGGTTCCTGCCGGACGATGGTGACGGCATGGGCAGCCACGAGAAGTTGGAATGCCTGCACAGTCAGGGGTTCATAGTATTTCCGAAAAAGCCAGGCGGTCAGCCCATGTACAAGCAGTACGTAGGTCCTGGTGTGCCGTATCAGGACACTTGGGCCTACCAGCCGAACACGAGTGGGGCACTGTACGACACGACCGAACACATCGATGAAGATGTGAAGTGGCTCGAAACTGAATCTCAGCGCACTGGCTACCCGACCCAGAAGCCTCTAGGATTGCTGGATCGCATCATCCGTACCAGCAGCAACAAAGGCGCTGTTGTTCTAGATCCGTTCGCCGGCTGCGCTACCGCCTGTGTGAGCGCTGAGACACTCGGGAGGCAATGGGTTGGTATCGACCTGTCCGAGCTCGCGGCAAAGCTCGTAAAGACGCGGCTGCGTGAAGCGTTCAAGCTGTTCTACGACGTTCACCACCGAGACGACGTGCCAAAGCGCACAGACCTAGGAAAGCTCCCGAGCTACCGAACGCACAAGCATCAGTTATTCGGCAAGCAGGAAGGCCGGTGCGGAGGGTGTCGCGTGGTCTTCCCATTTCGTAACTTCACCATCGACCACGTCGTGCCTCAAAGCCAAGGCGGATCGGATCACTTTGATAACCTCCAACTTCTATGCGGAGCTTGCAATTCAGTGAAGGGCGACCGAGACCACGCCTATCTGGTAGCAACGCTCAGTAAAAGAGGAATTCTTTGATAATCAAACTGATACACTACCCAAACGAGCGGTGCGAGGTAGTAGGAGAACGCAAGCGATAGCGTGACCATCACCGCGCCGAGACTCTGCACGCCGTAGCTGACCCAAGGTGCGAGCTGGCGCGGGCGTATCTCGACGCGGCTTGCGAGTTCGAGCGCCGTCAGCACCTCGTAGGTTTCGAAGAGTCCCATGAACACGGTCGCGAAAGCGGCCGCGCCGAAGAACGCGCCTCCGAGCGCGTCCCCTACCGAGCCCACTCCGACAACGCCGACGTAGTACCAGTTCTGATAGCGGAGGTTCAGGACTTCGAAGAAATACCAGAACGTGACCGACCATGCTCGATGGCTTCGTGGCGTGGAGACGCGGCAGCTCACTTCTCACTACGCGCCGCCGTCATCTTCCGAGCATCCTTCTCTCAAGCTCTTCGAGATGCCGGCTCTCGGCTTTCTCGGTTTTCCCGCGCTCGCGCTCGACGCTTTTGCCGCTTACGCCGCGCTCGCTTATCTCTTCCACGCAAACGCAACGTGGGAGCACCCCGACGACGTGAACCAACGGCTCGAGCCGCGCGCACCTCTCTCCACGAGAGCTTTCGCGGCCATGCTCCCGCTGCACCTCGTCTTCTGGGGAGTCGTCGGCCTTCTGGCGATGACAACGAACGTGGGCTCCCTTCAGCTTGAGCTCGAGCATCTCGAAACGCTTCCGCCTGACGGCGCGGCGACCCTCGAGGCCGAAGATATTCGACGTCCGCGGCATCTTCTCCAAGCGCTCGAGGAGCCGGGCAGACGGGATCGGATTCGAGAAAGGCTCGAGCTCTCCGAGAACGGAATAAAGGAGCTCTACGAAGAGACCAGCCTGCTCACCCACAAAGGGATCGGACACCACCACGGTGCGCACTTGCGGCAGCTCGGCTATCGCCGCGTCGAAGATATCCGCGGCGCGGACGTGGACGCGCTCTACGCGGAGCTCGACGCGGCCCGCGCCGGCGCGCGTTTTCCCGCGCTACGCCTGAGCATGGTCCGCGTCTGGGTGCTCGCCGCCGAAGCGGAGCCCTAGCTGCAATTCTGTCCTCCCACGGGGACAGCATCCGAACGGTCAGTAAACCCGACTTTTTCGGCGAACATCATAAGGAACAACCCGTTACGCGGCTTCCACTCACTTGGTATCCACCTTGCTAAAGAAGCAGTCGAGCATTACACAGAAAGGAGAATCACCATGAAGAAGTCGGTAGGGTTTCTCAGCGCGATTTTACTGAGCTTCACCGCCATAGCCACGGCTGACGGATTGGGCGATGAGACCGTCCGACTGGCCGTCGAAAAAGAGCTCGAAAAGGCACGGGTCACGTATGGAGGCGGGCCCTTCGTCACCGTCGACGAGAGCGTCGTCACGCTGACGGGGCGCGTCGAGAGCATCTGGGCCAAGAACAAAGCCATCACGGCTGCAATGGACGTCAACGACGTCGCCGCGGTCGACGACCAGCTCGAGATCGCTTTCGGCGAGAGCGACGAAAAAGTCGGCGAAGCGATCGCGAAAGAAGTCAGACGTTACGCGTTCTTTACCGTTTATGACGACGTCAACATCGCGGTTCACGAAGGGAACGTCGTCTTGACCGGTCGCGTCACCATGCCTTTCAAATCGGAAGAGATCGAGAACCGCGTCTCTAAAATCATGGGTGTTCAGAGCATCGCGAACGAGATCGGGACCCTGCCAACCAATATCGGCGACCAGCGGATCCGAGCGAATCTGTCCTATCGGATTTACAGCGATTCGCTCTTTCGCGACTACGCGTTTCGCGTCAACCCGCCCATTCACATCATCGTGGAGCGCGGCAGGGTCGCATTGACGGGCGCGGTGCGCTCCGAGGTGGAAAGGCGCAAAGCCGAGATCATCGCACGCTCAACCTTCGGTGTGTTCCGAGTGGAGAACCGCCTCAAGGTCGGCGACTAGACAAGTCCGTGGAGCCGTCTTAGGGCGTCTCCGCACTAACAGGCGAGGCGCTCCGCCCTTTCGGAGCGCCTATTTTTTCTGCGGACGTTACTCGTAGCGTAAAGCCGTCACCGGCTCCACACGCATGGCCCGGTATGCCGGGACGAGACAAGCGACAAGTGCAACCGCGAGCAGGATTGCGGGGACGGTCACGAACGTCGAAAGATCGGTCGCGCTCACGCCAAATAGGAACGACGACACGAAGCGCGAAAGCGCGAAAGCCAACACGAGCCCAAACACCAGACCGATGCTCGCGAGAATCAACCCTTGCGTCAGCACCATCTTCACGACTCGGGACGTTCCCGCGCCGAGCGCCACGCGGATGCCAATCTCGTTCGTTCTCTCGGCCACGGTGTAGGACATGACACCGTACGTCCCCACGGCCGCGAGGAGCAAGGCGAGCACCGCGAAAACGACGAGCAAAAGAGTAATGAACCGCGGGCCCGACAAGGAATCGGCGAGGACAATGTCCATCGTGCTGAGGTTCGCGAGCGGGAGCGCTCCCTCCAGCCGATCAGCAAGCTGTCGAGCTCCGCACGGGCTTGGTCGACACCCACGTCGTCGGCAAGGCGTGCGACCATGTAATAGTTGTGACCCCCGCGACCCGGGTAGTTATTGGGATCCAGAGCGAGCGGCACCCAAAGCTCGACGCGGGCCCGACCTACACCCGACTGTGCTAGGCTCGAGCCATGCGGATTCTCGCAGTGACGCTTCTTCTCGCTCGAGCGCCGAGACCTTCGTCGTTGGCGTTCGGGCCGCGCTTCACGTCATGAGCTTTCTCAAAGCCATCGGGGGCGCCGTGCGCCGCAAGATCCATCAGCGCGAGCTCGAAGCCGCTATACGCCGCTACGAGCAGCACCACGACCACAACGCGCAGACGAAACAGAGCTTTGCCAACACAGGAACGTTCCGGAGTCAGCTCGACCGTCTCTTTACGGTCGGAAACGCGGCCGAGACCGCAGAGTTGACCCGAACCGCCGAAGCGGTGATTGCGAGTACACTCACGAACCGTTATTACCGTCCAGCGGACTATCTATCCGACATCCTCGATGACCTCGAACGCCACACTTATCTCACCGGCGAGCTCGCGGGCGAAGCTCCTATCGCGTCTTTGGCGGAGCGGCACCAGCGCGAGCTCAAGCTCAAAGCCGTGCTCAAGGCTTGGCTCGTGCCGTTCAAGGTCGTCGCGATCGAAAGCTCGCTCGTGACCTATAGCCGAATCGTCGGCCGTCTTCGGCCCTACACCGCGCTCCAGAATTTCGAGCGGGTTATCGCGCGGCTGTTCGCGATGGCCGATGAGAGCGAGCTGAAGCTCGTCGAAGAGCACGTCGCGAGCTTTCTCAAACGCTGGCGCCACAGCAACCCGCTCAAAGCGCGCTTCCCGGAGCCGGCCGAAGCGGTGCGCGACGCGCTCGCTTGTCTGAACGGCAAGAAGACACCGGACGGCACCTCTTATATCCGCACCCGGCGCCCCGACGCAGGGCGGCGTCTTTCCACGGTCGCCCCCGAGGACCGGCAACATTACTTGCGCGCGACGCTTGAGCGATGGAATCTGGAGCCTTGACCGAGACGCCGCAACGCACGCGCTACCGCTTCGCCGAGTTCACGCTATCGCCTTCGAGGCGTCTTCTTTTGCGCGGCGACACGGAGATCCCTCTCATTCCGCGCTACTTCGATCTGCTCGTGCTCCTCGTGGAACGGCGCAACGAAGCCGTGAACCGCGAGGAGATCTTCGACAAGGTTTGGAACGACGTCATCGTCTCCGACGGGGCGATGACACAAGCGATCCGCATCCTTCGAAAAAGCCTCGGCGACCCCGCCAAAGATCCGCGTTTCATCCGCACGGTGTCGCGGCATGGTTATCAATTTATCTATGACGACATCGCCGAAGAGCCGGACACCGCGCAGACCGGCAACGGCGACACGCTCGAGCAGGCAATCGCCGAGCTCATGGAGGCCGAGCCGCCCAGGAGCGAAGAGGATGAAACGCGCTTGCGTGACGCAGCGGAAACCGTGCTGCGACTCGGCGCAGAAGAGGATCTGTCGCGCATCAACGATGTCGCCCGCGCCCTCCTGCGCGACGTGCGCTGGGACTTGGCCGATTCGAGCTTCGTGCCGCTACTTGGAAGCCCGGGATCGCTCACCACGATTCGCGCGCTGCTAAGTCTGAGGATTCGCCGCACATGGAAGCTGATACGCCAGCGATGGCTCGGCGCGACGATGGGCGGTGTTGCAGCGGGCATCGTGGGCGGCACTATGGGTGCGCTCGTGCTGCTCGTTGGCCCGGGCTCGCGGGCGACGTCGAGCGTCGTCATCGCGCTCCCGCTGGTGGGCGCCGTCGTTGGTGGGCTCGGAGCGCTCGGCGTCGGAGGAGGCCTCGCCTGGGCCGAAGCGCTCGTGCGTTCCTATCGAATGGCCGCGCTCATCCTCCTCGGAGGCGCAGGTGGCGGTTTCGTGGGAAGCCTCACGCACTTCGTGGGACGCTTCACGGTCGAAGGTCTATTCGGTCGGGACCTGTCGCCCGTAGGAGGCGGATTCGAAGGGCTCGTCCTCGGCGCCGCGGTCGGCGCGGGCTATGCGTTGGCGACGCCGGTCGAGGGCGGAGGAATGGCGACGCCGCGAGGCAAAGCAAGGTGGAAAGTCGCCGCGGCCGCGGGGGTTAGTTGCTCGCTGTCAGGCATTGTCCTCGCGTTGAGCGACCACCACCTAGGCGCGATGAGCCTGGACTTCATGGCGCAAAGCTTTCCCGGCTCCCAAGTGAGTTTGGACCCCCTCGCACGATTGCTGGGAGAAACCACGCCCGGCGTCACGACCCGAATCGTCATCAGCAGCCTCGAAAGCTTTCTCTTCGGTGTCGGCGTCGTCGCGGGCTTAACGAAACGGCCGCAGCACCGTCGGTAGCTCTTACACTCCTGTCGCATTCTTCCAAGTCTTTTTGGCAGAGCAACTAAGCTGAAGTTCCTTGGTCGAATGAACCCACTGACAGTGTGAATCCCCAATGATTACGCGTCTTTAGGGACGCCGAGAGGCTAATTTTGGGATGCAATATGTAGGCATGTCTAAAGCCTTTTATGGTTTGATACATATTGACACATAGGATACTATGGTGGGCATGCATATCCACATCATCCCCAATCGCAACTCTACCCCCGCGGTCCTGCTGCGTGAGTCGTATCGGGTGGGCGGAAACGTCCGCAAGCGCACGCTCGCTAACTTGTCCAAATTGCCCATGGACGCAGTCGACGCCATCCGACGCATTCTCAAGGGGGAAAAGCTCGTCTCGGTTGAAGTCGCGTTCAAAATCGTCGAGAACGGCTCCCGGCACCATGGCCACGTCGACGCGGTGCTCAGCGCCATGAGACAGCTCGGTTTCGAAAAGCTCGTTGGTTCTCGACACTCACCAGAGCGGGATTTGGTCGTGGCCATGGTAGTCGCCCGGATCCTCGAACCGCAGTCGAAGCTGGCGACTAGCCAGTGGTGGCACACAACCACACTGCCCGAAATCCTGGGGGTGAGCGATGCCCGCGAAGACGATCTCTATGCCGCCATGGACTGAGTTCTCAAACGCCAGGAGGTCATCGAAAAAAAACTCGCGGCGCGCCATCTCCAAAACGACGGCCTGGCGCTCTATGACCTAACCTCAAGCTACTTCGAGGGTGTGAGTTGTCCGATCGCCCGCCTCGGATACGACCGTGACGGCAAGAAAGGCAAGCTGCAGATCAACTACGGTCTGCTGACCAACGAACGCGGCATCCCCGTGTCGGTATCGGTCTTTGAGGGCAACACGGGCGATCCCAAAACGCTGTTGCCTCAGGTAGAAAAGGTGCAAGAGCGCTTCGGCATCGAGCAGTTTGTGATGGTGGGCGACCGCGGAATGATCACCCAGACCCAGATCGACGAGTTGCGGGAGATGGACGGTGTCGACTGGATTACCGCTCTGCGTCCCGAACCGATTCGCAAGCTCATCAACGATGGGGTGCTCCAGATGGAGCTATTCGACGAGCGGAATCTGTTTGAGGTGACGCACCCGGATTTCCCCAACGAGAGGCTGGTCGCTTGCCGCAATCCGGAGCTGGCCGAGAGGCGGCGTCACAAGCGCCGTGCTCTGCTCGAAGCGACCTGCAAGGAGCTGGAGAAAGTTTGTCGGATGGTCGAGCGGCGCCGTTTGCAGGGCAAGGAGGACATCCGTGCTGCAGTGAAAAAGCTCCTCAACAAGTACAAGGTCGGCAGGTACTACAGGCTCGACATCCGTGACGACGGTTTCGACTTCGAGCTAGACGAGACAACGATGGATGCCGACGCCTCGCGCCTCGCCAACGGCAACTCTGAGCTCGCCAACAAACGGCTCCAGCGGTGGAAGCGACACATGGGGACGATCGCTAAGCAGTTCGGAGGGATTCGCCAACGGATCGGGCGGGGTCAGCTGCATGGTAAAGATAAAATCGGTGTGCGGGTAGGCAGAGTTCTCAACAAGTACAAAGTCGGCAAGCACTTCAAGCTGGACATTCGCGACGACAGCTTTAGCTTCGAAATCGACGACACAAAGGTCACTGCGGAAGTTGCCCTTGACGGCATCTACGTGATCCGCACCAGTCTTGCTGAGCAGCGGATGAAAACCGACGACACAGTGCGCAGCTACAAGTTGCTGACCCAGGTCGAGAGGGCGTTTCGTTCCTTCAAGAGCATGGACCTAAAGGTGCGGCCGATTCGTCACCGGCGCGAAAACCGAGTCCGGGCGCACGTCTTCTTGTGCATGCTGGCCTACTACGTCCTGTGGCACATGATGGAGGCTTGGCGGCCGCTGCTATTCTCTGACGAGGACCAGCAGGCGAAGGCCAGGCGTGACCCGGTTGCTCCGGCGAAGCGCTCCGAGGCCGCCCTGCGCAAGATACAAACCAAGAAGCTTGACGATGGGAGTCGAGCTTCCAGCTTCCGCACGCTGCTGCGCCTTCTCAGCAACATCGTCCGAAACAAATGTCGGCGACCGGAAGCCGGACCCGACGAGCCCACCTTCGATGTCACGACAACTCCGGACTCGAAACAGCAGAGAGCCTACGACCTGCTCAAAGGTATCACCGTGTAGACAGAAGTCAGCACCATTGATTCCAACTATCTCATTGGATCAACACCGGATCTTGGCTTTTTCAGCCAGGAACTTCAGACTAAGCATGTCGTTGCTCGAGAACGACCGTCGGATTTCTTAACAAAACACGACCGATATATGGTCTGTGTCATCGCCCAAACCAGCACTTAAATTCATATGTTGCAAAGGCTTAACTGCGTTCTCTCCTGTGATGGCGCGCGGTTTGCATCTTTTTTTCGACCACTCGCATTTTGCGAGCTCACAGGTTTGGCGCAGACGGGGGTCGTGTCTCTTTCTTGAAGCAGAGCTTCCAGCTGACGCCAGGGGTGCCACCCGACAGGAAGAATGGCGAGCCGGACGCTATTGATCGTGGAAAGTCCCGGAGTCGACTCCGGGCGTTACCGCGCGCTCGCGCAGAGTGCGGGCTTCAAAGTACTCACCGCGAACGGCGGTGCGATAACGACATCGCTCGTCCGCCGGGCGCAGCCGGCGCTCGTGTTCGTCTCGCCTCACACCGCGTCCCCAGGACCGTCGGAGATCGCGCGCTGGATCAAGGAAGATCCCGAGACCACCGACATCCCAGTCTTGATCCTCGTTCCCACCGAACGCGCTCGAAAAACCGCCTACCCGACGGAGGCCTGTGCCACCTTGGACACGAGTGACGAAGAGCTTTTGAAGACGATGTGTCTGCTGGCGCGCAACCACCGCCCGGTCCGATACAAGCGCCCGCCGACGAGCCCGCTGGAAGGGAATCTCGACGACGAATCTTTTCCCGAAGTCCTTCAATTTCTCTTCACAGCCCAGAAAACCGGACGCGTGACCGTCCAAAATGCGCGCGACCAGGGCGGATTTATATCGAGTCCGGAAACGTCGTCCACGCGGAGCACGCCGAGCGTGACGGGACGGAGGCGTTCCGTCGCCTCTGCTTCACCACCCAAGGCAAGTTCAAGTTCGAGCCAGGCTTTCGGACGTACCGCCGTACAATCGCGCAGGGCGGTATCGAGTTCTTGCTCGAGTCCGCACGGGTCC
Source organism: Candidatus Marinacidobacterales bacterium (assembly GCA_965197495.1). GTDB lineage: Bacteria > Acidobacteriota > Vicinamibacteria > Marinacidobacterales > SMYC01 > SMYC01. The sequence goes on from OZ240210.1 coordinate 9,217,652, forward strand.
AAGACGTGCGTGCGCACGCCGCCCCGCGTGTCGCCTACGCAAAGGTCTCGAAGCTTCGCCAAACCACGTTCCCGTCGCTCGAGAGGCCGAGGCAAACGACGCTTTCGCGGTGGCTCTCAAACATCTCCCGCGTCCTGGGCCACTGAGCCCTCGCGGCCCACGACAAAACCGCTTGCTGAGCAGGATCTCACTTTTCGCTCATGTCTCCGCCGAGGCGCGCTTTTATCCTGGGAGCGCGACCTCGAGACCCAAAGGAGACAGTACATATGGCACTTTCAAGCTTCGCCGACGCACGCGAGGCGGCGGATTTCAAAATCTGCCACGACCGCGTGCAGCTGCACACCGCGAAACGCATCCAGTTCATCGACGTCAGCGAGCTCGTGTGCGAGCGCGTCCGGCGCGCCGGCATCTACCACGGGATCGTCAATGTGCACACCAAGCACACGACGACTGGGGGCGTTCTCAACGAGAACGAGCCCCACTTGCTGCAGGATTTCGAGGAACGTCTCGAAGCTTGGGCGCCGCGCGAGCTACCTTACAAGCACAACGACATGCACGAGCGGCGTTTTCAGCGCATCGCACCCGACGAGCAGCCCAACGGCGACGCCCATGCACGCGCGCTCTTGCTCGGCGCCTCGGAATCGCTGAACGTGTTCGCGGGGCGCGTGGAGCTCGGCGAGTGGCAACGTCTCTTTCTCGTGGAGCTTGACGGGCCGCGCACGCGATCGTTGTCGATCATGGCAATGGGAACGCTCGAGTGATTTAATCTCCGTCCATGGAGGTGCTCGGCATCGACGTGGGCGGCTCGGGAATCAAGGGGGCTCCGGTCGACACCGAACGGGGCGTCCTTCTAACGGAGCGTTATCGACTGCCGACGCCGAAGCCCTCGACGCCGGAAGCCGTCGCCCGGACCATCGTCGCCATCGTGCGTCACTTCAAGTGGAAAGGTGCGGTCGGCTGCGGGTTTCCCGGCGTGGTGCGCCGCGGCATGGTGCTGACGGCGGCGAACGTATCCAAAAAATGGATCGGGGTGCAGGCCGATGTACTTTTGAAGGAAGCGTCGGGCTGCGATTTCACGCTCGCGAACGACGCCGACGCGGCGGGGCTCGCCGAGATCCGCTTCGGCGCGGGCCAAGGCCGAGAAGGCGTCGTCTTGATGATCACCCTCGGGACGGGAATCGGTACCGCGCTCTTCAAGGACGGCGACCTCGTCCCGAACGTCGAGCTCGGCCACCTCGAGCTCGACGGCAAGGAAGCGGAGAAGTGGGCTTCTGAGAAAGTGCGGCAGGACAAAGCGCTCAGCTGGAAGAAATGGGCGAAACGCGTCAACACCTACCTTGACCGGATGCACACCTATTTCTGGCCGGACCTCATCATCCTCGGCGGAGGTGGCAGCAAGAACTTCGAAAAGTTCGCGCCCTATCTCTCGACTCAGAGCGACGTTGTGCTCGCGAAGCTCCGCAACAGGGCCGGGGTCGTCGGCGCCGCCCTAGTGGGAGCGAACAAAACCTGAGCCAATCTCGTCTTACTGATTGGCTGTTCAGCGGAGGGAGTTATGTCTCTACGGTTGCGGATAAGCGGCGCCGGCCAGCATGAAGGGATTCGCCAGAGTCTCGAAGAGCATGGCGCCGAGTTTTCGAGCGCGGAAGGAGCCGAGCTCGTGCTCGTGGCCGAAGACGGTGCCGAGCCGTCCGTGGCGACGAAGTTGTGGCAAAAGCGCCACGATGCGGAACTACTCATCGCCTCGCGAGGGGCGCAGAGCGGCGTCTGGAACCGCCTCTACCGGAAGTGGCTCGGCCTTCCTTACTTCGACTACACGAGCAGCCTGCGGCTTTATCACACATCGGCGTTGAGGCGCGCGGGGGCGGATGTGGCGCGGCCTCTCGAAGCCCTCGTCAAGCTTCACGTCGAAGGATTCAAGATCAAAGAGCTACCCGCGCCGACGCGAGCGAAAGAAACGCGACCCGGGACCATGGAGCTCGCGAGACTCCGCAGCTTGCGGCGATCGCCGGACTCTGCCGACACCGAAGAGCTGAGCTTCGACAAGCATCTCAAGAAACGCCAAGAGCTCATCGTCAGCTATTTGGAGGTCGACGTCCCATTTCTCGACATCGCCTGCGGCTCGGACCACTTGATCCAGAGTGTGGCTAAAGGCGTGGGGCTCGACAGCGACGTTCGCAAAGTTCGCTATCTCAGAAACCGCGCCCCGGCCGTGGTCGCGGGAAACGCGTCGAGCCTACCGTTCCGCGACGAGAGCTTCCCGCAGCTCGTCTGCTCTGAGCTGACGGGGGAGGGGTCGCGCGAGACGGTGCGCATCGACGAGCTACGCCGCGTGCTGCGCCGAGGAGGGACGCTCGTCGTCGGTGCACCGAAAGCCGCGCGGTCGCTTCGGCAAGAGCTCGAAGAGCGAGGTTTCGACATCGACGCCGTGAAGAAGGTGGGCTCGGAGATGGTCTTCCGCGCCATTCGCCGCTGATGCTGGCTCAGCTCGACACGCGACGCAGTCGCAGTGGCAGCTGGAGGCAACGACCGCCCATCCATCGAGCAGTTCACGCGAGACTTGGACGCATCCTGGAGCGAGATGTTCGTCGCCGCGCGGGATGGGCTGTCACGTAACGGAAAACAAGATCGCCGCGATGAATGTGTTATTTTTCAGGCGAGCCTGCGCCGGCAAGGTTTCGGACGCGCAACCGTTGGCAAAGCGGAGAGACGCACCTCGCCGCGGGGTTCGAGGACATAATGGCCGACGTGCTCGGCTTCGACGTCACGCGTGGCTCTGAGTCGACCGAGTTCAAGGAAGAGCCGTGGTGATGCTGAGCATGCGAAAGCGTTTCTAGAGCCCTAGGCGCATACAGATCGCGGTATCGGGACAAGCGCCGCGTAGCTCCTCGGAAGCGTGCAACCGTGCGTCGATCTCGCCCCGTTTGATGCGCTCGAAACCGAAACACGGGAAATACTCATCGGCGGTCGTGGTCAGCAAATAGAGAACGCTCACGCCGTCTGAGCGCGCGCGAACGATCAAACCTTCGACGAGCCGGCGCCCCACGCCACTGCCTCGGACAGCGTTCGTCGCCGCGAGCGAGCGCAAGAGCGCGACGTCGCCATACGCCTCGAGACCGATACAACCCACGATCTTGTCGCCGTCACGCGCGACGAGAAACGACGAGATGTGCTCCGAGGCCCCAGCGGTAGGAAGCTCGGCTTTTTCGAGAAGGGATAGAACGGCCGCGTGATCGTTCGCACTAATGGGCTCGATGATGACAGTCATGGTGGTTCTCTCATGTCGCGTCTAGCATACATTAGGGGCCTCCGGGAGGAGCGCTTACAAACTCCGATCGCTTGGCCGCAGCACGACGAGGTATAACGTCTGAGATCAGCGATCGATTGGTTAGGTGGCATGTCGAAAACCTCGCAGGTTGAGCTGAGGCTACATTCTGACCAAGATGATCTCAATGGCTGCTTTCGTTCAATAACGGAAGTAGCAAATCGGGAGTCATCAACATCGAATCCTCGCTGTGAAGTCAGGCACCACCAGTCGACGAACTTGCGAAGAGCCGCCACGAGCTGCCGTCCAGAAATCCGCGGCAGCTTGCTCACAGGCTAACTTCTACAACCTCTTCGTCAACCGACGGCGGGATCGGTTCGTCATGCGCCTTGAGACTCTCATTGGGGCAGATCCGTTACAGGTGTAGAGAGCCAAGAAGCGCTCGAGATCACGGGAGTTCACCGCCGCATCGAATTCTTCCGCCAGATCTCGCTGCGCTTATGTCTGCTTCAATGTTTGAAGCGATTTCGGTGCCGGTGCGGGAATCCCCGGCACAAGCAAGAACTAAGCTGAAGTTCTGCCCAGTAAGTCCTCCCACGCTTCGGTAAAGTACCTTTAGTCGCATGGAGTTACAGCGCTAGAGGTGTGATTTTTGCCTGCAATTGGTAGCCATGTTGTATTGTATTTGTTATTGTTATATATGCTTATATAGTGTATATAGTAGCCATGCATATCGATATCGTGCCCAACCGCAACTCCAAACCCGCCGTTTTGCTCCGTGAGTCCTATCGGGATGCCAAGAGCAAGAAACCGCGCAAGCGCACACTTGCCAACCTGTCCAAACTGCCGAGCGAGCAGGTCGATGCCATCCGACGCGTACTCAAGGGGCAAAAGCTCGTTTCGCTCGAAGACGCCTTCGAAATCGTCGAGAACGGCTCCCGGCACCACGGCCACGTCGACGCGGTGCTCAGTGCCATGAGACAGCTCGGTTTCGAAAAACTCGTTGGCTCTCGACACTCACCAGAGCGGGATTTGGTCGTGGCCATGGTAGTCGCCCGGATCCTCGAACCGCAGTCGAAGCTGGCGACTAGCCTGTGGTGGCACACAACCACACTGCCCGAAATCCTGGGGGTGAGCGATGCCGACGAAGACGATCTCTATGCCGCCATGGACTGGGTTCTCAAACGCCAGGAGGTCATCGAAAAGAAACTCGCGGCGCGCCATCTCCAAAACGACGGCCTCGCGCTCTATGACCTAACCTCAAGCTACTTCGAGGGGGTGAGTTGTCCGCTGGCCAGGCTCGGATACAACCGTGACGGCAAGAAAGGCAAGCTGCAGGTCAACTACGGCCTGCTGACCAACGAACGCGGCATCCCCGTGTCGGTATCGGTCTTTGAGGGCAACACGGGCGATCCCAAAACGCTGTTGCCTCAGGTAGAAAATGCGCAAGAGCGGTTCGGCATCGAGCAGTTTGTGATGGTGGGCGACCGCGGAATGATCACCCAGACCCAGATCGACGAGTTACGGGAGATGGACGGTATCGACTGGATTACCGCTCTGCGTCCCGAACCGATTCGCAAGCTCATTAACGATGGGGTGATCCAGATGGGGCTATTCGACAGGCGGAACCTGTTTGAGTTGACGCACCCGGATTTCCCCAACGAGAGGCTGGTCGCTTGCCGCAATCCGGAGCTGGCCGAGAGGCGGCGTCACAAGCGTCGTGCTCTGCTCGAAGCAACCTGCAAGGAGCTGGAGAAGGTTTGTCGGATGGTCGAGCGGCGCCGTTTGCAGGGCAAGGAGGACATCCGTGCTACGGTGAAAAAGCTCCTCAACAAGTACAAGGTCGGCAAGTACTATAGGCTCGACATCCGTGACGACGGTTTCGACTTCGAGCTAGACGAGACAACGATGGCTGCCGACGCCTCGCGCCTCGCCAACGGCAACTCTGAGCTCGCCAACAAACGGCTCCAGCGGTGGAAGCGACACATGGGGACGATCGTTAAGCAGTTGGAACGGATTCGCCAACGGATCGGGCGAGGCCAGCTGCATGGTAAAGATAAAATCGGTGTGCGGGTAGGCAAAGTTCTCAACAAGTACAAAGTCGGCAAGCACTTCAAGCTGGACATTCGCGACGACAGCTTTAGCTTCGAAATCGACGACACAAAGGTCACTACGGAAGCTGCCCTTGACGGCATCTACGTGATCCGCACCAGTCTTGCTGAGCAGCGGATGAAAACCGACGACACAGTGCGCAGCTACAAGTTGCTGACCCAGGTCGAGAGGGCGTTTCGTTCCTTCAAGAGCATGGACCTAAAGGTGCGGCCGATTCGTCACCGGCGCGAAAACCGAGTCCGGGCGCACATCTTCTTGTGCATGCTGGCCTACTACGTCCTGTGGCACATGATGGAGGTTTGGCGCCCGCTAGTATTCTCTGACGAGGAGCAGCAGGCGAAGGCCGAGCGTGACCCCGTCGCTCCGGCGCAACGCTCCGACGCAGCCCTGCGCAAGATACACACCAAGAAGCTTGATGATGGGAGACCAGCTTCCAGCTTCCGCACGCTGCTGCGCCTTCTCAGCAACATCGTCCGAAACAAATGTCGGCGACCGGAAGCCGGACCCGACGAGCCCACCTTCGATGTCACGACAACTCCGGACTCGAAACAGCAGAGAGCCTACGACTTGCTCAAAGGTATCACCGTGTAGACAGAAGCCAGCACCATTGATTCCATCTATCTTATTGGATCAACACCGGATCTTGGTTTTTTCAGCAAGGAACTTCAGACTAAGACGTCCCTCATCGGGTCTGGCTCCATTTTCATGACGTTCAGTTGATGGCGCGGCTCAAGTCCATATAATGTTGAGTTGAGCGGCGTGGCCAGCCCCCATGCTCAGAATTACGTCACGCGACGGCTGCTGCGTCCAATTCGGCTCTGCATTTGCTCGAAGAGAGAGGCCACGTCCGCTCGATCCGCGAGTTAGGCGGTTGACACATTCAAGAATTCTGCCGGGCTAGTTCCGGAGCGAAACCTTCGACCCATGCCTGTTGTTCGCTCGTCTCTGGTATTGGACGTCCGCGCGATTCGCTCAACCGTTCGAACGCCGACTCCGGGGACATACCGCTTGAAACGAGCAGGCAAGCCGCCAGCACACCGGAGCGCCCAATCCCCTGACGGCAGTGAATACCGACTGTCTTGCCGCTCGATAATTGGACATCGAGTTGACTGACTAGCTTGAGCACGGCTTCCCATGACGGCGGCACACCTCGGTCTGGAACCGGGAGTGCTACGAACTCCATGCCGTTCGAGCGGCACAACCCCGCTTCGTCCGCCAGATTGAACTCCTCCACTTCGTCGGGTGTGAGGAGGGAAACCACCACATCAATTCCGAGACGCGCCCATTCGCTCGTTTCGTCTTCCAACCAGTCTCCGCCGCGAGGTCGAGCCAAAATTCCGAGTCGGCCTGGCGACGGGCCTGCGACCAAGTAGTACCCATGGCTCATCGTCTCTACCTCTCGCGACGCACGCCTCTTCCTTCGGAATTATTTCACGTGGCAACGAATCAACATCAACCCCTCGATCCTTGAGAACCTTTACCCTATGGTGACCGTCGATCACCGTGCCATCGGGCCGTGTCTTCAGGGAGCCCGATTCTCCCGGTTTCAAGGATTCGACCAACTCCTCATTTGTGAGGCCCGAGAACCGATCGATCTTAGTTTGGCTTATAGCAGCGTCCTCGTGCAAGAACTTGAGCGTGGGCTCGGTCACATATTCTATTCCTCCACGGCCGGTCTGACTCTTGACCGCCTGACTTTGCCGGCACGGAGACACTTGTCCGTCATCCAGTAAAGGTGGTCCCGAGACTTTGGATGGGGCACAGTCGCGTCTCTTGTTCTTGGTCGTCTAACGTGTCGGCTTCAGCCGCGGCGCCTCGCCATCTCACCGTGCGCGCCGGATACAATCCTGACGTTAGGCAGCCACTTTCGATCGAGAGACCACAAAACGACTGCTAGGGTACCGCAGAATCGTGATTTTTGTCGAATCGTGGAGTCAAGAGGCGACAGGAACACTTCGACGAAGCGCTCGTTGACGACGGCGACGAGCTGCGTGTCGGTGCGCTCGGTGTCGGCCAGCGTGCGGCCGCTCGAGACAGGCACGCCTAGCGCGCTAAAGTATTCGGGGTTTACGGCTTGCCAGTCCGCGGTGGGCTCTTCGTTCGCGAGTGGCTGCTCTCTGCCGTCGATGGTGAATTCGGTGTTGCTTACGCCGCGGCTTCTCGGGAGGTCGATCATTGCAGCAACCGTTTCGATGCCGGACACTTGTTCCAACCGCCGGATCGCCTCTTCGTAGAATCGGGAGTCCTATGCAGCACGCGCAGGGCAGCTTCGTCGAGGCCTACGCGGAGACGTGGATCCCCGCGTTCCTTTTGTGGGCTCTCGGGCTCGCGATCCCGGTGGTCGAGCTCGTTGCGGGCGCGCTTCTCATCGTCGGATGGCGCACGCGCGACGCCCTCGTTAACATCGGGTTCATCTTGCTCATCGTGACCTATGGCCACACCTTGGCCGAGCCTCTCTACTCTATCCAAGGCCACATCCTGCCGCGTGGGCTTCTGATGTTCATCGCGCTTGTGTTGCCGTCCGAGGAGGACAAGCTGTCGATAGACGCTTGGCTTTCGCAGAAGGGTTAGTGCCCGAGCCCGCTAATCTGAAGTTCCTAGCTGAAAAAGCCAAGATCCGGTGTTGATCCAATGAGATAGTTGGAATCAATGGTGC